>NZ_JBFAKP010000001.1:0-1302482 GCF_040655795.1 Nonomuraea sp. NPDC050310 | reverse complement strand
CAGCAACAATCAATCGTCTATAGACGAGGTGTTGCATGATGTGTAAATCATGCACTGGCTTTTAACACACTGTTGAGTTCTCAAGAAACGGACGCGTTCACCGTCGTACCGCCCGGTGGCGCTTTTTCGTTTCGTTCGTTGTGTCTTTATTCTTTCAGACCGTCCGTTCCGAGTCAAATTGACCGGCCCGGCGAAATCTGCGGGAATTCAGACCGCCCCGTCTCCGGGGCAACCCCTCTAAGTTACCAGCCTTCTGACCAGTCCGCGAACCGATCTTCTGGACTGCCAAACCAGAAAGGGATCTCCGACTTCTGCCCGCGCACGCCACACTTGCTCTTGCGAGCGATGGTGTGGGGTTGCGCCGTCCGACGTCGGCTTAGAAAGATTAGCAGCGCCTCGGAGTGCTCTGAACGCGTTCGCGCGAAGAGACCGGCCACAGAATGATCACAAGGGTCCGTCCAGCGCCAACAATCCCCCAGAACTTGGTGCTTAGTCGTGAATGCCCACTCCACGGGTATGAACGCTGCGTGACTGATCAAGGCGTACCCAGGGCCTTCATCGTGCTGGTCGGCGCGGCCGGCGCGGTGGTGACGCTGTTCGGCATCCGCGAGGTCGCGAGCATCGTCGGGCCGATCATGCTCGCGCTCGTCCTGGTGATCGCCGTCTCGCCGGTGCGGTCGCGCCTGGAGCGCGCCGGTGCGCCCGGCTGGATCCAGGTCGCGGTGCCGTTCCTGATCGTGCTGCTCGTGCTGCTGGCCATGGTGGCGATCCTCAGCCTGTCCACCGGGCAGCTCGCCGCGCTGCTCCCCTCGTACGCCAACGAGTTCGACGAGCTCGTCGACGAGTCACACCACTGGCTCACCAGCCTCGGCGCGAGCAACGACGTGATCAACAAGGCCATCCAGTCCTTCGACCCCGGCAAGCTGATCGGGCTCGCGCAGGGGCTGGTGAGCGGGGTCGTCGGCGTCTTCTCCAGCATCTTCCTGATCGTCGTGCTGCTGCTGGCCATGTGCCTGGACGCCCCGGCCACCCGGCGGATCCTCGCCTCAGGGAGCGCGCGCCGGCCCGATCTGGTGGAGGCGCTGGCCACCTTCGCCCGCAAGACGCGCCGCTACCTGCTCGTCTCCACGGCCTTCGGGCTGGTCTGCGCGGCGCTCGACGTCGCCGCGCTCTACCTGCTGTCGGTGCCGCTCCCCCTGCTCTGGGGTGTGCTGGCGCTGATCACGAACTACATCCCGAACATCGGCTTCATCATGGGGCTGATCCCCCCGGCGCTGCTCGCCCTGCTGGACGGGGGCGTGAAGCAGATGCTCCTCGTCATCGCCGCCTACGTGGCGATCAACGTGGTCATCCAGTCGTTCATCCAGCCGAAGTTCCTGGGCGACGCCGTCGGGTTGTCCACGACGATGACGTTCCTGTCGCTCATCGTCTGGGCGTTCGTGCTCGGGCCGCTGGGGGCGCTGCTGGCCATCCCGCTCAGCCTGCTGGCGCGGGCCCTGCTGGTGGACAGCGATCCGACGGCCAAATGGGCGGCCGCGCTCATCTCGGGCGAGGCGCCGAAGGAAGCACAGGCCACCGGGAAGACCTGACCTCCCTCGGTCACGTCGCGCACATCAGGCGGCTCGCGGCGGCGATGGCGTCGCCGGCGTTGCTGGAGTTGACCTCGACGACGACCACCCGCGAACCGTCCTCGGTGGACATGGCGGCTCCGCCGTACCCGTGGAGAAGTCCGGAGTGGGTGAGCACGTGCACTCCGCAGGACAGGCGCTCGCCGTACACGCCGTTCTTCTCGCGGACCAGGGCGCCCTCGGGCAGTTCGCCGCTGAACAGTGCGCGGTAGAAGCGGGCGACGTCGGCGACGGTGGAGACCAGGCCGCCGGCGCTCCAGAAGAGCGAGGCGCTGGCCTCGGTGGAGCCGGGCGAGCCGTCGGTGTGCACGCCGCGGGCGAGGCGGTCGGGGAAGGGGACGGCGGGCAGTTCGGTGTCGGGCAGCGCGAGGTCGGCGATCTGCGCCCGGTACGGCCGGCGGCCGAGCTTCTCCAGGACGAGCCCGAGCAGGATGTAGTTGGTGTTGGAGTAGCGGTAGACGCCGGGAGGACCGGGCTCGCCGGCATAGGCGACGAGCTTGGCGGGCGGCCACTCGTCGAGGTGGCGGTTCCCGCGCGCCACGGCCTCGGTGAAGCGGTCGCCGCGCAGGTAGTCGGGGATCCCGCTGGTGTGCTTGAGCAGGTCGGCGACGGTCGCGCGGGAGGTGGTGGCCTTCGGCAGCAGGTCACGGGCGCGGTCGGTGAGCTTGAGCCGGCCGGACCGCACCTGGCGGGCGATCAGGGCGGCGGTGAAGGTCTTGGTGATGCTGGCGATGCGGAAGCGGTGGTCGGTCCGCATCGGCGAGCCCGGCTCGGCCTCGCCGGCGGCGGCCTGCCAGACGCGGTCGCCGTCCAGGACGTAGGTGACCGCGCCGGGCGAGCCGGCCGCGACCAGGCCCTCGGCCTCGGCACGGACCGGCGGCGCGGGCGGGATCGACGAGGCGACGGGCGGGGGCCCGGCCTTGGGGGCCGGGGCGGCCGTGCAGCCGGCCGTCAGGGCGAGCACGCAGCCGGCGAGCAGGGCGATCACCACCGGAGCCCGATATTTCATGATTGCTTATCGGGCCGGACCGATAATCCGTTGCAACGAGACGGGGCGTTCCGTACCGTGCTCCGCATGAGTGGATTCTGCACCTGCTTCATCCGCATCCGCCGCGGCCGGGCTCTGGCCCGCGGGCGGATCTGACCTCATCTCCGCCGGCGTGCCCAGGGCCCTTCGAGACCTGTTTCCTCTCGAAGACCCAGAAGGGCAACTGCTGTGGCGCAGTCCTACGCATTCGGCAACTATTCCCACACTCAGCAGAAGACCACCCGGACCAGCGGCGGGCGCACGCCCCGCGACCGGGCCAGGCGCGAGCTGTCGCAGAACTTCCTCACCGACCCGCAGGCGATCGAGCAGATCGTCAAGGTGGCGGCCCCGGCGGGGCTGATCCTGGAGCCGGGACCCGGCGAGGGCGCGCTCACCTTCGCGCTGGCTGCGGCCGGCGCCCAGGTGATCGGCTACGAGGCCGACCCGCTCTACGCGGCGAAGCTGAAGGCCCGCACCCGCGACAATCCGCGCATCCAGGTGGTCAAGGCGGACTTCACCACGGTCCGTCGACCGGCCGAGCCGTTCGCGGTGGCCGGCAACATCCCGTTCTCGATCACCTCGCCGATCGTGCGCTGGTGCCTGAACGCCGACCGGCTGACCTCGGCGACGCTGCTCACCCAGCTGGAGTACGCGCGCAAGCGGTCGGGCGACTTCGGCCGCTGGAGCCGGTTGACCGTCTCGACCTGGCCCTGGTTCGGCTGGGAGCTCACCGGGCGGATCGGTCGGGAGAGCTTCCGCCCGGTGCCGTCGGTCGACTCCGGCGTCCTGCGCATCGAGCGGCGGGCCGAGCCGCTGGTCTCCCGCGCTGACGAGGCGGCGTACACAGAGCTGGTGGAGCTCGGCTTCACCGGCGTCGGCGGCACGCTCCACGCCACGTTGCGCGGGCACCACCCCGGGCTGGACGCCGCGTTCGCGGTGGCCGGGATCCCCCGGGACGCGGTGGTGGCGTTCGTCCATCCCGACCAGTGGGTCTCGTTGTTCCACGCCTTGCACCGGTGACGGATCAGGGGGTACGGCTCAGCCGTACCCCCTGGCAGGTCAGCGGGAGGGGATGAGCGGCCGCGAGTCGGCGGTCCGCACCGCGGCCGGGACGCGGCGCTCCCACGGCATGGCCAGCACCAGCAGCGGCAGGAGCACGATGGAGGCCCGCGACCACAGCGAGTGCAGCCACCACCAGGTGTCCACGTCGAACTGGGTCATGTAGAGGTAGCCGTACCCGGCCCACAGGCTGACGCCGATGATCGCCGGCCAGGCGAAGCGGGTCGGGCGGGCGATGAGGAAGGGCATGAACCACAGGAGGTACTGCGCGCCGAGCCGCGGCGTGACGACCATGAAGACGAGCAGGATCGCGATCGTCAGGTCGATGGGGTCGGCCCGCCGCCACAGGAAGATCACGACCAGCACGCTGGCGTAGATCAGGTAGGTGCCGAACTTGGCGAGCTCGGGCTCCAGGGCCCAGCTCCCCTCGGTGAACCACGGGGTCCAGCCCCACTCGCCGACGATCGGCCGGATGTTCTGGATCTCCTTGATCACCGCCGGGATCTCGCTCAGCGCGGTCCCGGCGAAGATCGGCAGGGTGACCAGGAAGAAGAGCGGGACCGCCCCGGTCAGCACCAGCGAGGCGATGCGCGCGCGGAGGTTGGGCAGGAGCAGCAGCATGCCGGGGATGAGCCAGATCGGCCAGCTCTTGGCGCACAGGGCCAGGCCCATCAGCACGCCGGCCAGGATGCCGCGGCGCAGCGTGGCGCGGTCGTCGATGCCGGGCTTGAGCTCGCGGCGGACCTTGGCGACCACCCGGTGCACCACGTCGGAGGCGCCGTAGTGGCGGACGCGGTCGAGCACCGGCAGCGTGAAGCCGGTGCGCTCCGGGTCGCCGGGACCGCGGGCGACGACGAAGGCGGCCACGCCGAAGGCCAGCGCGACCGGCTCGACCTGGCCGTGGATGCAGGCCACCAGCAGCGCGAGCGGGTTGAGCGCGTACTGGAAGGCGCGCAGCCCCGCGCGGGGACCGCCGGCGAGCTTGGCGACCAGCGGGATGAGCGCGATGTCGGCGACCACGGTGACCAGGCGGCCGGCGTACTCCCAGGGGATGCCGAGCCAGAGCAGGATGCCGTAGACGTAGGGGATGGTGGGCAGGAAGTGCCAGCCGCCCTCGCTGCCGAGCACGGGGTCCTGCCGGTTGAGCACCGCCTCGCCGGCGGGTTTGAAGCTCTCCATGAAATCGACCGGCTGCCAGGCGTCGTTCGCCGAGGTGATCAGCAGGAGGACGCGGACGGCGACGCCCACGAGGATGGCTGTGGTGAGCGAGGGCCGCCAGTCACGCCACTGCGCGAACAGGGCGAGCAGGACGCCGCTGACGAGAACGATGCCGGTGAGCACTGCGTATTCCATGGTGGGCACTAGCCTGCCGTACCCGGGAAGTGGCCCGCCACCTGGTCGGCGAATCAGGGATCACTATGAAGTGGCAGGTCAGGCGGTTCGGCGGGGGCATGGGAACGGCCTGCGAATTCACAGGGAACTCGCAGGCGGTCCGCGGTGCCGGACCCCGGCGCCCGGCACCGCGGATCGCGGGATGGGGAGCGAAGCCGCCGGCACGGCTCCCTCGCCGCTCCTCATCTGAGGTGGTGATCCGGGCTGGGGTGCGGACCACCCGTCACGGCCCCCTGTCCGGTGGGGGCCGTGAGCCTTCGAGTGCCGGCCGTCCGGTCAGAAGCCGGCGGTGATGCGGGTGAACTCCCATTCGGGCTGGGCGATGCCGCTGCAGTTGGAGGTCACGCCGCCGCCGGGGCAGGGCCGGTCGCGGTTGACCGCCCAGTACGCCAGCCGGGTCAGGCCCTTGGACTTGGCCCAGTCGCGGATCTGCGTCCAGGTGGCGGTGCTGGTGAGCTCCTGCTGGTCGGACAGGCCGTTCATGCCCGAGATGCCCATCTTCGAGTAGGCCATCGCGTCGGTCCAGCCGTAGGCGTTCTTGAGCGCGGTCTTCAGGCCCTCGGAGGCGTTGACGGTGTCGGTGTACATGTTCGAGCCGCCGAAGTCGAACGGCATGATGGTGAAGTTGTCGATCGGCACGTTGAGCGCCTTGGCCTGGTTGATCAGGCGCACGCCGTGCGCGTTGGGGCCGGTGCGCGTGGTCCCGAAGGTCACGACGACCTTCACGCTCGGGTTGTTCTGCTTGACGATCTTCAGGCCGTTCAGGATGCGGTCCTGGACGGTGTAGTTCTCGAACTCGTCGGTGTTCTCGATGTCGAAGTCGACGACCGCGGGGCCGACGGCGTTGATGACCTGCTGCACCGCGCCGGCGAAGGCCTGCGGGGTGGCGCAGTTCGGGCCGAGCTTGTTGCCCGACCAGCCGCCGAAGGAGATCTGGACGTTGCCGCCCTTCGACTTGATGGTGTTGATCGCCTGCTGGTCGGCGCCGCCGGTCAGCGGCCGGTTGCCGTCCCACGCGGGGTTGCAGCCGTTCTGGGCGAGGATGAAGGCCATGGTGAAGGACTTCACGCCGGTGGCGTCCATGACGGTGGCCGGGTTGGGCGGGTTGCCCCAGCCCATGTAGAGGTACGGTGCGCCGTCCATCTTGCCGCCGCTCTGGCAGCCGGTGGTCGAGCCGGAGGCGTCGCGGCCGGTCGACTCACCGTTGCCGTTGTAGGCCTTGATCGTGTAGGTGTGCGACTCGCAGGCGCCGAGGCCGCTGATCGTGGCGGAGGTGCCGGTCACCGTGGTCTTGAGGGTGGTGCCTTCGTATACCCGGTAGCCGGTCACGGTGCCGCTGGAGGCGCCCCACGACAGCGAGATCGAGTTGTTCGTCGAGGTCACCGTGGCCGCACCGGGCTGGCCGGGGGCTCCGGTGGTGCAGCCGGTCGTGGTGCCGGAGGCGTCGCGGCCGGTCGACTCACCGGTGGTGTTGTAGGCCTTGATCGTGTAGGTGTGCGACTCACACGTGCCTAGGCCGCTGATCGTGGCCGTGGTTCCGGTCACCGTGGTCTTGAGGGTCGAGCCCTCGTAGACCCGGTAGCCGGTGACGGTTCCGCTTGAGGCGCCCCACGACAAGGTGATCGAGTTGTTGGTGCTGGTCACCGTGGCGGTGCCGGGCTGGCCTGGGGCGTTGCCCTGGGTCGCGCCGGCCTTCCACAACGCCGGGACGTTCGGCGGCTCCCAGCCGGGCAGTGACGTGTGGCCCTGGATCGCGGTGTAGTCGGTCCCGTTGTAGGTGACCACCGCACCGACGGCGTAGGTGGTGTACGGCGCCCAGGCGGGGGCGAGCTGGATCACGGCCGCGCTCGTCGGTACGGCCTGGGCGGGGGCGGCGCTCAGCAGCCCGATCGCGCACACGGCGGCCGTGGCCGCGAGGATTCGGAGTCTCATGGCATCCCCTGCAGGTGAGGCTTGACGGTCTTGGAGAAGGACCAGTTGTGGCTGGCGTCCCAGTTGATGGACCAGGTCATCGCGCCGCGGATCTCGGGGTAGGCGCGCGGCGGCACGAAGCTGCCGCAGTTGGTGCGAGTGGCCAGGCAGGTCAGCGCCTGGTTGACCAGGGTGGGCGAGACCACGCCGCCGCCGGCCGCGCCGGGTCCGGCGGGCAGGCCGAGGGCCACCTGGTCGGGCCGCAGGCCGTTCTCGAGCTGGATGCAGGCCAGCGCGGTCATGAAGTTGACCGTCCCCTGCGAGTAGGCCTGGGCCTGGTCGCAGCCGAGCATGGAGCCGGAGTTGTAGTACTGCATGTGCACGACGGTGAGGATGTCCTTGATGCTCAGCGCGAGCTTGAAGTACTCCATCCCGGTGGACTGCATGTCGATGGTCTGCGGCGCCATCGTGATGATCAGGCCGGAGCCGGCGCGGGAGCGCAGGTCACGCAGCGCCTGGGCCATGTAGGTGGCGTTGAGGCCGTTCTCCAGGTCGATGTCGACGCCGTCGAAGCCGTAGCTCTGCATGAGGCCGTGCACGCTGGAGGCGAAGGCGGTGGCGGCCGAGGAGGAGGCGACCGCGACGCGGCCGGTCTCGCCGCCGACGCTCAGGATGACCTTCTTGCCGCGCTGCTTGAGCGCGGCGATGTCGGCCTTGAACTGGGCCTCGGTGTATCCGCCGACCGCGGTGGCCAGGGCGCTGTCGAGGGCGAAGACGACCTGACCCGGGGTGGAGGTGGCCTCGCCGAAGGCGATGGCGATCAGGTCGTACTCGTTCGGCACCTGGGAGAGCTTCAGCTCGGTGGCGGGGTTGACGAAGTTGTGCCAGTAGCCGGTGAGGAAGTGCTTGGGCAGGCCGCCGCCGCTCTGGCAGCCGGTCGTGGTGCCGGAGGCGTCGCGGCCGGTGGACTCGCCGGTGGTGTTGTAGGCCTTGATCGTATAGGTGTGCGACTCACACGTGCCCAGGCCACTGATCGTGGCCGTGGTTCCGGTCACCGTGGTCTTGAGGGTCGAACCCTCGTAGACCCGGTAGCCGGTGACCGTGCCGCTGGAGGCGCCCCACGACAGGGAGATCGAGTTGTTCGTCGAGGTCACCGTGGCCGCACCGGGCTGGCCGGGGGCTCCGGTGGTGCAGCCGGTCGTGGTGCCGGAGGCGTCGCGGCCGGTCGACTCACCGGTGGTGTTGTACGCCTTGATCGTGTAGGTGTGCGACTCACACGTGCCTAGGCCGCTGATGGTCGCGCTGGTTCCGGTGACCGTGGTCTTGAGGGTCGAGCCCTCGTAGATGCGGTAGCCGGTGACCGTGCCGCTGGAGGCGCCCCACGACAAGGTGATCGAGTTGTTGGTCGAGGTCACCGTGGCGGTGCCGGGCTGGCCGGGGGCGTTGCCCTGGGTCGCGCCGGCCTTCCACAACGCCGGGACGTTCGGCGGCTCCCAGCCGGGCAGTGACGTGTGGCCCTGGATCGCGGTGTAGTCGGTGCCGTTGTAGGTGACCACCGCACCGACGGCGTAGGTGGTGTACGGCGCCCACGCCGCGGCGAGCTGGACGGCGGCGGAGTGGGCGGGTTGGGCGTGCGCTGGGGTGACGCCGAGTCCGAGGACGAGTCCCAGGACCAGGGCGGCTGAGGCGCGATATCTCATGGAGTCTCCGTCTGGCAAAGGCGGGCTGTGACGCCGTACGGCAGGCGCGGGGGTGGCCGAAGGGCCGTACGGCTTGCGCGGGGGGTGTGAGGCGACGCAAGCCGTACGGCCGGACCCTCGTCGGCAGGCGCGTCGAGGGTCGTTGTGGAGGGGCTCAGCGCAGACCGGCGGCCGGTGCGGCGGTCGGGGAGCCGTGGGGCTCGCGGACCGGGGCGGCCGGAGGCGGGTCTGGCGGGGCGGGCGGCGCCGGTCTGGCCCGGCTGCCGGCCCGCGGGCTCTGGTGCGGAGGGGGTCCTGGCCGCCACTCGGGATCGGCGGTGAAGAAAAGGCTTGCCGGGGCTGTCAGGACGAGTAAGGGAAGGTCGCGCTGCATGATCGCTCCCATGGCGAGGGAACTTCGGGGGGTGGTTCGCGCGAGGCGGCGCGCGTGACGCTGGGCGGCGACTGTTTGTGCAGGTTGTCCGGTGGGATCAGGGGGGTGACAGAGACATCTGGAGTCCCAATCCATGATTTCTTTTAGGAAAGTTTCCTAAGAGTTGTCGCGATCGTAGCTTTGACATCAGGGCCTCACAAGGCCCAAATCCTGGTATTCGGCGGCCTTGTCTGCCGAAGGGAAGATCAAAACCTCAAGAACCGCAGGTCACCCCAGCACCTCGGGAAGCGGCTTGCGCCGCAGATCCGGCACCTCGGCGTCGGGCGCCGCGTAGCCGACCGGAAAGAGGATGTAGGGCCGCTCGTTGCCGGGCCGGCCGCAGATCTCGGTGAGGAAGGCCATCGGGTTGGGCGTGTGGGTGAGCGTCGACAGGCCCATGGCGTGCAGGGCGGTGATGAACAGCCCGCAGGCGATGCCGACGCTCTCGTTGACGTAGTAGTGCTTGACCCGCGAGCCGTCCGGACGCACGCCGTACTTCTCCGCGAAGCAGACCACCAGCCACGGCACGACCTCCAGGTAGGCCTTGTCGGAGGTGGTCTCCAGCGGGGCCAGCGCCTCGCGCCACTCGGGGGTCAGCCGCCCGCCCTCGTAGTTCTGCCGCTCCTCGACCTCGGCGGCCTCCCGGATGCGCTTCTTGGTCTCGGGGTCGCCGACGACGATGAACTTCCACGGCTGCTGGTGCGCGCCGGAGGGGGCGGTGCTGGCCGCCATGACGGCCAGTTCCACGCATTCGCGCGGCACCGGCTCCGGGGAGAAGAAGCGCACGCTGCGCCGGCGGTCGACCAGGGAGTAGAACTCGCGGCCCCGGCGGAGCATCTCCTCGGGCTCGTAGCGCTCCGGGCGGTAGGGGACGAAGGGGTGGCGGTGCTTCTGCTCGTTCATGCTCGTAAAGTCTCGAAGGCGGGTGCCAATCCTGACAACACCCACCCCTCTATGCTGCGAAATATCGTGAAAACTCGTGGGATAGGTGTCGAATATGCCAGCACGCCGCTCCGGCCTCGACGAGCTCGACCTGCGCCTGCTCCACCTGCTGCGTGACCGCCCGCGCAGCGGCCTGCTGGAGCTGGCCCGCCTGCTGGGCGTGGCACGGGGCACGGTCCAGGCCCGCCTCGACCGGCTGACGCAGGACGGCGTGGTCACCGACTTCGGCCCGAACCTCTCCCCCCGCGCGCTCGGCCACCCGGTCCAGGCGTTCACCACGCTGGAGGTCGAGCAGGCCTCGCGCGAGGTGATCTCCGCCGCCCTGGAGGCCATCCCCGAACTCCTGGAGGCGCACATCGTCACCGGGCCGGGCGATGTGTGGTGTCGCATCGCGGGCCGCGATCACGAGCACATCCAGGAGGTGATCGACCGCATGCTCACCATCGAGGGCGTACGGCGCAGCAGCACCGTGATCACCCTCTCGACCGTCGTCCCGCACCGGGTGCTGCCCCTGGCCGCCGCCGGGGGCGACCGGCCGGGTACGGCTCGCGCGACCACCCCAGCCGCGCGAGCCGTACCCCCTCCGCCGGCGAGGCCCGCCCGCACACCGCCAGCCACGGCGCGGGCGGAGGGCTCGCTCAATTCATAGTAAACCAGTGGGAATTATAGGTAAAGCGCGAATTCGGCGGACAGACTGGACGGTCGGCCAGCCGGATGATGGATTCGGTCCATGACAGTGGAAGGCACGTGCGAGCCTCGCTTCACCGAGGTCGCGGAGGAGTTCGAGCGGAATCTGCGCGAGCGGGGCGAGATCGGCGCCTCGGTCTGCGTGATCGTGGACGGCGAGACCGTCGTCGACCTGTGGGGCGGCTCGGCCGTACCCCCGGGCCGCCCGTGGCGGCGCGACACCGTCGGGCACGTCTGGTCGTGCACCAAGGGCGCCACCGCGCTGTGCGCGCACCTGCTGGCCGACCGGGGCGAGCTCGACCTGGACGCGCCGGTGACCCGCTACTGGCCCGAGTACGGCGCCAACGGCAAGGAAGGCACGCTGGTCCGGCACCTGCTGGCCCACCAGTCCGGACTGCCGGTCGTGCGCACGCCGCTGCCGAAGGGCGCCTTCTACGACTGGAAGCAGATGACCGAGACGCTGGCCGCCGAGGAGCCGTTCTGGCCGCCGGGCACGCGGCACGGCTACCAGGGGCTGCTCTTCGGCTTCCTGGTCGGCGAGGTGGTGCGCCGGGTCAGCGGGCGCTCGCTGGGCACCTTCTTCCGCGAGGAGATCGCCGAGCCGCTGGGCCTGGAGTTCTGGCTGGGGCTGCCGGAGGAGCACGAGGGGCGGGTGGCGCCGACCATCCCGGCCGACCCCTCGGCCGACCTGCCGGCCTTCTACCGCACGGCCTTCGCCGACCCGGCCTCGACGGCCGCGCTGCTGATCGGCAACGACGGCGGCTACCTGCTGACCCCCGGCGAGTCCGACAGCCGGGCGGCGCACGCGGCCGAGATCGGCGCGGTCGGCGCGATCACCAACGCGCGCGGGCTGGCGGGGCTCTACCGGCCGCTGTCGCTGGGCGGCGGCGGGCTGGTCAGCGCCGAGCGGCTGGCGCTGATGGCCCCGGCCGTCTCGGCGGGCACCGACGCGGTGCTGCAGGTGCCGACCCGGTTCTCGCTGGGGTTCGCCAAGGCGGTCGACAACGGCTACCTGCCGCCGGCCGACCGGGAGGGCATCGGCTATACCGAGACCGCGTTCGGCCATCCCGGGATGGGCGGCTCGGTGGGCTTCTGCGATCCGCCGGCGCGGCTGGCCTTCGGCTACACGATGAACAAGCAGGGGCCGGGGCTGGGCATCAACCCGCGCGGGCAGGCGCTGGTCGACGCGGTCTACCGGGCGCTGGGCCACCGGCAGGCAGGCTCGCTCTGGTACCGGCCCGACTAGCTCGCTCCGCCGTACCGGGGCACAAGCCGCCCTCGTATCATGACGCCATGTTCTTCGGCATCACCGACATCTGGGCCTACATCGTGGGTGCGATCTTCATCATCCTGCTCCCCGGGCCCAACTCGCTGTACGTGCTGTCGCTGGCCGCGCAGCGGGGCGTGCGCGACGGCTACCGGGCGGCGGCCGGGGTGTTCGTCGGCGACACCGTGCTCATGGTGCTCACCGCGGCGGGCGCGGCCTCGCTGCTGAAGGCCAGCCCGCTGGCGTTCACCGTGGTCAAGTACGCCGGTGCGGTCTACCTGGCGTGGATCGGCGTGCAGATGCTGCGCGGCGCGGTCCGCTCGCTGCGCGGGCGCCGGGCGGCCGAGACGACCGAGGCCAGCACGCCTGCGGGCCGGCCGTTCCGCAAGGCGCTGATCGTGAGCATCCTGAACCCGAAGGCGATCCTCTTCTTCGTCTCCTTCTTCGTGCAGTTCGTGGATCCGAACTACGCGGCCCCGGCGATCTCCTTCCTCATCCTGGGCGCGATCATCCAGGTCTTCAGCGTGCTCTACCTCACCCTGCTCATCTTCGGCGGCACGTATCTGGCCACCCAGTTCCGGTCGAGGCAGAAGCTGTCCTCCGGCCTGACCGCCGCGGTCGGGGCGATCTTCCTGGGTTTCAGCGCCAAGCTGGCCACCGCCGGGTTGTAAGTGAGCGGCAAGTCCGAACGAGTACAAAGCGACAGTGGCACTCGGGACCGTCAGGTACCGTAAGCCACCTCCCCGGGTAAGCCGGCAATCCCCAAAAACAGACATTTCCCGACTGATCGGGTGATGTGTGGGTAGCGGCTGCCCACCGGACGATCCGCGGAGCAGTCCTTGAACCAGCACCAGGTCACCCTCCCCCGCCTGACCACGTTGTTGAAGCAGGCGACACCCCGCCTGCTCGAAGGCGTGGTCGCGCCGCTGGCCGTCTTCTACCTCACCCTCGTGACGCTGGGCGAGCTGGGCGCGATGATCGCCGCGACGAGCTGGGTCTACCTGTGCGTGGGCATCCGCCTGGTCCGCCGCTCCAAGGTGCCGGCCACCATGTTCCTGGCCGCGCTGGCCGCGACCGCCCGCACCGTCATCTCGGTCTTCCTGGGCGATCCCAAGTTCTTCTTCCTGCCGCCCGAGCTCGGCACGGTCTGCATCAGCATCGCCTTCCTCATCTCCATCGGCCTCAACAAGCCGCTGGCGGAGAAGCTCGCGCTCGACTACATCCACCTGCCCAAGGCCGTGCTCCAGAACGAGCGGGTGCGGCAGTTCTTCGTCCGCGTCACGCTGCTGTGGGCGCTGGTGCTGCTGACCAACTCGACCCTGGGCATCTGGCTGCTGCTGCACGACACCCTCGGCGGCTACCTGCTGATCCGCACCTCAGTGGTGGCCCTGATCAGCGGTAGCGCGATCACGGTCTCGATCATCGCCTTCAAGCGGGTCCTGCGCCGGCTGCACCACGCGCCCGCCTGAGACCAGCTCCACCGCCCCGGCCACGCCCATCACCAGGCCGGTCAGCGTCGAGAACAGGTCCACCAGGCTCGGCACCGCGGTCTCGACACCCTCCGGCCGCAGCGGGCCGCCCACCGCGAGCAGGATCAGCGAGTACAGGCCCCAGGCGAACAGCGAGCCGGTGCCCAGCCAGGCCACGAACAGGTACGGCACGCGCCGCGCCCCGCGCACGAGCGCCAGGAAGGCCACCCCGCCGGCGATGGTCAGCAGCGCGGTGAAGGCCTGCTGCACCGCGCCCGACAGGCTCAGCCCGGCCGCCATCGCCGGGTCGAGCCCGGCGGTGCCGCCGAGCGCCCAGTACAGCCGCACGCCGCCGATCACCGCGCACAGGCCCAGCGCGCCCCGGGCGATCAGCGTCATCAGGGCGGGGACGGCTCCGCCGTACCGGCCGGCGAAGACGGCGGGCCAGCGGTCGCGGGCGTAGATGACCAGCGAGGCCCCCAGCGCCAGGCCCTGCACCGTGAAGCCGCCGTAGACGACGACGTACACCCAGCTCTCCAGCGGCCCGGTGGCGAAGGCGCCCGGCCCGTCCAGCGCCAGCGTGACCGGCAGGCCGACGACGATCGGGACCAGCAGCCCGGTGCCGACCCACAGCGGCAGCAGGACCAGCCAGGCGGGCAGTCGCCGGCCCCAGCCGAAGGTGAAGCCGACCGCCAGGACCAGCGCGACCAGGTCGAGGCCGAGCGTCATGGCGTTGAGCCCGGTCATCTCCGAGCCCGCCATCAGGTCGGGTTCGTGGACGCCGACCGGGTTGCCGGTCATCCACAGGGTCTTCAGCGTCAGGTAGGGCAGGATCGCGGCGATGGCCACGGTGCCGGCGACGATCCGGCCGGTGTCGTTTCGCATGCCTCAAGCGTGCCGGGCAGGGCTCCGGCGGGCCTCCCGCGAGCCGGGGAAGCGCCTCCCCCTCACGGGGGATCGAGCCGGACCGCCAGCAGGAAGCCGTCGCCGTCGGGCCGCGCCTCCAGGGTGGCGCCGGCCAGCCGTACCCGCTCGCGCAGGCCGGCCAGTCCCAGGCCGCCGGACCGGACGGTGGCGCGGCGGGCGGGCGCGCCGTTGCGGACGGAGACCAGCGTGGGCGTGACGGTCACCCGCACCGGCGCACCCGGGGCGTGCTTGGCGGCGTTGGTCAGCCCCTCCTGCACCACCCGGTGGGCCAGCTCGGGCGCGGGCCCCTCCTGCTCCAGCCGGACGTCCATGCCTGACTCGCGGGCCCGCTCGACCAGCTCGGCCACGCTCTCCCCGGACGGCGTCAGCGAGGGCGCCTCGCCCTCCTCGCGCAGGAAGCCGACGATCTGCCGCAGCCGCTCGGTCGCCTCCGCGGCGGCGGCCCGCACCTCCCCCGCCGCCCTGGCCTGCTCCGGCGCCAGCCCGGGCGCGAGTTCGAGCGCCGCCGCGCGCACCGCGATCAGCGCCAGGTCATGCCCGAGCGAGTCGTGCATGTCGTGCGCGATCCGGGTGCGCTCGCGCAGCCTGGCCTGCTCCTCGGCGGACCTCGCCGCCCGCTCCCGCTGCTGGAGCAGCCCGCGCCGCAACACCCCCAGCGTGTACGGCAGGGCGTAGCTGCCCAGCAGCCCGGAGATCATGGTGATCCACCTGGCCACGCCGCCCCCGGCGGCCAGCACCGTCCAGACCCCCGCCACGGCCACCACCGCGAAGGCGGCCAGCGACCAGCGCCCCGGCATCCGCCGGCCGCACAGGTACGCGTACCAGACCACCGCGGGCAGCAGCAGCCCGATGGGAACCAGCTTGATCTGGACGAGCGCGGGATCGATCGAGGCGAACAGGCTCGTGGTCGCCAGCCCCTCCGCCAGGTTCCACGGCGCCGCCCCGAGCAGCAGCACCACCGCGAGCGGCGGAAGGCGCCGGCCCACCGCCACCACGACGCCGAGCAGCACGATCCGCCCCCCGGTCACCAGGAGGAAGGCGGGGAGATCCCTGAGAGGGTCAGGGCCGCCGGCGGCGGCCAGAACGGACAGGACGAGCCACCACACCAGGTCGGCGACGAGCGTGCGCTTCACCGGTCCGACCCTAGCGGTGGCGCTCCCTTCCCCTGCGGGGTGGAGCCAGGACCACCGCGAAAAGCGGCTTGAGCACTACTGATCGGCGAGCCCGCGACCGGTTGGATCGTCATCGTGAGCACGACGAAAGTCAGGGTGACGCCCTGCCGAACGGCCGATGTGGGCGCATCCGCCCCTTCCCTAACGTCGGAGACGTCCCTGACGGGACTCGGGGGCGGGCCCATGGTTGACCGGGGTTGTTCCCGATGGCCCGCACCAGGCCGGTGCGGACAGGCTGGGAGCGATCTCCCCATGTCGATCGGAGCAGTACGTGTCGCAGGCAATCCTCGACCTGATCCACCAGGTGATGGCGTCACCGTGGTTGTACGTCGCGATCTTCGCGCTGGCGGTGCTGGACGGGTTCTTCCCGATCGTCCCCGCCGAGACCTCGGTCATCACCGCGGGCGTCTTCGCCGCCACCGGTGACACCAGCCTGGCGCTGCTCATCCCGGTCGCCGCGCTCGGCGCCTTCGCCGGCGACCACATCTCCTACCTGATCGGCCGCAAGACCGGGCACCGGCTGCGGGAGAAGAAGGCCTTCGTCTGGGCGCGCAGCGCGCTGGAGGAGCGTGGCGGCCTGGTCCTGGTGATCGCCCGCTACATCCCCGGCGGCCGGACGGCCACGACCCTGACCATGGGTGCGGTCCGTTATCCGCTGCGCTCGTTCACCTTCTTCGACGCCATCGCCGCCGCCTCCTGGGCGGTCTACTCGGCCCTCATCGGCTTCTTCGGCGGCATGGCCTTCGAGAACGACCCGATCAAGGGCCTGCTGCTGGGCCTGGGCATCGCCGTCACGATCACCGCGGTGGTCGAGGTGGTCCGCTGGATCCGCAAGCGGCGCGCGGCCCGGGAACTCGTCCCGGCCACCCAGAACGCCCACCAAGACTTCTGACCTGTTCGGCCCGCCGTCACGCGGCGGTCACCCACCACGGAGACCATCCACCTGAAAGGAGTGCGCATGACGGTCCTGGCCGCCGCGGTGGCACTGGCGGGCTCCTTGTTCTTCGCCCTCGGTGCCGCCCTGCAACAGTTCGAGGCCAGCGTCGCCAAGCCGAGCCTGCGCGCGCTGCTGCGCCGGCCGCGCTGGCTGATCGGCGGCGCCGCGATCCTCGCCGGAGGCGGCCTGCACATCGCCGCCCTCGGACTCGGACCGCTCACCGTCGTCCAGCCGATGGGCGTGGCCAGCCTGCTGTTCGCCCTCCCGATCGCCGCCGGGCTGCACGGGCGCCGGCCCGCGCGGCAGGAACTGGCCGCGGCGGCCGTGGTCGCCATCGGCCTGATGGGGCTCGTGCTGCTCATGCCCGAGCACACCGGCCCCACCCACCTCAGCCCCCAGGGCGCCGTCACCTTGCTGGGCGTGTCCGGCGTGGCCGCGGTGCTGCTGTGGGCCGGCTCGCGCGTGGCCTCGCCGGCCGGGCGCGCGGCCCTGCTGGCCACCAGCTCCGGCGTGCTGTACGGCGCGACCGCCACCCTGGTCCGCGTGCTGATCGACGGCGGCTGGAACTGGTGGTACGCCCTGGCTCTTCCGATCCCCGCGCTGCTCGCCCTGATGATGCTGCAGCGCGCCTACTCCTTCGGCCACTTCGGCGTCTCCTTCGCCTCGTTGCAGATCGCCGACCCGCTCACCGCGGTCGCCTTCGGCGCTCTGCTGCTGGGCGAACCGCTGCCCACCGGGGTCCTCCCGGTCCTCGCCGCCGCGCTCGCCGCGGCCGGCACCGTCGCGCTCGCGCGCACCACCCCCCTTGACGCACGCCCCTTGGAAAGGACCCTCTGATGGCCACCCCGATGCACACCTTGACACCGCAGCTCGCCCCGGCCCCGGCGCCCGCCCGGCCGCGCCGCGTGCTGATCTCCACCGACACCTACCCGCCGGACGTCAACGGGGCCGCCTACTTCACCCACCGCCTGGCCACCGGACTGGCCGAGCGCGGCAACCAGGTGCACGTGATCTGCCAGTCGGAGGACGGGCCGCGCAAGACCGACCTGGTGGACGGCGTGGTGGTGCACCGGCTGCGGTCGGCCCCGCTGCTGGTGCACCCGACGATGCGGGTGACGGTGCCGGGCCGGCTCGACCGGCTGATGGCGGCCATCGAGCCGGACGTGCTGCACACCCAGGGGCATTTCGTCGTCGGCCGGGCGGCGATCGCCGCGGCCCGGCGGCGCGGGGTGCCGGTGGTGGCGACCAACCACTTCATGCCCGACAACCTCTTCCAGTTCGCGCACATCCCCGACCGGCTCCGGATCAAGGCCGGGCGGATCGCCTGGCGCGACTTCGCCCGGATTTTCGCCAAGGCCGACCACATCACCACGCCCACCCGGCTGGCCGCCGAGCTGCTGTCCGACCAGGGCTTCCAGCGCGAGGTCGAGGCGGTCTCCTGCGGGATCGACCTGGCCCGCTTCCACCCGCACACCGAGCCCAAGGCGTGGGCGCGCAAGCTCTTCGACCTGGAGGACCGGCCCACGGTGCTGTTCGTCGGGCGGCTGGACGAGGAGAAGCGGCTGGACGAGCTGGTGCGGGCGCTGCCGTACATCCTGAACGAGACCGACGCGCAGCTCGCCTTCGTCGGCAAGGGCAACCAGCGCGGCAAGCTGGAGCAGCTCGCCCGCCGGATCGGCGTGGGCGACCGGGTGCGGTTCCTCGGGTTCGTGCCGGACGAGCAGATGCCGCAGGCCTTCGCCGCGGCCGACGCGTTCGGCATGCCGGGCGTCGCCGAACTGCAGTCGATCGCGACCCTGGAGGCGATGGCCAGCGGGCTGCCCGTGGTGGCCGCCGACGCGATGGCCCTGCCGCACCTGGTGGACGGCAACGGCTACCTCTACCAGCCGGGCGACGTGATCTCCCTGGCCCGGCACCTGACCTCGATCCTCACCGACGAGGCGCTGCGCGAGCGCCTGGGCAAGGCCAGCCGCGAGCTCGCGCTCACCCACGACCACCAGACCTCCCTGGCCCGGTTCGAGCAGATCTACGACGAGGTGGCGCGATGACGAAAGGGGTCGTGGCCGGCTGCGGCGCCGCGCTGGCGGGGATGATCTACGTGCACGTGGCCCTGCCGATGCAGCCCCTGCTCAGCGACTACGCCCTGCTGCCCGGCGGCATGCTGCCGGTGATGCTCGGCATGCTGGCGCTGGCCGGCGGGTGCCTCAGCCTGGCCTACGGGCTGACGTTGCGCGAGCCGAACCGGAGCGCGGCGGCCCGGGTGCTGCTGATGGCGGCCGGGGGCGGGCTGATGCTCAGCGCGATCTTCCCGACCGATCCGCACAGCGGCGCCGACACCCTGGGCGGGGAGATCCACCGCTGGGCCGCCGCCGTCTTCTTCACCGCTCTGCCGGTGGCCGGCTGGGTCCTGGCCCGCGGGCGCGAGGCGGGGGCGCGCTGGGGGTCGGTGCGGGTGCTGAGCGGCGGGGCCGGGCTGGTGCTGGCCGCCTACCTGCTGGCGCACCCGGCGAGCTTCATCTCGGGCTGGATCGACGGTGCGGCCTACTACGGGCTGCTGGAGCGGGCCTTGGTCGGGGTGGACCTGGTGCTCCTGGTCGGGATGGCGATCGCCACGGGCGCCACCGCCACCGCCCGCACCGCTGCCCCGGAACCCGCCGAGCCGGACGCCGACGAGCCCAGCCCGCTCCGCCTCGTCGCCTAGACCGCCGCGCCCGTCCCTTGCAGTCCCTCCCCTGTCATCTGGGGCGGCGGGCACGTTTCGACGGGGGTCGAAACCTCTCCGTCCTACCGTGGACGCATGCTCATCACCCGAAACTCCGAGGCCCTGGCGGTGTTGTCCGACCCGCTGCGGGCGCCGGCCCCGGTCGAGGCGGGCGCGCCCCGGGGCACCCTGGCCTGGTTGCGCGGCCAGGTCTCCCGGTTCGCCTCCGGCGCGGCCCACGCCGAACGCCGGGCCGCGGTCACCGCGGTGCTCGACCGGCTCGACCCGCACGTCCTGCGGCAGGCTGCGGCGCGTCTGAGGCACGAACCGCCGGAGCGGGTGGCGGTGCTGGTGCTCGGTGCGGCCCTCGGGGTCGAGGACCTGGAGACGCTGGCCGGTCAGGTCGCGGCGGCGGCGCGGGGCTACCTGTCCGGCGAGGCGGACGCCGAGGCCGACGCGGCGGTGGCCGAGCTCATCGGCCGCCTCCCGATCGCCGAGCTGACCGTCCTGCTCCAGGCGCACGCCGCCACCGGCGCCCTGCTGGCCGCCGCGGCCGGCCGGGACCTCGACGAGGTCCTGCGCGACGACCCGCCGGTGCGGGTGCTGCGGCGCGAGGGCGTCGAGATCGACGTGCCGGCCGCCAACCAGGACGGCCCCTGCCTCACCTTCGGGTACGGCCCGCGCGCCTGCCCCGGCCAACCCCACGCCCGCGCCATCGCCGAAGGCTGGCTGAGCCGATGAGCCCTACCCGCGCCACCGCCACCCCTACACCGGAAAGGTCGTTGAGCCGATGACCGCCGCCTCTCCCGCGCAGGCGTTCGCGCTGCTGCACCGGCCCGGTGACCCGCTGGTGCTGCCGAACGCCTGGGACTACGCCTCGGCCGCGCTGCTGGCCGCCCACGGCTTCCCGGCGGTCGCCACCACGAGCCTCGGTGTGGCCGCCGTGCACGGCCTGCCGGACGGCCAGGAGGCCACCCGCGACCAGGCCGTCGCCCTCGCCGGACTGCTGACCAGGCTGCCGGTGCTGGTCACCGTGGACGCCGAGAACGGCTACAGCGACGACCCGGCGAAGGTGGCCGAGCTGGTCACGACCCTGCGCGACCTGGGCGTCGCCGGGGTCAACCTGGAGGACGGCAAGCCCGACGGCACCCTGCGCGACGTCGGGCACCAGCGCGAGATCCTCGCCGCCGCCTGCGGTCAGGGCGTGTTCGTCAACGCCCGCACCGACACCTGCTGGCTGGGCACCGGCGACACCCTGGAGCGCGCCGAGGCCTACGCCCTGGCCGACGGCCTGTTCGTGCCCGGCCTGACCGACCCCGAGGCGGTCGCCGCCGTGGTGGCGGTCACGCCCCGGCCGCTCAACGTGCTCTACCAGCCCGGCGGTCCCTCGGTGGCCGAGCTCGCGGCGGCCGGGGCGGCGTGCATCAGCATGGGCTCGCTCCTGTACCGCGCCGCCCTGCGCACCGCGCTGGCGACCGTACTGGAGCTTAGGGGCGAGCCCGCGCCCGCCCTGCCCACCGCCGCGGAAATCGTGCGGATGCTCGCCGAACCGCGATAATCGGGGCATGCGGCTGGAGATCCTGGGTCCCGTCCGTGCCGGTGAGGCCGAGGTGGGCGGTCCGCGGGTGCGGGCCCTGCTGGTGCTCCTGGCGCTGGAGGCGGGCCGGATCGTGCCCGCCGACCGCCTCATCGACGGCCTGTACGGCGAGCGCCCCCCTGAGGACGCGGCCAACGCGCTCCAGTCTCAGGTCTCGCGGCTGCGCCGCGCCCTGGGCCGGGAGCTGATCGAGCACCACCCCGCCGGGTACCGGTTGGCCGTCGACCCGCTGGAGGTCGATCTGCACCGCTTCGAGCGCCTGGCCGCCGAGGGCCGCCGGGCCCGGGGCGAGGGCGACCCCGAGCGGGCGGCGGCGCTGCTCGGCGAGGCGCTGGCGTTGTGGCGTGGCCGTCCCGAAGTGCCCGAGACGCAGGCCACCCGGCTGGAGGAGCTGCGCCTGGCCGCGGTGGAGGACGAGGTGCGGGCTCGGCTCGACCTGGGCGGCCACCGCGAGCTGGTCGCCAGGCTGAGCGAGCTCGTCCGGCTGCACCCGCTGCGCGAGGGGCTGCGCGCTTTGCTGATCCGCGCGCTGTACGGCAGCGGGCGGCAGGCCGACGCGCTGGCCGTCTTCGAGGAGGGCCGCCGCATCCTCGACGAGGAGCTGGGCGTCGAGCCCGGCCCCGAGCTGGCCGCCGCGCAGCTCGCCGTGCTGCGGGCCGATCCCGCGCTCGGCGCCGTCCGGAACGCTCCCGTCCCGCCCGCCCGGGTGGGCCTGCGCGCCCAGCTCACCAGCTTCGTCGGCCGCTCCGGCGACCTGGCCCGGCTGGCGACGCTGCTGACCACCAGCCGCCTGGTCACGCTGATCGGGCCGGGCGGGGCGGGCAAGACCCGGCTGGCCGTCGAGGCCGCGGCGGCGGAGCCGGGCGACGTCACGCTGGTCGAGCTGGCCCCGGTGCCGGACGGTTCGCAGCTCACCGCTGCCGTGCTGGACGCGCTCGGGGTGCGCGAGTCGCTGCGCAGCGACGTGCCCACGCCCGACCCCGCCGCGCGGCTGATCACGGCCCTGGCCGGGCGGCGGCTGCTGCTGGTCCTGGACAACTGCGAGCACGTCGTCGACGCCGCCGCCGGCCTGGCCGACCGGCTGCTGGCCACCTGTCCCGACCTGCGCGTGCTGGCCACCAGCCGGGAGGCGCTGGCGATCACCGGCGAGGCCGTGCACCCGGTCACGCCGCTCAAGCCGCCGCCGCCCGGGCTGCCCGCGGCCGAGGCCCTCACCTACCCGGCCGTGCGGCTGTTCGCCGACCGGGCCGCCGCGGTCCGGCCCGAGTTCGCGGTGGACGAGGCGACCGTCGAGCACGTGACGCGGATCTGCCGGGCGCTGGACGGGCTGCCGCTGGCGATCGAGCTGGCCGCCGCGCGGCTGCGCACTCTGCCGCTGGGCGAGCTGGCCGGACGGCTCGACGACCGCTTCCGGCTGCTGGCCCGCGGCAGCCGTACCGCCCTGCCCCGACACCAGACGTTGCGCGCGGTGGTGGCGTGGAGCTGGGACCTGCTCGACCCGGAGGAGCAGGCGCTGGCCAGGCGGCTGACCGTGTTCGTCGGCGGCGCGAGCCTGGAGGCGGCCGAGCGGGTCTGCGGGCTGCCGGAGGAGCTGCTGCACTCGCTGGTGGACAAGTCGCTGGTGGCGGAGGTGGACGGCCGCTACCGGATGCTGGAGACGATCCGCGCGTTCTGCGCCGAGCACCTGGCCGAGGCCGGTGAGGTCGAGGCGACCCGGCGCGCGCACGCCGCCTTCTACCTGGAGCTGGCCCAGCGCGCCGATCCGCACCTGCGCGGGGGCGAGCAACTGGAGTGGCTGGCGCTGCTCGACGCCGAGAGCGACGACCTGCGGGCGGCGCTGGGCTGGGCGATCTCCGCCGGGGAGGTGGCGTTCGGGCTGCGGCTGGTGACGGCGGTGGCCTGTTACTGGTGGTTGCGCGGGCACCGGCTGATCAGCGCCGAACTCGTCGGCGAGCTGCTCGGCCTGGTCGGCCCCGAGCCGCCTCCGGGCCTGTGGGAGGAGTACGCGATGTGCGTGCTCATCGCGGGCTGGACCGGCCGGCCGACGCCCGAGCTGACCGAGCGCCTGCGGCGGCTGCGGGCCGAGGTGTCGATCAAGAACTTCCCGTACCGGGTGGAGTTCCTGTCGATGTTCCTGTCGATGTTCACCGGACCGCCGGACGATCTGGTCGTGGACGACCTGGTCAACTACCCGCGCGAGGGGCTCAGCCCGTGGATCTGCGCGCTCACCCACATCGGGCCCGCCTTCGTCTGGGTCAACACGGGCGAGACCGAGCTGGCCAAGCAGGCCCTGCGCGAGGGGCTGGCCGCCTTCACCGAGATCGGCGACCGCTGGGGCACCACGCTGGCGCTGTCCGGGCTGGGCGACCTGGCCTTCCAGAGCGGCGACCACGCCGAGGCGCTGCGGCTGGCCGAGCGGGGCGGCGTGCTGGCCAGGGAGCTCGGCTCGGGGGCGGACGAGGCCGAGTACCTCGCGCGCAAGGCCGACTGCCTGCTGTTGCTGGGCGAGCTGGAGCAGGCGCGCGAGAGCTTCCAGGCGTCGGTGGAGCTGTCCAGGCGCGCCGGCGCGGCCGACGGCCTGGCCCGGGCGCTCATCGGGCTCGGCGAGGTGGAACTGGCCGCCGGGCACAGCGGGGCCGGTCGGACGCTGCTGGAGCAGGCGCTGGCCGAGTGCCCGGACGCCTGGTACAGCGCGGAGGAGCTCAAGCAGCGGGCCCAGCTCGCGCTGGCCCGCGCCGACCTGGCCGACGGCGAGCCGCGGACCGCGCTGCGGCGGTGCGTGGACGTGCTGGCCTGGGGGGTGGCGGGCAACGCGGGCGTGGCGGTGCTGGCCATGAAGCGGCTCGGCGAGGTGGTGGAGGCCTGCGGCGACGCCGAGCTGGCCGCGCGGCTGCCGCAGCTCTCCCCCGCCGAGGCCCTGGCCCTGCTCCGCCTCCGGAAGGACGGTGAGCGGGCGGTCAGCGGGCGGTAGGCGGCCGGTCAGCGGTGCGCCCGACGCTGAGGACATGCGAAACAAATGGGCCGTCCTGGCCATCGCGTGCACCGCGACCCTGCTGCTGTCCATCGACCTGACCGTGCTCCATCTGGCGCTCCCCCGGCTGGTGGGCGACCTGGGCGCGACCTCGACCCAGCTCCTGTGGATCGGCGACATCTACGGCTTCGCCCTCGCCGGCCTGCTGATCACCATGGGCAACGTGGGCGACCGCATCGGCCGCAAGAAGTTGTTGCTCCTGGGCACCGTCGCCTTCGGCGTGGCCTCCGTCGTGACCGCCTACGCCCCCAACCCCGAACTGCTCATCGCCGCCCGCGCGCTGCTCGGGGTGGCCGGGGCGACGATCATGCCGTCCACGCTCTCCATCGTGCGCGACGTGTTCACCGAGCCCGGCGAGCGGACCATGGCCGTGGGCATCTGGAGCGGCATGGCCGCCGGCGGCTTCGCGCTCGGGCCGGTCATCGGCGGGGTGTTGCTGGACCACTTCTGGTGGGGGTCGGTGTTCCTGGTCAACGTGCCGGTCACCGCCGTGCTGGTGGTGGCGGGGGCGTTGATCCTGCCCGAGTCGCGCAACCCGCGTCCGGGCCGGATCGACCTGCTCAGCGTGCTGCTGTCGGTCACCGGCGTGGTGGGCGTCATCTACGCGATCAAGGAACTCGCCGACCGCGGTCTCGGCCACTTCCCCGGCCAGGTGGCGGCGGTCGTCGGCGTCGTGGCCCTGGTGCTGTTCTGCCTGCGCCAGGTACGGCTCGCCGAACCGCTGATCGAGCTGCGCCTGTTCCGCCGCCGCGCCTTCAGCGCCTCCATCGCCACCAACCTGCTGGCCATCTTCGCGATGATGGCGATGAACCTGGTCTCGGTCTGGTATTTCCAGATGGTGCTCGGCTGGTCCCCGCTCCAGGCGGGCCTCGGCAGCCTGCCCGGCGCGCTGGCGGCGGCCGGCGGCGGAGCGCTGGCCCCGGTGCTGATCGCCCGGCTGGGCCGCAACGGCCTGGTGGCCGCCGGCCTGCTGCTGGCGGCCGCCTCCTTCGCCTACTACTACACGCTCGGGCTGGAGCTGAACTACCTGCTCCTGGTCGGCCCGATGATGCTCGGCGGCATCGGCATCGGCTTCATCTTCACCGTCAACAACGACAACGTGCTGGCGACCGCGCCCCGCGAGCGGGCCGGGGCCGCGGCGGCGATCTCGGAGACCTCTTTCGAGCTGGGCGGCGCGCTGGGCATCGCGGTGCTCGGCACGGTGCTCAACACCGCCTACACCAGCGCGATGACCGGGCCGGAGGCGGCCAGGGAGTCGCTGGCCGGCGCGATCGAGGTGGCCGCGACGCTGCCCGCCGAGCAGGCCGGGCCGCTGCTGACCATGGCGCGGCAGGCGTTCGTCGACGGCATGCACGTCACCGCGCTAGTGACCGCCGCGATCCTGGCCGGCGTGGCTCTCCTGGCGTACTTCGGCCTGCGCGGCGTGCCCAAGGTCATCCCGGAGGAGCTGCTGTCCCACTAGCGAGCGGCGGCGCAGCAGCACCAGCAGGGCGGCCAGGCCGGTCATGGCGGGCGGCACCACGAAGGCCACCGACGGCCCGAAGTGGTCCACCAGCTGGCCGGCCAGCGCCGCGCCGGTCGCGATGCCCAGGCCGATGGCGCCGTTCAGCCAGGTGAAGGACTCGGTGCGCACCTCGTCGGGGACCAGGCCGTCGATGATGGTGTAGCCCGTGATCACCACGGGGGCGATCACGAAGCCGGCCAGGGCGGCTCCGCCGTACAGCAGGGCACCGGTGTTGGCGACCAGCAGCGCGGAGGTGGCGGCGGCCAGCAGGAGCAGACCGGCGCCGAGCCGGACGTGGGCGGGGATGCGCCAGCGGATGAGGCCGTAGAGCAGGCCGCCGACGACGCTGGCGCCGGAGAAGCTGCCGTAGACGGTGCCCGCCTGGGCGCCGGCGGTGGCGGTGATGCCGACCTGGAGGCTGCCGAAGACCGAGCCCATCGCCAGGAAGGCGGCGGCGAGCAGGGCGACGCCGCGCAGGCGCAGCACGCCGCCGCTGGAGCGCACCTTGACCGGCATCGGCTCGGGCGCGCCGAGCCGGACCGAGGCGAAGATCACCGTGCCGGCCACCACCAGCACCACGGCGGCCAGCAGCGCCACCACGGGCGAGAAGCCGGTGGACAGCGCCACCAGCAGCACGGGGGCCAGGGTGAAGGTCAGCTCGTCGGTGATGGACTCCACCGCGAAGGCGGTGCCCAGCAGGGGCGAGCCGCTCAGCGTGTGCGACCAGCGGGCCCGGACCATCGCGCCGACCTGCGGCACCGAGGCGCCGGCGAGCGCGGCGGCGAGCACGAGCAACGGGACGGAGGCGTGCGCGGCGGCCAGGGCCAGCAGCGAGCCGAAGGCCAGCGCGTGCACCGCCACCTGCGGGAACAGCACCCGGGCCTGGCCGAACCGGTCGGCCAGCTTGCCGGTCTGCGGACCGACCAGCGCCTGGGCGACCGCCGCGGCGGCCGAGGCGATGCCGGCCGCGCCGTAGGAGCCGGTGGACCACTCCACCAGCAGCAGGATGCCCAGTTGGACCATCGCGTACGGCAGCCGGGCGATCAGCGCGGGCACCAGGAAGCGCCAGGCTCCGGGCGTGCGCAGGACGTTCAGATAGGACTTCATCTCTACCCCTCGTGAGATCACAGACCGGGGTAGATACCGAAACGTCGGCCGCCTTGCGGTCAATCAGGACAACGCATCAGTCTACAGAAGTCATCCCGGGCGCCCAAAAGACCCGACCTGGGGAGGGGGTGGCCGCAACCCAGGGGGCGCCAGCCCACCGGGTGGCCGCAACCCAGGGGGGCCAGCCCACCGGGTGGCCGCGACCCAGAGGGGCCAGCCCACCGGGTGGCCCGCCACCCAGGGGGCACCAGCCTGCCCGGGTCAGGGTCAGGGGCGGGCGGGGCAGGTGCGGGTGCGGGGCTGGCGCAGCCCGTCCAGGCGGCTTCCGAGCAGCCGGGCCAGGCCCTCGATCGCCTGGATGCCGCGGCCCTCGCCCGGCTGCAGGTCGGTCTGCACCGCCAGCAGCAGGTCGCGGCCGGGCCCGGTGATGCGGCCGTAGCTGGTGACCGCCCAGGTGTGGTGCACGAAGGGCCGGGGCGTCCAGCCGTTCTTGAGCGCCACCCGATCGCCCGGCCGGGCCGCGGCGCTCACGCCCCACGCCTGGTCGCGGGCGACCTTGCTCATCAGCGACAGGATCAGCGCGCGATCGCTGCCAGTGAGCCCGCCGCCGCCCTTGACCAGCAGCTTCAGCAGCCGGATCCGGTCGGCGGGACTGGTGTTGGTGCCGCCCCAGAACCGCGAGGGCCCGGGCACGGTCTCGCGCAGGCCCGCGCGCCGGTAGAAGGCGCCCATGCCGGAACCGCCGCCCACCCGCCACCACAACGCGTCGGCGGCGTGGTTGTCGCTCTCCCGGATCATGCGTTCGGCCAGGTCGCGCTCGTGGCCGGCCAGGCGGTCGCGGCGTGTCATCAGCGCGCTCAGGATGTCCACCTTGGCGCCGCTGGCGGTGATCATGCCGTTCTCGTGCTCCCGGTGGCCGAAGCTCGCGCCGGTCACCAGGTCGTGGGCGCTGAAGACCACCCGGCCCGGCTGGCGGGCCACGTAGCGGTCGAGGTCGCGGGCCAGTTTCGCGGCCGCCGCCCGTTCGGCCGCGGCGTCGCGGTAGGACCAGAAGCAGGGCGCCTTGACCTCGCGCACCAGGAAGCCCACCGGCGTGGCCGGTTGGGTGCCGCAGGCCGTGGCCACGACGGACCAGGCGGCGAACGCCGCGACGTGCCGAGCACGCATGCCGTACCCCCCGAAACGATCTCATTCCGGGGGTCAGGTGATCACTTCCCCACCTGGGGACTTGTCACACTTCAGAGGTGCTCGCGAAGGAAGTCGGCGGTCGCGGTCACCGCCTGGGTGACGTACGGCTCGGCGTCGTACAGGTCGATGTGCCGGCGGGCGTCCAGCCAGACCAGGCGCTTGGGCTCGTCGAGCCGCTTGAAGGCCTCCTCCGCGCCCTCCGGCGAGCAGAACCGGTCGATCACGCCGTGCACGATCAGGGCGGGCTTGGGCGACAGGAAGTCGGCGCCCATCATGTTGTCCATGGTGACGAGCTCGCGGATGCTGGCCCGGGTGACCTGGTTGCGCCAGGAGGGCGCGGCCCCGCGCTCGGTGCCGTAGTAGGCGTAGGGCTCGTCGCCGGGCATGGCCGCCTCGCCCGTCTCGGCGACGGCCGGCACGTACTCCACCGGCCCGCCCCGGTCCTGGCGTTCGAGCACCTCGGTGAACTCGCGCAACGCCGCCTGGTAGTCCATGCCGGCGCGCATGCCGTAGGGGTTGTTGTAGGCCCCGGCGATGCCCGCGAAGACCTTGACCCGGGGGTCGAAGGCGGCGAACTTCAGCGCGTACCCGGCGCCGAGGCAGATGCCGACCGCGCCGATCCGCTCCGGGTCGACCTCGGGGCGTCCGCGCAGGAAGGAGACCGCCGCGCGCAGGTCGTGCAGCTTGCCCTGCGGGTCCTCGTGGCAGCGCGGCTCGCCGCCCGACTCGCCCCAGGTGCGGTGGTCGAAGGCCAGCGTCGCGTAGCCGTGGCCGGTCAGCAGCTCGGCGTAGCGGCCGGTGACCTGCTCGCGCACGCCGGTGAAGGGTCCGGTCAGGACCAGCGCCGGGTGCGGGCCCTCGCCCTCGGGCAGCCGCAGCTCGCCGGCGAGCCCGATCCCGTCGCTCGTGAAGTCCACTCTCATGGGCACCAGCATGCAGGGCCGGAACCTGGCGTTCCAATCTGCTGGGCGAAAGTACGTAACGTAGCCATCTGATTCCTCTATGTATCGTCCATGGGGGATCACACCAGACGGCCCGACTGGCGCCGGCGCGGGCTGACCGGGCTGGCGGTGCTGACCGCGGTCTCGGTGACGCTCTTCGCGCTCGATCGCGACTCGGCGTGCGCGGACCCGGAACCACCGGCCCGCTCGGGCAACGCCTACGTCTACCACCCGGGCACCGGCAGCGGGAACTGCTCGCTGGGTGAGCAGGCGCGCGGCGGCCTGTACGCCTCGGTGGCGTCGGGCGAATACGCGGGCTCGCTGGCCTGCGGCACCTACCTGGCGGTCGCCGGGCCGCGCGGCATCGTCCGCGTCCAGGTGGTGGACCGCTGTCCCGGCTGCCGGGTGGGCGACCTCGACCTGAACAGCGCCGCCTTCGCGCGCCTCACCGACCGCAGCACGGGCACGGCGAAGATCGCCTACCGGCAGATCCGCGACCCGGCCCCCAGCCGGGCGCTGGCCTTCCGCGTCAAGAGCGGCTCCAGCCGCGGCTGGACCGCGATCCAGGTGCTCGACCACGGCAATCCGATCAGCGCGGTCGAGCTGCGCGACGGCGACGGCTGGCGTGGCCTGACGCGCGGCAGCGACAACTACTGGGTCACCGCGGAAGGGGTCGGCCGTGACCGCTTCGACCTGCGGGTGCGCGACGTCTACGGCCATCGCCGCACCGCCGCCGGGCTCAGGCTCGCCCCCGGCAAGGTGCAGACCACCGACGTCAAGCTGTACGGCGGGCCGGTCCGTGAGCTGGCGCCGCTGCCGACCCCGCTGCCCAGCCTGTCGCCGGAACGCGAGAGCCGGCCGCGGCCCCGGCCGCCGGAGCCCTCCCCGGTGACCGCCAGCCGACCGCTCGACCGGTGCTGACCCCCTAGGCCGGGGTACGGCAGGCGGGGTGAGCCGCCTGCCGTACCCCTCGATCCCGGATCAGGAGTCGAATCCGAGCCCGAACCGGTCGAGCGTGCGCAGCCACAGGTTGCGCCTGCCCTCCCGGCGGTCGGCCTGGGCGATGGACCAGCGGGTGAGCTGGATCGCCGCCGACCGCAGCGGCTCGGGCGGGAAGGGCACCGGCTTCTCCCTCACCATCTGCAGCCGGGTGCGCTCGGTCTCCTTGCCGTCGAGCAGGTCGAGCATCACGTTGGCGCCGAACCGGGTCGCGGCCACGCCCAGGCCCGTGTAACCGACCGCGTAGGCCAGCCTGGAGTTGTAGGCGGTGCCGTAGAAGGCCGAGTAGCGGCTGCACGTGTCGATGACCCCGCCCCAGCGGTGGGAGAAGCGCACGTCCTCCAACTGCGGGAAGGTCTCGTAGAAGTGCCCGGCGAGCTTGCGGAAGGTCTCGTCGCGCTGGTCGTAGGCGGACTTGATCCGGCCACCGGAGTAGTAGACGGCGTCGTAGCCGCCCCACAGGATGCTGTTGTCGTCGGCGATCCGGTAGTAGTGGAACTGGTAGGCGTTGTCCCCCATGCCCTGGCGGTGTTCCCAGCCGATCGACGCGCGCTGCTCGGGTGTGAGCGGCTCGGTCATCAGGGCGTAGTCGTACACCGGCACCACGTAGTACTTCAGCCGCTTGAGCAGCGGGGAGAAGACGCCGGTGCCGAGGGCCACGCGCGCGGCGCGGACCTTGCCGTACTGGGTGGTGAGCTCCAGTGAGTTGGCCGAGCGGTCGAGGCCGAGGACGGCCGAGTGCTCGTAGATGCGCACCCCGAGCGACAGGCACGCCTGCCGCAGGCCCCAGGCCAGCCGGGCCGGGTCGAGCATGGCGCAGTCGCCGCGCTCCCACAGGCCGCCGAGGTAGGTGGGCGAGTTGACCTCGGCCCTGGCCTCCTCGGCGCTCAGGAGCGAGATGTCCATGCCCAGTTCGCGCCCTATCGTGTACGCCTCTTCGAAGCCGTCGAGCTGCCAGGGCTCGGTGGCGACGTTCATCTCGCCGGTGCGCTCCCAAGAGCAGTCGATGTCGTAGCGGCGGATGGTCTCCTCGATCTCGTCGAGGTTCTGGATGCCCATCCGGTAGAGCTGCCCGATCTCCTGCGGCCAGCGTTCGAGGCCGTTCTCCAGGCCGTGGGTGAGGCTGGCGTGGCAGAAGCCCCCGTTGCGGCCCGTGGCCGCCCACCCCACCGTCTGCGCTTCGAGCAGGACGACGTCGCGCGACGGGTCGCGCTCCTTGGCCAGTAGCGCGGTCCACAGTCCCGAGAAGCCGCCGCCGATGACGGCGAGGTCGGCGGTCGTCGGCCCGAACAAGCGGGGCAACGTCTCGGGTTCGGCCGGATCCTCATCCAGCCAGTACGGCTTGCGCTCCGCGTCAGCAAGAGCCTTCAGCGGATCCACAAATCTCACATCCCTGTCGTGAGTAAAAGAAAGTTTTTTCGTTGATTGCCCGATCAGTCAGTTGACCGCGCGCGGGTTCCCCCCGCCTGGATCCGATCTCGCCTCCCTGTTCCTTGCCTGGGTGAGGGCCCGTGGCGATCCACGGACCCGCCTTGGGGCCCGGCTGTCAGGCCCTGCGCCGAGCCGCGATCGAGTTGGCGACCGCGATCAGCACCCCGATACCAAAGATTAGCGTCCCCATCACATTGACCTGGGGCGGGATGCCGGTTTTCACCGAACCCACGATCCACAGGGGGAAGGTCATCGTCGAGCCGTTGACGAAACTGGTGACCACGTAGTCGTCGATGGACAACGCGAAGGCGAGCATGCCTCCGGCGGCCACGCCGGGCAGGATCGCGGGCAGGGTGACCTGCCGGAAGGTGCCCCACGGCGAGGCGCCGAGGTCCTTGGCCGCCTCTTCGAGCGACGGGTCGAGGGTCAGCACCCGCGCCCGTACGGTCACCGTCACGAACGACAGCGAGAACAGCACGTGCGCGATGATGATCGTGACCGCGTCGCGCGGCAGGTTGGCCGAGACGAACAGCGACAGCAGCGAGGCGCCCATCACCAGCTCCGGCGTGGAGATGGCGGCGAAGACCAGGAAGTTGGTCGCGCCCTGCCCGCGGAAGCGGTGGCGGCCGAGCGCCAGGCCCAGCATGGTGCCGATGACGACGGTGACGACGGTGGCGGCCAGCGCGATCAGCAGGGAGTTGACCAGCGCGCCGGTGAGGCCTTCGATCTCGAAGAGCTTGCCGTACCACTTGAGGGTGAAGCCCTGCCAGGTGGTGTTGGACTTGCTCTGCTTGTCGTTGAAGCCGAACAGGACCATCACCGCGATCGGCGACGACAGCCAGATGATGATCAGCCAGGTGTAGAGCTTGAGGAAGCCGCCGTTCTTCATCGGGCCGCCGCCTCCAGCACGTTCTCGGTGCCCAGCGCCTTGGCGTAGGTGAAGATCCCGATCAGCAGCACGGCCATCAGGGTGAAGGACAGCGCCGAGGCGGTCGGGTACTGGGCGTTGGTCAGGTACTCGGTCTGGATGATGTTGCCGATCATGGTGTTCTGGGTGCCGCCGAGCACCGCCGCGTTGATCGGGTCGGCCACCGCCGGGACGAAGGTCATCAGCACGCCGGCGAAGACGCCCGGCAGCGAGAGCGGGAGCACGACCTTGCGGAAGGTGGTGGTCTTCGTGGCGTAGAGGTCCTGGGAGGCCTCGATCACCCGGGGGTCCACGCGCTCCAGGCCCACGTAGATCGGCAGGATCATGAAGGGCAGCCAGTTGTAGGTCAGCCCCGCGATCACCGCGAACGAGGTGGCCAGCACGTGGAAGTCGGCGGGGAGCAGCCCCCAGCCCTTCAGCGTCCCGAACAGGATGCCGTCGTCGGCCAGCAGGAATCCCCAGGAGATGGTCCGCAGCACGAACGAGACGAAGAAGGGCAGGAGCAGCAGGAACAGGTAGACGGACTTGCGGGCGCCGCCCTTGAAGGCGATCCAGTAGGCCACCGGATAGCCCAGCACCAGCATCGCCACCGTGGCGGCCGCGCCGTACCACAGGGATCTGAGCAACTGGGGGCTGTTGCGGCTGATCGCGTCGGTGTAGTTCGCGAAGGTGAAGGTCTGCTGGAAGCCGTCGATGACGTTGCCCGTCTGGGTGGAGACGGAGGCCATCGCGGCCAGCGGCACGACCAGGAAGATCGCGAGCCACAGCCAGGCCGGCAGGGCGAGCAGGTAGGGGGTGAGACGGCGCCGCATGGGTCAGGCCTGCGTGATCGACTGGAAGACGCGGTTGTAGACCTGCTCCTCGGCCGTGGTCAGCGTCCGGTAGGAGCGCAGCTTGGCGTAGTCCTCCTCGGAGGGGAAGATCAGCGGGCTCTCGATCATCAGGTCGAGCGCCTCCTTGTCCTCGCCCTTCGCCTCGGCGGCCTTCTGCTTGAGGATGTCCACCACGCCGTTGACCGGGGAGATGTACTGGATGAACTCCTCCAGTTCGGCGGCGACCGCCGGCTGGTAGAGGTGGTCCATGAGCATCAGCGCGTCGACGGGGTTGGCCGCGCCCTTGGGGATGAGCATGTTGTCGGTCCAGATCGTGCCGCCTTCCTGGGGCACGATGAACTTGACCGGCTCGCCGGCGAGCTGGCGCTGGAAGACGTCGCCCGACCAGGCCATGGTCAGCCAGACGTCGCCCTTGGCGACGGCGTCGATGTAGCCCTGGTCGTAGTACTTGCGGACCAGGCCGTCGTCACGCTGCTTCTTCAGCAGCTCGCCGGCCTTGTTCCAGTCGGCCTCGGTGGACTTCTCCGGGTCGACGCCGATGGCGAAGCAGCCGAAGTTGCCGATCTCCTGGGCGTCGGCCATCATCCCGACCCGGCCCTTGTACTTGGGGTCGAACAGGGACTGGATGCTGGTGATGTCTTCCTTGACGTACTTGGTGTTGTACGCGATGCCGGTGATGCCGCTGGTGTAGGGCACGGTGTACTTGTTGCCGGGGTCGTAGGCCCGGTTCTTGTACTTCTCCCCCGCGTTGGCGGCGAAGTTCGGCAGCTGCTTGTGGTCGAGCTCGACGACGAAGCCGAGGTCGATCATGTGCTGGAGCTGCACGCCGTTGGTCATGACGACGATGTCGTAGCCCAGCGACTGGCCGGCCTGGAGCACCGGGCGGACCTTCCCGAAGAACTCCGCGTTCTCCTGGATGACCTCCTTGTACTCGTAGGCGATCCCGGTGGCCTGCTGGAACTGCTTGAGCGGCGCCTGGCCCTCGGGCATGTACTCCGGCCAGTTGGCGAAGACGACCTTGCCGTTCTTCTTCTGCTGGGACCAGAAGTCCTTGACCGCCTCGGGCTTGGGGCTGTTCTGCGCCTTCTGGCCCTGGACACCGCAGGCCGCGAGCGCCAGACCGGCGGCCGACAAACCAGCAAGCTTCAGGACATTTCGCCGGGTGCGGGGCTGGGTCATCCCGCGAAGCATGAGGGGATCCATCAAGTTCCAATCACGTGCTGATTACGTACGAGTGCTGCGGCTGCCACGACAGCCACACCGAGTCGCCCCGTTCCGCCGTGGTCGTGGCGTCGACCGCGTTCTGCTGGAACACCGTGACCTCGGCGCCGTCCGCCAGGCGGACGGTGTAGCTGTTATACGTCCCTAGATAGACCACTTCGGCCACCTGGCCGGGCACGGCGCTCAGCCCGGAGACGGGCTCGTCGGTGCCGATGGTGATCTTCTCGGGCCGTACGGTGACCGTCACGTCCCCTTCGTGCCCGGTCACGAGCACTCTGCCGTTCCCGATCTTGAGCTCGCCCCCGCTCACCGGCCCGGACAGAAGATTAGATGTCCCAATAAATCCGGCTACGAAGGCCGTGGCGGGCCGCTCGTAGATCTCCCTGGGCGAGTCGAGCTGCTCGACCAGGCCGTCCTTCATCACCGCGATGCGGTCGCTCATGGTGAGCGCCTCGCTCTGGTCATGGGTGACGTAGACGAAGGTGATGCCCACCTCGCGCTGGATGCGCTTCAGCTCCAGTTGCATCGCCTGCCGGAGCTTGAGGTCGAGCGCGCCGAGCGGCTCGTCCAGCAGCAGGGCGCGCGGGTGGTTGACCAGCGCGCGGGCCAGGGCGACCCGCTGCTGCTGGCCGCCGGACATCTCGCGCGGCCGCCGCTTCTCGCGCCCGGTCAGGTCGACGATCTCCAGCATCTCCCCGACGCGCCGCTTGATGTCGGCGGCCGGGACCTTCTTCTGCTTGAGCCCGAAGGCCACGTTGTCCCACACGCTCATGTGCGGGAAGAGCGCGTAGGACTGGAAGACCATGTTCACGTCGCGCCGGTTCGGGGGGACGTTGGTGACGTCCTGGCCGTAGAGCCGCACCACGCCGCGCGTGGGCTCCTCGAACCCGGCGATCATCCGCATGGTCGTGGTCTTGCCGCAACCGGACGGGCCGAGGAGGGAGAAGAACTCCCCCTCGGCGATGTCCAGCGTCACGCCCTTCACAGCCTGGACGACTTCGCCGTGCGACGTGTATTCCTTGACGACGCCGTCAAGCTGGATCGCGTGCAATGCAGACTCCAAATGTGCTGAGTCGCGAGTATCGGTCATTCCCCGATGTAGTGCATGACGTGCTTGACCCGGGTGTAGTCGTGCAGGCCGAAGACCGACAGGTCCTTGCCGTAACCCGAGTGCTTGAAGCCGCCGTGCGGCATCTCGCTGACGAACGGGATGTGCGTGTTCACCCAGACGACGCCGAAGTCGAGCCGGTTGGACATGCGCATGGCGCGGCCGTGGTCGGAGGTCCACACCGAGCCGGAGAGCCCGTACTGCACGCCGTTGGCCTTGGCCAGGGCGTCGGCCTCGTCGGAGAAGGTCTGCACGGTGATGACCGGGCCGAAGATCTCGTTCTGCACCATCTCGTCGTCCTGCTGGAGGCCGTCCACGACGGTGGGAGCGAAGAAGTAGCCCTTGTCGCCGACGCGGTGGCCGCCGGTGAGCACCTTGGCGTGCGCGGGCAGCCGCTCGAAGAAGGCGCTGACCCGGGCGAGCTGGTTCTCGTTGTTGAGCGGGCCGAACAGCGCGTCCTCGTTGCCCAGGTCGCCGGTGACGGTGTCCGCGGCGGCCTGGGTGAGGGCGGCCACGAACTCGTCGTGGATGCTCTCGTGCACCAGCACGCGGCAGGCGGCGGTGCAGTCCTGGCCGGCGTTGTACAGGCCCGCTGTGGCGATCTTCTCGGCGACGTCGGCGATGTTCTTGACGTCCTCGAAGACCACGACCGGCGCCTTGCCGCCGAGCTCCAGGTGGACCCGCTTGAGGTCGTCGGCGGCGCTCTTGGCGACGGCCATGCCCGCGCCGACCGAGCCGGTGATGGCGACCATCGCCGCGGTCGGGTGGCTGACGACCAGCGCGCCGGTCTCGCGGTCGCCGGTGACGACGTTGAAGACGCCGGCCGGCAGCACGCTGCCGATGATCTCGGCCAGCTTGACGGTGGAGACCGGGGTGGTGTCGCTCGGCTTCAGGACGACGGTGTTGCCCGCCGCCAGCGCCGGGGCGATCTTCCACACGGCCATCATCATCGGGTAGTTCCAGGGCGTGACCTGGCCGATGACGCCGATCGGCTCGTGCCGGATGACGCTGGTGTGCTCGGCCAGGAACTCCCCGGCCGTCGGCCCCTCCAGCGTGCGCGCGGCGCCCGCGAAGAAGCGGAAGTGGTCGGCCGCCACCGGCGTCTCGTCCTCGGCCATGCGGGCCCGCGGCTTGCCGGTGTTGCGGCACTCCGCCTCGTTGATCTCGTCGGCCCTGGCCTCGATCGCGTCGGCGACCTTGAGCAGGAGGTTCGCGCGCTCGCCCGGGGTCGTGGCGCCCCAGGTCTCGAAAGCGGCGGCCGCGGCGGCGTAGGCCGCGTCGACGTCCTCCTGCCCGGACACGGGAGCCTGGAGATAGGCCTCGCCGGTGCACGGGTCGATGACGTCGGAGAACCGGCCGCTCTTGGCATCCACGAACTCACCGTTGATGAAGTTCTGCAGACGGGTCAAGATCTGACCTCCTGGTGAGGGTGGCTGGATTGCCGCGACTCTGACAGAGCCGTCAGCTCTGAACAAGGGATTTCGTGGTGAAGATATCAAATTGCTACGAATTCGCTTGACACCCCCGGAAGAACTGACAACATGTCGCACCAAAGACGCTCGCGGAAGGTGATCCATGACTACCCCGCCGAAGGCCCGCCGCGCGAACGCCGCTCTCGCGGGATCCGTCGTGCTCGACGACCTTTCCAAGCAGATCGTCGAGCAGCTCCAGAGCGACGGGCGCATGCCGTACGCGGCGATCGGCAAGGCGGTCGGCCTGTCGGAGGCGGCGGTGCGCCAGCGGGTGCAGCGGCTGCAGGAGACCGGGGTCATGCAGATCGTCGCGGTCACCGACCCGCTCACCCTGGGCTTCCCCCGGCAGGCGATGATCGGCATCAACTGCGAGGGCGACCTGGAGGCGGTCGCCGACGAGCTCGCGGCGATCGAGGAGATCGACTACGTCGTCCTCACCGCGGGCTCGTTCGACGTCATCGTCGAGGTGGTCTGCGAGGGTGACCCGCACCTGCTGGAGATCCTCAGCAAGATCCGCGCGATTCCCGCGGTGCGGGCCACCGAGTCGTTCGTCTACCTCAAGCTTCGCAAGCAGACCTATTCGTGGGGCACCCGCTAGTCAGCGGAGCTGGACGGTCACGATCTCCCAGGCGCCGGCCGGGAGTTCGGCCGTCCCGCCGGCGACCGGGATCCGCTCCCCCGGGCGTCCGCGCAGGTCCGCCCGGCGGGCCTCGGTGAACGCGCCCTCCACCCGCACGGTGCCGGCCTCGTGGGCGACCGCGCGCAGTTCGAGCCAGTCGTCGCGGCGGCGCAGCGAGGTCATGACCGCGCCGCGCACCTCCAGGCCGGTGGCCTCGTCCGGGAGCGGCAGATCGGCCGGGCCGGCGCCGGGGACGGCGAGCAGGTCGTGGCGGAAGTGCTCGGCCGCTTCGGGTACGGCGGGGCCGTACGGCATGAGCGCGAGGGTCACCCGGCGCACGCCACGGGACTGGGCGGCGGGCGTGGGGAGCTGCGGCCCGGCCGGTTCCGGCCGCAGGCCGTTGCGGTTGCGCGACAGGTAGCCGACCGAGCGCAGCAGGGTGAGGGCGAGCTCGCCGCCGGTGACCTCGTACTCGGTGACGTGCTCCAGCAGCACGGCCGCGCCGCCCGCGGCGACCCAGCCGGAGGCCGGGAAGGTGGGCAGCGGCGTCTCGCCGCAGCCGCCCTCGGCGCTCAGACCGCGCTCCACCACGGCGAACTGCCCCTCGGCCAGCGAGCCGGTGGCCGGCGCGGGCAGCGGGACGTGCAGGCGGACCCGGTGGTCGGTGGAGCGGTTGTCGAACTCGACGGCCAGCCGGACGAACGGCTCACCGGCCCGCAACTCGACGCGGGTGGTGACGACGGTCTCCTCGACCGCGCGCGGGCCGTCCTCGGGGGGCGCGTCGGCCCAGGCCCTGGGGTCGGGCTCGCCGGTGCGGTGGCCGCCGTGCGCGGGCCAGCGGTAGGTGCGGCGCACGTCGAGGGCGGCGACGACCGGCCCGGACCAGACCGGCTCGACCTCGACCGACTCGGGCCGCTCGACCAGCAGGTCGTGGGCGGGCGGGGCGTGGTTGTAGGTGTCGCCCACGTCGCCGCCGTCCACGATGCGGCCCGCGCCCTCGATCCGCACGCCGGGCGCGACGAGGGTGAGGGTGCCGTCCTCGGCGACCTCGACCCGGAGCAGGCCGTTGTCGAGGGCCTGCCCGCTCGCCACGACCGGCACGAAGTCGCCGGCCGGTGCGCCGCCGGGGGCGAGCGCGCGGTGGCCCAGCGCGGGCACCTCCACGAGCGCGGCGACGGTACGGCGGGGCTCGGCCAGGATGCGGACGCGGGTGACGCCGTCGAGCGACCCGTCGAGGTCGGCGCGGTTGAAGGGCACGGCCGACTCGCGCGCGACGGTGAAGGTGAGCACGCCGTCCTCGACCTCCCAGCCGGTGACGTGCCTGCCGTACAGCTCAGTGCCGTGGATGAAGGAGAGCGCGACCGCCGGGTCGATCTCCTCGTCGAACAGCAGCGTGGGCGCGTACTCCAGGGTCTGCGCCGGGACGCCGAGCCCGTCGTAGCCGCCCACCTCGAAGAAGGCGACGCTGCGCCGGGGCGCGGGGGTGGGGTTGAGCACGAGCACGCCGCCGGCCGGCACGGTGGCGGCCAGCTTGGCGGTGACCAGGTCGCGGACCGCCTGGCCGAGGTGCTCGGCCTCGGCGATGCGCGCCGCGACCTGCTGGGCGGTCTCGTCGACGCCGCAGCCGGTGACCGAGTCGTGGCCGCTGGCGTCGACCAGCCGCCACCACGCCATGTCGAGGAAGCGGCCGGGCCACTCGGCGCCCCAGAGCGCGGCCAGCGGTTCCGCGTACCGCTCGACCATGCGTTCGGCGCGGCTCATGGCCTGCTTGACGTGCGCCCGGACGGAGATCACGCCGGGCAGGATGTTGGCGCGGGCGTGCGAGCGCAGCTCGCCCTCGACGCGGGGCAGGCCCTCGGTGGTTCCGGAGATGAAGCCGTCCAGGGTGTCCATGCGGGCGCCGAGCTCGCGCACCATCGCCGGCAGCCCGGCGACCGGCGCGGAGTGGTCGGCCCCGTACATCGCGAGGAACGGGCCAGGTCCCCAGCGGCCCATCCGCTCGGTGAACTCGGCGGCCCGCTCGGCCAGCCTCGACGGCTCCTCGAACAGGTGCGCGCCGTTGCCGTAGCCGCCTTCCGGAAGGTACTGGGTGCGGATCTCGGTGCCGTCGGGCGCGACCCAGGCGAAGGCCGAGGTGGTCACCGCGGCCGGCACGCCCCGGTAGACGCAGGCGTGCTCCAGCCCGGCCCGGCGCAGGATCTGCGGCATCTGCGCGGCGTGGCCGAACATGTCGGGCAGGTAGCCGACCATCATAGCCCCGCCCAGCTTGTCCGCCCGGTCGAGGCCGAGTTCCAGGTTGCGCACGATGGTCTCGCCGGAGCACAGGAACTCGTCCAGCAGGATCTGCCACGGCCCGATCGCCAGCCGCCCCTCGGCCACCAGCGCCTCGATGCGGGCGCGGTGCTCCGGCCGGACCTCCAGGTAGTCGTCCACGCAGGCGAGCTGCCCGTCGAGGGTGAAGTGGTAGTCCGGCTCGCGCTCCATCCGGTCGAGCACCTCGTCCAGCAGCGCCACCAGCCGCAGCCGGAAGCGCTGGAACGGCTCGTACCACTCGCGGTCCCAGTGCGTGTGCGGGACGACGACGATCTCAGAGCTCACGTGCCTCTCCTCCCAGCGGCAACCCGTGCTGTACGGCGTAGCGGGCGGCGATGCGTTGCGCGGTGACGATGTCCTCCAGCGCCCCGTCCCTGCCGGTGCGCGGCGTCTCGCCCGTGGTGACGAAGGCGTGGAAGGCCAGGAGCTGCGTCTCGAACGCCTCGGTGACCTCCCGCCACTCGGTGCGGGCCTCGCCGGGGGCCACGACGGTGAGCACGGTGGGCGCGTTCATCAGGTAGGGCGAGGGGAAGGCCAGCTCCAGCGTCCCCTGGTCGTGGTGGATCGCCACGGTCTCCCGGTAGGCCGGGTAGTCCTCCAGGTAGTGCCACCGGATGGCGAACCGCCCGGAGTCGCCGGGCAGCGTGCCGGAGATCTCGATCGAGCCGGGCGCCTCGCCCCAGGCGGCCACGTGGTCGATGCGCTCGGGCGAGCCGGTGAAGCGCCGCAGCAACGACAGGTCGTGACAGATCGAGCCGAGGGTGACGTTGTACAGGTTGCGCAGGCTTTCCGGGGCGTCGGCGCCCAGGGCGGCGTCCAGTAGGGCCGCCTCGGCCTTGCGCACCTGGGTGAGGTCGGCGTCGCGCGCCTGGACCAGGTTGGCGAAGGCGAGCTGCGCCTCGCCGCTCGGGTGCAGCACGGTCACCTCAACCGAGCGGATCCGCACCCCGTCCAGCAGGGCCTCGGCGCGCAGGACCGCCGGGTCGTACTGCTTCATGTAGCCGACCATCAGCCGCCCGTCCGGCGGCAGCGCGGCGGCCTCGGCCCTGGTCAGCGAGAGCGGCTTCTCGCACAGCACCGCGTACCCCGCGTCGAGCGCCTGCCGTACCGTCTCGCCGTGCGAGCCGGAGGCCAGCACGAGCACGGCGTCGAAGCCGCCCGCGGGCAGCATCTCGCCCACGTCGGTGAAGCGCCCGGCGGCGCCCAGCCGGTCGGCCACCGCCCCGGCGAGCGTCGGCGACAGGTCGCAGACCGCGCTCACCTCGAACAGCTCCCGGCGGCGCGACAACAACGGCACGTAGACCGCCTGGGTGACAGCGCCGCACCCGATCAGCGCGATCTTCACAGTCCGAGCTCCTTCAGCTTCCTCAGGTTCGCCGCCTGGTCGGCGGCGATGTCGGCGGTGGGGCGGTGCGCGGGCAGGGTGTCCTGCTCGACGACGATCCAGCCGCGGTAGCCGTCCAGCGCGCCGAGCACGCCGGGCAGGTCGAGGTCACCGGCGCCGAGCGGCGGGAAGACGCCGCGGCCCATCAGCTCGCGCAGCGTGCCGCCCTCGGCGAGCAGCCGGTGGGAGCCGTCCTTGACGTGCACCTGGGTGATGCGGCCGGCCCAGTCGCGCAGCGCCTTGACCGGGTCGCCGCCGGCCAGCAGCAGGTGGCCGGTGTCCAGGCAGAGGCCGACGTCGGTCAGCTCCAGCAGGCGGTCGATCTCCTCCGTGGTCTCCACGGCGTGGCCGAGGTGGTGGTGGAGCGCGGGCTCGTAGCCGCGCTCGCGGCACCGGTCGGCGGCGGCCTGCACCTGCGCGGCGAAGGCCGGCCAGTCGGCGCGGCCGAGTCCTGGCGCGTTCCCGCCGGGCGCGGCGAACCGGGCGGGCAGGCCAGGCGGCCCGAGCGTCGGGCGGGGCTCGAAGCCCGCCGGAGCGGCCGGGGCGCGGTCGAAGAGGTCGAGCACGGCGTCGAGGTCGGCGAAGTCCCCGGCCGGGACGTCCGCCCAGCCGCCGGCCAGCAGCAGCCCGTCGAGCCGGTCCAGGTCGAGGTAGCCGGGCGGGCCGAGATCGATGCCGGCGTAGCCCGCCCCGGCCAGGATCGCGACCATCTCACCGGCGGGCAGCGGCGCGGCGCCCGCCTCGAAGACGCCGAAGCTGACCGGTGCGCCCGCGACGAGCCACTGGGTCTCTAGCCGCACAGCGCCATCACCTCGTTCTCGTGGGTCTCCAGGCGGTGCAGTCCCGGCCCGGCCGGCAGGTGCACGCGCTCGCCGCGGACCACCTGGCGGCGGCCGTCCGGACGCACCAGGACCAGGCCGTCGGCGTCCAGCGCGAGCAGGTCGGCGCCGAGCCGGAGCAGCACCGGCGCGTCGGGACCTGCGGAGATCGCGGTCCGGCCGGCCTGGACCGCGTCGAAGGCGGCGGCCGGGTCCTCGGCGAGCACCCAGGTGGTCGGCGCGCCGGGCAGCCCGTCGGAGCCCTCGCGGTGGAAGTCGCTGCCGCCGATCGCGATCACGTCGTCGCGCCAGGCCTCGGCCCAGGCCAGGGGCGCGCCCCAGCGCCGGTCCCACCAGCCGGAGTGCCAGACCTCGGCGACCCGGGGCCGCTCCTTGGCCAGGGGCAGCAGCCAGGCGCAGTCGCCGCCGAGCGGGTGGTTGATCGACATCAGGCCGCGCTCGGCCCACCGGTCGGCGGGCTCGCGGAAGTCGACCCAGCCGACGTCGCCGAAGACGTTGGCGTGCCCCCGGTCGGTGGTGACCTCCTGGCCGGGCAGCAGGGTGATCCCGCGGACGGCGGCCAGTTCGGGGTGGTGGCTGACGGTGTTGTGGTCGGTGACGGCCAGGAAGTCGAGCCCGCGCCCGGCGGCCAGTGCGGCCAGTTCGGGGACGGTCAGCACGCCGTCGCTGTGCACGGTGTGCGCGTGGAAGTCGCCCGCCCACCAGCGCAGCCCCTCGACGTCCGGGATGTCGCGGCGCGGCGGCCGTTCCATCGGCGGAGCCGGGGCGGCGACCGGTCGGGCGACCGGGCCGAAGTCGATGTCGAGGGTGTAGTCCAGGCCCTCCGGCGGGATGCGGTGCAGCCGCAGCCACACCTGCCACACCCCCGCTTCGAGCTCGCCCGGCAGGTAGCCGGGAGTGGCCCACTCCGCGGTGATCGTGTACTCGTCGCGCGCGCCGCCCGACCAGCCGCGGAAGCCGTACGGCGAGCCGCAGCCCAGGTCGAGCACGCCCTTGGACCGGTCGTAGGCCAGCCGCACGGTGATCGAGCGGGTGCCCGGCGGCACCTCGAACGGCACCTCGCGCAGGATCTGCTCCAGCCGGTCGTCCAGCGTCCAGCGGCCTCTCACACCAGCTCCCCGTCTCGGTACACCAGGGACCGGTCGGCCCGTGGCACCGCGTGGCCGAGGTCGCCGAGCTCCGGCTCGCTGCCTTCGGCCACGATCACCTGGACAGTCTCGCCCGCCGCCTCCAGCGTGACCAGATGGCTGGCGCCCAGGCTCTCGGTCAGCACGACCTCGCCGCGCAGCGCCCCGGGGACCGGCTCGGCCGAGTAGGTCAGGTACTCGGGACGCACGCCGTACACGATCTTCTCGCCGTCGGTGAGCCGGCCGGCGGCGGAGGCGGGCACGGGCACGGAGCTGCCGGCCACCTCCAGGGTGTCGCCCCGCACCACGCCGTCGAGCAGGTTCATGGGCGTGGAGCCGATGAAGGCGGCGACGAAGGTGTTGGCGGGCCGCTGGAAGACCTCGGCCGGCGTGCCGATCTGCCGGATGTGCCCGGCGTCCATGACCGCCATGCGGTCGGCCATGGCCAGCGCCTCGGCCTGGTCGTGGGTGACGAAGACGGTGGTGACACCGAGCTCGCGCTGGAGCTTCTTGAGGAAGGTGCGGGCCTCCAGGCGCAGCCGCGCGTCCAGGTTGGACAGCGGCTCGTCGAAGAGGAAGGCCTGCGCCTGGGTGGCCATCACGCGGGCCAGCGCGACGCGCTGCTGCTGGCCGCCGGAGAGCTGGCCGGGCCGGCGGTCCATGAGCCGCTCCAGGCCGAGCCGCTCGCCGACCTCCCGGGCCTTGTCCGCCCGTACGGCCCGCGGCACCTTCTTGATGCGCAGCGGGTAGGAGATGTTGTCGGTGACGTCCATGTGCGGGAAGAGGGCGTAGTCCTGGAAGACCATCGCCACGTCCCGCCCGCCCGGCTGCACGTTGGTCACGTCCCGGCCGCCGATCACGACCTGCCCGGAGGTGGCGGTCTCCAGCCCGGCGATGGTCCGCAGCAGCGTGGTCTTGCCGCAGCCCGACGGCCCGAGCAGGGCGAAGAACTCGCCGTCCCGTACCTCCAGGTCGAGGGCGTCGAGCGCCTTGACCCCGCCTGGGTAGACCTTGGTCAGGCTTCTGAGCTCGATCACCGTTTGATCCCTCCGTGGAAGCGGAAGCCGTACTTCTTGCTGACGAACAGGTACATGAGCACCACGGGGACGGAGTAGAGCAGCCCGAAGGTGGACAGCAGCCGCAGGTTGGGCGAGCCGCCCTCGGTGTACAGGGTGTACATGATCACCGCGGCGGGCTGCTTCTCCACGTCGCTCAGCAGCAGGTAGGGCATCAGGAAGTTGCCCCAGACGTTGGCCACCGACCAGACGGCGATGGTGGCCAGGCCGGGCCGGACGACGGGCACCACCACATCCCACACGATGCGCAGCGGCGAGGCGCCGAAGACGCGCGCGGACTCCTCGTAGGACTTGGGCGTGGTGTCCATGAAGTCCTTGAGCATGAAGATGGCCGCGGGCAGCAGGCCGCCGGTCATGATCAGCACCAGGCCGAGCTGCGAGTCGATCAGCCCGGCGGTGACCGCGAGCTGGAAGAGCGGGACCATCGCGGCGGTCCCGGTGATGATCGAGGACAGCAGCAGCAGCGTGTAGAGCAACGCGTCGCGGCCGGGGATGCGCACCCGGCTGAGCGCGTAGGCGGCCAGCGCGGAGAGCGCGACGACGATCACGGCCGTGCCGCCGGCGAGGATCACCGAGTTCAGCAGCGAGCCGAGCGCGTAGGGGTGCTCCCAGATGGTGGCGAAGTTGGCGAAGGTGAAGTCCGGCCACTCCACCCGGTAGGTGGGCGTGTCGGTGAAGGGCGCGGTGAGCAGCCACAGCAGCGGCAGCGCGAAGAAGGCGAGCACCACCGCGACGAAGGTGTAGTAGCCGATGCGGCGAAGGACGAACCGGGTCATCGTCTCGTCCTGAGCAGACGCAGGTAGAACACCGCCACCACCAGATTGATCAGCAGGATGACCGTGGAGACGGCCGCGCCGTACCCCAGGTCGCCGCCGGACAGGGCCACCTTGTAGACGAAGACCGCCAGCACCTCGGACTTGCCGTCCGGGCCGCCCGCGGTCAGCAGGAAGGGCGAGAAGTCGTTGAAGGTCCAGAGGCTGATCAGCAGCAGGTTGGTCAGGATGTGCCCGCGGATGTGCGGGAAGATCACGTCCCGGAGCTGCTGCCAGCCGCTGGCCCCGGCCAGCCGCGCGCTTTCGAGCTGGCTCGGCGGCACGTTGCCGAGGGCGGCGCCGTACAACATCATCGAGAAGGCCGTGCCACGCCAGGTGTTGAAGATGATGATCGACAACATCGGGTGGTCGATCAGCCAGGCGAAGCCGGGGATGCCGAGCAGCGCGTTGAGCGAGCCGCTGTCGCGGTCGAGCAGGGCCACCCACAGGAAGGCGACGACCGCGCCGGGCAGGATCCAGGCCAGGATGACCAGGCCCTCGACGAACGGCTTGATCCGGCCCTGCAGCACCTTGGCCAGCGTGAAGCCGAGGATCGCCTGGCCGATGACGGCCGAGCCGAGCACGAACTGGAAGGTCAGCCAGGTGGAGTTGTAGAACCGGCCGTCGCCCAGGGCGCGCACGAAGCTGTCGAGGCCGACGAAGCCGGGATCGGCCGCGGCGGCGCCGGTGAGGCTGTAGTTCGTCAGGCCCAGGACGATCACCCAGAGGGCCGGGAAGACCAGGAAGAGGGCGATCAGCACCAGCGCGGGCGCGACGAACCCCAGGGCGCGGCGGGTGCCGAGCCCGGCCGCGTCGGTGCTGTAGGAACGCACCGGCGCGGCCGGGGTCTCGGTCTTCGTGCCGTCAGGACGCGATGTTTCCAGCGCCACCGACGAGTCCCTCGAGCTTCTTGACGTACTCGGCCGCCGCCTGGTCGGGCGGGGTGCCGTTGATCACCGCCGCGCTGGCCTCCTGCAGCGCCACCGAGACCTGCGGGTAGACCGCGAGCGGCGGGCGGTAGGCGGTGTTCGGCAGCACGTTCTCGGAGATGAAGCTCAGCAGCGGGTCGCCGGCGAGGATCTCCTTGTTGACGTCGGTGCGCGGGGTGATGCGCACGGCGTTCTTCGTCTCCTGCTTCAGCGCCTCGGGCGAGAGGGTGAAGGCGAGGAGCTCGAAGGCCTCCTTCGGGTGCTTGGTGTTGGGGTTGAGCGCGCGCAGCGCGCCGCCGGACATGCTGACGAAGTCCTGGCCCCGGATGCCCTTGCCGGGCTCGATCGCCGGGATCTTGGCGTAGCCGACGACGGTGTCACGGTCGGCCATCTTGGCCACGCCGTCGGTCGGGTTGACCACGCCGCGCCAGAAGTAGTCGCCCTCCATCAGGATGCCGATCTTGCCTTCGGCGAACTGGGCGAAGGACTTGTCGCGGCCCTTGGCCTCCTGCTGGAGCTTGGGGTCGCCGAGGCCGCTGCCGCCGTAGATCTTCTGGTAGAGGCCGAGCGCGTCCTTCAGCGGCTGGGTCGCGCCGCTCCACTTGCCGTCCTTGTAGACCTCGCCGCCCGCGCCGGCCAGCAGCGGGAGCACGCCCTGCATGGTCGTGGCCTCGCCCATGGCGGTGCCGGCGTTGATCTGGATGGGCACCGGCACGCCGGAGTCCTTGAGCTTCTGGCCGGCGTCGAGGACTTCCTGCCAGCTCTTGGGCTGCCAGTCGGCGGGCAGGCCGGCCTTCTCGAACAGCGTCTTGTTGAAGTAGAGGACCCGGCCGTCGGTGCCGATCGGCAGGGCGTACTTCTTGCCGTTGAAGGTGGTCAGGCCCTGGACGGCCTCGGGGATCTGGGCCCAGCCGTCCCAGCTCTCGGCGGCGGGCGCCACCTCGGCCAGCGGCTTGATGTAGCCGGCCTCGGCGAACTCGCCGGCCCAGATGCCGTCGATGTCGATGACGTCGGCGCCCTTGCCGGACTTGAGGTCCAGGGCGAGCTTGGTCTTGTACTGCTCGTCGTCCACGCCGTTCGGGAGGAACTTCACCTTGACGTTCGGGTGCTTCTTCTCGAACTCGGGGATGACCCACTTGGTGAGGTGGTCGGCGGCGTTGGCGTTCTTGCCGCCGGCGATGGCGTTCTGGGTGATGGTGATCTCGATCGTGTCGCCGCCCCCACCGGTGCCCCCGGACTGGCCGCACGCGGCGAGAGCCAACCCCGAAGCGGCGAGTGCCGCGACTAACCTACGCGTTCCCATGCATGTCCTCCGGGAGTCCGAAATGGGAGGCATTAGCAGGCCCACAATGTCATGACATGAAGACGACGTAAAGACTTGTTACCATCTAGCAGCCTTGGCGTACGCTGCGGTTACGTGTGCGGTAAACGATTCCACCCGTGGCGGGTTTCGGTCATGCTGAAATCTCGGACATAGCGGACATGCTGATGTCATGACATTATGTGTATCCATCACACGGGAGGCGCGTTGGACGAGCTGATCACCAGGGGCGGGTACCAGCGGATCACCGACATCCGGGCCGGCCGGCCCCAGCTCATCGCCGAGGCCGCCGCCGCCCGCGTCCGCGGCGTGCCCGGCGAGCGGCTCTTCCTCATCGCGGCCGACCATCCCGCCCGCGGCGCGCTGGCGGTCCGCGACCGGCCCCTGGCCATGGGCAGCCGGCACGAACTGCTCGACCGCCTCCGGCTGGCCCTGTCCAGGCCAGGCGTCGACGGCGTCCTGGCCGCCCCCGACCTGATCGAGGACCTGCTCTTACTCGGAGCGCTCGACTCCAAGGTGGTCATCGGCTCGATGAACCGCGGCGGGCTGCCGGGCAGCGTCTTCGAGGCCGACGACCGCTTCACCGGCTTCGACGCCACCGCCCTGGCCGCGCTCGGCCTCGACGGCGGCAAGATGCTCTGCCGCATCGACCCCGGCGACCCCGCCACCGTCGCGACCCTGGAGGCGTGCGCGCACGCGGTCACCTCGCTGGCCAGGCGGCAGCTCCTCGCCCTGGTCGAACCCTTCTGGTCGCACCGCAGCGGCGGCGCCCTGCGCAACGACCTGTCCCCCGAGGCGGTCATCCGCGCGATCAGCGTCGCCCAGTCCCTCGGCGCCACCTCCGCCTACACCTGGCTCAAGATCCCGGCCCTGCCCGAGATGGAACGGGTCATGGCCGCCACCACCCTGCCCGCCCTGCTGCTCGGCGGCGACCCGTCCTCCCTGGAGGCCGCCCTGGACACCTGGGGCAAAGCCTTGCGCCTTCCGGGCGTGCGGGGGCTCGTCGTGGGCAGGGCCCTGCTCTACCCTCCAGACGACGACGTCGTGTCCGCGGTGGACGCCGCGGCCACCCTGGTCCGGGAGACTGCGCTGTGACCTATCTACCCCTCGGCAAGGCGGCCGCGCCGCCCTGGCTGGTCGAGATCACCCCCTCGGTCGCGGGCTGGACCTACTCGGGGTTGCGGGTGATCGACCTCGACGGCTCACCCGTCGGCTTCGCCACCGGCTCCACCGAGGCGCTGGTGCTGCCGCTGGCCGGATCCTGTACGGTCACCGCCGGTGGCGAGCGGTTCGAGCTGGCCGGGCGGGAGTCGGTCTTCGCCGGGCCGAGCGACTTCGCCTACCTCCCGATCGGGTCGGAGGTCACGCTGACCGGCTCGGGGCGGATCGCCATCCCCAGCGCGGAGGCCACCCGCGCCCTGCCCGCGCGCTACGTGCCGGCGGCAGCCGTACCGGTCGAGATCCGCGGGGCGGGGCAGGCCAGCCGGCAGGTCAACAACTTCTGCGCGCCCGAGGTCTTCGAGTGCGACAAGCTGGTCGCGGTCGAGGTGCTCACGCCCGGCGGCAACTGGTCGTCCTACCCGCCGCACAAGCACGACACCGCCGGCGAGTGCGAGGCGGAGCTGGAGGAGATCTACTACTTCGAGGGCGGGCCCGGCTACCAGCGGGTCTACAGCTCCGAGCGCGGGGCCATCGACACCCTCGCCGAGGTCGGGTCCGGGGACGTGGTGCTGGTGCCGTTCGGCTACCACGGTCCGTCCATGGCCGCGCCGGGGTATGACCTCTACTACCTCAACGTGCTGGCCGGGCCGGCGGAGGCCAGGTCGATGGCCTTCTGCGACGACCCGGCCCACGCCTGGATCCGCGCCACCTGGCAGGACCAGGAGATCGACCCGCGGCTGCCCTTCGGGAGGACCTCGTGAAGTTGACCGTGGCTCAGGCGGTCACCCGTTTCCTGGCCGCCCAGCACTCCGAGCGCGACGGCGCCGAGCGGGCCTTCTTCGGCGGCGTCTTCGGCATCTTCGGCCACGGCAACGTCGCCGGGCTCGGCCAGGCGCTGGCGGTCCACGCCGACCTGCCGTACTACCTGGCGCGCAACGAGCAGGCGATGGTCCACACCGCCGCCGCCTACGCCCGGGCCAGCAACCGGCTGGCCACGCTGGCCTGCACCACCTCGATCGGGCCCGGCGCGACCAACCTGGTCACCGGCGCGGCCGGCGCGACCATCAACCGGCTTCCGGTGCTGCTGCTGCCCGGCGACATCTTCGCCACCCGCGCCGCCGGGCCGGTGCTGCAGGAGCTGGAGGACCCCCGCTCCTACGACGTCTCCGTCAACGACGCCCTGCGGCCGGTCTCGCGGTACTGGGACCGGATCAACCGGCCCGAGCAGTTGCCGTCGGCGCTGCTGGCCGCCATGCGCGTGCTCACCGACCCGGTCGAGACCGGCGCGGTCACCCTCGCGCTGCCGCAGGACGTGCAGGCCGAGGCGTTCGACTGGCCCGAGGAGCTCTTCGCCCGCCGCGTCTGGGCCGTCCCCCGGCCGCGCCCCGAGGAGACCGCGCTGCGCCGGGCCGTCGCGCTGCTGCGCGGCTCGGCCCGGCCGCTGATCATCGCCGGCGGCGGGGTGATCTACAGCGAGGCCACCGAGGCGCTGGCCGCCTTCGCCGAGCAGTACGGCATCCCCGTCGGCGAGACGCAGGCGGGCAAGGGCAGCCTGCCGTACGGTCACCCGCTCGCGGCCGGCGCGGTCGGCGCGACCGGCAGCACGGCGGCCAACGCGCTCGCCCGCGACGCGAACCTGATCATCGGGATCGGCACCCGCTACAGCGACTTCACCACCGCCTCCCGCACCCTCTTCGCGCCCGGCACGCCCTTCCTCAACCTCAACATCGCCGCCTTCGACGCCGCCAAGCTGACCGGACTCCAGCTCGTCGCCGACGCCCGCACCGGCCTGGCCGAGCTCCACGAGGCCTGCTCCGGCTGGAGCGGCACCACGGCCGAGCACCGCTCCCGCGTCGCCGAGCTGGTGCGGCGCTGGGACGACGCCGTCGAGGCCGCCTACTCCCTCGGCACCGTCACCACCGACTCCGGGCCCTTCCGCGCCGAACTGCCGCCGCTGCCCATGCAGAACAGCCCGCTCCCGCAGACCGCCGTCATCGGCGCGGTCAACGCGGCGGCCGGCGAGGACGGGGTGGTCGTCTGCGCCGCCGGGTCGATGCCCGGCGACCTGCACAAGCTCTGGCGGCCCAGCGGGCCGGGGTGCTACCACGTGGAGTACGGCTACAGCTGCATGGGGTACGAGATCGCCGGCGGGCTCGGCGTGAAGCTGGCCGACCCGTCGCGCGAGGTGTTCGTGCTGGTGGGGGACGGGTCGTACCTGATGATGGCGCAGGAGCTCGTCACCGCGGTGGCCGACGGGATCAAGATCATCGTGGTGCTGGTCGACAACTCCGGCTTCGCCTCCATCGGGCGTCTGTCCGAGAGCGTGGGGGCGCGACGGCTGGGCACCTCGTACGGCTACCGCGGCAGCGGGGCCTACGACGGCGGGCCGCTGCCGGTGGACCTCGCGGCGAATGCGGCCAGCCTGGGGGCTTCGGTGATCCGGGCCGAGACGCTGGAGGAGCTGCGCAAGGCCCTCACCGCCGCGCGGGAGGCCACCGTGCCCACCGTCGTGTACGTGCGGACCGACCCTTCGGTGGACTCGCCGTCGTCGGAGGCCTGGTGGGACGTGCCCATCGCCGAGGGGAGCGAGCTTCGGGCGGCTTACGACGCGGCCAAACAGAACCAACTCCCCGCGGTCTAGCCCGTTTCGGGGGCCTGTTTTCCGGGGCCTGTTTCGGGACCTGTTCTTGCGGGCTGTTCTTCGGGCCTGTTTTGGGGCCTGTTCTTGGAGACGGGCTGGGCCTCTTCTAGCGGCGGGCTCGACTGTGCGGCGCACACCTTCCCCTCCCGTGCCCAACCGACTACGGAGAGTGTTGTCTCAGGTCAACCTGGGAAAGATCGCCCCATGACGACCATGACCAGAGCGTGGCGAGCACTAGGCGTGATCGCCCTAGTCGTGGTGATCCTCTACCTCCTGTGGAGCGTCCGGACGGTGGCCCTGCCCATCATCCTGGGCGTCTTCCTGACCACCCTCCTGCTCCCCCCGGCCCGCTGGCTCCGCTCTCGCGGCATGGGCCGGGGCCTGGCCACCACGGTGGTGTGCCTGGGCGGCCTCCTGCTCGGCGGCGCGTTCATCGCCCTGCTCGTGCCGCCCACGGTCAGCGGCATCGCCCAGCTCCGCGACAGCGTCGGCGACGCCATGGACCAGCTCCACAACGTCGCCATCTCGGTCGGCCTCGACGACACCACGCTCAACAACATGGTCACCCAGGCCCGCGAGTACCTCACCAAGCAGGGCGAGCAGATCGCCACCGGCGCGCTGTCCGGGGCCAAGGTCGCCGGGGAGATCCTCGTCGGCGCCGTCCTGGCCGCCATCCTCGCCATCTACTTCGTCCACGGCGGCGACCGCCTGTTCGCCTGGATCGTGGACCTGCTGCCCGTGCGGGTCCGTCCCCGAGTGCGGGACGGCGGGCACGTCATCTTCGACGTCGTCGGCCGCTACATCCGCGGCGTCGCGCTGGTCGGGCTGGTGGACGGCTTCTTCATCGGCCTGGCGTTGTGGGTCCTCAAGGTGCCCATCGCGCTCCCGCTGGCCGTACTCACCTTCATCGGCGCCTTCCTGCCGGTGGTCGGTGCCTTCCTGGCCGGGCTGCTCGCCGCCGCGGTCGCCTTCGCGGCGCACGGCTGGGTGGTGGCGCTCATCGTCGTCGGGGTGACCATCGCGGTGCAGCAGATCGAGGGGCACGTCCTGGCTCCGCAGATCTACGGCCGGGCCCTGGAGTTGCCGGGCGCGGTCATCCTGGTCGCCATCGCCCTGGGCAGCGTGCTCGCCGGCATCACCGGGGCCTTCCTCGCGGCACCGGTCACCTCCGCGATCGTCGCCCTCATCCGCAACCGCCAGGAGAACACCGCCCAGGTCACCGCCGCCCCGGTCTGACCGTCGTCGTCACCCCGCCCAGGCGCGGCTCACCAGGCGGCGACCCGTGGGGACCGCTTCTCGACCACCTCGGCGATCTCCAGCAGGAACCCGTCCACGTCCTTGATCAGGTACCCCGGACGCACCATCACCGTGGGGAACCGCGCCGTCCGCACCTCCTGGGCAGTCACCGGCTGCCCGGTCGTGCCGCGCAGCGTGGCCACGATCCGGTCGAGGAACGCGTCCACCACGTCCTCGTTGTAGCCCCCGCCCATCCGCCCCGGCCGGAACCCCACCCGCTCGACCCGGGCCGCCTGTGCCTCGAACCACTGCTCCCGCCGCAGCTCATCCGTGGGCTCGGTCAGTGCCAGCCGTACCGGTGCGTGCTGCTTGGTCTCCAGCGCCACCAGGAAGGCCTCCAGCGCGAAATCCACCGCTATCTCGCGATATCCGCCGCGACGGACGGAGAAGGTGGCGTCGCGCACCTCATCCGCGGTGACCGGCTGGAGATGCGTGGTACCCCGGCCGAGGGTGGCCTCGATGCGTGCGATGAGGGCGTCGACTTCCGCGGGCTCGTAGCCTGAGCGCAGACCCATGACACGCGGAAAGCGATTCACATCCTGACTCCTCCCGCTTTCCAGCCATTGTCCCGGTCGCGGGGAGGCTACTGGTGAGTTGTGCCAATACGGTTACATGTCAGGCAATTTAACAGTCCGCAACACTTTGACCGCACCCCTGACAACCACCCCCTGGCCCCTCCAGGCACTCTCCCCTCACCCACCCGTCGCCGGACCGCTCCCCCGCCGACTCACCTCACCCGGCCGCCCTAGACTCGACCGCTCCCGCGCCGACCCACCTCGCCCGGCCGCCCTAGAGTCCGCCGCTCCCCTCGCCTGACCGCGAGCCGCCCCTATACCGTTACGCCTCATGCGCCTGTCGAACGTCTCCTTCGCCTATCGCCGCCGCGCCCCCGCGGTGCTGCGAGACGTGGACGCCGACCTCGCCCCGGGCGACGTCATCGAGGTCGTCGGCGCGAACGGCGCGGGCAAGTCCACCCTGCTCCGCCTCCTGGCCGGCATCACCCGCCCCACCCACGGCACCGTCACCGACCGCCCCCGGGTCGTGGGCTTCGCCCCCGACCGCTTCCCCGTCGACCAGCCGTTCACCGTCACCCAGTACCTGACCCACATCTCCCGCATCCGCGGCAACCCCGCCTGGCGCCCCTGGGCCACCCGCCTGGGCCTGGACGACCTCCTGGACGTACGGCTGGCCGAACTCTCCAAAGGCAGTGCCCACAAGGTCGGCCTGGTCCAAGCACTGATGCCCGACCCCGGCCTGCTCATCCTCGACGAACCCTTCGCCGGCCTCGACGCCGACACCCGAGCACAACTCCCCGCCATCATCACCGCCGCCCGCACCCGCGGCGCCATCGTCATCCTCAGCGACCACCAGGGCGGCCTCGACGACCTGCCCTCCGTCCGCCACTGGTCCCTCCACGGCGGCCACCTCAAGGAATCCGCCCCGTCCGCCACCTCGGAGCCGTCGGGCCCACCCACCAAGGTCGTGCACGTCACCGTCCCCGCCACCGAGGTGGACGCCTTCCTCACCCGGATGCGCCAGGCCGGCTACGAAGCCCAGGAAGCCGAGGAAGGCCAGCCATGACCGCCATGCCCCCCACTGCCCCCATGACCCCCACGACCTCCATGACCGCCCTGTCCGCCTTGATGGCCTTGACCGCCTTCCGCATCGCCGCCTACATCCGCTCCCACCGGATCTACCAGGCCCTGCTCCCGATCTTCGCCCTGCTGGCCATCTCCTACGCCACCCGAGCCCCCGCCGGCCAGGAAGCCCCCGCCCTCACCGACTCGGCCGTCCTGGTCATCCCGTTCCTCGCCTGGAGCGCCCGCAGCCTGCTCGACACCGAGCCCGACACCCAGCGCATCCTCTCGGCCACCAGCGTCGGCACCCGCAGCCGGGAAGTACTCTCCGGCCTCCTCGCCGCCTTCGCCGTCAACCTGCTGTTCGCCGCCATCACGCTCTTCTGGGGCCTCTTCCTGGGCCTGACCGCCTTCCCCACCGCCTCGGTCCTGTGGGCCGGCGTCGCCCTGCACGTCCTGGCCGCCCTCACCGGCACCACCCTGGGCGCCCTCACCAGCCGCGCCATCCTCCCCTCACCCGCCATCTCGATCATGGCCCTGGTGCTCGGGTTCCTGGCGATGCTCGTCCTCAGCCGTACCGCCCTCTACTGGCTCACCGTCCCGCTCACCGCCTGGATGAAGGCCGCCGGCACCGGCACCCTGGTCACCCAGGTGCCTTGGCTGGGCGCCCTGTCACTGGCCTGGCTGTTCGCCGGCCTCACCCTGTACACGTGGCTCCGCCGCACCCGCCCCTGACCCCTGCCTTAACCGGGCTCTCCGCCCAGTTCCCCGCCACGGGCGGACAGCTCCCGACCACACCGACTGCCGTACGGCTCCCGCCGTCCCCACCCCCGACCGTACGGCGCCCGCCTACCCACCCCTGACCGTACGGCGCCCGCCTACCCACCTGGCCGGCTCGCTTCGCCGTACTCGGGCTGAGATCCTCCGCCACCCCGCGTGATCACCCGGGCCCGGTTGTCCTACGCTAACGCGGGTGAGGATCCGCCCCAGAACCCCCGAGGACCTTCCCGCCTGCGTCGCCGCCCTCGCCCTGGTCCAAGCCGTCGACCGCTACCCCGTCGACTGGCCCGCCGACCCCGCAGCCTGGCTGACCCCACCGAAACTGACGGCGGCCTGGATCGCGGAAGAGTCAGGCACCATCTTCGGCCACATCGCCCTCGCCCCGGCCCACACCGAAGCCACCGAGGGCCTGAAGACATACCGCCACTCGGGCGCAACCCAACCCACGGAGGCGCAGCACCACGCGGTCGCCGCTGAAGGACCGAGGGGATACAGCGGCCAGGCACGGGTCACCCCCACCGCTCAAGCGCACACCCATACCGCCCCGGCGCAGAGCCAGGGCACTCAGGCACCCAGCCAAATCGCCCAGGTGCACAGCCACGGTGCTCAGGCGCCCAGCCACGCCACTCAAGTGCACGGGCTCGACACTCACGCACACAGCTACGACGCTCTGATGCGCAGCCACGCCGAGCCCACCCAAGCAGCAGAGACACACCACCGACCCGCGACATCTCAGGCCGCCGCTGAGGTGATCCGGCTGTTCGTCACCCCGGCGGCCCGAGGCAGGGGCCTGGCCGCCCGCCTCCTCACCACCGCCCGTACTGCGACGGCCGGCCCCCTCAGCCTGGAGGTCTCCTCCGAAGCCGAGGCCGCCATCACCCTGTACGAACGCCTAGGCTGGCGCCGAATCGGCAGCCACCGCGCGACCTGGCTCAACGCCGCCGGCGAACCAGCCCTCCTCCACCACTACCTCAGCCCCTGATCCCAGCCGAGGGACTCCCCTGAATCACGAGAGCCCCTGAGCACGGACCACCGAGCCACGCGGTTGGCAGAGCCCTGCTCAAGCCAGCAGCCACAATCCGCCGCAGCTCAGCCCCAGCCTGGTCACTCAGCCGCAGCAAGCTGCCCGCAGGCCCCGTCGATCTCCCGCCCCCGAGTGTCCCGGACCGTCACCGGAACCCCGTGGAACTCCAGCCGCCGCACGAACGCCCGCTCGTCCTCCGGCCGGGAAGCCGTCCACTTCGACCCAGGAGTCGGGTTGAGCGGGATGAGGTTGACATGCACCAGCTTGTTCTTGATCAACTTCCCAAGCAGGTCAGCCCGCCACTCCTGATCATTGATGTCCTTGATCAGCGCATACTCGATCGAAACCCGCCGCTTGGTCTTGGCGGCATACGCCCAGGCCGCGTCCAGCACCTCGGCGACCTTCCACCGAGTGTTGATCGGCACGAGCGTGTCCCGCAGCTCGTCGTCCGGCGCATGCAGCGAGAGCGCCAGCGTCACCGGCAGCCCCTCGTCCGCCAGCTTGCCGATGGCCGGGACGAGGCCGACGGTAGAGACGGTGATGTTACGCGCGGACATGCCGAGCCCCTCGGGAGCCGGGTCCACCATCCGCCGGACCGCCCCGATGACCGCCTTGTAGTTGGCCAGCGGCTCGCCCATGCCCATGAAGACGACGTTGCTCACCCGCCCCGGCCCACCGGGCACCTCACCGGAAGCCAGCGCCCGCCCACCGGCCACGACCTGCTCGACGATCTCGGCGGTCGACATGTTCCGGGTCAGCCCGGCCTGGCCGGTCGCGCAGAACGGGCAGTTCATGCCACACCCGGCCTGGGACGACACGCACATGGTGGCGCGGTCGGGATACCGCATGAGCACCGACTCGACCAGCGCCCCGTCGAAGAGCCGCCACAAGGTCTTGCGCGTGGTGCCCGCGTCGGTCGCCATCTCCCGCACGGAGGTGAGCAGCTTCGGGAAGAGCACGCCCAGCTTCTCCCGCGCCGCGGCAGGCAGGTCGGTCATCGCCGAGACGTCGGTGGTGAGGTGCGTGAAGTAGTGCCGCGAGAGCTGGTCGGCGCGGAAGGGCTTCTCGCCGAGCTCGGCGACGGCGGCCTTGCGCTCGGTCAGGGTGAGGTCGGCCAGGTGCCGGGCGGGCTTGGCCCGGCGCGGCGCGGCGAACTGCAGCAGCGGCCGCTCCTTGGGCTGGTCCGCCTTCGCCTGCGTCGTCATCGTCGCGCCCTTCCTGCTGTTCGTCCGCGTCTGTGTTACCGGGTCGGTCGGCTTTACCGGGTTCGTCCGGGTTGCTGAGTTCGTCCGGGTTGCTGGGGGATCGTCCTGGGTGGTGCCGGGCCCGACGAGGTCAGGTCCGCTGTTCTGGCTCACGCGAGTCTCCAGGACGATCTAAAGTATCGAGATGTATGGCGATTTTCCGGTCGGCCTTCGGTTCCGGAGATCCGGAACGCGGAGACACAGGCGAGGGGCACACCACCGAGGTCGTCCTCACAACCGGCAATCCGTATGGAAGCCGCACGCTGCTGGTCGAGCGTGACGAGGAGTCCTCGGTAGCTTACCTGTGCTCACCCGACGGCACCGTCCATGGCGCCGTCTGGCTGGCCAACCACCGGGCCGCCCCGGTCGTCGTCGACCTGAGCCGCGTCAACGCCGGACTGCCGCCGCTGATGCCCCGCGCGAACACCCGCCACCCCGGCGGGCGGCGCCCGCTCGGCGAGCTGACCCCCCTCTGGTTCGAGGAGGGCGACGGCGTCGCCCTGTATGAGAACGAGGATCTTCTCGCCGTCATTCCGGGCTGGGCGGACATGAGCCGCGGAATGCCCGGTTACGCGCGTGACGCGATCGACGAGACGCCCTTCGCGTGGGCGCTGTCGGAGGCGCTCGAAGGGCTGGCCCCGCGCCTGGCCAAGGCGCGCTCCTACTGGCAGTGGCGGCACGCCGGGGGGAGCTGGGCCTCGTTCCAGCAGTTCGTCATGGGGCATCTCGACCGGGCGCTCGGTCCACCCGGCCGCTACTGGGACGCCAGCGGCGAGCGCCTGCCCACCGTCGGCATCAGCGAACGCCCGCCGCACGGCGACCGCGACGTGACCGTGCTGTCCACGGTGGGGATGAGCTGCCAGCGCATGCCGACCGTCGAGCAGTGGATCGACCAGCCCGACGCCTACGCCCGCATCGAGCTCGCCGTCGCCACCCGTGACGACCCGCGCGAGGCCGCGCTGCTGCTGGTCTGGCTCGCGCAGTACCCATGGCACTCGGTCACCTGGCTGGGGCACGGTCACACCGCCAAGTGGTATCACGAGCCTGCGACATTCCCGTTCGGCCCGGAGTACTCCGGCGTCGTGCTCAACGCCGAGCCCGCCGACCTGCCCGACATGTCCGGCTTCACCTTCGGCGGCGAAGCGGTCCGCTGGCTCTGGCTCGAGCCCTGGCGCTGACCGGGACGAGGCCAGAAGGCAAAGAGGCTAGAAGAACAAGCTGAGCAGCAGGTACACCGGAATCAACGTCGCCACCAGCGAGTCGAGCCGGTCCATCAACCCGCCGTGCCCCGGCAGGATCGACCCCATGTCCTTGATCCCGAGATCCCGCTTGATCATCGACTCGATCAGGTCCCCGATCGTGGCCAGCGCCGCCGCGAGCGCCCCGATCAGCGCGCCCTGCCAGATCTCCCCGTCCAGCAGCCAGACGACGAGCCAGGCTCCGACCCCCACGCAGGCGAGCACGGACCCGGCGAACCCCTCCCAGGTCTTCTTTGGGCTGATGATCGACATCTTGTGCTTGCCGAACAGCACCCCGAAGGCATAACCCCCGATGTCGCTCGCCACGGTCACCGCGATGAACAGCAGCACCCGCAGGTGGCCGTCCTCCGGCCGCAGCAACAACGCCGCGAACCCGGCCAGCAGCGGCGGATACACCAGCGCGAAGACGGAAGCCGTACCGTCCCGGACATAACCCTCGGAGCCGCCGGCGAACATCCGCCAGATCAGCATCACGAAGACGGAGACCACGAAAGTGCCCAGCAACCACGCCGGGCCACCCCAGTAAGCGCCCGCGATCATCGCGACCAGCCCGCCGAGGACCGGCACGACCGGGACCTTGATCCCCCGCGTGCCGAACGCCTGCACGAGCTCGACCGCGCCGACGCCTACCGCGCCGACGAGCACCGCGAGGAAGATCTCCTTGACGGTGAAGAGCGAGATGATGACGAGCGCGCCGAGCCCCACGCCCACCGCGATGGCGGCAGGCAGGTTTCTTCCGGTACGGCTGCCGCCGCTCGGGCTGGTGCCAGCCGTACGTTCTTCCACAAACACTCCCAGGCCACTTCTTCGGCCCAACGATACGTCGTTACGGCGCCCGGCCACGTGCGGGGTCAGAGGCCGTATCCCTGGAGGCCCCCGGCCACGTACGGCGACTGGGCCTTGCCGTGCCTGCCGTACCGGCTGGGTGGCGGGAACCACGGGCGGGCAGGTCGTGAGACCTGCCCGCCCGCACGAACCGGGCCCCCTATGGCACAGGGCCGGCCGACGAGCGGCCGGCCCCGTGCAGGGCGGCGAGGGCGCGAGGCCCTCCTCCGAAGCCGGTGATCACACCTCGAGCAGTTCGGCTTCCTTGTGCTTGAGCAGCTCGTCGATCTTGGCGACGTGCTTGTGGGTGAGGTCGTCGAGCTCCTTCTCGGCGCGACGCACCTCGTCCTCGCCGGCCTCGCCGTCCTTGACCATCTTGTCCAGCGTCTCCTTGGCGGAGCGCCGGATGTTGCGGACGGAGACGCGGCCGTGCTCGGCCTTGTTCCGGGCGACCTTGATGTACTCCTTGCGCCGCTCCTCCGAAAGCTCGGGGAACGCCACGCGGATCACCTGGCCGTCGTTGCCGGGGTTGACGCCGAGGTCGGAATCACGGATCGCCTTCTCGATCGCGGCCATCGAACCCTTGTCGTAGGGCTGGATGATGACCATGCGGGCCTCGGGAACGTGGAACGAGGCCAGCTGCTGGATCGGGGTGGGCGTGCCGTAGTACTCGGCGTTGATCTTGTTGAACATCGACGGGGTGACCCGGCCCGTGCGGATGCCCGCGAAGTCGTCCTTCGCGACCGCGACGGCCTTGTCCATCTTTTCCTCGGCTTCGAGGAGAGTTTCGTCGATCACAGCGGCTCCTGTCTCTTGGTCGCGTGCCGGACACCTCGCGGCGGCCGGCCCGCTCCCCTACTTCCCTGCCGGACTGACCAGCGTGCCGATCTTCTCACCGCGCACGGCGCGCAGGATGTTGCCCTCACCCATCAGGTCGAAGACCACGATGGGCAGGTCGTTCTCCCTGCACAGGGAGATCGCGGTCTGGTCCATGACGGCGAGGTCGCGCACGAGCACCTCGGCATAGTCGAGGTGGTCGAACCTGACCGCGTCGGGGTTCTTGCGCGGGTCGGAGTCGTAGACCCCGTCCACCTGCGTGCCCTTGAGCAGCGCCTCCGCACCGATCTCCAGGGCGCGCTGCGCGGCGCAGGTGTCGGTGGAGAAGTACGGCGAGCCGAGCCCGGCGCCGAAGATGACGACGCGGCCCTTCTCAAGGTGCCGGATCGCGCGGCGCGGCAGGAACGGCTCGGCGACCTGCTGCATCGTGATCGCGGTCTGGACCCGGGTGTCGATGCCCCGCTTCTCCAGGAAGTCCTGGAGCGCCAGGCAGTTGATCACCGTGCCCAGCATGCCCATGTAGTCGGCGCGAGCACGGTCCAGGCCCTGCTTGGAAAGCTGGGCGCCACGGAACATGTTCCCGCCGCCGACCACGACGGCGACCTGCACGCCCTCCTGCACGGCGTCCGCGATGGAGTCGGCGAGCTGGCCGACCACGTGGGCGTCGATGCCAAGCGGCTCACCGCCGGCGAAGGCCTCGCCGGACAGCTTCAACATGACCCGCTTCCACGTCAGTGGATGCGGGGAAGCCGCCGACGAAGCTGGCTCCTGGTTCTCCGGCACGACGGCGGCCTCCTCGATTGTTGGTGTCTAGAACAGAGACTAAGCCTGACCGACCTTGAAGCGAACGAAGGCGAGCACCTCGACGCCGTTCTCTTCCGCGTACTTGGCGATCGACTTCTTGTTGTCCTTGACGAACGCCTGCTGGAGCAGGGTGAAGTCCTTGTACCAGCCGTTGACGCGACCCTCGACGATCTTGGCGATCGCGGCCTCGGGCTTGCCCTCCTCGCGGGTCATCTCCTCGAAGAGCGCGCGCTCCTTCTCGATGACGTCGGCGGGAACGGCCTCGGCGTTGAGGAACTTCGGCGCCATCGCGGCAGCGTGCTGCGCGATGTCCTTGGCGACGTCGGCGTTCGGCTTGTCGAGCTGCACGAGCACGCCGACCGCCGGCGGGAGCTGCGGGTCGGTCTTGTGCATGTAGGCGCCGATGTAGCCGCCCTCGAGCACCGCGAAGCGGCGGATCTCGATCTTCTCGCCCAGCGCGGCGTTCGCCTCGTCCAGGTGCTCCTTGACGGTCTTGCCGTTGTAGGAGGACTCCAGCAGCGACGCGACGTCGGCCGGCTTGCTCTCCAGGACGTGCGCGACGACCTCGGCCGCCAGCTCCTGGAACCGCTCGCCCTTGGCGACGAAGTCGGTCTCGCAGTTGAGCTCGAGCAGCGCCGCGGCGGCGTCGCCGTCCTGCTTGAGCGCGACCAGGCCGTTGGAGGCGGTGCGGGCCTCGCGCTTGCCGACGTCCTTGGCGCCCTTGAGGCGCAGGAGCTCGACAGCGCGGTCGAAGTCGCCCTCGGACTCCTCCAGCGCCTTCTTGCAGTCCATCATGCCGGCGGCGGTCAGCTCACGGAGCCGCTTGACGTCGGCCATGTTCACGGAAGCCATGTGCTTTTCCTCGTGGGATGTCGTCGTGGATCGGGAGGACGTCCTGGGACGCCCGCCCTTGAAGCCTCAGTGCCGGTACGGCTCTCGCCACCCGGCGTGGGCCCTCGTGGGACCCTGCGTTTGCTGCGACCGGCCTGCCTGGTGCGGCTGCCTCGTGCTGCTGCGGCTCCGGTGCCCAGGTTCCCCTCGGCGCCGACTCCGTAACACGTGCTGCCCGACCCGGCATTCCTCTCGATCAGGTACGGCCTGCCGTACCCGGTGACCGGCTCATCGCGGACGGCTGGCCACTACCCGCTGGCGACCGGCATATCGCTGATCGTCGGTCCCGCGGCTACCCGCGGACGACCGGCTACCCGCGCCCATCGGCCGTTCCGGACGGCGTGTCCCTCCGGCACCCTGACAACCAGGCCGCCGGCCACCGCCTACTCGGGCGGAGTCACCGCCGATCAGGCCGGCTGCCTGCCCCGATCACCGCGCCGTCCGGCCCGGGAAAGATCCCGGACCGGACCGGACAGAACCAGGATCGGACCAGACGGCCGACCGGTCACGTCGTTCGCGAGTCAGACCGTGGTCTGGTCGTCGGCGCCGGCCTCAGCCTCGGCCGGAGCGGCCTCGGTCTCGGCGGTGACCTCAGCGGTGTCCTCGGCCACGGCCTCAGCCGCGACGTCGGTGTCCTCGACCGCGCTCTCGGCGGCGGGCTGCTCGGTGCCGGGCTGCTCAGTGCCGCCCTGCTCGATGAGCTCGCGCTCCCACTCGGCCAGCGGCTCGGCGGCGGCCGGCTTCTCGTCACCGCGGGCGGCGCCGGAGCGGGCCATCAGACCGGCGGCCACACCGTCGGCGACCACGCGGGTCAGCAGGCCGACGGCGCGGATGGCGTCGTCGTTACCCGGGATCGGGTAGTCGACCTCGTCGGGGTCGCAGTTGGTGTCGAGGATCGCGACGACCGGGATGCCCAGCTTGCGGGCCTCGCTGATCGCGATGTGCTCCTTCTTCGTGTCCACGACCCACACCGCGCTGGGCACGCGGCCCATGTCACGGATACCGCCGAGGGTGCGCTCCAGCTTCTCCTTCTCGCGGCGGCGCATGAGGAGCTCCTTCTTGGTGAGCCCCGAGCCGGCGACGTTGTCGAAGTCGAGCTCCTCGAGCTCCTTCAGACGCTGCAGGCGCTTGTGCACGGTGGAGAAGTTGGTGAGCATGCCGCCCAGCCAGCGCTGGTTCACGTACGGCATGCCGACGCGGGTGGCCTGCTCGGCGATGGCCTCCTGGGCCTGCTTCTTGGTGCCGATGAACAGGATCGTGCCGCCGTGGGCGACGGTCTCCTTGACGAAGTCGAAGGCGCGGTCGATGAACGACAGCGACTTCTGCAGGTCGATGATGTAGATGCCGTTGCGCTCGGTGAAGATGAAGCGCTTCATCTTCGGGTTCCAGCGGCGGGTCTGGTGACCGAAGTGAACGCCGCTCTCGAGCAGCTGTCGCATGGTTACGACGGGGGCCATGTGCTGGTCCTCCAGGTCGGCGCGCATGGTGCGCGGTTCTCGGTTGTCACGCGGGGGCTTTTGACGGCTCCCGCCCCTGATGCCCCTGAACCGCTCCAGCCTGGCTCTCACCAGGACCGAAGGACCGGTTCGCTGCGGGGCATGCGAAGTTGGCCCGTAGTTACAGGCCATCGGAAAGTGTACCTCCTGACCGCGCGCACTCGACCCGCGTCACCCACACCCCCACCCCCCAACCACCCCAAACCCCCGCGCCAGCCACCCGGGGCAGCCCCCTGGACCCAGCCACCCCGCGCCCAGCCGCCCGCGCCGGCCATCTGGGCCCGTCAGTCCGTCGGCCCGTCAGCGGCTCCGTGGTCCTCGGTGGGCAAACCAGGCGTCCGCATCTCCGGCCGCAGGAAGATCCGTACCTGCGACTGCACGATCCGAGCCCCCTCCGGCACCCCCTCCTGCCGCCGCACATTGGCCCCGTACGGCTGAAGCAGCTCGTTCATCCGCTCTCCCAGCACGCGCATCTCCTCAGCCGTGACCAGCAGCGTCGCATGCGTCATCGTCGCCGCGTCCCGCCACTCCGCCGGCAACCGATCCGCCTGCTCGATCGCCCGCCGCGCCATCTCGTCGGCGTCCCGCCAGATCGCGTCGACCAGAAACTCCTTGGCCGCCCGGACCTCCATCGGCTCGTCCGGCTCATACCCGACCGAGAACCCGCCCTCGACGTTCTGCCACACCCGCTCCCGCCCGTCGGCCCGCCCGGGCGCGTCCTCGACGAACCCGTACTTCGCCAGCATCCGCAGGTGATAGCTGGCCGCACTCGGCGTCACCCCGGTCACCTCGGCCAGCTCGGTGGCCGTGGCGCTCCCCACCGCCGACAGCCGATTGATCATCGCCAGCCTGGCCGGATGCGCCAGCGCCCGCATGGCCTTGGGATCGCTCAGGACAGGTCGGCTCTCGCTCATGCGTGAAGACTACCAATCTGAAGGGTTGCTTTCACAGTTGTGAAGGATTACCTTCATAGTCGTGAAGCAAACCCTTCACGACTCCGCAAACCCCTACCCCGCCTCACCCCAGACCCGCACCACATCCCAACACGGGGCCCACCCACAGAGAACCTGCGCCGCCCCTGACACGGGAGACCCGTCCCCAGAGGACCTGCCCCCCTGAGACCGGGAGACCCGCCCCCAGAGGACCCGCTCTCCCGGCCAAGACCCCCACCCCAGATCCCCGCCCGCTCCAGAGGACCCGCCCAGTGTCCGACCAGAGGACCCGCCCGATGCACGACCAGAGGACCCGCCCGATGTCCAACACCCGCCCCCACCCCCACACCACGGAGCCCGAGATGTTCCACCACACCCCCCTCCGCAAGCAGCGCGACTACCGCCTCCTCTGGCTGGCCCGAACCACCTCCATCACCGGCTCCGAGGTCTCCAAGCTCGCCATCCCCCTCACCGCGGTGCTCCTCCTCTCCGCCTCCCCCGCCCAGATGGGCCTGCTGACCTCCGCCGCCTTCCTCCCCGCCCTGCTCCTCGGCCTGCACTCCGGCGCCATCGCCGACCGCCTGCGCCGTCACCGCCCGGTGATGATCGCTTGCGAACTGGTCGCCGCCGTCGCCGCCTTCTCCGTCCCCGTCGCCTGGCTGCTCGGCCACCTCTCGGTCACCTGGCTGATCGTCGTCGCCCTCGTCATCGGCTCGGCCGCCACCGTCTTCAAGGCCGCGAACTTCCCCCACCTCGCCGCCGTCGTCCCCGCCGAGCAGCGCACCGAGGCCCTCGCCGGCTTCCACGCCTCCTACTCCCTCGCCTCGGTGGCCGGCCCCAGCCTCGCCGGCCTCCTGGTCCAGGCGCTGACGGCGCCCATCGCGGTCTTCGTCGAGGGCTGCTCGTTCCTCGTCTCCGCCCTGCTCCTGCGCTCCATCCGCACCCCCGAGACCCACGAGCCCGCCGTCTCCCGCGGCCTCACCCGTGACGTCCTTGAGGGCCTTCGCCTCACCGTCATGCACCCCACGCTCCGCGCCCTCCTCGGCGCCGGCACCACGATCAACCTCTTCGCCATGGCGTACATCGCGGTCTACATGCTCTACATGGTCAACGTCCTGGACATCCCGCAGGCCCTCATCGGCTTCCTCATCGCCGTCGGCGGCGTCGGTGGCCTCCTCGGCGCCTGGGCCACCACCCGCCTGGTCAAGCGCTTCGGCGAGAACCGCGTCCTGCTCGGCTCGATCCTCTTCTTCCCGCTCGACATCGTCGCCGTCGCCGCCCTCGACGGCCCGCTCTGGTGGAAGTTCTCCGCCCTGCTCGTCACCGGCGCCATCACCGGGGCCATCGTCGTCGCCTTCTCCACCTGCCTGGGCGCCGTCCTCCTCCGTGAGGCCCCCGAGGCCGCCCGTGGCCGCGTCAACTCCACCATCTCCTTCGCCACCCAGGGCGTCATGGCCATTGGCGGCGTCGCCGGCGGCCTCCTCGCCGAGCTCATCGGCCTCCGCCCCGTCATCTGGGTCTGCGCCGCCGGCATCGCCCTGAGCATCATCTGGATCTGGGCCTCCCCCCTCCGCCGCCCCTGACCCTTCTGCCCACCGCCTCCAGCCACCTACCCCGCCGCCCCACCCCGCTCAGGCCAGCCCCACCACGCCCAGGCCACCCCCACCTTGGCCAGGCCAGCCCCATCTCGGTGAGCGAGCCTCACCTCGCCCAGGCCAGCCCACCTCGGTCGCGCCAGCCCCCCTCGGTCGCGCCAGGCCCCCCTCGGTCGGACGAGCCTCACCACAGTCAGGCGAGCTTCACCTCAGCCGGGCGAGCTTCACCTCAGCCGGGGCACCCCGCCATCAGTCCCGCTCGACGCCCACACCACCCACCGCCACCCAACGCCACCGTCACGCCTGCCACCGCCGCCCCCCTCGACACCACGCCACCCACCGCCGCCGCCAGCACTGCCCAATGCCCCACGCCACCGCCAGCCCTACCCGACCCCGACACGCACCCCACCGCCAGCCCTGTCCGACACCCACCCCACCGCCGCGCACCGGCAGCGCCCAGGCCGACCTCCCTCCTCCTTCCCCAACTCACACCTCGCCCGAAGCCCGCCATCCTGGACCCGCTCGAACCCGGAGAACCCGCCTCCGCCCTCACCACCACTCAGGCGGATGCTCCCCACGAGCCGGCGGCGGCGTCTCCCACCCCGGCCTCCGCCCTCCGATCCGCCCCGGCGCCAGCACATACGTCAGCCGACCAAACGAACTGTCCATCTCCCCCAGCAACCCCTCCACGTCGAACCGCCCGCCACCCTCACCCCGGCGACCACCCTCACCCCCGCGGTCACCCTCGCCGTGCGCGTCACCAAGCTCAACCAGCCACTGCGCCACCCGAGCCAAAGCCACCTCAACCCGCCAAGACCCCCCTTCCTCAGCCCGCCGCAACAGAGCCGCCATAGCACCGAAGGCCGCCAAATACCCCGTCGCATGATCAAGCGCCTGCGCGGGCAACGGCCGAGGCGGCGAGCCACCCGCAATCCCCGTCACCATCTGCACAAGGCTGTCGAACCCCCGCCACCCACCCCAAGGCCCATGCCTGCCGTACGCCGATATGTCCACACAAACCACCCCAGGCCTGATCCGCGCCAGCTCCTCGAACCCGAACCCAAGCCACTCCAACCCACCCGGCCGATACCCCCGCACGACAATGTCCGCCGAGCTCACAAGCCTCCGGAACGCCTCAGCCCCCTCCCCCGTCCGCAGATCCAACTCCGTCGACCGCTTCCCAAACGCCGTACTGACCACCAGCCCAGGCACCTCAGGCAAATGCGCCGCCCCCACCCTCAACACCTTCGCCCCATAAGCGGCCAACGTCCGGGAAGCCACCGGCCCAGCAATGACCCGCGTGAGATCGAGAACCCGCACCCCCTCCAACGGCCGCCCACCCCCACACCCCGCGCGCCACCCACCCGAGCTCAAGCCACTGAAGGCCGTGCCACTGAAGGCCGAGCCCGTGGAGGCCGAGCCCGTGGAGGCCGAGCCACCCGAAGCCGAGCCACCCGAAGCCGAGCCACCCGAAGCCGAGCCACCCGAAGCCGAGCCACCCGAAGCCGAGCCACCCGAAGCCGAGCCATCCGACGCCGACGCGCGCGAGACCGATCCGCGCGAAGCCGACCGGGGTGAAGCCGAGCCACCGGAAGCCGTCCCACCAGCCGCCGCCACCCGCTCCAAGCCCACCAACGGCATGGCCGCCACCGCCACCGCCTGCGGATGCGCCGCCCACTCAGCCCTGCTCCGCTGAGCCGCCGCACACCCACCCGCCGCCGTGACCGCCTCCTCAACCTCGATCGCCGTACGGCTCCCGCAAGCCACCTCAACCTCGGCCCGCTCCACACCGCCCATAAGGCCAAGGGCCTCCACCACCGCCTCCCGGTGATGATCGAAGTTGGAGTGCAGCCGCACCCACCCATCAACAGTCCGATAGTCGCCCGACAAAGGCGCCCACAACTCAGGCGCAACCCCGTCGATCAGGAAATACCGCTCATCCAGGAACGCCGCCAGCGCCTCCCGCACATCGACTTCCGCACTCTCCCTTGCGATAGCCGCCGCAGCCCCCGTCGCCACCCCGACCGACACGGCAGCCAGCACCTCCACCGGCAACGCCGAGGCCAGCCGCGCCCCATCGTCCGTGATCCGTACGGTCGGCAGCCGTACCCCCACCTCAGCCGCCAGCGCCTCGACCAGCCTCTCCACCGGCCCTCCCTTCACCGTCGGCCGAGCAGCATCATGCCACTTCCCGAAAACTTGTTCGTACCGCTATCCACAGGCGCCCCCCAGCCCAGCCCCTCATCCGCCGGAGCCCTCTCCCCCGACTCAGTCCATGCCCATCGATCACCAGGACCACAACCAACCCGTTTCCAGCACCACCTCGGTTGACCGGCCCGCAGGACCGCCTCCAACAGCCCCCCACCCACAGGACCGCCTGCAGCAACTCCCCGTCCACAGGACCGACCGCGCCCCGCTATTCGTCCACAGAACCCCGCTCGGCCGCCCGCGCTCCCCGTCGCTTCAGCATGCTCTCCCCATGCCCAGCCCCGCCCGTCACCCCCAACGGCCCTCCCAGCGCCAACACCCCCTCCCGTCTGGACCGACCCTCCACCCCGGAAGCACCTTTCCGTCCAACCCGCCTCTCCGGCCCGGAAGCACCTCCACGCCCGACCGCCCCCATCACCCGCTACGGACCAACCAGCGAGATCGCCAGTACGAGCCCACCCCTTTCCAGCATCGAACACTCCTGGTTCCGCTGATCCTGATCGCCACCTTCCTCCTGGCCATCTGGTTCGGCATGTCCCAAAGCAGCTCACCAGCCCTCAGGTCCGGCTCAACCCCCGCACGACCCTCGCCGCAGCCTTTCCACACGCCGCATCTCCTGGCCGATGACCCCTCACGCTCGCCCCAGCAAGCGCCCCAACTCGACCCACACGGACGCACGGGGAAACCACCCTCTTCACCGCCGCAGGGGTCACTTCCGACGCCGTTCCAGCCACTCCTTGTCGAACCACCCCTAGCTGAACCACCCACCCGCTCCATGGGACAACCGCCACCCGTGCCAGCCATGCCTCTGAGCCACGCGCCTGACTCTCAAGCACTCCAGCCGCCCCATCAGCCCTCCGCGCCCATGTCCCCAGGCGCCCGCCCGTCAGCACAGACGCCGCCCCATCAACCGCAGCCGCCAGCCAACCGGATGTCCCGTGATTCCAGCCCGCCAACCATCCAGCAGCGGCTCCATTCCCGTACACCCACTCATCCCCCAGCCCTCGCGACTCGCCCAGGAGCCAGCCCAGCGGCAACCCGCCGTGCACCTCCTGCAGTGCAGGCGCTGGGCCCTCACCCGGCTGCCATACAAGCCCTTAGCGCTCGCTCGCTTGCCGTACAGACCCCAGGCCCTCACGCCCTCGGCTCTCACGCCCTCGGCTCTCACGCCCTCGGCTCTCACGCGCTTGGCCCTCACGCACTTGGCCCTCACGCACTTGGTGCTCGCGTCCTTGACCTTCACGCACTCGCTGCTCGCGCACCTGCTCGCGCCCCTGCCATTCAGGCACCCGCAGTCCAGTCGTCCGCCGTACAAACCCTTGCCCTTCGCACGCCAGCCGCCCAAGCTCCCGCCCCTCGGGCGCCAGCCTGGGGATGGCCTCTGACCGGCAATCCTCGGATCCTGCGCCCGTTCAACCCACCGCCCGTGCCGTGGCTGTCCGGCCACCGAGGCGTAGACCTGGCCGCCCCTCAAGGCACCCCCGTGTACGCCGCCGGCCCTGGCACAGTGGCTTACGCCGCACCCTTGGCAGGCCGAGGCGTCGTGAGCATCGTCCACACCAACGGCATGCGGACGACCTACCTACCGGTCAGAGCCTCGGTACGGCGAGGCGACGTTGTGGCCACCGGCACTCAGGTGGGTGTGATTGAGGGCTTGGTCAGCCACTGCCGCGAGTCCTGCCTGCACTGGGGCCTCATCCAGGATCACCGCTACCTGGATCCACTCCTTCTCGTGGGCCGCGGACAGGTAAGACTGCTCCCGTTCTGGGTCTTTCCTTCCGGATCGACCGGTTGACGATGTCGATCTCATCTGGTGAAATCCCCCGCAGCGTCGCGGTGTACCCGGCAAGTGGACGTCGTGGACATGGAGGCGCGGTAACCCGGGACGGCAATGACTTCGCCCAACCGCAGGAACTCACACCACAGCACGACTTCTACGGGGTCAATCAGCCCATCCGCCCAGCCCCCTGGGGCGGAACCTCAGCTCTCCACTGCAGCGCCAGCAACCAGCCCCGCCGATGCGCGGGCGAGCGCGCCACCCCCTCAGAACAGCGACGTACAGCCAGGGCTCAGCGCCTCGTCCTCTTCGCAAGCCGCCGATCTTTCTGCGAAACAGCACGCTGACCACTCCCAGCCCGCCGGGAGACGCCTGGCGGCCTTTGGCACCGAACTGATCGAAGTACACCAGTGGCTCCGGGACGAACTGGCTCGGCTACGCGAGGAAGTCGATGCCTACCTCGAACGGAATGGCGCTCGGCCTCGCGACCTCCGTTCCCACTGCTTGGCCTTCTGCTCGGCCTTGGAGCGCCACCACACCGGCGAGGACGCTGCTGTCTTCCCGTTGCTCGCGCGACAGTTCCCTGAGTTGCGCGAGGTGCTGGAGGAGCTTGGTCGCGATCACCATGTTGTGTCTGGACTGCTCAGGCAGTTGCAGGCCGTGGTCGATGACCTCGACCGCGACCCTCAGTCGGCCGACCCCCGACGCGTCCGTGCCGAGCTTGACGGGTTGGCGGCGTTGGTCGAGTCGCACTTCACGTACGAGGAGCGCCGGATCGTCTCGGCTCTGAACGAGCTGGTCGCGCCGGACTGGCATGAGTCGACGCCCGACTTCTTGCAGACCTCGACGTAGCCGCTCCGCAGGCGGGTGGTCGTGCCAGCTGGGGAGGGCCTGCCCAAGTGGGGCAGTAGGCCGGTCAGGAGGTTGGCCGGGCAAGGAGCCGCCCGGGCCTGTGAAGCGCGTGCGTTGCTTGCTCGTTCGACTCGGGAAGGTTGGCCGGGCAAGGAGCCGCCCGGGCCTGTGAAGCGCGTGTGCGTTGCTTGCTGGTTCGACCATCTTGGGTTGCTCGGCCGCCGTCGCGCTCTAGGTGGCACCTCCGGCGTGTGTGGCTTGGCCGCCCGTCCGCTCCATCGCCCTGACCGCGGATCCGCAGCTCGTGTTTGCCCACGAACCGGCGCGCTCTGCTTGGCTACGAGAGCAGCCTCTGCCTGTGCTCAAACTCATCCCCACCCCACAGGGGTCCCACAGCGGCCGCGACTGATTGCTCGGAGGCGGGCCACCCGAGGCAGACCACCGGAGCCGGACCAGCCTGAGGTGGGCCGGGCCCGAGACGCACCTGCCGGAACCGGCACTGGCGGAAACGGGGCTGCCGGAGACAGGTAACCGAAGCGGGTAACCGGAAGCTGGTCAGCCGGGAGTCCGTCGTCCGGGGGCCACGATGAGGGATGGTTGTCAGGCTCGGGGGTGGGCTTGGCGGTAGGCCGTGCGGAGGCGGTCGATGGAGACGTGGGTGTAGATCTGCGTGGTGTTGAGTGAGGCGTGGCCGAGCAACTCCTGGACGCTGCGGAGGTCGGCGCCGCCTTCGAGGAGGTGGGTGGCGGCGCTGTGGCGGAGGCCGTGGGGGCTGAGATCGGGGGCGCCGTCGACCTGTTGGAGGCGGGCATGGACGATACGGCGGACGGTGCCTGCGTCGATACGGGCGCCTCGGGTGCCGAGGAAGAGGGCGGGGCCGGACTTGGGCTTGATCCAGAGAGGGCGGCCGTAGACGCACCAGCGGTCTATGGCGTGCATCGCGGGGGCGCCGAAGGGGACAGAACGCTCCTTGCGGCCCTTGCCCAGGACCCGGATGACGCGGCGGTCGCGGTCTACGTCGTCGACGTCGAGCTGGCACAGCTCGCTCACTCGGATGCCGGTGGCGTAGAGGAGTTCCAGGATGGCTTGGTCTCGAAGGGCCTTGGGGGTGGTGTCGTCTGTCGGGGGTTCCAGGGCGGCTCGGGCTTGGGATTGGTCCAGGACTGCGGGGAGTGACTTGGGAGCCTTGGCGGTGCCGAGGAGGAGACCGGGGTCGTCGTTCAGCCAGCCTCGGCGGTGGCAGAAGGCGGTGAAGGTTCGGGCGCAGGCGGTTCTGCGGGCCAGGGTTGCGCGGGACAGGCCGGTGGCGTGTTGGGTGGCCAGCCATTCCCGGAGGAGGGTGATGGTGAGGTGGTCCAGGTCTCGTTCCCCTAGGTGGGTGAGGAGGGTGGCCAGGTCGGAGAGGTAGGCGCGGACGGTGTGCGGGGACAGGTCTCGTTCGAAGCGGAGGTGTCGCTCGAACTCGGACACCGCTGCGGACTTGGGGTGCTGTCTGTCGGGTGTGGGCGGCTGCTGAGGGCGGGCTGCGGGGGTGCTCCGTTCATCCGCCGGGAGGCTCTGGGTGGGGGTGTCGGCTGCCCTGCCGTTTGGGTGGGCGGCATGTACGGACCGGGCGGGGTCCGGTTCGGGCAGACGGGGTGGTGGATTGGTGGGCACCCTTCTACTTTGCCCGCTGGGGGCGTGTTGGGATCGCATCGCGGCTGTGGGGATGGATCGGTGTGCCGCGTGTTTTGGGAGAAGGGCCGTGGGCGGGTGGCGGCGGGCAGGCTGAGGGCCGCCAGCGGTGCGCCCGTAGAACTACGGGCAGGTGACACAGCGGGCGGCTGGCGCGTGGCGGGATGGCGGGATGAGACGGCTGGCTGAGGAGTCGGGGTGAGGTGTCGAGCTTGGGCCGGCCGCTGGAAGTGACGGGGTGGGAAGTGGGCCGGGGTGCGGCGGGGCTGGCCAGCAGGTTGAAGGTGAGGGGCGGCAGGGAAGCGAGCATCCCGGGTGGCCAGCGTCACGGGTGGCCACCGTCACGGGTGGCCGGGGCTACGGGTGGCCGGGGTTACGGGTGGCCGGGGTTACGGGTGGCCGGGGTTACGGGTGGCCGGGGTTACGGGTGGCAAGAAGCGGGGTTACGGGATGGCTGGGTTATGGGGTGGCTGGGGTTACGGGGTGGCGGAGGTTAGTGGGTGGTGGGGGTGCGGGTGGGGCGGAGGCGCCAGCCCTTGGGGGTGCGGTCGATGTAGCCCGCGGCGGCCAAGCCGCCCAGGCAGCTGAGGGCGGTGGGAAGGTCGACGCCGGCCGAGACGGCGATGGTGGCCGGGCCGGCGGCGGTACGGGAGGGGACGGCGTCCAGCACACGACGGGTCTGGTCGTTGAGGGCGTCGAGAGGGAGGACAGGCCCCCGAGAGGGCGGGGCCAGGTCGGTGCCGAGGTCGCCGACAAGGTCGATGACCTCCTGGGCGGAGGTGACACAGACGGCACTGGCCTCACGCAGCAGGCGGTGGCAACCGGCGGAGACCTCCGAGGTGATGGGGCCGGGGACGGCGGCAAGGGGGCGGCCAAGGGCGGTGGTGTGGCCGGCGGTGTTGAGGGCGCCGCTACGAAGGGCGGCCTCGACGACGACGGTGCCCCGGGCCAGGGCGGCGATGACCCGGTTACGGATGAGGAAGCGAGCACGGGTGGGGTGGACGCCGGGTGGGCACTCGCTGACCAGCACGCCTTGACGGCGGATGGCGGCGAAGAGGTCGGTATGCCCGCTCGGGTAGGCGACGTCCACCCCACAGGCCAGGACGGCGACGGTGGGTGAGTCGGCGGTGAGCGCACCCCGGTGGGCCGCGCCGTCGATGCCGTAGGCCCCGCCGGAGACGACGGTCCAGCCGCCGTCGCCGAGTTCGGCGGAAAGGTCGGCGGCCACGTGCACGCCATAGGCGGTGGAGGCCCGGGCACCGACGACGGCCACGGAGCGAAGGCAGGCGAAGCGGAGGTCGGCACTGCCGGAGACCCACAGCCCCAACGGAACGCCATGGCCGAGGGCCTCCAACTGGGTGGGCCACTCGGGGGTGCCGGGGGTGACGAGGCGGGCGCCGAACTGCTCGCCCGCCCGCAGGTCGGCGGCGGGGTCACTGGCGGACAGGCGGGCGTGCCAGGTGGTCAGGCGGCGGAGGAGCTTGGCCCTGGCCAGGTCGGGGTGATCGGCGGCGGCGATGACGCGGGCGATGAACGGCTCCGGCAGGGTGCCCGAGCGGATGAGGGCGACGGCCTCGTCGGGGCCGTGGTGCCGGATCAGTTGGCCCATCACGGCGTCACCCACCTCGGCGGTGCGCATGAGGGTGGCCCGGGTCAGCAGGTCGTGGTTCATGGAGAGGTCCTTGAGGGGGGTCTAGCCGCCGACGCCGAGCCACAGCGCCAGGGCGCCGGTGGTCTCGTCCTCGCCGGGACGGTCCTTGTCGGCCAGGTCGGCGAGGGTCCAGGCGACGCGGACGATGCGGTCAAGGCCACGGGCGCTGAGGGAACCGGTGTCGAGACCCGCACTGACCGGCTTCATCGCCGCCTCCGAAGGCCAGAAGCGGGCGTGCAGCTCCGCGGAGGACACCTCGGCGTTGGTCCGCCACGGGGTGCCGTCGAGCCGCTTGGCGGTGCGTTCGCGGGCGGCGAGCACCCGGGCCGCGACGACGGCGCTGCTCTCGACGAAGCGGCGGTCGGCCATGAGCTCCCGCTTGTTGGCCTGCGAGACGGTGACCTTGACGTCGATACGGTCGAGCAGCGGCCCGGACAGCCGGCCGATGTAGCGGCGGCGGACGGTGGGCGAGCAGGCGCACGCCTGACCGGGCCCGGCCGGCTGCGAGCAGGGACACGGGTTGGCGGCGAGGATCAGGGTGAACCGGGCGGGAAAGGTGAGGGTGCCCACCGCGCGGGCGACCGTGACGCTCCCGGACTCCAGCGGCTGGCGGAGGGAGTCGAGCACCTGGCGCGGGAACTCGGGAGCCTCGTCGAGGAAGAGCGTCCCCCGGTGCGCCAGAGAGACGGCGCCGGGGCGGAGCACGGTGCTGCCGCCGCCGACCATGGCCGCGGCGGTCGCGGTGTGGTGGGGGCTGACGAAGGGCGGCCGCACGACGAGGGGGCTGCTGGTGGGCAGCACTCCGGCGACCGACTGGATGGCCGTGACCTCCAGGGCGTGCTCGAGCGGGAGATCGGGCAGCAGCGTCGGCAGGCGCTCGGCCAGGAGGGTCTTGCCGGTGCCGGGCGGGCCGAGCATCCAGAGGTTGTGGCCGCCGGCCGCGCACACCTCCAGGGCGCGGCGGCCGATGGGCTGGCCGACGACGTCCGACAGGTCGACCGAGGGCTTCTCGGTGGTGGGGAGGGCCGCTTCGCCCGGCGAGAGGTCGAGCTGGGGCGGGGCCTCGCCGGTGCGGAGCCATTCGACGAGCTGGCGCAGGTCTTTGACCGGGATCACCTGGACGTCGGGCACCAGGGCGGCCTCGCGGGCGTTGGCGGCGGGCACGGCCACGGTCGCCCGCCCGGTCTTGGCCGCGCCCAGGACGGCGGGCAGGATGCCGCGCACCGGGCGGAGGCGGCCGTCGAGACCCAGCTCGCCAAGGAAGAACGGCTCGGCGATGCGGTCGGCCGGGACGACCCCCGCTGCCCCCAGGATGGCGATGGCGATGGCCAGGTCGAACTGGCTGCCGCGTTTGGGCAGGCTGGCCGGGAAGAGGCTGACCGTGATGCGCGCGTCGGGCCACGGGTAGTGGCTGTTGACCATCGCGGACCTGACGCGCTCGCGAGCCTCGCTGAGCGCGGTGTCGGGCAGGCCGATCAGGTGGATGCCGGCCAGGCCGTTGCCGACGTCGGCCTCGATCTCGACGATGCGGCCGCTGACCCCGACCAGGGCGACGCTGCGGGTGCGGGAGACGGCCATCTAGCTCACCCCGCGCACGTGGCGGAGGGCGAAGTCGCCGGCGAACCGCTCCAGGGCGATGACGTCGATCCGGACCGCGTCGAAGCGCGCGTCCTGCGTGCTGAGCCAGCGGGCGGCCAACGTGCGCAGCCTGGCCAGCTTCGCCTGCCGTACCGACTCCAGAGCGGTGCCGTGGGAGCGGCCCGAGCGGGTCTTAACCTCGACGACGACCAGGTTGCGCCCGTCACGGGCCAGGACGTCGATCTCGCCCAGGGCGCAACGCCAGTTGCGCTCCAGGATGGTCATGCCTCCGGAGCGCAGGTAGTCGACGGCGACCTGCTCGCCGTGTTTTCCGAGTTCGTCTTTCGCGGCCATGGGGACCACCTCCGGCCCCTGACTCTGGCCGAGCCGGGACCGGGACGCCGTCCCCCGAACCGCGTTCTGTGGACGGGGAGTCAGCCTGTGGACAACCGCGGGCTAGCTGGAGAACCCCTCCTTGGGCATCTCCAGGTCACTCTTGGCGAGCTCCTCCACGTTCACGTCCTTGAACGTCACCACGCGGACGTTCTTCACGAACCGCGCGGGGCGGTACATGTCCCACACCCACGCGTCCTGCATGCGCACGTCGAAGAAGACGTCGCCGTTCTCCGCCGTGCGTACCTCGAGGTCCACCGAGTTGGTGAGATAGAAGCGCCGCTCCGTCTCCACCACATAGGTGAACAGGCCGACGACATCTCGGTACTCGCGGTAGAGCTGCAGCTCCATCTCGGTCTCGTACTTCTCGAGATCCTCTGCGCTCATCCCGTCCCTCCTGTCGCGCCCGTCATGCGGCTCCCACATCTCCATTCTCGCGCACTTCCCTACCGACCGTGACGAACGAGAAGCGATGATGCGCGCACGGCCCGTGCTCCTTCAACGCCAGCCGGTGCCGAAGCGTGACATATCCCTTGTGCTCCGCGAAGCCGTACGCGGGAAAACTCCCGTCAAGCTCGGTCATGATCCGGTCACGGGTCACCTTCGCCACGATCGACGCCGCCGCGACACACGCGGCGACCTGGTCACCCTTCCACACCGCAAGGGACGGCGCCGGCAGGCCCGGGACCGGGAACCCGTCGGTGAGGATGTACTCGGGAACCAGCGACAACCGCGCGACGGCCCGGCGCATTCCCTCGACGTTGCAGCGGTGCAGCCCGCGCGCGTCGATCACCTCGGGCGGGATGACGACGGTCTCGACGTAGGCGGACTTCGTGATCACCCCGTACAACCGCTCCCGTACGGCAGGCGTCAGCAGCTTGGAGTCGCCCAGCCCGGGGATCTCGCGCCGCAGGACCACCGCGGACACCACCAGAGGGCCCGCGCAGGCGCCACGGCCCGCCTCGTCGACCCCGGCGACGGGAGTGAGCCCGCGCCGCGCGAGCGCTCGCTCGTAGGCGTAGAGCCCGGAGTCGCGGCGCACGACGCTAGGCCGGGGACGAAACGAATGTGTCATGACAGTGGCAGCGTACGCCCCATACGCCGCAACCCGCGACCGATTGTCCGGTTACTGTGCGGAGTTGAGCTTGGCGAAGCTCTCCGGCGTGCTGATCACCGCGATGCGGTTGAGCGGCCAGTAGCGGAAGAAGGCGCTGCCCTCGACGTCGTCCACGGAGATCCAGCCGCCCGGGTCCTCGTAGTGCGCGCGCGAGTCGGCCGAGGCCGAGCGGTGGTCGCCCATCAGCCACAGCTTGCCCGGCGGCACCTTGACCGAGAACTCGTGCTCGGACGGCTTGTCACCCGGGTAGAGGTAGGACGACTCCTCCAGCGGCACCCCGTTGACCGTGATCCGGTCCTTGGCGTCGCAGCACTTCACCTGGTCGCCGCCGATGCCGATGACCCGCTTGATCGTCGCCTCGCCGTTCCAGCCCTTGAACACCACGATCTCGCCGCGGTCGACCGAGCCGTCGAGCTTGTTCACGAACACGCGGTCGTCGATGAGCAGGGTGTTCTCCATCGACTCCGACGGGATGAAGTTGGAGCCGATCACGAAGTGCTGGAGCAGCAGGGCCAGGCCGACGCCGACCGCGAGCAGCACGACCGTCTCGCGGAACCCCCCGCCCTTCTTCTTCTCCGCCTTCGGGCTCTCGGCAATGGGCTCGCTCACTTCTTCTTCCGCCTCAACAACAGCCTCCGGCGCAGCAGCACTAGGGGGATCGCGCCCGCGAAGCCCGCGAGCAACGGGGTGGCTCCGCCCAGGGCCTGCAGGGCCGGCTGGGCGAAGGTCTCGGGGATGGGCAGGGTGGTGGCCCGCGAGAACGGCCAGACGATCACGAACGCCCGCCCCACGACGTGCTCGACCGGGATGGTGCCGCCGCCGACGTCGCCCTGGTGGGCGCGCGAGTCCTGGGAGACCACGCGGTGGTCGCCCATCACCCACAGCGCGTCCTGCGGCACGGTGACGTCGAAGTGCTCCTTGGAGGGCACGTCGCCCGGGTACAGGTAGCTCTTCTCGTCCAGCGGGACGCCGTTGACCGTCACCCGCTGCTTGTCGTCGCAGCACTTCACCCGGTCGCCGGCGACGCCGATGACCCGCTTGATGTAGTCCTTCTCGCCGGGGATCACGCCGAAGGCGGTGCCGACCCAGCGGAAGAAGGCCGCGATCGGGTTGGCCGGCTCCTCGTAGACGACCTCGCTGTCCCAGGAGTCGACGCCGGAGAAGACCACGACGTCGCCGCGCTCGATGTCACGCGTGTGGTAGACGAGCTTGTTCACCAGGACCCGGTCGTTGACCAGGAGGGTGTTCTCCATCGACTCGGAGGGGATGTAGAACGCCTGCACCACGAAGGACTTGATGATCAGAGCCAGCACCAGCGCCACGACCACGAGGACGGGGAGTTCCTTCCAGAACGACCCCTTCTTGTCCTTCTTGCCTTTGGCCGGCTTCTGGGTGTCTTCCGCGACCACGTCCACCTCGTTGTCCTGGCTCTCGCTAGTCATCGCCCACGAGCCTAGATGATGCGCGTGCGCGACAAGCCACGACCGACGGTACACCGGCCACGCGTCGGAAAAGATAAAGGAAATGGCCCGGTACGGCAGTGCCGTACCGGGCCATTCCGGACGCCGTTTTACTTGGCGGTCGAGTTGTCGCGCTTCTCGCGGATGCGGGCGGCCTTGCCGCGCAGGTCACGCATGTAGTAGAGCTTGGCGCGACGCACGTCACCGCGGGTCACGAGGACGATCTTCTCGATGACCGGGCTGTGGACCGGGAAGGTCCGCTCGACGCCGACGCTGTAGCTGACCTTGCGGACCGTGAAGGTCTCGCGAGCGCCGGCACCCTGGCGGCGGAGCACGAAGCCCTTGAAGACCTGGATACGCGAGCGGTTGCCTTCGACGACTCGCACGTGAACCTCGAGCGTGTCACCGGGACGGAAGTCCGGGACGTCGCTGCGCAGGCTCGCCTTGTCGAGCTCCTGGATCTTCGTGTGCATGAGAACTATCCTCAACGTTTCGATGAGCACGCGGAGGTCCACCCGGCCTGGGCTCGAGGGGGACACGCGTACATGACTAAGCAGACCCGGAAAGCGGGCCAGCGATTCAGTGTGCCATATCTTCCGGCCCGGCGCGAAACGACAGCTCGTCCAGCACCCGGCGATCATGCTTGTCGAGGTCGGTGAGCCGCGCGGCGAGATCGGGCCGGTTGCGCACGGTCTTCTTCAGCGCCTCGTCGCGCCGCCACCGCGCCACCTTCCCGTGGTGGCCGGACAGCAGCACGTCGGGTACGGCCCGATCGCGCCAGACCGGCGGTTTGGTGTAGACCGGGCCCTCCAGGAGGTTCTCCATCGCGCCCGGCGCGAAGGAGTCGTCCACCGCGGAGTGCGCGTTGCCCAGCACGCCGGGCAGCAGCCGGCCGATGGCCTCCATCATCACCAGCACGGCCACCTCGCCCCCGGCGAGCACGTAGTCGCCGATGCTGACCTCGTCGGCGTCGTACTCGGCCATCACCCGGGAGTCGATGCCCTCGTAGCGCCCGCAGGCGAAGATCAGCCACGGTTCGCGGGCCAGTTCCTGGGCCTTCGCCTGGGTGAAGGGACGGCCGCTGGGCGTGGGCACGACCAGCTTCGGCGTGCCGCCGTCGATGATCGAGTCGAGCGCCTCGCCCCACGGCTCGGGCTTCATGACCATGCCGGGGCCGCCGCCGTACGGGCTGTCGTCGACCGTCTTGTGCACGTCGTGCGTCCAGTCGCGGAGCTGGTGCAGGCGCACGTCGAGGTCGCCGCGCTCGCGGGCCTTGCCGATGAGCGAGACGTCCAGCGGCGCGAAGTACTCCGGGAAGATCGAGACGATGTCGACCCTCATCGCGCGGACCTTCCGGCGGAGCCGCTCACAGCAGGCCCTCGGGCGGGTCCACCACGAGCCGGCCGCCCTCGACGTCCACCTCGGGGACCAGTGCCTTGACGAAGGGGATGTAGGCGTCCTCGCCGCCGCCGCGCCGGACGACCAGGAGGTCCTGGCCGTGGTGCAGCACGTCGGTGACCTCGCCGACCGGCTCGCCGGAGACCGTGACCACGGCCAGGCCGATGAGCTGGTGGTCGTGGAACTCGTCGGGGTCGCCGGTGGGCGCCACGTCCTCGGAGTCGATGAGCAGCATCGTGTCGCGCAGTTCCTCGGCGGCCTCGCGGCTGCGCACGCCCTCCACCGAGAGCAGGAGCACGCCCTTGTGCCACCGGGCGGCCTCGACCACGACCGTTCCGGCGTCGGTGGCGAAGACGGTGCCGGGGCGGAACCGCTCCTCGGGATCGTCGGTGCGCACCTCGACGGTCATCTCGCCGCGCACTCCGTGCGGACGGCCGATGCGGCCGACGGCCAGCTTCACCTTGGGGACTTCCCTTCCAGAAACGACCACACCCCCACCGGTGAACCGATGAGGGCGCGTTCGCTACGAACTTTCGCTAGCGGGCCACTTCGTACAGATCGCGCAAGTCGACCTGCACTCGCTTCCCGCCGGCCAGGGCGTTGACCACGGTGCGCAGCGCCTTGGCGGTGCGACCGTTGCGGCCGATGACCTTGCCGAGGTCGTCGGGATGCACCCGGACCTCGAGCACGCTCCCGCTGCGGATGCGGCGGGCGCGGACCCGGACATCGTCAGGATGTTCGACGATGCCCTTCACGAGGTGCTCGAGTGCCTCCTCGAGCATGTCAGGCCTCGGCCGGAGTCTCGGTGGCGGCCTCCTCGGCGGGGGCCTCCTCCTTCTTCTTGGCCTTCTTCGGCGTGGTGGCGGCGGTGCCGGTGTCGCCACCGGACATGGCCTCCTTGGCCGCGGCCTCGTACACGGCGTGCCGGTCGGCCTTCGGCTCGGCGACCAGCAGCGGCGCCGGAGCCGCCTCGCCCTTGAACTTCTGCCAGTCGCCGGTGAGCTTGAGCAGCTTCAGCACGGGCTCGGTCGGCTGCGCGCCGACACCCAGCCAGTAAGCGGCGCGCTCAGCGTCGATCTGGATGAAGGAGGGGTTCTCCTTCGGGTGGTACAGGCCGATCTCCTCGATCGCCCGGCCGTCACGCTTGGTGCGGCTGTCGGCGACGATGATGCGGTACTGCGGGTTGCGGATCATGCCGAGCCGCTTGAGCTTGATCTTGACTGCCACGGGTGTGGTCTCTCCTGCTTCAGAGCGTGGGTGAACGACGTCGCACCGAGTGGGGCACGATGGGAAGCCGCTCGAAGGGACAGGCGCGACCGGCAGGAGATGAGAGGGCACCCACCTGGCCACGATGTTCCAACATGTCATTGTGCCAGACCGCGGGCACTGCCTTCGACCAGGTACGGCAGGCGAGCCGCAAAACCTCGGTAAGCCGTGCGTGTCCCCCGCCCGCACCGGGGGGAGGTTGCGGGGCAATAGCACGCGTGACGACCACCACGAAGACTCGCGCGCTGCTGACCGCGGCAGCGGCCACGCTCACGGCCGGCGCACTGCTGCTGTCCGCGGCCGGCGCCTCCACCGGCGAATACGGCAAAGCCTCGGGCGTGCAGCTCTACCTGCCGCCCGTAGACCTGCTCGGCCAGCCGGCCTACTCCGGCATCTGGGGTACGGTCGCCGTCGAGAACACGCCCGGCACCGACACCGCCGTCCATCCCACCTGGCCGGACCCGGACGGCATGAGCCGGTTCATGTCGCTGGCCAACGGCACCCTGTACGCCAGCGGCGTGGACGCGCCCGACGCCTGGGAAGGCCGCGCCGACCTGGTCGTCAACCGCTTCGCGCTCAGCCCGTCGGCCACCGTGCCGCTGCTGTCCACCGGCAACGTCAACAACTACGCGCGGTGCACCGAGCAGGCCAAGGGCTTCGCGGCGGTGCAGTCCGCGCCGGGCACGATCAGGATCCTGGGCGACGCGCCCGCCGGGGGCACCGCCATCGAGAACGGCCAGACGGTGTCCGGAACCGTGACCGGCGCGCAGCTCGGGTTCCCGAACATCGACAGCGCGAAGATCACCGCCCGGAGGACCGACCACGAGACCCCGCCGGGCGCGCTTCCTGCCGAGGCCTGGATCGAGATCACCTTCACCGGCGTGATCAAGGACGAGGGCGGCCGGAAGTACTCGGGGCCGCTGGCCTCCGTCGTCCTCGCCAGGACCTGCGCCTTCTGCAAGCCGAAGCCGAAGCCGACGCCGACCACGCCGACCCCGACCTACACCACTCCGGGCCCGACGCCCACCACGCCCGGGCCGACACCCACCACCCCGACCCCGACCTACACCACCCCGGGCCCGACGCCCACGACACCCGGACCGACGCCCACGACACCGGGCCCGACGCCCACCACGCCCGGGCCGACGCCCACGACCCCGACGGCCACGACTCCGACCTCGGACCGGCCGCGCCCCCACCGCCCGCATGACCACGGGGGCGGCGGACGCGGCCCGGGCTCGGACGACCTGCCCATGACCGGCCTGCCGCTGGTCTACCCGGCGCTCGCCGTCGCCGCCATCGGCGCGGGACTCGCCATCCGCTACGCGAGCCGGCGCCGCCGTACCGAATAAAGAACCGACAACTGAGAAACGATGAAAGCCGGTGCTCCCGAAGGAGCACCGGCTTTCATCGTCATCAAGGTCAGGCGCGCGGGATGACCCCCAGCGCCTGCAACGCGTAGAGCACCGCGATCGCCAGCACGAGAACGGCGATGATCAACTGTGCCCGGCGCGGGTTCTTCACTTCTGCTCCGGCGGCAGGTTGAGCTTGGACGGGTCGAAGCCGGGCGGCAACTGCATGCCCGGCGGCAACCGCAGGTTGCCCAGCGCCCCGCCCTTGGGCTTGTCGGCCGCGGGCGGCGTCTCGGCGTCCTTGGCCTTGCCGAGCGCGGCCTTGCGCGGGTCGCCGCTGACCCGCCGGCCCTTGCTCTTCTTGGCCTGCTTGGCCGCCTTGCCCCGGCCGCCGGGCATGCCCGGGATGCCGACGCCGCTGGCCATGCGCTTCATCATCTTCTGGGCCTCGAAGAAGCGCGTGACGAGGTTGTTGACCGCCGAGACCTCGACGCCCGAGCCCTTGGCGATGCGCGCCCGGCGGGAGCCGTTGATCATCTTGGGGTCGCCGCGCTCGGCCGGCGTCATCGAGCGGATGATCGCCTGGATGCGGTCAAGGTCGCGCTCGTCGATGGAGTTGAGCTGGTCGCGCATCTGCCCCATGCCGGGCATCATGCCGAGCAGGTTCTTGATCGGCCCCATCTTGCGGACCATCATCATCTGCTCGAGGAAGTCGTCGAGCGTGAAGTCCTCGCCCGAGGTGAGCTTGCCCGCCATCTTGGCGGTCTGCTCCTCGTCGAAGGTCTTCTGGGCCTGCTCGATCAGGGTGAGGATGTCACCCATGTCGAGGATGCGGGAGGCCATCCGGTCGGGGTGGAAGGCGTCGAAGTCTTCCAGCTTCTCGCCGGTGGAGGCGAACATGATCGGCTTGCCGGTGATGTGCCGGACCGACAGGGCCGCGCCGCCGCGGGCGTCGCCGTCGAGCTTGGTGAGGACGACGCCGTCGAAGCCGACGCCCTCCATGAACGCCTGGGCGGTGGTGACCGCGTCCTGGCCGATCATGGCGTCGACGACGAAGAGCACCTCGTCGGGCCGGACCGCGTCGCGGATGTCGGCGGCCTGCTTCATCAGCTCGGAGTCGATGCCGAGGCGGCCGGCGGTGTCGATGACGACCACGTCGTGCTGCTGGCGCCGGGCGTGCTCGATGGAGTCGCGGGCGGCCTGGACCGGGTCGCCGACGCCGTTGCCGGCGAAGGGGGCGTAGACCGGGACGCCGGCCCGCTCGCCCATGACCTGGAGCTGCTGGACCGCGTTGGGGCGCTGGAGGTCGGCGGCGACCAGCATGGGCACGTGGCCCTGGTCGCGCAGCCACTTGGCCAGCTTGCCGGCCAGGGTCGTCTTGCCCGCGCCCTGGAGGCCGGCGAGCATGATGACCGTGGGCGGGGTCTTGGCGTAGCGCAGCCGGCGGGTCTCGCCGCCGAGGATCGCGATGAGCTCGTCATTGACGATCTTCACGACCTGCTGGGCGGGGTTGAGCGCCTGGGAGACCTCGGCGCCGCGGGCGCGCTCCTTGACCTGCGCGACGAAGGCCCTGACCACGGGAAGCGCCACATCGGCCTCGAGCAGGGCGATGCGGATCTCGCGGGTGGTCGCGTCGATGTCGGCCTCGGAGAGGCGTCCCTTGGCACGGAGGGAGGAGAAGACCGATGTCAGGCGGTCGGAAAGCGTCTCGAACACGTGGTTGACCAGTCCTCGGAGATCTTTACGGCACGGGCGCGCACCCGGGGCGCGCGCCCGCGTTCAGGCGTGGTTTCCCAGCCTATCCCCAACCGGGCACCGCCATGCGCTGGCTGAGCGCATGCTCCACGAGCGTGATCAATGCCGATTTGACCGAGTCCTTGGACCTGGCGTCCAGCCGGACGATAGGGATCCCAGGTGAGAGGGTGAGCGCCTCGCGCACCTCGGCCTCGCCGTGCGAGAACGAGCCGTCCCAGCCGTTGACTCCCACCACGAAAGGCAGTTTGGCCTCTTCGAAGTAGTCGATGGCCGGGAAGCTGTCGGCCAGCCGCCGGGTGTCGACCAGCACCACCGCGCCGATCGCCCCCCGCACCAGGTCGTCCCACATGAACCAGAACCGGTGCTGACCGGGCGTCCCGAACAGGTACAGGATCAGATCCCGGTCCAGCGAGACCCGCCCGAAGTCCATGGCCACCGTGGTCGTGGACTTCAGCGGCGTCATGCCCAGGTCGTCCACCCCGACCGAGGCGTCGGTCATGACCGCCTCGGTCGTCAGCGGCATGATCTCCGACACCGCTCCGACGAAGGTCGTCTTCCCCACGCCGAACCCACCGGCCACCACGATCTTCGTGGAGGTGAGGCCGGTGCTAGAGCCTGCGAAGTCCACTGAGCACCCTTTCGAGCAGGTTGACGTCTGGCCTTCCCTCGTCCAGCTGCGGCTGGTGGACGCGGACCAGACCCTCGGCCGCCATGTCGGCGATCAGCACCCTGACCACCCCGAGCGGCATCCGCATCAGCGCGGAGACCTCGGCGACCGATCTGATCTGCCGGCACAACTGGCTGATCGCCTGGTACTCCGGCGTCATGTAACTCAGCTCGCGCTGTTCCGCGGTCGCCGAGGAGACCAGGGCCTCCATGGCCAGCTTCATGCGCGGAGCCGTCCGGCCGCCGGTCACCGCGTACGGGCGCACCGGGGAGGCCGGATCGGAGGGAGGCGGGGGCTGGGGAACCGGTTCCCACCCGCCGCTGTTCCATCGTGGATCGCTCACCGGACTAAACCCCGTTCCGCCTGGAAGGCACCACGCGTCTGTCTCACGTCATCACCTGGTCTGGCTGGCGCGCAGTTCAGCGCGTACGGCAGGCGTCAGCACCTGGCCGGCCCGCTCGACGAGGACGGTCATCTGGTAGGCCACCAGGCCCATGTCGCAGTCGGGCGCGGCCAGCACCGCCAGGCAGGACCCGTCGCTGATCGCCATGATCAGCATGAGCCCGCGCTGCATCTCGACGATCGTCTGGTTGACCGCGCCGCCCTCGAAGACCCGCGCCGCCCCCTGTGTCAGGCTGATCAGTCCGGAGGCGATGGCGGCGAGCTGGTCGGCCCGGTCCGGCGGGAAGCCGGACGAGGCCGCGAGGGGCAGGCCGTCGGACGAGACGACCACGGCGTGCGCGACGCCAGGCACTGTCGAGACGAAGTCGGTGATCAACCAGTCGACTCCGCGAGCCCCGCGGCTCAGATCGTTCATTCGTCCTCCTCCCTGCTATCAACGTTCCGGGAGCCGGGGGGTTGCGCCCGGCCCTCGCTGAGATCCGCGCGCGCGGCGCGGAAGCCCTGCTGGAAGCTCGACAACCGGCTGCGCACCCGCTCGGGCGGCAGCGCCGGGGCCGGCGGGGGCGCCGGTGCGGCGGCCTTCGCGGCGGCATCGGCCGAGCCGGGCACCAGGTTGGCCTTGGGGACCCGCTTGGGCAGGCCCGCCGAGGTCGAGCCGTCGTTCACCGGCTCACGGGCGGCGGCCGCGGCGTTCCAGCCGGCGTCGGCCTTGGTGGTGCCCCAGGAGCTGGTGCCGCCCTGCTCGAACCAGGCCGACTCCACCGAGGCGAAGATCGGCAGGAACTCGTCGCCGGCGCTCGGCGGCTTGACCACCGGGATCGGGCCGGTGGCCGCCGACTCGGTCTCCGGGAAGTCGAAGGACTTGCGCTCCGGGGTCCGCTCGGGCGGGAAGGTCCAGCTCGGCGGCTCCTCCGGCGGCGCGGGCGGGGCGTTCCAGCCACGCGAGGCCAGCCACGGGTCGGCGGTGTCGAAGGTGCCGCCAGTGGAGAAGGCGCTGTCGCTGGTGAAGCCGCCGGTGCCGAAGCCGGATCCCGCGGAGGGGAAGGCCGAGGCGGGCGAGTCGGCCGGCCACGAGGGGCCGGGGTCGGAGGGCCAGCGCTGCTCGCCGCCGAAGCCCGGGCCGCCGAACTGCGGTTCCCGTGCCGGCGGCTCGCCGTACTGCGGCGTCGCGGGCCAGGAGCCGGGCATCTGCTCGGGGATGATCGGGGCGTGCATCGACGGCGCGGCCAGGGCCGGGGAGGCCGAGGCGAACGGGTCGGAGCTGTGCGCCGGGCCGGGGACCGCGCCGGGCATGCCGGGGGCCGCACCGGTCAGGCCGGGCTGCGCGCCGAGCAGGGACTCGGGCAGCAGCACCATGGCGGTCAGGCCGCCGGCGCCGTGCGGGCGGAGCTGGACGCGGACGCCGTGCCGGTGGGCCAGCCTCGCGACCACGAACAGGCCCATGCGGCGGGAGACGGAGACGTCGACCGTCGGGCTGTTCTCCAGGCGCTCGTTGGCGTGGGCCAGCTCCTCCTGCGTCATGCCGATGCCGTTGTCGGTGATCGACAGCATGATCGCGCCGCCGTCGATGCGGCTGGCGGAGACGACCACCCGGGTCTCGCGCGGGGAGAACGACAGCGCGTTCTCCACCAGCTCGGCCAGCAGGTGGATGATGTCGTTGACGGCCTGGCCGGCGACGGAGGCGCCGTCCGGCACCTGCAGCGCGACCCGCTCGTAGTTCTCGACCTCCGACAGCGAGGCGCGGGCCACGTCGACCAGCTTGACCGGCTGGCTCCAGCGGCGCGGCGGGTCCTGGCCGGCGAGGACCAGGAGGTTCTCGGAGTTGCGCCGCATGCGGGTGGCCAGGTGGTCGAGCTTGAACAGGTTGCCGAGCCGCTGCTCGTCCTGCTCGCCCTGCTCCAGGCTGTCGATCAGGGTGATCTGCCGCTCGACCAGGGTCTGGGAGCGGCGCGAGAGGTTGACGAACATCGCGTTGACGTTGGCGCGCAGGCGGGCTTCCTCGCCGGCCAGCCGTACCGCCTCGCGGTGGACCTCGTCGAAGGCCCGGGCGACTTCACCGACCTCGTCCTCGGAGACGACGCCGATCGGGTCGACCTGGGCGGCGGCCAGGTCACCGGACTCGCGCAGCCGGCGGACGGTCTCCGGAAGCCGCTGGCCGGCGATCTCCAGGGCTTCGCCGCGCAGCGTGCGCAGCGGGCGGACCAGCGAGCGGGCCATCACCGCGGTGACGATCAGGACCGCGACCAGCAGGGCCAGGATGAGCGCGGCGACCACGATGGCGCTGCGCTGCTCCGACTCCTTCAGCGTACGGCTGCGCAACATGATCGAGTCGGCGATCTGGATCTCGACCTTGCGCATCCGGTCGACGGTGGTGGAGGCGGCCTCGAACCACTGCTCCTCGGCCTGCTGCCCGCCGAGCAGGCGGTCGGCCAGGAGGCGGTTGCGCCCGGTCAGGAACAGCGCGCGGGCGCGCATGAACTCCGCCTGGTCGATCTTCTGGCCGCTGACCGTGTCGTCGTAGGTGTTGCGGAGCGCCAGGGGCGCCTCGCTGCGGAAGGTGTTCAGCTCGGAGTCGCGCTGGGAGCGGGCGGTGACGAAGTCGGAGCGCTGCGCCTCGGTGAAGCGGCCGGCCGCCAGGCCCGCCAGCAGGAGGGCGCGCTCGCGCGACATCTGCGCCTTGGCCCGGGACAGGGCGCCGAAGGTGGCCACGCTGTGCGACAGCTCGGTGTCGACCGCACCCTGGGAGACCTGCTCGTGGATGGCGAGCAGGTCGCGGATGATCTGCTCGTACAGGTTGATGACGGTGCCGGTGTCGAAGAGCGACTCGGCGGCCGCCTTGCGGGCGACGGCGAGCTCGTCCATGCGGTTGCGCACCTGGCGGATGTCGGCGGCGTCCACGTAGTCGGAGTCGGAGGCCCGCTGGACGATCGGTCCGAGCTCGCTCTTGGTCTTGTCCACCACGCCTTGCTGCGTCTGCATCTTCTCGACCGCGCCCTGCTGGCGCCCCTCGGCCACCCACCAGGCGGTGAGGTCGCGTTCGAGCTGGAGCTGGTCGGCGAAGGTGGCCAGCTTCCCGGCCAGTTCCGCGGTGTCGCTGACGCGCTGGTACTGGATCGCGCTGCTCACCGAGGAGGCGACGCTGACGCCGCCGAGGATGAGGGCGGCGGCCGTCGGCAGGACGACCAGGACGACGAGCTTGGAGCGGACGCGCCAGTTGCGCAGCGCGAAGATGCCGCCCTTGGACCGGGCGGCGGCGCGGGCGGGGGCCGGCGAAGGGGCCGAGTTCGCCACTGGGGCCTCAGGGTCGACGGCGGCGTCGGGCCCGACATCCCGACTGCCGCGTGAAGATGCAGTCCTCAATGACGTCCGCAACCTCTCTCGGATGGACTGAAGCACGTGATCTCGCAGCGCAGTTCTCGCTGTGACTCATGAGTATCCACGTGGCGAATGATTATTTGAGCACATCCGGATTACTTCGGCCAATGGCCCAGACAGAGCATTCACCCCATACCCCGCCAGACCCTACCCATTTCGGACATATGACACAGGGTCAAGGAGTGATTCGGACATAAGCGGACAGATGATGGTTTTTGACCGCAGGAGTGGCCATAGTTCCGGGTGATTAGTCCGTTCTGCTCCGCTACTCTGGCGCGAGTCACCGCTTCAGCCCTCGGCTGCGCGAATTTGAGGACACACATTATTGCCCTCGGCCTTGGGCGCTAAACACGAGGAGACCCATGCGGATAGGACAGTTCCCATGAGGGCACCGAGCTGGACCGAAAACAAAGTGGTGTGCGGCGTGCTCGGCGTCGTGGGCGTCACGCTCCTCGCCGAACTGGCCGGGCGCACCGGTCTGATCTCCACGGATCTGTTCCCGCTGGCCTCGACGATCATCGCCGAGGCGATCACGCTCATCGCCGACCCGGCGTTCCTGGGCGACATCGCGGGCACCTTCGGCGCCTGGGCCGCCGGGCTGGCGCTGACCGTACTGCTGGCCGTACCGGCCGGGCTGGTCCTGGGCAGCGTGCCGGCACTGGAGGCGGTGGCGCGGCCGGTGATCGAGTTCCTGCGGCCGATCCCGTCGATCGCGATCATCCCGCTGGCCGTCTTCCTGTTCCCGGACAACCTGCAGATGAAGATCGGGGTCATCGCCTACGCGTCCACCTGGCCGATCCTGATCAACACGATCTACGGGGTGAAGGACGTGGACCCGCTGGCCAAGGAGACGCTGCGCACCTTCGGCTTCGGCCGGTCGGCCGTGCTCGCCCGGGTGTCGCTGCCCAGCGCCGCGCCGTTCATCGCCACCGGGATCCGCATCGCCGCCGGCTTCGGCCTCATCGTCGCGATCAGCGCGGAGCTGATCAGCAGCCAGGAATCCGGGATCGGCACCTTCATCCTGGAGGCCGGCAGCAGCCCCGAGGGCGTGCTGCTCACCGTCGCCGCGGTGCTGTGGGCGGGCGTGCTGGGCCTGCTGACCAACGCCGCGTTCGTGGGCGCGGAACGGCGGATGTTCCGCTGGCACACGGCCAAGACCGGAGGCGCCCGATGAACCGGTTCACCCTCACGCTGACGCGGATCGCGGTGTTCGCGGCCATCCTGGGCGGCTGGGAGCTGCTCGCCCGGGCGGGCGAGAGCACCTTCTACCCGCCGCCGTCGGCCATCGCGGCGAAGGCCGTGGAAATGTGGTTCTCCGGCCCGGCCGGGCAGCTCTGGCTGTCGGAGGCGGCGCTGGGCCACTTCCCGCCCAGCATCGGGCGGCTGCTGGCCGGCTGGGTGCTGGCCGGCGTCATCGGCATCGGGCTCGGGCTGCTGCTCGGCCGTACCGCCGTGGCGTTGCGCTTCCTCGACCCGGTCATCCAGTTCGGCCGGGCGCTGCCGCCGCCCGCGCTGCTGATGGTCTTCCTCGCCCTGTTCGGCAGCGGGCCGCGGATGCAGATCGCGGTGATCGCCTTCGGCATCGTCTGGCCGGTGCTGTTCAACACCATCGACGGGGCGCGCAACGTGGACGCGCTCTACCTGGAGTCGGCCCGGGCCTTCGGGCTGAGCGGGCGGCAGCGGCTGACCAAGGTGATCCTCCCGGCCGCGGCGCCGAAGATCTTCGCCGGGCTGCGGGTGAGCCTGTCGCTGGCGCTGATCCTCATGGTCATCTCGGAGCTGGTGGGCGCCACCGACGGGATCGGCTTCCAGTTGCTGACGGCTCAGCGCAACTTCGACCTCGCGAGCGTGTGGGGGCTGGTCATCCTCCTCGGCGTCCTCGGACTGCTGCTGAACGGGCTGTTCTTGCTGGTGGAGAGGCGTTTGCTGGCCTGGCACCGGTTCGCGCGGCAGACCGTCTGATCCATCCCACAATCAGACGACATATTCCAAATACACAGTTTTTATTACCGAATGTCCGGATTCATGGGCGTTTTCTGGGGGCCCAAGAATCCGGACATTTCCTTACAAGCAAGGCCAAGGGGTAACAGGAGGAATCCGGCAATATAGGTCAATCCATCGCCTTGCGCTAAGCTCATCGACCGCAAGATCACAGCTTGGGCGTGTATTTCGGCACGCGCTTCCCCCCGGGAGAGTCCATGTCCGGTCTCCGGCGTCGCATAAGCATTTCCGCACTAGTCGTCTCACTCGCCCTCGCCGCCACCGCCTGCGGTGGCGGCGGCAGCACCACCAGCTCGGGGACGGGCGGTCTGGAGAAGACCGACCTCACCGTCGGCATGCTGCCGCTGCCCGAGGTCGCGCCGGTCCAGATCGCCATCGACAAGGGCTTCTTCAAGGCCGAGGGCCTGAACGTCAAGGTCCAGACCATCCAGGGTGGCGCGGCGGCCATGGGCGAGCTGGCCTCCGGCAAGCTCGACGTGCTGCACTCCAACTACGTCTCCGCGCTGAAGGCCTCCGCCGAGAACGTCGCCAAGCTGAAGGTGATCGCCGAGGCCTACGTGGCCAAGCCGAACAACTTCCTGCTGATGGCCAAGAAGGACTCCCCGGTCACCTCGATGGCCGACCTCAAGGGCAAGAAGATCGCCGTCAACACGCTGAACAACGTGGCGACGCTGACCGTGAGCGCCCAGCTCGAGGTCGCCGGCCTCAAGCCGGAGGACGTGCAGTTCGTGGAGCACCCCTTCCCCGAGATGCCCGGCATGCTGGAGCAGGGCCAGATCGACGCGGCCTTCCTCCCCGAGCCCTTCCACGAGCTGGCCGCCAGCAAGAACGGCGCCAAGACCATCACCGACCTGATGCAGGGCCCGACCGCCGACTTCCCGATCGCCGGCTACCTGGTGACCGAGGAGTTCGCGAGCAAGAACCCGAAGACCGTCGCGGCCTTCCAGCGCGGCCTCACCAAGGCCATCGAGCTGGCGATCAGCAACTCCGACGAGGTGGACGCGGCGCTGCCGAAGTACACCAAGATCGACCAGGCCACGGCCGACCTGATGCAGCTCGGCGGCTACTCCACCTCGGTGAACCCGACCCGGCTCCAGCGGGTGGCGGACCTGATGCTGAAGTTCGGCTACCTCAAGGCGAAGTTCGACGTGGCGCCCCTGGTGCACTCCCCGGCTGCTTCCTGACCCGCACCGGAATCGAGCCCGCTCCCGAGCGGGCCCGGCCCCCGGTGAGGGTCAGGCCACGCTCCACGAGGCCCGGCGGTTGAGCTCCTCGACATCCATGTCGGTGAGCCTCCGCTGGGCCTCCGCCGTCTCGGCCAGTTCCGCGGCGGTCAGCACGTCGGCGATGTCGCCGAACCCCTGCGGCGCGCGCTCGGCGACCAGCCGCAAGGTGCTCTCCATCGGCAGTTCGCGGTGCGCGCGGACCAGCGCGTTGGTCGCCTCGCGGCGCTCCAGCTCGTAGGCGGCCAGCCCGTCCTCCGGGCGGCCGGCGGTGGCCAGGCAGCGAGCCAGCACCCGCGCGTCGAGCACCGCCTGCGAGCCGCCGTTGGACCCGATCGGGTAGACCGGGTGCGCGGCGTCGCCCAGCAGCGTGACCCGCCCGCTCCCCCAGCTGTCCAGCGGGTCGCGGTCGACCATGGGGTAGGCCAGGATGCGCTCGGTCGCGGCGATGACGCCCGGGATGTCGAGCAGGGCGTGCTTCCAGTCGGCGAAGTGCGTGAGCACCTCCTCCAGGCGGCCCTGGCCGGTCCAGTCGGCCAGCTCCACCACGCCAGGCTCGGCCACCTTGACCTCGGCCACCCAGTTGATCAGCGCCCGGCCGCGCTCGCGGGCCCGCGCCGAGACCGGGTAGGCCACGAACTTGGCGACCGCGTTGGAGCCGGCGACCAGCACGGTCGCGTCGTCCATGAACGGCTCGCCCTCGGCCACGCCGCGCCACATCTGCACGCCGCACCACTGCAGGTGGTCGCCGTGCGGGTGGAGCCGGGCGCGCACCGCGGAGTGGATGCCGTCGGCGCCGACGAGCACGTCGGCGCGCTCCTCGCCGGTGGACAGCCGCGCGGTGACGCCGTCCTCGTCCTGGACGAAGTCCTCGAACGTGGTGCCGGTGACGACCGCGTCGGCGCCGAGCCGCTCGCGCACCGCCTCCAGCAGGAGCATCTGGAGCTCGCCGCGGTGGATGGAGTACTGCGGCCAGCGGTAGCCGGCCGACAGGCCGCGCGGCAACGCGATGATCACCCCGCCGAAGCGGTCGGTGAAGGTCATGAAGCTGGTCCGCACGCCGGTGCGCTCCAGCGCGTCGCCCAGGCCGAGCTCGGTCAGCTCCCGCACCGCGTGCGGCTGCAGGTTGATGCCGACGCCCAGGGGCTTGAGCTGGGCGGCCGACTCCACGATCCGGCAGTCGATGCCCGCCGCGTGGAGGCTGAGCGCGGTGGTGAGCCCGCCGATCCCGCCACCGATGATCAAAGCCCGCACGAGTGCTCCTTCCCCGCCGTAACCACCAAATGATCATAGTCGTCCGAACCCCGGCAAATAGCGCCGAGGCCGCAAATGTCAGCCTTCATGCGCACCGCGCGGGGAGCCGCGCCGATCATCTCAGAAGGCTCCGCGGGGAAGCCGGGCTTCAGGCACACCCGCTTCTCTTAAAGCCATAAAACCGGAGAAATAGACATAAACGCCGCTTAATGGTCAATTATCTTGACTCGATGAGTGACCGGCCAAGACGCACTCGGATAGAGTCCCGATGTTCCGCCGCTCCTCCCCCCGCAAGGATCCCGGTTTTGCTCGAGATATCGAACCTCACGCACACCTACGGCAGCGGCCCCACCGCGCACCACGCGATCGACGGCCTGTCGCTCCACGTCGCCGAGGGCGAACTGCTGTCCATCGTCGGCCCGTCGGGCTGCGGGAAGTCCACCCTCCTGCGCTCCATCGCCGGCCTCATCACCCCGACCGGCGGTGAGATCCGCGTGAGCGGGGAGCTCGTCCGCCAGACCCCCGACAACCTGGCCGTGGTCTTCCAGGACTACAGCCGCTCGCTCTTCCCCTGGATGTCGGTCGCCGACAACGTCGCGCTCCCGCTGCGCCGGCGCGGCCTGGACAAGGCCAAGCGCAAGGAGGCCGCCCAGGAGGCGCTGGAGTCGGTGGGCCTGTCCGGGGCGGGCAAGAAGTACCCGTTCCAGTTGTCCGGCGGCATGCAGCAGCGCGTGGCCATCGCCCGCGCCCTGGCCTACCGCCCGTCGCTGATGCTCATGGACGAGCCCTTCGGCTCGGTGGACGCCCAGACCCGCGAGGATCTGGAGGACCTGGTCCTGCAGGTGCGCGGGCACCACCGGATGACGATCGTGCTGATCACCCACGACATTGACGAGAGCGTCTACGTCGGCGACCGCGTCGTCATCCTGTCCAAGGCTCCCGCGCACGTGGTCGGCGACCTCAAGGTCGACCTGCCCGGACCTCGTGACCAGATCAGCACCCGCGAGCACCCCGACTTCGTCCACCTGCGCGCGGAGGTGGGCCGGCTGGTGCGCGGCGTCGAAAGGACCCCCGCATGAGACGTCTGGCCGCCGTAGCCGCCTTAGCCCTCGCCCTCGCCGCCTGTGGCGGCGGGGGCGACTCGGGTTCGACCGGCGGGCTGGAGAAGACCACCCTGACCGTCGGCGTGGTGCCGGTCCCCTCCTCGGCCTCGCTCTTCATCGCCGAGAAGAAGGGCTTCTTCAAGGAGGAGGGCCTGACCGTCAAGACGGAGATCATCCAGGCTCCGCAGGCGGTCCTGCCGAAGATCCTCAACGGCAGCATGGACGCCTTCCTGACCAGCTACGTCTCCCTGCTGGCCATCCACGAGAAGGGCACGGCCAAGCTCAAGCTCTTCCAGCACGTCCAGGCGGGCGCGCCCGGCATCGCCAGCGTGGTCGTGCCCGCGGACTCCCCGGTCAAGGCGGTCGCCGACCTGAAGGGCAAGACCGTCGCGGTCAACGTGCTCCAGGCGCTCGGCCAGACGGTCACCAACGCCCATCTGCAGCAGGCCGGGCTCACCCCGGCCGACGTGAAGTTCACCGCCGTCCCCTTCGACCAGCAGCTCCCCGCGCTGGCGAGCAAGAGCGTCGACGCCGCGTGGCTGGTCGAGCCGTTCCTGTCGGCGGCCAAGGCGCAGGGCGCGGTCGAGCTCATCGACACCACCAGCGGGCCGACCGCGGGCATCCCGATCGACGCCTGGGGCGTCTCGGAGAAGTGGCTGAGCGACAACCCCAAGACCGCCGCCGCCTTCCACCGCGCGCTCGCCAAGGCCCAGAAGCTGGCGAGCGACGACCGGGCGGCGATCAACGAGGTCATCCCGACCTACACCAAGATCCCGGCGGACGTGGCGGCCAAGATGAAGCTCGGGACCTTCTCGATGGAGGTCGACAAGGCCGCCTTCCAGAAGCTGGCCGACCTGCTGCAGGGCTACGGCTACATCGGCAGGAAGGTGGACGTGGCGGAGCTCGTCCCCGCCAAGATCGGATGATCAGGAAGGTCGCGCTGGGTGCGGCGGGCGTGGCGGCGGTCCTGCTCGCCGCCGAGCTCTTCGGACCGTCCTTCCTGCCGCGGGCCTCGGCCGTCCTGGCGGCGGCGGCCGGGCTGGCGGTCGATCCGGCCTTCCTGGCGCACGCCGGCGCCACCCTCCTGGCGTGCGGAGCCGGCCTGGCCATCGCGATCATGCTGGCCGTACCTCTGGGGTTGCTGCTGGGGAGCGTGCCGCTGATCGAGCGGTCGATGCGGCCGCTGGTGGAGTTCCTGCGGCCGATCCCGTCGCTGGCGCTGATCCCGCTGGCCATGTTCGTCTGGACCGACAGCCACGACGCCAAGACGGCGCTGATCGTCTACACCTGCTCGTGGCCGCTGCTCATCAACACCATGTACGGCCTGGGCGACGTGGACCCGCTGGCCAAGGAGACGTTGCGCGCCTTCGGCTTCGGGCCGCTGGCGGTGCTGGCGCGGGTGTCGTTGCCGAGCACCGCGCCCTTCATCGCCACCGCGGTCCGCATCGCCGCCTCGGTCACGCTCATCGTCGCGGTCAGCGTCGAACTGCTGGCCGGCGGCGGCGGGATCGGCGTCTTCCTGCTGGAGGCGGGAACCGCCAACCGGCCCGACCTGGTCTTCGCCGGGACGCTCTGGGCCGGTGCGCTCGGGCTGGCGGCCAACCTGCTGTTCACCCTGGCCGAGCGGAGGCTGTTCCGGTGGCACTTCACACGCTGATCCGGCTGGCGCTGGTGGTCGTGGCGCTGGCCGCGTGGGAGGCGGGCTCGCGGCTGGCCGAGGCGGTCTACTTCCCGCCGCCCTCGGTGATCGCGGCCAAGACCGTGACGCTGTGGGTGAGCCCGGAAGGCGCCGCCGACGTGCTGCCCAGCCTCGCCCGGCTGGGCGCCGGCTGGGCGGTGGCCGCCGCGGCCGGGGTGGCGCTCGGCCTGGCGATCGGCCGGTCGCGGACGCTGGCCGACCTGACCGGGCCGCTGGTGCACTTCGGGCGCTCGGTGCCGCCCGCCGCGCTGCTGCCGCTCTTCCTGCTCTTCTTCCCGATCGGGTCGCCGGTGCAGATCGCGGCCATCGTGTACGGCGTGCTGTGGCCGGTGCTGATCAACACGGCGGACGGGGCCCGGTTCGTGGACCGGCAGTACCTGGAGACCGCCCGCGTCTTCCGGATGGGCCGGGCTCAGCAGCTCTGGCGGATCATCCTGCCGGCGGCGGCGCCCAAGATCTTCGCCGGGCTGCGGCTGAGCGTCTCGCTGGCGCTGATCATGATGGTCATCTCCGAGCTCTACGCCAGCACGGAGGGGATCGGCCACCGGATGCGGGAGGCGGAAGGCATCGACATCCCGGCCCTGTGGGCGGCGATCGTGTTGCTCGGGCTGCTCGGCATCGTGCTGAACAGCGGCTTCCTGCTCGTCGAGGCCCGGCTGCTGGCCTGGCACCGGGGCGCGCACGCGGAGCGTTGACGTTGCCGGGAGCGGCGCCGGCCAGGGGGTGCTGTCGGTCCGGGCGGCGAGCCTGAGGGTCGCCGCCCGGTCCGGAAGGACTAGGCCGGGGTGGCCATGTGCCGGGTGAGCGCGTGCTCCACCAGCGTGATCAGCGTCTGCTTGACCGACTCGCGGGCCCGCGCGTCGAGCGAGACGATCGGCACGTACGGCGGCAGCGACAGCGCCTCGCGCACCTCCTCGGCCTGGTGCGGGAAGCTCCCGTCCCAGCCGTTGATGCCGATCACGAAGGGCAGCTGCGCCTCTTCGAAGTAGTCGATCGCCGGGAAGCTGTCGGCCAGCCGCCGGGTGTCGACGAGCACCACCGCGCCGATGGCGCCGCGCACCAGGTCGTCCCACATGAACCAGAACCGGTGCTGCCCGGGCGTGCCGAACAGGTAGAGGATCAGGTCCTGGTCGAGGGAGACCCGGCCGAAGTCCATCGCCACGGTGGTGGTGGTCTTGGTCGGCGTGAGCGACAGGTCGTCCACCCCCGCCGAGGCGTCGGTCATGACGGCTTCCGTGGTCAGCGGCAGGATCTCCGAAACCGCACCCACGAATGTCGTCTTGCCGACACCGAAGCCGCCTGCCACGACGATCTTCGTCGAGGAGAGGCCTCTAGAGCCTGCGAAGTCCACTGAGCACCCTTTCGAGCAGGTTGAGGTCCGGCTTACCCGACTCCAGCGCAGGCTGGTGGACGCGGATGAGCCCCTCCGCCGCCATGTCGGCGATCAGCACTCGGACGACCCCGAGCGGCTGTCGTAAAAGAGCGGAGATCTCGGCGATCGAGCGTACCTGGCGAGCCAGGTTGATGATCGTTTGATACTCCGGACTGATAAGTGAAATGTCTTGGTGCGCGGCTGTCAATTCCGCGGGGACCGATACCAACGCCTCCATAGCGAACTTGATCCGCGGCGCGGTCCGCCCTCCGGTCACGGCATACGGCCGGACCAGAGAGTTGGCCTTGCGTGGCTTGTTCGGCGAGGTATCACCCGTCCAACCCTGCTCTGACACAAACCTCTCCCGTCGCAACCGCCCTTAGCGGGGGCGGGCCGCCTGCAGCTCGGCCCGCACGGCGGGGGTGAGCACCTGGCCCGCCCGCTCGACGAGCAGGGTCATCTGGTAGGCCACCAAGCCCATGTCGCAGTCGGCCGAGGCCAGCACGGCCAGGCTCGACCCGTCGCTGATGGACATGATCATCAGCAGTCCGCGCTGCATCTCGATGACGGTCTGGCTGACCGCGCCGCCCTCGAACACCCGGGCCGCGCCCGCGGTGAGGCTGACCACACCGGAGGCCACCGCGGCGAGCTGGTCGGCCCGGTCCTTGGGGAAGCCCTCGGAGAAAGCCAGCGGCAACCCGTCGGCGGAGACCACCACGGTGTGCGCCACCCCGGGCACGTTGTTCACGAAGTCAGTGATCAACCAGCTGACGCCGCGCGCGCCCTGACTCAGTTCTCTCATGCTCATTCCTCTCCGATTTCTTCACGGCCCTGCCGTACGCCTTGCTGGAAGCTCGACAGCCGGCTGCGGAGCCGGTCCGGGGAGACCGGTTCCGCCGGCTCGCCGAACAACGACCCCGAGCTCTGCACCGAGCCCGACACCAGGTTCGCCTTGGGCACCCGGCGCGGCAGGCCGGTGCTGGTGGTTCCGCCGGTGCTGGGCTCGGACGGGCCGCCGCGCAGCAGCGAGTTGCCCGAGGACGGCTGCCGCTGCGGCAGGCCGCCCTGACCGCCCTGGTCCTGGCCGAAGTGACCGCCTTGACCGCCCTGACCGCTCTGGCTCTGGCTCTGGCTCTGGCCGAAGTGGCCCTGGCCGCTCTGGCCCTGGCTCTGGTCGCCGTAGCCGAACGGGTCGGCGTCGCCGAAGCCGCCGCCCGCGGGCTGGCGGCGGGGCAGGCCGCCACCCTGGCCCGCGTCGCCGAACATGGAGCCACCGGCCGCCGAGCCGCCGCCGGCGAAGGCGCCGGAGGCGGGCTCGCCGTACGCGGACTCCCCGAAGGGCGAGCGCTGCGGCAGGGAGCTGTCGACCGGCGGCTCGGTGGCGCCCGGACGGCGCTGCGGAAGACCGCCGTCACCGGCCGGGGCGCCGAAGTCACCGGCGGAGGCGCCGAGGGAACCGAAGTCGCCGGTGGAGCCGAAGGAGTCGGCGCCGCGCTGCGGCAGTCCGGGACCGTCCTGCCGCTGCTCGGCGCGCTGCTCGGCCGGGCGGGTCAGGATCTCGGGCTTGGTGAACCAGTCGGAGGTGCTGACCGCCGAGAAGATCGGCAGGTGCGCCTCCTCGCCCCGGTCGTCCAGCACCGACTCCCGGATCACCGGGAGCGGGCCGGTGCCGTCGGCCTCAGCGAACGACTCAGCGAACGACTCCGCGTACGGCTCGCGCCCCGCCTGATCGGCATAGGGCTCGGCGTACGGCTCGCGCGCGGTCTCGGCGAACGACGGCCACGACGCGACGGGCTCGTCGGCCAGCCGGCTGGGCCGCTCGCGCTGGAAGTCGGGCTGCTCGTAGACCTCCTGCGGCTCCTCGGCCGCCGACGGCCAGGAGTCGCCGCCCCCGGGCGGGGGCAGGTGCGTCGGCCACGGCGTGTCCATGACGCCGAGCCCGGCGCTGCCGGAGCCGGCCGAGCGGTCGTCGCCGAAGGCGCCGCGGTCGCCGAACATGGGGCCGTCGAAGCCGGTCGCCGGGGCCTGCTGCTCGTAGCGCGCGCTGTCGAAGCCCGCGGGGGGCTGCTCGCCGTACGGCACGAGGGCCTGGGGCTGGCCGTACGGGTTGGGCCCGGCGGGCGTGGCGCCCCCGGTGGAACCCTGGCCGGCGCCGGCGTAGGCCGGGATCTGCTGGGTCGGCGCGGAGGCCGGGACGATGAGGACGGCGGGCAGCAGCACCATGGCGGTGAGGCCGGGGCCGCCCTCGCGCGGGCGGAGCTGGACCTGGATGCCGTGGCGCAGGGCCAGCCGGCCGACCACGAACAGGCCCATGCGGCGCGCGACCGCGACGTCCACGATCGGCGGGTTGGTCAGCCGCCAGTTGGCCTCGCCCATCTCCTCGGCCGACATGCCGATGCCGAGGTCGGTCACCGACAGCAGCACGCCGCCGCCGGCGACGGGGGCGCTGGTCACGACGACCTTGGTCTCGCGCGGCGAGAAGGAGATGGCGTTCTCGATCAGCTCGGCGAGCAGGTGGACGGTGTCGGTGACGGCCGGGCCGACGATCTCCAGGTCCGAGGGGATCTGGATGGCGACGCGCTCGTAGTTCTCGACCTCCGACAGCGAGGCGCGGGCCACGTCCACGAGCGGGACGGGCTCGCTCCACTTGCGGGCGGTCTCCTGGCCGGCGAGGACCAGGAGGTTCTCGGAGTTGCGCCGCATGCGGGTGGCCATGTGGTCGAGGCGGAACAGGCTGGACAGCCGGCTCTCGTCCTCCTCGCCGTGCTCCAGCTCCTCGATGAGGTCGAGCTGGCGCTCGACGAGGGTCTGGCTGCGGCGGGCCAGGTTGACGAACATCGAGTTGACGTTCGCACGCAGCTTGGCCTCGTCACCGGCCAGCCGGATCGCCTCGCGGTGGACCTCGTCGAAGGCCCGGGCGACTTCACCGATCTCGTCGCGGGTGGTGACACCGACCGAGGCGACCTGGGGCAGCGTGCTCTCCCCCGACTCGCGCAGAGCGCGGACGGTTTCGGGCAGGCGGAATCCGGCGATCTCCAGCGCCTCGGCTCGCAGCCGGCGCAGCGGGCGGACGAGCGAGCCGGCCACCCAGGTGGTGATCACGAGGACCAGGATGAGCAGGACGAGGATGACCGCGCCGGAGATGATCGCGTTGCGCTGCTCGGCGTCCTGGAGCTCCTGGCTGCGGCTGACCAGCTTGGCGGCCAGCGCGTCCTCGACCTTGCGGGTCAGGTCGACGGTGACGCCGGTGGAGGCGTACCAGACGTTCAGGTCGCGCCGGGTGCTGATGTCCAGGTCGCGGATGGTGCGGTACTCGCGGAGCTGGGCCAGGGCGCGCTGGCGCATGGCGTCGGCGCGGTCGACCGTCTGCCCGCGCACGGTCTTGCGGTAGAGCAGGGCCTCGGCGGGCGCGGCCTCGGCGGTGAACCGGTCGAGCTCGGCCTGCTGGCGGTCCCAGGAGCCGAGGAAGTCCGACAGGTCGTCGTAGTCGAGGCGGTTCTCGGCCAGCGCGACGGTGAGGATGACCTGCTGGCGCGCGACCTCCTCCTTGGCGCGGTGCAGCGCGGCGAAGGCGCTGCCGTCCGCGACGAGGCGGTCGTCGCCCACGGTCACCATCTCGCCCTGCAGGGCGCGCAGGACCTCGATCAGGCTGGTGTAGGTCCGGATGGCCGCGCGGGGCGGCGCGCTCTCGCCCACGATGGAGTCACGGAGCGCGGGCAGGCCGTTCAGCCAGCGGCGCATCTCCTCCACCGCGTGCCGCACACGCGGCTGGTGGCCGCCGTCGATCACCTCGGTGGCCTTGAGCACCTGGCCGCGGAGCGTGTCGACCTTGACGCGCTGTTCCTTCAGCCGGGTCAGGTGGCCGGTGGGCCGCTTGTCGGCGACGAACCACGCGGTGAGCGTGCGTTCCTTGCCGAGCTCGTGGGAGAGCCCGCCCAGCCGTCGCACCAGCTCGGCGACCTGCGTCAGGCGCCGGTACTCCGAGCTGGTCGAGATGGCGTCGGTGAGCTGGATGGCGGCGAGGAGCACGCCGACGACGGTGGGAATGAGGATCAGCGCCACGAGCCTGGACCGTACGCGCAGGTTCCCGAGCTGGAACCGTCCGCCGGTCTGCTCCCCCGACGTGGCGTGCCTGGGGATTTCCTTCCTCACTGTGTTTCGCAACCTCTCGCCGTCCGACGTGCTCTGGAAAATCCGAGACGCGTTGGGCGCATAAGAAATCTTGGATGGGGGTAATTGGAACACAACCCCTACCAGATCGGCGAACCGACCATTTCTTGACAAATGCGCCCAAACCGCGCGTTTTAGGCTGGCCGGAAGGAGTCCCGCTCCGCCGGTGCCGCATGCTTGATCATCAGGTGCCTGGTCACCGAGTACTCCTGGACCGCTTCCTGGCTCATGTCCTTGCCGAAGCCGCTGCCCTTGACGCCGCCGTGCGGGGCCTCGCTGGCGATGGGCAGGTGGTCGTTGATCCAGGTCACGCCCACGTCGAGGCGGTGCGAGACGCGCATGGCCCGGGCCACGTCGCGCGACCACACCGAGGAGGCCAGGCCGTACCGCGTGTCGTTGGCCAGCCGGATCGCCTCCTCCTCGCCGTCGAAGGGCAGGACGGCCAGCACCGGGCCGAAGATCTCGCCCTGGACGATCTCGCTACCCTGCTCCACGCCCGTGACCAGGGTCGGAGGGTAGTAGAACCCGGGCCCGTCGAGGGGCCGGCCGCCGTGGGCCACGGTGCCGCCCGAACGCGTCACGAAACCGTGCACGCGCTCGCGGTGCTGGGCGGAAATCAGCGGTCCGATGTCCGTGGACGGGTCCCACGGATCGCCGACAGTGATTTTGGCAACAGTCGCCTCGATGGCCGCGACGGCGTCGCCGTACACGCGGCGGTCGACGTACACCCGCGTGGCGGCGGTGCAGTCCTGGCCGGTGTTGTAGGTGGCGCCCATGGCCACGCCGCGGGCCATCTCGGCCAGGTCGGCGTCCTCGAAGACGAGCGCCGGGGCCTTGCCGCCCAGCTCCAGGTGGACCCGCTTGAGCGTCTGGGCCGCGCCGCTCATCACCGCGCGGCCGGTCTCGGTCGAGCCGGTGACGCTGACCATGTCCACGCCGGGGTCGGTGACCAGGGCCTGGCCGACCTCCGCGCCGCCCAGGACGACCTGGAGCAGGTGCTCGGGCGCGCCGGCGCGGGCGACCAGCTCGGCCAGGCGCAGGGTGCTGCGCGGCGTCATGGGAGCGGGCTTGATCACCACGGCGTTGCCCGCGGCGAGCGCGGGCGCGACCTTCCAGACCGCCATGATGAAGGGGAAGTTCCACGGGCTGATCGACCCGACGACCCCGACCGGCCTGCGCAGCATGACCGAGGTGTAGCCCTGGGAGAAGACCCCCGCGCCCGAGCCGTCCAGCGAGCGGGCCGCGCCGGCGAAGAAGCGGAGGTTGTCCACCGCGAAGGGCAGCTCGCCGTCACGGAAGACGGCGGCCGGCTTGCCGGTCTCCTCGACCTCCAGGCGGGTCAGCTCCTCGGCGTCGGCCTCCACGAGGTCGGCCAGGCGCAGCAGGACGCGGGAGCGCTCACCCGGGGTGAGCTCGGACCAGGTGGCGAAGGCCGTCCTGGCCCGCTGGACGGCCTTGGCCACCGCCTCCACCGAGGTGTCGGGCACCTCGTCGAAGGGCTGGCCGGTCGCCGGGTTGATCAGTTGACGCATGTTCCTATCCGAGCTGTTCGATGAGGTCGGCGGCCTTGCGCAGGCCGTCACGGCGGCGGATCTCCTCGCCGATCGCCGCCAGGCGGCCACGGAGCTCCGTGTCGCCGATCAGGCGCTCGACGGCTCCGGTGAGCTCGTCGTCGGCGAAGGCGTAGGTGGACAGCCGCACGCCGAAGCCCAACTCGTCCACGCGCTGGGCGTTGTCGTACTGGTCCCAGAAGAGCGGCAGCAGGATCATCGGCTTGCCGAAGTGCATCGCCTCGGTGGTGGTGTTGTTGCCACCGTGGGTGATGACCAGGTCGGCCAGCGGGATGATCTTCGTCTGCGGCACGAACTCGGCGCCCCACATGTTGGCGGCGAGCTTGATCTCGGCGTGCAGCGGGCCCATCGAGACGATGTACTGGTGCCGCGTGGTGCCGAGGATGTCGATCACCCGCTGCATCAGCTCCACGTCGGAGGAGCCGAGCGAGCCGAGCGAGAAGTAGACGAGCGCGGCGTCCTCGCGGCGCTCGAAGGGCAGCTCGAAGGCCTCGTCGGTCTCGCGCACCGAGGAGTCGAGCCGGTGCCAGGACTCGTCCAGCGGCCGGTCGGCGACGTAGTCGAGGGCCTCGGGGTAGACGTAGAGGTTGAGCGCGCCCTGGTGGATGAAGTCCAGGTCGGGCAGCGGCTCGGTGCCCTGCTCGACGCACCACTCGTTGAAGGCGGTCCAGATCTCGCGGTGGGTCCGCTCGTACTCGGCGCGGAAGCCGTCCCACTCGCCGCGATCGGCGGCCGGCAGGCCGGAGAAGACCGGGGCGACGTTCTCGCCGCGCATCTCCAGCGGGTTGCAGGAGACGATGCGGACGAACGGCTTGCCCGCGGTGAGCAGCGCCGGGAAGGTGATGACGTTGTCCTCGACGATGACGTCCGGCTGCACACGGGCGATGATCTCGCGAAGCTGCGGCTCGCAGTACTTGGCGCCGTCGATCAGCGAGTCCCAGATCGGCTTGGTGACCGTGGAGAGCTGCTCCAGCGTGCTCTTGCGGTACTCGGGCGCGGTGTCGCGGATGAAGTCCTTCCAGAACTGGCCCGGGTCCTGCTCCTCGGCGTCCTCGGCCGGGGGCGCGAGGTCGACCAGGTCCTCCTCGAAGCCGAGCGCCTCCAGCTTGCCCTTCCAGGAGGCCTCCGCGGCGAAGACCACGCGGTGGCCGCGCTGCCGCAGGATGTCGCCGATGCCGATGCAGTTGTTGGTCGGCCCGTAGGCACTTTCCGGCATGAACAGGATGGTGAGTGACATTTCTAGCTCCGGGGGGACATATGGGTCGAATGTCTATTACTAGCGAGCAAGGTCAACTTCAGGGCACTATTGCACCCGTGACTCAGCGCAAGAGCCGCACCGACCGGCGCATCGACCTGATCGAGGCCGCCCGCCGGGCCATCGTCCGCCACGGGCTCGACCGGGTGCAGCTCGCGCACGTCGCCGAGGAGGCCGGGCTCAGCTCCGGGGCCGTGCTCTACCACTACCCCGAGCTGTCCGAGCTGCTGATCGACGCCCAGCAGGCCGGCGTCGAACGCTTCTACGAGCAGCGGATGGAGCGGGTGGGCAGCATCGGCGACCCGGTCGAGAAGCTGGTCACCACCATCCGCGCCGGGCTGCCCACCGGGCCGGAGGACCCGGACGTGCGGCTGCTCAACGAGGCCGGCGGCGCCGCCGGGCGCAACCGCGTCTACGGCGTGCTCCTGACCGCCCTGTACGACCGCCAGGTGGCGATGTACCAGTCGATCCTGGACACCGGGGCGGCGCTGGGCGTCTTCCGGCTGGCCGCCGACTCGCTGTCCATCGCGCGCAACCTGGTGGCGCTGGAGGACGCCTACGGCTACCGGATCACCGCCCGGCACCCGGCGATCGACACCGACCGGGCGGCCGAGCTGATCATGACGTATGCCCGTACCGCGACGGGCTGCGAACTCACTCACTGATCGGCACCGCGTCGCCGGGGTCCCAGCCGAGGGCCACGGCCTCGCCCTGCCGTACCGTGCTGGCCCCCTGGACCGCCACGAGCACCGGCTTGGCGCGCCCGGCCACCGTCACCGAGATGTGCGAGGTGCCGCCGTAGAAGCTCACGTCGGCGACGCTGCCCTCCAGCTTCCCGCCGTCCAGCCTGATCTTCTCCGGCCGTACGGCCAGCAGCTCCGGCCCGTCCTCGAAGATGTTGTTGGCCCCGACGAAGTCGGCCACGAACCGGGTCTTGGGCCGCTCGTACAGGGCCACCGGCGCGTCCACCTGGCAGACGCTGCCCTTGGAGAAGACGGCGATGCGGTCGGCCAGCGACATGGCCTCCTCCTGGTCGTGCGTGACGACCACGAAGGTGATGCCGACCTCGTTCTGCAGCCGCTTCAGCTCCAGCTGCATGTCGGCCCTGACCTTCTTGTCCAGGGCGGACAGCGGCTCGTCCAGCAGCAGCAGCCGGGGCCGCTTGACGATGGCGCGGGCGAGGGCGACGCGCTGGCGCTGGCCGCCGGAGAGCTGCTGCGGCTTGCGCTCGCCCAGCTCGCCGAGGCCGACGGTCTCCAGCACCTCGCCGACGCGGCGGCGGATCTCCTGGCGGCCGAGCTTCTCCTGCTCCAGGCCGTAGGCGATGTTCTTGGCCACGCTCATGTGCGGGAACAGCGCGTACGACTGGAACATCAGGTTGATCGGCCGCCGGTTGGGCGCCAGCTTCAGCAGGTCCTCGCCGTCGAGGGTGACGGCGCCGGAGTCGGGCGTCTCGAACCCGGCCAGGATGCGCAGCAGCGTGGTCTTGCCGCAGCCGCTCGGTCCGAGCAGCGCGAAGAACTCACCCTGGCCGATCTCCAGCGAGACCTCGTCCAGCGCGGTGACCTCACCGAAGCGGCGGCTGACGCGGTCAATCGTGAGCACGGCTCTCCCCTAGTTTCGTCAGGCGCTGACCGGCGATCACCGCAGTGAAGCTGACCAGCAGGAGCGCCGTGGCCAGGGCGTTGACCTCGGGCTTCACCCCGACCTTGAGCATGGAGTAGATGACGATGGGCAACGTCTGCTGGGTGTTGCCCGCGGTGAAGAAGGCGATCGCGAACTCGTCGATCGACAACGTGAAGGCCAGCAGCGCCCCGGCCACGATGCCCGGCGCGAGCTGCGGCAGGGTGATGCGGACGAAGGTGCGGAACGCCCCCGCGCCCAGGTCGCGGGAGGCCTCCTCCAGGGAGGCGTCGGCGTGCGAGAGCCGGGTCCTGACCACCGCGGTGACGAAGGCCATCGCGAAGACGCTGTGCGCGATGATCACCGACCACAGGCCCAGGGTGAACTGGACCAGCGAGTAGACCATCAGCAGCCCGATGGCGATCACCAGGTCGGGCAGGACCGCCGGCATCAGCGCGACGGCGTCGAGCAGCTTGGAGCGGGTGTACCGCGCCAGGCCCACCGCCAGCAGCGTGCCGAGCACGGTCGACAGCACCGTCGTGCCGGCCGCCACGATCAGCGTGTTGACCAGGCCCTCGGTCAGCCGGTCGTTGGCGGCCAGCTCGCCGTACCAGCGCAGGCTGAAGCCCTCGAAGACGTACGGCGAGCGCCCGGCGTTGAACGACATCCACACGACCACGAGGATCGGCAGGTACAGGAAGACGTAGGTGATCCAGAGCGGGACCAGGCGGAGCTTACCCACGGCGCGCCACCTTGGCCTGGATCAGCAGCAGCACCAGCAGCACGGCGATCAGCGCCAGGGCCAGGGTGGAGCCGAAGGGGTAGTCGCGCTCCTTGAGGAAGGCGGTCTGCACCAGGTTGCCGACCATGAGCGACTTGCTGCCGCCGAGGATCTCCGGGACGGCGAAGTTGCCGAAGCTCGGCACGAAGACGAACATGCAGCCGGTCAGCACGCCGGGCAGCGTCAGCGGGAAGGTGACGCGCCGGAAGGTGGTGAAGGCGTTCGCGCCCAGGTTGCCGGAGGCCTCGCGAAGCTGCGGGTCGAGCCGCTCGATGGCGGTGTACAGCGGCAGCACCATCAGCGGCAGGTAGCAGTACAGCAGGCCGGTGACGATCGCTCCCTCGTGGTAGAGCAGCTCCAGCTCCGTGCCCAGCGCCGAGTTGATCAGGCCGGGCCCGCTCATCAGGATGATCAGCGCGTACATGCGGATGATGAAGCTGGTCAGGAAGGGCAGCACCACGGCCACCAGCGCGATCGTCCGCCACTTGTGCGGCAGCCGGGCGATGGCGTACGCGGTCGGGTAGCCGAGCAGCAGCGCCAGCAGCGTGGTGATCCCCGCGAGCTTGAGCGAGTCGACGACCACGCCCAGGTAGAGCGGGTCGAACAGGCGGGCGAAGTTCTCCGCCGTGTACTCGTAGACGATCCCGCCGAACCGCCCGCGCTTGAAGACGGTGAATCCGAAGATCAGCGCGAGCGGGATCAGGAGGAAGGCGAGCAGGTAGAGCAGCCCCGGCCCCAGAAAAGCCGAGGCCGCCCAGAACCGGGGCCTGCTTCTCATTGCTGCGCCGCGACCTCGGTCGACAGGCGGGTGTACTTGGTGGCGGCCTCGCCCAGGTCGATCAGCGACTCACCCATGAGCAGGTCGGCCGGGGTGATGCCGAGCAGCGAGCCCTCGGCGATCTTCACGCGGTCCATGGCGGCCTTGTTGGGCACCTTGTAGCCGATGTTCTCCGCGGCCCAGCTGTGGATCTCCGGGTCGAGGATGTAGTTGATCAGGGCGTGGGCGGCCTCCTTGTTCTTGGAGGACTTCATGATCACCATGGTGTCCACCCAGAGGTCGGAGCCCTCCTTCGGCACCACCCAGCCGATGTTCTTCTCGGTGGTCGGGCACCAGCCGTCCCACGCCTCGGCCATGACGGCCTCGCCGGACTTCAGCTTCTCGCCGAAGGTGGTGTCGTCGTAGCCGAGCAGGTTCGGCTTGGCCTTGAGCAGCAGCTCCTTGGCCTTGGCGATGTCCTCGTCCTTGTCGGTGTTGACCGACAGGCCGAGCGACTTCAGCGCGGGCAGGGCCAGCCAGCGCTCGGTGGTCATCATGGTGACCTTCTTGACCGCCTCGGCCGGCGGGTTGAGCAGGTCGTTCCAGCTCGACGGCGTGGTCTTGAGCAGGTCCTTGCGGTAGCAGATGCCCGTGGTGCCCCAGGTGTAGGGCACGGAGTACTTGTTGCCCTTGTCGTAGGAGAGCTGGGTGGCCTCGGGGTAGAGGTTGGCCAGGTTCGGGATCAGCTCGGCGTGGATCGGCTCCAGCAGGCCCTGCGCGTTGAGCGCCTCGGCGTACTGGCCGGAGACGAAGGCCACGTCGATGCCGCTGTCACCGGGGACGGTGAGCTTGGCCATGGCCTTCTCGTTGGTCTCGTGCAGGCCGATGTCGATCTTGGAGATCTTCAGCTTCTCGGTGGCTCGCTGGGCGAGTTCCTTGGGGGTGTAGCCGTCCCAGACCGTCACGTTGATCGTCTGCTTGGACAGGTCCGCCTGGGGGTTGAGCTGCGCCGCCGTCGCCTGGGGGGCAGCGTCGGTGGTGGTCGACGACTCACCACCACAGGCCGCCACTGCCAGGGCGAGCCCGGTGACCGCCAGCGCGGCCGGGAGACGACGGGTGAATCGGGTACGGAACACGACCGATACTCCTTGATGCAAGCCGATACGCATAGGTCCTGACATGGCAGACCAAGGTAGGACTTTTGCAGAAGTTTTAAACTTGAGCAACACTAACGATCGATGCCCAGCCTGGAAGTTTGGTCTGTTCTTGAACTTCGCTTCAGTTTGGCGGCGGTTGCTGGCGGTAAGTGAGAATCCGATTACCACAAGAGATCGAGGCCTCACCACCGCGCTACTCGCCGCGCTCGCCTCCGGCGATCCCGTGCCCGCGCCCGTCGCCGTCCGCCGCTACCGACCCCTGCCTGCGCTTTCGTACGGCGAGGCCGCCGAGCGGGCGATCGAGGTCGACCAGACCAATTTCTCAGTCGTGGCGGGAGAGCGGGTCGTCGTCAAGTGGATCATCCCGCCGGCCCCGCTGCCGCACCCCGCACCGGAGGTTCTGGGGCACCTTGTTGAGGCGGGCTTCAACGAGACGGCTCCGCCGTACGCCGCCGTCACGGTGGGTGATCACCTCGTCGCGCTGGTGACCGGCTTCCTGCCGGGGGCTCGGGACGGGTGGGAGTGGTGCGTCGACTTCGCCGAGTCCGGCGAGACCGCCTTCGCGCCCGTGCTCGGCCACCTGGCCGCCGGCCTGCACCTGGCCCTGGCGACCCTGCCCGTGGAGCCCGCCCCCGAGACCCCGCCCGGCGCCCGCCCGCGCCCGCCGGACGACGCGCGGCGGGCCGCGGAGGCGCTGCGCGAGGCGCTGGAGCTGACCGACGGCGACGACGGCGACTGGCTGGCCGGCCGCGCCGAGACGATGCGCCGCGAGCTGGCCGGACTGGAGCATGCGGTCGAGGATCGGCGGATCCGTATCCACGGCGACTTCCACGTCGGCCAGATCCTGCAGTGGGACGGCGGCTACGCGGTGATCGACTTCGACGGCAACCCGACCGTCAGCGAGCCCGGCGCCGCCCGCCAGCCCGCCGCCCGCGACGTCGCCCAGCTCACCACCAGCCTGGAGCACGTCGCCCAGGTCGCGGTGCTGCGCCGGGGCACCCCGCCCGAGGCCGCCGCCACCTGGGCGCGCGAGGCCAGGGAGAAGTTCCTGGCCGCCTACCGCGAGCGGGCCGGCGACCTGCTCGACGAGCGGCTGATCAGACCGTTCGAGGTGGAGCAGGAGTGCCGGGAGCTGATCTACGCCGCCCGGCACCTGCCCCGCTGGCGCTACGCCCCGATGGGCGTGCTGCGCACGTGGTACCCCGACGACCCCGACGACCCCGCCCCTGTGGAGGAGACCCCGTGAAGCCCGACCTGTTCCTCGCCGACCTGGAAGCCAAGCCGGCCGCCCTGGCCGAGCTGGCCGCCACGCTGTCCGGTGAGAACCCCTTCGCGGCGCTGGGCGGCTTCTCCCGCGTGCTGTTCCTCGGCATGGGCAGCTCGCGTTACGCCGCCGGGGTCGCCGCCCGCCGACTGCGGGCGCGTGGCGTGGACGCCTACGCCGAGTACGCCTCGGCCGAGGCGTCCTACCCGCAGAGCCCCGACCTGCTCGTGGTGCCGATCTCGGCCACCGGCGGCTCGCGCGAGACCCTCGACGCGGTCGCCCGGTACGGCGACAGCCACCGCGCGGTCCTCACCAACAACCCCGGCTCCGAGCTGGCCAAGCACGCCGATCTGCTGGTGCCGATGCTGGCCGGCGAGGAGCGCGGCGGGGTCGCCTGCCGTACCTTCCAGCACACGCTGATCCTGCTGCTCGCCCTGGAGGAGCGGCTCACCGGCGCCGACCTGAGGCTGCCCGAGCTGGTCCGCAGGGCCGCCGAGGCGAGCGCCGACCTGCTCGACCGGCGGGCGGAGTGGCTGCCCAAGGCGCTCGAACTGCTCGACGGGCCGCACGGGGTCTACACGATCGCCCCGGCCGAACGGCTGTCGAGCGCGCAGCAGTCGGCCCTGATGGTCCGCGAAGGGCCGCGCCGGCCCGCCGACGCGTGCGAGACCGGCGACTGGGCGCACGTGGACGTCTACCTGACCAAGACGCTCGACTACCGCGCGATCCTCTTCCCCGGTTCGGCCTACGACGAGCAGGCCATGGAGTGGGTACGGCAGCGCGGCTCCACGGTGCTGACGGTCGGCCGCGACATCCGGTACCGGCACGACGACGACCCGCTGGTGGCCCTGCTGACCGAGACGCTCGTCGCCGAGCTGGTCGCGGCCACCTGGTGGAATCAGTAGGGCGCGGCGGAGCGGACGCGGATGGAGTGCTCGACCAGCATGATGAGCGTGCCCTTCACCGCGTCGCGGCGGCGCGCGTCGGTGCGCACGATCGGGATGGACGGCGCGAGGGCCAGGGCCTCCCTGACCTCGGGCTCGCCGTAGGCGAACTGGCCGTCCCAGCCGTTGATGCCGACGATGAACGGCAGCCGCGCTTCCTCGAAGTAGTCGATGGCCGGGAAGCTGTCGGCCAGGCGCCGGGTGTCGACCAGCACCACCGCGCCGATCGCCCCGCGCACCAGGTCGTCCCACATGAACCAGAACCGGTGCTGACCGGGCGTCCCGAACAGGTACAGGATCAGATCCCGGTCCAGCGAGACCCGCCCGAAGTCCATGGCCACCGTGGTCGTGGACTTCAGCGGCGTCATCGCCAGGTCGTCCACGCCGGCCGAGGCGTCGGTCAGCACGGCCTCGGTGGTCAGCGGCATGATCTCGGAGACCGCGCCGACGAAGGTGGTCTTGCCGACCCCGAACCCGCCGGCTACGACGATCTTGCTTGAGGTCATCGCCTCATAGCCTGCGTAGCCCACTGAGCACCCTTTCCAGGAGGTTCATTTCCGGCGTGCCCACCTGCGGCTGGTAGACCCGCACGAGCCCTTCGGCCTCCATGTCGGAGATCAGCACCCGGGCGACGCCCAGGGGGACGGCCAGCAGCGCCGAGACCTCGGCCACCGAGCGGACCTGGCGGCACAGCTCGCTGATCGCCCGGTACTCGCGCGAGTAGCTGGTGCCGAGCACCGCCGAGGTCGCCGAGGAGACCAGCGCCTCGATGGCCAGCCCGCCGCGGGGCGCGGTCCGGCCCCCGGTGACCGTGTACATGCGCACCAGCGAGCTGCGCTCCTGCTGCGCCCCGTCGTCCCACGATGTCACCGAAGATCTCCCATCACCATGGGCGCGAGGCCGAGAGCTCAGCCCGGACCGCCGGGGTGAGCACCTGGCCGGCCCGTTCGACCAGCACCGTCATCTGGTAGGCCACCAGGCCCATGTCACAGTCCGGGGCGGCCAGCACCGCCAGGCACGACCCGTCGCTGATCGACATGACCAGTAGCAGGCCGCGTTCCATCTCCACCAGCGTCTGGTTGACCACGCCGCCCTCGAAGACGCGGGCCGCGCCCTGCGTCAGGCTGATCAGCCCGGCGCCGATGGCGGCGAGCTGGTCGGCGCGGTCCTTGGGGAAGCCGCGCGAGAAGGCCATCGGCAGGCCGTCGGCGGAGACGACCACCGCGTGCGCCACCCCTGGCACTTCCTCCACGAAGCCCGTGACCAGCCAGTTCACGTCGCGGGCCGCCTGGCTCATGCCTCTCATCGGGGGTCCTCCTCGATCTCCGCGCGGCCCTTCCTGACCCCTTGCTGGAAGGTGGAGAGCCGGTCGCGCAGGTGGTCGGGTGAGACCGGCGGCAGCGGCGCCGGCGGCGGTGCGGGTGTGCCGGGCATCAGGTTCGCCTTGGGGGTACGGCGAGGCAGCCCGGCCTGCGTGGTCCCGGCGGGCAGGCTCGGCCCCGGCGGCCCGGCCGGACTCGCCGGGGGCGGCAGGGCGGGGAGCACGGTGGTGGCGTGCGGGTCGTCCCCCGGCTCGGCGGGCCGGACGAACCAGCTCCCGGGTTCCGGCACGGGGTACGGGTCGGGCTCGGGACCGAGGGGGTAGCCGGGGGCGAGCGGGAAGGCGGACTCGGTGCGCGGCTGGGGCTGGGGCGGCGGCTCCGCCTCGATGCGCTCCAGCGGCCCGGTGTCGGTGCCCACCCCGTCGGTCGGCGCGGGCGTGCGGGTGAACCAGCCGGTGGCCGCCTCGACCCGGTCGAGGGTCTCCACCGAGACGGCGTAGTCGGGCCGCCGCGTCTCGGGCAGGTACGGCTCGGCCAGGCGGAGGTCGGCGGAGGGGTAGTCGAAGGACGGGTGCCCGTTCGGGTAGATCTCGGCCGGCGGCGGCCCGTCGAACCCGGGCGCGGGCCGGGGCGGCGGCGCGGGCTCGGCGACCGCGGTGAGCATGCGGTCGGGCAGCAGGACCATGGCGGTCAGCCCGCCGACGTCCTGCGGCCGGAGCTGGACGCGGATGTCGTGCCGCAGCGCCAGCCGACCCACCACGAACAGGCCCATCCGGCGGGCGACCGAGACGTCCACCACCGGCGGGTTGGCCAGCCGCCAGTTGGCCTGGGCGAGCTCGTCGGCCGCCATGCCGATGCCGTGGTCGGTGACCGAGACCATCAGCCCGCCGCCGTCGATGCGGTTGCTGGAGACGTAGACCTTGGCGTCGTGCCGGGAGAAGGAGACGGCGTTCTCCACCAGCTCGGCCAGCAGGTGCACGACGTCGTTGACCGCCTGGCCGGCGACCGCGACGTCCGACTGGACCTGCACGCTGACCCGGTCGTAGCTCTCCACCTCGCCGACCGCCGCGCGCACCACGTCGAGCAGCTCGACCGGCTCGGTCCACTTGCGCGCGGTCTCCTGGCCGGCCAGGACCAGGAGGTTCTCGCTGTTGCGCCGCATGCGGGTGGCCAGGTGGTCGAGCTTGAACAGGTCGCCCAGCCGGGTGTCGTCGCGCTCGCCGCGCTCCAGGCGCTCGATCAGCGTGAGCTGCCGCTCGACCAGGGTCTGGGAGCGGCGCGAGAGGTTGACGAACATCGCGTTGACGTTGGCACGCAGCTTGGCCTCGTCGCCGGCCAGCCGTACCGCCTCGCGGTGCACCTCGTCGAAGGCGCGGGCCACCTCGCCGACCTCGTCCTTGGAGAAGACGCCGATCGGCGGCACCGCGGCGTCGGCCGCGTCCTGGCCCTCGCGCAGCCGCTGCACGACCTCGGGCAGCCGGCGCCCGGCCACCTCCAGGGCCTCCCTGCGCAGCCGGCGCAGCGGTTTGACCAGCGAGCGGGCCACCCCGGTGGTGATCAGCAGGACCGCGACCAGCAGGGCGAGCACGGCGGCGGCGACCACGAAGGCGCGCTGGCTCTCGGTGGCGCTCAGCTCCTCGCTGCGGGCGACGATCCGGGCGGCGTGGTCGGTCTCGATCTTGCGCATGGCCTCGACGACCCGGCCGGAGGCCTCGAACCACTCGCCGACGTCGTCGCGCTTGGTCAGGTCGAGGTCGGTCAGCGGGGCGCCGGCCGCCGCGCGGGTCAGCAGCAGCTCGCGCAGGAACAGCGCGCGGTCGGCGAGGCTGGAGTTGACCGACTCGTCGAAGGCGCGGCGTTCCTCGGCGGTGGCCTCGTCGGCGAAGGCGCGGCGCTCGTCCTGCTCGCGGGAGAGCTCGCCCAGCACCCGCTTGAGCTGTTCCTGCTCGAAGCGGCCGTCCACCATGACCACGGTGAACAGGGCCTGCTGGAGGGAGAGGCTCTCCTTGGCCAGGGCCAGGGCGTGCAGCACGCGGGTCTGCCGGAACAGGGCGTCGTCGTCGCTGCCCTTGCTCACCTCGTCGTGCAGCGTGAGCAGGTCGTTGACCACGGTGGTGTAGAGGTCGATCGCCGCGCCGGGCAGCAGGTCGCCCTCGACCGCCTGCTTGCGTACCTCGGCGAGGTCGGTGAGCCGGGAGAGCATCGCCTCGACCTCGTCGGCCGTGCGGCCGGTCAGGTCGCCGCCGAGCTGCGCGGCCAGGGCCCGCACGCGTCCCGCGGCGGAGTCCACCTCGGCGATCTGTTTGGTGACGGCCTCGCGCCCGGTGCGGCGGCCGGTGGCGATGTGCCAGGCGACGCGCGCCCGTTCCGCCTCCAGCTCGTGGGCCAGGCCGCCGACCTCGGCGGTCAGTCTGGCCAGCCGGTTGGTCCCGGCGTACTCCGTGGCCGCTCCGGTCGAGCTCAGCACCTGAACGGCGCCGAGCAGGACGGCCGCGGCCGTGGGCACCAGGATGAGGGCGACCAGGCGGGCGCGGACCCGCCAGTTGCGAAGGCGCCACCTGCTCTCGTCTGCGGCCTGAGACCGACTCTCACCCATCACATAAGTCCTGACATCGGCTGAAAAGCATTTACATACCGCACTACGAGGTTGTCGAGCCACACATTACGCGACAAAACACGAGCTTTGTGGCTGGAGAGCATAAAGGAAGAAAGCCCGGAATACGTTTACTGTCCCCTTTGGGCGTTTGTCGCGTTCCAGTAGGTAACAGTCAGGGTTCCAGGGGCTCACCACCTTGAGGAACTCTCGAATTTGGCCATAAGTTGTGCCCCTACATGCGCCGACCCTTCTGGAGGGAATTGTGGTGGTTGCTCCGGAAACTCCTGGGGGCATGTCAGCCGGCATCACGGTCTCGAACCTGTGGAAGATCTTCGGCCCCCGGGCGGAGCGCGTCATGACCAGCGACGACCGCCACCTCGACCCCGCCGCCCTGCGCGAGCGGACCGGCTGCACCGCGGCCGTCCGCGACGTCAGCTTCGAGGTACGGCCCGGCGAGGTCTTCGTCGTCATGGGCCTGTCCGGCAGCGGCAAGTCCACGCTCGTCCGCTGCCTGACCCGGCTGGTCGAGCCCACCTCCGGCGAGATCTCCATCGGCGGCGAGGACGTCGTGCGCGCCACCCCCGCCGGGCTGCGCGAGCTGCGCCGGCACAAGGTGAGCATGGTCTTCCAGCACTTCGGCCTGCTCCCGCACCGCCGCGTCATCGACAACGTCGCCTACGGCCTGGAGATCCAGGGCGCCGCCAAGGCCGCCCGGCACGCCCGCGCCCGGGAGATCCTCACCCTGGTCGGCCTGGACGGGCACGCCGACGCCTACCCCGACCAGCTCTCCGGCGGCATGCAGCAACGCGTCGGCCTGGCCCGCGCGCTGGCGGTCGAGCCGCAGGTGATGCTCTTCGACGAGCCGTTCAGCGCGCTCGACCCGCTGATCCGGCGCGACATGCAGGCCGAGGTCGTCCGGCTGCACCGCGAGGTCGGCAAGACGATGGTCTTCATCACCCACGACCTGGCCGAGGCGTTGAAGCTGGGCGAGCGGATCGCCATCATGCGCGACGGCGCCATCGTGCAGCTCGGCACGCCCGAGCAGCTCGTGGGGGCGCCGGCCGACGACTACGTGGCCGACTTCGTGCGCGACGTGCCGCGCAGCGACGTGCTGTCGCTGCGCTGGATCTGCCGCGAGCCGGACGAGCACGACTCCCTGGACGGGCCCGCGCTGGCCGCCTCCACGGTCATCCGGGAGGCCGTGCCGGTGGCGGCCGCCTCCGCGCTGCCGATCCGGGTGATGGACGGCGAGCGACTGGTGGGCGTGGTCGACCGGGTGGACATCCTGGCCTCGCTCGCCGTACCGGAGAAGGTCCCGGCGTGAGCGCGCCCGCGCTCACCGCGCCCGCCGCCCTCCCCCGCTGGGTGGCGCCCGCCGGGCTCACCCTGGTCGCGGTGGGGCTGTACCTGCTGTTCCGCGGCACGGGAACGCTCCCGCACGACGACGACGCGGCGCAGTTCACCGCGATCACCGAGCTGCGCGAGTGGGTGGACACCCACAAGAACGACAGCCCGCTCTTCCTCTACTTCGTGAACTACATCCGGCTCGTCGTCGGCTCGCTCTTCGTGGCCCTGCAGACCGGGCTGCACGCGCTGGGCTGGCCGGGGCTGATCGGCGCGGCCGGCGCGCTCGGCTGGCTGGCCGGCGGCTGGCGGATCGGGCTGCTGGCGGTGACCGGGTTCGCCGCGCTCGGCGTGCTCGGCGTCTGGGAGCTGAGCGTCGACACGCTCGCCCTGGTCGGCGCGGCGGTGCTGCTGTCGCTGGCGATCGGGCTGCCGCTGGGCGTCTGGGCGGGGCGCTCGCCGCGGCTGCGCCGGGCCATCGCGCCGGTGCTCGACTTCATGCAGATCATGCCGACCTTCGCCTACCTGGCGCCGATGGTGCTGTTCTTCCAGATCGGCGCCCCGGCCGGGGTCATGGCGACGCTGATCTACTCGATCCCGCCGGCGATCCGCATCACGGCGCTGGCCATCGAGCAGGTCTCGCCCTCGGCGGTGGAGGCCTCGGCCTCGCTGGGCGCGACCGGTTGGCAGACGTTGCGCAAGGTCTACCTGCCGCTGGCGCGCGGCACCATCGGGCTGGCGATCAACCAGACCATCATGATGGCGCTGTCGATGGTGGTCATCGCCAACCTGATCTCCGCGCCCGGCCTGGGCTCCGACGTCATCAAGGGCCTGTCCCGGGAGAACGTCGGCATCATGCTCCCCGCCGGGCTCGCCATCGTGATCATGGGCATCGTGCTCGACCGCGCCACCATGGCCGCCGCCCGCGAGCGGTTCAGGCCCGGCCGGCTGATCGGCGCCACGCTGCTGGTGGTCGCCGGTCTCGTGCTCAGCCGGACGCTGCCGGCCGAGTGGCCGTGGGTGCTGAAGACGGCCGCGCCGGTCAACGCCTTCGTGGACTGGATGGAGTCGAGCTGGTTCGCCGCCACCGACGCGATCAAGGACGCGGTCAGCTACGGCCTGCTCAACCCGCTGGAGGGGGTGCTGACCTCGGCCCCGTGGTGGCTGGTCGCCGCCCTGCTGGCCGGGCTCGCCTGGCGGGTCGGCGGGGTACGGCCGGCCGTCACCACGCTGGTCTGCGTGGCCGCGCTCATCGGCCTGGCGTTGTGGGAGCACAGCATGGTCACCCTGGCGATGGTCATCGTCGCCGTGGCCGTGACGCTCGTGGCCGGCGTGCTGCTCGGCATCGCGGCGGCCCGCTCGCCCCGCTACTCGGCGTTCCAGCGCCCGCTGCTGGACGCCGCCCAGACCCTGCCCGCCTTCGTCTACCTGCTCCCCGCGCTGGCGCTGTTCGGCGCCACCCGGTTCACCGCGATCTTCGCTTCGGTGATCTACGCGGTGCCGCCCGTGGTGCGGCTGGTGGAGGAGGGCATCCGCGGCGTGCCACCGACCGTGGTCGAAGCCGCGGCCTCCGCCGGATCCACACCAGGCCAGCTCCTGTGGAAGGTCCAGCTCCCCATGGCGCGCAAGGCCATCCTCCTCGCCGCCAACCAGGGCATCGTGATGACCCTCGCGATGGTCGTGCTCGGTGCGCTCGTCGGCGGCGGCGCGCTCGGCTACGACGTGGTCTCCGGCTTCTCCCAGCGCACGGACTTCGGCATGGGCTTCGCCGCCGGCCTGGCCATCGTGCTGCTCGGCATCATGCTCGACCGGATCACCCAGGGCGCCGACCGGCGCCCCCCTCTTCACAGCAAAAGGATGAGTCGGAAATGAAGATACGCCTGCTCGCAGGCATCCTGACCTTAGGAATGGCGCTCGCCGGCTGCGGCGGGGCCAAGGTCCAGGACACGCCGGGCGCCGCGGCCAGCCCGCAGCCGTCGGCCAGCGCCACGCCGGAGACCTCCGCCGGCGGCACCGTCAAGATCGCGATCAACCCCTGGGTCGGCTACGAGGCCAGCGCCAACGTGGTGGCCTACCTGCTGAAGAACGAGCTCGGCTACACCGTCGAGCTGCCCGAGATCAAGGAGCAGCTCGCCTGGGAGGGCTTCGAGACCGGCGACGTGGACGTCATCATCGAGAACTGGGGTCACCCCGACCTGAAGAAGAAGTTCATCGAGGAGAAGGGCGTCGCGGTCGAGGCCGGCTCGACCGGCAACAAGGGCGTCATCGGCTGGTACGTGCCCAAGTGGATGGCCGACAAGTACCCCGACATCACCGACTGGAAGAACCTCAACAAGTACGCCGAGCTCTTCAAGACCTCGGAGTCGGGCGACAAGGGCGCCCTGCTGTTCGGCGACCCCTCCTACGTGAGCAACGAGGAGGCGATCATCAAGAACCTCAAGCTGAACTACAAGGTCGTCACCGGCGGCTCCGAGGCGGCGCTGATCAAGGGCGCGCAGACCGCGCAGGAGCAGAAGAAGCCACTGCTGTTCTACTTCTGGGACCCGCACTGGCTGTTCAGCAAGACCGAGCTGGTCCGCGTCAACCTGCCTCCGTACACCGAGGGCTGCGACGCCGACCCGAAGAAGGTGGCCTGCGACTACGCCGAGCTCGACCTCGACAAGATCGTGAGCAAGAAGTTCGCCGACACCGGAGGCAAGGCCTACCAGCTCGTCAAGAACTTCAGCTGGACCAACGAGGACCAGAACCAGGTGTCCATGGACATCAACGACGGCATGGAGCCCGAGGAGGCCGCCAAGAAGTGGATCGAGGCCAACACCGCCAAGTGGCAGGCCTGGATCCCGAGCTGACCCCGGCGCTCCCCCGCTGACCCGGAGATCCCCAGCCGCGGCCCCCTGCATCGTGGGGGCCGCGGCATCCTACGGAGAACCCCAATGACCAGAAGCAAGCTGCTCGCCGTGCCCCTGGCCCTCCTCCTGGTGGCCTGTTCCGCCGAGGAGCCCGCGCCCCGGGCGGGGTCGGCCGGGCGGGTGCGGATCGACCTGCACGACTGGGCCGGCTACCGGGCGACCGCCGCCGTCCTGGCCCACCTGCTCCGGAAGGAGCTCGGCTACGAGGTGTCCTTCCGGGAGTCGGCCGAGAAGGACTCCTGGGCCCGCTTCGAGAGTGGCGAGGTGGACGTGATCGTCGAGAACTGGGGGCACGAGGATCTCAAGAAGGAGTACATCGACCGCAAGAAGGTGGCGCTCTCCGCCGGGCTGAACGGCAACAAGGGCGTTATCGGGTGGTACATCCCGCAATGGATGGCCGGCGCCTATCCCGGAATTTCGGACTGGCGCAATCTCAACAAGCATGCGAACCTTTTCCGGACGGCTAAATCCGGAAATTTCGGTCAGGTGCTTGATGGCGACCCCAGTTTCGTGACCAACGACGAGAGCATCGTCAAGAATCTCGACCTGAATTACCGGGTCGTCTACTCCGGCAGCGAGGACGCGCTCATCAAAGCCGCCCTCGACGCCACCAAGAACCGCAAACCGCTGCTCATGTACTTCTACGAACCGCAGTGGCTGTTCACCAAGGTCAAGCTGGTGAAGGTCAACCTGCCGCCCTACGCCATCGGCTGCGACGCCGACGCGGCCAAGGTCGCCTGCGACTACCCGCCCTACCTGCTGGACAAGATCGTCAGCACCCGCTTCGCCCGCGAGGGCGGCAAGGCCTACGAGCTGGTCCGCAACTTCACCTGGAGCAACGACCACCAGAACGCGGTCGCCGGGGACATCGTGGCCGGCCTGACCCCCGAGCAGGCGGCCGAGAAGTGGGTCGAAGAGAACAAGATCGTGTGGAAGGACTGGATGCCCCGGTGACGCGGACGTGGGACTTCATCATCGTCGGCGGCGGCTCGGCCGGCTGCGCGCTGGCCAACCGGCTCAGCGCCGACCCCGGCGCCTCCGTCCTCCTCCTGGAGGCCGGGCGGCCCGACTACCGGTGGGACGTCTTCATCCACATGCCGGCGGCGTTGATGTTCCCCATCGGCAGCCGCTTCTACGACTGGAAGTACGAGTCGGAGCCGGAGCCGCACATGGGCGGGCGCCGGATCTACCACGCGCGCGGCAAGGTGCTGGGCGGCTCCAGCAGCATCAACGGCATGATCTTCCAGCGCGGCAACCCGCTCGACTACGAGCGCTGGGCGGCCGACCCCGGCATGAAGAGCTGGGACTACGCGCACTGCCTGCCGTACTTCAGGCGGATGGAGAACTGCCTGGCCGACCCCGACTCGCCCTACCGCGGGTCGCGAGGGCCGCTGAAGCTGGAGCGCGGGCCCGCGCGTGGCCCGCTGTTCGAGGCCTTCTTCCAGGCGGTACGGCAGGCCGGCCACGAGCTGACCGACGACGTGAACGGCTACCGGCAGGAAGGCTTCGCCGCCTTCGACCGCAACCTGCACCGGGGCCGGCGGCTCAGCGCGGCCCGCGCCTACCTGCACCCGGTGCGCCGGCGCCCGAACCTGACGGTGCGGACCCGCGCGCTGGTGTCGAAGGTGCTGTTCGAGGGCGAGCGCGCGGTCGGCGTCGAGGTCAACGGGGCCGCCGTGCGCGGCAGGGAGATCATCCTGTGCGGCGGCGCGATCAACTCGCCGCAGCTCCTGCAGGTCTCCGGCGTCGGGCCGCGGGCGGTGCTGGAGGCGGCGGGCGTCAAGGTGCGGCACGACCTGCCCGGCGTCGGCGAGCACCTCCAGGACCACCTGGAGGTCTACGTGCAGCACGCCTGCCTGAAGCCGGTCTCCCAGCAGCCGTCGCTGGCGATGTGGCGGCGGCCGTTCATCGGGGCCGACTGGCTCTTCCTGCGCCGGGGGCCCGGCGCGACCAACCACTTCGAGGCGGGCGGCTTCCTGCGCTCCAACGACGAGGTGGCCTACCCCAACCTGATGATCCACTTCCTGCCGATCGCGGTGCGCTACGACGGGTCGGCCCCGGCGGGCGGGCACGGCTACCAACTGCACATCGGGCCGATGTACTCCGACGCCCGCGGCTCGGTGCGGATCACCTCGGGCGACATCGCGGTCAAGCCGGCGCTGCGGTTCAACTACCTGTCCACCGACCAGGACCGGCGCGAGTGGGTCGAGGCGATCCGGCACGCCCGGGCCATCCTCTCCCAGCCGGCCTGGGCGGAGCTGAACGGCGGCGAGCTCTCCCCCGGCCCGGGCGTCGAGACCGACGAGGAGATCCTCGACTGGGTGCGCCGCGACGGCGAGACCGCGCTGCACCCCTCCTGCAGCAACCGCATGGGCCTGGACGAGCTGTCGGTGCTCGACCCGGAGACCATGCGGGTGCACGGGCTGGAGGGGTTACGCGTGGTCGACGCCTCGGCCATGCCGTACGTCACCAACGGCAACATCTACGCGCCGGTGATGATGCTGGCGGAGAAGGCGGCCGACCTGATCCTCGGCAACACGCCGCTGCCGGCCGAGCCGATCGACTTCTACCGCCGCTAGCGGCCCAGCCGACGGTAGGCGCGGACCGACAGCGGGAAGAAGACCGCGAGCAGGACCAGCGGCCAGATCACCGCCATGAGCACCGAGTGCTGGGCCACCCACGAGTCGCCGCCCCAGGTGGGGTTGCCGAACAGCTCGCGGACCGCGCCGACGGTGGCCGACAGCGGGTTCCACTCGGCGATCGCGCCCAGCCAGCCCGGCATGCTGGACGGCGCGACGAAGGCGTTGGACAGGAAGCCCACCGGGAACTCCAGCGCCTGCGCGGCGGCCACCGCGCCGGGGTCGCGGGTGAGCAGGCCGAGGTAGATGCCGGCCCAGATGAGCGCGAACCGCAGCAGGAGCAGCAGGGCCACCGCGGCGAGCGCGCCGGCCGGGCCGCCGGTGGGCCGCCAGCCGACGGCCAGGCCGCAGCCGAGCATGAGGGCGAGCAGCACGGTGGAGTGGATCAGGTCGGCGATGCTGCGGCCGAGCAGCACGGCCGACTGGGCCATCGGCATCGAGCGGAAGCGGTCGGTGACGCCTCGGGAGGCGTCGGTGGTGACCTGGACCATCGTGGCGCTCAGGCCGAAGAGCATCGTCATGCCGTACATGCCGGGCATGAGGAAGTCGAAGTAGTTCGCGCCGGGTGGCACGGCCACGGCGCCGCCGAAGAGGTAGCCGAAGACCAGGGTGATCAGGACCGGGAAGACCAGGCCGAAGACGGCTCCGGCGGGCTGGGCGGCCCAGTGGAGCAGGTCGCGCCGGGCGACGGTCCACCCGTCGGCCAGCGCCCAGCCGAGCCGCGAACCGGTCAGCGGGACGGCACTCATCGGACATCCTCCTTCTCCACCGGACCCGGGCTCTCGGCGCGGGCTTCGGTGCGGGGGTCGGCGGGGGTTCCGGCGGGGGTTTCGGTGCTGGGGTTGGACGGGGTTTCGGTGCGGGGGTGGGTCGGGTTTTCGGTCAGGTCGAGGAAGACCTCGTCCAGGGTGGGTCGGCGGACCGCCAGGTCCTCGATCGCCAGCCTGTCCAGGGCGGTCACCGCGGCGGCGAGGGCGGCCATCCGGTCGCGCACCGGCACGCTGACGTGCCGGGTGTCGGGGTCGGTCTCGGGTTCGCCGCTGCCGATCCCGGCCAGCAGCCCGGCGACCCGGGGCAGGTCGGCCACGTCACGGACCACCACGTCCAGGCGGTCGCCGCCGAGCCGGGCCTTGAGCTCGGCCGAGGTGCCCTCGGCCACCACCCGGCCGGCGTCGAGCACCACGATCCGGTCGGCGAGCTGGTCGGCCTCCTCCAGGTACTGGGTGGTCAGCAGCACGGTCGCGCCGAGCCCGCGCACGGCGGCCCAGACCTCGGCGCGGCTGCGCGGGTCGAGGCCGGTGGTGGGCTCGTCGAGGAAGAGCACGGGCGGCGAGAGGATCATGCCGGCCGCCAGGTCGAGGCGGCGGCGCATGCCGCCCGAGTAGTCCTTGACCGGCTTGCCGCCGGTCTCGGCCAGGCCGAAACGTTCGAGCAGCTCGTCGGCCCTGGCCCGGGCGCGGCGGGCGCCGAGGTGGTACAGGCGGCCGAACATCTCCAGGTTGCGCCGGCCGCTGAGGATCTCGTCCAGGGCGGCGTGCTGGCCGACCAGGCCGATGCTCCGCCGTACCTCCGCGGGGTGGGTGGCCACGTCGAAGCCGGCGACGCTGGCGCGGCCGGCGTCGAAGCCCAGCAGGGTGGTCAGGATGCGGACCGCGGTGGTCTTGCCGGCGCCGTTGGGGCCGAGCAGGCCGCAGACGGTGCCGGGGCGGACCTCCAGGTCGAAGCCGGCCAGGGCGGCCTTGCCCCGGTAGCTCTTGTGTACCTTCTCGGCGACTATCATACGCTGTACCGTACGCCATACGGTTCAAGAAAAGCAAGCGTACGTTGTACCGTACGGATATGACGATCGAGTACTCGGGCAAGGGCGACCCCGCCCGCTCCCTCGCGCTGCTCTGGCGCACCAGCGAGAAGCCGAGCCGCAAGGGCAAGCCGGAACTGAACGTCGACCGCATCGTGCGCGCCGCCATCACGGTGGCCGACGAGGAGGGCCTGCCGGCACTGTCCATGCGCCGCGTGGCCGAGCAGCTCGGCGTGGGCACGATGTCGCTCTACACCTACGTCCCCGGCAAGCCGGAACTGCTCGACGTCATGCTCGACACGGTGTACGGCGAGACCGACCGCAGCGAGGAGTTCGACGGCTGGCGGGCCCGGCTCGCCCACATCGCCCGCGAGAACTGGGCGCTCTACCTGCGCCACCCGTGGCTGCTCCAGGTGGCCAGCAACCGGCCGGTGCTCGGCCCCAACCTGACCGCCAAGTACGACTACGAGCTGCGGGCCATCGACGGCATCGGCCTCAGCGACGTCGAGATGGACGCGGTGCTCACCCTGATCACCGATTTCGTGCACGGCACGGCGCGGGGCGCGGTGGCCGCGGCCCAGGCGGAGAAGTCCACCGGCGTGACCGACCAGCAGTGGTGGACCGCGCACGCGCCCTTCCTGAGCCGGATCGCCGACTACACCCAGTACCCCGTCGCCTCCCGGGTCGGCCAGGCGGCGGGCGAGGCGCACCAGTCCGCCTACGACCCTGCGTTCGCCTTCGACTTCGGGCTGGAGCGGATCCTGGACGGCGTCCAGTTCATGATCGAACGGAAGATGACGATCACCTGAATCCTCCGTAGGTGATCTTTCACCCGGTAAGCCCAAAAACCTACGATCACGGCGCAATTCACCGCACTCGTGATCGGAGAACCCCGTGGTTCCTGGCAGTTCTCGCGTGGGCCGGTTCCAGCCGGCCGCGCGCAGGATCGCCGCGGCGCTGAGCGTCTTCATGATCCTCGCGATCGTGGAAGCGCAGCCGGCGCAAGCGAGAGTCACCTTAACCCCGCCCCCCGCCCCCGACCCCGCGCTCGTCGACCCCTCGGCGGCGCCGCCCGGCCCCACCGCGCCGGACGAGGCCTCCGCCCTGCTCAGCGCCCGGCTCACCGGCAAGCGGGTGGAGATCGAGGCCGCCCGCTCGGAGACCAGCTCGACCTACGCCAACCCTGACGGCACGCTCACGGTGGAAACGTTTTCTGGACCGATCCGCCAGCGGGAGGGCGAAGCCTGGGTCACCCTCGACCCCACCCTGGTCAAGCAGGACGACCAGAGCGTCGCGGTCCGCTCCCACCAGCGCGACCTGCGCATCGGCGGCAAGCCCGACCGCACCGCGACCGACCTGGTCACGCTCGGCCCGGTGACGCTGCAGTGGCCGGGGCCGCTGCCCGCGCCGCAGGTCTCCGGCGACACCGTCACCTACCCGGCCGCGCTCGGCACCGCCGACGTGGTCATCACCGCCACCCGCACCGGCGCCGAGCAGTTCGTCGTGGTCAAGGAGCGGCCCGCCACGCCGCTGACCTACCGGCTGCGGCTCAAGGCGCCCGGCATGAAGCTCCGCCAGGCCGCCGACGGCGGCGTCGAACTGCTCGACCGCCGCAACAAGGTGACCGTGACCGTGCCCGCGCCGGTCATGTGGGACGCCCAGGTCGACCCCGGCTCCGGCGACCACCTGCGCCGCGGCGCGGTGGACATGCGGGTGCGCGGCAACGACCTGGTGATCACGCCGGATCCGGCCTTCCTCTCGGATCCGGCGACCGTCTACCCGGTCACCGTCGACCCCACGCTCAACCTGGGCCAGGTGTTCGACACCTTCGTCCAGCAGGGCTACGGCACCGACATGTCCGGCTCGACCGAGCTCAAGCTGGGCAACAACGGCAGCGGCCAGATCGCCCGCTCCTTCATCACGTGGAAGACGCCCGGCATCAGCGGCAAGCGCATCCTGTCGGCCACGCTCAACCTGTGGAACTTCCACTCCTGGTCGTGCGAGGCGCGGAGCTGGGAGGTCTGGTCGGCCAACCAGGCCACGACCGCCAGCCGCTACCCCGGGCCGACCATGGCCGCCAAGTACGCCACCTCCAGCCAGACCAAGGGCCACAGCTCCGGCTGCGCCGACGGCTGGGTGGGCGCCAACGTGACCTCGCTCGTGCAGCACTGGGCCGACCAGGGCTGGAGCGAGTCGGGCATGGGCCTGCGCGCCTCGAACGAGAGCGACCCCTACTCGTGGAAGCGCTTCAACTCCGGCAACGCCACGAGCCACGTGCCCTACATCTCGGTCACCTACAACTCCTACCCGACCAAGCCGCAGTCGGTGTGGGTCTCCCCGCACACCGTCGCCGGCACCACGATGTGGACCACCACCACGACCCCGCAGCTCCGGGCACACGTCGGTGACCAGGACGGCGGCAACGTGCGCGGCCGGTTCGAGATCCGCGAGGGCGGCAACCTTGTGATCAAGGACATCTACGGCGCCTACGTCGGCAGCGGCGGCTTCTCCAGCTCCGCCGCCATCCCGGCCGGCAAGCTGGTCAACGGCCACACCTACACCGTGCGCGGCTGGACCAACGACGGCTCGCTCAACTCCAAGGAGTACGTCGACAAGGTCATCCGCGTCGACACCGCCAAGCCGCCCGCGCCCTCGGTGACCAGCTCCACCCACCCCGACACGGGCTGGCACGGCGACCCCGGCAAGGCGGCGACCTTCACCGCCACCCCGGGCAACACCGACACCGCGTGGCTGGCCTACCGCCTCGACGAGGGCCCGACCACCCGCGTGGCGACCACCGGCGCGGCCAAGACCTTCAGCGTCACCCCGGCCACGCCGGGCGAGCACACGGTGAGCGTGCAGACCATCGACCCGGCGGGCAACGCCTCCGCCCCGGCGGTCTACACCTTCAACGTGGGCGCCGGGAACGTCGCCGCGCCCGCCGACGGCGAGCGTACGGCCCGCCGTACCGAGCTGTCGGCCAGCGCCCGCAGCCAGTACGACCGGGTCACCTTCGAGTGGCGGCGGGCCGAGACCGACCCGTGGGCCGCCATCCCGCCCGCCCAGGTGCTGGGCGCCGACGGCCGGCCGTTGACGGCCTGGCCGGTGGCGGCCACGGTCAGCGGCGCCACGGCGACCGTCTCCGGGCTCACCTGGAACCTGGTCGACCAGCTCGGCGGCGACGGCGCCGTGCAGGTGCGGGCGGTCTTCGGCAACGCCTCCGGCGCGACCTCGCCGACGGTGGCCACCGACGTGGTCGCCGACCGGCAGGCCAGCGGCGCGGCCACCGAGGAGCTCGGCTCCGGCACGGTCAACCTGCTGACCGGCGACTTCCGCCTGGAGGAGTCCGAGGCCGAGCTGTTCGGCCTGGCGCTGTCGCGCACCGCCTCCTCGCGTGACCCCAAGCTCGGCAAGACCACCTCGCCCTTCGGGCCGGAGTGGTCGGCGGGCGGCGTCTCGGAGGTGGCCGAGTCGGAGTACACCTCGCTGACCGAGACCTCGGCCAGCTCGGTAGAGCTCACCCTGGCCGACGGCAGCCCGATCCAGTTCACCAGGACCGGCTCGGGCTGGAAGCCGGAGGAGGGCGCGGAGGAGCTCACGCTCACCGGCGCCTACACGCTCAAGGACGCCGACGGCGTGGTGACCACCTTCACCAAGCCGGCCGGCTCGACGCTCTTCCGCCCGGCGACCACCACGCCGCCCGGCGCGAACAACGTCACGCGCTACGTCTACGAGGCCGACCGGCTCAAGGCGATCATCGCGCCCACCGGCGCGGTGGCCGACCTGGCGGTCGACTGCGCGCTGCCCTCGCCCAAGCCCGGCTGCCGCGTGCTGGAGCTGGTCTACGAGGGTGACCGCGTGGGCAAGGTGCTCTTCCACGACTCGGGCACGCCCGTGGCCGTGGCGCAGTACGCCTACGACGCCTCGCGCCGCCTGATCGAGGCGTGGGACCCGCGCGTCACGCCCGCGCTCAAGACCACCTACGCCTACGACGCCGCCGGCCGGATCGTGCGGCTCACCCCGCCGGGCGAGCTGCCCTGGACCTACGCCTACGACGCCGAGGGCCGGCTGCAGCACGTGTCCAGGCCGGGCCTGCGCGCGGGCACGGCCGACCAGGTCGAGGGCGAGGCCCGCACCTCGATCGTGTACGACGTGCCGCTGGACAAGGCGTCGGGCGGTCCCGCCGACCTCAAGCCGCAGCACACCGCGGTCTGGGGCCAGCGCAACAACCCGACCGACGCCACCGCGATCCTCCCGCCCGACCAGAGGCCCGGCTCCGGCTGGGCCCGCGCGACCGTGCACTACCTGGACGCCAGCGGGCGCGAGGTCAACACCCTCACCCCCGGCGGGCACCTGTCGGTGACCGAGCACGACAAGTTCGGCAACACCGTGCGCGAGCTCGGCGCGGCCAACCTGGAGTTGGCGCTCGGGAGCGCCCCGCGCCTGGACGACCTGGGCATCTCCGCCCTCGGTACGGCCGAGCGAGCCGAACTGCTCTCGACCCGCTCGATCTACGACGAGGAGGGCCAGCGCGAGCTGGAGGAGTACGGCCCGCTGCACCTGATCGGCGCCGAGCCGGCCAGGCTGCACACGGTCAAGGTCTACGACGAAGGCCGCCCGGCCGACGCCGCGACCAAGAACCTCGTCACCAAGGAGAGCGTCGGAGCCCGTGCGCCGGGCGCGGCGAGCGACACCGACGTGCGCGTCACGGTGACCGAGTACGACTGGAAGCTCGGCCAGCCCACCAAGATCGTGAAGGACCCGGGCGGGCTGAACCTGACCACCACGACGTCCTACGACGCCGAGGGCCGGGCCATCCGGACGACCCTGCCGCGCGGCAACGCGGGCGCCACCCTGCTCACCACCTACTACACCGCGACCGGCGCCGCGCCCTGCGGCGGCAAGCCCGCCTGGGCCGGCCTGGTCTGCCGGATCGCTCCGGAGAGCGGCACGCAGACCCCGGTCAAGACCACCACCTACACCCGCTTCGGCAGCCCGCTGACCGTGGCGGAGAGCGCCGGCGGCGTGACCAGGACGACCCACACCGGCTACGACGCGGCCGACCGGCCGCTGACCTCGTGGATCACCGGCGGCGTCGGGCAGCAGGTGCCGGTCTCCGGCGTCGTCTACTCCAGCACCACCGGCAAGGTGCTGGAGCGCCGGCGGCTCGACGCGCAGGGCAACGTCACCGAACGCGTGGCGACGGGCTACGACCTGCTCGGGCAGACGATCTCCTACACCGACGCCGACGGCGCGGTGACCACCACGGAGTACGACCTGCTGGGCCGTACCACGAAGGTGTCCGACAGCCTGCCGTCCACCGTCGTGTACGCCTACGACCACGCGGCCGAGCCGCGCGGCCTGGCCACGTCGGTGACGGACTCGGTGGCCGGCGCCTTCACCGCCCGCTACGACGCCGACGGCGGCTTCGCCGGCGGCGACCTGCCGGGCGGCCTGCACCTGGCGGTCGAGGACGACGAGCGGGGCACCGACCTGTCCCGCGTCTACACCCGCGACGGGCAGGAGGAGCCGCTCCTGGCCGAGCAGGTGGAGGTCTCGGCGCACGGCCAGCGGCTGCGCGACGGCCGGCGGAGCTACGGCTACGACAAGGCCGGCCGCCTGACCTCGGTCACCGAGGGCTGCGAGAAGCGCACCTACTCCTTCGACGCCAACACCAACCGCACCAAGCTCGCGGCCGAGGACTGCGAGGGGAAGGTCACCGAGACCGGCTACGCCTACGACGCGGCCGACCGGCTCACCGGCGAGGGCATCGCCTACGACCAGCTCGGCCGGACCACCGCCCTGCCGGGCAGCACCTTCGAGTACCACGTCAACGACTTCGTCCACAAGCAGACCGTGGGCGAGCGCACGATGACCTGGACCCTCGACGCGGCCGACCGGATCCGCTCGTTCACCGGCCCGGCCGGAACGACCGTCAACCACTACGACGGCGAGGGCGACACCCCGTCCTGGGTGGCCGAGGCCGACGGCGGCGTCACCCGCAACGTCAACGGCATGGACGGCAACCTGGCCGCCCTGACCGGCCGCGACGGGCAGGTGCGCCTCCAGCTCACCTCCCTGCACGGCGACGTGGCCACCGAGCTCGACCTGGCCACGCTGACCGCCACGGTGGTGGACGCCGACGAGTTCGGCGTCTCCCGCTCCGAGCCCAGGCGGTACGGCTGGCTGGGCGGCAAGCAGCGCTCGGCCGAGACGCTCGACGGGGTCGTCCTGATGGGCGTGCGGCTCTACTCGCCGGCCCTGGGCCGCTTCCTGCAGATCGACCCGGTGACCGGCGGCAGCGCCAACGCCTACGAGTACTGCGCGGGCGACCCGGTCAACTGCACCGACCTGGACGGCAAGGCATTCTGGATCCCGGCCATCGCGGCCTGCCTGCGCTGGTGCTCGCGGGCTGGCTCCTGGGGCCGCAAGGCGTGGGGCTGGGGCAAGAGCGGCTGGCGCTGGGGCAAGAAGCAGTGGGGCAAGCGGGGCCAGGCCGGCAGGACGCTCAAGCGCTGGGCCAGCAGCGGTCGCCGCTGGTTCAGCCGTGGCGGCTTCGTCGGCGCGGTGGCCTACGGTTCCTACGGCTGCTACCGCAAGCGGACCTGGTCCGGCTGCGGCAACGCCTGGCTGAACGGCGCCAAGTGGGGCGCCGGCATCGGCGGTGGCTGGGGCATCGTGCGCGGCGGCTGGCGCCTGCGGCGCTGGTGGCGCAGGGGCTGACGCCTGACCAGGGGCCCGGGCAGCCGGTCCGGGCCCCTTTCGCGTCCCATCGGCCGGCACCCTCGGGACCGGCCCTGCACCCGCCGCACGGGCGCTAGCGCTTGGGTCGGTAGTGCAGGGCGACGATCCCGCACTCGAACGGCCGCGCCTCCACCAGCTCCATCCGGTGGTGGGCGCCGGCCGGGAAGACCGGCATGCCCGAGCCGATCGCGGTCGGGTTGACCAGCAGGTGCAGGTCGTCCAGCAGCCCGGCGGCGATCAGGTTGGCCACGAAGGTGCCGCCGCCGTAGGCGATCATGTCGCCGCCCGGCCGCGCCTTCAGCTCGTTGATCGCCTCGGCCAGGTCGCCGCCGGCGACGGTCGCGTTCTCCCACGGCGACTCGGTGAGCGTGCTGGAGACGACGACCTTCGGGGTCTCGTTCATCCAGGCGACCGTCGCCTCGTCCTCGCCCTCGGGCGCGGCGGCCCAGGTGGGGATGAAGCCCTCGGCCAGCTTGCGGCCCAGGACGATGAGGTCGACCGGCTTGGTCAGCGCGTCGAGGTAGGCGTTGAGGTCGTCGGTCCAGGGGAAGGTCATCCAGTCCATCTCGCCGTTCGGGCCGGCCATGTAGCCGTCGGCGGTGACCTGGACCTGGAGCTTGAACTTACGCATGATCGCCGTCTCTTTCGTGGTGGGGGCCGTGCTTTCCGATGTCCCTCACTCTGCCGGGGTCGCCTTACGGTTTCCTTCCGTCCCTCTTAAGGCCGCAGCGCCACGGTGATGATCTCCCGGGAGTCGTCGGTAAGAGGCCCGCGGACCCAGTCGCCGTACTGCGCCTCGATCACGTACCCGGCCTCGGCCAGGAAGGCGTTGAGCTCGGCGGGGTCGAGGAAGCGCAGCTCGGCCCGGTCGACCCGGAGCACGGTGCCGTCGGGCGTCGCGGTGGTCTCGCTCAGCGCGACGACGCCGCCCGCTCCCATTTCGGCCTCGTGCCACATCCGCAGCTTGCGGCCGTCGGCGGTCTCGACGTCGGAGGCGTTGCCCGGGTGCCAGCCGGTCCAGGCGCGGGCCTGGGGGTGGCGGGTGCCGAAGACGAAGCGCCCGCCGGGCCGCAGGGCGGTGTGGATCGCGCGCAGGGAGGCGCGCAGGTCGGCGTCGGTGATCAGGCACTGGAAGGCGTTGCTGGTCATGGTCGCCAGGTCGAACTCGGCCGTCCAGCCGAGGTCGGCCGCCTTGCCCGCCACCCATTCGACGCCCGGATGCCGCCGGGCGCGGTCCAGCATCGCCGGGTCGGGGTCGACGCCGGTCAGCCGGCCGGTGTGGCCGCGCTCGCGGGCGTCCTGCAGCAGGCTGCCGGTGCCGCAGCCCACGTCGAGCACGTCCGAAGCGGCCAGGACGTGTTCCGTCACGAAGGCGCACTCGGCGCGGGCGGGGTCCCAGGGGGCGAGCTGGTCGTAGAGAGCCGCTACGTCGGCGTCGGAGAACATTCCGACAGTGTCACCACCCGGCCCGGCGCCGCCAACCGGTTTTCCTGGCGGGCCGGGCAGGGGGTCACGAGCCTTCCGCCGCGGGTCAGGCCGGCGTGCCGTACGCCGCGCGGATGCGGACGACGTGCTCGACCAGCGTGATCAGCGTCTGCTTGACCGCGTCGCGGTGGCGCGCGTCGGTCCGCACGATCGGCACGTGCGGGGCCAGCGCGAGCGCCTCGCGCACCTCGTTCTCGGCGTGGGCGAAGGTGCCGTCCCAGCCGTTGATCGCGATGACGAACGGCAGCTTGGCCTCTTCGAAGTAGTCGATCGCCGGGAAGCTGTCGGCCAGCCGCCGGGTGTCGACCAGCACGACCGCGCCGATGGCGCCACGGACCAGGTCGTCCCACATGAACCAGAACCGGTGCTGCCCGGGCGTGCCGAACAGGTACAGGATCAGGTCCCGGTCGAGCGACAACCGGCCGAAGTCCATGGCCACCGTGGTGGTCTGCTTGTTCGGCGTCATACCGAGGTCGTCGATGCCCGCGGAGGCATCGGTCATGACCGCTTCGGTGGTGAGCGGGAGGATCTCGGACACGGCGCCCACGAACGTCGTCTTCCCGACGCCGAAGCCGCCGGCGACGACGATCTTCGTCGACGTCAGCCCGGGGCTAGAGCCTGCGAAGTCCACTGAGCACCCTTTCGAGCATGTTGAGGTCTGGCTGACCTTGTTCCAGGCGCGGCTGGTGGAGCCGGACGAGACCTTCGTCCGACATGTCGGCGATCAGCACGCGCGCCACCCCGAGCGGGACCCGCAGCAGCGCTGAGATCTCCGCCACGGAGCGGAAGGTACGGCATAGCTGCATGATGGCTTCCTGCTCGGGGGTGAGCAGGGCGAGCTCGTCGTCCGGGATGGACATCGAGGAGACCAGCGTCTCCATGGCCAGGTGGTAGCGAGGCTCCGACCGGCCGCCCGTCACCGCATACGGACGGAACAGGGGCTCCTCGTCCCCCGAACCGTCGGCGCCGTACACCATCACATCACCGGGTCCTGGCGGCTTGCAGTTCCGCGCGCAGGGCCGGGGTCAGCGCCTGGCCGGCCCGGTCCACCAGCAACGTCATCTGGTAGGCCACCAGCCCCATGTCGCAGTCGGGCGCGGCCAGGACCGTCAGCACCGAACCGTCGCTGATCGCCATCACCAGCAGCAGGCCGCGCTGCATCTCCACCACGGTCTGCGTCACCGCCCCGCCCTCGAAAACGCGCGAAGCGCCCACGGTGAGCGAGAGCAGTCCCGCCGAGACCGCCGCCAGCTGGTCGGCCCGGTCCGGGGGGAAGCCCTCCGACGAGGCCAGGCAGAGTCCGTCGGCCGAGACCACCACGGCGTGGGCGACACCAGGGGTGTTGCGCACGAAGTCGGTGATCAGCCAGTCGAACCGATGCGCCTCATGGCTGAGGGTCGTCACTCTTCCTCCTTGGTCGTAAGCGTGCCCGCAGTGATGCTGTGCCGGGCCTGTCGCCCGGCAAGCTCGCTCACGCTTGGTCCTCCTGCTCGTTCAGCTCGGCCCGGCCGCGCCGGACGCCCTGCTGGAAGCTGGACATACGGTTGCGGATCCGGTCCGCCGAGACCGGCGGCGCCGGCGGGACCGGCGCCTGTGGTTGTGCCGGCTGGGCCGCGGCCGTGCCGGGCACCAGGTTCGCCTTCGGCGTTCGGCGCGGGAGCCCGGCCTGGGTCACGCCGCCGAGGCTGGGGTCGCTGGCCGCCGCCGCCGCACGCCAGCCGGCGTCGGCGGGGGTGCGCCAGGCGTCACCGGCCGGTACGGCAGGCGCCGCGGCCTCTTCGGCGGCCGGCTCGGCGGCCTTGCGCGGAGCCGGCTCCTGGGAGGCGTCGGGCCGGCGGAACCAGGCCGACTCCACCGAGGCGAAGATCGGGAGGTACTCCTCCTGCTCCGGCTCCATCGACGAGAACTCCACCGACGGGGTGGCCGGGCGCTGCAGGTCGCTGGTGTAGTGCGGGGCGGCGAACGCCCCGCTGTCGCGGCCGGGGAGCGAGCCGTCCCTGCTCGGGAGCGGTCCCGCGCCGTTGTCGCCGCTGGGGAAGCCGTTGTCCCGGCTGCCGAACGCGCCCCCGCCGCCGAAGGCGCCGGTGTCACGGCCGAACGATCCGGTGTCGCGGCTGCCGAAGGCGCCGGTGTCGCCGCTCGGGAACGCTCCGCCGTCGCGGCGCGGCAGGCCGTTGCCCTCCGCCTGCGGGTAGCCCGGGTAGGAGCCGGTCTGCGGCGGCTGCTGCTCGCGGCGCACCGGGTTGTCCCCGCTGGGGAAGCTCGGGAAGGACGAGCTGTCCAGGCTGGGGAAGGCGGCGTTGTCCAGGCTCGGGTAGTTGCCCGGGTTGCTGGGAAAGGACGGGTGCGAGCCGGGCGCGAACGGTCCGGACGGCGGCTGCGGGAAGGCCTGGGCGGGGTCGGCGGTGAAGGAGCCGAGGCCCTGCCGGCCGCTGGTGAGCCCGGAGGAGCCGGTGGTGTCCCAGTCGCCGCTCGGGAAGGACTGGAAGCCGTTCTGCGCGGCCGGGGCGGCGTTGGCGCTGCCGCCGAAGGCGGGACGCTGCGGCACGGGCGGCTGGCCGGCATCCGGGATGAGCGACGGCGGCAGCAGGATCATCGCGATCAGGCCGCTGCCCTCGCCCTTGCGGAGCTGGACGCGGATGCCGTGGCGCAGGGCCAGGCGGCCGACCACGAACAGGCCCATGCGGCGGGAGACAGAGACGTCGACGACGGGCGGCTCGGCCAGGCGGCGGTTGGCCTCGGCGAGCTCGTCCTCGGTCATGCTGATGCCGGAGTCGCTGACCGACACCAGCGCGCCGCCGCCTTCGATGATGCTGGAGGTGACGACGACCTGGGAGTTCTTCGGGGAGAACTGCACGGCGTTCTCGACCAGCTCGGCGACGAGGTGGACGAGGTCGTTGGCGGCGCTGCCGACCACCATGGTGGCGCGGTGCACGCGCACCTGGACGCGCTCGTAGTCCTCGACCTCCGACAGCGCCGCGCGGACGACGTCGACGAGGCGGGCGGGCTGGCTGCGGCGGCGGGCCGGTTCGTGGCCGGCGAGGACCAGGAGGTTCTCGGAGTTGCGCCGCATGCGGGTGGCGAGGTGGTCGAGCTTGAACAGGTCGGCCAGCCGGGCGCCGTCCTGCTCGCCCTTCTCCAGGCCGTCGATCAGCGAGATCTGCCGCTCGACCAGGGTCTGGGTGCGGCGGGAGAGGTTGACGAACATCGCGCTGATGTTGCCGCGCAGCTCGGCCTCCTCGGCGGCCAGGCGGACGGCCTGGCGGTGGACCTCGTCGAAGGCCTGCGCCACTTCGCCGATCTCGTCCTTGCCCTCGATCGGGATCGGCAGGATGTCGGGCGGGTTGGAGTCGCCCGAGACGCGCAGCGTGCGCACCACGTCGGGCAGCCGGATGCCGGCGATCTCCAGGGCCTCCGAGCGCAGGCGGCGCAGCGGGGTGACCATCGACCGGGCGATGAGCACGGTCAGGACCAGGACGAGCAGCAGCAGGACGAGGATCGCGGCGCCGGCGAGGATCGCGTTGCGGACCTCGGCCTCGCGCAGCTGGTTGGCGCGCAGGAGGGCCTGGGCGGCGGCCTTCGTCTCGACCTTGCCGCGGATCTGGTCGATGGCCCAGGAGTTGTCGTTGAACCACTCGCTGATGCCCTCGGCCCTGTCCGAGATCAGCCTCGATTGGATCTTCGGGCCGCCGTCTGCCATGGTGATGGCACGACCCTTGGTCAGTTCCGACCGGTAGTAGCGCTGCTCGTTCAGGGCGTCCTGGAGTTCCTTGGCGAACTCCGGACCGGCTTCGGAGCCGAAGGCGATCATGGCCGCGCGCTGCTGGGCGCGCAGGGCGATGAAGTCCTCGACCTGGAGCGCGGTGACCGCGGACTTCTGGTAGGCCGTCTGGAGAAGGAGGATGCGCTGCTCGGAGATGGCTTCCTTGGCCCGCGCCAGCTCGCTCAGCCCGCGCAGCAGGCCGACCGTCTTGGAGTCCTGGGTGAGCAGCGTGAGCTCCTCGTGCAGGGCCAGCAGGTTCTCCACCATGCCGCTGTAGCGGGCGGTCAGCTTCTCCTTGCGGACGGTCGACAGGCCGCGGACGGAGGCGGCGGCGAGGCGGGCGCGCGCCTCGGCGCGGACCCCGTAGCTGGAGTCGATCGTGGCCAGGTCGGCGAGGACGACCTTCGCGTTGCGGTCGGTCTCCTTCTCCCGGTTCTGGACGTGCTCCTGGAGCTTGTCGTTGTTCCGCGACAGGTAGTACCAGCCCGCCGTGTCACGCTCCAGTCCGATCGACTGGAGGAGGTCGCGGATGTGTCCGGCCTGCTCGGCGGCGGTCGCCAGCCGGGTGTAGTCGCCGACGCTCTCGACGGAGGTGACCACGCGCGCACCGGCGAGGGTGACACCGGCGATCGTGGGCACCAGGATGAGAGCCGTGAGGCGCCACCGTACGCGCCAGTTGCGCAGCGCGAACCGTGGCAACGACCGCTTTTGGCGGTCTCGCCGGGCGGCCCGGCCGCCGCGGGCGTCAAACTTGCCCGCGTCCGGCGCCTCCCTGCGTGTGCCTGGGTCTGGCACGTTGTTACGCGTTGTCACCGCTGTTCGCTACCCCTCGGTCATCCCGTCGCAAAAGACGGGTCATAGGTCGTCCACAAGGTATCCGCCGGACGTCGATGACCAGGCAAAACAGACACAATTGTTACAAATGTGACCACAGACTGTGCATGTCCGGTTATCGCAAAGCGGCAAGCACCTGATCACGCACCGCGCGGCGTTGCACGTCATCGCTGAGGGGGCGCCCGGCGCGATCCACCACATAGAAGACGTCAACCGCCTCCGCGCCCAGAGTCTCCACATGAGCAGCTTTCACGTCAAGCCCGCAATCCCCAAACGCACGCCCGATGCGCCACAAAAGTCCAGGTCGGTCATGCGCTCTGACCTCGACAACTGTCGCTGTGGCAGACGCGTCGTCAAGGAGCCGCACCCGCGGCGGGGCCACGGGGACGCGAGCAGGTCTCATGGCTCTGGTACGGCGAGCCAGCCGCTGCTCGATGTCGAGCCGCCCGGCGAGCACCAGCCGCAGATCCGCCTCCAGCGTGGCGGGGTCGGGCGGCGAGCCGTACTCGGGGATGACGGAGAACTCCAGGACGGCGGTGGAGCCGGCCGAGGCCGCCGAGGCGGACCTGACGACCAGGTGATGCGCGGCCAGCACGCCCGCAGCGCTCCACAGCAGGCCGGGCCGGTCGGGCGCGACGACGGTGACGCCGGCGCCGTTCACCCGCACCGCTCCCCCGCCGTGCCGGGCCAGCGCGGCCTGGGCCGGGGAGAGCACGGGCGCCCTGGGCGGCGGCGAGCCGGCCAGCACCGAGCGCACGCGGCGGACCAGCTCGGCGACGAGCCCGGCCTTCCACGAGTTCCAGGCGGCGGGCCCGGTCGCCAGCCCGTCGGCGACGGCCAGCGCGGCCAGCAGGTCGAGCAGCTCGCGCGAGCCGACCGCGGCGGCGACCTTCTCGATGGTGACCGGGTCGTCCAGGTCGCGGCGGGTGGCGGTCTCCGGCAGCAGCAGATGGTGGCGGACCAGCCCGGCCAGCAGATCGGCGTCGGCGGCGGGCAGGCCGAGACGGGCGGCGAGGTCGCGCACCACCACGGCGCCGCCGACCGAGTGGTCGCCCGGCCCGCCCTTGCCGATGTCGTGCAGGAGCGCGCCGATCAGCAGCAGGTCGGGCCGCGGCACCTCCCGGGTGTGGGCGGCGGCGTTGGCGGCCGTCTCGATCAGATGGCGGTCCACGGTGAAGCGGTGGATCGGGTTGCGCTGCGGCCGGTGCCGCACGCTCTCCCACTCGGGCAGCAGCTTCACCAGCACGCCCGCCTGGTCGAGCTCCTCCCAGACCGGCACCGCGGCCCGGCCCGCGCCGAGCAGCGCCACCAGCGCGTCCCGCGCCTCGGCGGGCCACGGCACCGGCAGCGGCGGCGCCTGGGCGGCGAGCGTCGCGACGGTCACCGGGGACAGCGGCAGCCCCGCCTCGGCCGCCGCGGCGGCGGCCCGCAGCAGCAGGACCGGATCCTTGGCCGGGTTGACCCCACGGGCCAGCACCACCTCGCCGCCGTGCTCGACGACCCCGTCGGCCAGCGGGCGGCGACCGCGCGGCGCCGGTCCCGAGACCAGGCGGTCGACGCTGCGCCAGGTGAGGTCGAAGGCGTGCGCGACGGTCCGGCCCGCCTCCGACACCCGGCGCATCAGCGCGTCGGCGTCCAGCAGGCCGAGCGTCGCGGCCACGGCCTCCTGCTCCTGCAGCACCAGCCGGTCGGCGCCGCGGCCGGTGACCTCGTGCAACGCGTGCCGGACGTCGAGGACGACCTCGTGCGCCTCCCGCACCCGCGGCCCGGGCGCGGAGGCGACCCAGGCGGCGGCCACGGCCTGCATCGCCTGGAAGTCGCGCAGGCCGCCCCGGCAGTCGCGCAGGTCGGGCTCCAGGAGGAAGGCGAGCTCCCCGGCGTGCTCGGCCCGCCGGCCGGCCGCCTCGCGCAGCTCGCCGAGCCGGCGGCGCGAGTCGGCCCGCCACTCGGCCAGCACCGCCTCGCGCACGCTCCTGGTCAGGTCGGGGTCGCCGGCCACGTGCCGGGCCTGGATGAGGCCGAGCACCGCCTTCAGGTCGTTCCTGGCCACCTCGACCGCCTCGGCCACGGTGCGGACCGAGTGGTCGAGGCCGATGCCGGAGTCCCAGACGGGGTACCAGACGCGGTCGGCGATCCTGGCGATGCCGGGCTCGCCGTCGTGCAGCAGGACCAGGTCGAGATCGCTGCCGGGGGCCGGTTCCGCCCGGCCCAGGCTGCCCACGGCGACCAGCGCGAGCCGGGCGGTGCCGCCAGCCGTACCGAGCAGGTCCTTGAGCCAGCGGTCGATCTCCGCGGCCCGCTCGCGGCGGGCCGCGGCGAAGCCCCGCACCGCTAGAGCGCTCCGGGTCCGCGCTCACCGGTGCGCACGCGGATCACCGTGTCCACGGGCACCGACCAGACCTTGCCGTCGCCGATCTTGCCGGTCTGGGCGGCCTTCACGATGACGTCGATGACCTCCTCGGCGTCGTCCTCCTCCGCCAGCACCTCCAGGCGGACCTTCGGCACCAGGTCGACCTGGTACTCCGCGCCTCGGTAGACCTCGGTGTGGCCCTTCTGCCTGCCGTACCCGCTGGCCTCGCTGACCGTCATGCCCTTGACCCCGAACTGCTCCAGGGCGGCCTTGACGTCGTCGAGCTTGAACGGCTTGATGACGGCGGTGATCAGTCTCATGCGTCCACCTTCTTGGCAGCGATCACGGGGGCGTTGGCGGAGATCACGCCGGAGGCGTGCACACTGCCCAGGTCGTAGCCGGTCTCGGCGTGGGTGGTGATGTCGATGCCCGCCACCTCGGCCTCCTCCGGGATGCGGAAGCCCATCGTCTTGTCGATGAGCTTGCCCAGCACCCAGGAGACCACGAAGGAGTACACGCCGACCGCGACCGGGCCGAGGATCTGCAGGCCGACCTGGCTCCACTGGCCGCCCTCGATCAGGACGCCCTTGTTCTGGCCGGGCAGGAAGGGGTAGGCGGCGACGAAGCCGAGGGCGACCGCGCCGATCACGCCGCCGACGAGGTGCACGCCGACCACGTCGAGCGAGTCGTCGAAGCCGAGCCGGTTCTTCAGCCCCACCGCGTAGCAGCAGGCGACGCCGGCCAGCAGGCCGATGACCACGGCGGCCCAGGGGTCCACGAAGCCGCAGGCCGGGGTGATGGCGACCAGGCCGGCGACCGCGCCGGAGGCGACGCCCAGCGTGGTGGAGTGGCGGTCACGCAGCTTCTCCACGACGATCCAGGCGCCCGCGGCGACGGCGGTGGCGATCTGGGTGTTCATGAAGGCCAGGCCCGCGGTCTGGTCGGGGGCCAGCTCCGAGCCGGCGTTGAAGCCGAACCAGCCGAACCACAGCAGGCCGGTGCCGAGCAGCACCAGGGTCAGGTTGTGCGGGCGCATCGGCTCCTTGCCCCAGCCCTTGCGCTTGCCCAGGACCAGGGCGAGCGCGAGGGCCGCGGCTCCGGCGTTGATGTGCACCACCGTGCCGCCGGCGAAGTCCTCGATGCCGAGCTGGCCCAGCCAGCCGCCGCCCCACACCCAGTGCGCGACCGGGAAGTACACGACCGTCACCCACACCAGGGCGAACAGCACCCACGCCCCGAACTTCGCCCGGTCGGCGATGGCGCCGCTGATCAGCGCGACGGTGATGATGGCGAAGGTGAGCTGGAAGGCGGAGAAGACCATCAGCGGGAAGTTGTCGGCCGCGGCCATCTCGGCGGTGATCTGCTTGGCCGCGTCCTCGACGATCAGGTTCTCGTAGACGGCGTTGAAGACGCCCGACAGGCCCAGGTAGTCGAGACCGCCGACCAGGTTGTTGAGGAAGCCTTCCGAGGAGTCGAAGGCCAGGGAGTAGCCGTACATGACCCACGCGATGGTCACCACGATGATGCTCGCGAACGACATCATCATCATGTTGAGCACGCTCTTGGCCCGGGTCATGCCACCGTAGAAGAACGCGAGGCCCGGAGTCATCAGCAGCACCAGGGCGGTGCACACGAGCATCCAGGCGGTAGTGCCGCCGTCGATCATCGACGCGACCCTCCTTAGGTTGGGCTTGTCCATTGCGGCGCCGCCCGGACTCCGTTGACCGGCTGCGCATCTGACGATGCACCGAACTGTGTTCTTCCGCCGTTTCGGGCCACGACCAGGTGTGTTTCGCGCTGGTGAATCTCCCCGGGAGGGTGTTTCGCGGGTGTTTCGGACAGCTCACTAAACCTGGATGCGGTTAAACTTAGGGTTGCCTTAGTTTCGTGATCAAGGAAGTCTCCCCATGCGCCTGCGCTCGGCCGCCCTGGCCCTGCTGCCCGTCCTCGCCCTCACCGCCTGCTCCTCGGGGGGTACGGCTACCGCCGACGGGCCGACCGTCAAGCACGCCATGGGCTCCACCCAGGTCCCCGCCTCGCCCAAGCGGGTCGTCGTGCTCGACACCGACAAGCTCGACACCATGGTCACCCTCGGCCTCACCCCGGTCGGGGCCGCCCAGGCCGCCGAGAACCAGAAGTGGCCGGCCTACCTCGGCTCCTCGCTCGACGCCACCAAGGCGGTCGGCACCCTCCAGGCGCCCAACCTCGAAGCGATCATGGCGCTGAAGCCGGACCTGATCCTGGGCACCAAGTTCCGGCAGGCCGCCTTCTACGACAAGCTCTCCAAGATCGCCCCCACGGTGTTCACCGAGAAGGTGGGGATCACCTGGAAGGAGAACTTCCTCCTCGACGCCGAGGCGCTGGGGAAGAAGGGCGAGGCCACCAAGCTCCTCGCCGACTACGAGGCCCGGGCCAAGACGATCAAGACCACCAAGAAGGCGAGCATCGTCCGGTTCATGCCGACCGAGATCCGGATGTACGGGCCCGAGTCCTTCAGCGGCATCGTCCTCGGGGACGCCGGGGTGCCCCGGCCCGAGGCACAGCTCCTCGCCAACCAGGAGGACAAGCGCTTCGGCAAGCTCTCCGCCGAGAACCTCGCGCTGGCCGACGGGGACGTGCTCTTCTACAGCGCGTACGGCAAGGCGGCCGAGGAGTCGCAGGCGGCGGTCACCGCGGGGCCGCTGTGGCAGAACCTCAAGGCGGTCAAGCACAACGTGGACGACGAGGTGTGGATGCTCGGCATCGGGGTCACCGCTGCGGGCAAGATCCTCGACGACCTCCAGAAGCACCTGGCCTGACCCTTGGCGGGGAACCGGCTCAGGACGGTTCCCCCGCTATCGGGGTGGGTCAGGTCAGGAGGGCGACCGGGTCGCCGGTGCGGATCGTCCCCGGCCGCAGGACCTTGGCGTAGGCCCCGGCGCACGGCAGCTCTCCCAGGTCGAACACCGGCACCCGGTTACGTTCCGCCGGGCGGCGCAACGCCTCCCTATCCTTCGGCAGGTCCCCGTGGGCCAGGGTGGGCACCACGCACCGGGGGCTCACCACGATGACCTCCAGCACGACCTCCGCCCCCACACCCACCTCCCGCCCGACCCACCCGTTCTCCGGGAACCCCTCGGCCGCGCCCCCGATCACCAGGTTCGGCCGGTACCGGACCGCCTCCATCCCGCCCAGGGCGGTGAGCGTCGAGGTGGTGATCAGGTGGACGGGCGCGAAGTCGAAGAACGTCCCCGGCGCCGCCCCACCCAACCGGCCCACCCTGACCGTCACGTCATCAGCCTCCCGAGCCGGCCCCTCTGTGGACCCGCCCTCCCGAGCCAGCCCCCTTTCGGGCCCGCCCTCCCGAGCCAGTCTCATTTCGGGCCGGCTCTCCAGGTCGGCCTCCCGGGCCAGCACTTCCTCGGGGTCGGCCTTCTCCAGCTCGGCGTTCTCCGGCGGGGTGGCGATCAGCCGTACCTGCCGGCCCAGCACCGCCGACAGGCTCGCGTCATCGTGCTCCTGCGTCCCGTGGAGGCCGAGCAGGTCCCGCCACAGCCGGGGGTGCTTGGCGCTGGCGACCTTGCCGGTGGCCACATCCAGCACCGCCCTCGCCCGATCCCCCGCCAGCCCCTGGGCCGTCACCTCACTGCCGGCCAGGCTCTCCCCGAGCATCGACTTGATCGGATACCGCCGAATCTCCTCCACCCGCATCCCCGGATCCTACGAGCCGGCCTCTCCCACCAATTCAGGAGCTCCCCGCCCAAGCCCCCGGAATCCCCCCGCCGACCCCCTCGACCCTCCCTGAGGCCGCGCCCGCCACCTCGTGTTCTCCCCCGAATCCACCTCCACGCAGAACGACCCGGCCGATGCGAGCGGCCGGGTCGTCAGTGAGAGCAGGTGAAAAGGGTCAACAGGTGGAAGGGTCAAGCAGCAGAGGTGGCCATCTTCCGAAGCCGTGCCAGCGCGTCCCGCTCGATCCGCCGAGCCCGGTCCCGCCCGATGCCGTACCGCTCGCCCACCTCGGTCAAGGTGTGCTCCCGCCCGTCCACCAGCCCGTACCGCCACCGCAACATCTCGCTGGTGTCGCGCTCCAGCCCGGTGAGCCACTCGTCGAGCCGCTCCCGTTCGAGGATGTCGATCGCCTGCTGCTCGGGGTCGGCCCACGTCTCGTCGGCGATCATGTCGCCCAGCTCGGTCTCGTCCTCGTCCCCCACCCCGAGCTGCAGCGAAACCGGGTCGGACGCCCAGCGCCGCAGCTCCCGCACCCGCTCGATGGGCAGCTCGAGCACCTTGGAGAGGTCCTCGTCGGTCGGCTCGACGTCGAACTCGGCGAGCATGTCCCGCCGCACCCGCATGAGCCGGGTCATCTGCTCCCCGGCGTGCGTGGGCAGCCGGACCGGCCGGGCCTGCTCGTGGATGGCCCGCCCGACGGACTGCCGGATCCACCACGTCGCGTACGTCGAGAACTTGTATCCCCGCCGGTAGTCGAACTTCTCCACCGCGCGCACCAGGCCCAGGTTCCCCTCCTGGACCAGGTCGATGAGCGGCATCCCGCGACCGGAGTACTTGCGCGCGACCGCGACGACCAGTCGCAGGTTGGACTGGATGAACTCGTCCTTGGCCCGTTGCCCGGATATGGCCAGGGCGTTGAGCTCCTCGTCGCTCGCGTCACCGATCTTGGGTTCGTTGCCGCCCCGATCGAGTAGCTGCTCGGCGAAGAGGCCCGCCTCGATCCGCTTGGCGAGCTCGACCTCCTCCTCCGCGCTGAGCAGCGGTACCCGCCCGATCTCCGCCAGGTAGGTCCCCAGCAGATCTCGATCCGCGACCGCCTGCTCCTGCGTGCGACTCCCCGTAGGCCTTGCCATCCCCAGGCACCTCTTCCGCAGGCTGCGTTCTATACCCCGGCAACGCGTGACCCGTGGCAAAGATTCCCTAAAGCAGTACGCCGTTGGGATGGTTTTGTTCCTCCTCCTTTAGGAGGAGAAAACCGTGCGAATAAGCGGTACTCCGGGGCGATACGCAAGGTGAACATAGGAGGGCGCGTCGAGAACGACGAGGTCGGCGCGGGCTCCGGGGCGGAGCACGCCGACGTCGTCCCGACGTAGTGCGCGGGCTCCGCCGTACGTCGCGGCGCGGATGGCCTCCAGCGGCGTCATGCGCATCTCACGTACGGCGAGTGCCACGCAGAACGGCATGGACGAGGTGAAGGAAGAGCCGGGATTGCAGTCGGTGGCGATGGCGACGACGGCTCCGGCGTCGATGAGGCGGCGGGCGTCGGGGTAGGGCGAGCGGGTGGAGAACTCGGCGCCCGGCAGCAGCGTCGCGACGGTGTTTCCCGAGGCCAGCGCCTCGACGTCGGCGTCGGTGAGGTGGGTGCAGTGGTCGGCCGAGGCGGCGTCGAGCTCGACCGCGAGCTGGACACCCGGGCCTTCTGTGAGTTGATTGGCATGAATTCTCGGCAAAAGTCCAGCTTTAATCCCGGACGTCAGGATTTCGCGGGTTTGGTCGCCATCAAATGCGCCTCGTTCACAAAAGACATCAACCCACTTCGCGTACGGCGCGCACGCCGCGAGCATCTCACCCGTGACAAGCCGGACGTAATCGTCGGCCGCCATGTCCGCCGGGACCACGTGCGCCCCGAGGAAGGTCGTCTCCTCGGTCACCTCCCGCGCGTACTCCAGCGAGCGCCGCTCGTCCTCCACGGTCAGGCCGTAGCCGCTCTTGATCTCGACGGTGGTCGTGCCCTGCGCCCGCATCTCGGCGACCAGGTCGTGCATGCGGCCGGTCAGCGTCTCGCGGGAGGCGGCCCGGGTCGCGGCGACCGTGGTGCGGATGCCCCCGGCGGTGTAGGCCTGGCCGGACATGCGGGCGTTGAACTCCGCCGTGCGGTCGCCCGCGAAGACGAGGTGGGCGTGGCTGTCCACGAACCCGGGGATGACCCCGGCGCCCTGGACGTCCACCCGGTCGTCGGCGTCGGGCGCCTCGCCGGACGGGCCGACCCAGGCGACCTGGCCGTCCTGGATCACCAGGGCCGCGTCGGGGATCTCCTCCCGCGCGGGGTCGCCCGTGTAGAGCAGGCCGATGTTGTCGACCAGGACGCTGCGCGCCCCGAAGGTCGAAGTGTCCACGAACTCGCTCACCCGGCTGCTCCCATCAGCTCCGCACGCCCGCCCACGCCGAGCGCACCCATCTCCTCCACCGGCCCGCTCATCTCAGGGCGGCGATCGAGTCGGTCAGCAGGGTGCCCACCTCGCCCAGCACGTGCCGCCCGTCGGTGACGATGCGCCGCCCGGACGAGACCACCGAGTGCACGTCCGCCGCACCCGCCGCGAAGACCGCCGCCTCGGCCCCGGTGGCGCCTGCCGTACGGACCGAATCGAGCCGGACCGACACCAGGTCGGCCCACGCGCCCGCGACCAGCAGCCCGGCGTCGGGAAAGCCCAGCGAGGCGTGCCCGGCCGAGGTGGCGGCGGCCAGCAGGTCGGCGGCCGGCCAGTGGCCGCGCCGCTCGGTGGCCAGCCGCTCGTTCAGCTCGACCGCCCTGGCCTCCTCGAACAGGTCGATGACCGCGTGGCTGTCGGAGCCGAGCGTGATCGGCGACCCGTGCTCGAACAGCGTGCGCGCGGGCCCGATCCCGTCGGCGAGGTCGCGCTCGGTCGTGGGACACATGCACACGTACGTGCGCGACTGCCCCAGGAGCTGCACGTCCACCTCGGTCAGGTGCGTCGCGTGCACCGCAGTGGACCGGGGGCCGAGCGCGCCGTGCTCGTGCAGGAGCTGCACCGGCGTGGCCGCGTACCGCTCGACGCAGGCGTCGTTCTCGGCCCGCTGCTCGGAGACGTGCATGTGCAGCGGCGCGGCATGGTGATGGGAGAACTCGGCGACGGTCGGCATCTGCTCCGGCGGCACCGCGCGCACCGAGTGGATCGCCGCCCCGGCCACCACCCCGGAACGCCCGCGCAGCGCGGAGGCCAGCCCCTCGGCCCGCACCGCCCACCGCTCGGCGTTCCCGTCGCCGAAACGCACCTGCGCCCCGGCCAGCGCGGTGCCCACCCCGCCGGTCAAGTAGCAGGTGTCGAGCAACGTGATGCGCACCCCGGCGGCGCGCGCCGCCTCGACCAGCGCGAGCCCCATCTCGTTGGGCTCGTCGTACGGCACGCCGCCCGGCCCGTGGTGCAGGTAGTGGAACTCGCCCACGCAGGTGACCCCGGCCAGCGCCATCTCGGCGTAGACGGCCGTGGCCAGCCGCAGGTAGGACTCGGGGTCGAGCTTGGCGGCGACCTCGTACATCTGGTCGCGCCAGGTCCAGAAGTCGCCCTTGCCGCGCTGCGTCGCGCCGCGCAGGGCCCGGTGGAAGGCGTGGGAGTGCGCGTTGGCCAGGCCGGGCAGGGTCAGCCCGGCCAGCCGGGTGGCGGTCCCGGGCTCGCCCTGGGTCACCCGCGCGATCCGCTCGCCGTCCACCTCGACCAGCACGCTGCGGGTCAGGCCTTCGGGCAGCCAGGCGTACTCGCACCAGTAGGTCGTCATCGGCACAGCTCCTCGAGCACGTTCGCCAGCGCGCGCACCCCGGCCGCGCAGTCGTCGGCCTCGGCGTGTTCGGCCGGAGAGTGACTGATACCCGTCGGGTTGCGGACGAAAAGCATCGCGCTCGGCACGCCCGCCCCGGCGAGGATGCCCGCGTCGTGCCCGGCCCCGGTCGCCAGCACCGGCACCGCCCCGCTCCCCGGGGTCTGCGCCGCGGCTTCGGCGATGCGGTCGCGCAGCAGCGGCTCGAACTCGACGATCGGCGTCCACGACTCCTCCCGCACGTCGGCCCCCTCGGCCAGCTCAGCCACCAGCGCGCGCACCGCCTCCTCGCCGGCCCCGCGCGCGTCGAGCCAGGCCGAGACCAGGCCGGGCACGGCGTTGGCGTTGTTGGGCGAGACCCGCACCTTGCCGAAGGTGGCGACGATCCCGTGCCGCACCGCGGCTTCCCGGGCGGCCAGCACCTTGGCCGCGTAGGCCAGCATCGGGTCGTCCCGGTCTTCGAGCCGGGTGGTGCCCGCGTGGTTGGCCTGGCCGTGGAAGTCGAAACGCCAGCGCCCGTGCGGCCAGATCGCGCTGGCCACTCCGACCGGCGCGTCGAGGTCGACGAGGCCGCGCCCCTGCTCGACGTGGAGCTCGACGTAGGAACCGACGTGGGCGAGGGTGGCCGGGTCGGCGCCCAGCCCCTCGGGCGTGCGGCCCCGCCGCCGCAGCACCTCGGCGAGCGACTCCCCCGCGTCGTCGGTGAGCGCGAGCGCGCGGGCGGGGTCGAGCACGCCGGTCAGCAGCCGCGACCCCAGGCACGGCACGCCGAACCGGGCGCCCTCCTCGTCGGTGAAGCAGGCCACGCCGAGCGGCGCCGACGGCTCGAAGCCGCGCTCGCGCAGCACGTCGAGGGCGGCGAAGGCCGAGACCACGCCCAGCGGGCCGTCGAACGCGCCGCCCTGCCGTACCGAGTCGAGGTGGCTGCCGGTGACCACGCCAGGGCGGCGGGACGGGTCGCCCCACCAGGCCCAGAGGTTGCCGTTGCGGTCTTCGCGCACGTCGAGGCCGCGGCGGCGGGCCTCGCCCCAGAACCACTCCCGCAGCTCCATGTCCGCCGCGGACCAGGAGTCCCGGAGGTAGCCGCCGGTCGCCGGGTCACGTCCGATGTGCGCCAGGTCTTCGAGCATGAGGACACTCTAGTGAATGAACCCATTCACTCGCGAGGCCGGATCGTGAGCTCGGTGAGATGAGCGTCGGGCCCGGCGGTGACCGCGGCGACGATCGCCCGGGCGACGGTGTCCGGGTCGAGGTACTTCTCCGGCTCGAACGCGCCGCCCTCCATCTCGCGCACGCCGCGCTGCATGTCGGTGGCGATGCGGCCGGGGTAGACGGTGGTGACGCGCAGCTCCGGCTCCTCCAGGCGGAGGCCGTCGGCGAAGGCCCGCAGGGCGAACTTGCTGGCCGCGTAGGACACCCAGCCGGGGTTGGCGCGCTGGCCTGCGCCGGAGTTGACGCAGACCACGTGCCCGCGCGCGGCGCGCAGGGCGGGCAGCAGGAGCCGGGTGAGCTCGGCGACGGCGACCACGTTGATCTCCATCGTGCGCCGCCAGACCTCGGCCGGGGTCTCCGCCATCGGGCCGAGCGTCACTACGCCCGCGCTGTGCACGAGCAGGTCGAGGCGGTCGATGCCGGCCACGTCGGCCGGGGTGATCCCGGTCAGCTCGACGGGCCAGGGCCGGGCGTCCGGCAGGTCGGCGGCCAGGCGGTCGAGCAAGGTGCGGTCGCGGCCCCCGAGGATCAGCCGGTGCGTCGGCGCGAGCGCCCGGGCCAGCGCCTCCCCCACACCCCGCGAAGCCCCCGTGACCAGCGCGATCGGTCGTTCAGTCATGGCAGGAGCCTAATTCGCTTGACGTGTGCTCAAATTTGAATACAAACTTGAGCCATGGTTTCGACCCGCGTCCTGATCCTCGGCACTCTTCTCGACGGCCCGCGCAACGGGTACCAGGTGCGCCAGCAACTGGAGATCATGGGCGCGGACAGCTGGGCCAACGTGGCCTACGGCTCGATCTACCACGGGCTGGGCAAGATGGCCGACGAGGGCCTGCTCGACATCGTCGAAAGCGGACGGGGCGGAAAAACGGTCTATCAGCTCAACGAGACCGGACGCTACGAATTTTTCCGGCTGCTGATGGCCATCTGGTACGAGCTCAAGCCGATCGTGGACCCGTTCCAGGTGGCGCTGACCTTCATGGACCGCCTGGACCGGCCGAGCCTGCTCGACGGGCTGCGCGGCCGGATCGAGCAGCTCACGCTGGGCATCACGTCCATCGAACGCGCCATCGGCACCAAGCAGAGGTACGGCGCCCCCCGCCACGTGGACGAGAACCTGATTCTCACCAAGGGAATGCTCGAAGCGCAGCTGGCCTGGTGCCGGCAGGCGTTGCAGAAGGTCGAGAACGGCGAGCTCCCCTGACCCCCCTGAGGAGAAACTCCGCATGATCATCAGCGCACACGACCTGCGCAAGACATTCACCACCAGATCCCGTAAAGGCACCCAGACCGTCGAAGCGGTCAAGGGCGTCAGCCTGGAGATCGCCCCCGGCGAGATCTTCGGCGTGCTCGGCCCCAACGGCGCCGGGAAGACCACCACGATCCGCATGCTGTCCACGCTGATCACCCCCGACGCCGGCCGCGCCACCATCACCGGCCACGACCTGCTCAAGGAACCGGCGAAGATCCGCCGCAACCTCGGCTACGTCAGCCAGGCCGGCGGCGTCGACGACCAGACCTCGCCCCGCGTGCAGATCCTCTTCGCCGCCCGCCTGCACGGCGTGCCGGACGCGGTGGCGGCCACCGACCGGGTGCTCAAGCAGTTCGAGCTCACCGAGTTCGCCGACCGGCCCGGCCGTACCCTCTCCGGAGGCCAGCAGCGCCGCGTCGCCATCGCCCTGGGGCTGGTGCACAGCCCGCCCCTGCTCTTCCTCGACGAGCCCACCACCGGGCTCGACCCGCAGAACCGCGCCAACCTCTGGGACCGCATCGGCGAACTCCGCGAACAGGGCACCACCGTCCTGCTGAGCACCCACTACCTCGACGAGGCGGACGCCCTCTGCGACCGGCTGGCGATCGTCGACCACGGCGTCATCGTCGCCGAGGGCACCCCTGCCGGGCTCAAGCGCGAGGTCTCCGGCGACGTCATCACCCTGCGCGTCGACGACCTGGAGCAGGCCGCCGAGACGTTGCGGCCGATGACGAAGGAGGTCAGGGTCGACGACGACCTGCTCAGACTGTACGTGGACGACGGCGAGCACACCCTGCCCGCCCTCCTGCGCACCCTGGAGGAGCGCAACGTGCAGCTCAAGTCCATCTCGCTCGACCGGGCCACCCTCGACGACGTCTTCCTGGCCAAGACCGGCCGGTCCCTTCGCGACACCGGAGCCGCCGCATGATCCGCGACACCACGCTCTTCCTGCGCTACGAGGTGGCCAAGACCTTCCGCAACCCGGTCTGGCTGCTGCTGGGCATCATGCAGCCGGTGCTCTACCTGCTCATGTTCGCCCCGCTCACCTCCGGGCTGTACGGCGGGTCGTCCGAGGAGGCGCTGCGCGCCTTCACCCCGGCCGCGCTGATGATGATCGCCGTCTTCGGCTCGCTGTTCACCGGCTTCGGCCTCATCGCCGAACTCCGCAACGGCTCCCTGGAACGGCTCGCCGTCAGCCCCGCCTGGCGGCCCGCCATCGTCCTCGGGCGGGTCTTCCGCGACATGCTCACCCTGGTCACCCAGGCGATCATCGTCTTCATCGTCGCCGCGCTCATGGGGCTGCGGATCGGGGTCCTGGAACTGCTGCTCATGCTGCTGCTCATGGCCGCCACCGGCCTGTTCGCCTCCAGCCTCTCCCAGGGCCTGGCGTTGGCGGTGCGGGACGAGCAGGGCATGTCGTCCATCATCCAGACCTTCATGCTGCCGGTGATGTTGCTGGCGGGGCTCTTCCTGGACATCTCCTTCGCGCCCGACTGGATGCAGGCCGTCGCTCCCGTCAACCCGCTCTACCACGCCGTTGAGGCTGGGCGGGCGTTGTTCCGGGGGGAGGTGGGGTCCGTGGAGGTGCCGCTCGCGTTCGGCCTCTTCATCGTCCTGGCCGCCCTCACGACCACCTGGTCCGTCCGCTCCTTGCGCCGCCTGGCGGGCTGACCGTCCCCTCACATCTGACCTGCCGACGCCCCCTTCCCCTTACCCAGTCCCCGTCGTACGGCGAGGCCCGGGTAGGGGGTTACAGGGGTTATCGGGGTTACGGGGGTTCGCCGGGGAGGAAGATGCCGGCCTCGTCCGCGGCCCGTTCGTAGTCCTCCAGCCGGGCCTGGGTGCGCAGGGGTGCGGCGTCGGCCATGGCCTCCACCAGGGCCATGGCCATGGCCAAAGGCGCCGAGTGCGAGTCGAACACCAGCCGGTCGCCCACCGGCGCGTCCAGGGTCACCTCGGCGGGCAGACCTGGCCGGTCGGTGACCACGATGCGGCGCAAGCCCAGTTTCTCCGCGTACTGCAGGGCCTGGATCGACTCGGCCGGGTAGCGCGGGAGCACGAAGGCCAGGACCACCCGTGCGCCGGCCCGCTGGACGTTGCGCAGGCCGTCGAGGAGATGGGAGCCGCCGCTGGTGAACAGCCGCACGTCCGGGTGGATGAGGCCGGCGTAGTAGCCGAACGTGGTCGCCAGCCCGGCCGAGACCCTCAGCCCGAAGACGGGCAACGGCTCGGCTGCGGCGAGGGTCTCGCCGAGTTCGGCCAGGGGGAGGGTGGCCAGGCGGTCGCGCATGTGGTGGAGGTTTCGGATCTCGCTCTCGAGAGCCCCTTCCAGCAGGCTGCCCGACACCGAGCCCCGCCCCGTTCCAGCGCCCCACACTCCACCCGCCGCCGCCCCACTTCCGGCCGTACCGGGGAGTCCGGGGACGTTGGGCGCGCCGGCCGATGGAGGGAACTCGGGAGCCCCTGGTTCCCCGGCCGCTCCGAGGTGGCCGGCGGGACCGGGACGGCCCGCGCCGGGTCCTGGGTGACTGGTGGACCCACGGTTGCCGAGTGATCCGGGGTGATCAGCGGCGGTGGGGGCGAGCCCTTGGGGGCTGGGTGCGGTGGTGTCTGGGCGGTAGCCAGGGGACGACGCGCCGCGGGGGTCGACGCCGACCACCAAGGGTCGGAGGGCCTGCCTGAGCTCGGGGTAGCCCGCGAAGCCCAGGGCCATGGCGAAGCGGGTGACCGACGGCTGGCTCACTCCGGCTCGTTCGGCCAGTTCCACGCTGGACAGGAAGATCGCCTCGGCGAGGTGCTCCGACAGGTAGAGCGCGATCCTTCGCTGGACGGGGGACAACCTTCGCCCGGCCAGCAGTTCCTCCAGGCCCTCCATCACCACACCCCCACCCGAACGGCTGAGCACAGCGTCACGAACGACCCAAGTCTCCCAGCCCTCTCACCACGAACCCGCACCCACCCCGTCACCCCGCGCTCCGAGACCGGCGGCTGAGACCTCAGGGCTTGCGCCCCAGGTGACCCCAGCCGCAGGCCCCGCGACCCGGGGGTCTGGGCGCTGCGGGCCAGGGATCCGGGCGCGGCGGCCAGGAACCGAGGCCCTGGAGCCCCGGACCCCTGAAGGACAGGAGAGTTGGGCCGGGGAGCCCCGGACCCCCGAAGCACGGGAGAGCCAGGCCGGGAGCCCAGAGTCCTGTAGACGAAGCCCGGAGTCCCGTAGACGGAGCCCGGCGTCTCGTAGACGGAGCCCGGCGTCTCGTAGACGGAGCCCGGGCAGCCCGGAGGTCCGTAGACGGAGGCCGCAGCCCGCGAGCGCGGAGGTCCGTAGACGGAGGCCGCAGCCCGCGAGCGCGGAGGGCTGAGGACGGAGACCGCAGCCAAGAGCCTGGAGGTCCGAAGGCCGCGCCGACCGAGCCCCCGACCGGGGAGAGCGCCGGGGGCCGAAGGTGGAGGTCGGGGCTCGGGGTCAGGCAGGGGGCGTCACGACTCGCGCATGGGGATGCGGACGCCGCGGTCGGCGGCGACCTGGGCGGCTTCGGGGTAGCCGGCGTCGACGTGGCGCATGACGCCGGTGCCGGGGTCGTTGGTGAGGACGCGGCTCACCTTCTCCCGCGCCAGAGCGGTGCCGTCGGCGACGGTGACCTGGCCGGAGTGGATGGAGCGCCCGATGCCCACGCCACCACCGTGGTGGATGGAGACCCAGGCCGCCCCGGAGGCGGTGTTGAGCATGGCGTTGAGCAGCGGCCAGTCGGCGATGGCGTCGGAGCCGTCGGCCATGCCCTCGGTCTCCCGGTACGGCGAGGCGACACTGCCGCAGTCGAGGTGGTCACGCCCGATGACGACGGGCGCCTGGAGCTCCCCGGAGGCGACCATGTCGTTGAACCGCTCCCCCGCGAGGTGCCGCTCGCCGTACCCCAGCCAGCAGATCCGGGCGGGCAGCCCCTGGAAGTGCACCCGCTCCCCGGCCATGCGGATCCATCGGGCCAGCGGCTCGTTGTCCGGGAAGAGCTCCAGGACGGCGCGGTCGGTGGCGGCGATGTCGGCCGGGTCGCCGGAGAGCGCGGCCCAGCGGAACGGCCCCTTGCCCTCGCAGAACAGCGGCCGGATGTAGGCGGGCACGAAGCCGGGGAAGGCGAAGGCGCGCGAGTAGCCCGCGAGCTGGGCCTCGCCGCGGATGGAGTTGCCGTAGTCGAAGACCTCGGCGCCGGCGTCCTGGAAGCCGACCATGGCCTCGACGTGGCGGGCCATGGACTCGCGGGCGCGCTGGGTGAAGCCGGCCGGGTCCTTCTCGCGCTCGGCGGCCATGTCGTCGAAGGCGACGCCGAGCGGGAGGTACATCAGCGGGTCGTGCGCGGAGGTCTGGTCGGTGACGATGTCGATCTCGGCGCCCTTGGCCAGCAGCTCGGGGAGCGCCTCGGCGGCGTTGGCGACGACGCCGATGGACAGCGGCCGGCGCTGGTCGCGGGCCTCGTAGGCGAGCTGGAGCGCCTCGTCGAGGGAGGCGGCCTCGACGTCGAGGTAGCGGTGCTCGATGCGGCGCTTGACACTGCGCGGGTCGCAGTCGATGCAGATGGCGACGCCGCCGTTCATGGTGACGGCCAGCGGCTGGGCGCCGCCCATGCCGCCGAGGCCGGCGGTGAGGGTGATGGTGCCGGCCAGGGAGCCGCCGAAGCGCTTGGCGGCGACGGCGGCGAAGGTCTCGTAGGTGCCCTGGAGGATGCCCTGGGTGCCGATGTAGATCCAGGAGCCGGCGGTCATCTGGCCGTACATGGTGAGGCCGGCGGCCTCCAGGCGGCGGAACTCCTCCCAGTTGGCCCAGTCGGGCACCAGGTTGGAGTTGGCGATGAGGACGCGCGGCGCCCATTCGTGGGTGCGGAAGACGCCGACGGGGCGGCCGGACTGCACGAGGAGGGTCTCGTCGCCGTCGAGCGTGGTGAGGGTGCGGACCAGCGCGTCGTAGGACGGCCAGTCGCGCGCGGCCTTGCCGGAGCCGCCGTAGACGACGAGTTGTTCGGGATGTTCCGCGACCTCGGGGTCGAGGTTGTTCTGCAGCATGCGCAGGGCGGCCTCCTGCGGCCAGCCCTTGGCGGTCAGCGTGGTGCCTCGCGGCGCGCGAACAGTACGGGACATGGCGACCCCTTCGGTGAATGAACCTATTCACCGGCAGCGTACAACGAAGGACCCCGTTACCAGAACCACTCGACCTTCGCCGTCGCGCGCCGTTCGGCGAGCCAGGCGCTCAGCCCGCCGGGCAGCCGGGCGTCGAGCCTGGCGGCGCGGGCGTGCCGGGCGGCGAGCTCGGTCAGCGCGCTCTCGTCCAGGCCCTGTCCGGCCAGCCACTGCCGGGTGGCCGCCACGGTGAGCAGGCCCTTGGTCCGCCGGAAGGCCTCGACCGCCCGCTCCAGTTCGGCCTCGTCGAGCTCGACCGGCTCGGTGTCGAGCTCCTGCTGGATCAGGCAGGTGTTCACCAGCCGCTCGGCGATGCGCCGGTCGGCCCAGAGGTCTTCGAGGTCGAGGACGACCTCCTGGATCGTGCGCTCGACCCCGTTGACGCGCAGCAGGATCGGCCGGGTCGGCGGGCGGAGCCCGCGCAGCGGCCAAGGCAGCTCGCGGTCGGGGCAGTGGGAGAGCGTGACGGTCGAGCCGTCGGGGCAGGTGATGAGCAGGTCGTGGTGGACCGAGCCGTCGTGCTCCTCTTGCTGGCGCACCACGCGGAAGCGGTGGCCGGGGTGGCGGGCGCGCAGCTCGTCGAGCCCGTCCAGACCGGCCTTGAGCACCTCCAGCGCCTCGTCGAGCATCAGGGTTCCTCCAGCAGCAGGTCGCAGAGGGCCTCGCTGATGGGCAGGCCGGTGCGCCGCTCCACCCACAGGTACTGGCCGTTGGGGTTGATCTCCAGAAAGACGTGCCGGCCGTCCGGGGTGACGATCAGGTCGATGGCGCCGTAGGCCAGGCCGAGCGCGCGGGTCAGCACCAGGCAGGAGCGTTCCACCGCGGCGGGCAGCCGGACCGGCCGGTATGGCGTGCGGCCGAGCCGGTCGTCGCGCGAGTCGTGCGCGGTGAGGTGGTTGGCCTGGGAGTCGATCTCGGCGGCGAACACCCGCTCCCCCACCACGGTCACCCGCAGCTCCACCCTCTTGTCCACGTACTCCTGGACGATCACCGGGCAGTACCGCAGCGCCCCCGCGTACCCGACCTCGGACGGCGCGACCGGCCTGGTCAGCCGCCCGCGGGCGGGCAGGTGCACGGGCTTGGTGATGACCTTGCCGTGGAAGCGGTCGTAGAAGCCGAGGAACTCCTCGGGGTCGTTGGTGATCAGCGTGGCGGGGATCTCCAGCCCGGCGCGGGCCGCCGCCGGGAGCTGGTGCTGCTTGCGCGCGGCGTGGTCGATCACGCGCCGGCCGCCGGGCACCGTCCGGGGGCCCGGGTCGTCCCAGCTCGTGCCGACGAAGGCGCGCAGCTCGTCGCGCACGTACGCGCGCACCGAGGGGTCGGCGAAGTCGTGCGGGACCGGCTCGCCGGGCCGGCGCAGCCAGATCGAGCGCACCTCGCGCAGGTCGAGCCCGTCGAGCCGGCGGGCCGCCGCGCCGTCCCGCTCGAAGGCGACGGCCATGCGGGACGAGCGCGGGAAGGAGGCGGGGTCGTGCCGGACGACCTCCGCCCCCCGCTTTCTGAGCAGCGGGACGACGTGCGAGGCGTGCTCGTCGTCGTCCCGCGTCAGAACCAGGATCATGCCGCCGGCCTCAGCTGCACCACGGCTCGTAGTCGCTGTAGTAGTCGGTGACCGTCTCGCCGCTCGGCCAGTAGCTCACCTTGAACATGCCACCGCTGACCTGCGCGAGCAGGTTCTCGTCCAGTTCCGGCCCGAGGCCGTCGAGGTTCTTCATGCCTCCAGGCTGGCCGGGCGGGCTTGCAACGCTCTTGGATCTAGGTTGTGAGGAACTGCGTGGCGGCGAGCTCCCGGTAGAGGTCGTCCTCGCCCACCAGTTCGGCGTGGGTGCCGACGGCCCGCACCCGGCCCGCCTCCATCACCACGATGCGGTCGGCGTTGGTGACGGTGGACAGCCGGTGCGCGATGACCAACACGGTCGTCTCGGCGGCGACCTCCGCGATGACCTCGCGCAGCCGCAGCTCGTTGACCGCGTCGAGCTGCGAGGTGGCCTCGTCCAGCAGGAGCAGGCGGGGCTTGCGCAGCAGCGCGCGGGCGATGGCGACGCGCTGGCGTTCGCCGCCGGACAGCAGCACGCCCCGGTGGCCGACCGCGGTCTCCAGCCCGTCCGGCAGCCTGGAGACCAGGTCGTCGAGCCGGGTCCGGCGCACCGCGCGCAGCAGTTCCTCCTCGGTGGCCTCGGAGGCGGCGAACAGCAGGTTCTCCCGCAGCGTCCCGGCCAGCACGGGCGCGTCCTGCTCGACGTAGCCGAGGGCGGCGCGCAGGTCGCCGAGCGGCCAGTCGCGGATGTCGCGCCCGCCGACGGTGATCGTGCCGGACTGGTGCTCGTAGAAGCGCTCCAGCAGGGCGAAGACGGTGGACTTGCCCGCGCCGGAGGGGCCGACCAGCGCGGTCAGGCCGCCGGGCGGCACGTCGAAGGTGACGCCGTGGTGCACCGGCTGCCGGTCCTCGCCGTAGCGGAAGTGCACCTCGTCGAAGGACAGGCCGACCGGCTCCGCCGTACCGGAGCGGGACGGGACGCCGGCGTTCTCGGCGGGCAGGTCCTGGATCTCCTTCATGCGGTGCAGGGCGGCCAGGCCGTTCTGCACCAGGATGGCGCCCTGCACGAGCTGGCCGATCGGCATGACCAGGAAGAACAGGTAGAGGAAGAAGGCGATCAGCTCGGCGACCTCCAGCGCGCCGGAGGCCACGCGGGCGCCGCCGATGGCGAAGACGGCCACGAAGGCGATCTGGAAGGCGACCCAGGTCGAGACGCCGGCCAGGGACGCCCAGACCGCCACCTGGACGCCGCGGTCGCGGGCCCGTCCGGCGGCCTCGCCGACGATGGCGATCTCGCGTTCCTCGACGCCGCTGGCCTTGACCGTGCGGTAGGCCTGGAGCGTGCGGTCGAGCACCGCGCCCATCTCGCCGACCGCTTCCTGCGCCTTGAACTGGGCCTTCTGGATGCGCGGCATCAGCAGCCCGACCATGCCGCCGACGACGACCAGCACGAGCAACGTGACGAGGAAGAGCACGCCGTCCTTGAGCGCCATCAGCACGATCGCGCCGACCAGCATGAAGGCGGCGCCGATCGACTCGATGAGGCCGTTGGTGAGCACCGTGCGCAGCAGCGTGGTGTCGCCGGTCACGCGCGAGAGCAGGTCTCCCGGCTTGAGCCGGTCGACGTCGGCCACCTTGAGCCGCATCATGCGGCCGACCAGGGTGCGGCGGGCGTCGTAGACGATGCCTTCGCCGGTGCGCTCCATCAGATAGGTGCCGAACGCCATGACGGCGGCTCCGGCGATGACCGCCAGGGTCAGCCAGACCAGCAGGCCGCCGATGGAGGCTCCGGAGCCGAAGGCGTTGACGATGTACTCGGCCACCTGGGGGATGGCCAGCGCGGCGCCCGATCCGACGACGGACAGGACACCGCCCAGGATGAGCACCTTGCGGTGCGGGCGGATGTACGCGAGCAGCTCGCGCAGGGGGGCTTTCTCCCCGGGGTCGACCGTGCCTTCGGGGCGATCCTGACTCATGTCTGCTCCAACGTGCGAAAGTGCGGGAAATACACCGGTCAACTTAAATTGACGACCTAAGTATGTCAACTTTGGTTGACCCTCCTACCGGAGAAGTACTTCCGCCGTAGGCACATCCGCCCGCGCTCCGGCGCCGAATAGGGCCACGAGGACCCCGGCCGGACCTCGCCCCAACCGACCCGACCCAGAAGGACGGACATCATGGAGCTCCGGATCAACCGGCGCGCCGTTGCCGGGCTGGGCGTCGCGGTGGCGTTGACCGCCTCCTCGCTCGCCGCGCTCCGCATCGAGCCCGGCACGGCCTCCTCCCACCGCGAGGCCCCGGCCATCGCCGGCGACCCGCGCAACGACAACACCGACGTCTACGCGTTCGTCAGCCCCGACAAGCCGGACACCGTCACCCTGCTGGCCAACTGGATCCCCTTCGAGGAACCCAACGGCGGCCCGAACTTCTACACCTTCGACACCAACTCGCGCTACAACATCAAGATCGACAACGACGGCGACGCCAAGCCGGACATCACCTACCAGTGGACCTTCAGGAACGAGGACCGCCGCGGCAACGCGACCTTCCTCTACAACCAGGGCCCGGTCACCTCGCTCGACGACCCCGACCTGCTCTTCCGCCAGCGCTACACGCTCAAGCGCCTCACCCGCGGCGGCAGCCGTACCCTCGTGGCCGACGGGATCGTCGCGCCGAGCAACGCCGGCCCGGCCTCGATGCCCGACTACGGCCTGCTCCGCCGGCAGTCGATCCGGCCCGTCCCGGGCGGCCAGACCTTCGCCGGGCAGTCGGACGAGGCCTTCTTCCTCGACCTGCGCGTCTTCGACCTGCTCTACGGCGGCGACCTCTCGGAGGTCGGCCAGGACACCACCAAGGGCTACAACGTGCACACCCTGGGCCTGCAGGTGCCCGCCGCCGACCTGGCCCTGAAGGGGAACGTCCGGCGCAACCCCGTGATCGGCGTGTGGTCCACCACCGACAAGTGGAGCCCGCGCGGCTACGTCCAGGTCTCGCGCCTGGGCCAGCCGCTGGTCAACGAGGTCGTGGTGCCGGCCGGGCTCAAGGACGCCTTCAACGCGCTGCCGCCGGAGAAGGACGCGGGCATCCCCGCCGTCGTCAAGCGCGTCACCGAGCCGGAGCTGCCCAAGCTGCTGGAAGCGCTCTACGGCGTCAAGGCCCCGACCACCCCGCGCAAGGACCTGGTCGAGATCTTCCTGACCGGCATCGCCAAGGGCAACGGGCCGATCATGGCCGACCTGAACTCGCAGACGCTCAACAAGGACGCCGGCAAGCTGCGTCCCGCCGAGATGTTGCGGCTCAACATGGCCATCCCGCCCGCCAGGAACCCCAACCGGCTCGGCGTGCTCGCCGGCGACCTCCAGGGCTTCCCGAACGGCCGGCGCCTGTCCGACGACGTGCTGGACATCGCGCTGCAGGCCATGGCCGGCGCGGCGACGACCGGCAGGCTCGTCCCCGCGCTGACCGACAAGGTGGACGCGAACGACAAGCCCTTCGGCTCGGCGTTCCCCTACATCCCGCTGCCCGGCAACACCTCGGTGAACCAGCAGCGCTAGGACCGGGCGGGCCGCGGCTCCCGATTCCCCCGCGGCCCGCCCTCCCCCGCCGATCTCCCATCGAGGTAGCCGACATGCGACTCCTGATCGTGGGCGGGAGCGTGGTCGTGGGCGGCGCGCTGGTGTTCACCGCCGCCTCCGCTCTCGCCCCGCCGCCGTCGAACCCGCGGCCCGCCGCCGCCGAGCCCGCGGCCCGGCCGGAAACACTCCAAGAGCGGCTCAAACGCCTGCCCGAGGACCACCGCTCGTGGGCGCGGCTCGGCGTGCAGTACGTCGAGCAGGCCCGCCTCACCGGCGACCCCTCCTTCTACCCCCGGGCCGAGCGCGCCCTGGCCACCGCCGCCGCGCTCGCCCCGGCCGACGACACCGTGCTGAGCGGCCGCGCGGCGCTGGCCGCCGCCCGGCACGACTTCCCGGCGGCGGCACGGCTGGCGCTCCAGGCCGTCCGGGCCAACCCGTACGGCGCCGCCGCCTTCGGCGTCCTGGCCGACGCGCGCACCCAGCTCGGCGACCTCGACGGCGCCCACGAGGCGACCGAGCGGATGATGGCGCTGCGCCCCGGCGTCGCCGCCTTCACCCGCGCCTCCTACGCCGCCGAGCTCCGCGGCGACCTCACCGGAGCGCGCCGGTTCCTCGAACACGCCCTGGCCGACGCGACCGCACCCGCCGACCTGGCCTACTGCCGCACCTACCTGGGCGAGCTGGCCCTGCGCTCCGGCGACCTGGCGGGCGCGCGCGGCTGGTACGGCCAGGCCCTGGCGGCCTCGCCCGGCTTCGTGCCGGCGCTGGCCGGGCAGGCTCGCGCGCACGCGCTGGCCGGCGAGCTCCCCGCCGCCCTGGCGCTCTACGACCGGATCACCGCCCGGCTCCCGCTCCCGCAGTACCTGGTCGAGCAGGGCGAGGTGCGGATCAAGGCCGGGCTCGCGCCCGACTGGGCGCTCCTGCGCGCCCAGCAGCGGCTGGCCGCCGAGGCCGGGGTGCTCGACGACCTGACCGCCGCCGAGTTCGAGGCCGACCACGGCGACCCGGAGCTCGCGGTGCGGCACGCGCGCGCCGAGTACGGGCGCAACCCGAACGTGGTGGCCGCCGACGCCCTCGCGTGGGCGCTGCACCGGGCCGGTCGCTCGCGCGAGGGCCTGCCGTACGCGCGGAAGGCGACGGCCGTCGGCTGGCGCAACGCGTTGCTCCACCACCACCGCGCCGAGATCGAGCGGGCGCTGGGCCGGCCCGCGCGCTCGCGCGCCCTGGAGTTCAACCCCCGGTTCGACCCCGCCCTGCCCGCCCTCGCGAGGTTCTCATGAGACGCCTGCTCCTGCTCCCGCTCGCCGCCGGGCTCGTGCTCGGCGGCGGGGCCGCCCCGGCCTCGGCGCACCCGCTGGGCAACTTCACCGTCAACCACTACACCGGGCTGCGGGTGCTGGCCGACCGGGTCGAGGCCACCGCCGTCGTGGACAGCGCCGAGCTGCCCACCCTCCAGGCCCGCCCCACGGCCGGGCCGGCCGGGGCGCAGTGCGCCGCGCTGGCCGCCGCCCGGCGCCTGGTCGTGGACGGCGTGCCCGTGACCTGGCGGATGGCCTCGGCCGCCTTCGCCTACGCCCCCGGGCAGGGCGGCCTGGAGACCAGCCGGTTGGCCTGCGGCCTGGTCGCGCCGGTGCGCGCGGAACGGACCGTCGAGCTCACCGACGCCTTCGACGGGCAGCGCATCGGCTGGCGGGAGATCACCGTCCAGGGCGAGCGGGTACGGCAGGCGTCCGTCCCCGCGCGCAGCGTCAGCGACGAGCTGCGGGCCTACCCCGAGGACCTGCTGGCCGACCCGCTCGACCAGCGCACCGCGACCGTCCGCCTGGAGGGGGCGGCCCGACCCGCCGCCGCGCCGGGCCCGGCCGCCGGGAGCGGGTCGCCGGTGGAGGCCGTGCTCGGGTTCGTGGAGCGCACCTTCACCGGGCTGGTCGGCGCCGACCGGCTCACCGTGCCGCTCGGGGCGCTGGCCGTGGCGCTGGCCGCGGTGCTGGGGGCCGGGCACGCGCTGATCCCGGGGCACGGGAAGACCGTCATGGCCGCCTACCTGGCCGGACGGCGTGGGCGGCCACGGGACGCGCTGGTGGTCGGGGCGACGGTCACCGCCACGCACACGGCCGGGGTGCTGGTCGTGGGGCTGGCGCTCAGCCTGTTCGGCGCGCTGACCGGGGAGTCGGTGCTGGGCTGGCTGGGGGTGGCCAGCGGGGCGCTGATCGCGGTGATCGGGATCCGGCTGCTCCACACCGCCCGGCGCCGCCCGCCCCACACCCACCACGGCCACGGCCACGGCCACGGGCATGGCCATGGGCACGGGCATGGACACGGGCATGGACACGGGCATGGACACGGGCATGGACACGGGCATGGACACGGGAACGCGGAAGGCGGGTCCTCGCGGGCGGGGCTGGTCGGGCTGGGGGTGGCGGGCGGCCTGGTGCCGAGCCCGAGCGCCCTGGTGGTCCTGCTGGGCGCGATCGCGCTGGGCCGGACCTGGTTCGGCGTCGCCCTCGTGACCGCCTACGGGCTGGGCATGGCCGCCACGCTGACCGCCACCGGCCTGCTGCTCGTGAAGCTGGCCGGCCGCCTCGAAGGCCGGGCGCGGGCCGGGCACCGGCTGGCCGTCCGGCTGTCCGGCCTGGCCCCGGCCGGGACGGCGGCCATGGTCGTCCTGCTCGGCGCGGGGCTGGCCGTACGGTCCGCCGCGGGGGTGCTGTGACGAGCCCGCTTAACTTGGACGACTCATTATCTTGAACTATTCGTGTTTATGCCGATAAGTTGTCCGGGCACAGCGAAGTGCACGTCCGGAAGGATTTCCATGTCTGACCAGCACCACGACCCGCTCGTCACGGAAGACGCGCAGCCCAAGGGCCAGAGCTCGGGCGGCTGCCCGGTCGCGCACACCCGCGCCGCGCACCCCACCCAGGGCGGCGGCAACCGTCAGTGGTGGCCGGAGCGGCTGAACCTGAAGATCCTCGCCAAGAACCCCGCGGTGGCCAACCCCCTGGGCGAGGAGTTCGACTACGCCGAGGCCTTCAAGAGCCTCGACCTGGCCGCCGTGAAGCGGGACATCGCCGAGCTGCTGACCACCTCCCAGGACTGGTGGCCGGCCGACTTCGGTCACTACGGCCCGCTCATGGTCCGGATGGCGTGGCACAGCGCGGGCACCTACCGCATCAGCGACGGCCGCGGCGGCGCGGGCGCCGGGCAGCAGCGCTTCGCCCCGCTCAACAGCTGGCCGGACAACGGGAACCTGGACAAGGCCCGCCGCCTGCTGTGGCCGATCAAGAAGAAGTACGGCCAGAGCATCTCGTGGGCCGACCTGATGATCCTCACCGGCAACGTCGCCCTGGAGAGCATGGGGCTGAAGACCTTCGGCTTCGCCGGCGGCCGGGCCGACGTGTGGGAGGCCGACGACGACGTCTACTGGGGCCCGGAGACCACCTGGCTCGGCGACGAGCGCTACACCGGCGACCGCGAGCTGGAGACCCCGCTCGCCGCGGTGCAGATGGGCCTGATCTACGTCAACCCCGAGGGGCCCAACGGCAACCCCGACCCGCTGGCCGCCGCCCGCGACATCCGCGAGACCTTCCGCCGGATGGCGATGAACGACGAGGAGACCGCCGCGCTGATCGTCGGCGGCCACGCCTTCGGCAAGACGCACGGCGCGGGCCCGGCGGACAACGTCGGCGCCGACCCCGAGGCCGCGCCGATCGAGGCGCAGGGCCTGGGCTGGGCCAACACCTACGGCACCGGCAAGGGCGGCGACACCATCACCAGCGGGCTGGAGGGCATCTTCACCGACACGCCCACCCGCTGGGACAACCGCTTCCTGGAGATCCTCTACGGCTACGAGTGGGAGCTGTTCAAGAGCCCCGCGGGCGCCCACCAGTGGCGGCCGAAGGACGGCGCCGCCTCCGACCTGGTGCCGGACGCCCACGACCCGAACAAGCGCACCCACCCGACGATGCTCACCACCGACCTGTCGATGCGCGTCGACCCGGTCTACGAGCAGATCACCCGCCGCTGGCTGGAGCACCCCGAGGAGCTGACCGACGCCTTCGCCCGCGCCTGGTTCAAGCTGACCCACCGCGACATGGGCCCGGTCGTGCGCTACCTCGGCCCGGAGGTCCCGGCCGAGGTGCTCATCTGGCAGGACCCGCTGCCCGCGCTCGACCACGAGCTGGTCGACGCCGCCGACGTGGCGGCGCTCAAGGCGCGGGTGCTCGCCTCCGGCCTGGCCGTCACCGAGCTCGTCGCCACCGCGTGGGCCTCGGCCGCCTCCTTCCGCGGCAGCGACAAGCGCGGCGGCGCCAACGGCGCGCGCATCCGCCTGGAGCCGCAGAACGGCTGGGAGGTCAACGACCCCGACCGGCTCGCGACCGTGCTGCGCACGCTGGAGGGCGTCCAGGAGTCCTTCAACGCCGCCCAGAGCGGCGGCAAGCGGATCTCGCTGGCCGACCTGATCGTGCTGGCCGGTGCGGCGGGCGTGGAGAAGGCCGCCGCGGACGCCGGCTTCACGGTCGAGGTGCCGTTCACGCCGGGCCGCGTGGACGCCACGCTGGAGCAGACCGACGTGGAGTCGTTCGCCGCGCTGGAGCCGGCCGCCGACGGCTTCCGCAACTACCTCGGCAAGGGCAACCGCCTGCCGGCGGAGTACCTGCTGGTCGACCGCGCCAACCTGCTCACCCTCAGCGCGCCCGAGATGACCGTGCTGGTCGGCGGCCTGCGGGTGCTGGGCGCGACCGCCGGGCGGACGAAGCTGGGCGTGCTGACCGAGACCCCGGGCCGGCTGACCAACGACTTCTTCGTCAACCTGCTCGACCTGGGCACGACCTGGCACTCGGTCGGCGGCGACGCCGAGACCTTCGAGGCCCGTGACACCGCCACCGGCGAGGTCAGGTGGACCGGCACCCGGGCCGACCTGGTGTTCGGCGCCAACTCCGAGCTGCGGGCGCTGGCGGAGGTCTACGCCGCCGACGACGCCGGGGAGAAGTTCGTGCGCGACTTCGTCGCCGCGTGGGACAAGGTCATGAACCTCGACCGGTTCGACCTGGCCTGATCCCCGCCGACGGCCCCGGCTAGTCCACCTCGGGCAGGCCGGGGTCGTCCACGTCGATGTCGCCCTCCTCGGCCCGGCGGAGCTGGATCTCCTCGATCCAGCCCAGCGCGAAGCGGCGGATCTCCGCGACCCGTTCCGGCGGCGCCCCGAACTCCTCGTCCGCCATGAGCTCCACGAACTCCAGGCGGGTGCGCAGCTCGTGCACGGAGAAGTCGGCCGATCGGGCGCGGGCCAGCTCCTCCAGCGCCCGGCAGGCGTACACGCGCGCGGCGGCGGCCACGTCGGTGACGTCACGGGGCAGGCCGCGTCCGGCCAGGGCGCGCACCTTGAGCCCGGCCACGTCGTCGAGCCCGGCCACCAGCACGCCCTCGCGCCGCACCAGCGGCTGGAGCAGCGGCTCGCGGGCCAGCCGTACCTCGCAGCCCGCTTCGGGCACCGTGGCCCGCACCAGGCCGGCGAGCGCGGGCAGCGGCGTCTCGGCCGCGGTGACGAGGCTCAGCCCGGGGCCGGCGTGCCCGTCCAGCCCGTGCAGGCGCAGCGCCCAGCCGCCCGCGACGCCCAGCTCGTGCTCCTCGCAGAGCGGGCGCAGCCGGTCGAGGGCTTCTCGCTGGGGATCGGGCAGCACGCTCACTCCGGCCGCCGCTTGCGGGTCGAGGGCAGGTCGTGCCGGCCCGAGACGAACTCCTGGACGGCGATCTTCGCCCGGATCACCGGCCGCCGCCACCGCTCCTCGCGGTGGATGGCCGTCGCCAGCTTGCGGGGCCGGCGGCCCACGAAGAACCAGTGCGACCAGGGCGAGCCGGGCCGCGCCAGCCGTACCGCGCCGACCAGCAGGAGGCCGGGCACGAACAGGCCGACCAGGCCGGTCCAGATCTTCCCCTTGAGCAGGGTGACGATGGCCAGCAGGAGGTTGGCGACCGGCAGCCAGACGCCGCCGAAGTCGGCCACCAGCGGGCGCAGGCCCATCAGCAGCAGCCCCGTGACCGCGATGGCCACGAAGACCGCGTCGACCGAGGTGCGGCCCTCTTCCTCCCAGTAGACGTCGTGCAGGTGCAGGATCAGCGCGAACTCGTCCAGCACCAGGGCCGCGCCGACGCCGAAGACGCCCGCGGCCACCGCGTACCAGAACTGCGAGACCGACGAGACGAGCAGCCCGGCCACCCCGCCGCCGAGCATCAGCACCACGCCGAAGACCACGTGGTGGATGTGCATGTCGCCGACGTTGACGTTGCGGAACCAGCCCACCTTGGCGCGGATCAGCCGCACGTTCACCCGGGTGAACAGGAAGGCGGTGATGAGCGCGGCGAAGAAGCAGAACAGCGGAAGCCGCCCTGTCGCGATGATGTTGTGCTGGAACCAGTCCCCCATCATGTATCCGCCCCCATGCTACGGCTCGCGCACCACCGCCTTCGCGACGCGGTCGGCCAGCGCCCGCTCGAACTCCCGCCGGGCAAGCGACAGCCGTACCCGCTCCCGCGCCTCCTCGTAGGTCGGCGGCGCAGTCACCGAGGCGGTGAGCTCGCGGTAGTGCGACGAAAGTGCCGTCTCGTCCAGAACGATCCGGCTCTCCAGCGCGTTCCGCAACTCGGCCGCCTGGATCCGCGCGTAGGTGTGCTGGTCGTAGGACGGCACGCCGGGCAGGGGCCGCCCGGCGGCTCTGGCCCGCGCCCGCCGCTCGTTCTCGGCGGCGAGCGCCGCCTGGAAGGCCTGCTCGCCGGGGTCGGCCAGCAGCCCGGCCTCGTGCGCCCACAGCCGCAGGACCTTCTCCCGTACGGCTGCCGCCATCCCCGCCTCGCGCAGCCGGTCGGCCGGGATCCGCCCGGCGTGGGCGGCGGCCACCTCGGCCCGGGCGCCGGTCAGCGCCCGGTCGAGTTCGGCCTGGACGACCGGGTGGCCGTCCACGGTGGCCACCACGCCGGGCGGCAGGCCGGTGGAGCAGGCGGTGAGGAGCACCACCAGCGCGAGCAGGATGCCCCTCACCGCCGTCAGCCGCCGATCTTGAGGTCGAACAGGTGCAGTCCGGCCTCGGCCAGCGGGGTGCCCGCGGGCAACGTCACCGAGGCGACGGTCTTGCCCGGCTCCAGCGGGACCGAGGCGGTGAAGATCGCCGTCTTGGACTCGGTGGAGCGCCCGCTGAGCGGGTCCTTGTAGCTGGTCTGCGGCTTGTTGTGGTAGTCCGCCTGGACGACCAGGCCCTCGCCCGCGCTCCAGTAGTCGGGCAGCGCGAGGGTGAAGGGCGCCGTGCTGCCGTCGGTGTAGGCGATCGTGCCGGTGCCGCTCTGGGCGCCGTGCGTGGCGAAGCCGAGGAAGACCAGGCGGCTGCCGGAGCCGCTGACCTTGATCTGCTGGCCGGCCGCCTTGACCACGTCCGGCGTGCCGTACGGGGCGGGGTGCCAGGTGAACTCGACGCCTCCGGCGGCGAGCACGCCGCCCGGCCTGAGCCCCTCGGCCTCCAGGGCCTGGCCGGAGAAGCTGCGCCGGGAGCGGCCGAGCCCGCCGACGTTGGGGTTGTGGTCGCTGGAGACGCCGACCAGGTTGTAGGCGTCCGACAGCTTCTCGTAGACGCGCTTCGGCACGGCCGGGCCGCTGTACGCGCCGATGCTGACCCGCTCGGCCATCGGGTTGCCGAAGTAGTCGCGCTCGCCCAGCCCCTCGGTGCGCACCCCGGCGCCGAGCAGCGGGGAGCCCTCGGTGAGCCGGTAGCCGAGCGCCTGGCCCAGCCCGGTGGCGGTGCCGGGCGCCTCCAGCAGCGGGTCGGCCTTGACCGCCCGCGCGTCGGCGGCGGGGGCCGCGATGCCGCCGAAGTAGGCGTTGGCCTCGTACGTCGCGCTGGGCAGCGAGCCCTCGCGGGCGTAGATGACGTTGTTGACCAGCTTCGTGCTCGCCGCCGGGACGGCGAAGTCCACGGGCTCGCTCGCGCAGTAGAAGGTGTTGTTGATCAGCCAGAGCGGGGCGCCGTCGTTGGACTTGATCCGGCAGTCGTCCTGGGCGATGTTGTGCCGCAGGATCGCGGTCGCCTTGAAGTTGGGGTACTCGGTGCAGCCCTGGCAGCCCAGGTAGAAGCCGCCGCCGTTGGCGTGGGAGTAGTTGTACTGGTAGAGGCAGGTGCCCTTGATCGCCCCGTCGCAGTCCCAGGCGGTGGAGTCGTAGATCGACGGCCGCTGCCGGGTGACCTCGTTGTACTGGAAGACCGGGTCGACCGAGTTGATCGGCCACATGCCGGCGAAGTTGCCGTCGGCGTAGGGGTACTTGCCGCCGCCGCCGTCGTCGAACAGGTTGTGCTCGATCAGCGGCTTGTCGGAGGCGTGCACGACGATGCCGTCGCCGCCCACCGAGCGGATGGTGTTGGCCCTGATCACCACGTTGCGGTGGTAGTCGTTGCCGATGCGGGAGATCTTGATCCCGCCGCCGCCCGCGTCGTGCAGGTAGTTGCCCTCGATCCGCAGGCCGTCGATCGCGCCGCCGACGCCCTCGGGCAGCACCTGGACGCTGATCGCCGCGGAGTAGGTGTACCAGCTGCTGTTCGCGCCGGTCTTGTTGCCCCAGCCCGCGACGTCGGAGATCTCCAGGTCGCGCAGGACGATCCCGGCCTTCGGCTCCGCCGAGATCGAGTTGTACTGCACGCCGGTCCGCTGCGCCTGCTGCGCGGCGGGGTTGGTGATGTGCAGCTTCTCCAGGGTCAGGTGCGAGTTGTCCACCAGGTGCACGGTCCAGGTGCCGCCGTCGCCCTGCAGGATCGGCTTGGGACCCTCGCCGTAGGAGGTGAACAGGACGGGCTTGTCGGCCGTGCCGGACCCGAGCGGCTCCAGCCGGCCGGTGCAGACCGTGCCGGCCTTGAACTTGACCACGTCGCCGGGCCCGACCTCGCGGGCGTTGACCGCGGCCAGGCTGTTGAGCGGCTTGGCCTCGCTGCCGTCGCCGCCGGCCGGGGCCTGGCAGTCGACGTGCCGGGTGGCCGCCTGGTGCGGCGGGTCCGGCGGCAGCTCCGGGATGTCCCAGACCTGGAGGTAGGGCGCGGTCGCGCCGGATTCGCGGTCGCGGAAGACCGAGGCCAGCGTCTTGTTGCCGACCGGCGGTCCCGCCAGCGCGAAGCTCGCCGGACGGCCGGCGCGCAGGTGCTTGGTGACGTCGATCGAGTACCACGCGTTCGTGCGGCCGGAGATGGTCACGCTGCCCACCACGCGGCCGAGCGCGGGCTTGTTCTTCCAGGTGAGCGTGGCTTCCTGCCAGGTCGTGTCCGGCACCTCGTAGAGGGTGTAGCCGGTCACCGTGCCGTCGTTGTCGGCGGTCGCGCCGTTGATCCACACCTTGGCCAGGCCCACCTCGCCGGCCGGCCGCTCGAAGCGCAGGAAGGTCTGGCGGACGAAGCTCTCGCTGTCGTTGACGTGCTTGACCTGCAGGCCCTGGCCGGTGAAGTTCTGGGCGGCGTAGCTGCCGCCGCGCACGTAGCCGTCGGCCTCGACCGGCCGCTTCGCGGCGGCGCAGTCGAGGGCGCTGAGCGCCGGCTTGGCGGTGGGCTTGACCTTGAGCGCGACCTTCAGGCCCGCGCCGAGCGCGCCCCTGGTGTCGGCGAGCAGCTTGATCGTCGGGCTGGTGGCGAGCACCCTGACCCGCGGATCGGCGCTGACCACCTCGCGGCCCTCGCGGGCCACCTCGATCAGGAGCTGGTCCTGGCTCTGCGTCGGGTCGGCGACGGCGATCTCCAGGTTGGCGCCGTTCTGGGCGAGCGCGACGGAGGCCGGGCCGTAGGACCGGACCGTGTTCGCGGTCGCGCCGCAGTCCCAGAAGGTCGCGCCCAGCCGCAGCGAGGTCAGCCGCTCGTCCACCACCGACTGCACGGTGGCGGAGTTGTCGGCGATCTTCACCCGGTTGGTCCGGGCGGCGGTCCTGGTCTGGAGCTCGCTCGCGCCGGGCAGCACGTAGTAGGCGTAACCGGCCTGCTTCGGGTCGGGCCCGTGGTCGAACCACGCGGTCAGGTAGTCGCGGGTCAGCGGGTCGGCCGCGCCGGTCCCGATCTGCGACCAGCTTCCGGTACGGCTCTCGCGGACCGTATGCGGCATGCCCTGCGGGAACAGGTACCCGCCCGAGCCCTCCACGTGCAGCCAGCCGTCGCCGCTGCTCACCGCGCCGGGGTTCATCCGGTTCTCGACCGTGGTCTGGGCGGCGACGCCGGTCGCGGTGATGTCGGCGCCGAGCGCGACCACGGTGTCCCCGACGGTGAACCACGACTTGCGGGCGGACAGGTCGATCGGCCTCTTGGTGTGCCGGTCGGGCTCGGCCTGCACGCGCATCGAGTAGGCGGCCAGCTCGCCGAGGGCGACGCCGCCGGTGTGCGGGTCGGCCTGGCGGTAGCCGTACCAGGCGGTGTCCTTGGCGGTGCGCGGGTAGGTCTGCTCGGTGGCGTTGGTGACGCCGGGCAGCCGGTAGGGGTCGACGGTGGGCCAGAAGCCGCCGTCGTAGCCGCCCTTGGCGGTGTAGAGCAGCGTCATGCCCTCGCCGGTGTACCAGCCCTTGAGGTTCTCGCCGTTGCCGGACTCGTAGGCGCCGACGCGGTTGCTGCGCGCCGCGACGTGCAGGGCGTAGCGGTCGTCGGAGCGGACGAAGCGGTCCATGCCCGCGTAGACCTTGGCGAACTCCACGTCGCCGCGCGGGGTGACGCCGGCGGTGAACTGCTTGATCAGCGCGAGCTGGGCGGGGGTGGCCTCGCCGGTCAGGTGCGGGGCGTGCTCGGCCACCAGCGCGGCCAGCCTGGCACGGTCGGCCGGGGTGGCGGCGGCGCCGAGGACGGCCATCGAGGCGAGCAGGTCGCGGGCGGCGGCCTGGTCGGTGTCGGCGGCCCGGGAGATGCCGCGGCCGCGGACGCCGGCCATGAGCTGGCCGCGGAAGAGCAGCGGCTCGACGCCGTCGAAGATCCAGCTCGTGACGTTGGGGCTCTGGGTGGCCCACGGGGTGCCGGCGAGCAGGGCGAGGGTCTCGGCGACGCCCCTGATCAGGGCGTTGCCGTAGCCGCCGGTGTAGGCGAAGTAGAAGTGCTGGATCAGCGAGCCGTCGGCGTACCAGCCGTCGCCGCCGGTGGTGTACTCGAAGACCGGGGCCAGCTTGTCGCGGCCCAGGGCGAGCACCGCCTCGTCGCCCGCGAGCAGGCCCCGCCGTACCGTGATGGAGACCTTGTCCACCAGGTTGGCGCCGACCTCCGGGACGCCCGAGACCTTGCGGCGGGCCGGGTCGGGCACGAAGTGCGCCACGGCGGCCAGCAGGTCGGACCTGAGCTGGGCGGGTACGGCGTCGCCGAGCAGGAGCAGGGTGTCGAGCAGCCGGTCGGGGGCGCCGATCTCCCAGCCCCACCAGTTGCCGGGCTCGGCCGCGCCCGTCTTGTAGCGGTTGGCCCGCAGCCACTCCAGGCCGGTCAGCACGTGCTGGACGGTGGCCTGGTCCTGGTGGCGGCGGCTGCCGGGGGTGGCGTAGGCCAGGGCGGCGGACTGGAGCCGGTCGGCGTACCGCGCCACCGTGTCGCCGTCGTTGCCCTGGACGTCGGCGAACCCGGCGGCGACCGCCGCGTCCGCCGAGGCGTCGAGCCGGGCCAGGGCGGCCTGGAAGTCGGCGGCGGCCGGGTCGATCGCCGGCGCGCCGGTGACCAGGTCACGCCAGCGCTGGAGGGACGGGGACAGGTCCGCGGCCTGGGCCGAGACCACGGTCTGGGCGGCCACGGGCAGCGGCAGCGCCATCGGCGCCAGGAGGGTGGCCGCGGTGGCCACTAAGAGCAGGGATCTGCTGCGGGGCAACAGGACCTCCGGGGGGTGAGAGGTGCGGTCAGGCCGAGCGGGACAGGGTCGCCCGCTCGACGGCGTGCTCGAACGGCAGGCCGCGGGCGAACCGGGCCAGCTCGTCCAGGGCCAGGTCGGCCATCCGGGCCAGCTCGCCGCCGAGCGAGCCCGCGATGTGCGGCGTGACCAGGACGTTGGGCAGGTCGTAGAGCGGAGAGCCCGGCGGCAGGAACTCCGGCTCGGTGTGGTCCAGCACCGCGTACAGCCGCCCGGCGGCCAGCTCGGCGGTGAGCGCCTCCTGGTCGACCAGCGCGGCACGGGCGGTGTTGATCAGGGTGGCGCCGTCGCGCATGCGGGCCAGCCGCCGCGCGTCGATCAGGTGCCGGGTCTCGGGCAGGTCGGGGGCGTGCAGGCTGACCACGTCGGAGCGCTCCACCAGCTCGTCCAGCTCGACCCGGGCGACACCCAGGTCCTCGCGCAGGTACGGGTCGCTGACCAGCACCTCCAGGTCGAACGGCCGCAGCAGCTCGATCACCCGGCGGCCGATGCGGGAGGCGCCGACGATGCCGACCGTCTTGCGGTAGTTGCCGAACCCCGGATACCGCGCGTCCCAGTCGTCGTTGCGCCGGTCGCGGCGGTAGGCGCGGGCGATGTCGAGCACCCGCTTGTTGGCGAACAGGATGGAGGCCAGCGTGAACTCGGCCACCGGCTCGGCGTTGGCGCTCGCGGCCGAGGAGACCACGATGCCGCGCTGCCACACCGCGTCGGTGACGTGCCACTTCACCGAACCGGCCGCGTGCACGATCGCCCGCAGCCGGGGAGCGCGCTTCAGCACCTCGGCGGTCACCTGCGGGCAGCCCCACGAGGTGTAGAGCACCTCCACCTCGGTCAGGTCCACCTGGCCGAAGTCGGTGACCACGAGGTCCGGGTCGGTGTCGGCGAGCATCGCCAGCCGTCGCCTGACCGGCTCCTGCAGGATCCGCCCCGCGACGCCCTCGGCCATCGCGAGCATCGTCTTGGGTCGCTTCACGATCTCCCCCGAGATGTCGATCACTTGACGCTGCCCGCCGTCATGCCGGCCTTCCAGAAGCGCTGCAGGAAGCCGAAGACCACCAGCAGCGGCACCACCGACAGCAGCGCGCCGGTGATGGTGAGCGTCTGGAACTCCGGGAAGGCGTGCGCCTGCGAGTTCCACGAGAACAGCCCGAGGCTGAGCGGGAAGAGCTTCTGGTCGGAGAGCATCACCAGCGGCAGGAAGAAGTTGTTCCAGATCGCGGTGAACTGGAACAGGAAGACGGTCACGAAGGCCGGCTTCAGCATCGGCAGCGAGATGGACAGGAACGTCCGCACCTCGCCCGCGCCGTCCGAACGCGCCGCCTCCAGCACCTCGCCCGGCACGTACCCGGCCGACAGCACCCGCGACAGGTAGACGCCGAACGGGTTGACCAGCACCGGGACGAAGACCGCCCAGAAGGTGTTGACCACGCCGACCTTCGAGGCCAGCAGGTAGAGGGGCAGCGCCGTGGCGGTGGTCGGGACCAGCACGCCCAGCAGCACCAGGCCGAACTGCTTCTCCTTGCCCCACCAGGCGTACTTGTCGAAGGCGTAGCCGCACATCACGCTGATGAAGGCGCCCACGGCCGCGCCGAACCCGGCGTACAGCACGCTGTTGAGGTACCAGCGGAAGAAGATCCCGCCGTTCTCCGCCGCGACCGCCTCGACGTTCGCGCCCAGGTTGAACTCGCCGAAGGCGAAGCCGTTGGTCGCGTACAGGTCCGGGAGCGACTTGGTCGCCGAGAACAGCAGCCAGCTCAGCGGGAGCAGCGTGTACAGCGTCGCGAGCAGCAGCATCGCGTTGACGACGCCGCGCGACAGCAACCTGGTCATCGCTTGTTCCCCCACCTGGTGACGAAGAACGACAGGACCGCGGCCAGCGCCGCCAGCAGGAGCGAGGAGGCCGCCGCCTGGCCGTAGTCGTTCTTGGCGAACGCCTCGGTGTAGGCGTACATGTTCGGCGTCCACGTGCTGACCACGCCGTCGCTGACGTTGTCGAGGACCATCGGCTCGGTGAACAGCTGCAGCGAGCCGATGATCGTGAACAGCACCGTCGTGACGACCGCGGCCCTGATCAGCGGGAGCTTCACGCTCACCGCGGTCCTGACCGGGCCGGCGCCGTCGATCGTCGCCGCCTCGATCACCTCTTTCGGGATCGCCTGGAGGGCGGCGAAGTAGATGATCATGTTGTAGCCGATCCACTCCCACAGCGCGATGTTCACCACCGAGCCGAGCACGTGGTCGGCGCCCAGGAAGTCCACATCACCCAGCAGGTCCACCACGGGGCTGATGCCGGGCAGGTAGAGGTAGAGCCAGATCAGGCCCGCGATCACTCCGGGCACGATGTGCGGCATGAACAGGGCGAGCTGGAAGAACTTCGTCAGCCTGGCCAGCCCCGAGTCCAGCAGCAGCGCCAGCACCAGCGCGCCGCCGATCATCAGCGGGATGTACAGCAGGCAGTACCCGGCAACCACCAGGAACCCGTCGGCGAACGCCGGGTCGGCCAGGGTGTCCAGGTAGTTCTGCAGGCCGGCGAACACCGTCTCGTTGCCGCCGAACCCCAGGCCCGAGGACTTCTCGCTGAACAGGCTCAGCCCCAGCGCGTAGCCCAGCGGTGCGACGATCACCAGCGCGAACAGCACGAAGAACGGCGCCACGAACAGCGTGATCGCCCCTCGCCTCCGCCACACCCCCGCCCTGCCCGGCGGCGCCTCGGCCCTCATCGTCATGCTCTCCCTCTCCTCCACTCACACCCACCAGTACGGCCCGCCCCCTCCGCCCCGTCGACCCAGCGGAAGGCGGTGCTTCGGGCGGGCGCGTCACCGGGAGTACGGCGGGCAGGCGGGTGGACCGGGAGACCCCCGGCCCACCCGGAGATCAGGCGGCGACGTTGAGCCCGCGGCCCTTGATCTCGGCCACGGTCGCCTGCTGCACGGTCTCCAGCACGTCCGGGATCGTCGTCCCGCCCGTGGACACCTTGCCCAGCGCGTCCTTGAAGGAGGTCAGCACCTGCACCATGCTCGGCCCCCAGGTCCACCCGGGCTGGATCGTCTTGTACGACTCGGAGAACAGCGCGTAGATGTCCTGCCCGCCGTAGAAGGAGGCGTCGAAGCTCTTGGCCGCGACCGGCACCAGGTCCGCGATGGCCGGGAAGCCGCTGGACGTCCCGGACGAGAGCCGAGCGGTCCAGGCCTCCTCCGACCCGGTGAGCCACTTGATGACCTCGACCGCGGCCTTGGTGTTCTTGCTGCCCTTGCTGACGCCGAAGGTGGTGCCGCCGAGCATGCCGCTGGCCGGGGTGCCCCAGTGCGGGACGGGCGCGATGGCCCACTTGCCGGACTGCCCGGCGTGGTTGCCCTTCATGACGCCCGCGCCCCAGTTGGCGCCGACGTAGCCCCAGAGGGAGTCGTCCTCGAAGGCGGCGTTCCATTCCTGCGAGAAGGACGCCTGGACCTTCACCAGGTCGTCCTTGACCAGCCCCTGCCAGTAACCGGCGACCTTCTTGGTGGCCTCGTCGTTGACGGCGACCTTCCACGCGTCGCCCTCGGTGCCGAACCACTTGCCGCCGGCCTGCCAGGCGAGCGCGGCCAGGATGCTGGGGTCGTCGGGGAAGAAGGTGGCGATGCGCGCCTTGTCGTCGGCCTTCTTGACCTTCTCGGCGGCGGCGCGGAAGTCGTCCCAGGTCTTGGGCACTTCGATCTTGTTGGCCTCGAAGAGGTCCTTGCGGTAGAAGAACACCTGCGGCGCGGCGTCCATGGGCAGGGCCCAGGCCTTGCCGCCCAGCTCGACCAGGCTGAAGACGTTGGCCGGGTACTTGGCCTTGACGTCGCCGACCTCGCCGGAGATGTCCTCCAGGGCGCCCTGGTTGACGAAGTCGGGAAGCTGCGGGTACTCGACGGACATCACGTCGGGCGCGTTGCCGGCCTTCACCGCGTTGGCGAACTTGGCGTAGCCGCCGGCGTTGCCCGAGGGGATCTCCTCGAACTTGATCTGGATGTCCTTGTGCGACTTGTTGAAGGCGTCGACGACCTGCTGGGTGCCCTTGGCCCAGCCCCAGAACGTGACGGTCGTGGGCTGGCCGGCGGGGGCGGCCTCGCCTCCGGTCCCAGAACCGCCGGTCCCAGAACCGCTCCCGCTCCCGCAGGCGGCGAGGAGGGTCAGGCCGGCCAGGACGCCGGCGGCGGCGAGTTTGCGTCCCATCGTGTGCTCCTTAGGCGAATCAATCGCGATGAGACATCATTCGCTCACATTCGATCGATTGTCTAGTGAACGATCAATAACGAAAGTATCTCACCGGCCAATTGATCGAAACGCCACAGTCAACGACGATCGATCGTCGAGTCGCGGACGCGCAGCTCAGGCAGGAGCGCGAGGTGCTGGCCGGGCGACTGGGCGCCCTCCCGGATCCGGCGCAGCAGCAGGTCCACCGCATGCCGGCCCACCGCGCTCTTCGGCGGGGCCACCGCGGTCAGCGGCGGGTCGCTCAACGCGGCCACCTCGTCGTCGTAGGCCACGATCGACACCTGGCCCGGCACGTTCACGCCGGCCACCCGCAGGTGCTGGACCAGCAGGAGCGCGTCCTCGTCGTTGTGCACCAGCAGGCCGCTCGCGCCGTCCTCGATCGCCTCGACCACCGCCGCCACCTGGGCCTCGGACGGGCCCTCCTGGTCGATGCCGAGCTCGCCGTCGGCGTGCAGGCCGAAGTCGATCACCGCCTTGAGGAAGCCCTGCCGTACCCGTGGCGCGGTCGGGCTGTTCCTGGTCACCATCGCCACCCGGCGGTGGCCCAGCTCGGCCAGGTGCCGTACGCCCAGGTAGGCGCCGTGGGCGTGGTGGGAGGCCACCGCGTCCAGCAGCGACGCCGGGCCGCCCAGCTCCGCGCGGCGTTCCACCAGGACCGTCGGCACGTCCAGCCCGGCCAGCCAGGCCACGTGCTCCTCGTCCGGCTGGCGGGACAGCGTCAGCAGCAGGCCCTCGACGCCGCCGGCCGCGAGCTGCTCGACCTGCATGCGCTCCTCGGCCTCGTCGTACCGTGACACGCCCAGCACCAGGCGTGCGCCCAGCTCGGCGGCCCGTTCCCGGGCGCCTCTGATCACGTTCGGGTAGTAGTAGGTCGCGCTCGGGACCAGCATCCCCAGGGTCAGCGCCGCCCCTTCGCCCGACCGGGCATCCCGCCCAGCCACGCCGCGCCCGGCCACACCCTGCCCAGCCCCGGAACGCCCACCCGCCTGCCCCCGCCCGACACTCCCCCTACGCCCGCCACCTTCCCAGCCCGCCCCAGGCCCCTCCCAGGATCCGGACCCGTCCCGCAACCCGAAGTTCTCCCGCACCCCGCCGCCCGGCCCCGCCTGGCCGTGGGTGCCCGACCCGCCAGGGCCTGGCCGCCCGTAGGTGCCGGGGCCGCCCCAACCGTCGCCGCCCCCGTGCTCGCCGCCACTCCAGCCCTCTCCCGGGCCGTACCCCGGACCACCGGGGGGCCCAGGGTAGGAGGTGCCACGGCTGCCGGACGGGCGGCGTTCGGCGTCCGGAAGGGTGATCCCGCCGTGCACCCGCTTGAGCAACCCCTGCCCCGCCAGGTGTTCGACGTCCCTGCGCAGGGTCACCGCGGAGACTCCCAGCCGCTCGGCGAGCTCGGCCAGCCGCAGCGAGCCGCGCTCGTGCAGCTCGCGCAGGATGAGTTCATGACGTTGCTCGACGAACACCGGGGGGCTCCTTTGCAGTCCGACAACCTGATCCTATCGAGCCGACTTTCGTTTGTGAACGTTTCGGTCGTTCGATCACGTGCTAGCCTGCCCCGGGAAAGCGTTTTCCTGGAGGCAGCCGCATGATCGCCCTTCCCCCCGAAGACCGTTCGCTCAGCCCGCACACCGGCTGGACCCGCGCGCACTGGGCGGCCGTCGCCGACGGCCTGCTGGCCGCGCTCGAACCCTACTGGAGCGACGATCATGCAGAGGTCCGCCTCCCGGGCCGCGCCAGCGTCTCCGGCTGCGACGGCCTCGAAGGCTTCGCCCGCACCTTCCTCCTGGCCGCCTTCCGCGTCGCCGGCGGCGGCCCGCCCGAGCTGCTGACGCCGTACCGGCTCGGTCTGGCCGCCGGGCCGAAGGTCTGGCAGCCGATCACCGACCGCACCCAGCCCATGGTCGAGGCGGCCTCCATCGCGATCGGCCTGTGGCTCACCCGCGAGCACCTGTGGGACACCCTCGACCCCGCCGTCCGCGCCGGCGTCACCGACTGGCTGTCCGGGGCGCTGCGGCACGAGCCGGTGGACAACAACTGGTGGCTCTTCCCCGTCATGGTCGGCGGCTTCCTCGGCGACGAGCCGGCCGTGCGCCGCGGGCTGGACCGCATCGAGGGCTGGTACCTGGGCGGCGGCTGGTACTCCGACGGCGCCAACCGCTCCTTCGACCACTACAACGGCTGGGCCATGCACCTCTACCCGGTCCTCCTGCACCACCTGGCCGCCACCCGCCCCACCGTGCCCGTGCCCGGCCTCCCCGCCGAGGTGTACGGCGAGCGGCTGGGCGAGTACCTGCGCGGCTACGCGCTGATGTTCGACCACAGCGGGGGCATGCTCTACCACGGGCGTTCGGTCACCTACCGCTTCGCCTCGGCCGCCCCGCTCTTCGCCGGGGAGCTGGCCGGCGCCTCGCCCCTGTCGCCCGGCCAGACCCGTGGCCTCGCCTCCTCGGTGCTGCGGCACTTCCTCGACCGGGGGGCGCTGTCCGCCGAGGGACTGCTCACCCTCGGCTGGTACGGCCCGCATGAGCCTTCACTGCAGGGCTACTCCGGGTCCGCGTCGCCGTACTGGGCCTCGAAGGCCTTCCTCGGCCTGCTGTTGCCGCCCGGCCACCCCGTCTGGACGGCCACCGAGGAGCTCGGTCCCACCGGGGTGGCCGCGCTGCCCGAGCCGGGGTTCGTCGTGCACAACACCGGGGCCGTGGCGCGGGTGATCAACCACGGGAGCCAGCACCACGTGGGCGACCCCCTCTACGACCGCTACGCCTACTCCACCCGCACCGGACCCGCCACCGAGGTGCCCGACAACCACTTCGGCGTGGTGGCGGCGGACGGCACCGTGCCCCCGCGCGGCCTCATCGTCCCGCGCGGCGCGGGCCAGTCGGGCGAACTCGCCTGGGCCGCATCGGTGAGCGCGGCCGGGGCCGTATCGGCGGGCAAGGCCGGGGCCGTATCGGTGGGCGAGGGCGGGGTCTCTGCGACAGGCGAGGCCGGGGTCTCCGCGGCAGGCGAGGGCGGGGTCGAGAGCCTCAGCGTCGTGCGGGGCGCGGTGGAGGTGCGGGTGCACCGCGTGCCGGTCGGCTCCGCCGTACGCCAGACCGGGTGGGCAATCCCGGCACCCGCCACCACGAACCTCCCCATCCCCGCCACCACCGACCTCCCCGTCCCTGCCGCCACCGACCTCCCTGGGGCTGCCCGGATCAGTCTTCGCGCGGCAAACGGGCTGGTCTCCCACCTGGTCGGGCTGCACGGCTACACCGCGGCCTCCGTCGCCGAGGACCCGGCGGGCACCGCGTTCGGCGCCCCCGCCCTGGTCCCCCAGCTCGACGGCACCGCCACGGACGGCTGGGCGGTCGCGGCGGCGATCCTGGGCGACGACCCGGCCGGCCTCCCCACCGTCACCACAAACCCAGCGGACCCGGCTCAAGACACCGTCACGACCACCACCGCGCGAACCGATCCCCACCGAGAGACCGTCACCCTCGTCTGGCCCGACGGGCTGACCGAGACGTTCGCCGTCACCGGCCCCACACCGCGTCGGGCCACCTGAGCCGGGAGGGCTAGCGGGCGCCCGGGAGTTTGACCGTGGCGCCCTCAGGCACGATGGTCAGGTCCTCCCGCCGGGTCTCCCCCACCACCGAGATCACCTTCCCCTGCCGCACGAGCACCCCCCGCTCCTCGATCCCCAGCACCTCGTCGGCCGGTTCGAGCGGCACCCGCAGCCGGAGAGGCCCGGACACCGCGACCACCGAGACCGGCCCGTCAGCGGTGACGACGACGCCGTAGACCCAGTCCCCCCACGCCCGGACCGAAGCCCGGTCGATCCACCGCCCGGCGACCTCCGCACCCGGCCGGACCTCAAGCCCGACCTCCCGCCGGCCGTACCCGAGCCGGATCGGAACCCGCCCCCCAACGGACGCAGGCTGCCCGGCGAAAAGCGGCTCGCGGCTGGGCAGCAGCACCCCGACCGGCTCGTCACCGGGCCGGAGGTGGACCGGCTGGACCGCGCCGTCGGCCACGGAGACGTGCAGGTAACCGTATCCCTCGGGGTCGAGCGGGTAGCGGAGCTGCAGGGTGAGCGAGTCGTCGGACCACGTCCAGGGCTGGAGCTCGCCCTTGGGCACGGCGTCGGCGGGCCGGGGGACGAGCACGGTGGCCCCACTGCGCAGGTCGACGAGCCGGAGGCCGTCGCGGACGGTGAGGGCGAGCCGCCACCCGTCCGGGGACAGCCCGGCCCTGGTCGACCCGGCCAGGACGCTCGCCCGGCCGGAGTCCTCGCCGAGGGTCGGCTCGAGCGCCCCCTCACCACCTGGGACGACGTACTGGTCACCGGCGGTCGTGACCAGATAGGTAGGACAGAGCTCCCGGCACCGGCTGTACAGCAGCTCGCCGGGCGAGGCGACCCCCGCCTCCGGCAGCGGCACGGCGGCGGCGGGCGGCTGGATGACGCGTAACTGCTGGACGCTCGGCACCTGCGTGACCGGCACCAGGCCGGGCAGCCCGGACAGGCCGGGCGGGACCATCAGGCCCGCGCCCGCCGCCAGGCAGCCGATCCCGGCCACGGTCAGCATGTGGGCCAGCCATCGCCGCGCCAGCATGGCACCCATCCCGCGCACCTCCAGGGGTCGCGCCGCTCACGCGGCGCCACCTCTAACGATGCACGAGAACGGGGCGAGCGGGAGTTAGATACCCGTTTTATCGCGAGAAGTCATGACGTGGCGCGCTCGGCGGCGGCCACCGCGTTGCGGAAGAGCATCGCGACCGTGGTCGGCCCGACCCCGCCGACGCGCGGGGTGATCGCCCCGGCGACCTTCTCCACGGACTCGTCCACGTCGGGCAGCAGCCGCCGCCCCTCGTACCGCACGCCGCCGCCGACGACGACCGCGCCGGGCTTGACGTGCTCGGGCTGGATGATGCCGGGCACCCCGGCCGCGGCGATGAGGATCTCCGCCCGGCGGGTGTAGTCGGCCCAGTCGGGCACCCCGGTGTGCACGACGGTGACCGCGGCGTTGGCGGTCGGCCGCTTGAGGCTGAGCAGCAGCGACAGCGGGCGGCCCAGGGTCGCGCCCCGGCCGAGGATGACCACGTCGCGCCCGGCCACCGGGATCTCGTAGAACGCCAGCAGCGCCTCGATGCCCGCGGGGGTGCAGGGCAGCGGGCCGGGCATGCCCAGCGCCAGGCGGCCCATGTTGAGCGGGTGCATGCCGTCGACGTCCATGTCCGGGTCCATCGTGGCGAGCGCGGCCTCGTAGTCGAGGTGGCCCGGGATGGGGTACTGGATCAGCAGGCCGTGGACCTTGGGGTCGTCGTTGAAGCCCTTGATCGCGGCGTGCAGGTCCTCCTGCGTCGCGGTGGCGGGCAGGTGCGCGTGCGGCGAGACGAAGCCCAGCTCGGCGGCCTGCTTCTGCTTGATGCGGATGTAGCCGGCGCTCGCGTCGTCGTCACCGACCAGGATCGTCGCCAGGGCCGGCTCGACCCCGCGGGCCTTCAGCGCGGCGACCCGCTCGGCGACGTCGGCCAGGATCTGCTCGGCGACGGGGCCGCCGGGCAGCATTCTCGCGTTGGACATGCCACTCCCAGGACTCGTGGGGGCCCAGGCGGTCGGCACCCACGGCGTGCTCCCCGATGGTCGATTCCATCCTCCGGCCGCCAGTCGCGCTCCTTCTAGGATGCCCGATGATCGCCGGTCATTTCGACAGGAAGCCTCGCAGCAGAGCGGCCGTCCCGTCCAGGTGCTCGGTCACGGCGCGCCGCGCGGCCTCGGGATCGCCGGCCAGGATCGCCGCCACGATCGCGGCGTGCTGCGCCCCGGCGTGCTCGATGTTGACCTGCAGCATCGGGATGGCGTTGAGCAGGTCGCTGACCCGCAGCCGGGCGTCGGCGCAGGCCGCGGCCAGCAGCGGCGAGCCGGTGAGCTCGGCGATGGCCAGGTGGAAGGCGGTGTCGAGGCGGCGGTAGTCCTCGGGGCTCGCGGCGTTGAGCTCGTCGAGCCGGCGGGTGAGCGTGGCTCGCTGTTCGGCGGTGAGCCGGGTGCCGGCCAGCACCTGGGCCGCGCCGCACTCCACGGCCAGCCGGAAGGTCAGCACGTCGGCCAGGTCGTCGCCGCCCATGTCGGTCACCACCTGGCGCAGGTCGCCCCCGCCGGGCGGGCGGTAGGTGACGAACGCCCCGCCGTAGCGGCCCCGCCGTACGTCGAGGAAGCCCTCCTCCTGCAGCGCGCGGATGGCCTCGCGGAGGGTGACCCGGCTGATGCCGAGGCGGACGGCGAGCTCGCGTTCGGGCGGCAGCTTCTCGCCGGGCGGCACGACCCCCAGCTTGATCGCCTGGAGCAGCCGTTCCACGGTCTCCTCGAAGGCGTTGCCGGCTCGCACCGGACGCAACATCGTGAGCAGATTGGCCGACTCGTCCACCGTGTCCTCAGGGTCTTGACAAGCATTCCGCGATACACATCAATGGTCTGACACTAGCCCAATAAACGGGAACAGGAGCGTTTCGCGGTGATATCGCTCGAGGAACTGCGGGTCGAGGTGTCGGCCGGCCGGATAGACACCGTCCTGCTCGCGCTGGTGGACATGCAGGGCAGGTTGCAGGGCAAGAGGCTGTCGGCCAGGTTCTTCCTCGACGAGGTGCTCGCGCACGGCTCGGAGGGCTGCAACTACCTGCTCGCGGTGGACGTGGACATGAACACCGTCGGCGGCTACGCGATGTCGTCGTGGGAACGCGGGTACGGCGACTTCATGATGCGCCCCGACCTGTCCACCCTGCGCCGCGTGCCGTGGCAGGACGGGACGGTCCTGCTGATGGCCGACCTGACCTGGGGCGACGGCTCCGACGTGATCGCCTCGCCGCGGCAGATCCTGCGCCGCCAGATCGACCGGCTGGCCGAGCGCGGCCTGGTCGCCTACGTCGGCACGGAGCTGGAGTTCGTCGTCTACGACGACAGCTACGAGCAGGCCTGGCGGCAGGCCTACCGCGACCTCCACCCGGCCAACCTCTACAACGTCGACTACTCACTCCTCGGTACGGCTCGCGTGGAGCCCCTGCTGCGGCGCATCCGCCTGGCCATGGACGGCGCGGGCATGTACGTGGAGTCGGCCAAGGGCGAGTGCAACCTCGGCCAGCACGAGATCGCCTTCCGCTACGACACCGCCCTGCGCACCTGCGACAACCACGCGATCTACAAGAACGGCGCCAAGGAGATCGCCACCCAGGAGGGCAAGGCGATCACCTTCATGGCCAAGCCGAACCAGCGCGAGGGCAACTCCTGCCACGTGCACATCTCGGTGCGCTCGGAGTCGGGCGAGGCGGTCATGGCCGGCGACGGCGGCCACGGGCTGTCGCGCCTGGGCGAGCAGTTCATCGCCGGCCAGCTCGCCTGCCTGCGCGAGATGACGCTGCTCTACGCGCCCAACATCAACTCCTACAAGCGTTTCGTGCCGGGCAGCTTCGCGCCGACCGCGGTGAAGTGGGGCGTGGACAACCGCACCTGCTCGCTGCGGCTGGTCGGGCACGGCCACTCGCTGCGAGTGGAGAACCGGGTGCCGGGCGGGGACGTCAACCCCTACCTGGCGGTCTCGGCGCTGATCGCCGCGGGGCTGCACGGGATCGAGAACGAGCTGGCGCTGGAGGATCCGTTCCCCGGCAACGCCTACGCCTCGGAGGCCGAGACCGTGCCGCACACGCTGCGTGACGCGCTCGCCCTGTTCGAGGGGTCGAAGCTCGCGCGCGAGAGCTTCGGCGACGAGGTGGTCGCGCACTACGCCAACAACGCCCGGGTGGAGCTGGCCGCCTTCGACGCGGCCGTCACCGACTGGGAGCTCTTCCGCGGCTTCGAGAGGCTGTGACCGTGAAGAGCCTGGGTTTCGAGAGGCTGTATCGATGAAGATCATCAACCCGGCGACCGAAGAGGTCGTGGCCGACGTCGAGATGGCCGGCGCGGCCGAGATCGACCGAGCCGTGGAGCGTGCCAGGAAGGCGTTCGCCACCTGGCGCGAGGTCTCCCCCGGCGACCGCGCCCGGCTGCTGCGCGCCTTCGCCCGCCAGGTCGAGGCGCACGCCGAGGAGCTGGCCCTGCTGGAGACCACCAACTCCGGTCACCCGCTGGGCAACGCCCGCTGGGAGGCGGGCAACGTCCGTGACGTGCTCGACTTCTACGCCGGCTCGCCCGAGCGGCTGCACGGCCGGCAGATCCCGGTCGCGGGCGGCATCGACGTGACCTTCCAGGAGCCGCTCGGCGTGGTGGGGATCATCGTCCCGTGGAACTTCCCCATGGTGATCATGACCTGGGGCGTCGCCCCGGCGCTGGCCGCGGGCAACACGGTGATCGTCAAGCCGGCCGAGTGGACCCCGCTGACCGCCCTGCGGCTGCAGGAGCTGGCCCTGGCCGCGGGCCTGCCCGAGGGCGTGCTCCAGGTGGTGCCGGGCGAGGGCGAGAGCGCCGGGGCCCGGCTGGTCGAGCACCCGGACGTCGCGAAGATCGTCTTCACCGGCTCGACCGAGGTCGGCAAGGAGATCGCCGCCACGTGCGCCGGCCAGGTCAAGCGGCTGACGCTGGAGCTGGGCGGCAAGTCGGCCAACATCGTCTTCGCCGACGCCGACGTGGCCAAGGCCGCCGCCAGCGCGCCCGGCGCGGTCTTCGACAACTCCGGCCAGGACTGCTGCGCCCGCTCCCGGATCCTCGTCCAGCGGGACGTGCACGACGAGTTCGTGGAGCTGCTCGCCCGGGCCGTGCACGAGGTCAAGGTGGGCGACCCGCTCGACCCGGGCACCGCCATGGGCCCGCTGATCAGCGCCGAGCACCGCGAGCGGGTGCGCGGCTTCATCGACCGCGACCCGCTCGTCCAGGGCGCCTGCCCGGACGGCAAGGGCTTCTGGTTCCCGCCGACCGTGCTGGCCGGGCAGCCCACGGACCGCTCCTTCGTCGAGGAGATCTTCGGGCCGGTCGTCACCGTGGTGCCCTTCGCCGACGAGGCCGAGGCGATCCGGCTGGCCAACGACAGCCGCTACGGCCTGTCCGGCTCGATCTGGACCCGCGACGTGGGCCGGGCCCTGCGGGTGGCGCGCGCGGTGGAGTCCGGCACGCTCAGCGTGAACTCCCACTCCAGCGTCCGCTACTGGACCCCGTTCGGCGGCTTCAAGCAGTCCGGCCTCGGCCGCGAGCTGGGCCCCGACGCGGTGGACGCCTTCACCGAGACCAAGAACGTCTTCATCTCCTACGAGTAAGCAAGGACTGAGCATGCAGCGTTTGCAGGACCGCGTGGCCGTGATCACCGGCGCGGGCAGCGGCATCGGCCTGGCCACCGCCCGGCGTTTCGCCGAGGAGGGCGCGAAGGTCGTCTGCGTCGACATCGACGAGGAGGCCGGCACCAAGGCCGCCGCCGAGGTCGGCGGGATCTTCGTCAAGGCGGACGTCACCAGCGAGGAAGACGTCCAGGCCATGTTCCGGACCGCCTTCGACACCTACGGCAGCGTGGACATCGCCTTCAACAACGCCGGCATCTCCCCGCCCGACGACGACTCCATCCTGGAGACCGGCCTGGAGGCGTGGAAGCGGGTGCAGGAGGTCAACCTGACCAGCGTCTACCTCTGCTGCAAGCACGCCATCCCGTACATGCAGCGGCAGGGCAAGGGCTCCATCATCAACACCGCCTCCTTCGTCGCGGTGATGGGCTCGGCCACCTCGCAGATCTCCTACACCGCCTCCAAGGGCGGCGTGCTGGCCATGTCGCGCGAGCTCGGCGTGCAGTTCGCCCGCGAGGGCATCCGGGTCAACGCGCTGTGCCCCGGCCCGGTCAACACGCCGCTGCTGCAGGAGCTGTTCGCCAAGGACCCCGAGCGCGCCCAGCGCCGCCTGGTGCACATCCCGGTGGGCCGCTTCGCCGAGGCGGCCGAGATCGCCGCCGCCGTCGCCTTCCTGGCCTCCGACGACGCCTCCTTCATCACCGGGGCGGAGTTCCTGGTCGACGGCGGCATCTCCGGCGCCTACGTCACCCCGCTGTAGAAGGAGCCCGCCATGGCCCGCCCGATCATCGGCATCACGTGTTACGTCGAGCCCGCGCGCTTCACCGTGTGGGACATGCCCGCGGCGCTCCTGCCGGCCATGTACGTGGACCAGGTGGTGCGGGCGGGCGGCCAGCCGGTGCTCATCCCGCCGGCCGGGGACCCGTCCGTCCTGGCCTCGCGGCTGGACGGGCTGATCCTGGCCGGCGGGGGCGACATCGACCCCGGCCGGTACGGCGAAGCCGCCCACGAGCGCGTCGGCTACGTCCGGGAGTTTCGCGACCGGGCGGAGTTCGGCCTGCTGGACGCCTGGCTCGGCCGCGGCCTGCCGTACCTCGGGGTCTGCCGGGGCCTGCAGGTCCTCAACGTCACCCTGGGCGGCTCCCTGCACCAGCACCTGCCCGACGTGGTCGGCCACGAGGGCCACTCCCCTGCCCCGGCCACCTTCGGCCACCTGCCGGTGAAGGTCGAGCCGGACACCCGGCTGGCCGCCATCCTGCCCGGCGAGCCGACCGTGCCGCACTACCACCACCAGGCGATCGACCGGCTGGCGCCCGGCCTGACCGTCTCGGCCCGCGCCGAGGACGGCACGGTCGAGGCGGTCGAGCTGGGCTCGCACCCGTTCGCGCTGGCCGTGCAGTGGCACCCGGAGGCGGCCGAGGACTGCCTGCTCTTCGAGGCGCTCGTGGCCGCCTGCTGACCTCAATATTTGGGCCTTACTGAAAAGGTTCTTTACTAATAAGCTCTTGGTGTGGAGCTCGAGGTTCGTCATCTGAGAGTGCTGTGCGCGATCGCCGACACCGGGAGCATCTCCAAGGCGGCGGCGACGCTCGGCATGTCACAACCCGCCCTGGCGGCGCAGCTGCGCCGGATCGAGCGCATGTTCGGCGGCCGCCTGTTCGAGCGCGGCCACGACGGCGCCCGACCGACCGCGCTCGGCTACTGGCTGCTGGCACGGTCCCGGTCGCTGTTGCCCGCCTTCGACGATCTGGAACGCAGCGCCCGGCGCTTCTCGGGCGACGCCTCCCAGATCCGGATAGCGTGCGCGCTGACCCGGCTGGCCGGCATGGTCGCCAAGAGCGTGCACCGGCTGTTACCCGAGGCCGAGGTCACCCTGCGCACCGAGGAGTCGACCGAGGTCATCCCCGACCTGCTGGACTCGGCGCGCATCGAGCTGGGCAGCCTCGACGAGTACCCGGGCCACGAGATGATCCCGCCCTCCGGCGCGGCCTACGCGGCCATCGCCACCGAGCCGATCTTCATCGGCCTGTCGCCGCTGCACCCGCTGGCCGGTCGGGACGAGATCGACCTCACCGACCTGGCCGAGGAGGACTGGGCCCAGCCCGGCGTCCTGGACGCCGCCCCCCGCGAGCACTTCTGGCGCACCTGCGCCGAGCACGGCTTCGTGCCGCGCGTGGCCTACGGGGTGACCGTGGACGTGGCGCTCGACCTGATCTCCGAGGGCCGCTGCGTCGGGCTGTTCCAAGCCAGCGGCCCCGCCCGCGAGGGCATCGTCATCCGCCCGCTGAAGGACTCCCCGCTGCGCTTCCGGCACCTGCTCGGCTGGACCGAGCAAGGGCCCATCGCGCCGCACGCGAAGGATCTGGTGCAGGCGGTGACCAAGACCTATTGGGCCGAGGCGGTGCGCAGCCCGGACTATCGGGCCTGGTTGAGGCACCATAAGCCGCTATAGCGCGGCGTTATGGCATTTTGTTGGGTTACCGCTAGCTGAACGGCCGGTGTGCACTTGTGTCAACCCCAGCCGGCCGGGGCTCCGCCGTAACACCCCCCACAAGGAGCCACCAGAGTGAACCCCAAACTCGGGTTGGGGGCCGCCGCCGTGCTCGCGTTGGCCCTCACCCTCACGGGCAACGCAAGCGCGCAAACCCAAGCGGACCCTCCCCAGGAGCTGGCCCTCTCGACAGCGAAGGGCGCCCTCCTGACCAACGCCTCCGCCCTCCACGCCACCGCGGAGGAGGACTTCCAGCTCCAGAGCGCCGTCGAGGGCGTCAAGGGCCTTCGCTTCCTCACCTACAGCCGGTCCTACAAGGGACTACCGGTCCACGGTGGTGAGGTCGTCGTCGGCACCGACGCCAGCGGCCAAGTGATCAACTCGGTCGTCACCGGCCAGGAGGCCGAGATCCAGGTGGGCACCACCCCGTCGGTGACCGCCGCCACCGCGGCGGTCACGGCGCGCGCCCTGTCCCGCCGGGTCCAGACGGTCAGCACCCCCTCCCTGGTCGTCCACGTCACCACCGGCAAGCCGCGGCTCGCCTGGGAGGTCGTGGTCACCAGCGCCAAGCCGAGCGTCCTGCACGTCTTCGTGGACGCGGTCTCCGGCAAGGTCATCGACTCCTACGACCTGGTCAAGGACACCACCGGCAACGGCCACCACAACGGCACCGTCACCATCGACACCGCCGCCACCAGCGCCACCGACCCCACCCGCCCCGGCATCCAGTGCGGCGGCCAGAACGGCGCCGCCTACGCCGTCTCCGGCGGCGTGCTGGGCAACGGCGGCAACGCCGACCTGCCCACCGCCTGCGCCGACGTCCTCTACGCGGTGCAGAAGGAATGGGACATGCTGCGCGCATGGCTCAACCGCAACGGCATCGACGGCAACGGCCGCGGCTTCCCGGCGCGCGTCGGCCTGGCCGAGGCGAACGCCTACTGGAACGGCAGCTACACCAACTTCGGGCACAACGGCAAGTCCGGCACCGCCCGCAAGAACCTGGTCCCCATGGACGTCGTCGGCCACGAGTACGGCCACGCCATCTTCCAGACCACCCCGGGCGGCGCGGGCAGCGGCAACGAGGCCGGCGGCCTGAACGAGTCCACCGGTGACATCTTCGGCGCCCTGGTCGAGAACTACGCCAACAACCCGAACGACCCGCCGGACTGGCTGGTCGGCGAGGAGACCGGTCTGGGCAGCGGCCCCGGCGGCGCGATCCGCAACATGGCCAACCCCTCCGCGCTGAGCCACCCGAACTGCTACACCGGCTCCTTCCCCGAGGTCCACGCCGGAGCGGGCCCGCAGAACCACTGGTTCGTGCTCACCGCCGCCGGCACCAGCGCCAGCACCCGCTGCGACAACGGCCCGGCGATCACCGGTCTCGGCGTCCAGAAGGCCGGTCAGATCTTCATGACCGCGCTGAACAACAAGACCGCGCCCTGGACCCACCTCAAGGCCCGCGTCGCCACGCTGAACGCCGCCAAGACCCTCTTCGCGCCGAGCTGCACCGAGTTCAACGTGGTGCTGGAGGCCTGGAAGGGCATCAACCTCGGCCCGCGCGCCGGTGACCCGACCTGCTCCTCGCAGGGTCCCGACTTCTCGGTCAGCCTCAACCCGGCCTCCGGCACCGTCCAGCCGGGCGGCAGCGCCACCACCACCGTGAGCACCGCGGTGACCAGCGGCGCGGCCCAGCAGATCACCCTGCGCACCGGCCCGCTCCCCGCCGGCGTGACCGCCACCTTCAACCCGGCCACCATCCAGTCCGGGCAGTCCTCCACCCTGACCCTCGCCACCACCTCGGGCAGCCCGGCCGGCACCCACTCGGTCACCGTGATCGCCGACGGCGCCTCGGTCGACCGCCAGGCCGGCTACAGCCTGCAGATCGGCGCGAGCCAGGGCGACGACTACTCCATGGCCCTCAACCCGAGCAGCGCCTCGGTCCAGGCCGGCTCCTCCGCCACCACCACCCTCCAGACCACGGTGACCAGCGGAAACGCCCAGCAGGTGACGCTGAGCGCCTCCGGGGCCCCGGCGGGCGTGACGGTCTCCTTCAGCCCGGCGACCATCCAGTCCGGCCAGTCCTCCACCGTGACCATCTCGGTGGGCGCCTCGGTCTCGCCGAACACCTACCCGATCACCATCTCCGGTGACGGCGCCTCGGCGGACCGCTCGGCCACCTTCAGCCTGACCGTCGGCGGCAGCCAGGGCACCACCTGGCAGACGTGGACCCCGTACGCGGTCGGCGCGACCGTGACCTACGAGGGCGTCTCCTACCGGTGCCTCCAGGCGCACACCAGCCTCCCCGGCTGGGAGCCGCCGAACGTCCCGGCCCTCTGGCAGCGACTCTGACCCATCGAGCACCCGGCCCCCGCGAGGGGGCCGGGCCCTCCTAGGAGCTCTTCCCGTGAAGAAAGCACTTCTGTCAGCAGTCGCGTGCCTGCTCACGCTGACCGGGCTGGCCGCCGCTCCCGCTCAGGGCGCGGTCGCCGCCCCGGACATCCCGCTCGGCAGCATCACCGCGCACCTGAGCCAGCTCCAGTCGATCGCCCAGGCCAACGGGGGCAACCGCGCCTCCGGCCGGCCCGGCTACACCGCCTCGCTCAACTACATCAAGGGCAAGCTCGACGCCGCCGGGTACACCACCCGCGTCCAGAACTTCAGCGGCGGCAGCAACCTCATCGCCGACTGGCCCCAGGGACCCGCCAGCCCGACCATCATGCTCGGCGCCCACCTGGACAGCGTCACCTCCGGCCCCGGCATCAACGACAACGGCACCGGCTCGGCCTCCCTGCTGGAGGTCGCGCTCGCCGTCGCCGCCCAGCGGCCGACGCTCGGCAAGCACGTGCGTTTCGGCTGGTGGGGCGCCGAGGAGTCGGGTCTCGTCGGCTCGCGGTACTACGTCCAGAACGGCGGCGCCTCCGGCGTCGAGGCCTACCTCAACTTCGACATGACCGGCTCGCCCAACCCGGGCTACTTCGTCTACGACGACGACACCCAGTTGCAGCGCCTGTTCAACGACTACTACGCCACGCTCGGCATCCAGACCGAGCCGGAGCGGATCGGCGACGGCCGCAGCGACCACGCCTCGTTCAAGAACGCCGGCGTGCGGGTCGGCGGCGTCTTCACCGGCGCCAGCGAGCGCAAGAGCGCCGCCCAGGCGGCCAAGTGGGGCGGCCAGGCCAACCAGTCCTTCGACCGCTGCTACCACTCGGCGTGCGACACCTGGCCGGCCAACGTCAACACCACCGCCCTGGACCGCAACGCCGACGCGGCCGCGCACGTCCTGTGGCAGCTCGCGGTGACCTCGCAGCCCGGCAACGACTTCTCGATGGCGGTCAGCCCGTCCTCGGCGACCGTCCAGCCCGGCCAGAGCACCACCGCCACCGTCTCCACGACGATCACCAGCGGCAGCGCCCAGCCGGTCAGCCTGACCGCCACCGGCGCCCCCTCCGGTGTGACCGTCTCCTTCAGCCCGGCGCAGATCCAGTCGGGCCAGTCCGCCACCGTGACCGTCGCCGCCGGCGCCGGCACCGCGGCCGGGACCTACCCGATCACCCTGCGCGGCAACTCCACCAAGACGGCGACCTTCACGCTGGTCGTCGGCACCCCGACCGGTGACGACTACTCGATGGCGGTCAGCCCGTCCTCGGCCACCGTCCAGCCGGGCCAGAGCACGACCGCGACCCTGAACACCACGGTCACCAGCGGGAACGCCAAGCCGGTCAGCCTGACCGCCACCGGCGCCCCCTCCGGCGTGACCGTCTCCTTCAGCCCGGTCCAGATCCAGTCCGGCCAGTCCGCCACCGTGACGATCGCCGTCGCGGCCGGCACCCCGGCCGGGACCCACCAGATCACCCTGCGCGGCAACTCCGACCGCTCGGCGAGCTTCTCGCTGACCGTCGGCGGCGGCGGGGGCGAGACGACCTGGTCGGCCTACACCGTCTACGCGGCCGGCGCCACGGTGACCTACCAGGGCGTCAGCTACCGCTGCCTGCAGGGCCACACCGCCCTGCCCGGATGGGAGCCGCCGAACGTCCCGGCGCTCTGGCAGCGCATCTGAGAACCCCGCGTGGCCACGGCTGGGGGTTTGTGGTCACGCGGTCAAGCAGGTGGACGAGGGGTACGGCTCGCGCCGGCCGAGCTGGGACCGGGGCTACCCGGGCGGCCGCGCGACAGGCCTGAGGGTGACCAGGCCGGAGCCCGCCCCTCGTCCACCTTTCTTCTCGTGGTACGGCAGGCGGTTCTTGCGGGTTTCGCAGAGGGTGTCCCGCCCACTAGGCTGAAGGCGACACCGATGAACCCGTGCGGGAGAGAGCCCTGACATCCGGTCAGGGCCCCTGAAGGAGCAAGCCCTCCCCGCGAACCTCTCAAGGCAAAGGACCGTACGGGCCAGGGTGACCTCTGGAAAGCAGGCCGGGAAAGCCGCCTCGCCGAAGGTGAAAGTCTGGGCAAACATCCAGGCGAAACTCTCAGGCATCATGACAGAGGGGGAGGATCCTGGCATCCGACCCTGCCTCTGAGGTGCGAACACATGGCACGACCCACACCGTTGCGAGACGTCCACGAGAGTCTCGGCGCCACCCTCACCGACTTCGCCGGCTGGCTCATGCCGCTGCGCTACGGGAGCGAGTCGGCCGAGCACCGGGCCGTGCGCGAGGCCGCCGGCCTGTTCGACCTCTCCCACATGGGGGAGATCTACGTGACCGGGCCGCAGGCCGGCGAGCTGCTGGACTACGCCCTGGTGGGGCACCTGTCCGCGCTCGTCCCGGGCCGCGCCCGCTACACGATGATCGTCAACGCCGAGGGCGGCGTGCTCGACGACCTGATCGTCTACCGGCTGGCCGACCAGGAGTTCATGGTCGTCGCCAACGCCTCCAACTACCTCATGGTCGCCGAGCAGCTCCGCCACCGGGCCGGCGGGTTCGACGCCGACGTGGACGACCGCTCCGACGCCTACGCGCTCATCGCCGTCCAGGGGCCGCGGGCCCAGGAGATCCTCGCCCAGCTCACCGACGCCGACCTCGCGGGCCTGAAGTACTACGCCGGCCTGCCCGGCACGGTCGCCGGGGCCGAGGCGCTCATCGCCCGCACGGGCTACACCGGCGAGGACGGGTTCGAGCTCTTCGTCCGCAACGCCGACGCGGTCGCGCTCTGGCAGGAGCTGATGAAGGCGGGCGAGCCGTACGGGATGATTCCCGCAGGCCTGTCGTGCCGCGACACCCTCCGCCTCGAAGCCGGCATGCCGCTGTACGGCAACGAGCTCAGCGCCGACCTGACCCCGTTCGACGCCGGCCTCGGCCGAGTGGTGAAATTCGACAAGCCCGGCGACTTCGTCGGCAAGGCCGCGCTTGAACCGCTCCGCGAGAGCGAGCCCAAGCGCCGCCTCGTCGGCCTGGTCGCCCAGGGCCGCCGGATCCCGCGCCACGGGTTCCCGGTCGTCGCCGGAGGTCAGGTCGTCGGCGAGGTCACCAGCGGCGCCCCTTCGCCCACCCTGGGCAAGCCGATCGCGATGGCCTACGTCGACACCGGCGTCACCGGCGGCCTAGCCGTCGACATCCGGGGCAGCCAAGAGCCTATGGACCTGGTTGAGCTGCCTTTCTACAGGAGGAACAAGTGAGCAACATCCCTGACGACCTGAACTACACCAAAGAGCACGAGTGGGTCGCGGGCCTGGACGACGGCCGCACCGTGACCGTGGGCGTCACCGCCTACGCCGCGGAGGCCCTTGGTGACGTCGTCTACGTGCAGCTTCCCGAGGCCGGCGCCACCGTCGAGGCGGGCGACTCCATCGGCGAGGTGGAGTCCACCAAGTCGGTGAGCGAGATCTACGCCCCGGTGAGCGGCGAGGTGGTCGAGGTCAACCAGGCCGTCGTGGAGAAGCCCGACCTGGTCAACAGCGACCCGTACGGCGAGGGCTGGATGTTCCGCGTCCGCCTGGAGGGCGACGCGGAGGACCTGCTGTCCGCCGAGGAGTACACCGCCCTCACCTCCGGCGAGTCCTGATCTTCCCGGCCGGGGCTTCGTCCGGAGCCCCGGTACCCCTTTTATCGTGAAAGGCGCAAGTCAATGGCGATCAGCGTCTTCGACCTCTTCAAGATCGGCATCGGTCCGTCGAGCTCGCACACCGGCGGGCCCATGGCCGCCGCGCACAAGTTCGCCCGTGGCCTCGACGCCGACGGCCTCCTGCCGGACGTCGCCCGGGTCGAAGCCATCCTGTACGGCTCGCTCGGCCTGACCGGCAAGGGCCACGGCAGCGACAAGGCCGTGCTCCTGGGCCTGTCCGGCGAGAAGCCCGAACTGGTCGACGTCGACACCGTGGACGAGCGCCTGGCCCAGATGCGCGCCTCCGGCAAGATCGACCTGTACGGCACGCACACCATCCCCTTCGTCGTCGGCGAGGACCTCGTCTTCGAACGCAAGATCTCGCTGCCGGGCCACCCCAACGGCATGCGCTTCACCGCCTACGCCGCCAACGGCGACGTGCTGCGGGAGAAGGTCTATTACTCCGTCGGCGGCGGCTTCGTCGTGGACGAGAACGCCACCGGCGCCGACCGCATCAAGCCCGACGACACGGCTCTGCCGTACCCCTTCAGCACCGCGGCCGAGCTGCTCGCCCAGTGCTCGGAGACCGGGCTGTCCATCTCCGGGCTGATGATGGAGAACGAGAAGGCCTTCGGCCGCACCGAGGCCGAGATCCGCGCCAAGCTGCTCGACATCTGGCACGTGATGTCCGAGTGCGTGCGCCGCGGCATCGGCAAGGAGGGCGTCCTGCCCGGCGGCCTCAAGGTCAGGCGTCGCGCGCACCAGCTCCACCGCCGCCTCCAGGCCGAGACGCCCTCGCACGACCCGCTCCAGACCATGGACTGGGTCGGCCTGTTCGCCCTGGCCGTCAACGAGGAGAACGCCGCCGGCGGCCGGATCGTCACCGCCCCCACCAACGGCGCCGCCGGCATCATCCCGGCGGTCCTCACCTACTACTCGCGCTTCGTCCCGGGCGCCGACGACGCCGGAGTGGTGCGCTTCCTGCTCACCGCCGCCGCCATCGGCGTGCTGTTCAAGGAGAACGCCTCCATCTCCGGCGCCGAGGTCGGCTGCCAGGGCGAGGTCGGCTCGGCCTGCTCCATGGCCGCCGCCGGCCTCACCGAGGTGCTGGGCGGCACCCCCGAGCAGGTCGAGAACGCCGCCGAGATCGGCATCGAGCACAACCTCGGCCTCACCTGCGACCCCATCGGCGGCCTCGTCCAGATCCCCTGCATCGAGCGGAACGCCGTGGCCTCCATCAAGGCCATCACCGCCGCCCGCATCGCCCTGCGCGGCGACGGCAAACACTTCGTCTCCCTGGACAAGGCGATCAAAACCATGCGCGACACCGGCCGGGACATGCTCGACAAGTACAAGGAGACCTCCCGCGGCGGCCTCGCGGTCAACGTCATCGAGTGCTGATCTCCTGCTTGGCTGGTGCGCCCGGAATCTGTCGTCGCAAGCGGGTAGCGTGGGGAGCATGACGGCGCACCAGCACGATGAGGTCATCACCATCCCTCGTGACGAGTACGAGGCCCTCAAGGCCGAGGTCCGACGGTTGCGCCGTGAGATCGGTCGCCAGCAGGCGATGCGCGCCATCATGGAGAATGCCGCCCATCCCGGCGCCGTGCGGACATTCACTCGGGACGAACTCGCCGCTGAGTGGGGCATCAAGGGCTGACCGCCGCATCGCCTTTCCCGAGCGCGCTTGGGAGCAGATCGAAGCCCTACCGGAAGGTCTGCGCAGGCCTGTCCAACTCGCCGTCTTCACCCTGCTGGAGGACCCGCGTCCGTCGCTCGCCGACCCGATGGACGGGGTTCCGAACGCCTACGAGTTGAACCTCATCAGCGATGACGTCACATCTGGTACACGATCACTCTTCACGAGGGCGAAGAAGTGATCACCATCCAGGTGGTTCGCCCGAATCTCTGACTTCGGATTGATCGACAAGGCGATCAAAACCATGCGTGACACCGCGGCCCCCTCGCGGTCAACGTCGTCCACGTGCTGACCGCGAGGTGGCCGGCCCGTTCTAGCCGGTGACCGGGGTGAGGGCCTGGGCGGGCTGGGTGACGGCGAGTTTGCGAGCCAGGCGCAGCCGGTAGGCGTCGAGCACCACGGCGATGAGGATGACCAGCCCGGTGATGATCTGCCGCTCGAAGTCGGAGACCCCCATGAGCAGCAGCCCGTTGGTGAGCACGCCGAGCAGGCAGGCGCCGAGGAAGGTGCCGACCATGGAGCCACGGCCGCCCATCAGGCTGGCTCCGCCGATCACCACGGCGGCGATGGCGTTGAGCTCGTAGCCCTGGCCCAGGATGGGGCTGGCGATGTTGAGCCGCGCCATGTACAGGATGGCCGCGATGCCGACGGTGAACCCGGCGATGACGAAGGCGGCGATCTTGATTCGGGCGGTCTTGTGGCCGGACAGCCGCACGGCCTCCTCGTTGTTGCCGGTGGCGTAGACGAGCCGCCCGAAGACGGTACGGGACAGCACGAACCAGCCCACGCCGACCAGCAGCAGCGCCACCCAGAAGACCGCGGGGACGCCGAGGACGGTCAGGGTGCCGAACTCGTTGAGCCCGGCGGGCAGGTCGTAGATGGTGGCCGCGTTGGTGTAGCGCTCGGCCGCGCCACGGGCGATGTTGAGCATGGCCAGCGTGACGATGAACGAGGGCACCCGCCACTGTTCGGAGATGAACCCGTTGGCCAGGCCGACGAGCGCCCCGACGAGCATGCTGAGCAGGATGCCGGCCAGCAGGGTGACCGGGGAGGACGACCCGGCCATCAGCGTGCCCGAGACCACCGCGCACAGCGCCATCGCCGAGCCGACCGACAGGTCGATGCCGCCGACCAGGATCACGAAGGTCATGCCCACCGCGAGCACGGTGTTCAGGGTGATCTGGGTCATGATGTTGCGCAGGTTCTGCTCGGTGGCGAAGTTCGGCGCGGCGACGACGAAGAAGCCCGCGAGCACCACGAGGGCGACGCCGATGCCGGCCTCGCCGAGCACGAGCCTTTTGATCATGGTGTTTCACCGTTCTTGAGGTAGCCCGAGTAGGCGAGGGTGAGGATGTGCTCGGCGTCGAAGTCGGCCCGCTGCACCGAGCCGGCGATCCTGCCCCGGGAGAAGACCAGGATCCGGTCGCAGATCCCCATCAGCTCCGGCAGGTCGGAGGAGACGACGAGCAGGGCCTTGCCCTGCGCCGCCAGGCCGAGGAGCAGCTCGTGGATCTCGTACTTGGCGCCGACGTCGATGCCGCGGGTGGGTTCGTCCACGATCAGCACGTCGGCCCCGGCGTTGAGCCACTTGGCCAGGACGACCTTCTGCTGGTTGCCGCCCGACAGCGTGCGCACGTGCTGGCTCACGCCGGCCGAGCGCAGGTGCAGGCGCTGCCCGAGGTCCTGGGCCAGGGCGCGTTCCTGGCCGAAGCGCAGCAGGAAGCCGCGGAGCTTGGCCAGCGTGACGTTGGCGCTGATCGGCAGGTCGAGCACCAGGCCCTGGGACTTGCGGTCCTCGGTGAGCAGGCTGATGCCGGCCCGCACCGCGTCCTTCGGGTGCCGGATGCGCACCTTCCGGCCGAACAGCTCGATCTGGCCGGCCAGGGCGGGGTCGGCGCCGAAGACGGCGCGCATCGCCTCGGTACGGCCGGAGCCGACCAGCCCGGCCAGGCCGACGACCTCGCCCCGCCGTACCTCGAAGGACAGCGGGCCCTCGAAGCCGGCGACCTTCAGCCCGGAGACGGCCAGGGCGACCTCGCCGGGCTCGGTGGGCGGCTTGACCGGGAACTCCTGGGCCAGGTCGCGCCCGACCATGAGCTTGACCAGGTCGGGCGCGGTGACGCCGGTCATCGGCATCGAGGCGATGCTGCGCCCGTTGCGCAGGACGGTGACCCGGTCGGCGAGCTCCAGCACCTCCTCCAGGTGGTGGGAGATGTAGACGATCGCCACCCCGCGCTCGCGCAGCGCCCGTAGGATGGTGAACAGCCGGCCCGCCTCGCGCGAGGTGAGCGTGGCGGTCGGCTCGTCCAGGATGAGCAGCCGGCACTCGGCCGACAGCGCCCTGGCGATCTCCACGAGCTGCATCTGCGCGATGCCCAGCCGCTCCACCGGGGTGTCGGGGGCGACGTCCAGGCCGACCTCGGCCAGCAGCCGCGCCGCCGCCTCGCGCAGCCGCCGCCGGTCGACGACGCCGGCCTTGCGCGGCAGCTCGCGCAGGAACAGGTTCTCGGCCACCGTGAGGTACGGCAGCAGCGCCAGCTCCTGGTGCATCACCGAGATGCCGGCCGCCAGCCCGTCGGCCGCGCCCGCCGGGGTGTACGGCCGGCCGTCGAAGGTCATCGTGCCCGCGTCCGGCGCGTGGACCCCGGCCAGCGCCTTGACCAGCGTCGACTTGCCGGCGCCGTTCTCCCCCACGAGGGCGTGGATCTCGCCCCCGCGAAGCTCCAGGTCGACCCCGTCGAGCGCCACCACCCCGGGGAAGCGCTTGACGAGGCCGGTGACCGTCATCATCCGACGTTGTCCTTGGTGATCAGCTTGATCTCGGTCTTCTGCCAGCCGCTGAAGCTCTCCCCCGCGATCATCTTCATCGCGTAGTCGATGCCGTTGGCGGCCTGCTGCGCGCCGTACTGGTCGAGGGTGGCCACGACCGCGCCGCTCTTGACGTAGGAGGCGATGGCCGGGATGTTGTCGAACGAGGCGACCTTGATCTGGTCCTTCTTGCCCTGCTCCTCGATCGCCTTGAGCGCGCCGAGCGCCATGTTGTCGTTGGCGGCCAGCACGCCCTTGATGCCGGGGTGGGCGGTGAGCATGTTGCCGAAGACGGTGTGCGCCTCGTTTGTCTCCCAGTGCGCGGTCTTGGAGTCGACGAGCTTGAGGCCGCCCTCCTTGATGGCGTCCTCGAAGCCGGCCTTGCGCTGGGTGGCGTTGGCGGCGCCCGGGTTGCCCTCCAGGATGACCACCTCGGCGTCCTTACCGAGGGCCTTGACCAGCTCCAGGCCGGACTGCTTGGCGCCGTCGCGGTTGTCGGGGCCGACGAAGGGCACCTTGTCGGCGATGCCGGCGGCCTTCATGGCGCCCTCGTCGAGCTGGACGTCGATGTTGACCACGTGCACCCCGGCGTCCACCGCCCGCTTGAGCGGCTGGACCAGCGCGCGGGAGTCGGCCGGGGCGATCACCACGGCCTTGGCCTGCTGGGTGACGCACTTCTCGACCGCGGCGACCTGGTTGTCGATGTCGGTCTCGTTCTGGATGCCGACCACGCTGAGGGCGAGGTCGCCGCGCTTGGCGGCGTGCTCCTCCGCGCCCTTCTGCATCTGCTGGAAGAACTCGTTGGCCAGCGACTTCATCACCAGGCAGATGCTCGGCTTCTCCCCCGGCTTCGGCGCGGCGGCGGTCGTGCCGCCGGTGCCGCCCTCCTTGCCGCACGCGGTGAGGGCGAGGGCCAGACCGGCCACTGCGACGATCTTCTTGTTCATCTCAGGTGTCTCCTTCTAGAAGGGCACGCCGGCCTGGAGGACGACGTTGCAGTACGGCGTCGCCTCGCCCGTCCTGACGACGGCTCTGGCCCGGCCGGTGAGCTGTTTGAGGTGTTCGTGCGGGATGCGCTCGGCGTCGGGCAGGAACGCGGCGGGCGCTTCGAGGGCGACGTAGGCGCGCTCCACCACGAGTTCGGCGCTGATGGCGTCGAGCACCGGGTGGAAGGCGGGTTCGCCCCGCCGCCAGAGCAGGTCGATCGTCTCGACGCCGGGCGGCACCGGCAGGCCGGCGTCGGCCACCACGATCAGGTCGGTGTGGCCCATGGCCGCGATGAGTTGCAGCAGCCGCGGGTGCCAGAGTCCGTCAGGACGCATCGGCCATCAGCCTTTCCACTTGGCGGGCGGTGGGCATGGCCGACTGCGCGCCGGGCCCGGTCGTGGCCAGCGCGCCCGCGGCGCAGGCCCTGGTCAGGGCTTCGCGAAGCGGTCGTCTATACGTATAACTGATGGCGAGCTGAGCGCAGAAGGTGTCTCCCGCGCCCACCGCGTCCACCACCTCGACGCCGAAGGACGGCACGCGGACCAGCTCGTGGCCGTCGGTGGCGACCGCCCCGCGCTCCCCGAGGGTGATCACCACCGTCCCGGGCCCGAGGGCGAGCAGGGCGGCCGGGTCGGTGTCCCCGCCGAGCGCCACGGCCTCGCTCTCGTTCACGATCAGCAGGTCCACGTGACGCAGCAGGTCTTCGAGACCGGGCCGGAAGGGCGCGGCGTTCAGGATCACCGGGATGCCGGCGGCCTTCGCCCGGACCGCCGCCGCGAGGCAGACCTCCAGCGGGATCTCGAGCTGCAGCAGCAGCGCGTCCGCGCCGGACAGGTCGAGCCCTGCCGCGTCGAGCAGCCCGTTGGCGCCCCGGGCGACGGTGATCATGTTCTCGCCGCCCTCCTCGACCACGACCAGCGCCATCCCGGTCGCCGCGCCGCCGGTGGTGACGCCCGAGACGTCCACCCCTTCGGCGGCGACCGCGGCCAGCACCTCGCGGCCGAAGTCGTCGTCGCCCACCCGGCCGACCAGCCGCACCCGGGCGCCGAGCCGGGCGGCGGCCACCGCCTGGTTGGCGCCCTTGCCGCCGGGGGCGCGGTGCGCGCCAGGACCGGCGACGGTCTCGCCGGGCGCGGGCAGCCGGGTGACGGGCACGGTCAGGTCGACGTTGAGGCTGCCGACGACGACCAGGCTGAGCTCACTCATCGTCGACACCGCCCACCGGGTCGGGGCAACCGCAGGAGCCGCGCCGGATCAGCGTGGCGGGCAGGATCACCCGCTCGCCGGCCGACTGGTCCTTGATCTGCGCGACCAGCAGTTCCACGGACTGCCGGCCGAGCTGCTCCAGCGGCTGGCGCATCGTGGTGAGCGCCGGAACCGTGTAGGAGGAGGCGGCGATGCCGTCGAAGGAGCAGATGGCCACGTCGCCGGGCACGGTCAGGCCGAGCTCGGCCGCCGCGCGCATCACGCCGAACGCCTGCTCGTCGCTGGTGACGAAGAGCGCGTGCGGCCGGTCCTGCCGGGAGAGCAGGTCGCGCCCGCTGAGGTAGCCCTGCCGGCGGCCGAAGGGGCCGTGCGCCAGCGGCATCTCCGCCGGGTCGAGCCCGGCCTCGGTCAGCGCCCGCGCCCAGCCGGCGACGCGGTCGACGGTCGGGTGGATGCCGACCGGCCCGGCCACGCAGCCGACCTGGCGGCGGCCGTGCTCGATCAGGTGGACGGTGGCCGCGTGGGCGCCGCCCTCGTTGTCGATGAGCAGGTGGCTGGCGGGCACCTCGTCGAGCTCACGGTCGAGCACGATGCACGGCACTGCGGAGGCGGCCAGCAGGGACCGCCAGGTGCGCGGGCCGTGGGCGGGAATCAGGATCAGCCCGTCCACCTGGCGGTCGATCAGGGTGCGGACGTAGGCGGCCTCGCGCTCGTCGTCGTCCATGGCGTTGCCGAGCAGCAGGGTCAGGCCGTGCTCGAAGGCGACGTCCTCGATCTCGCGGGCCAGCTCGGCGAAGAACGGGTTGGCGTTGTCGGGGACGACGAGCCCGATGGTGTGGGTCCGGCTGGTGCGCAGCGAGCGGGCCACGACGTTCGGCCGGTACCCCAGCTCGTCGATCGCCCGCAGCACCCGTTCGCGGGTGGGCGGGGCGACGTTGCGCGGCCCGTTGTTGAGCACGTAGCTGACGACGGCCTCGGAGGTGCCGGCCAGGCGTGCCACGTCACGGCGTGTGACCACTGCGATGGTGTCCTTCGGTCGTTTCAACTCGTGTTGATGACGCAGTATTCGACCGGCGCGAGGCGTTGGCAACACGTGTAGATCCGCCGTTACCAAGGCGTTATCCCAAGATTTCGGGACCATCACGAAACGGCTCCGGCTGTTGTGCGCCCGCCGATCCGTGGCTCACAGTGCCTCATCTACACGAGTTGAAGGGATTCGCCATGAGGCTGTTCGCCGCCGCGTTACTCGTCCTCGCCCCGCTCGCCCCGCTCAGCGCCACCCCCGCCGCCAACGCGACCGAGACCGTGGCGGCCAAGAAGGTGATCATCGACGCGGACATGGGCGAGCTCAACGACGACGCCGTCACCCTGTTCATGCTGGCCGCGCGCAAGGACGTGGACCTGCTCGGCGTCACCACCGTGGCGGGCAACACCTGGGCCGAGGAAGGCACCGCCTACACCCTGCGCCAGCTCGAACTCATCGGCCGCAAGAACGTCCCCGTCGTGCAGGGCGCCGTCGAGCCGCTCATGCCCGGCCGGCTGGCCGCGCTCAAGGGCGAGGACCACCTGTACGGCAAGGCCCCCTGGACCGGCGCCTTCGAGCACCCCCGACCCGCCTCCTACCGCCAGCTCGCCAAGGAGCCCTACGGCGGCTACCCGAAGACCGCCCCGACCCCCGGCGCCGCCGCCGAGTGGATCGCCGCCCAGGTCAAACGGAACCCCGGCCAGGTGACGATCTTCGCGATCGGCCCGGCGACCAACCTCGCGCTGGCCGTACGCACCCACCCCGAGATCGTGCCGCTGGTCAAGGAGGTCGTCTACATGGGGGGCGCCTTCGACGTGCCGGGCAACGTGACCCCGGGCGCGGAGTTCAACTGGTGGTTCGACCCCGAGTCGGCGAAGATCGCGGTCCGCACGCCGTTCAGGAAGCAGACGATCGTGCCCAACGACGTGGCGCTCAAGGTGAGGTTCACCCGCAAGGAGTACGACCGGATCGTCGCCGGGCGCGAGACGCCGATCAAGAAGATGTTCAAGGTCCTGCAGAAGGGCGAGGAGACCCTGGTCTGGGACGCCATCGCGGCCGCGGTCTGGCTCGACCCGTCGCTGGTGACCAGGTCGGAGGAGCGCTACGTGGACGTCGACGCCGGCATGGGCCCGAACTACGGGCGGTCGCTCGGGTACAACCTCGGCGAGTTCGACCGGCCGGACAACCCGGCCGGGACGCAGAAGGCCACCATCGTCTTCGGGGTGGACACCAAGCGTTTCTGGGACCTGTACGTGCGGCTGCTGACCCAGTGACGGGCTTGGGGACCGGAAGTCTGGCACCGCGGCGAGCGTAGGGGCCGAGCCCGCCGGGTACATGTCCTCTCCCCTATGGCGAGGAGGGATCATGCGTCCTGGTTGCGGGAACTGCCAGTGCTCCACCCACGAGACGGTCTCGTTGTCCGCCGTGCCGGTGTGGGCTCGGCCCGAGAAGTGAGCTGATCGGCGAACCGGGCCCCGGCCGTCGCGCCGGGGCCCGGTTCTTGGCGTCAGGTCAGGTGCTTGGCGTCGACGCGGTGGCCGGCGTCCTCCAGCACCCGCACGGCCTCCTTCGCGCGGTGCTCGGGGACCAGCACCAGGTCGCCGTGGAAGGTCGAGGCGACGAACACCCGGATGTCGGCGTCGGTGAGCGGGCCGACCATTCCGGCCAGGCCGCCGGGGGCGCCGCCGTACAGGCCGACCCAGCGTTCGCCGGACCACGCCTCACGCACGACGGTCAGGCCCTCGGGGGCGCGGACGAGCGCGATCCACTCGTCGTCCTCGGGGAGGGTGGCGTGCGGGAGGTGGTCGACGGCGAAGAAGGACGGCACGACGCCGAGACGGTGGCTCATGCGGGCCATGATGGCACCCGCCACCGACAGTCCGCGGCACCCGGGCACCGCCCGGGTTCCGCCCGGGTTCCGCGCCGCCCGGGTTCCGCGCCGCCCGGATTCCGCGCCGCCCGGGTCTCGTCAGCCGCGCACGTGCAGGCGCACGACGGTGCCCAGGTCGTTGTCGCTGACCTCGCGGCGGATCTTGCCGACCAGGTCGCGGTCGAGCCGCCCGGCGACCGCGCCGACGTCGGTGCTCTCACGGCAGGTCAGCGCGATGCGCAGCCGCTCGGAGTCGCCGACGACCCGGACGCTGCTCTTGGTGACGCCCTCGACGTCCTTCAGCCCGACGCACAACATCGCGCTCCCGGTGCCCGTCTGCTGGCCGTACCTGCCCCAGCCCAGGGCGAGCACGAGCCAGCGGAGGGTGACCAGGGTGAGCACGACCAGGAGCAGGGCCGCCGCCCACACCGCCCACGAGTGCGCCGCGACCGCCTCGACGGTGCGGTCGGGCAGGATGCGCGCCTTGGGCGACAGCTCGGTCCCGCGCAACCAGGCGTAACCGCCCAGCGCGAGCAACACCCCGCCGAAGACCGCGAGCCCGACCCGGTTACCGCCGTACTGCCGCATCACAGCCCCCTCACCGTCCGGTCCAGCCGCTCCCCGCCCGTCACAGGCCCCTCCTGCGGAGCCGGACGACGACCTCGCCCCCGCCCAGGGCGCCGAGGGCGGTCAGCCGGTCGCCGACGGCGCTGCCGACCTGCCGCAACATCGATCCCGGAGCCTCCGCGCGGGTGAGCACGACGACCTCGATGGTGCCGCGCCGCAGCCGCACCCTGGCCCGCCCGACCCCCTCGACCTGCTGCGCGACCGCCCGGAGCGTACGGCGCAGCCCCGAGCGCGTGATCCCGATGACGATCAGCGGATCGCTGGTCTCCAGGGCCACCAGCCTGGCCCTGCCCGGCAGTACGGCCAGCAGCACGAACACCGTCCCGGCCGCCGCCAGCCCGATCGCGACCAACTGCAGGTCGGCCCAGGTGTGGGTGCCGCCCATGGCCACGGCTTCGTTGATCGGCACCCAGCCGAGCGGCCGGCCGAGCATCCCGGAGACCACCTCGGCGGCGGTCAGCCCGAGCGCGGCGGTGAGGGCGAGGGCCACGCTCACCCCGGCCGGAGTTCGTGCGGGTCGCAGCACCCGGGCCGACCGGCGACGCGGGCTGTCGGCCGGGGCGAGCGCGGGAAGTCTTTCCTGGAGCGGGGTCATCACATCGATCAGGGGTACACCCGCCTTTAGCACCGCGCCTGCCCACCCGCCGCCGGTTTTCCGGATCATTACCAGACGTGAATGCAACTCATGTTCATTTGTCCCCTATGTCATTAGGCTGCAAGCATGGACGACCGTCAGCGCTACGACCGGGCCACCGCGGCCCTCGAACCCCCCTTCGCCATCCTCGATCTCGCCGCCCTGCAGGCGAACGCGGCGGATCTGGTACGGCGCGCCGGCGGTAAGCCGATCAGGGTGGCCAGCAAGTCCATCCGCTCGCGAGCCGTCCTCGAACGCGTCCTGTCGATGGACGGCTTCCGCGGCATCATGGCCTTCACCCTCCCCGAGGCGCTCTGGCTGGTGGAGCAGGGCTTCACCGACGTCCTGGTCGCCTACCCGACGACCGACCGCGCGGCGCTCGCCGCCCTGACCGCCGACGCGCGGGCCGCCCGCGAGATCACCCTGACCATCGACTCGGCCGAGCACCTCGACCACCTCGCCGGGATCGGCCTCACCCACGACCTTCGCCTCTGCCTGGACGTGGACGCCGGCTTCGTCGCCTTCGGCGGCAGGTTCCGGGCCGGGGCCCTGCGCTCGCCGGTCCGCCACCCCGACGAGGCCGCCGACCTGGCCGCCGAGATCGCCAAGCGGCCCGGCTTCCGGCTGGTCGGGGTGCTGGCCTACGAGGCCCAGATCGCCGGCGTCGGCGACGCCGTACCGGGCGGCGGCGCCTGGAACCGGGTGGTCCGGGTGATGAAGAGCCAGTCGGCCCGCGAGCTCATCGTCCGGCGCGGCCGGATCGTCAACGCGGTGCGCGCCTACGCCGACCTGGAGTTCGTCAACGGCGGCGGCACCGGCTCGGTGGAGGTCACCGTACGCGAGAAGGCGATCACCGAGGTCGCCGCCGGGTCGGGGCTGTTCCATCCCCGGCTGTTCGACAACTACCGCGGCTTCTCCGGCCGGCCGGCCGCGCTGTTCGCCCTGCCGGTGGTGCGCCGGCCCTCCCCCGACTGCGTCACCGTGCTCGGCGGCGGGTACATCGCCTCCGGCTCGCCGGGACCCGACCGGCTGCCCCAGCCGTACCTGCCCGCGGGGCTGCGCTTCTCCGGCGACGAGGGCGCGGGAGAGGTGCAGACGCCGTTGCTCGGGCAGGCGGCCCAGGACCTGTCGCTCGGCGACCGGGTGTGGTTCCGGCACGCCAAGTCGGGCGAGTTGTGCGAGCGCTTCGACACGCTGCACGTGGTGGACGGGGACGAGGTGGTGGACCGGGTGCCCACCTACCGCGGCGAGGGCAAGACCTTCCTCTGAAGATCGCCCGCCGCTCAGAGGAGGCGGCGGATCTCGCCGTGCGCCCGGTAGAAGCCGCCCCGGGCCGAGGGCCGCACGGACTCGACCACGTACCTCGCCCCGGGCTCGCGGATCTGCTGCGGGAACTGCACGTTCCACCGCTCGTAGCCGGGGCTGAGCACGCGCACCCGCAGCCGCCCGCCCTCGTTCACGCACTCCACGAGCACGCCGTCGCCCGGGGTGGCGACGCTCTCCAGCACGGCCGACGGCTCGACCACGGTGAGGCTGGCGGCGACCTTGACGTCCACCGGCTTCGGCACCGTCCCCTCCCGGGCCGCGCTGACCGCCGCCTCGCTGGCGTCGATGCAGGCCAGCGAACCGTCGGTGGTGACGATGTAGAGCCGGTCGTCCAGGAACTGCATCGAGTACGCCGACCCGCAGCCCGTGCCGAGCTTCCACAGCCGCTCGCCGGAGGCGGCGAAGCAGTACACCGAGGAGTGGCTGTCCCCGGCGAAGACGTAGCGCCCGTCGGGCGCGGTCGCGCAGGAGAAGACCGCCGCGTCGCAGCGGTAGACGGCCTCGATCCGCCCGTCGTCCTTGCTCAGCCGGTGCACGGTGTTGCTCGACGTCCCGGCGTAGACGCTGGTCGCCTCCTGCCAGCCGAACAGCACCGACCCGCCCACCGAGGTCTGCCAGATCGGCGTGCCGTCACCGGCGTCGTAACGCGCCACGCCGCGCGAGTGGCCGTGGTAGACGGCGTCGGTGTCGCACCGGACCATCCAGGCCGCGTCGCCCTGGCCCTTGCGCGCCCACTGGAACTCGTCCTCGTAGTCGATCGTGGTCACCCGGCCGGCCCGGTCGGAGACGCCGAGGACGCCGTCGCGGATGTCCAGCCAGTAGATGTCCACGTCCTGGGCGATCTCGTAGGCCACCCGCGGGATCTTGCCGCTGAGGTCGTAGACCTTGCCGTCGTCGCAGCCGGCGTAGATCCAGAAGTCGTCGGCGACGATGCACTTGACCCCGTCCGGCAGCCGGAAGCGGCCGGTGACCTCGCCGCCGTGCGTGACGGTGTAGACGTCGCCGCGCTGGTTGCCGACCCAGGCGCGCTCGGCGTCGACGAAGATGCCGAAGGCCGCGTCGCCGCTGCGGAAGCGCCACAGCACCGGGGCCTGGTGGGCCGTCGACCGGGTGCTGACGATCTCGCGGCGGGTGACCGCGCGGCGCTGGCGCTGGCCGCGGACGGCCGGCGCGTAGCCCTTGCGTAGCTTCTCGCCGAGCTTCTTGTCCGCGGCGGCCTGGGCCTTGTCGGGCGTGGCGAACTGGGTGACCTTGGTCTGCCCGGCTTCCCCGATCCGCCCGTAGGTGATGGTGACCTGGGTGCCGTCGACGCGCACCTCGTAGAACTTGTGCGAGCTCCCGCCGTCTTCCGACAGCTCAAGATATGTCATGTCCGCTTTTCTCCCGATCAGCTCCTGTGATCCGGGAGATTAGGGCAAAGCGGCGACATTTCTTTATCTAGCGGAGAAAGTGGAGCTCAGCCGCGCTTGCGACGCCGGCGGAGCAGCATGATCGCCGCCCCCACCACCAGCACCGCGCCCACCCCGATCAGCAGCGGCCCGACGTTCGGCTGCTCGTCGTCCCAGAGCCGGTCGGGGTCGTCGCTCGCCGGCCGCGGCCGCACGCCCAGCGAGTCGCCCACCGAGGCCACCAGATGGTTGGCCCGGCCCTTCAACTCCGCCACGCTCCGCTCGGCGACCCGCTTCGGGCTCACCCGGTCGGCGATGGCGTCGACGGTTCGCGCCAGATCCGCCCGAGTCCGCGCGATCCGCCGCTCCAGCTCGTCAGGGTCGGTCTCAGCCATGGCTCTCCTCCTCCAGCCCAAGGTGATCAGTCTGTCAGGTCGTCACAGGTAGGTTAACCACATGACCGACTCCAGACTCGAACCGGGCGACGCCGCGCCCGACTTCACCCTGCCGGCGGCCGACGGGAGCACCGTCTCGCTCGACGCCTTCCGCGGCAAGCGCGTCATCCTCTACTTCTACCCCGCCGCGATGACGCCCGGGTGCACCAAGCAGGCCTGCGACTTCCGCGACAACCTCGCGCAGCTCACCGCGGACGGCTACGTCGTGCTCGGCGTGTCCAAGGACACCCCGGCCAAGCTCGCCAAGTTCGTGGAGCGCGACGCCCTCACCTTCCCGCTGCTGTCCGACCCCTCGCTGGAGGTCCACAAGGCGTACGGGGCGTTCGGGCTCAAGAAGCTGTACGGCAAGGAGGTCGAGGGCGTGATCCGCTCCACCTTCGTCATCGACGCCGACGGCAAGGTCGAGCTCCCGCTCTACAACGTGAAGGCCACGGGGCACGTCGCCTCGCTGAAGAAGAAGCTGGGCCTGGGCTGAAGCGGCCGCTGAGCACCGTCTCCGCCCCTGGCCGGGGCGGTGCCACCGGCGGACGGACCCGCTAGGCTGTCCTCACGCTGCCCGGCGGGCGTGGCGAAATGGCAGACGCGCCAGATTTAGGTTCTGGTGGTGAGAACCGTGGGGGTTCGAATCCCCCCGCCCGCACTCAGTCGCCCGGCTCCGGAGCGGCCGGGTCGGGCACGCCCTGGGGCGCGTCGGGGTCCGGTGGGAGCACCCGGAAGACGTCGCGGTCGGGCACTTCGATCCGGAAGGCGCCCGGGAACTCCTCGGAATGGCCCGGGTGGTGACCCCAGACGGGGCCGCGGTGCCGGTCGGAGCCGTCCGCCAGCCCGCCGATGACGACGCCCGCCGCCACGCCGGTCAGGGCGGCGCCGATGATCTGGGTGTAGCGGTTGCGCAGGAACCCCCGCAGCTCGCCGCGCTGCGGCGGGACCGCGCCGAGGGGCGCGGTGGGGTAGGCGTCGGCAGGGCTCTCGGCGTAGGTGCCGTACGGGATGAGCCGGTCGGTCGCACCCTCCCGCGGGCTCGCCTCAGGCGGCGGTGGCGCGGTGGTCTCGGCGCCGGCCGGTTCGGCCGGGCCGGGCGTCAACGGAATCGGGCCGCGTGACGCTTCCTCTTCGCCACGCGGCCCGACGCCTCGATCATGATCTGCTGTCACGATCTCCCCTTACTCACTCCCCTTACCGGAGGATCCTGCCGCACGGGGAGTAAGGCTGGCGTAAGACCAGGGTCGTAGCCACACCTCCCCCTGAAGACTGACCAAAGCGGTCGTTCCGCTTCGTAGGGTGTGGATGTGTTCGGCAAGGTACGCGCGTGGTCGAGACGGCATGGCCGGCTGCTCGACGCCCTGAGGGTCGCGCCGCTGGCTCTGGTGTGCGCGTGGTACAGCGTGCCGTACGCCGCGATCGGCGCCAGCGTGTCGCACGGGACCTACTTGGGGCCGGTGGGGTACACGCTGTTGTCGGTGACGCTGCTGCTGCCGCTGCTGTGGCGGAGCGACCGGCCCAAGACGGTGTTCGCGGTGATCGCGGTGCTGTGCTTCGGCCAGTGGCTGGCCGACGTCGAGCTGATGCCGGCCGACTTCGCCGTCCTGGTCGCGTTGTACGCGCTGTCCGTGCGCGAGCGGTTCGGCTGGGCACTGGCCGGCGCGCTGGTGGCCGAGCTGGGCGTGGTGCTGGCGCTGAGCCGGTGGGAGAACCTCTCGCTCAGCACCTTCTTCTCCTTCTCCATCTTCGGCGGGACCGTCTTCCTGGCCGGGCTCTACAGCCGCACCCGCCGCCGCTACGTGGAGGGCCTGGAGGAGCGGGCCGAGCGCGCCGAGCGCGAGCGCGACCAGCGGGCCAAGATGGCCGCGGCGGCCGAGCGGACCCGGATCGCCCGCGAGCTGCACGACGTGGTCGCGCACAACGTGAGCGTGATCGTCGTGCAGGCCGACGGGGCGGCGTACGCGCTCGACTCCGACCCTGAGCTGGCGCGGCGAGCCGTACGGACGATCTCCAAGACCGGGCGCGACGCGCTCGCCGAGATGCGGCGGCTGGTCGGCGTGCTGAGACAGGACGAGAGCGGCCCCGACTACCTGCCCCAGCCCGGCCTGGCGCAGCTCGACGACCTGGTCAGGGGCGCGGGGCTGCCGGTGGAGCTGCGGGTGAGCGGCGCGCCCGCCGAGCTCCCGGAGGGCGAGCAGCTCACCGTCTACCGGATCGTCCAGGAGGCGCTGACCAACGCGCTCAAGCACGGCGGCCCCGGCGTCAGCGCGGTGGTCGAACTCGACTACACCGGCCCCGAGCTGCTGCTGCGGGTGACCGACAACGGCCGCGGCGCCGCCGCGCGCCCCGCGCCCGGCGGGCACGGGCTGGTCGGCATGCGCGAACGAGCCGGCATGTACGGCGGAGCCGTCACCACCGGCCCCCGAGCCGGCGGCGGCTACGAGGTCGCGGCCCGGCTGCCGGTGCCCGCGGTGAGGGCGGCGTGATCCGGGTCCTGCTGGTCGACGACCAGTCACTGCTGCGCATGGGCTTCGCCATGGTGCTGGGCGCCCAGCCGGACATCCGGGTGGCCGCCGAGGCGGGCGACGGCATGGAGGCGCTGGAGGTGCTCGACCGCACCGAGGTGGACGTGGTGCTGATGGACGTGCGCATGCCGCGCATGGACGGGGTGGAGGCGACCCGGCACATCTCCGCCCGGCCCGGCGGCCCCAAGGTGCTCATCCTGACCACGTTCGACCTGGACGAGTACGCCTTCGCCGCGGTCCGGGCCGGGGCCTCGGGCTTCCTGCTCAAGGACGTGCCGCCGGACGAGCTGGTGGCCGCGATCCGCACGGTGCACGCCGGTGACGCGGTCGTGGCGCCGACGACGCTCGGCCGCATGCTGGGCCAGTTCGCCTCGGCCCTGCCCGACGCCACGCCGCGCGAGGTGGAGGAGCTGACCGCCCGCGAGCACGAGGTGTTGCTGCAGGTGGCGCGCGGGCTGTCCAACCAGGAGATCGCGCGCGGCCTCACCGTGGCCGAGGCGACGGTCAAGACGCATCTGGGCCGCATCCTCAACAAGCTGGGCCTGCGCGACCGGGCCCAGGTCGTGGTGTACGCCTACGAGAACGGGCTGATCACCCCGCGGCATCGGCCGAATGGCTGACCCGGGTAGTCGCCAGTCTGACCACAAGTCCCTCCTCAGGTCCCACGGATCGCGAAATATCCGCCCCTAGCTTGGGTTTCGTTGGTTTTTCGCTATCCAGGAGTATCGATGACGCTCACTCAGACCCAAGCCCCGCCCGCCGTCCTGGCCAGGGGCGTGCGCAAGGTGTACGGCAAGGGCGACGCCGAGGTCCACGCGCTGCGCGGCGTCGACGTGGGCTTCGCCACCGGCGCCTTCACCGCGATCATGGGTCCGTCCGGCTCGGGCAAGTCCACGCTGATGCACTGCCTGGCCGGCCTCGACACGGTGAGCGCCGGGACGGTGCACATCGGCGACGTCGAGCTGACCGGGCTGAGCGACAAGCAGCTCACGCTGCTGCGCCGCGACCGCATCGGCTTCATCTTCCAGGCCTTCAACCTGCTGCCCACGCTGAGCGCCGAGCAGAACATCCGGCTGCCGCTGGAGATCGCCGGCCGCCAGGCCGACCAGCTCCTGTTCGACCGGGTCGTGGAGACCGTGGGGCTGAGCGACCGGCTGGCGCACAAGCCGAGCGAGCTGTCCGGCGGCCAGCAGCAGCGCGTGGCCGTCGCCCGGGCGCTGATCAGCAAGCCGCAGGTGATCTTCGCCGACGAGCCGACCGGCAACCTCGACTCGCGCAGCGGCGCCGAGGTCCTGTCGTTCCTGCGCACCAGCGTCCGCGAGCTGGGCCAGACCATCGTGATGGTGACGCACGACCCGGTGGCCGCCGCCTACGCCGACCGCGTCGTCTTCCTGCGCGACGGCTCGCTGGTCACCGAGATCTTCCAGCCCACCCCGCAGGCCGTGCTCGACACCCTGATGAAGCTGGAGGCCTGAGCCGTGCTGCGCACCACCCTGGCCGGGCTCCGGGCGCACAAGCTGCGCCTGCTGCTGACCTCCCTGGCCATCGCGCTCGGCGTGGGCTTCATCGCCGGCACCTTCGTGCTCACCGACACGCTGGAGGCGGGCTTCACGCAGAAGGTCACCGCCTCGGCCGACAAGGTGACCGTCGCCGTCCTGCCGCCCAAGAGCCAGGACCCCGAGCGGGAGGCGGGACTCACCGCCCGGGACCTGGACAAGCTCAGGGCCGTGCCCGGCGTGGACGAGGCCCAGGGCCTGCTCCGCGGCGAGGTCATCCTGCTGGGCAAGAACGGCCGCGCCGCCGGCGACTACCCGGCGCAGGCGATCTCGGTGACCGCCGGCAAGCTCAACCGCACCACCCTGGTCGGCGGCGGCTACCCGAACGGCGACAGCCAGGCCGTGCTCGACGAGAACACCGCCCGCGCGCAGGGTTTCAAGGTCGGCGACACCATCACCGTCCTGGACCGCAAGCAGGCGCGGCACGAGTTCGAGCTGGTCGGGATCTTCGACCCGGGCATCGACCGCGACCTCAGCTTCTACGGCGGCGTCGGCTTCACCCTGCCCACCGCCCAGGCGCTGTCCGGGGTGAAGACCTTCTACGAGATCGACCTGGCCGGCACCGTCCCGGCCGAGCAGCTCAAGCGGGCCGTCGTGGCCGAGGGCTTCACCGCCCAGACCAGCGCCGAGCTGGCCAGCGACCTGGCCAAGAAGTCCGGCATGGGCACCGAGGAACTCGGCATGGCCCTGCTGCTGTTCGGCGTGATCGCTATGTTCGTGGCCGCGCTGGTCATCTACAACACCTTCACCATCCTCATCGCGCAGCGCACCCGCGAGATGGCGCTGCTGCGCTGCATGGGCGCCACGCGGGGGCAGGTGTTCGGCTCGGTGCTCCTGGAGTCGGTCGTGGTCGGGCTGCTCTCCTCGGTGCTCGGCCTGGCCGCCGGCTACGGGCTCGGCGCGCTCGCCATGGCGATCCTGCAGGCCGTGGACGCCCCGCTGCCCACCGGCGCGGCGGCCACCCTGGCCCCCGCGACGATCGGCATCAGCTTGGCCATCGGCCTGGTCGTCACCGTCGTGGCGGCCCTGCTGCCGGCCCGCGCGGCCACCCGGGTGCCGCCCATCGCGGCGCTGCGCACCCAGGCCGAGGAGCAGACCTTCCGCGCCGGGGTGCTGCGCGCGATCCTGGCCGGTGTGCTGCTGCTCGGCGGCGGCGGGCTGGTCGCGTTCACCCTCACCATGAAGCGGGGCGACCAGGCGACGCTCTTCACCGCCATGGCCGGGTGCGCGTTGCTCTTCCTCGCGGTGCTGGTGCTCGGTCCCACGCTGGTCAAGCCGCTCAGCTCGCTGGTCGGCTGGGTGCCGCGCAAGCTGTTCGGGGTGCCGGGCCGGCTCGCGGTGAACAACTCCGCGCGCAACCCGCGCCGGGCCGCGACCACCACGATCGCACTGACCGTCGGCGTCACCCTGATGACGCTGATCTCGGTGATCACCGCCTCCTCGCGGGCCTCCATCGGCGCCGAGCTCGACCAGCAGTTCCCCGCCGACTACGTGCTGAGCTCGCAGTCGGCCGAGCAGCCGATCCCGCGTGCCGTCGGCGACGCGCTGAGCGGGCGGGCGGAGTTCGAGGCGGTCGTGCGGGTCCGCGAGGTGGACAGCCGGCTGGGCGGCCAGCGGATCTTCGCCGGCAGCTTCGACGGCCCGCTCGACCCGCCGCTCGCCTCCGGCTCGCTGGGCGCGCTCAAGGGCGACACCGCGCTCGTGCCGGGCTACCTGGCCGAGTCGCACGGGCTCAAGGTCGGCAGCACGGTCGAGGTCAAGGCGGCCAAGGGCCGGACCGTCCCGCTCAAGGTGGTCGGCGTGCTCAAGGACGAGGCTCCGTTGTCCGGCGTCACGCTGCCTCCCGACGCCTTCGACCGGCACTTCGGCAAGGTCGGCGACCAGCAGGTGTACGTCAAGAACCGGGCGGCCACCAACCGGGACGAGGCTCGCATGGTCGTCGATGCGGCGGTCGAGGCCTACCCGGTGGTCAAGGTGCTGAGCACCACCGAGATGCGCGGCGAGTTCGAGGACGCCCTCGACATGGCACTGATGATCATCACCGGGCTGCTCGGGCTGGCGGTGCTGATCTCGCTGGTCGGCATCGCGAACACGCTCTCGCTGTCGGTGCACGAGCGCACCCGTGAGTCGGCGCTGCTGCGGGCGCTGGGGCTGACCCGGCCGCAGCTACGGAACATGCTGTCGATCGAGGCGCTGGTGCTCGGGCTGGTCGGGGCGCTGGTGGGGGTGCTGCTGGGGGTCGGGTTCGGCTGGCTGGCGATCCGGTCGCTGCTGGAGGACACCGTGTTCGTCCTGCCGTACGCGCAGGTGGGGGTGCTGGTGCTGGGGGCCGGGCTGGCCGGGGTGATCGCCTCGCTGCTGCCCGCCCGCCGCGCCGCCCGCACCTCCGTCGTCGGCGCCCTGGCGTCCGGCTGACCCATCCCACGAGGGGATTCCCGGCGCACCGCGAGATCAGCGGTGCGTCGGGCCGGGCCAGAGGGCGGCGACCGACTCGGGGTCCAGCAGCGGGCGGACCGCCACCTCCCCGGTCTGCCCGTCGATCACGATGCACCCGCCGCCGACCGTCCCGGGCGCCTCCTCCTGCCGCGCCCAGGCCACGTATCCCCCGGGAAAGGCGTGCACGCCGATGCCGAGCCGCTCCCGCCGCACGCCGTTGAAGTACTCCTCGGCCACCGCCCGGGCCTGGTCGAGCCTCATGCCGGCCGCCCGCCACGGTCGAGCACCGCGCAGAACACCTCGGCCACCGCCGGGTAGGGCGCCTCGACGGCCATGTGCCCGCGTTGCGCGTCGATCCAGATCACCTCGCCGTGGTGGTTGACTGCGTTCCAGGCGTGCGTCCCGCCGGTCGCCCAGCGCCCGATCAGCACCGCCGCCGCGCCGTGCCCGGCGTCGCTCAGCCGCCGCGCGATGTGCGGGTAGGTCTCGCGGCCCTCCCCCGCCACGGCCACCGGCACGCCGAGCCAGCGCGCCATCCGCTCGGCCGCGCCCGCCTCGCCGGTGAGCAGGGGCCGCCCGATCCGGTCGTACTCCGGCTGCCGGGGCGCGGCGACCGCGGGCTCCCCGTGCCAGGTGGAGACCACCGCGAGGGCGCAGTCGGCCGCGTTGCCGGCCCGGAAGGGATCCCCGGCCGGGCCCTCGGCGTTGATCAGCCGGATCCACGTCCCGCGCGGGTCGGGGAACCGGACACCGTCCGGCACCGCGTCCGCCAGGTCCCGCTCGGCCTGCGGGTCCGGCCTGGCCAGCCCGCCCGCCACGCCGTACGGCCGGCAGTCGGTCAGCCTGGGCGGGCGATCGGCCCGGTCGAACCAGTCGCCGTCCTCGCGCCCGGCGGTCGCCTCGGCGGCCTGATCGGTGGCCTGTTCTGCGGCCTGATCGGCGGCCAGCTCGTAGTCGCGCCAGCGCACCCCGTCGGCCACCACCGGGTTGTAGGTCCCGTCGCCAGGCCTGAGGTCGCGGAACACGCCCCCGATGGTAGAGCGGTCACCCGCGCCGGGAGGCCGACTCCGCCAAACTCACGCCTCGACCGCCCGCAGGTAGGCGTGGATCGCGTCGCGGTTGCGGCTGAGGCAGTCGATGCGCGCCTGGATCCGCTCGGCCTCGCCCCGCAGTTGCGCGGCCATCTCGGCGGTCAGGCAGTCGCGGTGCAGGACGACCTGGCCGGGCTGGTGCAGGAAGGGCAGGATGCGGCGGATGATCTCGGTGGTCAGGCCGGCGTCGAGCAGGCCGCGGATCTGCCGCACCCGATCGACCGACTCCTCGTCGTAGCTGCGGTAGCCGTTGTCGGCCCGCTCGGGGTGGAGCAGGTCCTGCTCCTCGTAGTAGCGGAGCAGCCGGGTGGGCACTCCGGTGCGCCGGGCGAGCTCCCCGATCCTCATGTCCCCTCCACGGCATTTGCCTTCACATTGATGTGAAGGTTCGACCATTGTCGCATGCCGCGACTCTCCGGCCTGCTGGCCCTGTTCACGGCGGCTTTCGCCGCGGTGCTGACCAAGCTGCTGCCCGCCGGGCTGCTGCCCGAGCTGTCGGGCGCGCTCGGCGTGCCGCAGGCCCGGGCCGGGCTGCTGGTCACCGGGTACGCCCTGGCCTCGGCCGTGGCGGCGATCCCGCTGACCGCCGCGTTGCGCGGGTTGCCGCGCCGTACCGTCCTGATGGCGGCGATCACCGCGTTCGCCGCGTTCAACGCGGTGAGCGCGGTGTCCTCCGGGTTCGTGCTCACGCTGGGCTCGCGGGTGCTGGCCGGCGTGGCCGACGGGGTGATGTGGTCGATGCTGGCCGGGTACGCCGCGCGGATGGTGCCCGAGGAGTGGCGCGGGCGGGCGATCGCCCTCGTGCTGGCCGGGATCACCGTCGCGATGTCCGTGGGCCTGCCGCTCGGCGCGGCGCTGGCCTCGGCGGTGGGCTGGCGGGCCGCCTTCGCGGCCCTGTCCGTGGTGGCCGTGCTTCTCCTGCTGTGGGTACGGCGAAGCGTCCCGCCCTTCCCCGGTGAGCCGGCCGCGCGGCGGATGCCGGTGCGGCGGGTCGCCGCCCTGCCCGGCGTGCGGGTCGTGCTGGCCACCACGCTCGTGGTGCTCCTCGGCCACCAGGCGGTCTACACCTACCTCGCCCCGCTGTCGGCCCGCGGCGGGCTGCCGCATGCCGGGGTGGCGCTGCTGGTGTTCGGGGCGGCGACGCCGGTCGGGATCTGGCTGGCGGGGCTGGTGAGCGACCGGCCCGGCCTGGGCGGACCGCGGGCGGTGCTGCTCGGCTGCCTGGCGGGGCTGGGCCTGGCCATGGCCGTGCTCGGGCTGCTCGGCGGCGGCGCGCTCGCCCTGCTGGCGGCGGTGGCGGTCTGGGGGTGCGCGTTCGGCGGGGCGCCGACCGCCCTGCAGACCTCGCTCGTCGCGTCGAGCGGGCCGGGCGGGGCGGAGGTCGCGACGGCCATGCAGGCGACCGTCTACAACCTCGGCATCGCGCTCGGCTCGCTCCTCGGCGGCCTCGTGCTGGCCGGGCCCGGGGCGGCCGCCCTGCCCTGGGCCGCGCTGCCCCTGTTCGTCCTCGCGCTCGCACTGGTCGGCGCCGGCCGTACCGAGCGAGTCGAGGACGCCGGCCCCGCGCAGGGCTTCACGGACGCCAGCCCCGGGGCAGGACGGGGGTGACCGGGCGGCCGGGGACCAGTTCGCCGTCGCGGACGAAGCCCTCGGGGCGGCCGGTGAGCCGCCCGGCGAGCCTGGCCCGCCAGGGCGCCGGGTCCCCGGCCTGGTCGTCGAGCTCGTACGGGTCGCGCTCCAGGTCGAAGAGCTGCTCCAGCCCGTCGGAGCTGCGCCAGACGTACTTGCGCCGCCCGTCGGTGAGCCAGTGCACGTTGCCCGCCTCGGCCATGACGTGCTCCACGTGCTCGCCGTGCAGCAGCTCCCGCTCCGGCCCGCTCAGCACGCTGCGCCCCTCGACCGAGGCGGGCACGGGCAGTCCGGCCGCCTCCAGCAGCGTCGGCATGACGTCCCGCAGCTCGGTCAGCCGGCGGTCCACCCCCGGCTCGATGCCCGGCCCGCCCAGGATGAACGGGATCCGGGCCGACCCCTCGTAGGGCAGCGACTTGCGGAACAGGTGGTGGTCGCCCATCAGCTCGCCGTGGTCGGAGGCGAACAGCACGACGGTGTCGTCCGCGCCCTCCTCCAGCGCGACCTCCAGGAGCCGGTTGACCTGGTGGTCGATGTGCGTCATGTGCCCGTAGTAGCCGGCCCGGGTCCGGTGCAGGCGGCCGGGCGGGAGTTCGAGGTAGGGCGAGGCCGGATCGTGCGGGTTGCCCGCCCGGCCCCACACCGTCCGGCTCCACTCCCCGACCGGCGGCGGGGGCATCTCCTTGGCGAGGTACTGCTCGAAGGCCCAGGCGGGCGGGTCGTAGGGCGGGTGCGGCCGGTGGTAGGAGGCGAACAGGAAGAACGGCCGGTCCCGCTCCCGCGTCCGGAGGAACTCGACCGCCCGCTGGGTGGTCCAGTTGGTCGGGTGCTGCCATTCCGGGCCGGGCCAGGGCCGGGCGACCGTGCTGTTGCAGTCGACGCCGTGCTCGGCGTAGTCGGCGTCGGCCCGGCCGCTCACCTGCCGCAGCCAGGGCACGTAGTCGTCGATCTCGGCCAGGTCGGCCGCGTTGCGCCGGGCGTGGTGCAGGTAGCCGTCGTGCAGCTCGACGCTCTCGAACCCGAGCGGGTGGCGCTCGGGGTAGACGTGCATCTTGCCGATCGCGTGGGTGCGGTACCCGGCCTTGGTGAACTCCCCGGCCAGCGTGGTGTCGTACTCCCACGCCACGCCGTCGCGGTAGCCGACGCGCCCGTGCGTCTCGGCGCGCTGCCCGGTCATCAGGGAGGCGCGTGCGGGCACGCAGGTCGGGTTGGCCGAGTAGGCGCGGGTGAAGCGGCGGGCGCCGGAGGCCCAGCGGTCGAGGAAGGGGGTCTCGACCACCGGGTGGCCCTCGATGGACAGGCAGTCGCCACGCCACTGGTCGGTGAAGATCACCAGGATGTTGGGGTGCATGCGAACGCTTTCTGCGTGGACACCACGCCCGGCCGCCGAGCTGCCGCGGCCGGTGCGGTGTCAGGCGGAGCCGCGGTGGACGAGGCTCCAGTTCCGGAAGATCACCCGGCCGGGTCCCGGTTCGGCCAGGCGCTCGAAGAGCGCGCCGGCCTCCACGGCGAAGTCGGTGCGGTCGGGTTCGACGAAGGTGAGGCCGGTGGCGCCGCTGTCGCGCACGCCGCCGACGGCGATGATGGCCAGGTCGTCCGGCACCCGCAGGCCGAGCCGCGCGGCGGCCCAGGAGGCGGCGATGCCGGCCGAGTCGCTCAGCGCGAACAGCGCCGTCGGCCGGTCGGGCCGGGTGAGCAGCTCGGTCGTCACCTCGTAGGCGCGTTCCCACGAGCCGTCGGTGTGCCGGACCAGGCGCTCGTCCACCTCGCCCAGCACCCCGGCGTAGGCCTCGAAGCGGATGGGGCGGTAGCCCTCCTCCCGCTCGTACGGCCGGCGGCACAGCAGGGCGATGCGGCGGTGCCCGGCGGCCACGAGGTGCCGCACGGCCTGCTCGCAGGCCTCCTGCTCGTTGCTGCGCACCACGTCGATGCCGTCGGGCTCGATCTCGTTGCCGAAGACCAGCAGCGCCAGCCCCATCTCCACGAGCGGCGACAGGCTGGTCTGGTCGAAGTCGTTGCGGTGCCACAGGTCGACGGCGGCGCCGTCGGCGATGCGCCGGCCCAGGTGGGCCAGCCAGTCGCCCTGGACGAACATGGCGGTGGAGTAGCGGTGCCGCTGCGCCTCGGTCGCCAGGTCGTGGGCGAGGGCGGCGGCGAAGGGGGAACCGGGCCAGCGGGGCACGACGTAGACCTGTTCGGTCCGGCCACGCCGCAGGCCGCGGGCGGTGAAGCTGGGGGTGTAGCCGAGCTGCGCGGCGGCGTCCAGCACCCGTTGCCGGGTCTCCGGCCGGGCGCGGCTGGCGTCGCGGTCGTTGAGCACGTAGGAGACGGTCGCCACCGAGACGCCGGCGAGTTGTGCGACGTCGCGCACGGTGGCCTTGGGCGGCACATCACTCCTTCTCATCGCAGTTCATGATCTCAGGCCTCTGGGCACCATGCCGGAGATCTCCAGGAATCGGCTTCCGCAGGATTGTTAATCGTTTAACTGAGCCGGGTCAAGCGTCGTTATCAGAACGTTTAACCCATTAAGTCGATAGGAAATGTAGCATAGTTGCACGCCGCCTCGGCCCCGTGCTAGCGTCCCGCCTCACCGCGCGACGGCACCCGCGCCACCTCCAGGTTTCGGCCTTTCTCGCTCCTCGCTGGAAAGGCACCCCCATGAAGCTCCCCCTCCGCATCCTCGGCATGGCCGTCGGCGGCGTCCTGCTGGCCGCCTGCTCCGGCGCACCCGCCACCGAGCAGGGCGCGCGGAAGACCGTCACCGTCTACTGGAACAACGGCCACGGCTACGCCGCCTACCAGCAGGTCTTCGACGACTTCGCCAAGGCGCACGGCGTCGAGGTCAACCTGCAGAAGTTCGCCTGGCCCGACCTGCGCACCCGGCTGGCCGCCGACTTGGCCGCCGGCACCGTCCCCGACCTGGTCGAGGAGGGCTGGGGCGGGGTCAAGCAGTTCGCCGTCTCAGGCGACGTGCTGTCCCTGCAGCCCTTCGTGGACAAGGACGGCGCCGCCTCGGGCATCCCCGCCGACTGGCAGCCGGCCACCGTCGAGCGCAACTCGCACGAGGGCAAGCTCTACGGCGTCCAGCTCCACCTGACCGCCAACCTGCCCGTCTACAACACCGACCTGCTGGCCGCCGCCGGCGTCACCACCTTCCCCACCACCTGGGACGAGCTGGTCGAGGCGGCCAAGAAGCTCACCAAGGACGGCCAGTACGGCGTAGCCCTCGCCCCGGCCACCGACTACGCCACCAACTGGCTGCTCCAGAACGGCGTGAAGTACTACGACCCGCAGACCAAGCAGGTGCTCGCCCCCGCCGACAAGGCGATCGAGGCGCTGCAGTTCCTGGCCGACCTGGTCCACAAGCACAAGGTCACCCCGGTCCCGACCGCCACCACCGACTACACCGAGCCGCAGAAGCTCTTCACCGCCGGCCGCGCGGCGATCATCTTCACCGGCCCGTGGGACATCAAGCCCATCCGCGAGGCCGCCCCCGCCCTCAAGTTCGCCATCGCCCCCGCCCTGAAGCACGCCACCCAGGCCACCTACGCCGCCGGCGCCTCGGTCTTCATCCCGGCCAAGGCCAAGAACCCCGACCTGGCCTGGGACCTGATCAAGCGGCTGACCGCCCTGGAGACCGAGCGGGCCGCCACCAAGGAGGCGGCGATGCTGATGCCGCGCAAGTCATGGGTCCGGACGCCCGAGGTCGCCGCCGACCCGGTGATCAAGGGCTTCTCGGCCGGGCTCGGGTACGCCAGCGACTTCAGCGTGGACCTGCGCGCCACCGGCAAGGCCCCTGAGCTGGAGGAGCCGTTCAAGAAGCTCTACCAGAGCGTGCTGATCCAGAACGTGCCGGCCGCCGAGGCCTACGCCGAGTTCCAGGCCGCCGCCAAGACCGTCCTCGGGTCATGACCGGCGGGCTCCAACGGCGCTACGCCCGCACCGCCCTGCTGTTCATCACGCCGGCGCTGGTCTTCTTCGCGCTCTTCTTCTACCTGCCGATCGGCAACGTGCTGGCCACCAGCACGATGACCGGCGTGCGGGCCGACCAGTTCGTCGGGCTGGGCAACTTCAGCCGCGCGCTGGCCGACCCGGCGGTGCGCCACTCCTTCCTGGTCACCGTGGGCTTCACGCTCGGGGTGACCGTGGGGGCGGTGGTGCTGGGGCTCGCGCTGGCGTTGCTGCTCAACCAGAACCTGCGCGGGCGGGTGCTGTTCCGGGCGCTGCTGCTCGTGCCGTACCTCACCTCGGTCGTGGTGGTCGGGCTGATGTGGCGCAACATCCTCAACCCCAACTTCGGCATCCTCAACCGGCTGCTGGGTTCGCTGGGGCTGCCGGCGCAGAACTGGCTGACCGAGAGCCCGCTGCTGACGTTGATCGGGGTGCAGCTCTGGTCGCAGACCGGGTACGTCATGGTCATCTTCCTGGCGGGGCTGCAGGGCATCCCGCAGATGTTCCACGAGGCGGCGCTGATCGACGGGGCCGGGGCCTGGCGGCGCTTCCGGCACGTGACGCTGCCGCTGCTCGCGCCGACCACGGTCTTCGTGTCGATCATGGCGGTGATCGGCGGGCTGCAGATGTTCGGGCTGCCGTACCTGATCACCGAGGGCGGGCCGGCCGGCGCGACCAACCTGTCCATCCTGCACGTCTACCGGGCCGCTTTCGACGAGCGGAACTTCGGCTACGCGAGCGCCATGTCCTTCCTGCTCCTGCTGGTGATCGTCGCGGTCACCGTCGTGCAGTTGCGGGCGGGCAAGAAGAAGGAGGTGACGCTGTGAGGCTCCCCGCCCGGCTGGCCGGATACACGGTGCTGGTGGCCGTGGGCCTGGTCGCCCTCTTCCCGCTGCTCTACATGGTCTCGCTGTCGCTGCAGACGCAGGCCGAGACCATGCAGGGCACGCCGGTGCTGTGGCCGGCCGAGCCCCAGTGGCAGAACTACTCGACGATCTTCGACAAGGCGCCGTTCGGGCAGTTCATCCTCAACAGCCTGATCGTGGCCGGGACCATCTCGCTGGCGCACGTGCTGCTGGATCCGCTGGTCGGCTACGCCTTCGCCAAGTTCCGCTTCCCGTTCAAGGAGACGCTCTTCGTCGCGGTGCTCGGCACGATGATGATCCCGTTCTTCATCCGGATGATCCCGCTGTACGTGACGATGGCGAACCTCGGCTGGCTGGACACCTACCAGGGGCTGATCACCCCGTTCCTGATGGACGCCTTCGGGATCTTCCTGTGCCGGCAGTTCATCCAGCCCATCCCGGACGACCTGCTGCACGCCGCCCGCATCGACGGGGCCTCCGAGCTGCGGGTCTACGCCCAGGTGATCCTGCCGCAGCTCAAGCCGGCGCTCGCGGTGCTGGCGCTGTTCACCTTCGTGCACCAGTGGAACGAGTTCCTGTGGCCGCTGGTGGCGACCTCCACCCAGGAGATGCGGACCGTGCCGGTCGGCCTGACGCTGTTCGCCCAGGAGGAGTTCATCCTGTGGCACCTGACCGCCGCCGGGGCGGTGGTGCTGTTCATCCCGACGGCGGTGCTCTTCCTGTTCAGCCAGCGCTACTTCGTGCGCGGGATCACGCTGACCGGCCTCAAGTAGGGTCAGGCCGGCACGGACACCCGCACCGCGTGCCAGCCGGCCGCCCCGTCGGGCGCCGGATCGGCCCGCTGCGGGGTCTGGGTGTAGCCCGTGGCGTCGGTGGCGCGCACCTCGATGGTGTGCGTCCCCGCCACGGCGTCCCAGTCGAGCTCCCACTGCCGCCAGGTGTCCGGGCCGGGCGTCGCGGCCAGGCGGGCCTGCTGCCAGGGGCCGCCGCCGATCCGCACCTCGACCGCCTCGACACCCTTGTGCTGGGCCCAGGCCACCCCGGCGATCTTCGTCCGGCCCTTGGGGAGCTGGGCGCCGTCGCGGGGCAGGTCGATGCGGGACTGGGTCTTGATCGGGCCACGCGCCGACCAGCCGCGGGGCGTCCAGTAGGCCTCGTCCCGGTCGAAGCGGGTCACCTTCACGTCCACCACCCACTTGGTGGCCGAGACGTAGCCGTACAGGCCGGGCACCACCTGGCGGACCGGGAAACCGTGCGTGACCGGCAGCACCTCGCCGTTCATGGCGACGGCGAACAACGCGTCGCGGCCGTCCAGCACCACGTCCAGCAGGGTGCCGCAGGTCCAGCCGTCCTGGGAGGTGGACAGCAGCATGTCGGCCCCGGCGGCCACGCCCGCCTGGCGCAGCAGGTCGGCCATCGGGACGCCGAGCCAGCGGGCGTTCCCGGCGTACGGCCCGCCCACCTCGTTGGACACGCAGGTCAGCGTGATGTCGGCCTCGGTCAGGGGGCGCTTGAGCAGATCGTCGTAGGTCAGCTCGATCGGGCGGTCCACCAGGCCGTGGATGCGCAGCCGCCACTCGGCCGGGTCCACCCGGGGGACGATCAGCGCGGTGTCGACGCGGTAGAAGTCCTGGTTCGGGGTGACGAACGGGGTCAGGCCGGGCAGCTTGAGGTCCACGCCGGCCGGGAGCGGTCCTGCCGGGGAGGCGGCGGCGGGCAGGGTGAGGCTCCGCCGGGCGCTCTCCACGCCGTCGCCGGTCGACCAGGCCCGGCCCAGGGCCGCGCCCGCCCCGGCGACGACCGCCGCACCGCCCGCCCCGGTGAACAGCCGGCGCCGGTCGAAGCTGAGCTCCATCCCAGGTGCCCATTGCACCGGCGGCTGCTCGGCCGACTCAACCGCAGTGGTGGTGGTCGTCGTGGCCCGGCCGAGGAGCCACTTGAGCGTCCAGTAGCCGGCGAGCAGGCCGACCAGGGTGGGCAGCACGTCGAACTGCCCGGCGTCCGGACGGGTCAGGACGGCGGCGCCACCGGCCAGCCCGAGCAGGGCCAGGCCGGCTCCGCCGTACCAGAGCTTGCGGCGGGCGAGGATCCCGAGCCCGGCGGCCACGGCCAGGAGCACCACGAAGACGCCCGCGACCAGCACCGGCTTGTCGTTCTCGCCGAAGGTGCGGATGGCCCAGTCCTTGACCGGCGCGGGCGCCCCGTCGACGAGCGCGTCCCCGACGGCGATGACCGGAAAGGCGGCCGGCGCGGTGAACCCGGCGACAAGCTGCGCGATGCCGAGCGCGACCAGCGCGGCACAGAGCCCGGCGAGCGCTCCAGCCCAGGCGGGAACGACAGCAGAGCCCAGGCCGGAACCGCCAGAAGAGCCCTGCCCGGGAACGCCGGACGAGCCCCGGCCGGAACCGTCAGAAGAGGTGTCCACGCTCCGAACGCTACGCCCGCCGGGCGACCGGGGTTCTTACGCACCCCTTACGGCGCGAGCACCTCGGCCACGATCGGCGACAACGCCCGGAAGGCCCGCCCACGGTGACTGATCGCGTCCTTCTCGGCGGCGGTGAGCTCGGCGGTGGTCCGGCTCTCCCCCTCGGGCACGAAGATCGGGTCGTACCCGAACCCCCCGCTCCCCCGCGGCGCGAAGATGACCTCGCCCTCCAGCACCCCTTCGACCACCCGCTCCTCACCGGAGGGCAGCGCGAGCGCGGCGGCGCAGACGAACCGGCCGCCCCGGTGCTCGGCGGCCACGTCGGAGATCTGCGCGAGCAGCAGGTCGAGGTTCCCCTGGTCGTCGCCGTGCTTGCCGGACCACCGGGCCGAGAAGACGCCCGGCATGCCGTTGAGCGCGTCGACGCAGAGCCCGGAGTCGTCGGCGACCGCCGGCAGCCCGGAGGCGCGCGCCACGGCATGCGCCTTGATCAGCGCGTTCTCGGCGAAGGTGAGCCCGGTCTCGGGGATGTCACCGATCTCGGGGAACTCCTCCAGCCCGACGATGTCGAACCCGGCCAGGATCCGCCGCAGCTCGGCGATCTTCCCGGCGTTGCGGGTGGCGAGCACGATCCGCATCAGCGCAGCGCCTCCTTCTGCTTCTCGGCGAGCTCGGCGCAGCCCAGCACGGCCAGGTCGAGCAACTGGTCGAGGGCCTTGCGGTCGAACGGCGCGCCCTCGGCGGTGCCCTGCACCTCGACGAAGGTGCCCGAGCCGGTCATCACGACGTTCATGTCCGTCTCGGCGGAGACGTCCTCGGTGTAGCACAGGTCGAGCATCGGCACCCCGCCGATGACGCCGACCGAGACCGCGGAGACCGAGTCGACGAGCGGGTCGCCGGGGGTCATCCGCCGCTTGCGCATCCAGGCGATGGCGTCGGCCAGCGCGACGTAGGCGCCGGTGATCGCGGCGGTGCGGGTGCCGCCGTCGGCCTGGAGCACGTCGCAGTCGAGGACGATGGAGTTTTCGCCCAGCTTCTTCAGGTCGACACAGGGCCGCAGCGAGCGGCCGATGAGCCGGGAGATCTCGTGGGTGCGCCCGCCGATGCGGCCCTTGACCGATTCGCGGTCGTTGCGGGTGTTGGTGGCCCGCGGCAGCATCGAATACTCCGCCGTCACCCAGCCCAGGCCGCTACCCTTGCGCCAGCGCGGCACGCTGTCCTGGACGGACGCGGCGCACAGCACCTTGGTGCCGCCGAACTCCACCAGCACGGAGCCCTCTGCGTGCGCCAGCCAGTCACGCGTGATGGTGATCGGTCGGAGCTGGTCCGGGGTGCGCCCATCCTGTCGAGACATGCAGATCAGCCTATCTCCACGGCAGATCGGTCTTGACCGACCGGCATAATCACAGGGATCCTTACGCAATGACAACGGGGGTGTTGCGGAACCCCGATTTCCGCCTCTTCCTGACCTCCCACATATTGAACGAGACGGGAGCCAACGTGGCGAGGGTGGCCCTGCCGCTCGTCGCCGTGCTGTCACTCCACGCCTCCCCGTTGGAGGTCGGCCTCCTGGCCGCCGCGCAGAGCGTCGCGTATCTCTTACTCGGGCTGCCCGCGGGTGTCTGGGTGGACCGGGTGCGCCGCCGCCGGGTGCTGGTCGTCACCGACTCGGCCAGATTCGTGCTGCTCGCCCTGATCCCCCTGCTGTGGGCGGTGGGCGGGCTGAGCATGCTCGCCCTGTACGGCATAGCGCTCCTGGTCGGCTGCGCGCAGGTGCTCAACGACGTCGCCGACCAGACCTACCTGCCCGATCTCGTGCCGAAGGAGTCGCTCCCCGACGGCAACAGCAAGCTGCAGGTGGTCAGGAGCGTCGGCTTCGGCAGCGGCCCGACCATCGGCGGCGCCATCGTCCAGATCATCGGCGCCCCGCTGACCATGGCGGTCATCGCCCTTTCGGCGCTCGGCTCGGCCGTCGCGCTGACCCGGATCAAGGCGGCCGACCCGCTCCCGCAGCCCCGCAAGAGCCGCGGCCTGGCCCGCGACATCGGCGAGGGCGTCTCCTTCATCCTCCGCGAGCCGATCATGCGGGTGAACGTGCTCGTGCACACCGCCACCACGCTGTTCGTCAGCGGCGTGCTCGCGCTCGGCGTGCTCTTCCTGGCCGAGACCGTGCACCTGGCGCCGGGCGTCATCGGCCTGGTGCTGGTCGGCGGCGGCATCGGCGGCGTGCTGTCCGGGCTGCTCGGCCGCCGGCTCGTCGCCCGCTTCGGAGCCGCCCGGATCAGCTGGATCCCGTTGCTCGTCACCTCGCCGTTCGCGTTGCTGCTGCCGATGACCGAGGCCGACTGGCGGGTGAGCTTCTACCTGATCACCTCGGCCGTGATCACCTTCGGCATGACGTTGTTCGGCATCGGGGCCACCAGTTACCGGCAGAGCGTCACCCCGCCCCACCTGCTCGGCCGGGTCAACGCCGCCACCCAGTTCCTGACCTGGGGCATGGTGCCGCTGGGCGGGTTGCTGGGCGGGTTCCTGGCCACGCAGGTCAGCGTGCGAGGGGCGCTGTGGGTGCTGATGACCGGGAAGGTGCTGGCGGCGCTGCCCATCCTGTGGTCGCCGCTGGTGAAGATGCGCGACTTCGACGAGGCTCAGGTCAGGTCGTAGACCGCGCCGCTGACGGCCAGCTCGACCGGGCCGTCGTAGCCGCCTCGGGCGGCGTCCTCCAGGACGCGCTCGCGCGGGTGCCAGGGCACCAGGTGGGTGAGCACGAGCCGTTCGGCCCCGGCCGCGGCGGCGTGCTCGGCCGCCCACCGGCCGGTCAGGTGCAGGTCGGTCGGCAGGTCGGGGCGGTCCAGCATCGACGCCTCGCAGAGCATCAGATCGACCCCGTCGGCCAGCTTCACCAGAGCTTCGGAGCGTCCGGTGTCGCCGGAGTAGGCGATCGCCCGGCCGTCGTGGGCGACGCGGAAGCCGTACGCCTCGACGGGGTGGTTGACCAGGGCGGCGGTGACGGTGAAGGGACCGACGTAGAAGGAGCCCGGGGAGAGCGGGATGAAGTCGAAGGCGGTCTCCAGCCCGGGCTCGTCCGGCATGCCGTAGGCGGCGGCGAGCCGTTGCGGGGCGTCGGCGGGCGCGTAGACCGGCACCCGCGGGTACGGCGCGGCCGGCCCGTAGGTGCGGGCGACGTGGTAGCCGCACAGGTCGAGGCAGTGGTCGGCGTGCAGGTGCGACAGCATGATCGCATCCACGTCGTACAGGCCGATGTGCCGCTGGAGCGCTCCCAGCGAGCCGCTGCCGAAGTCGAGCAGGAGCCGGAAGCCGCCGGCTTCCAGCAGGTAACAGGACGCGGGGCTGTCGGGGCCCGGAAAACTGCCGGAGCAACCGACGATCGTCAATTTCATAGGGGCCTCCCGTTCGGAGTACTTCCCCCCACAGGTGCGAGTTCGACCGCTTCGATCTCCGGGCCGAGGAAGCGTCGCCCGAGCTGGGCGAAGAGAGCGGAGTCTCCGGTGGCGCGGAAGCGGTGCCGGGGGGTGGCGCCGGGTCCGGCCGCGAGGCCGCGGTCGTGCAGGATGCGGTAGACGTCCTTGGCGGTCTCGTCCGCGCTGGACACGAGCGTGAGCCCGTCGCCGGCGACGTAGGAGATGGCGCCGGTGAGCAGCGGGTAGTGCGTGCACCCCAGGATCAGGGTGTCGCACCCGGCGTCCCGGATGGGGTCCAGGTAGCCGCGGACCGCCTCGATGAGCTCCTCGCTCATCGTCTCGCCGCGCTCGACGTACTCCACCAGGCGTGGGGCGGCCACGCCGGTGAGGGCGACGTCGGGTGCGGCGGCGAAGGCGTCCTGGTAGGCCAGGGAGCTGATGGTGGCCTGGGTGGCGATCAACCCGACCCGGCCGTTCCTGGTGGCCCGTACGGCACGCCGCGTCGCCGGCTGGATGACCTCGACGACGGGCATGTCGTACCGTTCGCGCGCGTCCCGCAACACCGCCGAGCTGGCGCTGTTGCAGGCGATGACGAGCATCTTCACGTCCGACTCGACGAGGTGGTCCATCACCTCGAGGGCGTAGGCGCGCAACTCGGCGATCCGCTTGGGACCGTACGGGAAGTGCGCCGTGTCGGCCACGTAGGTGATGGACTCGTGGGGCAACTGGTCGATGATCGCCCTGGCGACCGTCAGTCCGCCTACCCCGCTGTCGAAGATGCCGATGCTCCCCTGTGACACGCCTCCGACTGTAGGGGAGGTTCAGCGGCCGGTCAGCGTAAGAATCCTCACAACCATCAGGCGTTTCTGCACGTATAGGGAGGTCAGCCGCGACCCACGCGAGCCAGCTGGCGCGACTGGGCCACCAGTTTCCCGGTGGCGTCTCTGACCTCGACCTCCTCGTCGAACCAGCCGTCGGCGATCAGCCGGCCGCTGCCGGACAGGCTCAGCCAGCCCGGCGCGGGCAGGGCGCGCAGGTGCCAGGTGAGGTCGACGGTCGGCGCCCAGCCGCGCAGCCCGGCGGAGAAGACGACCGGCGGGAGCGCGTCGACGGCGAGGGCCAGGACGAACGGGTCGGGGTCCTGCGGCTCGGCCATCCGGAACCAGGCCCGCGACTCGGGGCGGCCGGTGGGCTCGCCGCGCAGCCAGCCGATGCTCGGCGGGTCGAACCGCAGGTCCATCTGGGCGTTGAGCGTCATGCCCGACTCGGGCTTGGGGTCGGGCAGCCGCAGGCACTCCTCGACCGGGGGCAGGGCCGGGCCGGCCGGTTCGGCGTAGACGACCTCCTGCTCGGCGGGCAGCGTCGCGCTGGTCACCAGGGCCTCGAGCTGGGTGACGCCGTCCTTGACCAGGCTGGCCCGGTGGAAGGCCGCGGTCCTGCCGGCCCGGAGCTGCTCCACGTGGACGCGGGCGGGTCCGGGCGTGGGCGCCTTGAGGAACTGGGTGGTGGTGCTCACCGGGTGCGCGTGCGGCGAGGCGTCGACCACGGCGCGCAGGAGCACGGCCATGAGATAGCCGCCGTTCAGCGGGCCGCCGATCGAGTAGCCAGGGTCGAGGCAGACGTCATAGGTGTGCTCGTCCACCCTGATCGCCTGGGTCGCTTCGTCGAACTTGGTCATCCCACACTCCCGAATTTTATTCTAGTAAAGACATACTCTACGGCATCGGGTCATCCACCTGTCTACCTGCGGAAACGTGGCACAGTCAGGCGCATGACGGGGGTCAAGGAGCTAATGGGGCAGTCGGTATGGGACGCGCACGGCGTCTGGGTGGGCCACGTCGTGGACGTACGGGTCAAGCGGAGCCGGGACACCGGGCTGCAGAGCCACACCCTCATGGGACTGCTCGTCTCGGCCAACCGGGCGCCCTGGCTGCTGAGCGTCACCCCCGAGCCGGACGGGAGTTTCGGGTGGATCTCCCGGCTTGCGACGAAGGTCCTCTATGCGCGGTGCACCTACGTGCCATGGGAGATCGTCGACGCCTACGGGGACGGAGAAGTGCACATCAAGGGCTCGCGCAAGGACCTCGAGCGCGTCTAGCGGACTGCAAGCAAAGGTAAAGCAACATCAGCTAACTTACGTGTGGTCGATAAGTCCACTTTGTGAGTTGAGTGATGTCTGCAACCAATCCCCCCGGTCACGGCCGGGACCATGACCCCACCGTGGCATACCGCTGGGAGCAGGGGCAGCAGCCCGAGAACCCACCGACCATGCCCCTGCAGAGCGGCCAGCAGTACGGCCAGCAGCAGCCTCAGTATGGACAGCAGCCGCAGTACGGCCAGCAACCGCAGTACGGGCAGCCGCAGCAGCCCCAGTACGGCGGCCAGCAGCAGTACGGCCAGCAGCCCCAGTACGGCCAGCAGCAGCAACCGCAGTACGGGCAGCAGCAGTACGGCCAGCAGCAGCCCCAGTATGGTCAGCAGCCGCAGTACGGCGCCCCGGCCCAGCCCCAGCCGGGCTGGCACCAGCAGGGCCCGGTCGACTTCGGCGGCCCCGCCGAGCCGCCCGCCAAGAAGGGCGGCAGGGGCTGGATCGTCGCCATCGCGGCGGCACTGGCGGTGATCCTGCTGGGCGGCGGCGCCTACGCGGTGGTCTCCAGCGGCATCCTGGGCGGCGGCACTCAGCCTCACGAGGTGCTTCCCGGCAACTCCGTCGGATATGTGCGCTTCGACCTGAACCCGGACGCCGGCCAGAAGGCCGCGCTCCTGGCGATCTCCAACAAGTTCACCGTCACCAAGGGCAAGTACAGCGAGGAGAACCCTCGCAAGTCCATCTTCGACGCGATCCAGAAGGACAGCGGCGGGCTGAAGGGCATCGACTACGCCAAGGACGTCGAGCCGTGGCTCGGCGACCGTCTCGGCGCCGCGGTGCTGCCCCCGGCGCAGGCCGGCGGCGAGCCCGGCTTCGCGGTCGCGGTGCAGGTGAGCGACCAGGAGGCCGCCAAGGCCGGCATCGCCAAGCTGATCGGCAAGGACGGCGAGTACGGCCTGGCCTTCCGTGACGACTACGCGATCCTGACCGACACGCAGGCCAACGCCGACAAGTACGCCACCGGCTCCCGCCTGTCGGAGAACGCCAAGTACACCGCCGACCTGGCCGCGCTCGACGGCGACGGCGTGCTCTCCTTCTGGGCCGACTTCGGCAAGGTCATGGACCTGGCCGGCGAGACCATCCCGGCCGAGCAGAAGGCCATGGCCGACCAGCTCAAGAACGCCAGCCTGATCGGCGCGCTCCGCTTCGACAGCGGCTTCGCCGAGCTGACCGGCATGGTGCGCGGCGCCGACTTCAAGACCGAGGGCGACCTGGTCAAGGCCGACCTCACCAAGCTGCCGGCCACCACCGCCGGCGCGGTCTCCATCTCCGGCCTCGACCAGATGATCACCAAGTACTGGGGCATCTACGAGAAGTCGCTGACCGCCGCGGGCCCCGAGGCGACCCAGATGATCGAGTCCTTCAAGCAGCAGGCCGGTCTCACCCTGCCGGACGACCTGGCGACGCTGCTGGGCAAGAACCTGACCGTCGTCGCCGACGCCGAGGGCCTCGACAGCGACAAGCCCAAGGTCGGCCTCCGCATCGCCACCGACCCGGGCAAGGCGCAGGCGCTGCTCGACAAGATCCAGAAGATGATCTCCGACACCGGCACCGCCGTGCCGGAACTGGCCAAGGTCCCCGGCGACGGCGTCCTGACCATCGCCTCCAGCGAGGAGTACGCCAAGGCGCTCAACGCCGAGGGGGCGCTGGGCGACAGCGAGACCTTCCAGACCGCCATCCCGAGCGCCGGCGAGGCCACCTACGCCATCTTCGTCGACCTCGACAAGGTGGAGAAGTTCTACCTGAAGAGCCTGGAAGGCGACGCCAAGGCGAACGCCGAGGTGCTCCGCGCGGTCGGCATCAGCAGCGCGCAGACCGACGACACCACCAGCTTCTCGCTCCGAGTGCTGTTCAACTGACGCGCCCTCCCGCGCGGCGGCCGCTTCCCCGATTCGGGGGAGCGGCCGTTTTTCTTTGCCCGTGAGCTGGGAAGTCAACCTCTGACAAGGTTTATGACTGCTGGTAATAGATCAGATAAAACCTGTGCTCAGGATCGGCTGCTTCAAGGGCTGGACCGGTTTCGCCCCCATCGACGTGCTGGCCGGCGAGTGGTCGGTGCTGCCTGTGGAGCTGCTGGCCGCCTGCCTGTCCGCCCGCGTGCGCGTCCTGGTCGACGCGGCCGGCACCCCCCGCGCGCGTTGCGCGGACACCGTCGCCCGGCTGGGCGGCCGGGCCGCGTACGTCAGCGACGGCCCCGCCCGTGCCCGGCCGCTGGCCGAGGCGCTGGCGCGGCGCGTGGACGTCGTGGTCACCGGGCCGGTCGAGGAGGTGGCGCCGGTCGCGGCCGGGGTGTGGAGCTACGGCTGGCGGCGCACCGACCTGGTGGAGCTGGCCGGTGCGGCGGCGGCCGGGCTGGTCCTGGCCGAGAGCACGCGTCCGCGGCTGGTCGAGCTCTACCCCGACGGGCACGCGGTGATCACCCGCGCGCCCGGTGCTCCCGGGCCGGTGCGCGAGGCGAGCGTGCGCGAGGTCCTGCGCGGCTCTTACACGACGCCCGAGGTCGAGGTGGACCTCGACGGGCTGCGCGTCTACCAGGACGGGCCCGACCGCGTCGCGATCGAGCCCGTGGCCGGCCGGCTGCCCGTCCGGCGGGAGGAGCGGCAGAACGTCATCATCGACGGCATCTCCATCGAGGCCGCCGTCTGACCACCTGTGTCCGAGTGCCCTGGTCAGGCCCAGAGCTGGCCTTCGAGGCGGTCCTCCGCCTCGTCGAGGGTGCCCTCGTAGGCTCCGGTCGACAGGTACTTCCACCCGCCGTCCGCCACCACGAACGCGATGTCGGCCCGCTCCCCCGCCTTGACCGCCTTGGCCGCCATGCCGAGCGCGGCGTGCAGGGCGGCACCGGTGGAGATGCCGGCGAAGATACCCTCGGCGGCCAGCAGCTCGCGGGTACGGCGCAACGCGTCGCCGGAGCCGACGGAGAAGCGCGTGGTCAGCACCGACTCGTCGTACAGCTCGGGGATGAAGCCCTCGTCCACGTTGCGCAAGCCGTACACCAGCTCCCCGTAACGCGGCTCGGCGGCGACGATCTGGACCGACGGCACCTGCTCGCGCAGGTAGCGGCCGACGCCCATGAGCGTGCCGGTGGTGCCGAGGCCGGCGACGAAGTGGGTGACGGTGGGCAGGTCGGCGAGGATCTCCGGGCCGGTGCTCTCGTAGTGGGAGCGCCAGTTGGCCGGGTTGCCGTACTGGTAGAGCATGACCCAGCTCGGGTTCTGGGCCGCGAGTTCCTTGGCCACCCGGACGGCCTCGTTGGAGCCGCCCGCGGCCGGGGAGGAGATGATCTCCGCGCCCCACATGCGCAGGAGCTGGCGGCGCTCCTCCGAGGTGTTCTCCGGCATCACGCAGATCAGCTTGTAGCCCTTGAGCTTGGCCGACATGGCCAGCGAGATGCCGGTGTTGCCGCTGGTGGGCTCCAGGATCGTGCAGCCGGGGGTGAGCAGGCCGTCCTTCTCGGCCTGCTCGACCATCCAGAGCGCGGGCCGGTCCTTGATCGACCCGGTCGGGTTGCGGTCCTCCAGCTTGGCCCAGATCCGGACGTCCTGGGAGGGCGAGAGCCTGGGCAGCCCGACGAGGGGGGTGCGACCGACCGAGTCGATCAACGAGTCGAAGCGCATGGCTAGCGCATGCCTCCGGCCACGGCCGGCAGGACCGTCACGGTGTCGCCGTCGGTGACCGGCGTGCCCAGGCCGCCGAGGAAGCGCACGTCCTCGTCGTTGAGATAGACGTTGACGAAGCGGCGCAGCGCGCCCTGGTCGACCAGGCGGGCCTTGAGGCCGGGGTGGTTGGCCTCGAGGTCGGAGATCAGTTCGTCGAGGGTCGCGCCCTCGGCGGAGACGGCCTTGGCGCCGTCGGTGTAGGTGCGCAGGATGGTCGGAATACGGACTTCAACGGCCATGACTCTTCTCCATATGTCGTGAAACTTGCCTACGGTGTCGGGTATTTCGCCTTAGCGACAGTCGTAGACGACGACAGAGGGAGTGTGCGCGAAGAGGAAGCTCTGTACCACGGCTGGGCTCCTCATACCGGCTAGTTTATCCGGACTTCTTCCTCGGTGATGACCCCGTCCACGATGCGGAAGGACCGGAACTCCACGTCCTTCTCGTCCCGCGTCGAGACCAGCACGTAGTGCGCCTCAGGCTCGGAGGCGTAGCTCACGTCGGTGCGCGAGGGGTAGGCCTCCGTGGCGGTGTGCGAGTGGTAGATGACCACCGGCTCCTCGTCCCGGTCGTCCATCTCCCGCCAGACCTTGAACTGCTCCATCGAGTCGAACCGGTAGAAGGTGGGCGAACGCTCGGCGTTCTCCATCTCGACGAACCGCTCGGGCACGCCGTTACGCCCCGCGATGACCCCGCACGCCTCGTCCGGGTGGTCCCGGCGCGCGTGGGCCACGATCTTGTCCACCAGCTCCTGCGAGATCTCCAGCATGGCTGGAAGCTACCAAAGAGCGCGAACCAGGGTGTCCTGCAGGTAGGTCAGCCAGTCGTACATGACGTAGGCGGGGTAGCGGGGATCGTCCTCCGACATGGTGGCGATCTCCTCGTGCACCTCTTCGGTGACCTCGAGCCGGGTGCCGAGGGTCAGCCGCACGTCGTTCAGCGAGCGCAGCCACGCCTGCGCCTGCTCCGGCGTCAGCTCGGTGCGGCCGGCGCGGGCGGTGTCCAGCATGGTCTGCGCGTCGGCCCGCTTGGCCTCGCGCAACGAGGTCTCGGTGTAGCGCCGGAACTCCGCCGCCTGCTCCTCGTCGGCGTACGCGCTCGGGAACAGCCGCGCCAGCACCGGGTCGCTCGGCACCTCGCTGGAGCCCATGCTCAGCGCGCGCTCCAGCGGGTCGTCGCTCTGCTCGGCCGGCTCGACCATGCCCAGCACCATCGTGACCAGGGAGCGCAGGATGGAGGCCTCGGCCGGCTCGAAGCTGGCGATGACCCCGCCCCCGCGGCGTGCCTTGAACCCGGAGCTCATGTCAGTGGACCGAATCCTGCTGGAGTGTCGCCCACAGGCCGTAGGAGTGAAGAATCTGCACATCGCGTTCCATCTCTTCACGCGAGCCGCTGGAGACGACGGCCTTGCCCTTCTGATGCACGTCCATCATGAGCTTCTCGGCCTTTTCCTTGGTGTAGCCGAACACGGTCTGGAAGACATAGGTCACATACGACATCAGGTTCACCGGGTCGTTCCAGACGATGGTCACCCACGGCAGATCGGGCCGAACGTCCGATGACGGGCGCTCGACGGCGATTGGAGCGGTGCTACCCACATCCCCGAGTCTGCCCTATCTGGGCCGTAGTCTCGACTCGTGACTATGACCTTGGGGCCAGGTATGAGCACTGCGTTGCTCACAGATCACTATGAGCTGACGATGTTGCAGGCGGCGTTGCGCAGCGGGGCCGCCCATCGCCGGGCGATCTTCGAGGTCTTCGCCCGGCACCTGCCCGGAGGGCGGCGGTATGGGGTGGTTGCGGGTACCGGCCGGGTGCTCGAATCGCTGGCCGGGTTCCGTTTCGGGGACGAGGAGCTCGCCTTCCTCCGCGAGCACGCCATCGTGGACGAGCAGACTCTGGCGTTTCTCGCCGATTACCGGTTTTCCGGAAATGTGGACGGCTATCGCGAGGGCGACGTCTACTTCCCCGCCTCGCCCATCATGGTCGTCGAGGGCACCTTCGCCGAGGCGGTGCTGCTGGAGACGATGATCCTGTCGACGCTCAACCACGACTGCGCCATCGCCTCCGCCGCCTCCCGGATGACCAACGCCGCCGCCGGGCGGCCGATCATCGAGATGGGCTCGCGCCGCACGCACGAGCGCGCCGCCGTCGCCGCCGCCCGCGCCGCCTACCTCGCCGGCTTCGCCTCCACCTCCAACCTCATGGCCGGCAAGCAGTACGGCGTGCCGACCGCGGGCACCGCCGCGCACGCCTTCACGCTGCTGCACGACTCCGAGCGGGCCGCCTTCGAGGCGCAGATCGCCTCCTTCGGGCCGGGGACGAGCCTGCTCGTCGACACCTACGACGTGCCGTCGGCGGTCCGTACCGCGATCGAGCTCGCCGGGCCCAAGCTGGGCGCGGTGCGCATCGACTCCGGCGACCTGGCCGTGGCCGCGCAGGAGGTGCGGGCGCAGCTCGACTCGCTCGGCGCCCACGCCACCCGCATCCTGGTCACCTCCGACCTCGACGAGTACGCCATCGCCGCGCTCGCCGCCGCCCCGGTCGACGGGTACGGCGTGGGCACCTCCGTCGTCACCGGCTCCGGCGTGCCCACGGCGGCGCTGGTCTACAAGCTGGTCGCCCGCGAGACCGCCGGCGGCGCCCTGGAGCCGGTCGCCAAACGCTCGGTCGGCAAGCCTTCGCGCGGGGGGCGCAAGGAGGCCTACCGCGTGCTCGACTCCGCCGGGCGCTACGAGACCGAGGTGGTCAGCACCTCGGGGGTGGCGCCCGAGGGCGGTGTCCCGCTGTTGCACCCGCTCGTCCGGGACGGCGAGGTCGTGGGGGCCGAGCCGCTCGAAGCCGCCCGCGCCCGCCACCGCGACGCCGTCGCCACCCTTCCCCTGGACGCCCTCCACCTGGCCCGTGGCTACGCCGCCATCCCCACCGAGTTCATCTGACCCACGCCTCTCCTCCCGGAGGACCGCTGACCGGCCCGCCACCGTTTCGGAGGCCCGTCTCGGTGGGAGGCCACCCACCTCCCCGGCGCACCCCTGTGGGCTCTTTCCGCGGCGGGGCGCGGCGGGGGTGGCGGCGGGTGGGGGCGTAGAGTCGGAGGGGTGAGCACCGCGCTGATCATCGTCGACGTGCAGAATGACTTCTGTGAGGGCGGCAGCCTTCCGGTGACCGGCGGCTCCGAGGTGGCCGCGAGGATCACCCGGCACGTCGCCGACCACCCCTACGGCCACGTGGTCGCCACCCGCGACTACCACATCGACCCCGGCAAGCACTTCGCCGCCGAGCCCGACTACGTGGACACCTGGCCGGCGCACTGCGTGGCCGGCACCCCGGGCGCCGACTTCCACCCGGCCTTCGACGTCGCCGCGGTGGAGGAGGTCTTCAGCAAGGGCGCGCACAGCGCCGCCTACAGCGGTTTCGAGGGCACCTCGGGCGACGGCGTGCCGCTGGCGGAGTGGCTGCGCGAGCACGGCGTCCACACGGTGGACGTGGTCGGCATCGCCACCGACCACTGCGTCCGCGCGACGGCGCTCGACGCGATCAAGAACGGCTTCGCCACCCGCGTCCTGCTCAACCTGACCGCCGGCGTCGCCCGCGAGACCACCGACCACGCGCTGGCCGAGCTCGACGCGGCGGGAGCCGTACTGGAAGGCGCCCCGGTCAACGCCTGACCGTCGCGCGTGCAAGGTGCGGAGTGGGCCATGGGCGGGCCATGAGCCGGTTAACCCGGCGATCACGCTCCGGATGTGAGCTAATACCGAGGGTAAACGACTCTCACGCCGCATCCGAGGATCTCCCATGCTCATGCCCGCACTCGGCGTCGCCTGGCTCGTGCTCGCTCCGCTCGCGCTCTGGTTCCTGGTCAGGGGCCGCGCGCTCGCCAAGGTGGCCGCCGTCCTGACTCTCGGCCTGCTGGAGGCCGCCACCATCGCGCTCCCCTCCCCGCCGACCGCCCCGGTCGTGCTTGCCGTACGGCCCGCGCCCGCGCCCCCGGCGGCGTGCGCGGAACGGTTCCCGGCGCCGCTGCGGGGACAGGTGGGGCACGAGCACCTGACGCTGTCGTGGCCGGCCGCGGCCGGGGAGTGCGCACGGGCCGAGGTCCTGGTGCGGCAGAAGGGGCACCGGCTGCGGGTGTGGGTGCACGAGGGCGGCGCCCGGCACGAGCAGGCGACGGTGGTGCCGGTGAGCGTGTCCGAGGGTGTCGCCTCGCTGCGGGTGCCGGTGGAGCCCGGCGGGCGGGGCCGGTTCCTGGCGGTGGACAGCCACACCGGCGAGCGCATCCCGGTCGACCGCACCCACTGACGTTCAGCGACCGGGACGGTGCCCCTCCAAAACCACCAGTCCCGGCCGCCGCGCGTAGACCGGACCTGCGTGCCGGCCCTTCGAGCATCCCCGTTTCGGCCCGCCCGGCGCATCGGTGTGCCCTACCTATTCACCTACCGACTTCCCTTCACGAGATATCCGATTCGTCACTACTCGTCGTGGTGTAGTGCGTACGATGCGTCTAGGTAGGGGAGGGACATGACGTTCAGCATGATCCGGCGGCGCCCTGGCGGCCTGCCGGTCGAGGTCACCGGCTTCGTGGGCCGGAAAGCCGAGCTCGAGAAGCTGTCCGAGCTGATCGTCCGGGCCAGGATGATCACGGTGGTGGGCCCGGGCGGGGTGGGGAAGACGCGCATTGCGCTCCGCGCGGCCGCCGGTCAGAAGGACGCGTTCGACCACGGTGTCTGCCTGGTCGAGCTGTCCGGGTTGCGGGATCCCGAGCTGCTCCCGCACACTGTCGCCGCCGCGCTCGGCCTCCCGGAGCAGACCGGGGAATCCCAGCTCGACGCCCTGCTCGACCATCTGCAGCAGCGGCATCTGCTGATCATCCTGGACACCTGCGAGCACCTCGTGGACCACTGCGCGATGCTCGCCGACATACTGATGCGCGAGACCTCGCGGGTCACCGTCCTGGCCACCAGCCGCCAGCCGCTGGACGTGCCCGGCGAGCACACCTGCCCGCTCCCGCCGCTGCCTGTGCCCGACTCGGACCAGGGGCGGGCCGGCACCGACGACGCGGTCGAGCTGTTCGCGCAACGCGCGGCGACCGTGGTGCCCGGCTTCGAGATCACCGACGACAACCGCGAGCGCGTCATCGCGCTCTGCCGCCGCCTCGACGGCATCCCGCTCGCGATCGAGCTGGCCACCGTCCGGCTGCGGGCCGTACCTCTGGATCAGCTCATCAACCGGCTGGAGGACCGCTTCCGGCTGCTCACCGGAGGCAGGCGTACGGCGCTGCCGCGGCATCAGACCTTACGCACCACGATCGACTGGAGCTACGAGCTCTGCACCCCGCGCGAGCGGGTGTTGTGGGCCAGGCTGTCGATCTTCGCCGGGCCGTTCGAGCTGTCCGCGGTCGAGGAGGTCTGCTCCGGCGGCGAGCTGGGGCGGCACGAGATCATGGAGACGCTGATCGGGCTCGTGGACAAGTCGATCGTGGTCCGGGCGGACGACGACGACGCCGTCTACCGGGCGCTGGACACGATCCGGGAGTACGGGGCCGAGAAGCTGGCCCAGAGCGGCGAGGAGAGCGGCGTCCGCGCCCGGCACATCGCCCGGTACGCCACGCTGGCCCGGCACTTCAGCGACCACTTCGTCGACGACGACCAGCTCGCCCGCTTCCACTCCCTGCACCGCGAGCACGACAACCTGCGCAGCGCCTTCGAGTACGCGCTGAGCGAGCCCGGCCAGGACGAGGCGGCGGCCGAGCTGGCGATCTCCCTGTGGGGCTACTGGCAGATCTCCGGCCTCTACACCGAGGCCCGATACTGGCTGGCCCGGGTGCTGGAGCGCTTCCCCGGCGACTGCCCGCAACGCGGCTGGGCGCTGGGCGTCCGCGCCTACATCACCGCCTTCCAGGGCGACCCGCGCAGCGCCGTCCAGGACCTCGCCGAGGCCGTCCCGCTCGCCGAACGGCTGGGCGACCGGCTGCTTCTCGGACGGCTCCACCTCTACCGGCATCTCGCCCTGGTCTTCTCCGGCCGCCTCGACGAGGCCACCGCCGCCGGGGCGCGGGCGCGCGAGATCATGCAGGAGATCGGCGACCACCTCGGCCTCGTCTGCATCGACGCCCAGGAAGGCCACCTGCACCACCTGGCCGGCGACTCCGCCCGCTCCCTGGAGAGCTGCCAGCGCGGCATGCGCCGGCTCGGCGAGCACAGCCGTGAGCAGTGGGTCCGGGGCTACCTGCACTACCTCATCGGCATCGCCCGCTTCCGCGACGGCGACCTCGACGGGTGCGTCGAGCCGCTCCTGGAGGGCATGCGGATCAAGATCAGCCTGGGCGACAACACGGGGCTGGCGTACTGCCTGGAGGGCCTCGCCTGGCACGCGGCCGAGACCGGGCGCATGGAACGGGTCGCCTGGCTCCTCGGCGCCGCCGAACGCCTGTGGCAGTGGGGCGGCGGCAACCGCCTCAGCGGCACGGCCATCATGGAAAGCCACCACCAGCGCGCCGAACGCCTCGCCCACGCCAAGCTCGGCGGCGTGCGGTACGCGGAGAGGCACGCGCAGGGCTTCCGGGCGGCGATCGAGCAGGTCGTCCTCGCCGCCGAGAACGGCAGCGAACACCTCGCGCCGCTCCCCCGTGCCCCGCGCCGGCTCGAAGTGCTCACGCCGCGCGAGCGGGAGGTGGCCTCGCTGGTGGTTCAGGGGCTGTCCAACCGGGAGATCGCGCAACGGCTGGTCATCTCGAAGCGGACGGCGGACGCCCACGTGGAGCACATCCTGACCAAGCTCGGCCTGTCCTCCCGGACCGAGGTGGCCGCCTTCCTGGACTGACCTCGCTCCGAGCCGTTCGCCGGCCCTCCGCCAGGAGTGCTGGGTGGGGTCGGCGCGGTCGACCACGATGCGCCCGATCGGAGCCGGTCGCGGAAGACTCCCGCGTCAGCGCACGGCCTTCTGGACGAGCTTCCTGATCGCCGCCTCACCGGCCTCGGTCAGCTTCGTCAGGGCGTAGGCGGTCGGCCACATGCCGTCGTCCTCGTCGAGGTTCGCCTCCACGCTGAACCCCAGCGTGGAGTAGCGCTCCTTGTCCCCCTGACCGCTGCGGAAGAAGCACACCACCTTCCCGGCCTTGGCGTAGGCGGGCTGGCCGTACCACAGCTTCGGCGCCAGCTCGGGGGCGGCGTCGGTGACGATGGCGTGGACGCGCTCGGCCAGCGCCCGGTCCGGCTCCGCCATCGCGGCGATCGCCGACAGCACCGCCGCCTCGTCAGCGGCCGCCTTCTTCGCGCCTCGGCCGCCGCGTGCCGCCGCCTTCAGCTCGGCGGCGCGCGTCTTCATCGCGGCACGCTCCTGCTCGGAGAATCCCTCCTCCGAGACATCGTGCCGCGCCTTCTCGTGCTGCGCCTTCTCGCTGCCCGCCTTCGATGTGCCGCTCATGACGTGTCACTCCTTGCCGGTCGCCGGGAGGGGGATGTCCTCACGCTATCCACGGCCACTGGTCAGGGCTTCTCGATTCCTGATCGATCCCCCACGCCTGGCTGCCGGTGCGGGAAACAGAGCTGGGGGGCCACCGGAGCTGACGCACCGATGACCCCCCAGGCGCTTCGGCGCGCCGGCCCCGCGGTCGTTACCGCTTGCCGTACCGCTGCTCGAAGCGCTCGACCCGGCCGGCGGTGTCCAGGACACGGCTGCGGCCGGTGTAGAACGGGTGGCTCGCCGAGGACACGTCCACGTCGACCACGGGGTAGGTGTTGCCGTCCGTCCACTCGATCGTGCGCGTGCTCGTCGCGGTCGACCGGGTCAGGAAGGCGAAGTCCGCTCCCGGGTCGCGGAACACGACGGGGCGGTAGCTGGGGTGGGTGTTCTTCTTCATCGGTCCTCCCGGTACTCGACGTGGCGGCGGACGGTCGGGTCGTACTTGCGCAACACCAGCCGGTCCGGCGAGGTGCGGCGGTTCTTGGTGGTCACGTAGGTGTGACCCGTGCCTGCGGTCGAACGGAGCTTGACCACTGGGCGGAGGTCGTTCCTGGCCATGTGAGCCTCCTTTCGGGGTGACGCTCGCGGTACAACCGGGTAGGAACGGTTTTCATTCCCGCGCCTGTCTCGCCGTCTGCAGACCCCGAACAAGCAGGCGCGGGTAAAACGTCCCGCTATCCGCGAACAAATGGTGATCCGTCAAAGGCATCCCTGACAGAAGCACCAACTTTCTCGCAGAAACGTATGTCAGATAAGGCGGCTTTCCGGATACTCTCCTGCCATGTCTCTCACCCCTGCACCCCCGAGCGAGAGCGCTGCGGCTCTCGTCCCGGATCGGGAGTGACGCCGGCGAGCGGGTGCCACCGCCTCTCGCTGACCCCCTGACTGGCGCTGGCCTGGCTGCGCTTCTGGCCAGCGCCTGCATGTCCGCCCTCGACCCGATGCCGGTGGAGCATCGCAGCGGTTGCTGTCTACCCAGCGATGAACGGACGCCTTGTAGCGAAAGCGTCGGCCACAGTCACCCGTTGCTTTGAGGCAGGGGTAAACCGCTACTTCACCGGTGGATGCGGCAGGTACGGTGTGGCTGTGGCCGGTGATCGCGTGCAGCGGCGGCTTGCGGGGACAGACGCGCGGACCCGAAGGAGCGAACGTTGCCAGGCGCCGTACTGCGAGGGGTGACTGTGGACTGTGCTGACCCGCGAGTGCTGGCGGGCTTCTACGCCGCACTCACCGGGATGCGCGAGCTCTTCAGTACGGACGAGTTCGTCGCTCTGACGGACGGCTCCGGCTGTGATCTGGGATTCCAGCGGGTCGACGGATACCGGGCTCCGCAGTGGCCGGGTCAGGACGTGCCACAACAGCTCCATCTGGATTTCCGCGCTGACGACCTCGACGCGATGGAGGAGCTGGCGCTGGAACTCGGAGCGGCCAAGCCGGACCATCAGCCCGGCGACGGACGCTGGCGGGTACTCCTGGATCCGGCCGGCCACCCCTTCTGCCTGACGTCTTCCTGACATCACCGGCGTGACAGGCCCCCGGTCGGACGCCGTAGCGGTCGGGAGCCTTGTAGTCCTGCGGATCGAACTTCGGCGGACGGGCGCCGCGGGAGCCGCGTTTCCTGCGGTTGCGGGCCTGGTCGGCCTTGGCCGGGAGGGTGCAGCGGATCCCGTGGCGCCGCAGGTGAGCGCGGTTCTTCCGGGAGGCATACGCTGATCGGCGCGCACGCGATCCGGCCGGGTCCGCGGCCTGCCCTGCCTAAGTCGCGGGACGCGGACCTTGTTCAGTCGTCCTGGGCGGGGTTGACGGTCTCCTCGGCCGGGCCGACCTCCGAGACCTGTGCACGCCGGCACAACCTCCCTGGCACTCCACACCCCTCAAGCCGCGACAGCAGATGAGGGCGAAGCCCAACCCCACAAGGCGCCGGCAGGCGCCCCTGCGCGCCGGAGGCGCGTCTCAGGAAGGCGCCCGAGCGGAGCGAGGACCGTCGGGGTGGGCCGAGGCGCGTGGAGGTCCAGGCGCCTCACGGGTGGGCAGGTGGGGGTGTGGGGGGCTCTGCCCCCCACGAGAGAACAGTCCGAGCCCGTAGGGCGAAGGCCCATTGAGCAGGCCCGCACCCCCAAAGGGTGGCTTAGCGGGAGCGTTGGGTGGCCCAGGCGCGGATCTTGGCGATGCGTTCCTGGATCTGCTCGGCCGTAGCCTGCGCGATAGGCGGCCCCCCGCAAGCCCGCCGAAGCTCCGAGTGGATTACCCCGTGCGGCTGCCCGGTCCGATGGTTCCAAGCACCGACCAGCCCGTTGAGCTCCCGCCGGAGCTCGGCGATCTGCTCGTGCGGCGACAGGGCGACCGGTGCGGCGGCGGGCTGGCTACGGCGGGCGGCCTGCTGGTCGGCCTGGCGCTTGCGGAGGAGGGTGGCCACCTGGTCGGGCTCCAGGAGCCCGGGCAGGCCGAGGAAGTCCTCCTCCTCGGCCGAGCCGACCTCGGCCCCGGTGCCGAACTCGCCGCCGTCGAACAGGACGCGGTCGAAGGTGGCGTTGGTCTCCATGGTCTCGAACGGCAGCTCGTCGCCGAGGACGTCCGGGTTGTCCTGGCGGCGGTTGGCGTTCTCCAGGAGCGTGTCGTCGAGCCCGTCCTCGGGGGGCCGCTTGTTGAGGACGTGGTCGCGCTCGACCTCCATCTCGTTGGCCAGCCCGAGCAGGTTGGGCACCGAGGGCAGGAAGACGGACGCGGTCTCGCCGCGCTTGCGGGCGCGGACGAAACGGCCGACGGCCTGGGCGAAGAAGAGCGGGGTCTGCGTGGAGGTGGCGTAGACGCCGACGCACAGGCGCGGGATGTCCACGCCTTCGGAGACCATGCGCACCGCGACGAGCCAGCGGTCGGTGGAGGCCGCGAAGGCTTTGATCTTCTTCGAGGCGCCGGGGTCGTCGGACAGGACGATGGTGGCGCTCTCGCCGCAGATGGCGCGCAGGTGCTTGGCGTAGGCCCGCGCGGCCTCGTGGTCGGTGGCGATGACGAGGCCGCCGGCGTCGGGGACGCCCCGCCGTACCTCGGTGAGACGACGGTCGGCGGCGGCCATGACCTGGCGGATCCAGTCGCCCTTGGGGTCGAGGGCGGCCCGCCAGGCCTGGGAGAGCTGGTCCTTGGTGAGCGGCGTGCCGAGGGTGGCGGCGATCTCGTCGCCGGCGCGGGTGCGCCACTTCATCTCGCCGGAGTAGGCCAGGAAGATGACCGGCCGCACGACGCCGTCGTGCAGGGCCGGGCCGTACCCGTAGGAGTAGTCGGCGCGGCTGCGCTTGAAGCCCTCGGCGTCCTCCTCGTAGAGGACGAAGGGGATGGGCGAGTCGTCGGAGCGGAAGGGCGTGCCGGTGAGCTGCAGGCGGCGGGTGGCGGGCTCGAAGGCCTCGCGGATGCCGTCGCCCCAGGACTTGGCGTCGCCGGCGTGGTGGACCTCGTCGAAGATGACGAGGGTCTTGCGGGCCTCGGTGCGGGCGCGGTGCAGCGCCGGGTGCATGGCGACCTGGGCGTAGGTGACCGCGACGCCGATGTAGTCGCGCGAGGTGGCGCCCTGGCTGTTCTTGAACTCGGGGTCGATGCTGATGCCGACCCGCCCGGCGGCGTCGGCCCACTGGCGCTTGAGGTGCTCGGTGGGCGTGACGATGGTGATCGCCTTGATGACGCCGAGGTCGAGCAGCTCGCTGGCGATGCGCAGGGCGTAGGTGGTCTTGCCGGCGCCGGGGGTGGCGACGGTGAGGAAGTCGCGCGGGTGCGTGCGGCTGTAGAGGTCGAAGGCCTCCTGCTGCCAGGCGCGCAGCTTGGGGGCGGTCCCCCAGGCGGCCCGGTCGGGGTAGGAGGGCGACAGATGCGACGCCGCGAAGGTGCTCATCGTTCCACCTCACCGCGTCGGGGCACGTTCACCTCTGTGTCTCGTGTGCTTCGCTCTCTCACAGTGACCCAAGGGTAATCGGCGGCACCGACAAGACGTGCCGTACACCGATGATCCTGGCCAAGGTTCCCCTCGCGTGCTATGAGCGTTATCTGACGCTGTCCATCAGTGTGTCGAGGGCCCTGCGACGAGCCGGATCGTCCGGTTGGAGGAGTCCGACCAGGAGCGCGCCGCCACGTTCGGGAGTGAGAAGTGTCACACGGAGGTAGGCCGGGCGGTTGACCACATCGTCATATTCCGCCCGTACGGCATGCGTGACCGCGCTGTCGGTGACGATGCTCGTCCGATCGCCCTGGAGCAGCAGGGCGGCGTAGTCGGTCGCGAGCGCCTTGAGATCCACCCCGGCCGCCTTCCTGATCATCAGCAGCCCCCCGGCCTCGTCACGGGCGGCGGTGGTGAACCCGGTGACCGGCGGCACCGCGATCTCCCGCCACCCGGCGGGCAACCGTACCCCCACGCCGGAGTGCGGGTCGCTCAGCGCGGCGTCGGGGGCGACCGGCGCGGAGGCGCGCTGGAGCATGACGGCGAAGCCGGCGACCAGTCCCCCGGCCACCACGAGGGCCAGGACGGCGGCCAGGCGGTGCCGCCACCGGCCCCGGCGCCTGCGGTACTGGCGGCTGGGCGCGGTGGGCGTGCCGTGCAGCCGCGCCGAGGGCGGCAGCGACTCCCAGGGGGTCCGCTCGCCGCTCGCCGGTTCGTCGTAATCGAAGCGGTCGGCGGTGCGGCGCAGTTGCGGGTTCCAGGGCGGGTCGTCGTCGTCCCGCTCCGGGGTACGGCGGGGCCAGACACGTTGGTCGTCGTCCTCCATGACACCTCCCATCCCGAGGTGTACCACTCGGGCGCGAGGCGGTCAGGTGAACCGTGATCGCTGGGACGGCGGTGGCAAATGAGTTCCAGACCCGCCCTGTCTGTCAGTCCTTGACCCGCCCGGCGAGCACGGTGGCCGAGACGCCGATGAGCGCCATCAACCCGACGATGACCGCGTACCCGGTGGCGATCTGGTCCGGCTCGTGCCCGATGAGGTTGGTCAGCGCGCCGCCGATCCCGACCGCGAGCCCGGATCCGAGCATGTCGGTCACCGACAGCGCCGCCGAGTTGGCCCCCTGCTCGTTGGCGGGCGACTGCTGCATGGCGGTCACGCTGACGGTGGTCATGCCGATGCCCATGCCGAACCCGGCGATGATCCACGCGGGCACCATGATCCATCCGGCCACCCCGGGCAGCACCGCGAGGGCGGTCAGCAGCCCGCCGATGGTCACGCAGGCCGCGCCGCGCCGGATCCGCCCGGACGGCTCGGCGGTTCGCCGGCTCTGCAGGTAGGACCCGGTCGACCAGCCGAGCGCGCCGAAGGTGAGCGCGAGCCCCGCGGCGCTGGTGTCGAACTCCTTGTACTCGATGAGCAGCAGCGGGATGTAGGCGTTGACGCCGAAGAAGGCCGCCGACAGCAGACCGCGCATCATGATCGTGGTCGCCAGCCCCCGGCGGAAGGTGACCGCTCCGGCGGGCAGCAACCGGGGCAGTCCCACGACGAGCAGCACGAGCCCGGCCACCACCCCGGCCCCGCCGAGCACCAGGCTCCGCCCGGAGGCGCCGGGCAGCGCGGTGATGCCGGCGAGCAACATGGCCGCGCCGCCGGCGGTGGCGGCTGCGGCGAGCGACATCGGCAGCGGGCGCGAGCGCGGCCCGGTGGACGGCTCGCCGGCCGCGCCAGGGGTCTGCCGGAGGGCAGGCAGCAGCATGACCAGGGCAGGCACGACGAGGGGCACGATGCCCCAGAAGACCCAGCGCCAGGACGCCTGGGTGGCGACGATCCCGGCCAGGCCCGGGCCGATCATGGCGGGCAGCACCCAGGCCGCCGACAGCGCCGCGAAGACCTTGGAGCGGGCGTCCGGCGGGTAGACCCGCGCGACCATCACGTAGATCGCCACGACCGCGCCGCCGGCGCCGAGCCCCTGCAGGACGCGGGCGGCGACGAAGATCTCCATGGAGCCGGCGAACCCCGCCAGCGCCATGCCCAGCACGAACAGCAGCACCCCGAGCAGGAACGGGACGCGATGCCCCCGGCGGTCCGACCACAGGCCCGCCACCACGTTGGCGAACAGGCTGGCGATCAGGAAGGCCGAGAAGCTGATCCCGTAGAGGTTGACCGCGCGCAGTTCGACGGACACCTCGGGCATCACGACGCCCACGGACATGCCCTCGAAGGCGATCAGCGTGACGACCAGCAGGATGCCGAGGGTCGCGGTGCGGTACTGAGGACCGAAGATGCGAGGCGGTTGGTACGGAGTGTCGAGAGTCTTCGGTGCTGTCACCAATCCATGGTAGTCGGTGCGATATTTCCGCTCGTCACCGAGCCACGTCGCGGTAGGCGGCCCACATCTCCAGCATCCGCCGCCCCTGGCCGGCGGTGAACTCGGTCATGCACCGGTCGTATCCGTAGTCCATGTAGTTGTGCACCGGGTCGGCGCCGGGCGCCGGGCAGGTGTCCTTGCCCTGCGGGCAGCCCTCGGTGGGGTCGCGCTCGGCAGGAGTGTCGGTGATGCCGTCGCCCGGCTCGGCGCAGCCGTTCTCGAAGGTGTGGAAGAGGCCGAGCCAGTGCCCGACCTCGTGCACGGCGGTGAAGCCGAGGTCGAAGTTGCGCAGCGAACCGCCCGGCAGGCTGCGCCAGTCGACCACCACGCCGTCGAGCTGGGGCGAGGCCTCGTACCAGTGCGGGTAGGTGGAGAAGCCGAGCACGAGCTCGCGGAGCTGGGCCAGGTAGAGGTTGAGCGTGCTCGGGCCGCCCCGGCGCAGGGCCGCCTTCATCGGGCGCTCGTGGCCCAGCGGGTCGGCGAACCAGTCGGCGCGCCGGACGACCTGGACGCCGTCCAGGCGGAAGCGCACGCCGGTGTCGGCTCCGCCGTACCGGCCGGAGTAGGCGAGGTTGAGGGCGGCGACCTGGGCCTGGACGGCCTGGTCCGGCGGGCGGCGGCGGCCGTCGGTGAGCACGTGGACCCAGGTGGGCACGGTGACGGACGCCGGCGCGGCGCGGCCCGACAGCCGGGTGGCCAGTTCGGCGAGCACGCTGGCGACCTGGCCGGGCTCGGGAGCACGCGGCCCGGGCAGCCGTCCGGGACCCCGCCCGGCCGGCTCCCTCCGCGAGGCGTCAGGCGGCTCGGCGGCGGGCACGGTGTCCGGGCAGCGAGGTACGGCGGCCTGCGCCGCCCCCACCGGTCCGGCGGGCCACAGGCCCAGCAGGCACACCAGAGCGACGGCGGTCACACGCCGAGCCATGCGGATCCCCCGTTACGGCATGAGCTAGATCATCTACGACGCTAGCCCCATCCCGGGCGATCAGCCGTGAGCAACACTCACTCGTTCGAGTCCTCCCCCTCGGGAAGCCCCTCGTAGATCTCCTTGCACTCGGGGCAGACCGGGAACTTCTTCGGGTCGCGGCTGGGCACCCAGACCTTGCCGCAGAGGGCGCGGATGGGCGTGCCGGTCACCATGGCTTCGGTGATCTTGTTGCGGTCGGCGTAGTGCGCGAACCGCTCGTGGTCGCCGTCCCCGTGCGAGGTCTGCGGGGTGGTTTTCTGGTCTGGGAGGATCTGCGTGCTCATCTTGCTGATTTTATGCCTCCCGCGCTGCGCTCCTCCATCAGGGCGAGATAGCCGTCCTCCAGGGTCGGGCGCAACAACTGGGCGCCTGGGCCGGGTGACGCGGCGGAGACGACGCGGTAGCGCATGCCGCCGCCTTCGGGGAGCGCCGACACGACGGTGCCCGGCGGGGGCGGGCCGGGGGTGGCGAGCGTCCACACCTTGTTGGTGGCGAAGCCGGCCAGCTCGCCCACCTCGCCGGTGAACAGCAGCCGCCCGCGGGCCAGGACCGCCAGGATGCGGCAGGTCTGGGCCACGTCCTCGACGATGTGCGTGCTCAGCAGCACGGTACGGTCCCCCGCGAGCTGGGCCAGCAGGGTGCGGAAGCGGATGCGTTCCTCGGGGTCGAGCCCTGCGGTGGGCTCGTCGACGATGAGCAATCGGGGGTTGGCCAGCAGCGCCTGGGCGATGCCGACGCGGCGCTTCATGCCGCCGGAGAAGCCCTTGAGCCGCCGGTCGGCGTCCTGGGCGAGGGCGACCACCTCCAGCAGCTCGCCGATGCGGCGGCGCCGTACCGGGCGGGAGTCGAGGCCCTTGAGCAGGGCGATGTAGTCGAGGAACTGCCGGGCGGTCAGGTCCGGGTACACGCCGAGGTCCTGCGGCAGGTAGCCGAGGGTGCGCTGGACGGCGAGCAGGCCGGCCGGGGTGGTCGGGTCCTCGCCGCCGATGCGGACGGTCCCCGAGGTGGGCCTGAGCAGGCCGGCCAGGATGCGCATGAGCGTGGTCTTGCCCGCGCCGTTGGCGCCGAGCAGGCCGAACATGCCGGTCGGCACGGTCAGGTCCAGGTGGTCGAGGGCGTTGCCGCGGCCCTTGAAGGTCTTGGTGAGGCCGGAGATCTCGATGCGCATGGGTCACGGCTCCCGTCGGAGGCGGGCCAGGGGCAGGGCGACCCCGGCGAGGAGGAGGATCAGGGCGATCGACAGCAGGCCGGTGCCGGCGGTGGGGTCGGGACGCAGGAAGTTGAGCAACGCGCCCTCGACGGGGACCCTGGTGGTCGAGCCGAAGAGGCCGAGCAGGGCGTACTCCCCGTCGGCGGCGAGCAGGGTGTGGGCGAGGTTGGGCATGAGGTCCGGCGGGATCAGGTTGCCCCAGAACCAGTAGGCGGCGAACGCCACCCGGAACACGGTCACCGGCATGACCAGCGGGCCGACCAGGGCCAGCGCGCCGGTGAAGAGCAGGCCCGGCCCCAGCGCGACGACGAAGATCACGATGCTCCAGAGCAGGCCCCCGGGGTCGCCCTCCATGACCGTCCAGACCAGTCCGCGGCCGACCACCATGAGCGCGAGCGGCACCGCGCCGGCCAGGCAGACCCCGGCGAACTTGCCGAGCAGGCGGGCGGTCGCGTCCGCGGGCGTGGCGTCGAGGATGCCGTCGACCCGAAGCGTCCGGTCGCGCACCAGCCGGTCGGCGATGAGGCAGCCGTAGGCGATCATCGGCAGCGTCGCCGTCCACGCCGTCACGTCGGCCATGGCCTGGCGCGGGTCGAGGATCGGGCCGAGGCCGCGGTCCAGGGTGAAGTACCAGTTGATCAGTACGCCCTGGATGGCGAAGACGATGCCGTACACGATCCACAGCGCGGGGCGGCGGATCTGCATGCGGAACTCGTAGCGCAGGGTGGCGATCATTCGCTCTCTCTTCCGAGGAAACGTTCCGCCCTGCCGTACATGAACCAGGCGAGGACGACGAGGGCGAGGCCGAGCGAGAGCAGGGCCAGCCGGTTGGGCAGCCAGTCCGCGGCCGGGACGGCGTTCTCGAACAGCCGCAGGAACCACGGGATGCCCCAGTCGGCGACGAGCTGGATGCCCCAGACGAGCGTGATGACGGTGCCGCCCGCCGCGGCGCTCCGCATCCCCGCGGTGAGGCAGAAGCCGAGGCCGGTCAGGCCGAGCAGGGGCCCGAACCAGGTGAGCTGGGTGAGCGGGTCGCCGCCCCAGCGGTCGGCGTGCCCGGTGAGCACGGCGATCAGTGTCAGCACCAGCGCGCCGGCCGAGGCCATCGCGACCAGCACGGCCAGCCGCCGGAACAGGGTGCGGCGGAAGCCGCCGGGCAGGCTGTGCAGCAGTTCGGCGGCGTCGTCGCGGACGAGCGAGGCGGCGGCGACGCCCGCGGTCAGCGGGAACGCGCCCTGCAGGAGGCCGAGGATGAACATCCCGGCCAGCCCCTCGCGCAGGTTCAGCGCCGGTCCCAGGACCGCCAGGCCGAGGCCGGTCGCCAGCAGCGCCGGTGGCCCCGCCCAGGCCGCCGGCCCGGCCCGGCGGAGCTCGTGGAGGAGAAGGTCTTTCACGACCCGTGGGTAGCGGGCAGCCTCCTGCGGGGTTCAATCAGGACGGCGAGCGCGAGCATCGCCACGGCCACGGCGTAGGTGAGCGGGTGGGTGCGCCAGCCGGGCGGAAGCCCGGACAGCAGGTGCGTGTGGCTGAGCGCGTACAGCACCCAGGCTCCCAGCGAGACGGCGACCGCCGCCTCGGGGTTCCACTGCACCGACAGGGCCAGACCGATCGCGGCGAGAAGCGTCATCGGCGCCAGCCAGGTCCCGATCAGCTCTCCCAGCGAGTACGGCACGCCGCCCCTGAGCAGGCTGAGCCCGGAGGCGGCCAGCGCCAGCAGCAGGTCGTAGCCGAGCACGAGCAGCACGCGCGCCAGCAGGATCACCCGCGGCGGCGTCGGGGTGGCCGCGACCACCTCGAAGGCCGCGTCGTGCTCGGGGGCGTAGAGCGTGGCCACGCTCGCGCCGGCCACCAGCGGGGCGATCAGGGCCAGCAGCCAGCCGATCGAGTGCGGCTGGAGCGCCATGATCACCACGGCCAGCGCCATCACCGCGGCGCCGGTCACCCAGACCGCGCGGTGCATCAGCCGCGCCTCGGCCAGCAGCAGGTGCCAGGCGCGGCCGAGCCGTGAGCCGCGGCCGAGCTCGACCGGCGTGGTGGCCGCGCGCAGCAGGACGCTGCGGACGATCGCCGGACCGGGTGGCGGCGGCGGGCCGGTCCGCAGGGCGGCGTCCAGGTCAGGAAACTCGCTCATCGAGGCACCCCCTCAGGGTCGCGCGGGCGTGGTGGAGGCGGCTCTTGACCGTCCCCACCGGGATGGCGAGGATCTCGGCGATCTCCTGGTGGCTGAGATCCTCCAGGACCGACAGGGCCAGCACCTCGCGCTGCTGGAGCGGCAGCCGCCGCAGGGCGCGCTGGACCCGTTCCGCGCCCACCGCCGCCTCCTCGGGGCCCGGCTCCGGGTCGGCCAGCTCGTACGGCTCGGCCGGCACGGGCGGCGGCATCAGCCGTAACCGGTTGTGCGCCTGCCGCCGGGCGACGCCGAACAGCCAGGTGCTCGGCGAGGAGCGGCCCTGGAAGCTGTGCGCCGAGCGCCAGACGGCCAGGAGGGTGTCCTGGAGGATCTCCTCGGCCGTGCCCCGGTCCCCGGCCAGCCGGTACAGGAAGCCGAACAGCGGCCCGCCGTACCGCTCGTAGAGCGCGTGCAGGGCGGCGGTGTCCCCCTCGCCGATCGCGGCGAGGAGGGCGGCGTCCGCGGGTGTCGTCTCCATCGACGGGTGGGTAGCGGCGAGCGGGCCGCCGGGTTCACCCGGTCGCGGCGGCCTGGGTCCTGGGCCGGGCCAGTCGCGCCAGCGCGGGGAGCCAGCCCAGCGCGAGGCCCCACAGCAGGCCGGTCAGCACGCCGCCGGCCACGTGGGCGGCGTAGGCGCCGAGGCTCGCGTGCAGCACCTGCGAGGCGACCACCGCCCGCAGCCCGTCGGCCAGCACCGCGCCGAGCACGAACGCGCCCCACACCCCCCAGAACCCGCGCCCGCTACGCCAGACCAGCGCGACCAGCAGCAGTGCGGCGACGGTGTCGGTGAGGAAGAGCAGCCAGCCGGTCTCGCCGAGCGGCCACAGCCGCAGGCCCGGCAGCCCGTACGGCGCGCCGATCGCACCCGGCACGGCGAGGTAGCCGACCCGGGTGAGCAACGTCGTGCCGAAGAGTCCGAAGGCCACCAGGATGAGCGCGGCGACGATCCCGTGCAGGCTATTGCGAACAAGGCTCACGTTCGGCAGGCTAACGGCCAGACTGATCGCGGCGGAAGACCCAGTCCGCCGAAAGATCCCGAGGGAGCGAAGCATGAAGCGTGCGCGACTGCTGGCCGGCGCCCTGACCCTCGTGGTGCTCGCCACGGGCGCGGTCGCCGCCGCCACCCGCCAGGCGCCCGGCCCGGCCCGCTTCGTCACCGACGAGCGCGGGCGCACCCTGCTGCTGCACGGCTTCAACACCGCCAGCAGCGCCAAGAGCACCTCCGACGCGATGCCGGAGCTCACCGAGGCCGACGTCGAGCGGGAGTACCGCGACATGGGCACCAACTTCGTGCGCTTCCTGCTCCAGTGGCGGGCCGTGGAGCCGCGACCAGGCGTCTACGACACCGAGTACCTCGACAAGGTGGCGGAACGGATCTCCTGGTACGCCGAGCGCGGCTACCACGTCCTGCTCGACATGCACCAGGACCTGTGGGGCCCCGGCATCACCCCCACGGCCGTCGCCGGCAACGGCGCCCCCGCCTGGGCCACCCACCTCGACGGCCTGCCGGTCGCCCAGGACCACTGGACCTGGGAGATGTACTACCTCGAACCCGGCGTCATCCGCGCCTTCGACCACTTCTGGAACACCACCGGCGAGCACCCCGAGCTGATGGAGCATTACGCGGGCGCCTGGCGCGCGGTCGCCGAGCGCTTCAAGGACGAGCCGGCCGTGCTCGGCTACGACCTGATGAACGAGCCGTGGGGCGGCTCGGTGCAGGGCGCGGCCTTCGAGAGCGGCCCGCTGGCCGAGCTCTACCGCAGGTGCGTCGAACGCATCCGGGCCGTCGACAACGACACGTGGATCTTCCTGGAGCCGCAGGCGGTCGGGGTGAACTGGGGCCTGCCCTCGGCCCTGCCCGCCATCGCCGACCCGCGCGAGGGCGAGCCGCGCATCGGGCTGGCGCCGCACCTCTACCCGCTCCCCCTCGACCTCGGCGAGGGCTACGAGGGCGGCTCGCGCGAATGGACCGACCGCACGCTCGGCTGGTGGAAGGAGAACACGCTCCGGGCCGCCGACCGGATCGGCGGGCCGATCATCCTGGGCGAGTTCGGGCTGGACATGACCAAGCCCGGCGCGGAGGACCTGGTCGAGCGGGTGCTCGACCTGGGCGACGAGCTGGGCATGGGCCGGGCGTACTGGTCGCGCGACCCGGGGCCGTGGGGTCCGTACTCGGAGAAGGGCGAGCCCGGGCCGCTGGTCGCCGTCATGAACCGGGCCTACCCGCGGGCCATCGGCGGCGTGCCGTACCGGATCGAGGCCGGGGAGCGGCGGCTGACGGTGGGCTTCGAGGCCAACGGGAGCGGGCCGACCGAGATCTACCTGCCCGCCGACGAGTACCCGAACGGCGGCAAGGTCACCGGCGGCACCGGCGTCTGGGACGCCGCCCGCCGCGTGCTGACCGTCCAGACGCCCGCCCAGGGCCGCGTCGAGCTGGTCGTCACCCCGGCCTAGACAGCGGTACGGCTCCCGCCTCGGGCAGAGGCGGGAGCCGTACCGGATCGTTCAGGTGATCAGCCGACGTGCACCGGGGCGTCCTCGATCTTGCGACCGGACTTCACCAGCAGGGCGAGGCCCGCGATGACGACCATGACGATGGTGCTCACCGTGAAGGCGGTGTGCATGCCGTCCATGAAGGCGTTGTGCACCGCGTTGAGCAGCGAGTCGGCGACCTGCTGCGGCAGGCTCTTGGTGGCCTCGGGCGGCAGGGTGCCGAAGGCGGCCGCCTTCTCCAGGCCCTCCATCGCGCCGGGCGGCAGTGCCTGCGCGGCCGGGCCGATGTAGCCGGGCAGCTTGTCGGCGATGGTGCTGGACATCACCGCGCCCAGGATGGCGGTGCCGAGGGCGCCGCCGACCTGCATGGCCGACTGCTGCAGACCGCCCGCCGCGCCGGCGAGCTCCATCGGGGCGTTGCCCACGATGATCTCGGTCGCGCCGACGAAGACCGGCGAGAGGCCGAAGGCCAGCAGGAGGAAGGGCAGGCCCGTCTCGATGAACGTGGCGTCCACGCTGAGCTGCGACATCAGGAACATCGAGCCGGCGGTGATGAGCAGGCCGACGGCCATGGTGATCTTCGGGCCCAGCTTGCCGATCAGCACGGCGGCCAGCGGCGAGGCGACGATCATGCCCGCTGACATCGGCAGCATGCGCAGACCGGCGTCGAGCGGGGTCAGGCCGTGCACGCCCTGGAAGAAGAAGCCCAGGAAGAACATCGCGCCGAACATCGCGAAGGCGACCATCATCATCAGGACCGTGCCGATGGAGATGGAGGCGTTCCTGAACAGCGAGAGCGGGATCAGCGGCTCGCGAGCCTTGCTCTGCCAGAAGATGAACGCGGCGGCGAGCACCACGGTGGCGGCGATGAAGCCGAGCGTCTTGCCGTCGCCCCAGCCCCACTCGGGCGCCTTGATGATCGACCAGACCAGCGAGAACATCATGCCGGACAGCAGCACGACGCCCAGCCAGTCGATCTTGCCCAGGATCTCGGAGCGCGGCTCCTTGATGATCATAATGCCCATGACCAGGGCGAGGATGCCGACCGGCACGTTGATGTAGAAGACCGACTGCCAGCTCACGTTCTCGACCAGCAGGCCGCCCAGGATCGGGCCGGCGGCGCTGGACAGACCGATGATCGCACCCCACGCGCCCATCGCCTGGCCGAGCTTCTCCTTGGGGAAGCTCGCCCGCAGCAGCGCCAGCGCGGCCGGCTGCAGCAGCGCGCCGAACAGGCCCTGGAGCACCCGGAAGATGATCAGCGCGGTCACGCCGCTGCTGAGCGCGATGGCCAGCGAGCTGACCGCGAAACCGGCGACGCCCACCAGGAAGACCCGCTTGTGACCGAAGATGTCACCCAGCTTGCCGGCGGTGATCAGGAAGACCGCCAGCGCGAGCAGGTAGCCGTTGGTCACCCACTGCATGTCCGACAGGGTCGCGTTCAACTCCGCGCCCATCACCGGTGCGGCGATGCCCATGACGGTGCCGTCGAGCATCACCATGATCACACCGAGACAGACCGCGAGCAGCGTCAGCCACGGATTCCCCACCTGTTGAGGTCGGCCCTCGGCCGGTGCCAGTTGCACCGCCTTCGCCTGAGCCATTGAACTTCCCCCTCAGCTCTACACACCCCAACCTGGGGTATTCATCCCTTAAGCCTCAGGTAATGTATGTCAGCCGATGACAGATGACAAATGGGTTTTAAATTTCACATCGTGACTTCTGTCATAGTGTGACAGCAAGGTAGCGAGGGAGTGGCCACGGTGGGTCTGCGGGAACGCAAGAAGGAGAAGACGCGCCTCGCGCTTCTCGACGCGGCGCTCGACCTGTTCCTCGAACAAGGATACGAGGCGACCACCATCGAGCAGATCGCGGGGGTGGTCGAAGTGTCCTCCCGTACCTTCTTCCGCTACTTCGCCAGCAAGGAGCACCTCGCGCTGTGGTTCCACGACCACTCCGAGGAGGTCATGCAGGCCGAGCTGAGCGCGCGCCCGCTGGACGAGCCGCCCTTCACCTCGCTCGTGCACGCGTTGCGCGCGACACTGCGCGACATGGCGGAGTCAACGCCGGACGACACGGAACGCTTCCTCAAACTGCGCAAACTTTACGACAGCACCCCGGTCCTGGTCGGCCGGTCGGTGGCCCGGGGCGCGGAGACCGAGCAAAGGCTGGCCGCCGAGATCGCCCGCCGCACCGGACGCGGCGACGACGACCGGCTCCCCCACCTGATGGTCGCCTTCGCCATGGCCTCGATGCGCGTCGGCTTCGAGTGCCCGATCAACGAGATCACGGACCTGCGCGAGCTGGTCGCCCGCATGAACAGCACCCTCGAACTGGTCCAACGCTCGCTGGTGCCCGGCTGGGACCTGGCCCGCGGCTAGTTCATCGTCGGATCGTCGGGACAGGTCGCCACGAAGGCCAGCTCCCCCGGCTGGCGGCGCAGCACCCGCCGCCACAACGTGGCCGGATCGGTGTGGAAGGTGTCGTCCATCTCCGCGTCGACCACGTACCACGCGCCCTCGGCGATCTCGCTCTCCAACTGCCCCGAGCTCCACCCGGCGTAGCCCGCGAAGATCCGCATCTGCGCGATCTCCCCGCGCAGGATCTCGGGCGGCGCGTCGAGGTCCACCGTGCCGAGCCGCGACACCGACGGCGCGCCCGCGTGCAGCCGCCGCCAGCCCAGCGGCTCCTGGCCGCTCGGCACCGCCGCCAGCGCCAGCGCGCTGTCGGTCTGGACCGGGCCGCCCTCGAACAGCACCGAAGGACCGGTCACCAGCGAGTCCCAGACCGGGAGCACCTGGGTGACGGAGATCTCGCTGGGGCGGTTGAGCACCACGCCGAGAGTGCCGCCGTCGCGGTCGTGTTCCAGGACCAGCACCACGCTACGCCGGAAGTTGGGGTCGTCGAGCACCGGCGTCGCCACCAGCAGCCCACCGACGTAGATCGCCTCCGCCATACCTCCATCATGAGGGGTGATCGCGCTTCCTGCTGCCCCGGAGCAGCGATGTTACTTTCTGTGATGGGTGGGGACGCTATGGAGCAAAGATCACATCTCGGGGGCATGTCACATGATTTCCAGAAGGCTGGCCTGGTCGGCCCTGCCGGTCGGCGCCGCGATCCTCTTCCCTGTGGCCGCGTGGGCCTGGCCGGCACCACCCGATCCGGGTGACCCGTTCATCATGAGCGTGAGTGAGGTCAACTGCACCAAGGGCCAGGTCAAGGTGACGCTCCGCAACCAGACCCGGCAGGCCGCCCGCTACGACCTGCAGCTCGACTCCAGCAGCTTCGCCAACGGCTCGATCGCCGCGCTCAAGTCCGTGACCCGCAGCGTGCGCGTGCCCAAGGGGGGCGCGGTGGAGATCGAGGCCTTCTCGGTCACCGACTCCGAGCCCAACACGCTCGTCGACTCCCAGCGGGTGCGCAACGACTGCCGCTATCGCGACCACGACCGTGACCGCGACCATGGCTGGGGGTACGGCCGGCGCCTGCCGTACACCGGGCCGCCCGCCGACCTGATGGGCAAGCTGGCCACCGGCGCCGCGCTGGTGCTGACCGGGGGGATCGCCTGGGGGCTCAGCTCGATGTGGCCCAAGGACGCGCCCAGCGGGCCCGGCCTCGGCCGCCGCCGGCCCATCCGCTTCTGACCCGCGGCCTCCCTTCCGAGACCCGGCCCACGGCGCGCTCAGCCCCGCGCGGCCGTCGGCCGGCGGGACAGGGCGCCTCAGGCCTCGGTGAAGCCCCTGGCCTTGCCTCCCGCGGCCTCGCGGACCGCGGCGGCCACGACGGTCGAGACGTCCGGGTGGAAGACGCTGGGGATGATGTAGTTGGGCCCGAGCTCCTCGGGCGTGACCACCGCGGCCAGCGCGCGGGCGGCGGCCAGCAGCATCTCCTCGGTCACCCCGACCGCCTGCGCGTCGAGCAGCCCGCGGAAGACGCCGGGGAAGGCCAGCACGTTGTTGATCTGGTTGGGGTAGTCGGACCGCCCGGTCGCCACCACGGCCGCGTGCTCGCGGGCGTCGTCGGGCGACACCTCGGGCTCGGGGTTGGCCAGCGCGAACACGACCGACCCGGGAGCCATGGTGGCGATGTCGTCGCCGGTGAGGATGCCCGGCGCCGAGACGCCGATGAAGACGTCGGAGCCCTTGACCGCGCCCCGCAGGTCGCCGGAGTAGCCCTCGCTGTTGGTGTGGTCGGCGATCCAGCGCAGCGAGTCGTCGAGGTCCTCCCGGCCCTGGTGAACCGCGCCCAGGTAGTCGCAGACGACCACGTTGCGCGCCCCGGCGGCCAGCAGCAGCCGCAGCACGGCGGTGCCGGCGGCGCCCGCGCCCGCCATGGTGATGCGCACGTCCGGCAGCGCCTTGTCGACCACGCGCAGGGCGTTGGTCAGCGCGGCCAGCACGCAGATGGCGGTGCCGTGCTGGTCGTCGTGGAAGACCGGGATGTCGAGCAGCTCGCGCAGCCGGCGCTCGACCTCGAAGCAGCGCGGCGCGGAGATGTCCTCCAGGTTGATGCCGCCGAAGCCGGGCGCGATGACCTGGACGGTGCGGACGATCTCGTCGACGTCCTGGGTGTCGAGGCAGATCGGCCAGGCGTCGATGCCGGCGAACCGCTTGAACAGCGCGGCCTTGCCCTCCATGACCGGCAGCGCGGCCGCCGGGCCGATGTTGCCCAGGCCGAGCACGGCCGAGCCGTCGGTGACGACCGCGACGCTGTTGCGCTTGATGGTCAGGCGGCGCGCGTCCTCCGGGTTGCGCGCGATGGCCATCGAGACCCGCGCGACGCCCGGCGTGTAGGCCATCGAGAGCTCGTCACGGTTGCGCAGCGGCACCTTCGACTTCATCTCGATCTTGCCGCCGAGGTGCATCAGGAAGGTGCGGTCGGAGACCTTGTGGATGACCACGTTCTCCAGGGCGTCGAGCGAGTCGACGATCGCCTGGGCGTGATCGGTGTCGCGGGCCGCACACGTGACGTCGATGCGGAGCTTCTCGTGCCCCGCGTTGGTGACGTCGAGCGCGGTGACCACACCTCCTGCCGACTCTACGGCGTGAGTGAGCTGGCTGACGGCCTTGCCGCCCGCCGGCACCTCGAGCCGGACGGTGATGGAGTACGACACACTCGGGACGGTGGCCACGTCAATCCGCTCCTTTGCGCCTGACCGGGGAATGCCCTCCATGGTAGGGGGCTCCAGCTCAGTCCAGCGCCTGCGCGGCGGTCACGATCAGGTCCACGCATGCCGGGACCGGGATGCTGGTGCTGTCCAGGACCAGGTGGTACAGGCACGGATCGGCGGCGTCGGTGCGATAGAAGTGGCGTACGTAGGCGGCGCGGGCGCGGTCGTTGTCCTCGATCAGCTTGCGGGCCTCGCGCTCGGTGACCCCGGCGAAGGCGGCGGTCTGGAGCACCCTTCGGCGTAGCGGGCCGTCCAGCCTTACGTGCAGGGCGCCCGGGTGGTCGGCCAGGACCACGGCGCCGGCGCGGCCCAGGAACACGCCGCCCCGGTTGGTGGCGGACTCCTTGAGCATGCGTTCGGTGCGGGTGACGAACTCCTCGGGGGCCAGGGGGAGGACGCCCGGGACGTACATGTCCACGCCGCCGAAGGTGACCGTCGGGAGTCGCATCGCGCCGGCCAGGAGGCGGCCCAGGCCGTGTTCCGCTCGGTCGTCGTGGGCGAGGGCCTCTTCCAGGGTGCAGCCGAGCTCTTCGGCTACGGCGCTGGGGATCGCACGGTCCACGAACGGCACGTCCAGGCGTTCGGCTACGGCGGGGCCTATGACGCTGCCCGCTGTGCCGTATGTCGCCGAGATCGTCACGACCCGCATATGTCCAGGTTAACCCTGGGGTGGGGGTATTCCTAGGCTTCGGGGCTTTTGACCGCCTCCCTCCGTTTCCTGGAGGGGGACACCCGTCCTTCCGCCGCCCGCCCTCCCATTTTCGGGAGGCAGTCACCCGTCCTTCCGCCGCACAGGAGCACCACCCACCGCACAGGCTGGCCGCCGCATCGGTGCCCCCTCCCTGGAGGCGGCACCGACTTCCCGTCGCGCGGGTTGGCCGCCGCGTTGGTTGGAGGGTGGCGGGTCAGGCCCCGGGTCGGTGGGGCCTGACGCGGCGGGCGGGGGTTAGAAGAGGGCGCTGGCGAGGGCGCGGCGGGCCTTGGCCAGGGCGGGGTCGTCGGAGGGCAGGGCGTCGAAGAGGCCGAGGAGGTGCTTGCGCACCCGGTCACGGTCGTCCCCGGAGGTGCGCTTGACGACGGCGACCAGGCGGGCGAACGCCTCGTCCACCGAGCCGGACAACATCTCCAGGTCGGCCGCGAGCAGGGCGGCGTCGAGGTCGGCGGGGTCGGCCAGGCGGCGCTGGACGTCGGCCGGGTCGGCGTCGGCGGTGCGCTGGATGAGCCCCACCCCGGCCAGCCCCATCCGGGCGTCCTCGTCGGCCGGGTTACGGGCCAGCAGCCGCTGGTAGGCGGCCGCGGCCGCGTCGAGGTCACCTTGGTCGATGGCCTGCTCGGCGGCGGCGAGGTCGGGGTCGAGCGGCGCCTCCTCCGGCGCCGGGGCGTCGTCGTCGAACTGCGGCCGCAGCGAGGGGTTGGCCTCGTAGAACTGCTCGATCGCCCCCATGAGCTCGTCCACCCAGCGCCGCACCTCGGGCTCGGGCAGCACCTGCTGGAATCCGGTCACCGGCTGGCCCTGGAAGATGGCCAGCACCGTCGGCACCGCCTGCACCCGCAACGCCGCCACGATCTGCGGGTTGAGGTCGACGTTGACCTTCGCCAGTACGGCGCGGCCGCCCAGCTCGCCGACGACCTTCTCCAGCACCGGGCCGAGCTGCGCGCTGGCCTGCGAGCGCGGGGACCACAGGTCGAGGATGACCGGCACGCTCATCGAGCGGTCGACCACATCGGTGGTGAAGCTCTCCTCGGTCACGTCCACGGTCGACGCCGAAGACGCCTGCGGACCTGCCGCCTCACGCCGGGCCTGCGCCTCCAGAGCCTGCTTCCTGGCGCCCAGATCGATCGCTCCGTAGAGCGATCCGGGCCTAGAGATGTCCGCCATGCTCCTCATCTTGCCGCATGGCGAAGTCACCCGCCGCCACCCGCAGGGTGCGGAGCAGGTCGAACATCTGGCTGAGGTCGGCTTCGCCGTACGCGCCCATGCCGAAGTCGGCGGCCATGAGGTCGGCGGTGGACTGGCGGACGACGTCCCGGCCACGGTCGGTGATCTCGGCGAGGACGCCGCGGCCGTCGCGCGGGTTGCGCAGGCGGCGCACCAGTCCGGCCCGCTCCAGCCGGTCCACCGTGTTGGTGACGCTGGTGGGATGGACCATGAGCCGCTCACCGATCTTGGACAGGGGGAGCGCGCCGGTTCTGCTGAAGGTCAAGAGCACCAGCGCCTCGTACCGGGCGAAGGTCAAGTCATAGGGCTTGAGCAGTGCGTCCAATTGCGACAGCAGGATCTGGTGCGCTCTCATGATCGAGGTCACGGCGGCCATGGCGGAAGAGGGGCCGAAGTGCACCCTCCAGGTGTCCGCGGCTCGTTCGATGGGATCGAAGGGCAGGTTGAGCGACACAGCGCTACGGTAGCGCCTGATTTGGGCAGCTACGGAGCGCGACGGCTTGACCAAGAATCGGGACGCCAAACATCACGCTCAGTTATGGTTCTCGCACAGGGGGTCACCTACCGGGGGGTAGTTGATGTATGTCAACAGGGCTCGGCGTGCGTGAGCACGCCGGCGTGACGCGCGAGGAGCTCAAGCACAGCGCGCTGGTGACCGTCGCGGTCCTCATGGCCGTGGGGCTGGTCGCGGCGTGGAGCGTGCTGATTCCGGGCGTCGACGCATGGGAGAACATCGTCGTGGCGGTGATCGGGTCGCTGCGGCTGACCGGTCCGGTCGCCGCGGCGTTCGCCGCCTGGGTGGCGCTGCGCAAGCGGCGGGCGCTGCGGGGGCGGTCGGTCGGCGCGTGGCGGGCGCTCAAGGCGCCGCTGGCCATCGTGGTGGTCGTCGCCGGCGCGTTCGGGGCGACGGTGCTGGTGCTGGCGGTCAAGACCGTCCTCACCGAGCAGGCCGGGCGGGTCAGCGTGCCGGGGCTGGCCATGGGCATGGCGGGGCTGGCGCTCTACGCGATGATCGGCTGGGTCATCGGCTGGCTGCTGCCGCACGGCTGGACGCCGGCGCTGACCGGGCTGGCCTCGTACGTGGTCTTCAGCTGGCTGGCGCCGGCCAGCACCTGGCTCGACCGGCTGACGCCGGGCACGGGCGAGCCGTACGACCTGTTCCAGGGGTTGAGCGCGGCGGCCTTCCTCGACCAGACGTTGTGGCTGCTCGGGGTGACCGCGACGATCCTGCTCGGCTGGGCGGCCTGGGTGACGCGCCAGCGGCTGGCGCTCGCCGCGGCGCTGGTGGCGGTGCTGGTCGCCGGGGTCGGCGTGGCCCGGCTGCTGTCGCAGGGCGCTTCGGACGAGCACGCCTCGATCGCCTACGCCTGCCAGGACTGGCCGATCACGGTCTGCGTGCATCCGGGCATGCGCGGCGGGCTGACCGAGCTGTCGGCGGCCTTCACCAAGGTCGCCTCGCGGCTGTCGGGCACGCCGGCCGCCTTCACCCGCGTCGAGCAGCGCCCGCTGGACAGCGAGCTCAAGGCGGGCTCGGGCGTGGTGCCGATCCACATGGCGGACCTGTCGCCCGGCTTCGCCGAGCAGGCGGTCGGCGCCTACGTCGAGGGCCTGGCGGCCCGGTGCGAGCGCGAGACCGGCGCGGGCTACCGCGAGATCGTGGTGGCGTGGCTGCTGGGCGAGCCGCTGCCGGGCGGGCCGCTGCCCGAGCACCAGTCGGCCGCGGCCTGGTTCTCCGGCCTCAGCGAGCACCAGCGGCGCGGCTGGCTGCGGATGTTCTACAACGACTTCCAGTCGTGCCGCCTGTCGGCGCGGCACTTCGGCGGCGAGCCCGCCGCGATGGCCGGACGGGCGCGGCCCAACCCGGGCGTGGTGCAGCTCTACCCGGTCCGCCAGAACGCCACCGTCACGGGCGTGTCCTGGCCCGGCACCCGCTGAGCGTACGGCGCGGCCTGCCGTACGCCGTGGAGCCTTCCGGGGTGACCGTGGCGGGCGCGCGACTCACTTCTCACCCCCCGGCACGCCATGATCGCCTGGCGAGGGGGTAGAGAGAAGCCCATGAAAACGACTCCCATGGCGCTCGGGTCCCGGCGCCGCCGGTGGAGATATATCGCCCTCGCCTTAGTGCTGCTCGCCCTGGCCGTGGTGGGCGTCCGGCTGGTCTGGTCGTGGGCCGACCCCTTCGGCGAGCAGACGGTGGACCGCAGCCAGCCGGTGCTGCTGCAGTCCATCCACAACCTGAGCCGCTTCGAGGCGGCCACCGGCAGCTTCCAGGTCGTGGTGGACCTGGAGAAGGACGCCAACTTCCTGCCCGACGCGATCAAGGGCTCGCGCACGCTCTTCGTGGGCGCCGGGAACGTCGACGCCTACGTCGACTTTTCGGGACTGGCGAAGGACGCGGTGACGGTCAACCAGGACCGCACCCAGGCGACGATCAAGATCCCGCGGGCGCAACTGGAGAAGCCGAACCTGGACAACTCGCGCTCCTACGTCTTCGCCCAGCAGCGCGGCTTCGTCGACCGGGTGTCGGACTTCCTCGCCGGCTCCCCGCCCGACCAGCGCGAGCTCTACACCCTCGCGGAGAAGAAGATCAACGAGGCGGCCCTGGCCAGCGACCTGCGCAACCGCGCCGACACCAACACCAAGCTCATGCTGGAGGGCCTGCTGAAGTCGCTCGGCTTCACCAAGGTCAGCGTCACCTTCACCGACGGAGCCTGAGGCCGCGGCTCCCCCTGCGGGAGCAGGGAACCGTACCTAGGCGTCACCCGTACGGGCTAGGACCGCTCACCGCCTCCCGGATAAGGCATCTGCCTCATGCGGGAGGCCATGGCTTAGCGCGAAGCTTGAAGCATGTTCAACGACATTCACTTCCTCGCCGCCAAGCACCAGCTTGAAGAGATGCGCCGGGACGCGGCGATCGAGCGGCAGCTCCGCAAGCTGCCCCGCTTCCCTCGTTTCGGCCGCCCGTAAGCTGGGAATCGACCCCGCCGGGTTCGCCCAGCTCCCGCGGAGACTCCTCCGCGAGCACTGATCGGTCGTCTAGTAGAGTCGCGCATGACGCGGGGTGCCCGGAATGTCCGGGCTGAGAACAGACCCGTCGAACCTGCCCTAGTTAGCACTAGCGAAGGGACCGTCATGTTCAGCGACGACGTCTGGGCACGGACCGCCAAGCTGCTCGAGGCCATCCACGAGCACCCGTTCAACACCGCGCTCGGCGAGGGCACCCTCGATCGCGAGCGCTTCGCCTTCTACATCGTCCAGGACGCGCGCTACCTGGAGGCGTTCTCCCGCGCGCTGGCGACGCTGGCCGTACGCGCGGCCGACCCGGACGAGATGGCCTTCTGGGCGCAGAGCGCGCACGGGGCCATCGCCGCCGAGCGCACCCTGCACGCCGGCTACATCGAGGAGTACGGGCTGACCGAGGCCGACCTGGCCGGCGTCGCCACCTCGCCCACCGCGCTGGCCTACTCCTCCTGGCTGCAGGCCACCGCGCTGTCGGCGCCCTACGAGGTGCTGGCCGCCGCGGTGCTGCCCTGCTTCTGGGTCTACCAGGACGTCGGCCAGTCGCTGGTACGGCGGAGCACCCCGAGCCACCCCTACCGCGCCTGGATCGCCACCTACGCCGACCCGGCCTTCGAGGCCTCGGTCACCCAGGCGCGCCTGATCACCGACCGGGCCGCGCTGAGCGGCGACACCGGCGCGATGACCGCCGCCTTCGTCCGGGCCACCGAGTTCGAGTACCTCTTCTGGGACAGCGCGTGGCGCCTGGAGACCTGGCCCACGGCCCAGTGGCTGTCCTGACCCGGCGCTCAATACGCCGGGCCGGACAAGCGGATCGGGTCAGGGCACGCGGATGATGAGCGCGTCGCCCTGGCCGCCGCCACCGCAGAGGCCGGCCGCGCCGAGCCCGCCGCCGCGCCGCTTGAGCTCGTGGGCGAGGGTGAGCACGATGCGAGCGCCGGAGACGCCGATCGGGTGACCCAGCGCGATGCCGCCGCCGTTGACGTTGACCTTGTCCAGGTCGACGCCGAGCTCCTTGGCCGACTGGAGCACCACGCTGGCGAACGCCTCGTTGATCTCGACCAGGTCGAGGTCGCCGGTGGTGAGCCCCTGCTTGGCCAGGGCGTGCTTGATGGCGTTGGCCGGCTGCGACTGCAGCGAGGCGTCCGGCCCGGCCACGTTGCCGTGCCGGCCGATCTCGGCGAGGTACGGCAGGCCCAGCTCCTCCGCCTTGGCCTTGGACATCACGACCACCGCGCAGGCGCCGTCGGAGATCTGCGAGGCCGAGCCGGCGGTGATGGTGCCGTCGGCGGCGAAGGCCGGGCGCAGCCGGGCGAGCGTCTCGGCGGTGGTGTCGGCGCGCACGCCCTCGTCGTCGGCGAACAGCCCCTTCTTGGGCACCTCGACCGGGACGATCTCGTCGGCGAACACGCCGTTCTTGATCGCGGCGGCGGCGAGCTGGTGGGAGCGGGCCGAGAAGGCGTCCTGCTCCTCGCGGCCAATGCCGAGCCGGGTGTTGTGCCGCTCGGTGGACTCGCCCATCGCGCACTGGTCGAAGGCGCAGAACAGGCCGTCGTGCGCCATCGAGTCGAGCACCGTGGACGAGCCGTACTTGACGCCCTTGCGCAGGCCGGGCAGCAGGTGCGGGGCGTTGGTCATCGACTCCATGCCGCCGGCGACGACGATCTCGAACTCGCCGGCGCGGATGAGCTGGTCGGCCAGCGCGATGGCGTCGAGGCCGGACAGGCAGACCTTGTTGACGGTCAGGGACGGCACGGTCATCGGGATGCCGGCGTTGACCGCGGCCTGGCGGGAGGGGATCTGGCCGGCGCCCGCCTGGAGCACCTGGCCCATGATCACGTAGTCGACCTGCTCGGGCGCGACGCCCGAGCGCTCCAGGGCCGCCTTGATGGCGATCCCGCCCAGGTCCGTGCCGGAGAACCCGGACAGCGAACCCAGCAGCTTGCCGATCGGCGTGCGAGCTCCGGCGACGATGACGGAACCAGACATGGGGGCCTCCACTGGAACGAAGACGGCGTCGTTTGACACGATACCGACATGCTGCTGCGCATCGATCACGTCGGTATCGCCTGCCATGACCTGGAGGAGAAGATCAAGCTCTTCTCCGAGCTCTTCGAGCTGGAGGTCGTCACCCGCGAGGTGAACGAGGAGCAGGGTGTCAAGGAGGCCATGCTGCGGGTGGCCGGCGACTCCTACATCCAGCTCCTCGAACCGCTCAGCCCGGACTCGCCGGTGGGCAAGTTCCTCGCCAAGCGGGGCGAGGGGGTGCACCACGTCGCGTTCGGCGTCGGCGACGTCAAGCTCACCATGGACGAGATCGCGGCGAAGGGCGTCAGGCTCCTCGACAGCGCCCCCAGACACGGGACCATGGGGTCATCCATAGCGTTTCTGCACCCCAAGGACGTGGGAGGAATGCTGACGGAACTAGTCCAGTCCGCCAAACGCAAATAACGTTCATAAGTAACGGGTAACGCAGATAGTCGGACGGGGCCTCTAAGCCGTCGACACCGGAGTACGCTGGCTTTCCACCGGACATGGAGCCTGGCCGCCGAGCCACCGGCTCCTGGCTCGGATGCCCCGAACCCCCCGTCCGGCACGTGTAGCCGTCTCGACAACCCAGGATCGAGCCTCCATGCAGTCCGACATCGACGCCCAGCTCAACAACTTCTTCGAGGATGCCCCCGCTCGCGAGTTCGACGTGGTGCTCCGGGGTTATGACCGGCACCAGGTTCACGATCACCTCAAGCAGCTCGACGGCGAGCTGCGGACGGCCCGCGAGCAGGTTGGCGCGCTCCAGCGCGATCTGTCCGACTCCCAGCGCCAGCTCCAGGAGCAGGAACGCCCGACGTACTCGGGCCTGGGCGCTCGTATAGAACAGCTGCTCCGCCTCGCCGAGGAACAGGCGACCGAGCTCGTGCAGGCGGCCCGGTCCGAGGCCAACGAGATCAAGGCCGCCGCCAAGGTCGAGGCGGCCGACCTTCGCGCCGCCGCCGAGAGCGAAGCCGCGTCGGTGCGCGCCCAGGCCTCCCGGGAGGCGGAGGACCTGCGCACGACGGCCGAGCGAGAAGCCGAGGAGACCCGCTCCACCGCCCGTCGTGAGGCCGACGAGCTGACCGCGATCACCGAGCGCGAGGTCGCCAAGCTGCGCGCCACCGCCGATCACGAGGTCGCCGAGAAGCGCGCCGACGCCGAGCGCGAGATCGCCAAGCTCCGCACCACCACCGAGCGCGAGGTCGCCCAGCTCCGCGCCTCGACCAAGCGTGAGCGCGACGAGGTCCTCACCACCGCCAAGCGGCAGGCCGACGAGATGCGCGCCCAGGCTCAGCGGGTGCTGGAGGAGTCGGAGGCCAAGCGGGCGCAGGACGAGGCCGAGTTCGAGATCCAGCTCGCCTCGCGCCGCGAGGAGGCCGAGCGCCAGGACGCCGAGCGCCACGCCACCGCCCAGGCCAACACCCAGAAGCTGGTGGCCGAGGCCGAGCAGCGGGCGGCGACCGCCGAGACCCGCGCCACCAAGGCGACCCAGCAGGCCGAGCAGACCCGTCGCGAGGCCGACGCGCACGCCAAGCAGATGGTCGCCAACGCCCGCAAGCAGTCGGAGCAGATCGCCTCCGAGGCCAAGTCGAGCGCCGACCACATCGTCACCGAGGCCAAGTCCGAGGCCGAGCGCATCCGCACCCAGATGCAGCGGCACGTCGACGACCTCACCCGCCAGCGCGACAGCATCACCAGCCACCTCGCGCAGCTCCGCCAGCTCCTCGGCGGCGCCTCGCTGCCGGGCATGGAGCCCACGCCCGAGCCGCCCGTGGTCACCGCGGCCCCGCCGAAGCCGGCCATCGCCCCGGCCGCCGACAAGCCCGTCCCGGCCCAGCCGGTCGCGGCCAGCAACGGCGCCGCGGCCAAGGACGACGCCAAGTCGGCCGACGACGACGCGGAGTGGTGGCAGGAGTAACGCGGCCCCGTCTCTCGGGGAGTTGAACGACGGCTGAGCGAGCCCGGTGACCGGTCCAGGTCACCGGGCTCACTCGTTCGTCCCGCCGGTGGGCCTACGCTGAATTATTTGGAAACTTTCCTAAAAGAAAGGATTGACCAGCCAGGTGGAGGGCGCTTACGTTCGCGACAACAGCGCCATACACACCCCCCTGGACGGCGAGAAATGCCCAGCCCTGTTCGCTTATCCCTCTCGGCCGTGGCCGCTGCCCTGGCTCTGGCCGCCGCCAGCCTCGTGGGCACCGCGGCCGCCGCGGTCGACCACGAGACCTGCCGCCCCGACGGCCTCTACCGCACCGCCGGCGTCGACGTGCCCTACTGCTCGGTCTACGACGAGACCGGCCGCGAGAAGATGGGGGCCGACCACCCCCGCCGCGTGATCGGCTACTTCACCGGCTGGCGGCACGGCAAGGACGGCCGACCCGCCTACCTGGCGAACAACATCCCCTGGTCGAAGATCACCCACATCAACTACGCCTTCGCGCACGTGGGACCGGACAACAAGATCTCGGTGGGCGCGGACAACGCCGACAACCCCGCCACCGGGATGACCTTCCCCGGCCAGGACCCGGCCCTGCCGTACAAGGGGCACTTCAACCTGCTCACCAAGCTCAAGGCGGCCAACCCGCACGCCAAGACGCTGATCAGCGTGGGCGGCTGGGCCGAGAGCGGCGGCTACTTCGACGCCGCGGGCAACCGGCAGGCCTCCGGCGGCTTCTACACGATGGCCGAGAGCCAGGCGTCGATCGACACCTTCGCCGACTCGGCGGTCGCCTTCATCCGCAAGTACGGCTTCAACGGCGTCGACATCGACTACGAGTACCCGACGAGCATGAAGGACGCGGGCAACCCGCTGGACTGGCAGATCGCCAACGCGCGCCGCGCCACGCTCATGGGCAACTACGTCAAGCTGATGAAGACCCTGCGCGAGAAGCTGGACCGCGCCTCGGCCGCCGACGGCAAGCACTACCTGCTGACCGTCGCCGCCCCCGCCAGCGGCTACCTGCTGCGCGGCATGGAGACCTTCCAGGTGACGCAGTACCTCGACTACGTCAACATCATGTCCTACGACCTGCACGGGGCGTGGAACGAGTTCGTCGGGCCCAACGCCGCGCTCTACGACGACGGCAAGGACGGCGAGCTGGCCAAGTGGGGCGTCTACACGACCTCGCAGTACGGCGGCATCGGCTACCTCAACACCGACTGGGCCTACCACTACTTCCGCGGCGCGCTCCCGCCCGGGAGGATCAACATCGGCGTGCCGTACTACACAAGAGGCTGGAAGAACGTCAACGGCGGCACCAACGGCCTGTGGGGCACCGCGATGGGCCAGCAGCCGTGCCCGACCGGGCTGCCGAGCTGCGGTGACGGCGCGGTCGGCATCGACAACGTCTGGCACGACCTGGACAACGGCAAGGAGACCCCGGGCGGCGGCAACCCGATGTGGCACGCCAAGAACCTGGAGAAGGGCATCCAGGGCTCCTACGTCCAGGCCTACGGCCTCGACCCGGCCAACGACCCGGCCGACCGGATCAGCGGCACCTACACCCGCCACTACGACTCGACGCTGACCGCGCCCTGGTTGTGGAACGCCAGCAAGCGGGTCTTCCTGTCCACCGAGGACGAGCAGTCCATCAAGGCCAAGGCCGAGTACGTGCGCGACAAGGGCCTCGGCGGCATGATGATCTGGGAGCTGGCCGGCGACTACCAGTGGAACGGCACCGAGTACACGATGGGCGAGACGCTGACCACGCTCGCGCACGAGACGCTCAAGACCGCCTCGCCGTACAACGCGACCCGCGCCAAGATCACCCTGCCCAGCGAGAAGCTCGACGTGACCATCACGCCGGGCGCCTTCCCGGTGGGTGACAGCAACTACCCGATCAACACCAAGCTGACCATCACCAACCGCTCGCAGGTCACCATCCCCGGCGGCGCGGAGTTCCAGTGGGACTACGCCTCCTCCTCGCCGAACAACGCCAAGGACCAGTCCGGCTTCGGGCTGACGGTGATCAAGAGCGAGCACACCGGGGCGAACAACATCGGCGGGCTGAAGGGCGACTTCAACCGGGTCTCGGTGAAGCTGCCGGGCTGGCAGTCGCTCGCGCCGGGCGCCTCGGCGACGCTCGACTACGTCTACTACCTGCCGGCGCCGAGCGTGGCCAACTTCACGCTCACCTTCGGCGGGAAGACCTACGGCCTGGTCCAGGACCTGGCCCGGGGCGGCACGGTCGTGACGCCGAGCCCCAGCCCGACCGTCACCGTCACGCCGACCGGCGGCACCTGCACCGACGCGGCGTGGGACGCGGGCAAGGTCTACAACGGCGGGCAGCGCGTCTCGCACAAGGGCCGCACCTGGGAGGCCCGCTGGTGGACGCAGAACAACGAGCCCGGCGTGGACGGCGTCTGGCGCGACCTCGGCTCCTGCGGCGGCGGCACCTCGAGCCCCAGCCCGACCGTCACCGCCAGCCCGAGCCCGACCGTGACGGTCAGCCCGACGGTGACCGCGAGCCCGAGCCCCACCGTGACCGCGAGCCCGAGCCCGACCGTCACGGTCAGCCCGAGCCCGAGCGTCACCCCGACCGGCCAGTTCCCCGCGTGGAAGGCGGGCACCGCCTACACGACCGGGACCAAGGTCTCCTACCAGGGCGTCACCTACCAGTGCCGCCAGCCGCACACCGCCATCACCGGCTGGGAGCCTCCCAACGTCCCCGCGCTTTGGCAGCGCCTCTGACCACGACGCCTCTGATCAACTGACCCAAGGAGAGCCTGGCGATTCGCTAGGCTCTCCTGTCGTTTGCCCCTTTAGTCCCAGGAGCCCCGCGTGTCCGAGCCGGAATCCCCCACGCCCGAGTACGGCCTGCCGGGCAAACCCCTGGCCCGGGGCCCGTTCCTGTTCGGGCTGATCGGCGGCCTGGGCGTGCTGACCGCGATCGCGCTGGCCCAGATGGTCATGCACTCGCTGAGCGTGATCATCCTGATCGTGGTCGCGATGTTCCTCGCGGTCGGCCTCAACCCCGCCGTCGAGGCGCTCCAGCGGCGCGGCCTGGCCAGGCGCTGGTCGATCACCGCGGTCTTCACCGGGGTGATCCTGCTGTTCGTGCTGTTCGGCGTGGCGATCGTGCCGCCGGTCAGCCGGGAGCTGTCCGCCTTCGTCACCGCGCTGCCCGGCTACTTCAACGAGTTGATGGCCAACGAGACGGTCCGCCAGCTCGACGCCGACTACCAGCTTCTCCCCCAGCTCGCCTCCTTCGTCACCGGCACGCTGGCCGGCGGCCTGGTCGGCGCGGGGCTGAACGTGCTGGGCGGCGCGTTCGACGGCATCACGCTGCTGGTCCTGATGCTGTACTTCCTCGGCTCCCTGCACTCCACCAAGGAGTACCTGCTCAAGCTGGTGCCCGCCTCGCGCCGGGCGCGCACCGAGTCGATCAGCGACCAGATCCTGGCCGGCATCGGCGGCTACGTGGCGGGCAACGTGCTCATCTCGCTGATCGCGGGCGTGGTGAGCTGGGCGTTCCTGTCCATCGCCGGCGTCAGGTACGCGCTCGCGCTCGCGCTGGTGGTCGCCGTGCTCGACCTCATCCCGCTGGTGGGCGCGACGATCGGCGCCCTGGTCGTGTCGGCCGTGGCGCTGCTGCAGTCGCTGCCGCTCGGCATCGCCTGCGCCGTGTTCTTCCTGATCTACCAGCAGATCGAGAACTACCTGATCTACCCGCGCGTGATGAAGCGCTCGGTCAACGTCACCCCGGCGGTCACCGTGATCGCCGCGCTGGTCGGCGGCGCGTTGCTCGGCATCGTCGGCGCGCTGCTGGCCATCCCGGTGGCCGCGGCGATCGCGCTGATCATCCGCGAGCTCGTGCACCCTCGGCAGGCAGCGATCTGACGAAGTCGGTCACCGCCGCGTTGAACGCCTCCGGCTGCTCGACCGCGCTGAGGTGGCCGGCCTTCTCGATGACCCGCAGGCGGGTGTCGCCGGCCACGCGGGCCATCGCCTCGGCGTCGGCGGGCGGGGCCAGCTCGTCCTCGTCGCCGACGATGACCAGGGCCGGCGCCTTGAGCGCGGCGAGCGTCTCGAAGGAGTCGGGCCGGGCGGCCATGGCCCGTTGCGCCCAGGCCACCGCCGCGGGCGGCGCGGAGCGCACGAGCTCGCGCACCCGGCCGTGCACCATCGCGCGGCGCTGCTTGGTGGTCGGGCCGACCAGGGCCGGGAGCACGTCGCTCAGCAGCACGTCGGTGCCGGTCGCGACCACCTCGCCGGCGATGCGCTCGCGGTTGGCGCGGGCCTGCTCGGTGTCGGGCGCGGCCTTGGTGTCGGCGAGGATCACGCCGAGCAGGCGGTCGGCGTGCCGGCGGCAGAAGGCCATCGTCACGTAACCGCCCATGGACAGACCGCCCACCACCGCCTGCTCGATGCCCTCGCGGTCGAGGAGCTCGGCGACGTCGTCGGCCATCAGGTCGAGGGAGGGCTCGTCGGCCGGTTCGAGCCTCGACCCGCCGAAGCCGCGCAGGTCCGGGGTCAGGACCCGGCAGGTGGCGGCCAGCCCTTCCCGCTGGGCCAGCCACATGGCGGAGGAGAGAGGGAAGGCGTGGAGGAGGACGACCGGCAGACCACTCCCCGCTGATCTCGTGTAGAGCTGCACGGATCACACCGTAACGTGCTCAGCGCGAGCCCACCTTTTCGTCATCTACCGAAATATCGGTATCAGGCGGTCGACAACCCGCCGTCAATCACCAGCACCTGGCCGGTCATGTAGCCGGAGGCGTCGGCGGCCAGGAAGAGCGCCGGGTGCGCCATCTCCTCGGCGGTCCCCCACCGGCGCATCGGCACCTGGCCGACGGTCCTGGCGCTGACCTCCTCGTCCTCCCACAGGTTGCGGTTGAGGTCGGTCGCCGTCCAGCCGGGGCACAGCGCGTTCACCCGGACGCCGGCCGCGCCCCACTCCACCGCGAGCGACTTGGTCAGCGAGATCAGCGCCGCCTTGGCCGCGCCGTACGGGGCCAGGAAGGGGGCCGACCCCAGGCCGCCGACGGAGGCGACGTTGATCACCGAGCCGGACCCGCGGCCCAGCAGGTGCGGGGCCACGGCGTGGCAGACGGCCATGGCCGAGTCGAGGTTGAGCCGCATGATCTTGTCCCAGCCGGACAGCCGCAGGTCCTTGAACTCGACCATGAAGTTCGAGCCGCCCGCGTTGTTGACCACGACGTCGAGGTGGCCCAGGCGGTCGATGCTCTGCCGTACGGCTTCCGCCGCGGCGTCGCGGTCGCTGAGGTCGGCGGGCAGGACGTGGGCCGTGCGGCCGAGCGCCTCGACCTCCTTGGCCACCTCCGCCAGCGATTCGGCCGAACGCGAGACCAGGGCGACATCGGCCCCCGCCTCCGCGTAGGCGACCGCGATGGCCCGGCCGATGCCGCGCGACGCGCCCGTGACGAGCGCCTTCTTCCCGGAAAGATCGAATGCCCGCATAGAACGAAATTCTAGTGAATCTCGGTCGGCAGCGGATAGGCCGCCGGGTTCACCCTTTTCACGATCTCGTCCAGGACGATCCGCACGTACGGCTCGCCTACCCACAGGTGCTTGGCCCCCTCGACCCCGATCACCTCGGCCTGCGGCACCCGCGCGAAGCGCCGCTCGGCCTCCTCGGGCCGCAGGTAGTCGTCGAACTCCGGCACCAGCGCGGTCAGCGGCCGCCCGAACCGCGCCCAGGCGTCGAGGTCGTCGTCGGTGGCGCGGTGCAGCGGCGGCGACAGCAGGATCGCGCCCTCGACCAGCGGGTCGTGCGCCCACTTCAGGGTCAGCTCGGTGCCGAACGACCAGCCCACCACCCACACGTGCGGCAGGTCGTTGAACTCGGCGTACTCCAGCGCCGCCGCCACGTCGAAGCGCTCGCCCTCGCCGCCGTCGAAGTGCCCGCCGGAGGTGCCGCGCTCGGAGGAGGTGCCGCGGGTGTTGAAGCGCAGCACCGCCAGGTCGGCCAGGGCGGGCAGCCGGTTGGCCGCCTTCTTGTAGACGTGGCTGTCCATGAAGCCGCCGTGCGTCGGCAGGGGGTGCAGCGTGACCAGCGTCGCGACCGGCGGCCGGTCGGCAGGCAGCGCCAGCTCGCCCACCAGCGTCAGGCCGTCGCCGGTGTGCAGCTCGATGTCCTCACGCCGGGCCGGCAGCACCGTGGCCGCTCGAATCTCCATCTGCAATGGCTCCTTAGTAACGGCTTCGGCCGGGGCCGCGGTCGAGGCGTTTGCGCCAGCACGCGGTGTGCCAGTGCCTGCGCTCCTCGTCCCCTCCCCGCCAGGCGGGCCAGGACACCAGGTGCGGCTTGCCCGGCCCGATCTCCTGGTCGCATCCGGGACAACGGTAGGCCTTGCCGGCCGAGGCGCCGGACAGGGGTCGCACCTTCCAGTCGCCGTCCGGCCACTCCTCCACGTGGTCGACGCCCGGGGGGCGGCCCAGCGGGCGTTCGTCGGCGCGGCGGCGGGCCTTGCGCGGGCTCATCGGCGCGGGAAGGCGGTCAGGCCGGCGGCGATCAGCTCCTCGAGCAGCGGCGCGGGGGCGTAGGCCGGCTCGCGGTACTCCGCGTGCAGCTCGCGCAGCCCGTCGCGCACCCGCTCCAGACCGATCGACTCCAGCATCTCGAAGGGTCCGGCCGGGTAGCCGCAGCCCAGGCGCATGGCGGCGTCGATGTCCTCGATGCCGGCGTAGCCGCTGTCGTACATCCGCACCGCGTCGTTCAGGTACGGGTAGAGCAGCGCCTCGGCCACCAGACCCGCCCGCTGCCGGCACACCACCGGCGTACGGCCCAGCACCCGCATCAGGTCGGCGGCCCCCTCGGCGGTGGCGTGCAGGCTCGGCGCGACCTCGGCCACGCCCTCCCCCACCAGGTTGACCCGCACCTCCCGCTCGCCGGTCGCCGCCAGGCCCACGTGAAGCAGCACGTCGGGCTCGGCCGCCTGCTTGAAGCCGGCCGCCTCCAGCCGCCCGGCGAGCTCGTCGTCGCCCACGACCCGGAAGGTCAGCGGCGTGCCCTTGGGCGGCGCCTGCGCCGGCGCCTCCTCCGGCCCGTAGAAGCCGTGCCCGCTCTTGCGCCCGAGCCGGCCCGCCGCGACCAGCTCCCGCAGCCCGGGGGCGGGCGCGTGCCGCCGGTCCCGGGTCTCGTCGTAGAGCACCTCCATCACCTCGTAGGAGGTGTCGAGGCCGATCAGGTCGAGCAGCGCGAACGGCCCCATCGGCAGCCCGGCGCCCTGGCGCATCACGGTGTCGATGCCGTCCCGGGTGGCCACGCCCTGCTCCAGCAGGAGGGCCGCGTGGTTGAGGTAGGGCAGCAGCAGCCGGTTGACCACGAACCCGGCGCGGTCGCCCACCACCACGGGCGTCTTGCCCAGCCGCCGGGCCAGCTCGGCCATCTCCTCGGCGACGCCGGGCTCGGTGACGACCGTCCTGACCACCTCGACCAGCCGCATCACCGGCGCGGGGTTGAAGAAGTGCAGCCCCACCACGCGGCCGGGCCGTCCGGTCGAGGCGGCGATCTTGGTCACCGGCAGCGAGGAGGTGTTGGTGGCGAGGATCGCCTCCGGCTTGCAGATGCGGTCGAGGTCGTCGAACAGGGCGCTCTTGAACGCCATCACCTCGGGGATGGCCTCGACCACCAGGTCCGCCCCGGCCAGCTCGGCCCGGTCGGTGGTCAGCCGCACCCGGCCCAGGATCGCCTCGCGCTCGTCGGGGGCCAGCTTGCCCCGCTCGACCGCGCGGCCCAGCGACCGCTCCAGATGCCCGCGTCCGCGGCTCAGCGCCGCCTCGTCGGCCTCCACGCCCACGACGTCGAGCCCGGCTCGCGCGAACACCTCCGCGATGCCCGCGCCCATCGTGCCGAGTCCGACCACTCCTACCGATTCCACCGCCATGTGTCCAGTTTTCCAGAGTCCCCGGAGTGGCCTGCTCCGATCCTCGGTAAGGTTGGCGTTCATGCGGCTGGTCATCGCGCGGTGCAGCGTGGATTACATCGGACGGCTCACGGCTCACCTGCCGATGGCGCCTCGCCTGATCCTGCTCAAGGCGGACGGGAGCGTCTCGATCCATGCCGACGACCGCGCCTTCAAGCCGCTCAACTGGATGAACCCGCCGTGCAAGCTCGCCGAGGGCGACGGCACCTGGACGGTCACCCACGGCAAGACCGGCGAGAAGCTGGTGCTGACGATGGAGGAGATCCTCCACGACTCCTCGCACGAGCTGGGCGTCGACCCCGGGCTGATCAAGGACGGCGTCGAGGCGCACCTGCAGGAACTGCTGGCCGAGCACATCACCACGCTGGGCGAGGGCTGGAGCCTGATCCGCCGCGAGTACATGACCGCCATCGGCCCGGTGGACATCCTCTGCCGCGACGCGCTCGGCGCCACCGTCGCCATCGAGATCAAGCGCCGCGGCGAGATCGACGGCGTCGAGCAGCTCACCCGCTACCTGGAGCTGCTCAACCGCGATCCGCTCCTGGCCCCGGTCCGCGGCGTCTTCGCCGCCCAGGAGATCAAGCCACAGGCCCGCGTGCTGGCCGCCGACCGCGGCATCGACTGCGTCACCCTCGACTACGCCGCCCTGCGCGGCATCGAGCCGGAGAACCCCACCCTCTTCTGACCGACGGCCGGGTCCTCCGAACGGAGGACCCCCTCGGTCCATCCGTCGATGGTGCCGCGCCGAAGCTGCCGAGAGCACGCTTGAGGCATGGAGACAGCGGTGCGAGTGAAGGGCCTGACCAGGAGTTACGGTCAGGTCAGAGCGGTCAGGGGCGTCGACTTCGAGATCCGCAGGGGCGAGATCTTCGCCCTGCTCGGCCCGAACGGCGCGGGCAAGTCCACCACGGTGGAGATCCTGGAGGGCCACCGGTCGCGCGACGGCGGCGAGGTGAGCGTGCTGGGCGTGGACCCCCGGCAGGCGACCAGGCGGTGGCGCAGCAGGCTGGGCATCGTCCTGCAGAACTCGGTGGACGTGCCCGAGGCGACGGTGCGCGAGGTGGTACGGCACTTCGCGACCTACTACCCCAACCCGAACGACCCCGACCGGGTGATCGAGCAGGTCGGGCTGGCCGAGCAGGCCGACCGGCGCATCCGTCAGCTCTCCGGCGGCCAGCGCAGGCGGGTGGACGTGGCGCTCGGCGTGGTGGGCAACCCCGAGCTGCTCTTCCTGGACGAGCCGACCACCGGCTTCGACCCTGAGGCTCGCCGTACCTTCTGGGAGCTCATCCGGAGCCTGGAGCACACCACGATCCTGCTCACCACGCACTACCTGGAGGAGGCCGAGGCGCTGGCCGACCGGGTGGCGGTGATCGCGGCCGGCCGGGTCGTGGCCGAGGGGCACCCGCGCACGCTCGGCGGCCGGGCATCGGCGAAGGCCACGGTGAGCTGGGCGGACGGCATCGAGGAGACCGACATGCCGGCGAAGACGGTGGTGCGGTTGATGGAGCGGTACGGCGGCGAGGTCCCCGAGCTCCGGGTGACCAGGCCGACCCTGGAGGACACCTACCTGCGGCTGATCGAGGAGAACGCGTCATGACCGAGACCACCCTGCCCGGTTTCGCCCGCCTCGGCCTGGTGCGGGCCGGCTACGAGCTGAAGCAGTTCTTCCGCGAGCGGGAGCAGGTCATCTTCGTCTTCTCCCTGCCCGTGGTGCTGCTCATGCTGTTCGGCTCGGTCTTCGAGGGCGAGTGGGACGGCACCGGCGTGACCGTCGCCGAGGTGTACACCGCCGGGATGATCGGCGCGGGCGTGCTCGCGGTCAGCTTCCAGAACCTCGGCATCTCGATCGCGATGGAACGGGAGGACGGCACGCTGAAGCGGCTGGCCGGCACTCCGATGCCGCCCGCCTCCTACTTCCTGGGCAAGATCCTCAGCGTCCTGGTGATGGGCGTGTGCGAGCTCGTCCTGCTGCTCACCGTGGCGGTGCTGCTCTACGGGCTCGAACTGCCCTCCGACTGGCTGACCCTCGGCTGGGTGCTCACCCTCGGCCTGGCGGCCGGCTGCCTGCTCGGCATCGCGGTCAGCAGCCTGCCGCGCTCGGCGCGCAGCGCCTCGGCGGTGGTCACGCTGCCCTTCCTGGTGCTGCAGTTCATCTCCGGGGTGTTCATCCCCTTCACCGAGCTGCCCGCCTGGCTGGTCAACGTGTCCTCGATCTTCCCGCTCAAGTGGATGTGCCAGGGCGTGCGCTCGGTGATCCTGGGGCCGGGCGGCGAGTCGCTGGAAATGACCGGTTCGTACGAACTGGGGCGGGTGGCTCTGGTGCTGGGCGCCTGGGTCGTCGGAGGATTGGTGCTGTGCCTGATCACCTTCCGCTGGAAGAGCAGGCGGGACGGATGAGCTCCGCCGGACCGCACGCGTGGGAACGGCTGTGGGGCTGGGAGGTGCTGCTCACCTTCTCCCTGGTCCTGCCCTCGGGGTACGTGCTGCTCTCCGACCGGCCGCAGAGTGAGCAGCTCGTGGTGGCCGGCTGCCTGCTGGCCATCCTCCCGCTCTACGCGTTCGTGGGCCGGCCGGCGATCGTCTCGGAGAACCTCCCGCGCAGCGTCGTCTACCTGGTGCTCATGACAGTGCTGTTCGCCCCGCCCGCGCTGCTGCTGTCCGCCTCGACGTTCGCGCTGTTCGGCCTGTGCCCGCAGTTCTTCATCGCGCTGCCGGCCCGCCGGGCGGTGATCGGGCCGGTGGTGCTGGCCACGATGCCGATGCTGCAGCGGCTGGGCCAGGACGAGCCGCTGGAGGCGTGGTTCGACCTGCTGGTGATCCTGACCACCGTGATCGTCTTCTCCAGCGTCTTCGGGGTCTGGGTGGAGCGCATCAGGGACCAGAGCCGCGAGCGGGCCGAGCTCATCGCGGAGCTGGAGTCGAGCCGGGCGGAGGTGGCCCGGCTGTCGGCCGAGGCGGGGGCGCGCGGCGAGCGCGAGCGGCTGGCCGGGGAGATCCACGACACCTTGGCGCAGGGGTTCAGCAGCATCATCATGTTGCTGCAGGCGCCCGATCCGCGGCGGAACGTGCCGCTTGCCGTACAGACCGCGAGAGAGAACCTCGCCGAGGCGCGAGCGCTGGTCGCGGCGCTCGCGCCCGCGCCGCTCGACTCCTCCACGCTGCTGGAGTCGATGCGGCGGATCACCGCCCGCACCGGTGAGGAGACCGGCGCGGACACCGCGTTCGCGACCGAGGGCGAGACGCGGGCGCTGCCGCCGGGGGCGGAGGTCGTGCTCATCCGGGCGTTGCAGGAGGGGCTGGCCAACGTGCGCAAGCACGCCGGCGCCGGGCGGGTCCGGGTCACCCTCGGGTACGGCACGCGCGAGGTGGCCCTGACGGTGACCGACGACGGGCGGGGGTTCGACCCGGCGCTCGCCGAGGGGTATGGTCTGCGGGCCATGCGCGGCCGGGTGGAACAGGTGGGCGGTTCGGTGGAGGTCGCCAGCGCGCCGGGCCGCGGGACGAGGCTCATCGTGGAGGTGCCCGCATGACGGTCCGGCTGCTCATCGTCGACGACCACCCCGTGGTACGGCAGGGCCTGCGCGGCATGCTGGAGCCGGAGCCGGGCCTGGAGGTGGTCGGCGAGGCGGGCTCCGGCGACGAGGCGGTGGTCCGTGCGGCCGAGTACGACCCGGACGTCATCCTGATGGACCTGCGGATGCCCGGCGGCGACGGGGTGAGCGCGATCGGCCGCATCCTGGCCGGCGGCGGCCGGGCCCGGATCATCGTGCTGACCACCTACGAGACCGACCAGGACATCGTGCGCGCGGTCGAGGCGGGCGCGGCGGGCTACCTGCTCAAGGACACCAGCCGCGCCGACCTGCTGGCGGCCATCGGCTCGGCGGTGCGGGGCGAGACGGTGCTGTCGCCGTCGGTGGCGACGCGGCTGGTCAGCCGGATGCGCGCCCCGGTGACCGAGTCGCTGACGCCGCGCGAGGCGGAGGTGCTGAGGCTGGTGGCCCGGGGCCTGACCAACGCCGACATCGGCCGTGAGCTGTTCATCAGCGAGACCACGGTCAAGACGCATCTGCTGCGGGTCTTCGGCAAGCTCGGCGTCTCCGACCGGACGGCCGCGGTCACGACGGCCATGGACCGAGGGTTGCTCTAGTAAGCACTGAGTTACCGGACTATCGTGACATTCATGACGACCATCACCTTCGACTCGCTCAACCCGGCCACCGGCCAGGTCGTGGGCAGCCACCCGAAGCAGGACGCCGAGGCCGTGCACGAGGCGGTCGGCCGGGCCGTGACGGCGGCCGAGTGGTGGGCCGGACTCGGCCACGCCGAGCGCCGCCGCCGGCTGCTCGACTTCAAGGCGGTCGTCACCCGCAACCTGCGCGAGCTGGCCGCGCTCGTGCACGAGGAGACCGGCAAGCCGACCGGCGACGCGACGCTGGAGATCGTGCTGGCCATCACGCACATCGACTGGGCCGCCCGGCACGCGCCCAAGGTGCTCGGCCCGCGCCGCGTCTCCACCGGCATGATCGGCCTCAACATGGCCGCGACGCTCGAATACCTGCCGCTCGGCGTGGTCGGCGTCATCGGCCCGTGGAACTACCCGGTCTTCACCCCGATGGGCTCCATCGCCTACGCCCTGGCCGCGGGCAACGCGGTCGTCTTCAAGCCCAGCGAGCTCACCCCCGGCGTGGGCGTGCGGCTGGCCGAGCTCTTCCGCGAGTCGGTGCCCGAGCACCCGGTCCTGCAGACCGTCACCGGCCTGGGCGAGACCGGCGCGGCCCTGGCCGGCGACCCCCGGGTGGGCAAGATCGCCTTCACCGGCTCCTACGCCACGGCCAAGCGCGTGATGGCCGCCTGCGCGGAGAACCTGACCCCGATCGTGGCCGAGTGCGGCGGCAAGGACGCCTTCATCGTCGACGCCGACGCCGACCTGGAGGCGGCGGCCGACGCCTGCGTGTGGGGCGCGATGTCCAACGCCGGGCAGACCTGCGTCGGCGTCGAGCGGGCCTACGTGGTCGACGCCGTCTACGAGCCGTTCATGAAGCTGCTGACCGCCAAGGCCGCCGGGCTCAAGGCGGGCCGCGAGTACGGGCCGATCACGATGCCCGGCCAGCTCGACATCATCAAGCGGCACATCGACGACGCGGCCAAGAGCGGCCGGGCGGTCGTCGGCGGCCCCGAGTCGGTGCACGCCCCCTACGTGGAGCCGGTCGTCGTCGAGGAGGTCCCCGAGGACTCCCCCGCCGTGCGCGAGGAGACCTTCGGCCCGACGATCACCGTGCGCCGCACCCGCGACGCCGACGAGGCGCTGGAGCTGGCCAACGCCTCGGCGTACGGCCTGGCCGGGACGATCTTCTCCGGCGACCGGCGGCGCGCGATGGCGCTGGCCCGGCGGATGCGCAGCGGGATGACCTCGATCAACTCGGTGATCTCCTTCGCCGCGATCCCCACGCTGCCCTTCGGCGGGGTCGGCGAGTCGGGCTTCGGCCGCATCCACGGCGCGGACGGCCTGCGGGAGTTCGCCCGGCCGAAGGCCATCTCACGGCAGCGCTTCCGGATGCCGGGGATGAACCTGACCTCCTTCGCGCGGGGCGAGGCGGAAGTGGAGCGGTTGATCCGCCTTGTCACGTTCCTCCACGGCCGCCGCAAAAGGTGATCTGTCCGGTCTTTCCCAAATAAGATCATCCGTCCATAATTGTGGGTTCTGGGGGCTCACGATCATTCGGACGAGGTGCAATGAACCGGTCTTACCGGGGAATGTCGGCTGAGCAAAGGCTGGCCGACAGACGGGAGCGGCTGATGACAGCCGCATACACGCTCTATGCCAGGCCTGGTTTCGCGGCCACGACCATCGAGCGGCTGTGCTCGGAGGCGCGGATCTCCAACCGCGCCTTCTACGAGTGTTTCGGGGGCCGCGAGGAACTGCTCCGCGCCATACACGAGCGGTGTATGGAGGAAAGCCTGGAGGCCGTGTCCAAAGCGTTACAGGATGCGGCCCCGACAATGGACGCCCGAATAAAGGCCGGAATACGGGCCTATATCGAGTTCACAACAGCGGATCCGCGCCGCGCCCGCATCATGCACCTGGAAGTTCGCAGGTCAGGGGACATCCTGAGCGGCGCCCGGCAACGGGCGGTCGAGGCGTTCGCCAGGTTGATAGAGGACGAGACGAGCCAGTATTCGGTCCCGCACCGGCACCTGCTCGCGCTGGCGATGGTCGGGGCACTCCAGGAGCTACTCATCGAATGGGTGCTGGCAGAGCCGGCACCCGCGGTGGAGGAACTCGTCGAGGTCGCCATCCACATCTTCTGCAGGTCATTCCAGGCTCCTGATTACGGAGTGTGATTACATGACGGAGTGACTCGGGGGACAATCACACCGCTAATCGGCATCTCACTTCTTCTACCCGCGGTGTCCTGCGGTCAAGTCACCGCGGATCCCCTCACCGACCGGCTCGGAATCACGAGCCGTTCGGTGATTACCGAGAATGCGCCCGCGACCCGAACTCCGGCGCCGCCGTCCGCGACGCCGGGACCCGTCTCCCGGGCTGGGCGCTCCTGGTGTCCGGAGACCGGGGGCTCCGCCGCGGTCTTCGACCGCTGCCGGCTGCGGCCCGGCGAGCGCCCGCCGCAGTTCGTGGTCATCTCCTTCGACGGTGCCGGCGTCGACGACCAGGGCTGGTTCCCCGTCTTCCGGGAAACGGCCCGCCGGACCGGCGCGCACCTGACCTTCTTCCTGTCCGGGGTGTACCTGCTGCCCGCCGGCCGCCGCGAGCTCTACCGGCCGCCGGGACGGCCGCGCGGCAGCTCCGACATCGGCTTCCAGCGGCCCGGCCGCATCGAGGAGCAGGCCGCCGAGCTGACCGCCGCCTACCGGGCCGGCCACGAGATCGGCACCCACTTCAACGGCCACTTCTGCGGCGCCACCGGCGTCAAGAGCTGGTCGGCCGCCGACTGGCGCAGCGAGATCGAGCAGTTCTACTCGATGGTCGAGAACTGGCGGGCCAACTCCGGCCACACCGGCCGGCCCGACCTGCCCTTCCGCATCCGCGACGTGGTCAAGGGCGGGCGCACGCCCTGCCTGGAGGGCGACCGGGAGGCGATGTTCAAGGCCTTCCGCGCCTACGGCTGGCGCTACGACGCCTCCGGCACCGGCCGGGTGAACTGGCCGCGGCGGCGGGCCGGGCTGTGGCAGTACCCGCTGCCCAGCATCACCGTGCCGAGCACCGGCAAGAGCGTGCTGGGCATGGACTACAACTTCTTCGCCGTCCACAGCGGCGCCCGCACCGGGCAACCGCACCTGTGGAACCGCTGGGAGCGGCAGACCACCCAGGCCTACCTGCACGCCGTCGAGCACGCGCGGCGCACCGACCGGGCGCCGGTCTTCATCGGCAACCACTTCGAGAGCTGGAACGGCGGCATCTACATGCGGGCGCTCATCACGCTCATGGAACGAGCCTGCGTGCGGGAGGGGGTGAAGTGCGTCTCCTTCGAGCAGCTCACCGACTGGCTGGAGGCGCAGAGCCCGCAGACCCTGGCCAGGCTGAACGGCCGGCCCGAGGACCGCTGAGCCGCTCTCAGGCCACCTTGGCGCGCGGCGCCTCGACGCGGAGCACCCGGTTCAGCCGGGTCACCGCCAGCACCCGCATGATCCTCGGCGGCACGTTGCGGAGCACGAGGTGACGATGCGCGCCCTGGGCGCGCCGATGCGTGCCGACGAGCACTCCCAGCCCGGTGGCGTCGATCATCTCCAGCTCGGACAGATCGACGACGAGATCACCGTCCCCGGAGTCGACCGCCTCGTGCAACCGCGGCCGCACCCCCGCGACGGTCCCCGCATCGAGCCGTGACCCGACCAGGACCACCTGGGCCTCCGGAATCCTCCTGACGCGCATGCCACCTCCTTGACCAGGCCGCTCATCACTGCAGGGAGTCGTGCATGGCCCGCTTCGGAGACCTACCCCGGTCGGCGAGGGCTATTCATGGCCCCTCCCGGAGCGGCACCCGCGCGGTGAGCACGAACCAGCCCCCGTCCGGTTCGGCCTTCACCGTCCCGCCCAGCGGTTCGAGCCGCTCGGCCATCCCCCGCAGGCCGCTGCCCAGGTCCTCGGCGGGCTTGCGGGAGACGCCGTTGTTGCGCACCTCCAGCACCGCCTCGTCCACGCTGAAGCGCAGCGTGATCGAGCACCGGGTGGCCTCGCTGTGCTTGAGCACGTTGGTCGCCGCCTCCCGCACCGCGTAGGCGAAGACCGGCGCCACCCGCTCCGGCAGTTCCCGGTACGGCAGGCGCAACTCGCAGGCCACCCCCGCCGCCTCCAGCACCCCGCGCACGCCGTGCAGCTCGGAGGTGAGGTCGAGCTCGCGATAGCCCCGGACCGCCTCGCGCAGTTCCTTCAGCGCCTGCCGGGTGAGCTGGTGCACCTCCGACAGCTCGTCGCCCGCCTCGGGCCGGCCGGCTCGCGACAGCCGTACCGCGAGCTCGGTCTTGACCGCGATGGCCGAGAGCTGGTGGCCCACCAGGTCGTGCAGGTCGCGGGCGAAGCGCAGGCGCTCCTCGGCCACGGCGAGCTGGGCCTTGGCCTCCTGGCCCTCGTGCGCCTGGACGGCGAGGGTCCAGATCCAGATCCAGACCCGGTTGCCGATCGGCAGCGAGACGCACATGATCAGGGACCACACCATCATCCCCACGTACCCGAACCCGCCGGCCCCCGGGCTCGGCAGGAACCACGCCAGCACCGCCGAGACGGCGAAGGCGCCGGCGACCAGGGCGATGGCGATGCGCTTGGTGACGCCGACGGCGGCCAACGAGACCCAGGCCAGGAGCAGGAAGCCGAACCCGAACGGCTCGCCGCCGCCCAGCACCGTGCCCGCCACCGCCACCGCCCCCGAGGCGACCACCTCGCGCACCGGGTAGCGGCGCTCGACCATGGCCCGGGTGATCCGCAACCCGAGCCAGGTGAACGCCGCGACGGCGATCAACGCGGGCACCACGCGCCACCAGTCGATCCGCTCGCGGGCCAGCATGCTGACGGCCACGATCAACCAGATCAGCCAGACTCCCGCGTTGAGCATCCGGCCGGTGGTGCGCTGCGCCCGCGCGATCGGGTCCATCTACCGCTCGCGCAGCACGCTGAGCAGGTTGACCCGCGCGCCGGTGCGGGTCACGGCCCGCTCGTAGACGCGGGAGCCGAGCGCGGCCATGGCGGCCACGGCGAGGACCATGAAGGCCATCGACAGGCCGACCTCCCAGAACGGCACGGTCGTGGCGGCCATCCGGACCGGCATCACCATCGACGACAGCGGCGGGATCATCGAGACGATGGTCGCCAGCGTCGAGGTCGGGTCGCCGGCGGCGTAGAAGGAGAAGCCGTAGGTGATCATGATGGTCATCATCATCGGGCCGAGCACGTTCTGGACCTCCTCCTGCCGGGAGACCAGCGAGCCCAGCGAGGCGGCGAAGGTGGCGAAGAAGGCGTAGCCCAGCACGAACCAGACCAGCACGCCGGCGATGACCCCCGGCATGCCCGGCGGGAAGTCGGCGGCGAAGCCCGAGGCGACCGCCGCGCCGAGGCCGACCACCAGCACGACCGCCATGTTGATCAGGCCGACCAGTCCCATGCCCAGCACCTTGCCGGTCAGCAGCTGCCAGGGGCGCAGCGAGGCGAGCAGGATCTCCACGATCCGGCTGCCCTTCTCCTCCACCACACCCATGGCCACCGCGGTGGCCGACTGGATGACCAGGCCGAACAGCACGATCACGAAGAGGAAGGCGATGCCCATGCGGGCGCCCTGATAGCGCGTGTCGGCGCCGACCGACTCCACCGCCAGCGGCGGGACGTTCACCCCGGCGGCACCCAGCTTGGTCTCGCGGTTGACGCTCTGCAGCATCACGCCGAGCTTGCTGTCGACCTCGCCGTCGCTGAGGAGCTTGTTGTCGTCGACCAGCGCCACGTCCACGTCGCCGTCCAGCACGGCCTTGGTGGCGGCGGCGCGGTCGGGGAAGGTCACCCAGTCCCACTTGGCGTCCGGCACGGCCTGGGCCATCGGGAGCTGCTTGGAGTTGACCAGGCCGATCTTGTACTCGTCGGGCCCGCCGAGCAGCGTCGGGGCGAAGGCCGCCGCGCCGACCAGCAGGGCGGTGATGAACAGGCCGATCTTGAAGGCGCGGGCCCGCAGGGTGAGGGTCACCTCGCGCTTGGCGACCAGCCACACGGTGGTCAGGCTCATGCCACGGCCTCCTTGAAGATCTCGGTGAGCGAGCGGCGCTCGACGCCGAAGTGCTCGACCCGGCCCGCCTTCATGGCGCGGCGCAGGACTTCCTGGTCGTCGCCGCCCACCGCGACGAGCAACGTCTCGCGGTCGCCGTCGGCGCTGAGCCGGCCCTCCAGGCCGTCGGCCCAGCCGGGGGCGGCGCCGCGCACCACGACCCGCAGCGCCGAACCGGCCGCGTTGCGCAGCTCCTCGACCGGGCCGGTGGCCACCATGCGCCCGGCCGAGACGATGCCGACCGAGTCGCACAGCCGCTCGACCAGTTCGAGCTGGTGGCTGGAGAAGATCACCGGGACGCCGCCCCTGGCGCGGGCCTGCAGCACCGTCACCAGGGCGTCCACCGCGATCGGGTCGAGCCCGGAGAAGGGCTCGTCCAGGATCAGCACCTCGGGGTCGTGCACCAGCGCGACCGCGAGCTGCACCCGCTGCTGGTTGCCGAGCGAGAGCTTCTCCACCTCGTCGCCGCGCCGCTCGGTCAGGCCCAGGCGCTCGATCAGGTCGTCGGAGGCCTTGCGCGCCTCGGCGACGCTGAGGCCGTGCAGCCGGCCGAAGTACTCGATCTGCTCGGCGACCTTCATCTTCTGGTAGAGGCCGCGCTCCTCCGGCATGTAGCCGATGCGCTTGCGTACCTCGGCGTCCAGCACCCGCCCGTGCCAGGCGACCTGGCCCGCGTCGGCCTGCAGCACGCCCATCACGATCCGCATGGTGGTGGTCTTGCCCGCTCCGTTGGCGCCCACGAATCCGTACATCTCACCCGGGCGCACTTCGAAGCCCACGCCGTCGAGCGCGACCTTCCCACCCGGGAACTGCTTGCGCAGTCCGGTTATCTCCAGCATCCGTCCTCATCCTCAGTCGTCTGTCGGGGGTCAGCTGTGCCGGGGGTCCCAGCGGAAGAGCCATTTGGCCAGTGCAGCGCCGATGATCAACCAGACGCCCAGAATACCGACATAGAGCCACAAACCGCTCGTCAGCTCTCCGGTGTACCCGGCGCGCATGATCTCGATGACCGGCGTGGCCGGCACCATCCGGGCGAACACCGCCAGCGCGTCCGGCATCGCGCTCAGCGGGACGACCAGAGGCGACGCGAAGATCATCACCATCAGCGGCGGCAGCACCGCCACCTGCACCGACTCGGCGGTCGGCGTGATCCCGGAGAAGGCCGCGGCCAGCAGCGAGAAGACCGCCACGCCGAGCACCGCGCCGCCCAGCATCACCGGGATGTTCGCCGGCAGCCCGCCGCCGGTGCGGTCGATCCAGATCGCCAGGAGCACCACCTGGAAGGCGAAGACCGCGAACGCGGCCAGGCCGGCCCCGCCGAAGATCGCCAGCGCCGAGCCCTGGCCGCCGCGCAGCCGCTTCAGCACCAGTTCCTCGCGGCGGGCGGTGAAGGTGTTCACCAGGTTCAGGAAGACCGCGAAGGCCAGCATCACGCCCGGCAGGCCGGTCAGCACGAAGGTGGCGTCGGGGGCGGTCAGCGAGAACATGGCGCCGAACAGCAGCGGCAGGATCACCGCGTTGAACAGGGCGGTGAAGTTGCGGCCCAGGAGCTTCAGGTCGGTGCGGGCCAGCCGTACCGCGTGCAGCACATCGGTCTTCATCGAGCGCTCTCCTTGGCCACTCGCAGGAACACGTCGTCGAGCGTGCCGGGCCGCACCTCGAGCCTCTCCAGGGTCAGGCCGTGCCCGTCGGCCCAGTCGAGCAGCCGCCGCATCGCCGCGTGCGTGCCCTTCTCGACCTTGTAGGTGGCCGTCCGCTCGCGCAGCTCCGGCCGCTCGCCCTCCAGCACCGGCAGGTCCACCCCGTCGTACGGCAGGCGGAACCGGATCCGGTCGCCGGTCGTGGCCACCACCTCGTCCACCGTGCCGTGCACGTGGATCACGCCCTCGTGCATGATCGCCAGCCGGTCGGCCAGCCGCTCGGCCTCCTCCAGGTAGTGCGTGGTGAGCAACACCGTCGCGCCCTGCTCGCGCACGTCCCGGATGATCTCCCACGTCACCTGCCGGGCCTCCGGGTCCATGCCCGTGGTCGGCTCGTCCAGGAAGAGCACCTCCGGCCGGCTCAGCACCGCGAGCGCCAGGTCCAGCCGCCTGCGCTGGCCGCCGGAGAGCTGCTTCACGCGGGTCTTGGCCTTCGGCTTGAGCTGCACCAGCTCCAGCGGGTCGGCCTTGATCGGCTCCCGCCCGGCGTCGAGGCACATCCCCCGCCACAGCCCGACCGTCTCGGCCACCGTCAGGTCGCCGAGGAAGCCAGCCTCCTGCACCATGATCGACACCTTCGGCCGCAGCCTGCGCCGTTCGGCGATCGGGTCGAGGCCCAGCACCCGCACCTGGCCGGCGCTCGCCTTGGCGTACCCGGCGAGCACCTCCATCGTCGTGGTCTTGCCCGCGCCGTTCGTGCCCAGCAGCGCGAACAACTCGCCCCGGCCCACCTCGAAACTGACCCCCCGCACGGCTTCGAACGCGCCGTACGACTGGCGGAGGCCGGTCACCTCGATCGCTGTCGTCATGGATCCATCGTCCGGTTTTCCGGACCGGCCAGGTAGACACGCGAATCACCGCCCGGGCATGGATCGTGCGTCCTTCCGCGATGACATTTGTCATCCGGGTGTCCCGAGTTGCGGGTTACTAATGAAGAGTGTTTGTATTTCTCTCACACCAGGCCGGTCAAGGGGGATGGATGACGATTCGCGGCGGCGACACCTCGCGCCTGCGCCGGATCAACCTGAGCACGACCCTGCGCGCGCTGCGCGGGCAGGGCCCGATCGGCCTGACCGACCTGGCCAGGCGGGCCGCGCTCTCCCGGCCGACGGTGGAGAGCCTGGTGGAGGAGCTGCTCGCCGCGGGCTGGGTCAAGGAACTGCCGCCCGAGACCGGGCAGATGGGCCGCCCGGCCCGGCTGGTCGCCTTCCGCGGCGAGGCCGGGCACGTGCTGGGCATCGACGTCGGCTCCTACAGCATCCGGGCCACCGTCGCCGACCTGGACGGGGCGGAGGTCGCCCGGCACACCGAGCGCGTCTCGGCCGCCGCCGGCCGGGCCGAGCGGCTGGCCGTCCTGCACGCGACCGCTGAGGGCGCCCTGGCCGCGAGCGGTCTCGACGCGCGCGACCTGGCCGCCGTCTGCGCGGGCACCACGGGCGTCGTCACCGCCGGCGGCGTGGTCCGGCTGTCGTACGGCCTGCCCGAGTGGACCGGCCTCGACCTGGCCGGCGAACTCCGCCGGCACTACTCCTGCCCGGTCCTGGTGGAGAACGACTGCAACCTCGCCGCCCTGGCCGAAGGCTGGCACGGCGAGGCCCGCGGCGTCTCCGACGTCGCCTTCGTGCTGTCGGGGGTCCGCACCGGCGCCGGGATCCTCATCGGCGGCAAGCTGCACCGCGGCGGCCACGGCGGCGCGGGCGAGATTGGCGCGCTCCCCCTGGTCGGCTGGCACCGCGCGCCCTCGCACCTGAACGCCTACCCCGGCCTGCCGCCCGGCACCGCGCCCGAAGACACCGCCGGGCTCGTCTTCGCCGACGCCCGCGCCGGGGAACCGGCCGCGCGCTGGGCGGTCGAGCAGTACGCCCACGACCTCGCCGAGGGCATCGCCGCCCTGGTGCTGACCCTCGACCCGGACCTGGTCGTGCTCGGCGGCGGCGTCTCCCGTTCCGGCGACGTGCTGCTCGACCCGCTGCGCCGCCACCTCGACCCGCTCTGCCTCCAGCCGCCCGCGCTGACCGTCTCGGTGCTCGGCGACCAGGCCGTGGTCCTGGGCGCGGTACGGCACGCGCTCAACCACGTCGACGCGCAGCTCTACGACATCGACACCCCGTTGGCCGATATTAAGACTAACTTCTTTAATATCGGCGTGTGAGATCCTTGTCGCCATGACCCGAGCAGATAAGGACAAGCCCGTCGTCCTCTCCCGCATCTACACCCGCACCGGCGACGACGGCACCACGGCGCTGAGCGACATGAGCCGCGTGTCCAAGCTCGACACCCGGCTGGCCGCCTACGCCGACGTCGAGGAGGCCAACGCGCACATAGGCATCGCCCTGGCCTACGGAACGCTCCCGGCGGAGCTCAGCGCGGTGCTGGTGCGGATCCAGAACGAGCTCTTCGACCTCGGCGCCGACCTGGCGACCCCCGTGGTGGCCGAGCCCGAGTTCCCGCCGCTGCGGGTGGAGCCGTCCTATGTCGAATGGCTGGAGGCGCAGTGTGACCACTTCAACGCCTCGCTCAAGCCGCTGCGCAGCTTCATCCTGCCCGGCGGCGACCCGGCCACCGCGCACCTGCACCTGGCCCGGGTGACGGTACGGCGGGCCGAACGCAGCGCGTGGGCGGCACTCGAAGCGCACGACGACACGAACCCGCTCACCGCGAAGTACCTCAACCGGCTGTCGGACCTGCTGTTCATCCTGTGCCGCGTGGCCCACGACGGCTCGGAGATCCTCTGGAAGCCGGGCGGCACGCGCTAGCCGTACCGGGGGCTGGAAAACTCAGGAGACGTCTAGGTAAGCCCCGGGCGGGGCCGACTCCAGCCAGGCGAGGAACCCGGTGAGCGCGTCGTGGCTCATCGCCAGCGAGACCCCGCCGCAGTCCACCGCCCACAGCCCGTCCTCGAGCTGGCGGCGCCCGGAAACGACGAGACCGCGCCTCGCGATAGCGTGGCGCGGTCTCAACCGCAGGCCCATGAGCGGGATCCAGTGGAGCTCGCCGTCAGCGTACCGGGCTACCCCGCTGCGCCAGCCGTGCGTGCCGACCCGAAGGCGACAGGGCACGCTGCCGCGCGAACGCGAGAGCGTGAACCCACGGAAAACGACGAGGGCGGCGACCAGCAGCACACAACTCAGGAGAATCAGTGCTGCCGTCATCGCCGCCCTTTCGGAATCAGACCTCTTCGCCCGCGGCACGCAGCCGGGCCCGGGCACGCTTGGCCTCTACCGCCGCGTCCGCGTCGTCCTGGCTGGCCTCGACCGCGGCCTGCGCACGCGCGAGCGCGTCGCGAGCTGCTGCCACGTCCACCTCGGAACCGAGCTCGGCCACCTCGGCGAGCACGGACACCTCGTTGTTGGCCACGGAGAGGAAGCCCCCGTGAACCGCGGCGACGAGGTCGTCCTCGCCGTCGCGCTTCACGCGCAGCACCCCGCCCTCGACGAGAACGCCGAGAACAGGTGCATGCTGCGGAAGGATACCGATCTCGCCGTCCACGGTCTTGGCAATCACCATGTCGGCCTCGCCCGACCAGATCTCACGCTCAGGTGAGACGACACCTACTTGCAGCTTGGCCACTTGCAGGTTCCTTTCCGATCAGAGTGGGATGCCGGGCTCGCCGGCATCCCAGAAGCCGACCTAGCGCTGAAGTTCCTTGGCCTTGGCCTCGGCCTGCTCGATGCCACCGACCATGAAGAACGCCTGCTCGGGCAGGTGGTCGTAGTTGCCCTCGCACAGACCCTTGAACGAGGCGATGGTCTCGTCCAGCGGCACGAACTCACCCGGCTGGCCGGTGAACGCCTCGGCGGCGTACATCGGGTGCGACAGGAAGCGCTCGATCCGGCGGGCCCGGTTGACGGTGACCTTGTCCTCTTCGGACAGCTCGTCGATACCGAGGATCGCGATGATGTCCTGGAGCTCGCGGTACTTCTGCAGAATCCGCTTGGTCTCCTGGGCCACCCGGTAGTGCTCCTCGCCCACCACGGTGGGGTCGAGGATGCGGGAGGAGGAGTCGAGCGGGTCCACCGCCGGGTAGATGCCCTTCTCGGAGATCGGACGGGACAGAACCGTCTGAGCGTCGAGGTGGGCGAAGGCGTTGTGCGGCGCCGGGTCGGTGATGTCGTCCGCGGGCACGTAGATCGCCTGCATGGAGGTGATCGAGTGACCACGCGTCGAGGTGATGCGCTCCTGGAGCACACCCATCTCGTCGGCCAGCGTGGGCTGGTAACCCACGGCGGACGGCATACGACCGAGGAGGGTGGAGACCTCGGAACCGGCCTGGGTGAAGCGGAAGATGTTGTCGATGAACAGAAGCACGTCCTGCTTCTGCACGTCACGGAAGTACTCCGCCATGGTCAGCGCGGAGAGCGCGACGCGCAGCCGGGTGCCCGGCGGCTCGTCCATCTGGCCGAAGACGAGGGCGGTGTCCTTGAGAACGCCGGCCTCCTCCATCTCCAGCCAGAGGTCGTTGCCCTCACGGGTCCGCTCGCCGACGCCCGCGAAGCACGAGGTGCCGGAGAACTTCAGCGCGACTCGGCGGATCATCTCCTGGATCAGAACGGTCTTGCCGACGCCGGCGCCACCGAACAGACCGATCTTGCCACCCTTGACGTACGGGGTGAGCAGGTCGATGACCTTGATGCCGGTGGGCAGCATCTCGGTGCGGGACTCGAGCTGGTCGAAGGCCGGGCTCGGGCGGTGGATGCCCCAGCGCTCCTCGACCTTCAGGGTGGCGGTGGGCACGTCGAGCGACTCGCCCAGCGCGTTCCACACGTGGCCCTTGACGACGTCGCCGACGGGCACCGAGATCGGGCTGCCGGTGTCGGTCACGGCCGCGCCGCGGACCAGGCCGTCGGTCGGCTGCATCGAGATGGCGCGGACCAGGTTGTCACCCAGGTGCTGCGCGACCTCCATGGTCAGCGTCTTGGACTCCCCGCCGAGGACGACGTCCACCTTCAGGGCGTTGTAGATCTCGGGCATCGTCTCGGCGGAGAACTCCACGTCGACGACGGGACCCGTGACGCGAGCGACTCGGCCCGTGCCAGTCGTGGTCTCAACAGTCTCTGCAGTCATTTCACTCTTTCCCCGCTGCGGCGTCAGCCAGCGCGTTGGCGCCACCGACGATCTCGCTGATTTCCTGGGTGATCTCGGCCTGACGAGCCTTGTTCATCTCCTGGGTGAAGACCCGGACGAGCTCGTTGGCGTTGTCGGTCGCCGACTTCATGGCCCGGCGACGCGCCGCGTGCTCCGAGGCGGCCGACTGGAGCAGCGCGCTGAAGATGCGCGACTCCACGTAACGCGGGAGCAGCGTCTCCAGCACCTCGTCGGCGCTCGGCTCGAACTCGAAGTACGGAGGGATGGCCGTGGCCTCGGTGGCCTCGGCCTCCTCGACCTCGAGCGGCAGCACGCGCTTGACCACCACGTCCTGCGTCAGCATCGAGACGAACTCGGTCGAGACGATGTGGATCTCGTCGATGCCGTTGTCGTCCTTGAAGGAGTCGATCAGCGTCGAGGCGATGTCCTTGGCGTTGACGTAGGACGGGTTGTCGGAGAACCCGTCCCACTCGCCGGCCGTGGTCCGACCGCGGAAGCTGTGCCACGTGATGCCCTTGCGGCCCACCACGAACGGCACGGCCTCGACGCCGCGGGACTTCAGCAGCCCCTTCAGCGCCTCGGCCTCACGCAGCACGTTCGCGTTGAAACCGCCACAGAAGCCGCGGTCACTGGTGACGATGAGGACGCCGGCCTTGACCGGGTTCTCCTTCGCCACGGTCAGCGGATGGGTGACGGCAACGGTGTTGCTGACGACGCCGGTGACGGCGCGGGTGATCTCGCGCTCGTACGGCAGCGCCGCCTGCATCCGCTGCTGCGCCTTCACGATCCGCGAGGAGGCGATGAGCTCCTGGGCGCGCGTGATCTTCGCGGTCGACTTGACCGAGGAGATCCGCCGCCGCAGCAGCCTTAGCTGAGCGCCCATGGCCTACTTCTTCTCGCCCGGGCGGACGACCTTCTGGATCTTCTCCTGGCCGACCTCGTCCGCGCCCAGCGGCGCGACCGGCTCGTCCTGGATCAGGAGCTCGCCCGCGGAGGTGGTGAAGCCCTTCTTGAACTCGGTGATGGCGCCCTTGAGGGCGGTCACCGTGTCGTCGGAGAGCTCACGCGTCTCGCGGATGGTGTCGAAGATGCCCTTCTGGGCGCTGCCGATGTAGTCGAGGAACTCGGCCTCGAAGCGGCGCACGTCCTCGAGCGGGACCTCGTCCAGCTCACCGGTGGTGCCGGCCCAGACCGAGACGACCTCGCGCTCCAGGGAGAACGGGGAGTACTGCGGCTGCTTGAGCAGCTCCACCAGACGCTGACCGCGGTCGAGCTGAGCGCGCGAGGCGGCGTCGAGGTCGGAGGCGAAGGCCGCGAAGGCCTCCAGGTCACGGTACTGGGACAGGGCCAGACGGAGCGTGCCGGCGACCTTGCGCATCGCCTTGCTCTGCGCGGAACCACCGACTCGGGAGACCGAGATACCGACGTTGATGGCGGGGCGGACACCGGCGTTGAACAGGTCGGTCTCGAGGAAGACCTGGCCGTCGGTGATGGAGATGACGTTGGTCGGGATGAACGCCGAGACGTCGTTGCCCTTGGTCTCGATGATCGGCAGACCGGTCATCGAGCCCGCGCCCATGTCGTCGGAGAGCTTGGCGCAGCGCTCCAGCAGGCGGGAGTGCAAGTAGAAGACGTCGCCGGGGAAGGCCTCACGGCCCGGCGGGCGGCGCAGCAGCAGCGAGACCGCGCGGTAGGCGTCGGCCTGCTTGGTCAGGTCGTCGAAGACGATCAGGACGTGCTTGCCCTGGTACATCCAGTGCTGGCCGATGGCAGAACCGGTGTAGGGGGCGAGGTACTTGAAGCCCGCGGCGTCGGAGGCCGGAGCGGCGACGATGGTGGTGTACTCCATCGCGCCCGCCTCCTCCAGGCGGCCACGGACCTGCGCGATCGTCGAGCCCTTCTGGCCGACCGCGACGTAGACGCAGCGGACCTGCTTGCTCGGGTCGCCCGAGAGCCAGTTCTCGCGCTGGTTGAGGATCGTGTCCACGGCGATCGCGGTCTTGCCGGTGCCACGGTCACCGATGATCAGCTGACGCTGACCACGGCCGATGGCGGTCATGGCGTCGATCGCCTTGATGCCGGTGGCGAGGGACTCCTTCACCGGCTGGCGCTGAACGACGGAGGGGGCCTGCAGTTCGAGGGCGCGAAGGCCCTCGGACTCGATGGCGCCCTTGCCGTCGAGGGGGTTGCCCAGGGGGTCGACCACGCGGCCGAGGAAGTTGTCGCCGACCGGCACGGACAGGACCTCGCCCGTGCGGCGCACCGTCTGGCCCTCCTCGATCCGGCTGAAGTCGCCGAGGACGACGACGCCGATCTCGCGGGGGTCGAGGTTCAGGGCCAGACCGCGCGTGCCGTCCTCGAACTCGAGCAGCTCGTTGGCCATCGCCGAGGGCAGTCCGGAGACGTGGGCGATACCGTCGCCAGCGTCGACGACGGTCCCGATCTCCTCGCGCGCGGCGCCTTCCGGTTCGTACGCCTGGACGAAGCGCTCAAGCGCGTCCCGGATCTCATCCGGCCGGATCGTAAGCTCCGCCATCTCTCTTCAGTCTCCTAAATTCGCCTAGCCGGCCAACCGGCGGCGGACATCTTCGATTCGTCCCAGGATGGTGCTGTCGATGACCTCGTCACCGATGCGGACCGAGAATCCACCCAGCACCCGTGGGTCCACCTCAGTGTTCAGGTGCACGTCACGACCGTAGGAGTCGCGCAGCCACGCGCTGAGGCGCCGCTTCTGCTCCTCGGTGAGCTCGACGGCGCTGCGCACGACCGCCACCAGACGCTGGCGTTGCTCGGCCACGAGCTGGCCGATCTCCTCCAGCGCACCTTCCAGGCTACGTCCTCTCGGATGCACGACCGCCTGGGTCACGAGCCGGAGGGTGGTCGGTGCGACCTTCCCGTCCAGGAGGCCGCGCAGCAGCTCCTGCTTGCCCTCTTCGGGCACGGACGGGTCGCTCAGCGCGCGCCGGAGCGCGGGGTTGGCGGCGACGATGCGGCCGAAGCGGAAGAGCTCGTCCTCCACCTCGTCGATACGCCGCAGCGACTCCGCCTCCGCGGCCGAAGCCGAGATGCTCAGCCGCTCCAGGGCGTCGGCCAGGTCGCCGGGGCGCGACCACTTGGCCGCCACGGCGGCGGCCACGGTCTCCAGACCGGCGTCGCTGATCTTGCCCTGCAGCAGGCCGCGGACGACCTGCGTCTTCTGGTCGGCCGGACGGGCCGGGTCCGAGACCGCGCGCCGCAGGCCGTGCTCACGGTCGAGCAGGTCCGCGACCGAGTCGAGTTCCTCGGCCAGGCGGCCCAGATCGGCCGATCCGGCGATCGCGTTGAAGCGCTCCTCGACCTCGGCCAGAGAGGCTCTGCTCAGACCACGCATCAGCGCACCGCCTGCGCAGAGCCCTCGAGCTCGTCCAGGAAGCGGTCGATGGTACGGCGCTGCCGGGCCTCGTCGTCGAGGGACTCGCCCACGATGCGGCCGGCCAGGTCGGTCGACAGGCGACCGATCTCCGTGCGGAGCTGGGCGAACGCCTGCTGGCGGTCGGCCTCGATCTGCGCGTGCGCGGCCTCGATGATGCGGCGGGCCTCGGTCTGCGCCTCCTCGCGGAGTTCGACCTTGAGCTGCGCCGCCTGTTCCCGGGCGTCCTCACGGAGGCGAGCAGCTTCCGCACGCGCCTCCTTGAGCTGCTCGTTGTACTGCCGCTGCAGCTCGGCAGCGTGGGCCTGGGCCTCTTCTGCCTTCCTCAGGCCACCGACGATGGCCTCAGTGCGCTCGTCCATGGCCTTCTGGATCTTCGGAACGAGCAGCTTGCCAACGAAGAACAGGACGAACAGGAACGCGAAGCCACCGACGACCATCTCGGAGGTGTGCGGAATGAGGGGGTTGTTGGCCCCGTCCGCCGCGAGATACAGACTCATTGGTGCTGCCCTTTCGTCAGAATGCTAGGTCAGCCCGCCCAGACGAAGCCGAGGGCGATGCCGATGAGGGCCAGCGCCTCGGTGAAGACGAAGCCGAGCATCATGTTGGTGCGGATGATCGGGTAGGCCTCGGGGTTGCGGGCGATGGCCTGCACACCGTTACCGAAGATGATGCCCACGCCGATGCCGGGGCCGATCGCGGCGAGACCGTAACCGATGGCGGCAAGGCTTCCAGTCATTTCCCTTGGTTCCTTTTCTGTCGACCGGTGAGACTCATTCACCGGAGCTTGTGTGGCGTTGGTCGGATCAGTGCTCGGCGTGCAGCGACGTGCTGATGAACATCGCCGTCAGCAGCGCGAACACGTAAGCCTGCAGCGCCTGGATGAAGAGCTCGAACGCGGTCATGACGATGGTCATCGCCACGCCGAGCACGCCGACGATGGCGCCGGCCGGGGTCAGGTTGACGAACAGGAAGTGCCAGCCGACCTCGGAGAAGAGCGCGAGGATGAGGTGGCCAGCCATCATCGTGGCGAAGAGTCGCAACGCGTGGGTGACGTGCCGGAGGATGAAGGTCGAGATGAACTCGATCGGCGCGACCAGGACGTAGATCCACTTGGGCAGGCCGGGCGGGAACATCATGTTCTTGAAGTAGCCGACCGGGCCCTGGTGCTTGATGCCCAGGTAGGTGACCAGCAGGAAGACGCCGATGGCCAGGATCGCCGGGTAGCCGATGATCGACATGAACGGGAACTGGATGAAGATCACAGAGCCGAACAGGTTGGCGATCAGCACGAAGATGAACAGGCTGAAGATCAGCGGCATCCACCGGTCGCTGTCCTTGCCGAGGAACGGCCGGGCGATCTGCTCCCGGGCGAACTCGTAGGCCATCTCGCCCAGGTTCTGGACGCCCTTGGGCACCAGCTTGGGCCGGGAGAAAGCGGCGTAGGCCAGGACGATGGCGAGCAGCATGGTGATCAGCGCCAGAAGGGCCGGCTTGTTGAACCAGGCCACCCCCTCGACGAGCGGCGGCCAGTCGAACAGGCCGAGCCCCGGGGCTTGGAACTCCTCTGAGGCGAGAGGCGTCAGCGCGGCGGTCACTCGGCGTTCCCTTCGTCGAGATGAATCAAGATCTTGTCTTCGGCTTCGCCGCTGGTTGGCGAGTCACCGGGAGGAGCAGGCAGATGTGTGCTGCGATGGGGCGGGAACCGCTTCACGGAAACTCCACAGGCCGTCCGCCGGCAAGCACATCGCGCACGCGACAATAGCAGGGTTGCTTCTGACTAGTCATATCGGGCCAGCCGCTTCGGCTCTCCACCCGGGGCCTGGTCACTTTTTGTCCCCGTAGTGTCCGGGGACTTTGCCCTCAGGGTCGACGTAGAGCATCTTCAGCTTCACGACCGCCCGGGCCTCCGCGAGCGTCCACATCACGGTGCAGACGATGACCGCCCAGGTGAAGGCCTTGGGGCTCCACGCGGTCACGCCTTCGAGCGAGGACAGCGCCAGGATCAGGGCGAGCGCCTTGACGAGATAGGTCCCCATCGCGGCGGCCATCATGAAGGTGGGCGAGATGCGGGAGGCGTAGCCGAGGGCGAAGACGCTGATGGAGAAGAAGACCAGCACGAGCGCGGTGCCGATGAGCGCGCCGAGCAGGCCGGGCACTCCGCTGACCACCGCGCAGACGGCGACGACGAGCGCGCCCACCGCGACTGCGGGGATCGCGGCGGCTTTGAGAAGCCGGACGTCGTTGGTCTGCATCGGTGCTCCGTAGCTGAGTTGTCAATACTCGCCCAGGTTTCAGGCGGTGCTTCCTCCTGCTCGTGAAAGATATCACAAGCTCCCCGATGCCCGCCTTTACCTGTCCTTTCGTGTGGACGGCGGGCCCCGAACGGCCCTGCCGAAACCGGTGATTGCGGACGACCCTTTTACCGGTAGGCGGACCGTCCGCCGACCTCAGCGGCTGAAGCTCGACGCCTCCGCGGTGATGGGAGGCATGGGTCCGGTCGGTGGTCCATCGTCGTCGTCGTCGGAAACGCGACGTCTGCGCCGGGGCGCGTGATGGGCGCCGCGGCCCCGCCAGCGCGGCGCGGCCATCAGCACCAGGACGCCCAGGGCGAGCAGGATCACCACGGGGAAGAGCAGGACCGGCACGCCCACGGTCGACATGCCCATCAACCCGAAGGCGAACAGGAAGGTCCAGGCGTACATGATCAGCACCGTGCGGCGGTGCGAGTGACCGATGTCCATCAGCAGGTGGTGCAGGTGCCCCCGGTCGGGGGCGAACGGCGACAGGCCGCGCGAGGTACGCCGGACCACCGCGGTGATCAGGTCGATCAGCGGCAGCACCAGGACGGCCAGCGGCACCAGCAGCGGGACCAGGGCGCCGAACTTGTTGACGCCCTTGATCAGCTCGGGGTCGGCCGCGGAGGTGACGGTGATGAGCGAGGAGGCGAGCACCAGGCCGAGCAGCATGGCCCCGGTGTCGCCCATGAAGATCTTGGCCGGGTGGAAGTTGTGCGGCAGGAAGCCGAGGCAGACGCCGATGAGGATGGCCATGATGGCCGCCGTCACGTTGATCCGGTTGTCCTCGATCGCCTGGTCGAGCTGGACCGAGTAGGCCCAGGTGGCGACGGCCGCGATGCAGACGATGCCGGCCGCCAGGCCGTCGAGCCCGTCGACGAAGTTGACCGCGTTGATCACGACGACCACGACCAGGATGGTGAGGGTCGCGCTCAGCGTGTAGTCGAGGCCGAGCGAGCCGCCCCAGTCCTTCGGCAGCGGCACGAAGTTGAGCCGGACCCCGAAGTAGACCAGCGTGCCCGCCGCGGCGATCTGCCCGCCCAGCTTGATGAACGGGTCCATGCCCCACCAGTCGTCCAGGAAGCCGGTGAGGGTGATGATCCCTCCGGCCACGACCAGCGCGAGCACGGTTTGAGATTCTGCGAGTTTTGCCCCAGTATGTTCAAGTTGTCCGGTTACCAGCAGGCCGGCGACCAGACCGCCGTACATCGCCAGACCGCCCAGCCGGGGCGTCGGAGTGGTGTGGACGTCGCGGTCACGCACCTCTGGCATGGCGCCGATGCGAATGGCGAACCGGCGGACCAGTGGGACCAGCAAGTAGGTCACCACAGCCGCAACCAGTGCCATGAAGAGGTATTCGCGCACGGACCCAGTTTCCACGATCCTCCGGCCACTCATGACCGGAAAAAGACACAGACTCAGCTTACAAATCGCTGGGATATGGCCGGTGGATGGCTACGATACTGGAAACCCGGAGCCGTGTGACATACGTGCTTTCCCGATTCCGGACCGCCTCCGCCACCAGAGTTCCCACCTCCCTCATCTCCTCAGTGCCCATACCCTGCGTCGTCACACAGGGCGTTCCCACCCGCACACCCGACGTGATCGCTGGCGGTTCGGGATCGTATGGAATGGCATTTCTGTTCAGGGTGATTCCGGCCTCGGCGCATCGGCGCTCGGCTTCCGCCCCCGTCACCCCCACTCCTCGCAGGTCGGCCAGTGCCAGATGGGTGTCCGTACCCCCGGCGACCGGCCGCATGCCCGCCTCGGCCATCGAGTCGCACAGCGCCCGCGCGTTCGCCACCACCCGCGCGGCGTAATCGGCGAACTCCGGGCGGGCCGCCTCGCCGAACGCCACGGCCTTCGCGGCGATCGTGTGCATCTGCGGGCCGTCCTGGACGAAAGGGAAGACCGCCCGGTCGATCCTGCGGGCCAGCTCCGCCGTACAGAGGATGCCGCCGCCGCGCGGCCCGCGCAGCGCCTTGTGCGTGGTGAAGGTGACCACATCCGCGTACGGCACGGCGGACGGGATCGCGCCTCCGGCCATCAGCCCCACCGTGTGCGCGACGTCGGCCAGCAACCACGCGCCCACCTCGTCGGCGATGCCGCGGAAGGCGGCGAAGTCGATCAGCCGCGGGTAGGCGGTCGCGCCGCACACGATCACCTTGGGCTCGTGGCGCAGGGCCAGGTCGCGCACCTCGTCGTAGTCGATCAGCTCGTTGTCGCGGCGGACACCGTAAGAGACCACGTCGAACCAGCGGCCGGAGAAGTTGACCTTGGACCCGTGGGTGAGATGGCCGCCGTGCGCCGGATCCATCGCGAGCATCGTGTCACCCGGCCTGAGCAACGCGGCGTAGGCGGCCAGGTTGGCGCCCGCGCCCGAATGCGGCTGGACGTTGGCGTGCTCGGCGCCGAACAGCGTCCTGGCGCGTTCGATGGCCAGGTACTCGGCGCGGTCCACCACCTCGCAGCCGCCGTAGTAGCGGCGGCCTGGGTAGCCCTCGGCGTACTTGTTGGTCAGCGTCGAGCCCAGCGCGGCCAGGACGGCGGGGCTGGCGAAGTTCTCGCTGGCCACCAGCTGGAGCCCGCCCCGCACCCGGGCCAGCTCGTCCAGCAGCACCTGGGCGACCTCGGGGTCCTGCTGCTGCAGGGCGCGGAAGTCTGGGCCGTAATAGGGCGTCTCTCCCACTTGACCACACTATGCCCGCTTCCCCCGCTCCGCCACGCCCTTCCACCGGCTCGGGGCGGAGTACGGCGTCGCCGTACCCCTTCGCCACGTGAGGGACCTAGCGGAGGACGTGCCACGCCAAAAGGTCAGGAGAAAGCGTGCGGGGCGCTCGACGCGGCCGGGATCCACCGCGGGGTGTCCGCCGCCTGGTCACTGATCGCCGTCAGCACCGCCTGCCGATACAGCCGCAGCCGCGTCCGCCACTCCCCGAGGTCCTCCACATACCTGGTCCCCACGGGGGCGTCCCACGTCTGCGGGCTCTTGGCCATCTGATAGGCCTTGTCCAGCGAACCGGTCAGCGTCTCCAGCACCGGCAGCACGGTCTGCCAGACCGTCACCAGCCGCTGGTAGTCGGGGTTGAACTCCCAGGCCGTCGGCTGACCGTCCAGCGGCCCTGCGCTCCCCGTGCTCGGCGGGCGCTCACCCGGCTGGCGGGGCTGCGGTGCGGGCGGGTCGGCGTACATTTACGCAGGTCCTCCTGGCTTGACGGATCCGGCTGGCCCATCGGGCCCGATCTCCTCCGGGGCCCACTCGCCCTTCCCCCACTCCCCCTTCGGCACCTCCACACTGGGCATCTCCATCGGCGGGATCTCCGAGATGTTCTCCGCAAGCTCAGCCAGCTTCGCGTCCGACGGCCGTGTGGCCTCCACCGACACCACGTCACTGCCATCACTGGCCCACTGCTGCACATCCCCAGCCGACGCAGCCTGCGTCCCCACCGGCCCACCCGAAGTCGCCGACGGCCCACCCGTCGTCTCCACCGGGCCACCCGAGGTCGCCGCCTGCGTGGCAGGTCCACCGGGATCCACCGCCCCCGCCGAGCCATCCGGCTTCACGCTCTCCGGAACCCACTCACCCTTGCCCCACTCCCCCTTGGGCACCTCCACCCCAGGCATCTCCATCGGCGGAATCTCCGAGATGTTCTGCCCAAGCTCAGCCAACTTCGCGTCGGACGGCCGCGTGGCCTCCACCGACACCACGTCACTGCCATCACTGGCCCACTGCTGCACATCCCCAGCCGACGCAGCCTGCGTCCCCACCGGTCCGCCCGAGGTGGCCGCCTGCGTGGCAGGTCCACCGGGATCCACCGCCCCCGCCGCCCCATCCGGCTTCACGCTCTCCGGAACCCACTCACCCTTCCCCCACTCCCCCTTCGGCACCTCCACCCCAGGCATCTCCATCGGCGGAATCTCCGAGATCTTCTGCCCAAGCTCAGCCAACTTCGCATCGGAAGGCCGCGTGGCCTCCACCGAGACGACGTCCCCGTCGTCGGTCTTGCCGGGCTGGTCGGCGGGCTCGACCTGACCGGCCTTATCGAGCAGGTCGGCGATCTCCTTGGCCGTGGGGGTGGAGTCGAGCGGGATCTGCACGACCTTGACGCCGTCCACCTCGACGATCTGCGGCTTGCCCGCATCGGAAGGCGTGGTGGTCCCGCTGACCGGGGCGGCCTTCTTGAGCTCCTCGCCGGCACCGCTGACCGACTCGGACCCGGTCATCGCCTTGGGCGGCGGGGTGGTCGAGTTCCCGTCCTGAGCGGGCTTGGTCTCCGGGGTGGCCGGTGTCGTGGTGGCGGACTCGGACGGCGCAGGCTTGTCCCCAGCCTCCGGCTTGTCCCCGACCTCAGGCTTGTCCTCGGCGTCCGGCTTGTCCTCGGTCTCAGGCTTGGCACCGGAGTCCGGTTTGCCGCTGGTGTCCTGTTGGGTGCCGGTGGGGGGCGTGGTGGTACCGGCGTCCTCGCGCTTCTCCAGCAAGGTCAGCCGCGCCGTGACGTCACGGACCATCCCGTCACACGCCTCGGCCACCTGGGCGGGCCGGTGCGTCGTCTGGGTCGCGAGCCCGGCCGCGCCCATCACCTGCGCGACCCGGCCCTCGATCTGACGCATCTGCACGGCCGCCTGCCGTACCTCTGCCAGCAACTCACGGACCAGCTTGGGATCCATACCGTCGAACTTGGCCACGATCTCACGGTAGGTGTCCCGTGGCCCGGACGCCCGAGCGATGCTCAGCCGGTATGCCTACGCGTCGGTGGCGACGTAGCCCACGATGCCGCGCAGCTTCTCCACCGGGATGGCGCCCTTGCGCAGCAGCCGGGGGATGGCCGAGGTGAGGTCGACGATGGTCGAGGGCACGTCGTCGGAGCAGGGCCCGCCGTCGAGGTAGACGGAGACGGACTCGCCCAGTTGCTCCTCGGCGTTGGCCGCGGTGGTGGCGGCGGGGGCGCCGGAGCGGTTGGCGCTGGAGACGGCCATCGGGCCGGTCTCCTTGAGCAGGTCGAGCGCGACCGCGTGCAGCGGCATGCGGATGGCGACGGTGCCCTTGGTGTCGCCGAGGTCCCAGGACAGGGCCCGGTTGGCCTTGCAGACGATGGTGAGCGGCCCGGGCCAGAAGGCGTCGATGAGGTCCTGGCCGTAGGGGCCCATGTCCTCCACGAGCGCGGTGGCGGCGCGTACGGTGCCCACCAGGACGGGCGGCGGCATGTCGCGGCCCCGGCCCTTGGCGTCGAGGAGCTTCTGCACCGAGGCGTGGATGAAGGCGTCGCAGCCGATGCCGTACACGGTGTCGGTCGGCATCACGACCAGATCACCCAGGCGTACGGCTGCCGCCGCCTCGATGAGGCCCGCAGCGCGCTGGTCGGGATCGGAACAGTCAAAAACCGCCATGTCGCTTCACCCTAATCCTGGCCGAGTCTGGCCGTGACGAACCGGTCTCTACGCGTCAGATCCTGGCGCAGCCGGGCGTCGCGCCAGCCGTGTTCCTCGGGGAAGAGCAGGTAGACCGCCTGCCCTTGCTCGTCGGCGTGCTCCACCGCCACCCAGCCGCCTGGGCGGAGCAGGCGGCGTGCCGTACGTTCGACCGCCCGGACCTCGCCCAGGCCGTCCTCGCCGCTGCCGAACAGCGCCCGCCTCGGGTCGTAGTCGCGCACCTCGGGGTCGCGCGGGATGGCGCCGGGCGGGATGTAGGGCGGGTTGGAGATCACCAGGTCGACCTTGCCGTTGAGCTCGGGCAGGGCGCCGGCGAGGTCCTCGGGGTGCAGGTGCACGCGGCCCTGGCCGTGCTCGGTGATGTTGCGCTTGGCCCAGCCGTACGCCTCGGGATCGACCTCGACCGCGTGGACCTCGGCGAGGGCGACCTCCTGCGCGATGGACAGCGCGATGGCGCCCGAGCCGGTGCCGAGGTCGACGACGAGGGGCGCGGCGACGTCCATCTCGCGCAGCCGCTCGATCGCCCAGCCGGCCATCACCTCGGTCTCGGGCCGGGGCACGAAGACGCCCGGGCCGACGTTCAGCTCGAGGTAGCGGAAGTAGGCCTTGCCCGTGATGTGCTGCAGCGGCTCGCGCGCCTCACGCCGGGCGATGCCCTCCCAGAAGAGGGCGTCGAACTCGGAGTCGCGGACCGTGTGCAGTTCGCTTCTGCGCACGCCATGGACGAACGCGGCGATCTCCTCGGCGTCGGTGCGCGGCGAAGGGACCCCCGCCTCGGCCAGCCGGGCCGTGGCGTGTGCGATCTCGTCCAGGAGGAATGTCATGTGTGGGCAGCGAGCTTCTCCGCCATCTCGGCGTCGATGAGGGCTTGGGTGACGGCGTTGAGTTCGCCGTCGAGCACCTGGTCGAGGTTATACGCCTTGAAGCCGACGCGGTGGTCGGAGATGCGGTTTTCCGGGAAGTTGTAGGTGCGGATGCGCTCGCTGCGGTCGACGGTGCGCACCTGCGACTTGCGCTCGGCCTGGGCGGCGGCGTTGGCCTCCTCCTCGGCGAGCGCCTGGAGCCGGGCGCGCAGGATGCGCAGCGCGGACTCCTTGTTCTGGAGCTGGCTCTTCTCGTTCTGGCACGAGACCACCACGCCCGTGGGCAGGTGGGTGATGCGGACCGCCGAGTCGGTGGTGTTGACCGACTGGCCGCCGGGGCCGGAGCTGCGGTAGACGTCGATCCGCAGGTCGTTGGCGTCGATCTGGATGTCGACCTCCTCGGCCTCCGGATAGACGAGCACGCCCGCGGCGCTGGTGTGGATGCGGCCCTGCGACTCGGTGGCGGGCACGCGCTGCACGCGGTGGACGCCGCCCTCGAACTTCAGGCGCGACCACACGCCCTCGTCGCCCTTGGCCTTGATGCCGACCGTGACGTCCTTGTAGCCGCCCAGGTCGGAGTGCTGCGCGTCGATGATCTCGGCCTTCCAGCCGAGCCGCTCGGCGTAGCGGAGGTACATCCGCAGCAGGTCGCCGGCGAACAGCGCCGACTCCTCACCGCCTTCGCCCGCCTTGATCTCCATGATGATGTCCTTGTCATCATTGGGATCGCGCGGGATCAGCAGGTGCTTGAGGCGCTCCTCCAGCTTGGGGATGCGGCCTTCCAGCTCGGCGGCCTCCTCGGCGAACGTGGCGTCCTCGCCGGCCAGCTCCTTGGCCGCGGACAGGTCGTCGCGTACCGACTCCAGCTCGCGGTAGGTGCCCACCACCGGGGTGAGCTGCGCGTACCGCTTGCCCAGCGTGCGCGCCTTGTTCTGGTCAGCGTGCACGGCGGGATCGGCGAGCTGCGTCTCCAGCTCGGAATACTCCTTGAGCAACTCGTCCAGATTCACCGTGCATCCTCCTCGTTCGGTGCGGTTGGGCGGCTTGAGCCCCAATCACCAACAACGCCGACCCGACGGCACCAACGTGCCACCGGGCCGGCGTCGCGGAAGCTAAGCCTTCTTGCTGCCGAACCGCTTCTCGAACTTGGCCACGCGGCCACCGGTGTCGAGGATCTTCTGCTTGCCCGTGTAGAACGGGTGGCAGGCGGAGCACACGTCAGCGTGGATCACGCCGTTCTTGGCGGTGCTGCGCGTCGTGAAGGTGCTGCCGCAGGCGCAGCTCACCTGCGTGACGTGGTAATCCGGGTGGATGTCGCGCTTCATTGCTGTCCTTTCGAGTTGCGGTCGCCGGGTCGCCTTGGAGATTCCGTACGGCTTGCGCGCTGTCGCACACGGGGGTGCGCGCGGGCGGGAACCGGTACCGCTTCGGTTCAGCTACCAGTGTGCCAGATCGTTCAACCTTCCCAGGCCACGTGGCATTCCCAGGAGGCGTTGAGCTTGGGATGTGGACGAGTCACTTCCGTCACACTAGGCTCCGGTGCCCAAACCGTAACTTTTCCCCTCATGTTGACCGAGCAAAAGGAACCCCATCAAATGAAGAGAAGGATGCGGTTGCTCTTCGCGACCGTAACCGGCGCGGCGGTGCTCTCCAGCACCTTCGTGGCTTCCTCGGCAGCATCGGCACAGTCCCTCGCGGCCTGTACCCTCACGGCCACGGATGTCACCAAGATCACGCTTGGCGACTCCTACATCCCACTGAAGGACGACCTCAAGGTAGACCTCTCGGTCGCGGTGAAGGACCCCTACGGACCGAAGGCCACCGAGTACCCCGTCGTCGACACCACCAAGGACGCCAGCCCCGCGCCGGCGCTCAAGGACCGCAAGTGGGTTGTCAAGCCGGTGGTCACCTCCGCCACCGCCGAGATCTTCCGCACCGGTGAGACGACCGCGTCCCAGTCCATCGCCCTCACCGGGGCCCCTGGCGACCTGCCCGTGCCGCAGACCGCCGACGGCATCCCGGAGAACACCGAGAAGCTCGCGGTCGCGGCTGTGCCGGAGAGCGTCGACCTCAAGGGTCAGTTCGTCATCAAGGAGACGGACAAGGACAAGGCCGGGAAGTGGACCGTCAAGGTCACCGTCACCCGGACCTCGGGCGGTAACACGGCGGGCAACTGCCAGGAGTTCGACGTCTCCGGCAAGCAGGAAGTCGCTTCCGGCAGTGTCTCTCCCTCCACCATCCAGCTCAAGCGCGGTCAGGACGTCCCGGTTCGCATCACCGCCAGCGTGAAGAACGCCACCGGGGTGAGTGCGGAGCTGCGGCCGCACGACGGGTCGATGTGGATCAACGTCCCCCTCACCAAGGAGGGTGACGGGAACTACCGCTACACCGCCTACCTCGCGGACGACACCTCGCCCGGCAGCTGGTACCTGGTCATCAAGGGGACCCGCGGCAAGGAGGCCATCGAGGCCACCGGGATGTCGTTCACCATCCTCGCCCCCGAGGACGGCGTCGCGCCCAAGGCCTCTTCCAAGGTGACCATCAAGGCGCCGAAGAAGGCCAAGCTCGGCAAGGCGTTCAAGATCTACGGCAAGGCCTACCGCGGTTCCAAGGGGTACTCCGGCAAGGTCCTGGAGCTGTACTTCAAGAAGAAGGGCAAGAAGTCCTTCACCTTCTACGGCTTCGCCAAGGCGACCTCGACCGGTGTGTGGGCGAAGAACGTGAAGCAGAAGTACGACGGCTACTGGCGCGTCGTGGTGCCGGGCACCAGCAAGACGAAGAAGTCCTACGCGAACTCGAGTCTCGTGGACGTGAATTAACCGGTTAGCGGGCGCTCGCCGTTCCGCCGAGGTAGGCGAGGACGGCGAGGACCCGGCGGTGGTCGTCGGGGGCGGGGCCGAGGTTCAATTTCCCGAAAATTCCGGAAATGTGCTTCTCCACCGCCCCCTCCGAAATCACCAGCCGCGCGGCGATCGCCGTGTTGGACCGCCCCTCGGCCATCAGAGCCAGCACCTCCCGCTCCCGGGGCGAGAGCGAGTCGAGCGGAGCTCCTCGCCGCTGCCGGCTGAGCAGCTGCAGCACCACCTCGGGGTCGATGACCGTCCCCCCGCCCGCGACCTGGCGGACCGCGTCGAGGAACTCGGCGACGTCGGAGACGCGCTCCTTGAGCAGGTACCCCACCCCCGGCCCGATCAGCTCGCCTGCGTACTGCTCCTCGACGTACTGCGACAGCACCACGATGGGGAAGCCCGGCCGGGAGGCGCGGATGCGCAGGGCCGCGCGGATGCCCTCGTCGGTGTGGCCGGGCGGCATGCGGACGTCCACGATCGCCAGGTCGGGCGCGAGCGCCGAGACCGCCTCCAGCAGGGCGTCGGCGTCGCCGACCAGGGCCACGGTCTCGATGCCGCCGTCGGCCAGCAGCCGGGAGACGCCCTCGCGCAGCAGCACGGAGTCCTCGGCGATCACCACTCGCATGGTGATCAATACTCGCAGGGCAGCTCGGCTCTGACCAGGGTGGGTCCCCCGACGGGGCTGTGCAGGACGAGCAGGCCGTCGATGGTCGCCGCGCGGTCGGCCAGCCCGGCCAGGCCGCCGCCGGGATGCACGGTCGCCCCGCCGAGCCCGTTGTCCCAGACCTCCACGAACACCGCGGAACCGTCCCCGTGCACCCGGACCGAGGCCTCGGTCGCGGCGGCGTGCTTGGCGAGGTTGGCCAGGGCCTCGGCGACGGTGAAGTAGGCGATGCTCTCGACCGCGGCCGGCGGCCGGGCGCGCAGCTCGACGCCGACGTCGACCGGGACGGGGGCGCGGGCGGCGAGGGCGGACAGGGCGGCGTCGAGGCCGCGTTCGGTGAGGATCGCCGGGTGGATGCCACGGGCCAGGTTGCGCAGTTCGGCGATGGCCGCCTTGGTGCCGTCGTGGGCCTGGACGATGAGCTCGCGCGCGGCGTCGGGGTCGGTGTCGAGCTTGGCGCGGGCCCGGCCGAGGTCGACCGCGACGGCCAGGAGCCGCTGCTGGGCGCCGTCGTGCAGGTCGCGCTCGATGCGGCGGCGTTCGGCCTCGGCGGCGTCGACCCCGCGGGCGCGGCTGGCGCGCAGGCGTTCGGCCTCGTTGCCGCCGAGCAGGGCGACCGCGAGCAGGCCGTGCAGCCAGGCCATGCCGCGCACGCCGTACAGGGTGAGGGCGAACATGACCAGCCCGAGCAGGACGGCCACGAGGCTGAGCGGCAGCGAGTCGAGCTCGAACCCGGCCAGTTGCACCGGCGTGCCCAGCAGGAGGAAGAGCGGCGCGCCGAGCAGCGCGAAGGTGGTCAGCCAGAGCAGGAGCGAGGCCACGAACTCCACGAAGCTCAGCGGGATGAGCAGGAGCAGGTAGCCGAGGTCCTTCCAGGTGGCCGGGTCGGTGACCAGCCAGCGGATCAGGCCGCGCTCGGGCTGCGGCCGGTAGGGGTCGGCGATGCGCACCCCGAGGGTCAGCCGCAGCAGCCGCCGCTCCAGCATCGCCCCGCCGCGCCACAGGAACATGGTCGCGACGAGCAGCAGCACGCCCACCCAGAAGATCATCAGGATCAGCGAGGTCGGCAGCAGGAACGCCAGCACCACGAACCAGCCGAGCCCGAGCAGGGGGCTGAGCAGCAGGTACGGCGCCGCCCGCCAGGTCATCGGGTCACGCGCCAGCCCCACCGGGCCCCACGGGCCGCCCACGAACCGGATCACTGAAGTCGCCACCCCACCAGCCTGCCCGCCGGAGCGCGCCCGGTGAATGGAGCCATCCGTATTGTCCGGCTTCGGGTTATCCCCCCTGTGCGCCGGAGATCTGGCCGCCGACGACCTCTTCGGCCCGGTGGCAGGCCACGCTGCGTCCGGCGACCTCGCGGGCGACCGGCCGCACGGTCCGGCAGACGTCGGTGGCCAGCGGGCAGCGGCGCTGGAAGGCGCAGCCCTCGGTGGCGGGCGCGGCCTCGACCTTGCCGACCGCCTTGGGCGGCGCGCCGCCGATCTTCGGCACCGCGTCGCGCAGGGCCGCGGTGTACGGGTGCGCGGGCCGGGTGAGCAGCGTGCGCGTCGGCCCGGCCTCGACGACCCGCCCGGCGAAGAGCACCTGGGAGGTACGGCAGAGCCGATCCACCACGGCCAGGTTGTGCGTGATGAGGAAGTAGGTCAGCCCCCGCGAGCTCGCCAGCGAGGCCAGCAGGTCCAGCACCCGCGCCTGGACGGTGACGTCGAGCGCGCTGGTCGGCTCGTCGAGCACGAGGATGTCCGGCTCGACGGCCAGCGCGCGGGCGATGACGGCCCGCTGCCGCTGCCCGCCGGAGAGCTGGTGCGGGCGGCGCTCGGCGAGGGCCGGGTCGAGGCCGACCGACTCCAGGAGCTCGGTGATGCGGGCGTCGCGGGCGGCCCGGTCGAGCCGGTGGTGGGCGTCGAGCGCCTCGGCGATCGAGGAGCCGATCCGCATGCGCGGGTCGAGGGCCTCGCTGCCGTCTTGGAAGACCGGCTGGACCTGGCCGCGGAAGGCGGCCCGGTCGGCCCGGCCCAGCGCGTTGAGGTCGCGCGTGCCGTACGTTATGGCCCCGGACATCGGCTTGATCAGCCCGAGCAGAGCGCGGGCGACGGTCGTCTTGCCGGACCCGCTCTCCCCGATCAGCCCGACGCCGCCCTCGGTCACCTCGACGCTGACGTCGTGCACGACGGGACGCCCGCCGTACCCGAGGGTCACGTTGTCAGCCTTCAGCATGGTCTGCCTCCGGGAGCGTCGGCACGGCGGCGATGAGCTCGCGCGTGTAGGCGGACGTGGGGTTGGCGAAGAGCTCGGCGGCGGGCCCGCTCTCCACGACGCGGCCGTCCTTCATGACGGTGACGTGGTCGGCGATGGCCGAGACAAGCGCCAGGTCGTGCGAGACGAGCAGGACGGCCAGGCCGCGCTCGTCGTGCAGGCGGCGCAGCACCGCGACCACCTCGGCCTGGACGGTGACGTCGAGCGCGCTGGTCGGCTCGTCGGCGAGGATGACCTCCGCGCCGAGAGCGAGCGCGACGGCGATGGCGAAGCGCTGGGCCTGACCACCGGAGACCTCGTGCGGGTAGCGGCGCAGGATCGACTCGTCGAGCAGCACGTCGCGCACGGCCTCGCGGGCCCGGCGGTCGGCCTCGCCGCCCTTGACGCCGTGCTTGGCCAGGGCCTTGCGCAGCAGGACGCCCAGGCGCATCGTCGGGTTGAACGCGCCCTGCGGGCTCTGCATGACCAGCGCGATCCGCGACCCGCGCAGGTCCTTGGCGCCGTGCTTCACCACGTCGGTGCCGAAGGCGTCGATCGAGCCGGTGACGGTGGCGCCCTCCAGCAGGTCGAGCACGGCCATGAGCGTGGTGGTCTTGCCCGAGCCGCTCTCCCCCACGATGGCCACGCACTCGCCGGGCCGTACCTCCAGCGACGGCACCTGCGCGATGACGCGGTCGCCGATGCGGACCTCCAGGTCGGTGATCTTGATCATCGCGGCAGCCTCCTGGGGTCGAGCGCGGCCCGCAGTCCCTCGCCGAGCACGTTGAAGGCGAAGGCGGTGAGCATGATGGCCAGGCCGGGGAAGGTGACGACCCACCAGTCGGTGGTGAGCAGCGACTGGCCCTGCTCGATCATCAGGCCCCACTCGGCGGTCGGCTCCTGCGCGCCCAGCCCGAGGTAGGACAGCGCCGCGGCGGTGAGGATGATGCCGCCGCCGTCGTTGGAGAGCTGCACCAGCACCGGGGTGAGCGAGTTGGGCAGGACGTGCCGCACCACGATCGCCGGCGGGCTCACGCCCAGGCACTGCGCGGCGTCCACGTAGCCGCGCTTGGCGACCGAGGCCGCCACCGAGGCGGTGAGCCGGGCGTACCACGGCCACCAGGTGGCCGCGATGGCGACGATCACCGTGGTCACGCTCGGCCGCAGCACCACCGCGGTGGCCAGGGCCAGCAGCAGCGCGGGGAAGGCGAGGAAGACGTCGGTGACGCGCATGATCACGTCCCGGGTCCAGCCGCCCGCGTATCCGGCGATGACGCCGAGCGTCACGCCGATCAGCGCCGACAGGCCCAGCACCGCGGCGACGATGCCGAGGGAGGTCCGCGCGCCGTACAGGATGCGGGTGAAGATGTCCCGGCCGACCTGGTCGGTGCCGAACCAGTGCTCGCCGCTGGGCGGCAGCAGGCTGTTGAGCGGGTCCAGGGCGTCCTCGGGGTACGGCGAGAGCAGCGGGGCGAAGATCGCGGCCAGCACGATCAGGGCCAGGACGACCGCGCCCACGCGCGCCAGGGGATCGAGCCGTCTCATCGCACCCTCGCCCTCGGGTCGACGACGCCCTGCACCAGGTCCACGACCAGGTTGGCCAGCACGTAGAGCAGGGCCACCAGGAGCGTGACCCCGGCGATGGCCGGGGTGTCCAGGGCGCGGATGGAGTCGGCGGCGTAGCGGCCCAGGCCGGGCCAGTTGAAGACCGCCTCGACCAGGAAGCCGTTGACGATCGCGTAGGCGAAGACCAGCGCGACCAGCGCCAGCACCGGGTTGAGCACCGGGCGCAGCGAGAAGCGGGTCAGCACCGCGCTCTCGCCGAAGCCGAGCGCGCGGGCCATCCGGGCGTGGTCGAGCCCGGACTCCTCGATCAGCGCGGCCCGGGTGAGCTGCGCGATCACGCCCATCGGGTAGGCGGCCACGACCAGCGCGGGCAGCACGAGGTGGTGCAGGGTGTCGGTGAACATCGGCCAGTTGCCGGTGATCAGCGAGTCGACGATCGTGATGTTGGTGTAGACGGTCAGCGGGCTGGTGGTGTCGAGCGAGGCGTCGTACTCGCCGGCCACCGGGAACCAGCCGAGGTTGCTGGCGAAGACGGTCTGCGCGGTGAGCGCGAGCCAGAAGACCGGGACGGAGACGGCGAGCATCCCGCCGATCCGCACCGAGAAGTCCAGGAATCTCATCTTGTACCGGGCGGCGACGATCCCCAGCGGGATCCCCAGCACGACCGCCACCAGCAGGGCCGCCCCGACCAGCTCCAGCGAGGCCGGGAAGGCGAGCATCAGGTCGTCCAGGACCGGCTGCCGGGTGTGCAGGCTGGTGCCGAGGTCCCCGCTCAGCAGGTCGCGCACGTACTCCCACAACTGCACCGGCAGCGGCGCGTCGAGCCCGAACCTGGCCCGCACCTCCGCGAGCTCGGCCGCGGTCGCCTTGGGCCCGGCGTAGGCGACCGCGGGGTCGCCGGGCAGCAACCGCATGATCGCGAAGGTGAGCACGACCACGCCGGCCACGACCAGGAGAGCCTGGCCGAGCCGGCGGATCAGGTACCTCAGCACGGTTTACTTCCCCGGCTTCAGGTCGTAGGCGAAGACGACGTTCGGGTAGGCCGGGTTGTCCACGTAGCCCTCGACGCCGCCGCTGAAGGCCCGGCGGTAGCGCTGCACGAACGGCACGGCCACGGCGGCCTGCTCGTCGATGATCTTCTTCTGCAGGTCGGCGTAGGCCGCCTCGGCCTTGGCCCGGTCGGTCGCGGCCAGCTCGGGCAGCGCGTCGATCTGCGCGTCGAGCTCCTTGTCGGCCAGGTAGGACAGGTTGAAGCTGACCGGGTCGGCGCTGCGGAAGACGTTGGCGAACCACGAGTAGGCGTCGGCGTAGTCGGGGTACCAGTACATGACGAAGACGTCCTGCTTGCCCTTCTTGCCCTGCTCCCACTGGGTGTTCCAGTTGAGCGGGGTCAGGGTGAGCTCCACGTTGAGCTTCTTCAGCGCGGTGGCCAGCAGGGTGCCGAGGAGCTGCTGGTCCTCGTCGCCCTGGGCGTAGGTCATCGACAGCTCCAGCGGCTTGCCGCCGGGGCCGAAACCGGCCTCCTTGAGCAGCGTCTCGGCGCCGGCGAGATCTTGCTTCGGGGTCATCCCGGCAGCATGCCCGAGCAGCCCCTCCGGCACCAGACCGCTGGCGGCGACCGCCGCGCCCTTGGTGGCGGCGACCAGGCCGTCGTAGTCGATCGCCTTCTGCAGCGCCTTGCGCACCTTCACGTCGACCGTCTCGGTGTTGAACAGCACCAGGAGGTTCTGGAAGGACGGGGTCTCCGACGTCTGCAGGCCCGCGCCCTTGGCCTGCGCGAACAACTGCGGGCCGAGGCGGTTGGCGAAGTCGATCTCGCCGCGCTGCAGGAGCTGCCAGGTGGTGGTCTCCTCGGGCACGACCCGGAACTGCATCTGCTTGTAGTGCGGGCCGTCCCAGCCGCCCCAGTAGCCGTCGAAGGCCTTCAGGGTCAGCTCGGTCTCGCGGCCCTTCTGCCAGGTGTCGATGGTGTACGGGCCGGAGCCGCCGTCGGCCTTGCCCGCCTCGAAGTCGACCGTGGGGTCGTAGATGTAGGCGCCGTAACCGGCCGAGGCGACCACGTCGAGCGGGGTCGGGTACTTCAGGGTGAACTTCACCGTCGAGGCGTCCGGCGTCTCGATCTTGTCCACCGCGCTCCAGATGTAGGCCGCGTAGCCCTTCTTCTGCACGGTGTGCTCGATCGCGGCCTTGACCGCGGCGGCGTCGAGCGGCTTGCCGCTGTGGAACTTCACGCCCGGACGCAGGGTGAAGGTCCAGGTCTTACCGTCCTCGGCGGCCGTCCACGAGGTGGCCAGGCGCGGCTCGGCCTTCTGCGTGGCCGGGTTGTACTTGGTCAGCGTCTCGTAGATGTTCTGGAGCGCGATGATCTCGTTGGAGGACGAGGTGGCCGGGTTCCAGTCGGTCACGATGTCCAGGTTGTGGCTGTAGACGAACGGCCCGGACGGTGAGGCCGCCCCCGGCGGCGACGAGCCGTCCGGCTTCGCGGCGCCGCGCACCTGGCCGCCTCCGCAGGCGGTGACGGCCAGCGCGAGCGCGGCCATGGCGCTGACGATGCGGGTTGTCCTGCGCATGGATCCTCCTTAGATCTTTCCGAGCGGCCCGGCCGCCTTGATCTGGACCCGGAGCGCGGGCTCCGGTAGGTAGCTGAGCGGGATCTCGGTCACCTCGACGACCTCGACCGCCGCCGGGTCGGCCCCCGCCTGTACGGCTCGCCCGCGCGCGGTCTCGACAGCCGTGTCGATGGCCTCGCGACGCCCGGCGCCCGCCGGGACGATGGTCTCGATCGAGCCGCTGACCAGTGCGATGGCCGCGCCGACCGCGTTGGCGACGCCGCCGTGCGAGGGCCGGACCACCTCGCTGACGCCGGGCAGCCCGTCCGGCACCAGGAAGGCGCCGCCGCCCACGACGACCAGCGGCAGGTCGCTCTTGCCGAGCGACATCCGGTCGACCGCGTCGGCCACCTGCTCGTCGGTACGGCGGAGCACCCCCGCCAGCTCGGCCGGCGGCCGGACGGTGCCGATCGCGGCCCGGCCCGCGGCCACGCACGCGTCGGTCATCGTGGCGGTCGAGCCGCCGAACACCAGCGCCTCGGTACCGATGCGGTAGCCGACCGAGGTCGTGCCCGGCACGCCGTCCGTGCCGATGACCGTGCCGCCGCCCAGGGCCAGCGCGAGGATGTCCGGCATGCGGAAGTTGGTGCGCACCCCGCCGATCTCCACGCCCGCCGAGGAGACCCGGGGGAAGCCGTTGACCAGCACGCCGAGGTCGGTGGAGGTGCCGCCGACGTCGGCCACGATCGCGTCGCTCAGCCCCGACAGGTAGGCCGCGCCGCGGATGGAGTTGGCCGGGCCGGAGCCGATGGTCAGCACCGGGTAGCGGGCGGCGTAGTCGACCGTCATCAGCGTGCCGTCGTTCTGCGCGAAGTAGCGCGTCACGTCGAGGCCGTGCTGGTCGAGCACCTCCTGGAGGGCGTCGTGCACGTGCGCGGCGACCTGGTAGAGCGCGGCGTTGAGCACCGCGGCGTTCTCCCGCTCCAGCAGGCCGAGCGCGCCGATCTCGTGGCTGACGCTGACCGGCACCTGCGCACCGAGCTCCTCGGCCACGATCTCGGCCGCGCGCAGCTCCTGCTCGTTGGAGGCCGGGCTGAAGACCGAGGTGACGGCCACCGCGTCGGCGTGCCCGGCGATCGTCGCCAGGAAGCGGCGCAGGCCCTCCTCGTCGAGCGGGGCGATCTCGCGGCCGTCGACGTAGTTGCCGCCGCCCAGCACGGCCGCGCCGGCCAGCACGCATTCGCGCAGGTCGGCCGGCCACGACTCCATCGGCGGCACCGACTTCGACGAGGGCGCGCCCAGCCGGACCGCGGCCACCCGGCCGAGCCGGCGCCGCTCCAGGATGGCGTTGGTGGCGTGCGTGGTGCCGAGCATCACGCGGCCGACCCGCTGCCGCTCGTCGCCGAGCTGCTCCAGCACCGCGGTGATCGCGTTGCGCATGCCGGCGGTGACGTCGGCGCTGGTCGCCTGCTTGGTGGCGGCGACGATCCGGTTGGCCGCGTCGAGCACCACCGCGTCGGTGTTGGTGCCGCCGACGTCCACGCCGATTCGCAGGTCACGCATTGGCTTCCTCCACCGGGACGTAGTCGATGTCGTAACCGAAGGCGGCGGGGCCGGCCGTACGCAGGCCCGCGGAGGTGCGCCACAGCGGCGCGCACGGCCAGGCCAGGACGCTCACCCGCTGGCCGTAGCGCAGGGACTCGGTCGAGATGGCCTCGGCGGTCTGGCTGTCCACGATGGTGATCAGGTCGGGCACGCTGGCGCGGACCTCGCCGTCCTCCAGCGCGACCAGGTTCTCGTTCTGGATCTCCACCCGCAGCAGGCGGCCCTTGCAGTCGCCCACCCCGTCGATCACGACGCTGCCGCGGACGAAGCCGCCGCCGGTACGCCGCTCGATGTCGACGACCTTGCCGGTGATCAGGTTCGAGGCGCCGAGCTCGGCGGTCAGCGAGCCGACCGGGTCCTCCGCGCCGATCACCGCGCGGCCGATGGCGATCGCCCTGCTCACCGTGCCCTCGATGGCCGCGCCGCGCATCTCGCCGACCGGCAGGATGTAGTCGGCCATCAGGGCCGTGCTGCCCATCGCCACGCAGACCGCGCGGGCCAGGGTCTCCGACCAGGTGCCGCTCGCCGGGCGCAGCGCCGCGACGTTGCCCTGCACGTCGGCCAGGACCACCAGGCCCGGGTCGCGGCCGGCGACGTACATCGAGACCATCTGCACCTCGGGGAAGGCGCGGCCCATGCCGTCGGCGTCCAGCAGTGGCAGGCCCAGGCGCGCGGCCAGCGCCACCGGCTCCACGCCGTTGCCGCCGCCGATCTCCGAGGCCATCACCGCGACCACCGGCTTGCCGAGCGTCTGCTCAACCGTCTCGCGGATGATCAGGCCCTCGTCGCCGCTGGGCAGCATCTCGTGCGAGACCGTCGGCGCGCCGATCGACCCCAGCGGCAGCACGAGGCCGTCCGCGGGCAGGTCGGCCAGGGTCACCAGGTCCACGTCCCCGTACTGGCGCAGCGCCCGCTCGGCCGACAGCGCGGCGACCGTCACCACTCCGCCGCCGCCGGTGCCCAGGATCGCGCAGCCTCGGGTGAGGGGCGGGATCTCCGCCGGCGTGATTGTCTTCCCGTCGTGCATGACGACAGCCTTCCTGCCTGCGGCTTTGTCGCTATAGGGCGCGGAAAACGAATTTTGCGTACTTTATGTGATGCGCGGATAAGCTCCGTCCATGGCGCGTATCGCTGACCTGCTCGCCGGGGCCCATCCGCCGCTCCGGCTGCTCGCCGGGCCGCTGGCCGCGCGAGCCCTCGGGGCGGTGACCTCGCTGGACTCCCTCGCCGCCATGCGGCAGGCGCCGGCCGGGACCCTCGTCGTCGTGCCCGCCCGGGTGGCCGCGCGGGCTGTGCCGTACGAGCTGGATGTGGCGGTACGGCATGCGGCCCAGCGCGATCTCACCGCGCTCGTGCTGATCGGCTGCACCGGGCTGCCCATCACCACCCAGCGCCTGGCCGACCGCGCCGACCTGCCGGTCCTCGGCGTCGTGGAGGAGCGGGACGTCGCCGAGGTCGTGCTCGCCATCGACCGCATCATCCGCAGCGGCGCCGCCGAGGCCTTGGCGCGAGCCCGTTCCGCCCTCGCCGCCGTCCGGGAGGCCGAGCCCTCCGGCGACCTCGCCCGGCTCCTCAACGACGCCGGCGCCGCCCTCGGCCTGCACCTCCGCCTCCTCGACCCCGCCGACGCCGGCGCGGCGGCCCGGAACGACCCCGCCTACCCGGATTCGGTTCCTGCCACGGCGAGGCACTCGGCTCCTGCCACGGCGAGGCGGGACGACGAGAGCGGCGTTGGTACGGCAAGGCGGGACGGCGCGGGCGGGACCGGCGACTCCGATGGGGCCGGCGGGGCGGGGTTCGGTGGGGAGCCGGTGTGGCTGGACGGGCGGCTGATCGGCGTGGTCACCGCCACCCGCCTGTCCGAGCCCTACGAGGACCTGGCCGCCGACGACGAGGCCGCCCGCCTGGCCCTGCCCGCGGTCGCCGCCGCCGCGGCCCGGATGCGCGCCGCGGCGCTGGCCCACGAGATCGCCCCCGGCCAGCTCCGCTCCGACCTGCTCACCGAACTGGTCGTCGCCGACCGCACCCAGGCCAGCCGCCTGGCCGACCGCGCCCGGGTCCTGGGCCTGCCGGTCGACGGCCGGCACGTCGCCGTCTGGGTCGACGTCGAGGACGGCATCGCCGGCTCCCTGGCCGAACACCGCCGCCTGCTCGACTCGGTCGTCCTCGACGTCCTGCAACGCCCCCGCACCCCCGAAGGCCGCTGGAACGTCGCCCGCATCGAGGAAGCCCTGCTGATCCTGTGCAGCTCCACCGCGGGCGGCGCCGACACCACCCACCGGATGCGCCTGGCCGCCCACGACCTGGTCACCGCCCTCGCCGACCGCCACCCCGGCCGGGCGCTCCGCTGCGGCATCGGCACCCCGCAGACCGCCCTCGACGGCCTGCGCACCTCCGCCCTCGAAGCCCGCTCCGCCGCCGCCTCGGCCGCCGCGCGCGGCACCCTGGTCGAGCAGTTCGACGCCACAGGCATCCGCCGCGTCCTGGCCGAGGCCGCCGCCTCCACGCTCAGCCGCCGCGTCGTCGACGAGCTGCTGCGCCCGCTCGACGCGCTCGGCAAGGACCGTAGCCTCCAGGCGGTCACCACCCTCGCCGCCTACCTCGACGTCCAGCGCTCCCCCCGGCTGGCCGGCAAGCGTCTCAACCTGCACTTCAACGCGGTCTCCTACCGGATCAGGAAGATCACCGAGACGCTGGGCGCGGACCTCGACGACCACGAGACCCGCTTCGCCCTGCACCTGGCCTGCCGCCTGCGCCTCACCCACCTGAGCGGCGGCTAGCCGTACCGGTTCCGGACCACGAAAAAGCGGCGAGGTGGGAACCACCTCGCCGCTTCTCCAGCCGATCAGACCTAGTCGCGGTCGTTGCTGACCGTGGTCTTCTGCACCTGCATCAGGAACTCGGCGTTGGACTTGGTCTCCTTCATCTTCTCCAGGAGAAGCTCAAGAGCCTGCTGCATGTCCAGCGCGTGCAGGACGCGGCGGAGCTTCCAGACGATCTGGAGCTCGTCCTTCGCCATGAGGATCTCTTCCTTACGGGTGCCGGACGCGTCCACGTCGACAGCCGGGAAGATGCGCTTGTCGGCGAGCGACCGGTTGAGCTTGAGCTCCATGTTGCCGGTGCCCTTGAACTCCTCGAAGATGACCTCGTCCATCTTGGACCCGGTCTCCACCAGCGCGGTGGCGAGGATGGTCAGCGAGCCGCCGTTCTCGATGTTGCGCGCGGCGCCGAAGAACCGCTTCGGCGGGTAGAGCGCGGTCGAGTCGACACCACCGGACAGGATGCGGCCCGAGGCGGGCGCGGCCAGGTTGTAGGCGCGGCCCAGACGGGTGATCGAGTCGAGCAGCACGACCACGTCGTGACCGAGCTCGACGAGCCGCTTGGCGCGCTCGATGGCCAGCTCGGCGACGGTGGTGTGGTCCTCGGCCGGACGGTCGAAGGTCGAGTGGATGACCTCGCCCTTGACCGAGCGCTGCATGTCGGTGACTTCCTCAGGGCGCTCGTCCACCAGGACGACCATGAGGTGGCACTCGGGGTTGTTGCGGGTGATCGCGTTGGCGATCGACTGCAGCACCATCGTCTTACCGGCCTTGGGCGGCGAGACGATCAGACCACGCTGGCCCTTGCCGATCGGCGAGACCATGTCGATGATCCTGGTGGTCAGGATGTTCGGCTCGGTCTCCAGCCGCAGGCGCTCCTGCGGGTAGAGCGGCGTGAGCTTGTTGAAGTCGGGGCGGTTGCGCGCCTGCTCCGGGTCCATGCCGTTGACGGTGTCGAGGCGGACCAGGGCGTTGAACTTCTCGCGGCGCTCACCGTCGCGCGGCTGGCGCACGGCACCGGTGACGACGTCGCCCTTGCGCAGGCCGTTGCGGCGGATCTGCGCGAGCGAGACGTACACGTCGTTGGAACCGGGCAGGTAGCCGCTGGTCCGGACGAACGCGTAGTTGTCGAGGATGTCGAGGATGCCGGCGATCGGGATGAGGACGTCGTCCTCGCCCACGATCGGCTCGTTGCTGTCGAAGCGGTCACGGCCCCGGCCCCGGTTGCGCTCGCGGAAACGGCCGCGACGGCCACGGCCGCGCTCGTCGTCGTCGAAACCGCCCTGAGGCTGCCGGTCGCGGTCACCGCCGCGCTGGTCGGCCGACTGCTGGCGGTCGCGGTCACGGTCGCCGCCGCGCTCGCCACGGTCACCGCGGTCACCGCGGTCGTTGCGGTCACCGCGGTCCGCACGGTCGGTGCGGTCACCGCGGTCGCTGACGCGGTCACGGTCGGCGCCGCGGTCACGGTCGGTGCGGCTGTCGCTGCGCTGCTCGCCCCGCTGCTGGTCACCGCGCGGCTGCTCGCCACGCGGCGCGTCGCCACGCTGCTGGTCGCGGTCGCCACGCTCGCCGCGCTCGCGGCGGTTGCGGCGCTCACGACGGCTCTCGCGCTCACCGCGGGCGTCGCCCTGGAAGTCAGCCTGCTGCTGCTCCACGACGGGCTCGGCGGCGGCGACCACGGGCTCGGGCGCGGCGGTCACGACGGGCTCGGCGGCGACGGCCACCGGGGCCGCGGCAGCCGCGGGCGCCTCGGCCACCTCGGTCTTGGTGCGGGAACGTTCCCTGCGGCTACGGGCGGGCCGCTCGGCGGAGACCGCCGGCGCCTCGGCTACCGGCGCGGCCTCAACGGCGGCCGGGGCCCCTTCACCCGTCTTCTCCTGGATTGCGGCGATGAGCTGGCTCTTCCGCATCCGCCCAGTGCCGCTGATGCCGAGCTCCGCAGCCATTTTCTGCAGCTCGGGCAGCACCTTGGCGGACAGGCCGGTGCCGGAGCGACGCGCACGGGGCTTGGCCGCGGCGCGGGTGGGGGTGTCGCCGGACGCGCTTGCGTCGGAGAGGAGTTCGGTGGTGTCGCTCAACTAAAGGTCCTTCCCAGGGGTCGGGCGCCGGCTGGTGTCGCCGGTCGTCCCGGAGGTGCTGTCGATCCGGCAGGACAGACCGGGTCGGGGTGCACATCTGTGATCGTCGGCCAGAGGCCGCCACTGCTTGGGGAGAGGCTTGTCCAGGCCGTCACAGGACGGTGACGGGTGGAGGAAACCCCCCAGATTGCTGTCGCCAGATGGATTGAACCGCGCAGACCCCGTCGTCTTCGCCTCGCGTCGAGCCAACCGGGTGTGGGCCAACCGGAGGCGACGGATTCCGGGGAGACAGCCGCGCTGCTCACGCCTCGCGACGTGAAGCATGATGCAACGATGTGTGGCTGACAAGCACGCACCCACCATGGGGGCATCTGGTGCGGCTATCAGCCTAACATCACCAGCGCGCACGGCTATTCCCTGAAGGTCTAAGAGGCATCAGCGTGTCTCGGGGAACTGAACGCTCGCACCATACGGGTCGACGTCCAAATGCTGGATGTGCCAGTCATTACCCACTTCTGGCGCGATCAAATCCTGCGTCTCCGCCGTGGCGAAAGCAAGAATCGTGGGACCCGCGCCCGAAACCACCGCGGGCACGCCCCGAGCCCTTAGCTGTTGTACCAGGTCCGCGGTCTGCCGCATGGCAGGCGCGCGGTAATCCTGGTGCAGCCGGTCCTCGGTCGCGGCCAGCAGCAACGCGTTCTCCGGACGCTGGGTCAGCGCCGCGATCAGCAGCGCGGCCCTGCCGGAGTTGAAGGCGGCGTCCTTGTGGGGCACTTCCTTCGGCAGGAGTCCCCGCGCCGTCTCCGTCGACAGACGGAAGGACGGGATGAGGACGACCGGACGGATCCCCGCATCCGGCGCCAGCTTCACTTTACGCGGCGATCCGTCCTGGTCGGTCCAGGCGACGGTCAGGCCGCCGGCCAGGCAGGGGGCGACGTTGTCGGGATGGCCCTCGATCTCGGTTGCCAGCGCGAACACCTCGTCGTCGGACAGATCGTGGCCTGTTCGCTCAACGCCGAACTCACCGCCGTCCGCGCCGGGCGCGCCGGCTGCGGTGGCTGCGCCGTCTGCGGGTGCCGTTCCGTCCTCGGCCGCCGTGCCGTACGGCAGGCGGGCCAGGGCGCGGGCGGCGAGGATGCCGGCCGCGATGGCCGCCGACGACGAGCCCAGCCCGCGCGCGTGCGGGATGACGTTCCGGCAGGTCAGCCGGATCCCGGCCGGCTGCGGGAAGCCCATCCTGCCAAAGGTTCTGCGCATCGTGGCGACGATCAGGTGGCCCTCGCCGAGGTCCACCTCCCCCGCGCCCTCCCCCTCGACGACGACCTCGGTGCGCGGCGCGAACTCGGCCGTCACCTCGTCGTGCAGGGCCAGAGCGAGACCGAGGGCGTCGAACCCCGGGCCGAGGTTGGCGGAGGTCGCGGGGACGCGCACCACGACCCGGTTGGCGGTGGTCATCGTTCTCCTAGAGCGGGGTTAGACGAGCCCGAGCGACGAGGCGGCGGCGTGGACGTCGATCGGGATGGTCACCGGGGCCGGAGCGCCGGAGATGGCCCAGTCGGGGTCCTTCAGGCCGTTGCCGGTGACCGTACACACGATCTTCTGGCCGGGCTCGACCAGACCGGCCGCGTGCGCCTGGAGCAGGCCGGCCACGCTGGCGGCGGAGGCGAGCTCGACGAAGACGCCCTCCTCCTGCGCCAGCAGCTTGTAGGCGGCGGCGATCTGCCGGTCGGTCACCGAGTCGATGAGCCCGCCGGACTCGTCACGCGCGGCCTCGGCGAGCTGCCACGAGGCCGGGTTGCCGATGCGGATCGCGGTCGCGATCGTGTGCGGGTGCGTGACCGGCGCGCCGTTGACGATGGGCGCCGAGCCGGAGGCCTGGAAACCGAACATACGCGGCGTCTTGGTGGCGACGTCGTCGGCGGCGTACTCCTGGTAGCCCATCCAGTAGGCGGAGATGTTGCCCGCGTTGCCCACCGGGATGCAGTGGATGTCGGGCGCGTCGCCGAGCGCGTCGACGATCTCGAAGGCGGCGGTCTTCTGGCCCTGGAGCCGGAACGGGTTGACCGAGTTGACCAGCGCGATCGGGTAGTTCTCCGACAGCTTGCGCGTCATCTCCAGGCAGTCGTCGAAGGAGCCCTCGACCTGCAGCAGGGTGGCGCCGTGCACGAGCGCCTGGGCCAGCTTGCCCATCGCGATCTTGCCGCGCGGGACGAGCACCGCGCAGGTGAGGCCGGCGCGCACCGCGTAGGCGGCGGCGGAGGCGCTGGTGTTGCCGGTCGAGGCGCAGATGACCGCCTTCGCCCCGTCCTCGACCGCCTTGCTGATGGCCATGGTCATGCCACGGTCCTTGAAGCTGCCGGTCGGGTTGGCGCCCTCGACCTTGAGGTAGACCTCGCACCCGGTCAGGGCGGAGACGCGATGGGCGGGCACCAGCGGGGTGCCGCCTTCCAGGAGCGTGACCACGGGAGTCGTCGTGGTGACCGGCAGCCGGTCTCGATACTCCTCGATGAGTCCACGCCACGCCCTGGTCATGATCGTCTCCCTAGCCTGTTGGCTCGCTCCGCTCGCGGGCCCGCCGGTGGTCGCCGGACTTCGCCGCGACCGGCCACCCGCGAAACTACCTGCGGTGTTTGTCGCCGAGTTTAGGGCCACCGGCGTCGTGCGCACGCGACCGGTCCATTCCCTGGACACCTGCCCACTCCCTGGACACTCGCACTCCGCACCAAATCCCCAGCAATCCCCGATAAGGTCAGCCCCAGGGGGTCAATCATCATGAACGCGCGTCCCGTGCTGCGTCAGAACGACTACTCACCGCTGACGCCGCCCGAGCTCGGCACCTGGGCACCGCAAGAATCCGTGAGCGTGGTCGTACCGGCACGGAACGCCCGCCATCTCGACCTGGTCCTGGCCGCGCTGGCGGCGCAGACCTACCCCGCGCACCTGCTGGAGGTGCTCGTCGTCGACGACGGCAGCGAGCCGCCGCTGACCCTGCCGGAGATCCGGCCGCTCAACACCCGGATCGTCGTCCCCGACACCGGCTGGGGCATCTCGAACGCGGTCAACGCGGGCGCCCTGCAGGCCGACGGCGACCTCATCCAGCGGCTCGACGCCGACATGGTCGCCGCGCCCGAGCACATCGAGGCGCTCGCCCGCTGGCACGGCTGCGCGGACTACCTCGTGACGATCGGGATGAAGCGCTTCGTCGACCCGCCGCCGCTCACCGCCGCGCAGGTGCGGGCCGCGCGCCGCCTGGGCGAGCTGTTCGACCTGGAGCGGGCGGTGCCCAGCTCGACCGAGGCGACCATCGCCAAGACCGACGGGCTGCGCAAGAGCCGCAACCCCTACCACGTGTGCACGGGGCCGACCTTCTGCCTGCGCCGCGAGACCTTCCACGCCGTCGGCGGACTCGACCCGACCGTCTTGCGCGGGGAGGACACCGAGTTCGCCTACCGGCTGGCCATGCACGGCGTCGTCTTCATCCCCGACCCGCTCGCCGAGGCGGTCCACCTCGGGCTGCCCGCCCAGCACCTCGACCGGGAGCGGGCCGTACGAGCCGTCGAGCCGTACCTCGCGCACCGCATCCCGCTCCGGCGCGACCTGCGCAAGGAACCCGGGCGGAGCTGGCTGGTGCCGTACGTCGAGGTGGTCTACGACGTGACCGGCGCGGACACCGAGACGGTACGGCAGGCGGTGGGGGCGGCGCTCGACGGGAAGCTGCACGACGTCGTCGTCACGCTGGTCGCGCCCTGGTCGGGGCTGGCGGAAGGGCGGCGGTCGGTGCTGGAGGACCCGTCCTTCGACCTTCGCCACCTTCGCGACCTTTACCGGCATGACCAGCGCGTCCGGCTCATCGACGAGGCGTCCGCGTCGCCTGCGCCCATTCCGTTCCGGTATCGGGGGCCGGTGGGGGTGCCGCTGCATCGGGTCACGTTGGAGCGGATGGTCGAGAGTGTGCAGGAGGATTTGGTGGGGGTGCTTGTCGTCGACCTTCCCGGCGGTGGGAGCGCCCGGTTGGAGCGCACCTCCGCCCTGGGGCGGGCCCGGTACCTGGGTGAGGCCGCTGTCGAGGTCACCCACGGCGTCCGCCACGCCACCCCGGCCCGCTTCTGGCCCCCGCCCAAGGCGGCTGCTTCTCCCGCCACCCGTGAGCCCGAGCCTGGGATCGGCGGATCTCAGGCCAAGCCCGGCGCTGGCGGGACTCGGCCCGAGCCAGGGGCGGGCGGGTCCGCGTCCGCGACCGGCGAGGCGCCCACTGCCTCTGCGGCCTCACCGCGGGCTCAGGCTTCCCTCGGGCGTGGTCAGTCCGCCTCGGGGCTCCTCGGCCGCCTCCGGTCGGCTCTGCGGCAGGACTGACCCTCGGGTTCCCTCTCTCCGGGGTGGGTCGCCGACGGCCCCTCCCGCCGCACAGGATCACCACCCGCCGCACGGCTGCTCGCCGTATTGGTGGGAGGCGGGGTTCTCGTGTCCCCGGTACCCCGGCGGCCCCCTACGGGAGGCGGTTCTTGACGGCGCGTTTGAGGGTGGCGGCGACCTGTTGCCAGCTGCGGCGGCGGAGGGTGCCGAGCTGGCGGCGGAGGGTGCCGATCTCGCGGCGGAGCTCGACGGAGGACTTGCGCCAGCGGCCCGCCTCGTCACGCCAGCGGGCGACCTGGGCGCGCAGGCGTTCGATCTCGGCGGCCTGCCGTACGGTCTCGGCGTGGAGGCGGGCACGCTCCCGTTCGGCCTCCTGACGGGCCCTGAAGGCACTCCGGCGGCCGGTGATCGTGCGTGGTTCGGAGCCGAAGCCGAAGGTCTCGCCGTCCACCCAGCGCACGCCTGAGACGTCGTCCACGGCGTCGTCGAGGTCCTCGCCCGGGGTGACCACGAGGGCGGCGCGGGCGAAGGCGGCCCGCTTCTCCAGGCGGGCGACGGTCAGGCCGGCGGGGTCCTCGGCGAGCAGGACGTTGACGAGGCCGTGGTCCTCCTCGCGCATGAGGTCGAGGAGGCGAGCCAGCGTGTCCGCCCCCGGAACCCACCCGGCAGGCACCCGCAACACGTACGGCACCGCCGGATCCACCAGAGCACCCCGCGCGTACGGCACAGCCGGGTCCACCGCGGTCCCCTGCTCGTACGGCGGGGCCGAGGGGTCCGCTGCCAGCCGTACGCGCGCCTCGTGGGTGTAGTGGCCGCGGAGGAGGGTCAGGTCGAGGTTGGGGTCACGGAGAGGGGCACGGCGGTCGCCGATGGCCGCGGGCCAGTCGCCGGTCAGGACGACGGAGACGTCAGGGACGGTCCCGGCGAGGAGGGCGTCCACGGTGGCCCGCGTCTCGTCGTACCCCCCGGCCGGGACGACGGCGGTGACGAGGGGCACCTTCCACTGCCGCGCCGGGTGGGAGCGCAGCCACCGGTACACGGGGATGCGGTCGGCGACGAAGGCGTGGCTGACCCGGTCGATGGGCTGCTTGTCGCGCATCCGCATGGTCGGGCCGAGGTGGTAGGCACGGGCGGACGGCTCGGGGACGAAGACCGCGCCGGCCTGGGCCAGCCGGTAGCCGAGCTCGGTGTCCTGGCCGAGGGCGACGTCCTCGTCCATGGGGCCGGCGGCGGCGAGGAGGGCGGCGCTGACCGAGGTGGCGCCGCCGATGTGCAGGCTGAAGTGGCGCTGGGCGGGGTCGGTGAGGCCGTGCGTGCGCTCGACGAGTTCCACGAGCCAGCCGTGCGGTTCGGCGGGCTCGAAGGCGGCTTCCAGGTCGGCGGGCAGTACGGCGGGCACGGGAGCGGTGGTGAAGCGGATGTAGCCGGTCACCGACAGGTACGGGGCGGCGTGGTGCCAGCGCATGTGCGCGTCGAGCGCGCCCGGGGTGAGCAGGACGTCGGAGTCGAGCCAGTGGATGACGTCTCCGGTGGCCGCGGCCAGGCCGGCGTTGCGGGCGGCGGGGCGTCCGGGGGCCGGGCAGTGGATGAGCCGGACCGGGGGTGGGGCGGTGAGCGGGGGTGAGCTGCCGTTGTCGACGACGATGATCTCGGTGAGCTCGGCGGGGTAGGTCTGGCCGGCCAGGGCGGCCAGGACCAGGTCGAGCTTGTCCTGGCCGTTGTAGGCCGGGATGACCACGCTGACGGTGAGGGTCGGGGTCCAGTCGCCGGTGGGCGGGCGCAGGTCGCGGTAGTCGTTCCCTTTGACCCGGGGAAGGCGTGCGCCGGTGAGGTGGCCGTGGGGACCGGGGGCGGAACCGGCTGAAAGGCCCGAGGAGGTCGGGGCGGGTTCGTCGGGGAGGCCCGTGGGCTCGGAAGGGGTGGGGTCAGTGGGCATGGGGGAGCTCCATGAGCGCGCTCGGGCGCAGGCCGCGCCACTGGTTGGCCTGGACGCGCAGGAAGTGGGCCAGGGGCAGTTGCCAGGTGTGTTCGGCGCCACCGGCACGGCGCAGCATGTAGCCGAGGCCGTGGGTGCGGTAGATGCGGGCGCCGGCGTCGCGGGCGTCGTCGAGGAAGCGCTTGTCCACCGCCCGGGGCAGCGCCGCGAACCCGCCTATGTCGTGGAATGTGGTGCGGGAGACGAAGATGGTGCCCCCGGCGACGTGGTCGGTCCACACCTCGCTGGGGTAGTTCGCCCCGCTGGCGAAGCGGGTGCGGCGGATGGTGGCGCGCAACGGCTCCAGGTAGAAGAACTCCCCCGTCGTGCCGACGACGTCCGCGCCCCGGTGGCGCTCGGCTCGCACCAGGTCGGCCAGGTGCTCGGGGCCGTACCAGTCGTCGTCGTCCCACTTGGCGAGGTACTCCCCCGACGCCCTGGCCGCCAGGAGGTTGAGCACCTCCCCGAAGGCGGTGTCGGTGCCGGCCTCGATCCAGGTCACCGGCAGCGGGCACTCCTCGACCGCCTGCCGTACCGACTCGAAGGCCACGCCGTGCAGCCCGAGGATGATCTCGACGCGGACGTGCCGCTGGCGGGCGATCTGCGCCAGGGCGAAGCCGAGCAGGTGCGGGCGCATGGTGGACAGCACCACGCTGACCTCGGGCTCGCCGGGGGGCGGCAGGGCGGCGCGGCGGAGCCGTACGCTGTGCTCCTCCCGGCGCAGGTCGGCGACGCAGCGGGGGCTGCCGTCGGGGACGCAGGACAGCCAGGTCCGGTCGGTGAGCACCTCGGCGAAGGCGGGCGGGACCCAGGCCGGTGCGGTGGCGGCGGTGAGCGGGACGCCGTCGGCGGCCAGCTCCAGCAGGCCGTCCAGCGGCACCGGCGCGGCAGGCCAGTCGACCTCCACGGCACGCAGGGCGCGCGGGTGGTCCCCGTCGGCGGTCCAGCCGTCGCCGTCCCAGCCCAGCCTGCCCAGCGCCGGTTCGGGGGTTCGGACGAAACCCATCGGCGGCGTCGCAGTCACAGCGGGCTGACTCCTCGATCTAGCACGGAACCCCGCTACTTTACGCCGCCCTGGTCCTGCCCGGCATATCGGGACAGGGACGGGTCACCCCAGCGGCCGTGGGAGCCCGCCACCTGTGGGAGGAGGGGGTGGGGTGGACGGGGTGGGGGCGGCGGGGCCATTCTGATGGCTCACGTCAACGGGGAAGGTTCATGTCTGGGCTGATCGTGCGGAGCCCGGCCGGGGAGCGCGTGCTGGTGCCGGGGCAACGCCTGGTGATCGGCCGCGAGGCCGACATCGCCATCGTGGACGCCCGGGTGTCACGGCGGCACGCGGAGATCTTCTTCCACCAGGGCGTCTGGGTCTTACGCGACCTGGGCAGCCGCAACGGCACCTACGTGGACCGCCGCCGCGTGTTCGACGTGGAGCTGACCCGCCCGCTGACGGTACGGCTCGGCGGCGCGGAGGACGGCCCGCAGTTCAGCGTCGCCCCGCAGGGACCGCCCCGCCCACCGGCGCCCCGCCTGCCCGACCTGCCGGTCACCGCGGTGGGCCGCCCGTCCTCCCCGCGCAACCCCCAGGCGCTCGGCGCCCCGCAACTCGTCCTGCCGCTCGGCCCGTCACTGACCATCGGCCGCTCACCGGACAACAACCTGCCCTTCGAGGACGACCTGCTCGTCTCGCGCCACCACGCCGAACTGCGCCGCGACGGCTCGGGCACGCTGCTGCGCGACCTGCGCAGCCGCAACGGCACCTACGTCAACGGCGTCCGGGTCGGCGAGCACCGGCTCAACCCCGGCGACCTGGTCTCGGTGGGCCACCACCAGATCCGCTTCCTCGGCGACCGGATCGCCGTGCACGCCGACACCGGCGCGGTCTCGCTGCAGGCCGAGGAGCTGACCGTGCGGGCCGGCCAGGCGGTACTGCTCGACCGGGTCAGCCTGCACCTGGAGGCCCGCAGCCTGATGGCGGTGGTCGGCCCCTCGGGGGCGGGCAAGTCGACGCTGCTCGGCGCGCTGACCGGTTTCCGCCCGGCGACCACCGGCCGCGTGGTCTACGAGGGACGCGACCTGTACGCGCACTACGACGACCTGCGCCACCGCATCGGCCTGGTCCCGCAGGACGACATCCTGCACAAGGAGCTCACCGTCGACCGGGCCCTGAGCTACGCCGCCGCCCTGCGCTTCCCCCAGGACGTCACCAGGGCCGAGCGCGAGCGGCGCATCGACGAGGTGATCGGCCAGCTCGGCCTCGGCGAGCGGCGCGGGCTGCGCATCGACCGGCTCTCGGGCGGCCAGCGCAAGCGCACCAGCGTCGCCCTGGAACTGCTCACCAAGCCTTCGCTGCTCTTCCTCGACGAGCCCACCTCCGGCCTGGACCCCTCGCTCGACAAGGAGGTCATGACCACGTTGCGCGCGCTGGCCGACGACGGCCGGACGGTGGTCGTGGTCACGCACAGCGTGCTGCATCTGAGCGGCTGCGACCGCGTGCTCGTGCTGTGCCGGGGCGGCAAGGTCGGCTATTTCGGCCCGCCAGACGAACTGCTGGGCTTCTTCGGCGTGACCGAATACGCCGAGGTCTTCCGGCTGGTCTCCGAGCAGCCCGACGTCTGGGCCGAGCACTTCCGGCGCTCGCCGTACTTCGCCCGGTACTGCGGGGCACCGCGGCCGGGCGGCGGCGACGGGCGGGCGCTCCCGGCCCCGCCACCGCCGCCGAAGCAGAGCCGGGTGCGGCAGTTCGCCATCCTCGCCCAGCGCATGGCGTCGGTGATCCGCTCGGACCGGCTCGCCGCGCTGTCCATGATCGGCCTGCCGATCGCGCTCGCGCTGATGAGCCGGGTCGTCCAGGGCTCGGACGGGCTCGGCGTGCCGCCCCGGCCGACCGAGGAGGCCGGGACGCTGCTGATCATCCTGATCTTCGGCGCGGCGCTGATGGGCCTCATCGGGGCGATCCGGGAGATCGTCAAAGAGGCGCCAATCTACCGGCGCGAGCGGGCCGTCGGGCTGTCCCCGCTGGCCTACCTGCTGTCGAAGCTGGCCGTGCTCGGCTCGGTCAACCTCGTGCAGGCCGCGCTCTTCGTCGCGCTCAGCCTGCTCGGCCGCGAACCGCCGCCCGATCCGCTGCTGCTGGGCCCGCTGGAGCTCACCGTCGTGGTGGCGCTGGTCGCCTTCACCTGCAGCGTGCTCGGGCTCCTGGTCAGCGCGCTGGTGTCCACCAACGAGCAGGCGATGATGGCCATGGTCGTGCTGATCATGGCGCAGTTCGTCTTCATCGGGAAGCTGATCGAGGTCGTCGGCCGGACCGGGCTGGAGCAGCTCGCCTGGCTCGTGCCCACCCGCTGGGGCTACGCCGCCGCGGCGGCCACCGTGGACCTGCAGCGCATCGACATCTCCCGGATGCGCGACGGTCTCTGGGACCACGACGCCGGCACCTGGCTGGCCTGCATGGGCGTGCTCGCCGGCATGGCCGTGGTGTACGGCGCGCTGGTCCGGCTGGCCCTGCGGCGGCACGAGCCCTAGTACTCCCAGGTGTCGGTGCGCCGCTCCGAGCCGATGCAGAACGCGGCCGAGCCGTGGGCGCCCTGGGCGAGGTCCACCCGGATCCAGCCGTCGTTGCGGCTGACCCGGGTGGTGTAGCCGCTCTTCGGCGTCGCCGACACCAGCGCGCAGCCGTTCCGGTCGAGCCGGAACACCACCTCGCCGCCCTTCACCGTGAGGACCTTCAGGTCCTTTCCAGACTTGGTACGGCGAGGCGTGGGCGTGGGCGGCTGCGTGACCGGCCGGGGCGCGGGCGTCGTCACCGCCGCCGGCGACGGCAGGGCCGCGGTGTTCCGGGCCGTCTCGGTGTGCGCGGCCATCGGCCGGACCACCACGTCGGCCACGAACTCGCTGCGCAACACCCCACGCACCGCGAACCACGAAACCGAGATCGCCACCACGGTCGCCCCCAACCAGATGGCAACATATCTCACGGTTCGCCGCATAAGCCGAGTATGGCGGCCCAGGCCAGGTCGGGAGGCGCGATGGCGACGGTACTCGTGGTCGAGGACGACGAGCTCGTCCGAGCCGCGATGATCCACGAGCTCGACCGGCGGGGGCATGCCGTACGCAGCGCCGGATGCGCGCTGGACGCGCTGCGCGAGATCTCCCGCCGCCCGCCCGACCTGGTCGTCCTGGACCTCGGCCTGCCCGACCTGGACGGGTCCGAGGCGTTGCGCATGGTCCGCGGCGTCTCCGACGTACCGGTGATCGTGGCCACCGCCCGCGACGACGAGACGGAGATCGTCCGGCTGCTGGCCGCCGGGGCGGACGACTACCTGGTCAAGCCGTTCTCCGGCGACCATCTCGCGGCCCGGCTGGAGGCCGTGCTGCGTCGTGCCCGCTCGGCGCCGGCGCCGCAGGTGGTGCGGGCCGGAGGGCTGAGCGTCGACCTGGGCCGCCGCGAGGCCGTCCTGGACGGGGTGCGGCTGTCGCTGACCCGCCGGGAGTTCGACCTGCTGGCCTACCTGGCCGCCCGGGCCGACCGGGTGGTCACCCGGCGGGAGCTGCTGAGCGAGGTCTGGCAGCAGTCCTACGGCGACGACCAGACCATCGACGTGCACCTGTCGTGGTTGCGCCGCAAGCTGGGCGAGAGCGCGGCCAGCCCGCGGTACCTGCACACCGTGCGCGGCGTCGGCGTGATGCTCTCGGCCGCGCGGTGAGGCGGACGCTGGCGGCCCTCATGGTGGCGGTCACCTCGATGGTGGCCCTGGCCTTCCTGGTGCCCCTGGCGCTGATCGTGAAGGAGACCGCGCACGGCAGGGCCCTGGCCGACGCGGAACGGCAGGCCTCCTCGCTGGTTCCGGTGCTGGCGCTGACCACCAGGGCCCAGGACCTGGAGCTGGCGATGGCCCGGACGGCGGCGGGCCGGCAGGAACGGCTGGCGATCCACACCAGCGCGGGGGTGACAGGGACCTCGCGGGCCCCGGCCGCCGAGGTGGCCAGAGCCGGCGCGCAGGCCGCCGCGGGCACCTTCGAACTGCCCGACGGGGCGTACGTGCTGCTGCGGCCGGTCGCGCTGGACGGCGAGCGGCGGGCAGTGGTCGAGGTCTTCGTGCCCGCGGCGGAGCTCAACCGGGACGTGCTCGGCTCGTGGGCGGTGCTGACCGGGGTGGCCGTGGTGCTCGTCCTCGGCTCGGTGCTGGTCGGCGACCGGCTGGGCGCGCGGGTGGTGCGGGCGGCCCGGCGGCTGGGCGGGGCGGCGACCGCGCTCGGCCGGGGCGACCTGGGCGAGCGCATCCACCCCGACGGGCCGCCAGAACTGGTCGCGGCGGCCAACGCGTTCAACTCGATGGCCAGCCAGGTGAGCCGGCTGCTGGCCGCCGAGCGGGAACTGGCCGCCGACCTGTCCCACCGGCTGCGCACCCCGCTGGCCGCCCTCCGGCTCAGCCTGGAGCGGCTGGGCCCGCCCGCCGAACCCAGCCGCGAGGCGCTGACCCGGCTGGAGGGCGAGGTGGACTCGATCATCGCCGCCGCCCGGCGGCCGTCGCGGGCGGCGGCCTGCTGCGACGCGGCGGAGGTCGTGCGGGAGCGGCTCACCTTCTGGTCGGCGCTCGCCGAGGACCAGCAGCGGCCCTGGCAGCTCATCGGGGGCTCGCTGCCGGTGCGGGTGCCGGTGCCGGCCGGGGAGCTCAGCGCGACGATCGACGCGTTGCTGGGCAACGTGTTCCGGCACACGGCCGAGGGGACCGCCTTCTCGGTCACCCTGCACGAGGGCAAGGGCACCGTCGGGCTGCTCATCGCCGACGCCGGGCCGGGCATCGCCGACCCGCAGACCGCCCTGGAGCGCGGGGCCAGCGGAGCCGGGTCCACCGGGCTGGGGCTGGACATCGCGCGGCGGCTGGCCGAGTCGACCGGCGGCTCGTTGCGGCTCGACCGCTCAGCGCTGGGCGGCGCCCAGGTCCAGCTCTGGTTCCGCACCGAAAGTCCCACCCGCCGCGCCAAGCACTGAAGCAGCCCCCTTAGGCACCCCCTGAAAAGGTGCCTAAGGCCGCCTTAACGGCCACTTAAGCGGGCTTTTCCGCCCCGCAGGCTCCCCCAAGGTGGTGCCATGCAGATCAACCGCAAGGCCACCCTCGCCACCTCCCTGGCCGCCCCCACGCTGCTCATGCTCGCCCTCGTTCCCGGCACGGCGAACGCGCACGGCACCATGAACAACCCGCCCAGCCGGGCCATGGTCTGCTACAGCGAGAACCCCGAGAGCCCGAAGTCCGACGCCTGCAAGAAGGCGGTCCAGCTCGGCGGCACCCAGCCGTTCTACGACTGGAACGAGGTCAACATCGCCAACGCCGCCGGGCGGCACCGCGAGATCATCCCCGACGGGCGGCTGTGCGGCGCCGGGCGGGACAAGTACCGCGGCCTCGACCAGGCGCGGGCGGACTGGCCCGCGACGACCCTGTCGGCCGGCTCGCCGTACACCTTCCGCTTCCGTGCCACGGCCCCGCACCGGGGCGCCTTCGAGCTGTACGTCACGAAGGACGGCTACGACCCGGCCCAGCCGCTGAAGTGGTCGGACCTGGAGGCCAAGCCGTTCCTCAGCCAGACCGACCCGACGCTGGCCAACGGCTCGTACGTGCTGGAGGGGCGGCTGCCGGCCAAGAAGGGCCGCCACCTGATCTACGCGATCTGGCAGCGCAGCGACAGCCCCGAGGCCTTCTACTCCTGCAGCGACGTCGTCTTCGGCGGCGAGTCCCCGACCACCCCGCCGACCACCCCGCCGACGACCCCGCCGACGACCCCGCCCACCACTCCCCCCACAACGCCGCCGACCACTCCGCCTGGGGGCGCACTAGGGGCCGTCAACGCCGGCGTGGGCCTCAGCCCCACCACGGCCAGACTGGGCGGCCAGGTGAAGGTGACCGCGGTGTGCAGCAGCTCGCAGGTCTCCCACATCGCCTCGAACGCCTTCGTCCCGGCCCGCACCCACCCCGAAGTCCCGACCGTGGCCTGGGCCCCGGCGCTGAAGACAGCGCGCACGGGCACCTTCCCGGTGACCGTGCACTGCAAGAACGGCGGCCTGGCCCGCACCGTCCTCACTGTCAGGAGCTGACCCCCGAAACCGGAAACGGCCCGTCCCCACCTACCTGGGGGACGGGCCGTTTCCATCGGTCAAAAGGGTCAGTCAGTCGTCGCCCTCGACCCGCATCACACTGGCCACCGCCCGCACGATGTCGAGCTCACGCAGCCCGTCCATGGTCGCGGTGAGCGCCGCGTCGGTGGCGCGGTGGCTGACGATGACGAGCTGGGCGTCGTCGCCGTGCCCCTCCTGGCGCACCGTCTGGATCGAGACGTCGTGCCGCGCGAACTCCTCGGCCACCCGGGCCAGCACGCCGGGCTTGTCGGCCACGTCGAGCGCCACATGCACGCGCGTGACCGTCTCGCCCATCGGGTGCACCGCCAGCGAGGCGTAGGTGGACTCGTCCGGCCCGCGCGTGCCCGCGATGCGGTTGCGCGCCACGGCCACGATGTCGCCGAGCACCGCGGAGGCGGTCGGCGCGCCGCCGGCGCCCTTGCCGTAGAACATGAGCTGCCCGGCGGACTCGGCCTCGACGAAGACCGCGTTGTAGGCCTCGCCGACCCCGGCCAGCGGGTGCGTCCTGGGGATCATCGCCGGGTGCACGCGCACCCCGATCGAGCGGCCGTCGTCGGACTTGGCGCAGATGGCCAGCAGCTTGATGACGTAGCCCATCGCCTTGGCGGAGGCGACGTCGGTCGCGGTGATCTCGGTGATGCCCTCGCGGTGCACCTCGGCGGCGGTGACGCGGCTGTGGAAGGCCAGCCCGGCGAGGATGGCCGCCTTGGCGGCGGCGTCGAAGCCCTCGACGTCGGCGGTCGGGTCGGCCTCGGCGTAGCCGAGCGACTGCGCCTCCTCCAGCGCCTCGGTGAAGGAGGCGCCGGTGCTGTCCATCTTGTCGAGGATGTAGTTGGTCGTGCCGTTGACGATGCCGAGCACCCGGCGGACGTGGTCGCCGGCCAGCGACTCGCGCAGCGGGCGCAGGAGCGGGATGGCCCCGGCGACGCTGGCCTCGTAGTAGAGGTCGCCGTTGCCGGCGCGGCCCGCCTCGAACAGCGCCGCGCCGTCCTCGGCCAGCAGCGCCTTGTTGGCCGTGACCACGGCCTTGCCCTTGGACAGCGCGCTGACCAGCAGCGAGCGGGCCGGCTCGATGCCGCCGATCACCTCGACGACGATGTCCACGTCGTCGCGGGCGACCAGGCTCTCGGCGTCGGTGGTGAGCAGGGCCGGGTCGAAGTCGACGTCGCGCTTGCGCCCGGACCGCCGCACGGCCACGCCGGCCAGTTCCAGCGGCGCGCCGACGCGGGCGGCCAGGTCGGCGGCCTGCTCGTGCATGAGCCGGATGACCTGCGACCCGACGACCCCGCACCCGAGCAGGGCCACTTTGAGAGGTTTGCCACTCACAACTGCCCCCTGAGCAGGTCGTCCTCGGTCTCGCCCTGGACGATCACGCGGGACTCGCCGTTCGCGACGGCGACCACCGCGGGCCGGGGCAGGTAGTTGTAGTTGCTGGCCAGCGACCGGCAGTAGGCGCCGGTGGCGGCCACGGCGATCAGGTCGCCGGGCGCGAGGTCGGCGGGCAGGTAGTGGTCGCGGACCACGATGTCGCCGCTCTCGCAGTGCTTGCCGACCACGCGGCTGAGCATCGGCTCGGCCTGCGACTCGCGCGAGACCAGCGCGGTGGTGTACTCCGCGCCGTAGAGCGCGGTGCGCACGTTGTCGCTCATGCCGCCGTCGATGCTCACGTAGGTGCGCAAGCCCTCGACGTCCTTGACCGTGCCGACCTCGTAGAGCGTGATCCCGCCGGGGCCGACGATGGCCCGGCCGGGCTCGACGGTCAGCCGCGGCACCGGCAGCCCGGCGTCGGTGCAGACCTTCGCCACGATCTCGCGCAGGCTGTCGGCGATCTCCTTGACGTCGGGCGCCTGGTCGTCGGGGGTGTAGGCGATGCCGTACCCGCCGCCGAGGTCGAGCTCGGGCAGGAGCACGCCGTGCTCCTCCTTGATCTGCACCAGCAGCGTCGCCAGCCGCCGCGCGGCCACCTCGAAGCCGGCGGTGTCGACGATCTGCGACCCGATGTGCGAGTGCAGGCCGACCAGTTCGAGCTGCGGCAGGGCCAGGATGCGGCGGACCGCCTCGGCCGCCGCGCCGGTGTTGAGCGACAGGCCGAACTTCTGGTCGTCGTGCGCGGTCGCGATGAACTCGTGGGTGTGCGCCTCGACGCCGGTGGTGACCCGGATCATCACGCGGGGCCGCTTGCCGTGCTGCTCGGCCAGGAAGCCCAGGCGGGCGATCTCCTCGTAGGAGTCGACGACGATGTGCCCGACGCCGACCTCCAGGGCCTTGGTGAGCTCGGCCACGGACTTGTTGTTGCCGTGCATCGTGATGCGCTCGGGCGGGAAGCCGACGCTCAGCGCGACGGCGAGCTCGCCGCCGCTGGCCACGTCGAGGCCGAGGCCCTCCTGGTGGAGCCAGCGGACGATCTCGCGGCACAGGAACGCCTTGCCCGCGTAGTGCACGTCGGATCCGGCGAAGGCGGTGGCGTAGTCGCGCATCCGCGAGCGCACGTCCTCCTCGTCGACCACGAAGAGCGGCGTGCCGTACTGTCCGGCCAGGTCACGGACGTCGACGCCGCCGATCGTGAGCGCGCCGTCGCGCCGGCCGGACGTTCGCGGCCAGATCGCGGGGTTGATCTGGTTGAGGTCGGCGGGCGCCAGCGGGGGGCGCTCATGGGGCAGCATCTCGGCGTGCCGGTCCCCGGCGGGATGGGCGAATCGACTCACCCGATCGAGGCTATCGGACCGGCGGCTTCGGCTGGACCCGCTGCCCACCTGTCGAGACGGTCCACGAAAGATTTTCCTTTACAACCGGTCTGGCCCAGGAAGTACTTTTCGTACGGCTTCCGCCAGCCGTACCCGGGCTGTGTGCAGGGCAGACGCCGGCTCGTCCCCCTTCGGTACGGCAGGCGCCCGCTCGTGCGCGTCATGGTAGGCCAGCGCCAGCCGCACCGAATACGACGCCCAGCCACCATTTCTTGCGCCCTGTCGCGCGGGCAGCTCCGCCAGCACCCGCAGCACCCGCCGGTCCCAGACCCCGTCGAGCAGCTCGCCCCTGAACGGCTCCCGGGCGACCCCCAGCTCGGCCGCCCACCGCTCGGTGTTGAGGGCGCGCACGTGCGCGTAGCGCACCACGAAGCCGGGGTTGTCCCACGTCCGCGGCAGGTCCGGCCACTCGCCCTGCGGCACCGCGCCCGGCTCGGCGCCGAGCAGCTCCCCCGGGTGCGCCACGACGATCCGGATCAGCCCGCCGGGCAGCACCTCGGCGCCGGGGACGGCCGCGGCCACCTCGTGCGGGTCGCGCCGCTGCCGCAGCGCGGCCCTCGACACGAAGACCGCCTCGCCCGCCCAGTCCCCCTCGGGGTCGGCGGGCTCCCCCAGCACGCGAAACTCCACCCTCGCAGGCTAGATCAGCGCGTGCGGCTCCGCCGAGCCGTACTCGACCAGGTGCGCCGCGCCCAGCAGCCAGCGGTCCTCCTGGCGGACCCGCACGTAGCCGAAGCGGTCGGCGGAGAAGACCTTGACGCCGTCGGTGCGGCACTGGCGCATGAGCACCGTGTCCCAGCCGTCGGTGAGGTCGGCGATGCCCAGCTCGCGCAAGGTGTTGCGGCGGCCCAGCAGGGTGGCGCCGTTGATCTCCGGCAGGTAGGCGTACTCCGCCTCCGGCTGCTTGAGCAGCGTGGCCTGTGGCGCGCGCAGGTGCGCGTAGAAGGCCGCCTTGCCGACCAGGTCGGCGTTGGCGAACAGGAAGGCGCGCGTGAGGTCGGACAGGTAGTACTTGCCGTAGACGTCGCGCGGGTCCATCACCGCCACCAGGTCGCCCTCGCACAGGTCGAGGCCGCGGTTGAGCATCGCGCCGGTGGTGAGCACCGGGTCGAGCGGGCGGAAGACGACGTCGGTGGCCGGCATGAGCTCGCGGGCGCGCTCCTCGGCCTCGTCCGGGCCGAAGACGACGAGCTGGGTGACGCCGGCCTGCCGGGCCACCTGCGCGAGCGCCTGCTCGACGTCGTCGTGCACGACCATCATGACCGAGATGTTCAGGGTCGCCCGGTGGCTGGGCAGGCCGATGGCCGCCAGCAGGTCGTCCACGCGCTCGGTCATCGTGCCGCCGGCGTAGGCGCGGCGCAGCGCGACGTGGGCGCGGCGCGAGTCGGGCTCGGGGCCGATCGGCGTGCCGCAGGCGGCGATCTCGGCCAGCCGCCACTGCGGCGTGCCGGGCGGCGCCTCGACCGCGGCCGGCCAGCGGTAGGAGGTGAGGGTGTCGGGGTAGGGCAGGTCGTCCGGCAGGAGCTGCTCCAGGCTCAGCACCCGGTCGATCCGCCCGCCGGGCAGCGGCAGCGGGTTGTGCACGCGCGGCTGCACGCCGAACTTCAACCGCGGCCAGCCGGAGGCGTCCTCGACGGTGAAGCGGTGCTCGAACAGCGCCGCGGCCGCCGCGTAGTCGGCGAGGTTGCCCTTGGTGTGCCAGAAGACCGTGCGGATGCCGCGCTCCGCGCACCAGGCCAGCAGCGCCTGGAGCCCCTCGCCGGGCTCGCCGAGCAGCTCCTGCGCCCACGGACCCTCGGTCACGGACTCGACGACCAGCAGGTGCGGCGTCTCCAGCGGCAGCACCCGGGCGAAGTCACGCGGCGTGAACCCCACCGTCTGCCGCCACTCATACCGCAGCAGCGCCTCGACGTGCGGATCGGCGATGACCGCCGCGGTGAGGTGCGGGCGGGTGTTGGGGCCGGTCGGCACCCGGAACGGCTTGAGCCGGAAGGAGGCGCCCTCGACCGTGCGGATCGAGCTGGTCGCCTGGAAGTGCGACTTCTCCGCGCCCTTGGCCACCGGCAGCGGCTTGCGCTTGGGCGCCGAGGGCCGCTTGACCGGCTTGGCCGCCACCCGCAGCCCCTTGGCCAGGCGCACCGGGTTGCTCTTGCCGGACTTGATGGCGTCGCCGATCCGCGTCCAGCGGGCCACCTTCATCGACGACAGCTTCCACTGCGCGACCTCGGCCTGGTAGCGCTGCTCGGCGGCCTCCTTGCGCAGCTTCTCGGCCGCGGCGCGCTCACGCCGGAGCTGCTCCTCGGCCTCTTCGAGGCGCGCGGCGAGCACCCTGGCCTCCTCGCCGCTGCGCTCGGCCTCGGCCAGCCTGGCCTGGGCGGCGTCCAGCAGGCGGGCCAGCTCGGCCGCCTGCCCCGCCTGGGCGATGGCCTCCCGAAGGGCCCGACGAGTGCTCTCCAGCTCCGTGCTCACGATTGGGAAGGATACTCTTTGCCCATTGATGGCTCGAAGGGGTGAGATCCGGTGCAGTTCAATGTGCGGCCCTACATCTGCGGCGCTCTCGGCCGGATCGACGGCACGCTGCTGGACAAGCTCACCGGCGCCGGCCCGCGGGTCAAGCCCGCGCTGCGCTCGGAGGAGGCGGCGCTGTACAGCAGCGTCCCGCTGCCGCCCTACCACCGCGCGGGCGAGCACTTCGCCTTCGCGTGGGGCGAGCGCAAGCCGTACGGCGGGGACGAGTGGATCTCGGTGGCCGAGACCTTCGAGACGCCCGGCCTGATCGGCTCGCCCGCCCGGCACGTGCTGCACACCGGCGGGCTCGGGCTGGTCGACCTCTATTACGTACGGCAGGGCGACGCGGTCTACTTCTCCTCGCTGATCTGGCCGCTGCTGGAGCTGGTCGAGGTGGACATCGACTGGTCGGCGTGGGCCGCGATCCTCCAGGTGACCTTCCCCCTGGGCGAGGCCACCCCGTACTCGCGGGTCAAGCGGCTGCCCGGGTCGAGCGCGATCGTGCTGGAGAACGGGGTGCTGCGCACCGAGCGGCGGCTGCCCCGCTGGCTGCGGCGCGAGCCGTACGAGGCCTGGACCAGCGCGGGCGAGCTGCTCGACCTGCTGCACGAGGTCTACAAGGACTACGAGGGCCGGCCGCTGCTGGTGCCGGTCAGCGGCGGGTACGACTCGCGGCTGCTGGCCAGCGTGGCGGTGGCGCGCGGCTTCGACGTGGAGTCGTGGACGACCAGCCCCGACGACGGCACCGACACCGACATCGCCTTCGCCCGGGCGATCACCCGCGAGCTCGGCATCCCGCACCGCGTCATCACCCAGGACGCCGCCGACTACCCGCGCGACGCGCTGGAGGTGGCGCGGCGGCTGGAGTACCTCACCCCGCACCACGCCTGGTACGCGCCCTTCGCCCGCGAGGTCCAGCGTTCCGGCCGGGTCCTGGTCGACGGCCTGGCCGGCGGCCCGCTGCTGAAGAACTTCATGGTCAGCGGCTCGGCCCTGGCCGCCTCCTCGCAGGCCGAGCGCTCGGCCGCCCTGCTCGACTCGCTCTCGCTGGGCGCGCCGTCGATGCCGTTCCTGTCGGAGCGGGCTCAGGAGTGGATGTCCGAAACCGTGCGCGACGCGTTCGCCGAGTCGACCTCCATGCTGCACGGCCATCGCGCCGAGCTGCCGCTGTCGGTGCTGCACACCCGCACCGTGCGCGGCATCGCGCGCTCGGCGGTCAACCTGGTCGGCCCCGAGGCGTCCTTCGCCGCGCCCTTCATCCACCCGGACTTCTTCGACGCCGCGCTCTCCGTCGGCGTCGGGCGCAAGGACGGCGGCCGGTTCTACCGCGAGCTGCTCCACGCCGCCGGCCCGCGGGTCGCCGCGCTGCCCTCGACCAACGTCGTCAAGCAGCCGTTGCGCCGCGTCCCGCTGCGCTCGACCGCCGCGCCGGCCCGGGCCTACTCGCACGACCTGCTGAGCGTCGTCGCCTCCCGGGTGCCCGGGCTGCTCTCCCCCGAGGCGCACGCGGTCATCGCCGACGGCCCCGACGCGCTGGCGCGCTTCCACGGGTGGAACGACCGGTTCTGGGTTCGGGGGCTGACGCTGTTCGGCGCCTGGCTGCGTGACTTCGACTGTGCACCGCAAACACCCTTCGAGTGACCGCTAGGTAACAGGAAGATTACGAACAGTCGTCGTGGGCACGTTCGGAAGGTGGTTCCGGATACCCGCGGGGCTGGTAGTGTTCGGCCCGTAAGCGCCGCGTACAACCGGGCAACCCCCGGAACGGGCATGGAGATCGCAGGGATGACGGCTCCAGGCGGCGCGGTCACCACAATTCACGCCGGGGAACCGGTGACTTCGTCCTGCCCACATCTCCTTCTGTGAGCGTCCAATGAGCTATGCATCCCCGTCGCCGGATCCGGTCAGCGAGTCCTTCGTCTCGGAGGACCCTAGCTGGTACAAGCGGGCGGTGTTCTACGAGGTGCTGGTCCGGGGGTTCAAGGACTCCAACGGTGACGGCACCGGCGACCTTCGCGGTCTGATCGAGAAGCTCGACTACCTCGAGTGGCTCGGCGTCGACTGCCTGTGGTTGCTGCCGCTGTACGAGTCGCCGTTGAAAGACGGCGGCTACGACATCTCGGACTACATGAAGATCCTGCCCGAGTTCGGCGACCTGGCCGACTTCGTGCAGCTCATCGAGTCCGCGCACGCCAGGGGGCTGCGGATCATCACCGACCTGGTGATGAACCACACCAGCGACAAGCACCCCTGGTTCCAGGCCTCCCGGCACGATCCGGAAGGCCCGTACGGCGACTTCTACGTCTGGTCGGACAAGCCCACGGGCTACCCCGACGCGCCGATCATCTTCATCGGGGCCGAGGAGTCCAACTGGACCTACGACCCGGTGCGCAAGCAGTACTACTGGCACCGCTTCTTCCACCACCAGCCGGACCTCAACTACGACAACCCGGCGGTGCAGGAGGCGATGCTGGAGGTCCTGCGCTTCTGGCTCGACCTGGGCATCGACGGCTTCCGGCTGGACGCCGTGCCGTACCTGTTCGAGCGGGAGGGCACCTCCTGCAGCGGGCTGCCGGAGACGCACGCCTACCTGAAGAAGGTGCGCGCGGAGGTCGACAGGCTCTACCCCGACCGGGTGCTGCTGGCCGAGGCCAACGGCTGGCCCGAGGACGTGGTCGAGTACTTCGGCGACCCGACGGTCGGCGGCGACGAGTGCCACATGGCCTTCCACTTCCCACTGATGCCGCGCATCTACATGGCGGTCAAGAAGGAGTCGCGCGAGCCGATCTCCGAGATCATGTCGCGCACCCCCAAGCTGCCCGACACCGCCCAGTGGGGCATCTTCCTCCGCAACCACGACGAGCTCACCCTGGAGACCGTCACCGAGGAAGAGCGCGACTACATGCACGCGGAGTACGCCAAGGACCCGCGTATGCGGGCCTACCTGGGCATCCGCCGCCGGCTCGCGCCGCTGCTGGACAACGACCGCGACCGCATCGAGCTGTTCACCGCCCTGCTGCTGTCGCTGCCGGGCTCGCCGGTCATGTACTACGGCGACGAGATCGGCATGGGCGACAACATCTGGCTGGAGGACCGCGACGCGGTCCGCACCCCGATGCAGTGGAGCCCGGACCGCAACGCCGGCTTCTCGCAGGCCGACCCGGGCCGGCTCTACCTGCCGGCCGTCATGGACCCGATCTACGGGTTCCAGGCGGTCAACGTCGAGGCGCAGTTGCGCAGCGAGGGCTCGCTGCTCCACTTCACCCGGCGCATGCTGCAGATCCGGCGTGAGCACCCGGTGTTCGGCACCGGCGCCTACACCGAGATGTGGTCGAACAACCCCGCGGTCCTGACCTTCATGCGCGAGGACGGCGACGACCTCATGCTGTGCGTCAACAACCTCGCCAAGTTCCCGCAGCCGGTCGAGCTCGACCTGCGCCGCTTCGAGGGCATGACGCCGATCGAGGCCAGGGGCGGGGTGCACTTCCCGAAGATCGGGTCGCTGCCGTACCTGCTCACCCTGCCGGGGCACGGCTTCTACTGGTTCGCCCTCAGGCGGACCGAGGATTGATCAGCTGGTGGAGGTAGCAGTCCTGCCACCTCCCCGCGATCTTCAGATAGGTGGGTGCGAGGGCGTAACGGACGAACCCGTTACGCTCCAGCATCCGCTGCGAGCGCACGTTGTCGAGCACCGTGTCCGCCTGGATGCGGTGCAGGCCGAGCTCGTCGAAGGCGACCTCGATGACCTCGCGCAGCGCCCGGGTGGCCAGGCCGCGCCCGCCGGCCTTCTCGGCCAGCCAGTAGCCCACGTAGCACGACTGGAACGCCCCGCGGACGATGCCGTTGATGATGATGCGCCCGGCCACCTCGCCCTGCTCGTCGAGGATCACGAAGGGCCGGCAGTCGTCCTGGGCCAGTACTCCGGCGACCGCCTCGCGCTGGCCCTCCTCGGTGAAGAAGCTCTCCGGCCGCTCGGGCTCCCAGGGGGCCAGGAAATCGCGGTTCTCGCGGATCAACGTGGTCAGGGCGGGGACGTCGTCGAGCGTCAGGGGGCGGATCACAGTCATCCGGTGAGCCTAGTCCCCGCCGCCGGGACGGACGCGCGCGCCGCCCGCCGGGCCGGGATGAGCGCCACCGCCAGCGCGGCCCCGACCGCCGTCAGCACCGCCGCCACCACCGCCGGTACGGCAGGCGGCCGCCCGATGCCCGCCCCCACCCCGCTGGTGTGCCCCTGCAGGTCGATCAGCCAGGTCACCACCAGCGCGCCCGCCGCCGTCCCGGCCAGCACGCCGAGGATGACCAGCAGCCCCGTGGCGGTCACCAGGGTCGCGGTCACCTGGCGCGGCGTCAGCCCCATCGCCTTGAGGACGGCCAGGTCGGAGGCGTGGTCGCGCAGGCCGAGGGCGATGGCGGTGAGCAGGTTGGCCAGGGCGATGAGGGCGAGCACCACGATGAGGCCCACGATGATCATCCGGATGACGCCCAGCCGCTCGGCGGGGTTGATCACCCGCTGCACGTCGAGCGCCTCCCCCGAGGCGGCCAGCAGGCGCGGGGCGACCTCGGCGGGGTCGGCGCCCGGCCGCAGGTCGAGGGCGTAGAAGGCGGGCGGGACGGTGTCCTTGGCCTCCAGGGTGTCGAGGCCGACGGACAGCACCTGGCCGTCGAGTTCGGGCTCGACCACCCGGCCGACCACCCGGACGATCAGCGGGGTGCCGCCGACGGTGAGCCGGACGCGGTCGCCGATCCGGATGCCGAGCAGGTCGAGCAGGCCCTGCCCGGCCACGGCCTCGCCGGGCTGGGTGTAGCCCCTGCCCTCGGCGACCGGATACGGGTAGGGGTCGAGGGAGGTGCCGATGGCGCGCACCCGCACCGAGCGGGCCTCGCCGGGGGCCAGGGCGTTGACGGTGCTGCCCTGGTAGACCTTGCGGATGTCGGGGTTCTGCCGCAGCAGGAGTTCGGTCTCGGCGGGGGTGAGCTTGCCCTTCTTGACGATCAGGCCGGCCGACTGGCCCACCTGCTCCGGGTGCTTCAGGAAGTTGTCGAGGGTGGACCACACGCCCAGCCCGATGGTGATCATCATCATCGGCACCGCGAGCCCGAAGGCGGTCAGGAAGGCCGGGACCGGGCGGGTGAAGGCGTCGCGGGTGCCGAGCACGAGGGCGGGCGGCAGCCGTACCAGCAGGGCCAGGCGGGCCAGGCGCGACAGGTGGCCGCGCGGCGGCGCGCCGGGCGCGGCCGGGATCGGCGGGGTGCGCCCGCCGCGCCAGGCGGGCAGCCCGACCGCGGCCAGCACGACGAGTGCCGCGCCCACCGCGATGGCCAGCACCGGCAGGGGCGCGGCCGAGGTCGCGCCGAGCACCCAGACGCAGGCCGCCCAGCCGGCCGACAGGCCCAGCCCGATGCCGAGCAGGCCCAGCGCGCCGTGCTCGACCACCAGCAGGGCGGCGATCTGGTGCCTGGTGAAACCGAGCGACTTGAGCGTGGCCAGGTCGCGAAGCTGGCCGAGCACGCGCCCGCCGGCCGCGTTGGCCAGCGCGAGCGCCGCGGCGACCAGGCCGGCCACGCCGAAGAGCGCGAGCAGCGTGCCGAGGAGCCGGTTGTCCAGTTCCATCGCCGCGCGCACCTCGCGCCAGGTGTAGACGCGCTCCAGCCGGCTGAGGCGGACCACCGCGCGCTGGGAGATCACCTGGGTGGCGTCCGCGTCGGCCAGGCGCAGCCCGGTGACCCATTCGCTCAGGCCGTGTTTCGGCTCGACCTGGTCGAGCGTGCCGGGCAGCACCCAGGCCAGGCCGGGCGTCCACTCGGGGTAGAAGCCCTGCTCTGCGGAGTCGGCGACGCCGCGCACGTAGAGCACGCGACGGGCGCCGCCGAGCGTGTTGACCGTCAGCGGCGCGCCCAGCCGCAGGCCCAGCGCCCGGGCGAAGGACTGCTCGACGACCACCCCGTCGGGCTGGGCCGAGCTCAGCCAGGCGCCCTCGCGCACCACCGGGTGCGCCACCTCCGGCAGCGCGGCGGGCAGCGCGCGCAACGCCGCCGGGGCCTTCTTCCCGTCCTGCACCACGGTCACCGGCGCCGAACGGTACGGCCCGGCCGATCGCACCACCCCGTCGAGCTCGCGCAACCGGGCGACGTCGGGCGGGTCGGTGGTGTGGATCCAGATGTGCGCGCCGTCGGTCTGGGCGAACAGGCTGCGCCAGGGGTTGGTGCCCTCCTCCAGCAGCGTCGCCCCGGTGAGCAGCGCGGCGACGATCCCGGCCACCGACAGCACGGTCAGCAGGGCCTGCGCGGGACGCGCGCGCAGGTCGGACCGGATGAACCGGCCCCCGGCCCGGACGACGCTCATCGGAGGTCGATCACCTCGCCGGCGGTGCCGGTGGCCGAGCGGCGGCGCGGGATGCGCCCGTCGTCGATGATCTCGCCGTCGAGCAGCGAGATCACCCGGTCGGCCAGGGCGGCCACCCGGGCGTCGTGCGTGACCATGACGATCGTCTGCCCGTCGCGGTGCACCTCGCCCAGCAGCCGCAGCACGTCGCGGGTGTTGCGGCTGTCGAGGTTGCCGGTCGGCTCGTCGGCCAGCAGCAGGCTCGGCTGGTTGGCCAGCGCCCGGGCCAGCGCGACCCGCTGCTGCTCGCCGCCGGACAGCCGGCCGGGCGAGGCGGTGGCGCGGTCGGTGAGGGTGAGGCGTTCCAGCAGGAACTCGCGCCGCTCGCGCGCCTCCCGGGGCGAGACCCCGGCCAGCAGCGCGGGCAGTTCGACGTTGTCCGCGACGGTCATGTTGGCGACCAGGTTGAAGCCCTGGAAGACGAAGCCGATCTTGCGGCGCCTGAGCACCGCCCAGGCGCTCTCGGTGAGGCTGTCCACCCGTTTGCCGTCCAGCCAGATCTCACCGCTGGTGCGCACGTCGAGGCCGCCGAGCATGTGGATCAGGGTGGACTTGCCCGATCCGGACGGCCCCATGATCGCGACGAACTCCCCGTCGTCGACCTCCAGGTCGATCCCGCGCACGGCGTGCACGGGCACGCCGGTGTTGGAGTAGATCTTGACGAGGTTGTGCGCCTTCAACGTCACAGGAGCTCCTCCTGACAGCGCTGCAGCCAGTCGAGGTCGGCCTGCAGGTGCAGCATGGCCCCCTCGATGAGCAGGAGCGCGACCCGGTTGGCCGGGTCGGTGCTCTCGCACAGCTCGTTGAGCTCGCGCATGAGCACGAGGTAGTGCCGCCGCTGCCGGCCGATCAGGACCATGCGGTCGGCGATGCCGGTGAGCGGGGCGAGGATGAGCTTCATGTAGAACTCGTCGCGGACCCGGGGGCCCTCGGTGGGTTCCTCCACCCAGGCGGTGAGCGTCTCCCGGCCCTTGGCGGTCAGGTAGTAGACCTTCTTGTTCGGCCGGTTGGACTGCTCGACGTCGACCGCTCTGACCAGGCCGTCCTTCTCCAGCCTGGCGAGGGTGACGTAGATCTGCCCGATGTTGGGAGAGGGGTAGGCGGCGCCGAAGGTCAGTTCCAGCGCCTGCTTCAGCTCGTAGCCGTGCGCCGGCTCCTTCGCGAGCAGGGCCAGAAGGTGCAGCCGCACGCGGGCCTCCCTGTTATGCAGGCGTTACATGACCTTCCGTTGACGTCCAGTTTACGGGTGTGCATAACATGAATGCATCTACCTAACACGTATGTAATGTGGAGGTCGCCGGTGTTTCGCCCGCTTCCCCTGGCCGTCGCCCTGCTGGTGATGGCCGGGTGCACGGGGACGGGTGAGCGCGACGGCGCCGGTCCCACCGCGGGCGGCAAGGGCCCGATCACCTTCGCCACCGGCCGCGACACCACGGCGTACCTGCAACCCCTGCTGGACCGCTGGAACCAGGCCCACCCGGCCGAGACGGTGTCGCTGATCGAGCTGCCGGAGGCCGCCGACGAGCAACGCGCGCAGATGGTCGCCAACCTGCAGGCCAAGAGCGACCGCTACGACGTGCTCGGGCTCGACGTCACGATGACCGCGGAGTTCGCCGACAGCGGCTGGATCATCCCCCTGGAACGGGCGGCCTTCCCGCTCGACAGGTTCCTGCCGCCGGTGGTCGAGACCGCGATCTACGAGGGCAAGCTGTGGGCGGTGCCGTACACGAGCAACGCCGGACTGCTCTTCTACCGCACCGATCTGGTGCGGAAACCGCCCAAGACGTGGGACGAGCTGCGCAGACAAGCTCTGGAAATCCAAAAGAAGCATGATATTCAGGGCTATGCGGGGCAGTTCCTCGCCTATGAGGGACTCACCGTCAACTTCTCCGAAGCCGTCCAGGCCGCCGGCGGCCAGCTTCTCGACCCCGACGGGACCCGCGTCACCGCGGACTCCGGCCCGGTCGAGACCGCGATCAGCCGGCTCCAGCAGGGGCTGCGCGAGAAGTGGATCCCCGAGGAGGCCCTTCGGTACAAGGAGGAGGAGTCCCGCCTGGCCTTCCAGGAGGGCCGCCTCGCCTTCGCCCGCAACTGGCCGCCGGCCTACGGTCCGGCCACCGCGCCGGGCTCGGCGGTCCGCGGGCGGTTCGCGGTCACCCGGCTGCCCGGGCCCAGCGTCCTGGGCGGCAACAACCTGGCCATCAGCGCGTACTCCAAGCACCCGCAGACGGCCCAGGAGTTCATCCACTACTTCACCAGCCTGGACAACCAGCGCCGCGTGCTCACCGACGGGTCCTTCCCGCCGGTCTGGACCGAGCTCTACGACGACCCCGGGCTGATCGAACGATTCCCCTACCTGCCGGCCCTGAAGGAGAGCATTCTCGCGGCCAAACGCCGCCCGGCGAGTGCCAACTACAACCAGTTGAGCCTGGTGATCGCCAGCAACGTCGCCAAGGCTCTCGCCCCGCCGTACACGGAGTCCGCGTCCGACGTCGCGGCCGCCCTGAAGGCGGAACTCTCCGAGGTTCTCAAAACCCAGTGAGGAACCATGCGCAAAGCCCTTACCGCCGCCGGACTCGCGATCGCCCTCGCGGCCTGCGGTAACGCCCCCACCACCACCCCCACGCAACCGGCCGGCGGCGCCTCCTCGGCGCCGGCCGCGGGCGGCGGCAAGACCCTGGAAGGGGTCAAGCTCGAGGTCGCCGCCAAGTGGACCGGCGAGGAGCAGAAGAACTTCCAGCAGGTGCTGAAGGCCTTCTCCGACAAGACCGGCGCCGAGGTCACCTACGCCTCCACCGGCGAGGACACCGGCGCCTACCTCGGCCCGCGCGTCACCAGCGGCAACCCGCCGGACGTGGCGATCCTGCCGCAGCCGGGCCTGGTGCAGCAGTACGCCGACCAGAAGGCGCTCAAGCCGCTCAACGACGCGGTCAAGAAGCAGCTCGACGACAACTACACCGAGTACTGGAAGGAGCTGGGCTCGGCCGACGACCAGCTCTACGGCGTGCTGGTCAAGGCGGCGCACAAGTCGCTGGTGTGGTATCGCCAGTCCGCCTTCGACGAGGCCGGCGCCCAGCCGCCCACCACCTGGGACGAGCTCCTGGCCACCGCGCAGACCATCGCCGACTCCGGCACCGCGCCCTTCTCCTTCTGCGGCGCCTCCGGCTGGACGCTCACCGACCTGTTCGAGAACGTCTACCTGTCCAGCGCCGGACCGGAGAAGTACGACCAGCTCGCCGAGCACGAGATCCCCTGGACCGACCCCTCGGTCGGCGTCGCGCTGACCAAGATGGCCGAGCTGTTCAGCAAGAAGGAGTACGTCAACGGCGGTTCCTCCGGCGCGCTCCAGACCGACTTCCCGACCTGCGTGACCCAGGTCTACGGCCAGAAGAAGGCGGCCATGGTGATCGAGGCCGACTTCGTCGCCGTCTCGGCGGTCGAGGCCGGCGCCAAGGTCGGCGAGGAGGCCAAGTCCTTCGCCTTCCCGAAGGTCGGCGAGACCGCCCCGGTCGTGCTCGGCGGCGACATCGCGGTGATCATGAAGGACTCCCCCGGCGCGCAGGCGCTGCTGGAGTTCCTCGCCTCCAAGGAGGGCGGCGAGATCTGGGCCAAGCTCCCCGGCTACCTCTCGCCCAACCGCAACGTCTCCCCGGACAACTACCCGGACCCGCTGACCAAGCAGCTCGGCCAGACGATCATCTCGGCCGGTGAGAGCGTCCGCTACGACATGTCCGACCTCGCGCCCAGCGCCTTCGGCGGCACCGACGGCAAGGGCGAGTGGAAGCTCCTCCAGGACCTGCTGCGCAACCCCGGCGACGTCAAGAACATCCAGGAACAGCTCGAGGCGGAAGCCAAGAAGGCCTGGACCAAATAACCCCCTCCGGAAGGACCAGCCGTGACTGAACGGTCAACCGGTCCGCAGGGCCCGTCCCCCATCGCGGACGGGCCCGTCCCCGGACCCACCCCCCAAGCCTCCGCCAAGCGTCGCCTGGGACCCTCACCCGTCCTGGCCTACGTCTTCCTCCTGCCCGCGGCCGTGCTGCTGGGCATCTGGGTGATCTATCCGATCGGCTACTCGCTCTACCGCAGCCTGTTCGGCACGCTCCCGACCGACTTCGTCGGCCTGGGCAACTACGCGACGATCTTCACCGACCAGAACCTGCTCACCACGATCAGGAACAACCTGATCTGGGTGGTCGTCGCGCCCATCCTGGTCACCACGCTCGGCCTCATCTTCGCGGTGCTGACCGAGCGCATCCGCTGGGCGACCGCGTTCAAGCTGATCGTCTTCATGCCGATGGCCGTCTCGCTGATGGCCGCCGGCGTCATCTTCCGCCTGGTCTACGAGCAGGACCCGGACAAGGGGGTGGCCAACGCCATCCTCACCACCGTGCACGACACCTTCTCCGCCTCCCAGGGCTACCCCAACGCCCGGCCCCGCGAGAGCGACACGGTCAAGGCCGAAGGCGGCGGCATCGTCGCCAGCGGCAGCCCCGCGCTCATCCCGATCGTCGGCATCCGGCAGGACAACCTGCCCTCCGGCGCGCAGCCGGCGAAGGCCGGGGCCTCCGGCGCGGTCTGGTTCGACTTCACCCCGGGCGGCGGCGGGCGCAACGGCGAGATCGACGCCTCGGAGAAGGGCCTGCCCGGCGTGACCGTCGAGGCCGTGCAGAACGGCGCCGTGGTGGCCACCACCACGACCGCCGACGACGGCTCCTTCGCCTTCGAGGGCGTCTCGGGCGCCTATCAGGTACGGCTGCCGCAGTCCAACTTCACCGCGCCCTACAACGGGCTGAGCTGGCTGGGCCCGACGCTCATCACCCCCGCGATCATCGGCGCGTTCGTCTGGGTGTGGGCCGGCTTCGCCATGGTCCTCATCGCGGCCGGCCTGGCCGCCATCCCGCGTGACGCGCTGGAGGCGGCCCGCATCGACGGCGCGACCGAGTGGCAGGTGTTCCGCCGGATCACCGTGCCGCTGCTGTCGCCGGTGCTCCTGGTGGTCTTCGTCACGATGATCATCAATACCCTGAAGGTGTTCGACCTGGTCTTCATCATCGCGCCCGCCTCCGTGCAGGACGAGGCGATGGTGCTGGCCCTGGAGATGTGGCGCGTCTCCTTCGGCGGCGGCGGCAACCAGGGGCTCGGCAGTGCCCTGGCGATCTTCCTGCTGATCCTGGTGTTGCCCTTCATGATCATGAACATCCGCCGGTTCAGAAGGGAGCAGTCGTGACCGCCACCGCACCCCAGCAGGCCGGTGAGATCAAGCGGGGCCCGGTCGGCCGGCTGGTGGACCTCCTGGGCAGCGGCGCCGTCCAGGTGCTGATGGTCCTGCTCGGGCTGTTCTGGCTGGTGCCCACGCTCGGCCTGCTGATCGTCTCGCTGCGCGACGAGAAGGTGAACGCCGCCGAAGGCTGGTGGACCGTCTTCACCCAGCCCGCGCAGCTCACCCTCGACGCCTACAGCAGCCTGCTGGCCACCGGGTTCACCGCCTCCTTCTGGAACACCGTCCTCATCACCGTCCCGACGACCATCCTGGTCATCGGGATCGCGGCGATGGCCGCCTACGCCTTCGCGTGGATGGAGTTCCCCGGCCGCGACCTGCTCTTCCTCATCGTGGTCGGCCTGCTCATCGTGCCCATCCAGATCGCGCTGATCCCGATCGCCTCGCTCTACGGCGGGCTCGGCATCTTCGGGTCGATCCCCGGCGTGGTGCTGTTCCACGTCGCCTTCGGCCTGCCGTTCGCGATCTTCCTGCTGCGCAACTTCTTCGTCGGCATCCCGTCCTCGCTGCTGGAGGCGGCCCGGATGGACGGGGCGCCGGAGTGGAAGATCTTCGCCCGGGTGGTCTTCCCGCTGGGCAAGCCGGCGATCGCCTCGCTGGGCATCTTCCAGTTCCTGTGGGTGTGGAACGACATGCTGATCGCCCTGGTCTTCGCCGACACCGACGCCCAGCCGATGACCAAGGCCTTGCAGTCGGAGATGCGGCAGTTCGGGACGAACGTCGACATCCTGGCGCCGGGCGCCTTCCTGTCCCTGCTGATCCCGCTGGTGCTGTTCTTCGCCTTCCAGCGGTACTTCGTGCAGGGCATGATGGCCGGCTCGGTCAAGTAGGGGGCTCCGGGCGCCCGCCTTCCGAGGGGGCAGGCGGGCGCCCGGCCCCGGCTCACACCGCCAGGTGCGGCCAGTGGGCCGTGTCGCGCAACAGCCTCCGGTCGTGCGTGGCCACGACCACCGCGGCGCCGGTCGCCTCCAGCGCCTCGGTGAGCTCCTCCACCAGCGTCATCGACAGGTGGTTGGTGGGCTCGTCGAGCAGCAGCACGTCCGGCCGGGCGGCCAGCAGGAGGGCCAGGTCCAGGCGGCGTTGCTGGCCGACCGACAGCTCGCTCACCTGCTTCCGCAGGGACTCCGCCGGCAGCAGGCCCAGGCCGGCCTCCTCGCCGAGCACCTCGGCGACCGTCCGGCGGGTGGGCGGGGGTGACTCCTGCGTCAGCCAGCCGGTACGGCTCCGCCGTACCTCGCCCTCGTCGGGCTGGAGAGCGCCGGCCAGGACGGCGAGCAGGGTGGACTTGCCCGCGCCGTTGGCCCCGGTGACGACCAGGCGTCCGCCCGCGCGCAACCGCAACGAGACCGGCCGGTCGAGCCGGCCCTTCACCCGCACGCCGTCGGCCTGGAGCAACGTCACGCCCGGCTCCGGAGCGAGCTCGGGCAGCTCGAAGCGCTGCGGCGGCTCGGGCACCGCCAGCACCTGCGCCTCCAGGGCCTCCTGCCGGCGGCGCACCGAGCGGACCAGCGCCGGGGCCCGGGTGGCGCGGGTGTGCTTGCCGGTGCCCTTGTCCGGCCGCCAGCCGGTGATCAGCCGGTCCTGCGCCGCCGACAGGTCCTGCGCCAGCCGGTCGCGTTCCTCCATCTGGGCGCGGTACTCCTGCTCCCAGCGCGCCCGCTCGGCCCGATGCCCTTCGCGGTAGCCGGCGTAGCCGCCGCCGTAGAGGCGAGGCCGGCCGTCCCGCGAAGGGTCGAGGTCGAGCACCGCGGTGCTGACGTCGGCGAGCAGGGCCCGGTCGTGGCTGACCAGGGCGATCCCGCCCGGATGGGCACGCAACCGCTCGGTCAGGTGATCGAGGCCCGCGGCGTCGAGGTGGTTGGTCGGCTCGTCCAGCAGCAGCAGGTCGTGGCCCGCGCCCAGCAGGCAGGCCAGCCGGATGCGGTAACGCTGGCCGACCGACAGCTCGGCCAGCGGCCGGTCCCGGTCGCCGACCGCGCCGAGCGCGGCCAGGGAGAGCCCGACGCGGTGGTCGGCCTCCCAGGCGCCGATCGCGTCGGCCGCGGCGAGCGCCTCGGCGTACGCGTGGTCGGCGCCGGGCCGTTCCGCTGCCAGCGCGGCGGCGGCCGCCTCGACCTGGCCGAGCACCCGGCGGACGGTGGCGAGCTCGACGTCGATCAGGTCACCGACGGTACGGCCCGCGCCGGCCGGGATCTCCTGATCGGCCACGCCGAGGCTGCCGGCCCTGGTGACCGTGCCCGAGTCGGGCGGCAGGACACCGGCCAGCACCTGCAACAACGTGGTCTTGCCCCGGCCGTTCTCCCCGACGACGCCGAGGCGCTCGCCGGGCGAGACGGTGAGGGAGACGCCGGTCAGAACCGGCCTGCCGGCACGAGCGATCGACACTTCGTGGGCATGGATGAACGACAAAGAAGACACACTTCCTCCGAGAGACGAGCCGACCGTGGGGCGCTCGCCGTCATCAGAGGAAGTAGTAATGCATGCGGCTATTGTACCCCGCCGAGGAGGACGTCCATGTGGATCACCAGGTCGCGCTGCCGGTCGGCGGGTGCCTCGTAGGCGCTCCGGCCGCCGCCGCGCAGGGTGAGCGCCTCGCGCAGGATGGCGCTGTCGCCGCGGGTGCGGAGCGCCCACTCGCCCGCGCCGCGCTTGGAGGTCACCCGGCCGGTCTCCAGCGTGTGGACCAGCCTGGCCGGGCCCAGCCCGCACCACACCACGACGGTGTCGTCGACGAGCTCGGCGGGGAGGGCGGCCACGCCGTCGCGGCACTGGCGCCAGTAGGTGTCCAGGTTGCCGCGGGTCCACGCGGCCAGCCGTACCGGGTCGACGGTGACCTGCGGCGGCTCGCCCCGGACCACGATCGGGCCCTGCGCGAGGGTCTGCCAGACGGCGGGGTTGATCTCGAAGGCCGGCCCCACGGTGACGCGGCCCTCGAACGCCTGCGGGCGCTCGCCCACGGTCTCGGGGTCGGCGGCCAGGTCGGCGGCGGTGACGTAGACGCCGTCCACGTTCATCGGCGGGCGCAGGGCCTCGTGCACGGCGGCCAGCCCGACCGGGTCCACCTCGCCCTCGGTGACCGCGACGAAGTCCACGTCGCTGGATCCGGGCCGGTAGTCGCCCAGCGCCAGCGAGCCGACGAGGTACAGGGCGGCCAGGTGGCCGGGCGCGGCACGGTCGATCAGATCGAGGTAGCGGGAGATCACCTCGGCCACGTCGGGCGGCAGGTCGCTCATGACGGGAAATCCTACGGCGGCTATTCCTCAGCGGGCTCGCAAGTATCACAATTCGCTCAAGCCAACGAAAGAAGTGTCATGAAGCGCTTTCTTGCTTTATCCACTGCTGTCTTGCTGAGCCTCCCGCTGGCCTCCGCGCCCGCCTCCGCCGGTGTCGCGGGCACGCCCGGCAGCCCCGGCGCGGGCGACCCGTACTTCCCCACGCAGGGCAACGGCGGCTACGACACCCAGCACTACGACCTGGCCCTCGACTACAACCCCAGCTCCAACGCGCTGCAGGGCGCCGCGACCATCACCTCGCGCGCCACCCAGGACCTCAGCGCCTTCAACCTCGACCTGGTCGACACCCTCACCGTCCGCTCGGTGACGGTGAACGGCGCCGCGGCCGCCTTCACCCAGTCGGGCAGCGAACTCACCGTCACCGCGGCGCTCGCGCCCGGCCAGACCTTCACCACCGTCGTCCGCTACGACGGCAAACCCACCCACGTCCTCGACCCCGACGGCTCCCGCGACGGCTGGATCCGCACCAGCGACGGCGTCTACAACGCCAACGAGCCGCAGGGCGCGATGACCTGGTACCCCGGCAACCATCACATGACCGACAAAGCCACCTACCGCTTCTCGGTCACCGTCCCCGACACCCGCGTCGCCGTCGCCAACGGCGACCTCACCTCGCGCAGCTCCGGCGGCGGGCGCACCACCTACGTCTGGGACGCGCGCCAGCCGATGGCCTCCTACCTGACCACGGTCTCGATCGGCAAGTTCGAGCTCACCGACACCACCCTGGGCGGCTACCGGACGATCACCGCGGTCGACCCCAAACTCGCCGGCCAGGCCACCGGCTTCGCCGCCCGCCACGCACCGGTCCTCGACTACTTCAGCAGCCTGTTCGGGCCCTACCCGTTCAGCTCCACCGGCGGCATCGTCGACCACGAACCGAACGTCGGCTACGCACTCGAAACCCAGACCCGGCCGATCTACCCGCGCGTGCCCAGCGACAACCTGCTCGCGCACGAGCTGGCCCACCAGTGGTTCGGCGACTCCGTGACACCCGAACGCTGGCAGGACATCTGGCTCAACGAAGGCTTCGCCACCTACGCCGAATGGCTCTGGGCCGACCGGCGCGGCGTCCGCACCGTCCAGGCCGCCTTCGACGCCGCCTACGCCGTGCCCGCCGGCGACGCCTTCTGGCAGACGCCCCCCGCCGACCCCGGCGGCCCGGCCGACCTCTTCCACGACCCCGTCTACGACCGCGGCGCCATGACCCTGCACGCCCTACGCGCCAAGGTCGGCGACACCGCCTTCTTCGCCATCCTCAAGGGCTGGGCGAGCACCTACCGGTACGGCAACGCCTCCACCGCCGACCTCCTCGCCCTGTCCGAGCAGATCTCCGGCGCCCGGCTCGACACCCTCTTCGACGCCTGGCTCTTCCAACCCGGCAAGCCCGCTCTGTGATCTTTTTGGTACGGCTTGCACCCCCGTTCCCAGCGCAAGCCGTACCAACCAGAGATAAGGTGAACGGCCATGGCCGGTCGTCCCCTGCACGAAGTCGTTGAAGCCGGATGGGCCCAAGCACTGGAGCCCGTCAGCGAGCGCATCTCCGCGATGGGCGAGTTCCTCCGCAAGGAGATCGCCGAGGGAAGGCAGTACCTTCCCTCCGGACCCCACGTCCTGAGGGCCTTCAACCAGCCCTTCGACGAGGTCAAAGTCCTCATCGTGGGCCAGGACCCCTACCCGACACCAGGACACCCCATCGGGATGTCCTTCTCCGTCGCCGCCGACGTGCGGCCGCTGCCGGGCAGCCTGGTCAACATCTACAAGGAGTACATGGCCGACCTCGAATACCCGCCGCCCGGCAACGGCGACCTGACCCCCTGGACCGAGCAGGGCGTGCTCCTGCTCAACCGCGTCCTCACCGTCGCCCCCGGCAAGCCCGCCTCCCACCGCGGCAAGGGCTGGGAAGAGGTCACCGAGCAGGCCATCCGCGCCCTCGTCGCCCGCAACAAGCCCATGGTCGCCATCCTGTGGGGCCGCGACGCGCGCAACCTCGCCCCGCTGCTCGGCGACGTCCCCCGCATCGAGTCCGCGCACCCCTCCCCGCTGTCGGCGCGCAACGGCTTCTTCGGCTCGCGGCCCTTCAGCCGGGCCAATCAGCTCCTCGTCCAGCAAGGCGCCGCCCCGGTCGAATGGAAACTGCCCTAGGCTCATTCACCATGAGTGATGAACCGAAGTTCCTGCGCCTCACGGTCGAACTGACCGTCGAGGTGCTCGATGTGAACGCCCTCCAGGCCGCCGCCCTGGCCGAGATCCGGCACCCCGAGGCCGACCTCACCGACGAGGAGCGCAAGGAGCAGGCCGAGCTGGTCACCTCCGACGACACCGGCGCCAGCTCGCTGCAGTGGCTCATCGAGCCCGACCACGTGCTGGCCCTGGTCGAGCACATCGACGAGGTCGAACCGCGTGAGGCCGTCCTGGGCGTCGAGCCGTCCGACGGGCCGAGCGACGAGGACGACGAGCACGACCACGACCACTGAGGCTCGCCGCGCTGCGCCTCTCTCTTTCTTGAGGCGCAGCGCTCCGCCTTCTGCCCGTCCAACTCGGGCAACTCGGCCCCCTTCCTCCTCAGCCCGTCCCGCCCCCTTCTGACCCCCTTTTGACCTTCTTCTGAGCCCGCCGCCCTTTTGAGCCGGCCGCCCTTCTTCTGAGCCCGCCGCCCTTCTGAGCCGGCCGCCGTTCTTATGCGCCCGCCGCTTCCCGGCACCTCAAGCTCTCTCAGCATCTGAGGCCCCCAAGCCCTCGCGTCCCGGGCTCTTCCTCGGCCCTTGAGCTCCCGGGCAGCCGCGCTCCCGGCCTCCGCGCTCTCGGGTTTCCGCGTTGTCCGGCCACCGCGTTCTCCGGCCGCCGACTTCTTCGCTTGCCCCCACTCAGCACGCGGCCGCCCCAACATCCGGCCCCCCAACCCACGCGCACCCCACGACGCGCCGCCCCTCCACCCCACACCGCCCCCGCGTCCGTACCATTACCCCCATGATCATCGCCTTCTCCATCACACCCCTGGGCGTCGGCGAGGCCGTCGCCGAACCCGTCGCCCGCGCTGTCAGGGTCGTCCGCGAAAGCGGCCTCCCCAACCGCACAGACGCCATGTTCACCACCATCGAAGGCGACTGGGACGAGGTCATGGCAGTCGTCAAACACGCAGTCGACGCCGTAGCCGAAGTCGCCCCCCGCGTAAGCCTCGTCCTCAAGGCCGACCTTCGCCCCGGCGTAACAGACGCCATGACCACCAAACTGGAATCCCTGGAACGCCACCTCACAACCGACTAACCCCCACCCGCCCAACCCCCCCTCCTCCACCCACCGCCGCCCCACCCCACGACCCCCACCTCCATACAGAGCCCCCTCAACCCCGCCCAACGCCCCCACCCAGTGCCCCTCAACCCCGCCCAACGCCCCCTCCCAGAGCCACCGCACTCCAACCCAACGCCAGCACTCCTCCGTCCACGGCACCACCCCCTCCGCCGATCGCCAGCGCCCCCGCCCAACGCCGCCACGCCCTCAGGCCCGACGTCCAGGGGTGGGGTTTTCCCTACCCCCAACCGGTTGCTAGCGAGATGGTGGCCCCCGCCCCAGCTCCCTACCGTGGACACCATGGGGCAGCAGTCGATCTACCAAGACACCAGAGACCTACTGACCGGCACAGCACGAGCCGCCGCCGCTTTCACCGTCTCAACCCTCGGCCTCGCCACCACCACGGCCCTGCTCCTCCTCCCCCTGCTCCTCCCCGGCATCGGCCTCCTCGGCCCCCTCGTCGCCCCCCTCACCCTGGCCGCGACCCTCCTAACCACCACCCACCTCACCCCCCACCCCACCAAGCCCGAAGCACCCCACCCCACCAAGCCCCCAACACCCCGTCCCTCCCCAGCCCCCCGCCACAAGACAGCCCCCCACCCCGAGACAGCGCCCCGCCCCGAGTCCCCCGGCCACCACCCCCGGCCCCGCCTCCTGACCGTCCTCACCACCCCCCAACGCTGGGCCGAACTCCTCTACGCCCTAACCGCCTTCATCGTCTTCCTCGGCGGCCTGCTCACCACCCTCACCTGGTGGACCCTCGCCCTAGCCGGCCTGTCCTACCCCCTGTACGGCTGGGCCCTGCCGTACACCCTCTGGACCCCCATGTGCGTCCTGATCGGCCTGGCCTTCGCGGTAACCCTCCCCAAGGTGATCACTTGGTGCCTCACAGCCCAACACACCTACAACGCCCTCCTCCTCACCCCCCGCCCCCACCCCAAGACCCCCACAACCCGCACCTTGGCCCCCGCCGCCTAACCCGCGTCCCCCACCACCAAGCCCACCGACTCCCGCCGTCACCCCATCACTCCGCACCGGCCGCGGCCGGCCACCGCCACCCGCCGCACCGATCACCTGTCTCAGTGATCACCTGCCTCGCCGATCACCTGCCTCACCCATCACCCGTCTCACCGATCACCCGTCTCACCGATCACCCGTCTCACCGAGCCACCTGCGCCATACGTCTCACCACCTCGTCGCCCCGTCCCCGGATCGCTCAGCCAGTCGGCCACCACCACCGCCCCCTAGAGCTGCAGCCCTCAGACGACCTCCCACGAAGGCAGGCGAGACACACCGCACACACCGGCTGAGCCCGTAGTGGATCCCTGATCGAGCCCCCCGTTGAGCCTCCGGTCTGCCTGGCTAGCCCGTTTGGAGCTGCGGCCTAGCGACACCCCCGTTCACGCGTGAGGACACGATCGCCCTCAGCACAGGGACGTCCGCCGTCCGGGGTTCGCCCCGCCAACCCAGCGGCCGAGCAACACCCACCTTGAGACCAACGCTTGCCTCCCGGAACTGAGCTGCGAGTCCCGGCTTGGGTCCTGAGCCCCAGGTTGATCGCCCTGAAGATCGGGCTCGATCCCTCCAAACTCCCGCAGATCCGCCTGAGCCATCACCCCACCAGGGCAGCCGCCGAACCACACGCGGCACTCAGCGTTCGACCCCCCCTGGAAGCCCTAGGCCCAGCACAGCGCCTGACAAATATTCGACTTCGAATATCCATTGACGAGCTCCAGTACGCGACATATCGTGTTGCCCATTCCAGTAGACACGATATGTCGCGACCCAGGAGGCGGTCATGCACCACGAACACGTGCCAGTCCTCATCGTCGGCGCCGGCTACGCCGGCCTCAGCGCAGCCGCCTCCCTGGCCTGGCGCGACGTCCCCGTCATCCTGGCCGAACGCCACCCCAGCACCTCAATCCAGCCCAAGGCCTTCGGCGTGAACTGGCGAGCCATGGAACTCCTCCGCCCCATCCCGGGCATCGAAGACCAACTCGCCTCCATCGCCGCGAAGGTCGGCGGCGACAGCATGCGCATGGCGATCGCCACCAGCCTGCGCGACCCGAACCCGCACATCCTCTTCGACGAGGAACAAGCCCAGGACATCGCCGCCCTAGCCCGCCTCACCCCCGCCCGCGACGCCGGCGCACCCCAGTCGGAGGTCGAACGCGCCCTCCGCCGCAAGGCCGAAGAACTGGGCGCCGACCTCCGCTTCAACACCGAGGTCATCGCCCTGGTCCAGGACCCCGACGGCGTAACCGTCACCCTCCGCACCCTCGTCTCCCCCGTCCCCTCCACCCCCGCGCCCGCACCCGCATCCGCATCCGCATCCGCATCCGCCCAGGGATCGCCCACCTCCACCAGCCGGACCACCCCCGCTGACTCAGCCCACCCGGGTGACTCGGCCAGCCCAGCCAGCTCGGGCGACTGGGTCAGCTCGGGCCACTCGGGTGACTCGGCCAGCTCAGCCAGTTCGGGCGACTCGGGTAACTCGGCCAGCTCAGCCAGTTCGGGCGACTCGGCCAGCCCCTCCAGCCCTTTCAACCCCCTCAGTGGGGCCAGTTCTCCTGACTCCAGCAGCTCCGCCGGTGAGCCCAGTTCCCCGGAGTCCGCCAGCTACGTCGACACCATCGTCCGGGCCGACTACGTGATCGCGGCCGATGGGTGGCGGAGTCCCCTGCGTGAGCGCCTGGGCGTCTCCACCATCGGTAAGGGGCTGCTGGGGCGGATGCGCTCGATCATGTTCGAGGCCGACCTGACCGACCTGGTCCGCGACCGGGAGGTCACCCTCTGGTACCTCCGGAACGACACCTTCACCGGCGTCTTCATCACCGGCACCGGCGTCGGGGCGCACGTGGTCGGCATCAACTTCGCCGAGGGACAGACCGAGGACGACTTCACCCCGGAGCACTGCGTGGAGCTCGTCCGCATCGCCACGGGGACCCCTGACCTCGACGTACGCCTTCTCGACCACGCGACCTTCGACCTGGGGCACGTCCTGGCCGAGCAGTACCGGGCCGGGCGGGTGTTCTTCGCGGGGGACGCCGCGCACACCATGCCGCCCACCGGAGGCCAAGGCGGCAGCCTTGCGCTCCAGGACGGGTGCGACATCGCCTGGCGGCTCTGGCTCGTTCTCACCGGACAGGCTCATCCTTCCTTCCTCGACACCTATGACGCTGAGCGGCGGCCCATCGGGGAGTTCACCGCCAATGCGCAGCTCGGGAACCTCGGGTTCCGGATGCCTCCTGCGCTGCGGGTGGGTTATCCGGAGCCGGTTGAGGATCCGGTCGCGGCTGTTCTCGGGCTTCGGGTTCACTCCTCCGCGATCCTCGCTGAGCCTGGGGATGACCTTGGCCTTCGCGAGGATCCGCGTACTCCGACCGCTCGGCCGGGTAGCCGAGCACCTCATCTTCCGCTCGACTGGGATGGGCGGGCGATCTCGACGCTCGACCTCTTCGGGGCTGGGTTCGTTCTTCTCGCTGGACCGCGGGGGCGGGACTGGGCTGAGGCAGGGCGGCAGGTTCGGGACCGGCTGGGGGTACGGCTGGCACCGCACCTCATCAATGACGAGCTGGTGGATGTCACCGGGTTCTGGCAGCACGTCTACGGCGTTGGGCCCGACGGGGCGGTGCTGGTGCGGCCCGACGGGTATATCGCTTGGCGTAGCTCGGAGGGTGTGGGTGATCCGGCGGGGGTGCTGGAGGATGTGCTCGGCCGCATCCTGGGGCGGGCTTCCGTTCCTGCGGTCTGAGCTGGGCTCGTGCGACTGAGCTGGGCCCGTGCAGCTGAGCTGTGCCGGCTCCTCATGAGCAGTGCTCGCTCCTTCTGAGCTGCGCTCAGTCCACATGCGCTGTGCTCGTTCCTCTGCGGTGCGCTTACTCCTCATGAGCTGTGCCCGCCCCGTCTGCGTGTGCTCACTCCTCATGAGCTGTGCTCGCTCCGTCTGCGGTGCGCTTACTCCTCATGAGCTGTGCTCGCCTCCTCTGCGTGTGCTCACTCCTCCTGAGGTGTGCTCGTTCCCTCCCAGGCTTGCGCGTCCTCCCCCGAGCGCTCCCTCTCCTGCCGCGCGACCAGCTCGCCCACCGGCCCCGTCATTCGGCTCGCCTTCGCTGTTTGCCGAGCCCCACCCCGGCATACCCGATCGCCGTTGATCGGCCGCTGTTCTCGTCGTCTGGCCCGCCTCCGCTCAGTCACCAGCTCGCCCTGACCTGCTCGCCTGGCCCCGCCTCCTCCCCCGCATCCCTCGGTTCCCGCACGCCCAGGGGGTGGGCAGCCAGGCGGGGTGGGCCAGGGGGTGGTGGTCAGGGGGAGGTGGACGAAGAGGGCGGTCATCGGCGCCTGCTTCCCGTGCCGTCATGGCGGGTGGGCCTGGAGGGGTGGGCGGGGCCTGGTCATGCGGCATCGTCCACGTGGAGGGGGTGCAGGGTTCCGTCAGACGGCTGGCGGAAGCGGGAGGGGCTTGGGGGTTGGTGGTGAAGGCGTGGAAGAGCGCTGGGCGCGGTGGGGCGGGCCGCTGAAGTGGGTGGTTCGGCGAGGGGCGGTGATGCGGGCGGAGGTTGGAACGTGGCCGGAGTGAGAGGGACGACGTTTCGTGGGAGGGGCACGGCCGTGGCGTTTTGTGGAAAGGGTGTGGCCGTGGCTGAGGTCGGAGCGGGGGCTGGTAGGGAAGCCGGCGTGATGGGTGGGATCTCGGCGGAGGGGGTGGAGGGGGTCGGGGCTGCGGTGAACGTGGCAGCGGTGGCTGGGGCTGGGGCGGGCGTGGCAGGGGTGAGCGCGACAGCGGTGGCTGGGGCTGGGGCTGGGGCTGGGGCTGGGGCTGGGGCTGGGGCTGGGGCGAGCGTGACAGGGGTGGTCGAGGCTGCGGCGAGCGTGGCAGGGGTGAGCGTGACAGCGGTGGCCGTGGCTGGAGCAGGGATGGGGAGGTCTAGGCGTTGGGTGGCGCAGAGCCAGTCGTTCACGGTGCCGGGGAAGGTGTTCGGAGGGTCGACCTTCAGGCAGGTGACGGCGGTGTCGCCGGGGGTGGGGTGGACGCGGAGGCTTGGGGGTGAGGGGGCGGTGGCGGTGGATCCGAAGAAGGCGGTGTCCGTGGAGCCGTGGGGGGTGGCGTCGGTGGAGCCCTGGGGAGCGGTGTCGGTGAAGGCGTAGGGGGTCTCGTCGGTGAAGGCGTAGGGGGCCTTGGTGGTGGGGGTGTAGGGGGTGAGGCGGACCAGGAAGGGGACGGGGTCGCGGTCGACGAGGAGGTGGTCGTCGATGGTGCGGGAACGGGCGGTGGGGTGGGTGGCGAGGTAGGCGAAGTGGTCGGCGGCGAGGCGAGCGGCGACGGCGCGGAGGAGGGTGATGGCGCACAGGGTGTGGGCACAGGCGGCGCCGTCCAAGGTGATCTCGGGGAGGGCGAAACGGCGCAGGCCGCGGGAGGTGACGCGGAGGCAGGCGCAGGCGCGGTTGTCGGCGGGGTTCCAGGGTGGGCAGGTGGCGTGGTCCTGGACGGTGATGTCCCAGCCCAGCCAGTCATCGTCCAGGCGGAACTCGGCGCGTTCGCCGGGGCAGCCGTCGCAGGTGAAGACGGCGCGGGCGGCCAGGGGGTCGATGACGAGGCCGCCGGACTCCTCAGCGATGGCTCGGGCGGTGGCTCGGGCGACCTGGGTGCGGAAGGGCTGTTCGTACGGCGGCGCCGTCGTGGAGACCAGGATGTGGTGGCGGGAGCGGCGGAGCAGGCGGCGGTCGTCGGGTGGGAGGTCGAGGCCGGCTGGGCGCCAGGTGCTGCGGCGGTGGGTGAGGGTGAGAGCCGGGGTGCCCAGGGCGTCGCGGGCGGCTCGGCGGTAGGGGCGGCCTATGCGCCATGGGAGGAGGGTGTCGGCGGCTACGGGGAGGCGGTCCAGGGCCACGACGAAGAGGGTGGTCAGGAGGGTGGGGAGCTTGTAGGTGATGGCCATGACTGCAGGATGCGGAAGGTTTGGTCGGCGGTGGGGGGCCGAATGGGGTTCTGGGGATAACTCGGGGGTGGGGTGGGTGGGATGTGGGGGTTTGTCGGGTAGGTGGGGCCTACAGGGGTTACGTAGGCCGGGGTCGGGCGGCTCGGGGGTGACGTGGCTCGGGGGTGACGTGGCTCGGGGGTGACGTGGCCCGAGGGTTACGTGGCCCGAGGGTTACGTGGCCCGAGGGTGACGTGGCCCGAGGGTTACGTGGCCCGAGGGTTACGTGGCCCGAGGGTTACGTGGCCCGAGGGTGACGTGGCCCGAGGGTTGGGCGGCCCGAGGGTTGGGCGGCCCGAGGGTTGAGCGGCCCGAGGGTTGAGCGGCCCGAGGGTTGAGCGGCCCGAGGGTTGAGCGGCCCGGGAGCTCGGTGGATGGCCCGGAGTTAATGCCCGGGGGGTGGGTGGCAGCCGGGCGAATGACCGGTAGTTGCGTGACCGGAAAGTGGGGACCGACAGGCGGGGTGGGCTTGGCGTAGGAGCGGCGGTTAGATGACCGGCGCCTGGGCGTCGGGGTGGAGCGTGGGCCAGACGGGGTTCGGGTGGGTTGCGGCAAGGGGGTGTGCAGCAAGGCAGCGGAGGCCTCAGGCGGGACAGGACGGGACTGGGCGAGGCGGAGCGGGACGGGAGTGGGCAAGGCGGGACGGGGCGAGGCGGGACGGGGCGGCATGGTGGATCGGAGGGGTCGGCGGCGGAGGTCGGGGGGAGGGCAGGGAAGCGCGGCGGAGGGGCCGTGGCGGCGGGTAGGTGTGGCAGAGGGGTGGGGCAGGGCGGCGGGGACAAGGGGAAAGAGGGCGGTGCGGCGGGGACAAGGGGAAAGAGGGCCGCGCGGCGGAGGGGCGCTGAGTGACCTCGATGGGAGAAAAAAGAAAATCCCGGCCAAGCGATTCGCTTGGCCGGGATCAGGTTTCCGGGGCCGGTCAGGAGACCCCGGAAGGGAGGGAGGTTACTCGGTGAAGCCGACGTTCTCCCAGACCTCCGACGAGTCCGCGAACCCGGGAGCGCCCAGGTTGGCGAGGTTCGCCTTGGCGGCCTTGATCTGCGGACGCTGGAACAGCGTCATGCGCAGCGCCTGCTCCCACAGCTTGACGTCGGCGGCGTTGGCCAGCTCGGCGGCCTTGGCCGGGTCGAGCTCGCTGGCGGCGGTGGCGAGCATCTGGTCGATCTCGTCGGTGCCGAAGTGGGTGGTGTTGTTGACGTAGACCGGCTTGCCGTCCTTGATCTCCGGCTTCTTGTAGGAGGAGACCGTGTCAGAGATCGGGAACGGGGTGCCCAGCAGCGAGAAGGAGCACAGGTCGAAGTTCGCCGCGTAGACGTAGTCGTCCCAGAACTTCTCCAGCGGGACCTGCTCGATGTTCACCTTGATGCCGATCTCGCCCAGCATGGCCTGGGCCAGCTCGGCCTCGGCCTTGGTGATCGGGACGCCGGCGCCGATGACGTAGCGGAGCACGAGCTCCTTGCCGTCCTTCTTGCGCGTCGCGCCCTCGAGCTTCCAGCCCGCCTCCTCGAGCAGGGCCTTGGCCTTGTCGGGGTTGTAGGTGCCGAACTCGCCCGCGTTCGGCTTGTAGGCCGGCTGGGTGTTGACGTAGATCAGGTTGTCCAGGGTCTTGACCGGGACGCCGAGGCCGTTGAGGTCGGACTCGGTGATCGCCTCGCGGTTGAGGCCCATGAAGACGGCCTGGCGGACCTTCTGGTCCTTCAGGATCTCGCTGCCGCCCGCGTTGAGGGTGATGTGGCGGATGTCGGGGCCGGCGGCGCGGCGGATGACCGCACCGGGGACGGCCTCGGCCTGCTTGAGGGCGGCGGCGTCGGGGCCGATGTCGGTGAAGTCGATCTCACCGTTGGCGAAGGCGCCGGTCTCGGCGTCGACCGCGAGGGTACGGAAGACGATCGAGTCGAGCTTGGCCTTGTCGCCCCAGAAGTTGTCGTCGCGGACGACGGTGAAGGTCTTGGCGGTCTGGTCAATCTTGTCCAGCTTGAAGGGGCCGCCGGTGACGCCGACCTTGTTCAGCCAGTTCTTGTTGAAGGCGTCGGGGGTGCCGGTGTCCTCGGCGGACATCAGCGGGCCGAACAGACCCTGCCACGCCTGGAACGGAGCCTTGAAGATCATGATGACTTCACGCTCGTCGGCGCCCTGCTTGATCGACTCGATCTGGTCGTAGCCGGTCGTGAAGCCCGCCTGGAACTTCTTGTCCTTGCCGCTCATGGCGTTGGCCTGGGCGATGAAGTCCTTGGCGGTGATCGGCTTGCCGTCCGACCACTTGGCCGCAGGGTTGATCTTGTAGACGATCGTCTGCGGGCTCGTGGAGGTCTGCTCGGCGCTGACCAGCAGGTCCTTGTTCGGCTTGAGGTTGCCCGAGCCGTCGGAGTCGAACGCCTGCGGGAGCAGGACGTCGGCCAGGTTGTCGGTGTCGGCCAGACCACCGTTGGCGTGCAGACGGTTGAACTGCGGCCCAAGGTTGTTGATGGCCAGGCGCAGCGTGCCGCCGTCCTTGACCTTCTCACGCGGCTGCTCGTTGATGTCCTGCGGCGGCAGTTCCTTGATCGCGCCGTCGCTGGCCGCGGGGCTGGAAGCCGGCTGCCCGGCCGGCGTGCTGGCCTGTCCGCCGCCCTGAGTCGTGCCGCCACCACCGCAGGCGGTCAGACCCAGCGCGAGGGCGGCGACACCGGCTACCGCCGTGATTCGCACCTTCACAACTCTCTCCTTCATGGGGGGAGGTCAGACGACCTCGATCTCCCGCGCGTAGTGGCAGGCGGCCGCGTGATCCTTGTCGGGATCCTGCGGCACCCGCAAGACGGCGGGTTCTTCGTTGATGCACCGGGCCTGCTCGCTCTCCTGCAGGATCGCGAACTTGGGGCATCTAGTGCGGAACCGGCAGCCCGAGGGCGGATCGGCCGGGCTCGGCAGATCTCCCTTGAGCAGAATCCGCTTCCTGGCCCGTTCCTTGTCCGGGTCGGGAATCGGAATGGCCGACAGCAACGCCTGGGTGTAGGGGTGCGCCGGCTTGGCGTACACCTCGTCCACCTTGCCGATCTCGGCGATGCGCCCGAGGTACATGACCGCGACGCGGTCGGCGATGTGCCGGACCACGGCCAGGTCGTGCGCCACGAACAGGTAGGACAACCCCAGACGGGTCTTGAGCTCCTCCAGCAGGTTGATGACACCGGCCTGGATGGAGACGTCGAGCGCGGAGACCGGCTCGTCGAGGACGACCAGTTTCGGTTCCAGGGCGAGCGCGCGGGCGATGCCGATGCGCTGGCGCTGGCCGCCGGAGAACTGGCGCGGGTAGCGGGAGGCGTGTTCGGGCGACAGGCCGACCAGGCGGAGGAGCTCGGCGACCTTGGCCTCGACCTCTTCCTTCTTGCGGCCGTGCGCGTACAGCGGTTCGGCGATGATCTGCGAGACCGGCATCCGCGGGTCGAGCGAGGCCATCGGGTCCTGGAAGACGATCTGCACGTCGCCGCGCAGGGTCTTGCGCCCGCCGGCCTTGAGCGTTCCGGTGTCCTTGCCGAGGACGACGATCTTGCCGCCTTCCGCCGGCATGAGCTTCATGATCTCCTGCAGCGTGGTCGTCTTGCCGCAGCCGGACTCGCCGACCAGGCCGAGCGTCTCGCCTTCGGCGATGTCGAAGGAGACGCCGTCGACCGCGTACACGGTGCCGACGCGGCGCTTGAAGACCGCGCCCTTCATCAGGGGGTAGTGCTTCTTCAGCCCGTCGACCGCGAGGACGGTGGGCCGCTGCTCGCGCGGGATCTCGATGCGCTCGTCGCGCGGGATCTCCGGGCGGACGAAGACGTCGGCGCTGGTCAGGTTCTTCTGCAGGATGTCGTGCACCCGGATGCAGGCGCTGGCCTGGCCGCCGCCGACCGGCACGAGCTCCGGCTCCTCGTCGTCGCAGGCGCTGACGTGCATCGGGCAGCGCGGCGCGAACGGGCAGCCGGGGGGCAGGCTGGAGGGCGAGGGCGGGTTGCCCTCGATCGGCACGAGCGGCTCGCGCCGCCCGTGGCTCTCGTCCACGCGCGGGATCGAGGCCAGCAACCCCATCGTGTACGGCATGCGTGGCTTGTAGTACACCTGGTCGACGGTCCCGGTCTCCACCGGCCGCCCGGCGTACATGACCATGACCCGGTCGGCCAGTCCCGCGACCACACCGAGGTCGTGCGTGATCATGATGAGCCCGGCCCCGGTCTCCCGGCACGCCTTCTTGAGCACTTCCAGCACCTGCGCCTGGATGGTCACGTCCAGGGCGGTCGTGGGCTCGTCGGCGATCAGCACGTCGGGGTCGTTCGCGATCGCCATGGCGATCATCGCGCGCTGCCGCATGCCGCCGGAGAACTCGTGCGGGAAGGACTTGACCCGCTGCTGCGGGTTGGGGATGCCGACCAGGTCCAGCAGGTCGACGGCCTGCTTGTAGGCCTTCTCCTTGCTCACCTTCTGGTGCACGTGGATGGCTTCGGCGATCTGGTAGCCGATGGTGAAGACCGGCGTGAAGGCCGACAGCGGGTCCTGGAAGATCATGCCGATCGACTTGCCGCGCACCTTGGCGAGCTGGGCCTCGCCGCGGCCGATCAGCTCCTCGCCGAGCAGCTTGACCGAGCCGTCGACCTTGGCGTTGTCCTGGAGCAGGCCCATGACCGCGAGTGAGGTCACCGACTTGCCCGACCCGGACTCGCCGACGATGCCCAGCACCTCGCCGCCGGCGAGGGAGTAGCTGACTCCGCGGACGGCCTGGATGTCGCCAGGGAAGGTGACGCAGAGGTCGGCGACCTCCAGCACAGTGTTCTTGCTCATCAGGCCTTCCCCGGGTCCATGGCGTCTCGAAGGGCGTCGCCGACCAGATTGATGCTCAGCACGAGCAGGATCAGCAGGCCGGCCGCGGGCAGGAAGATCCACGGGTAGGCCACCACCTGCCGGGCGCTGTCGGCGATGACGGTGCCGAGCGACACGTCGGGGGGTTGGATGCCGAAGCCGAAGAAGGACAGGCCGGTCTCGCCGAGGATCGCGCCGCCGACTCCCAGGGTCGCGTCGATGATCAGCAGCGAGGCCAGGTTGGGCAGGATGTGCCGGGTGATGACCTTCCAGGTCGGCACGCCCGCGTACACCGCGGCCAGCACGTATTCGCGTTCTCGCAGCGAGATCGTCATCGCTCTGACCACGCGGCCGGTGAGCATCCAGGCGAACAGCGCGAGCAGCAGCACGAACCAGAGCCAGCTCTCCCCCTTCAGCCGGGGGCTGAGGATGGCGATGATCAGGAAGCTGGGCAGGACGAGCAGCAGGTCGGTGAACCACATCAGGGTGCGGTCGACCCAGCCGCCGAAGTAGCCGGCGACGGCGCCGACGATCGCGGCCAGGAAGGTGGCGATGACGCCGGCCAGCAGGCCGACGATGATCGACTTCTGCATGCCGCGCAGGGTGATCGCCCAGACGTCGCCGCCGATCTGCGTGGTCCCGAACCAGTGCGACTCCGACGGCGGCTTGCGGAAGGCGCGGAAGTCCTTCTGGTTCCACTCCCAGGCGCCCAGGTGCGGCCCGACGTAGGCGAGCAGCACCAGCGCGAGCAGGAGCGTCAGGCCCAGGATGGCCTGGGGGTCGCGCACGACGCGACGCAGGATCATCTTCGTCCGCATGTCAGTTCACCCGGACTCTCGGGTCGAGGATCGCGACGAAGACGTCGGACAGGAAGGCCGCGAACAACACGCACACTCCGGTGAAGCAGGCCACCGCGGCGACGGCGTTGACGTCCTGGCTCTGGATCGACTGGATCAGCCAGGCGCCCATGCCGTGCCAGCCGAAGATGGACTCGGTGAAGGTGGCGCCGGTGAAGACCAGGCCGACGGTGAAGGCGAAGTAGGTGGCGGTCGGGATCAGCGCGGTGCGCAGCGCGTGCTTGTAGAGCGCGGTCCGCTTGCGCAGGCCCTTGGCCATCGCGGTGCGGATGAAGTCCTGGCTCAGCACGTCGAGCATCATGTTGCGCTGGTAGCGGCTGAAGACCGCGATCTGGATGCCGGCCAGCGTGATGGTCGGCAGGATGAGGTGGTTGATCCGGTTGGTGAACTGATCCCAGCCGGTCAGCCCCGGCGAGTACTCGCCGACGAACTCGATGCCCAGCCCCCACGACTCGTTGCCCATGGTGGTGACCAGGATGAGCAGGGTCGCCATGACGAAGGTGGGCGTGGAGAGGATGACGAAGGCGACGCCGGTGAAGAACCGGTCCGCTATGCCGTACTGCTTGATCGCGGTGAAGGCTCCGATCAGCACGCCCAGCGTGGCGCCGAGGACGGTGCCGATGATCATCAGCCGGAGGCTGACCCCCACCCGGCGGCCCAGCTCGTCGTTGACGTTGCCGCCCATGAAGGTCTTGCCGAAGTCACCCTGGACCACGTCGCCCGCCCAGCGGACGTACCGCTCGAAGACGGGGGTGCGGTCGTTGAGGTTGGTGTCGTTCAGCGTGGCCTCGATGACCTCTGCCGAGACGGGCGGCTGCCGGTTGGCGAAGTTCACCCGCGGATTGAGCGTGGAAGCCGCCAGCATGTAGGCGAAGCTGGTCGCGATCACCACCAGCACGAGCTGTGTGACCAGCTTCCGTAGCAGGAACTTGCCCATCACCCTCCGATCACCTGACGGACGGAGGGTGGGTCGCCACCCGAACGCCGCCCGACATCGGAGCCGACTTGATAATCGTTTGACAGCTCCGTGACTACACCGCGCAGATTAATCGGCTGGATGTAACAGTCCGCCACGTCCCACATAACGGGATGGTCACCGGACCAAGACACAAAAAGTCCCAGTCAAGCGGATTTTGTCCACTTGACCAGGACTTTTCGCGGTCAGTAACGCTGTCGGGAAGGGCTAAGTGTCACAAAACCCGGACATTGTCACGAACTACTCACCGTGTTGCCGCACTTCCGGGAAATGGCAGGCCACCTGGTGTCCAGAGCCCTGCTCGGCGAGCGGCGGCTCCTGACTGGCGCAGATGTCCTGGGCCTTCCAGCAGCGGGTGCGGAAGCGGCATCCGGTGGGCGGGTTGAGCGGGCTCGGCACGTCGCCGGTGAGGATGATCCGCTCGCGCCGGCGCTCCTCCTCCGGGTTCGCGCTCGGGGCCGCCGACAGCAGCGCCTGGGTGTAGGGGTGCATCGGCCGGTCGTACAGCTCGTCGCGCGGGCCGACCTCCACGACCTTGCCCAGGTACATGACGGCCACCCGGTCGGAGATGTGCCGGACCACCGACAGGTCGTGCGCGATGAAGACGTAGGCCAGCCCCAGCTTGTCCTGGAGGTCCTCCAGCAGGTTGACCACGCCCGCCTGCACCGAGACGTCCAGCGCGGACACCGGCTCGTCCAGGATGAGCAGCTTGGGCTCCAGGGCCAGCGCGCGGGCGATGCCGACACGCTGGCGCTGGCCGCCGGAGAACTCGTGCGGGTAGCGGTTGCCGTGCTCGGGCGACAGGCCCACCAGGCGCAGCAGCTCGGCCACCCGGGCCGGGCCCTTCTTGGCGTCCCAGAGCCCGTGCACCTTCAGCGGCTCGGCGATGATGTCGTTGACCGGCATCTTCGGGTTGAGCGAGGCGTAGGGGTCCTGGAAGACGATCTGCATGTCCCGGCGGACCGCCTGCAGGCCCTTGGGGCTGAGCGTGGTCAGCTCCTTGCCGTCGAAGCGGACCGAGCCGGCGGTGGGCTTGTGGAGCTGCAGGATGGCCCGTCCGGTGGTGGACTTGCCGCAGCCCGACTCGCCCACGACGCCGAGCGTCTCGCCCGCCTCCACCCGCAGGGAGACGTGGCTGACCGCCTGGACGTGGCCGACCGTGCGGCGCAGGAAGCCCTTGCTCTTGACCGGGAAGTTCATGACCAGGTCGGAGACCTCGAGCAGAGCCATCAGTTGCCTCCCTTGAAGAACACGGTCGGGTCGGCCACGCGGGCCAGTTCCGGCCAGCGGTGACAGGCCGCGAGGTGCCCGGCGTGGTCGGTCGGGGCCAGTTCGGGCTCCGCCGTACGGCATTCCTCGGTGACCAGCGGGCACCGCGGCGAGAAGGGGCAGCCCTGCGGGAGGTGGATGAGGCTGGGCGGCGTGCCCTTGATCGGCCGCAACCGCCCCTGGGTGGAGTTCTCCAGCGACGGGATGGACCCCAGCAGACCCGCGGTGTACGGCATGCGAGGCGTGGTGAAGACCGGGTCGACCTCGCCCACCTCCACCGGCCGCCCGGCGTACATGACCAGCACGCGGTGGGCCATGCCCGCGATGACGCCGAGGTCGTGCGTGATCAGCACGATCGCCGCGTCCACCGCGTCCTTGACCTCCAGCAGCTTCTCCAGGATCTGCGCCTGGACGGTCACGTCGAGGGCCGTGGTGGGCTCGTCGGCGATGATCACGTCCGGGTTGTTGATGACCGCCATGGCGATCATCGCGCGCTGCCGCATGCCGCCGGAGAACTCGTGCGGGTAGGCCTTGAGCCGCGCCTCGGCCTGCGGGATGCCGACCAGGTCGAGCATCTCCCTGGCGCGGGCCAGGGCCTGCTTGCGCGGGATCAGGGAGTGTGCCAGGACCGCCTCGGCGAGCTGGTCGCCGATGGTGTGGACCGGGTTGAGCGCGGTCATCGGGTCCTGGAAGATCATGGCGATCTTCCGGCCGCGCAGGTCGCGCCGCTTGCGCTCGGACATGCCGAGCAGGTCCTGCCCGCGGTAGTGGATGGAACCGGTGATCCGGGCGCTCCTGGGCAGCAGGCCCATGACCGCCATGGAGGAGACCGACTTGCCCGAGCCGGACTCGCCGACGATGCCCAGGACCTCGCGCTCGCGCACCGAGTAGGTGACTCCGCGGACCGCCTTGACCAGGCCGTCGTCGGTGGGGAAGCTCACCTGCAGGTTCTCCACCCGCAGGACCTCGGTCTCGCTCGGCCGCTTGGCGTCGCTCAGCGTCTTGGCGATGTGAAGGTCGCTCATCAGCCACGCACCCTGTTCTGTCGCGGGTCGAACGCGTCGCGCAGGCCGTCGCCGATGAAGTTGACCGACAGGGCGATCGCGATGATGAAGATGCCGGGCCACCAGAACAACCACGGGCGGACCGTCATCGCGGAGCGGTACTCGTTGATGAGCACGCCGAGGGAGGTGTCCGGGAACTTCACGCCGAAGCCCAGGAAGGACAGCCCGGACTCCAGCAGGATGCCGGAGGAGATGGCCAGCGTCGCGGAGACGATGATCACGCCCAGGCAGTTGGGCAGGATGTGCTTGAAGATGATGCGCTTGGCCGGGGTGCCGACCGCGCGGGCCGCCTCCACGAACTCCTTCTCCCGCAGGGAGAGGAACTCGCCGCGGACCAGGCGGGCGACGCCGGTCCAGGTGATGACGCCGAGCATGGCGGCCAGGAAGTACGGGCCGAGGTTGCCGGCGATCATGCCGACCACGGCCGCGATGACCAGGGTCGGGATGGTGATCATCACGTCGGTGAAGCGCATGAGCAGCGTCTCGACCCGGCCGCGGAAGTAGCCGGCCAGGGCGCCGATGACCGTGCCGATGAGCGTCGAGACCAGGCCGATCATGACGGCGACGATGATCGAGATCTGCGCGCCGCGCATCACCAGGGCGAAGTAGTCCTTGCCCAGGTTGTCCTGGCCGAAGGGGTGCTCGCCGAGGCTGAACGGCCACACGGTGAGCGTCGGCCGGCCGCCGGCGATCACGGTGCCGGTCACGTCGTAGCTGTGCTTCCACCAGCCGGGCAGCGGCCCGAAGCCGATGGAGCTGAAGGCCAGCGCGAAGACCAGCGCGAACAGCACCATGCCCACCATCGCGCCGCGATGGCGGAAGAACCGGCGGACGACGAGCTGGCGCTGGGTCTTGGCCTTGATGGCCATGCCCTGGGCTTCGCTGGTGTGCGGGGTCTCGGTGGTTGCGCTCATGACAGACGGATCCTCGGGTCGAGGTAGGCGTAGGCGACGTCGGCGATCATGTTCCAGAGCACGATCGAGATGCCCACGACCAGGAAGAAGCCCATGACGGGCAGCGGGTCCACCTCGTGCAGCGCCTTGGTGAACAGCGAGCCCATGCCCTTCCAGCCGAAGACGGACTCGGTGACCACCGCGCCGCCGACGACTCCGGCGAAGTCGAGCGCCAGGATCGTGGTGATGGGGATCATGCCGTTACGGAAGGCGTGCTTGACGATGACCGTGCGCTCGGGCAGGCCCTTGGCGCGAGCCGTACGGACGTAGTCCTGGTTCATCACCTCGAGCATCGAGGCGCGGCTGTAGCGCGAGTGGCTGGCCAGGCCCACCAGGATCAGCGCCAGGGTCGGCAGCAGCAGGTGGGTGGCGGCGTCGAGGGAGACGTGCCAGAAGTCGCCGGTGTAGTTCGGCGTGGCCGAGCCGATGGTGGCGATCGGGCGGCCGTTGACCGACGCGGAGTAGCTGTCCCACGCCTGGAGCAGGCGGTCGACGAAGATCAGCGCGGCGGTGAACAGGCCGCTGGCGATGGCCAGCGGAATCGCCTGGCGGCGCAGCAGGCCGCCCACGCCGTACCCGATGGCCGCGCAGACCACGACGGTCAGCAGGGCGAAGCCGAGCAGTTCGAGCACGCTGGGGTCGGCCAGGAGGCTCTGCAGCGGCAGGTAGAGCAGGATGCCGACCGCGGCGGCGGCCAGGGCCGCGTACAGCGGGCGGGGGTGCTCGTAGCCGGAGATCAGCAGCGCGAGCCCGGCGGCGGCCAGGAGCGAGACGATCGCGATGAACGGCAGGCCGAGCCCGGGGTCGGCGAACCAGTGCGTCTCGGACAGGAAGAACAGCACCGCGCCGGTGCTGACCAGGCCGATCGCGAAGGCCGACAGGCGGAGCTTGGCCGAGCCGGTGAAGACGGCGGCCCACAGCAGCCCGGCGAGCACCGCGATGGCGGCGATGACGCCGATCGGGATCGTCGGGTCCTTGAGCCAGGTGTTGAACTCGATCGCGACGTACTGCTTGAGCATCGTGGCCACCCAGAACAGCGGCAGCGAGAAGCAGACGAAGGCGGCGAAGGTGATGGCGTGGTCGAAGGCGCTGTACTGACGCAGCGCGGAGACGATGCCGATGGTGATGCCGATCACCGCGCCCAGGACGGTCGCGATGACGACGAGCTGGAGGGTCGCGGTCATGGCCGAGCCGACCATGCTGGCGACGTCCTCGCCGTTCTTGGAAATGCCCAGGTCGCCGCGGAACACGCCGGCCAGCCAGGACAGGTAGCGCAGCGGGACGGGCACGTCGAGCTGCATGTTCTTGGTCCGGAAGGCCATCTTCTGCTGGGCTTCCGGGGTGTTCTGCTCGCGAAGGTCGGCGAGCGGGTCACCGGACAGGGCGACCAGGACGTACATGATGAACGTCGCGACGAGCAGAACCAGCGTGGCTGTGGCCAGCCGGCGCGCGATGAAGGCGAGCAAGGGGTCACCGTCCTCCTGAGTGCGGCTCCCGCCGGCCGTGGAGGGGGTGGCCTGGGACGTTCGGCGGGCAGTTGACCTACGCGGCGGGGCCGGGGTTCGATCCCGGCCCCGCGGCGTGAGTTAGCGGACTAGTTGACGGCCCACTGGGGAGCGCTGAGCGTGACCGAAGCCTGGGTGGGGTTCGGGGTCACGCCGGTGATGTTCTCGCTCCACGCGGTCATCCGCGGGTGGCTGAACAGCGGGATGGTGGCGACGTCCTTCCACAGGAGCTTCTCGACCTCGATGGTGAGCTGCTTCTGCTTGGCCAGGTCGGTCTCGCTGACGATCTGGTCCAGGAGCTTGTCGACCTCGGGGTTGGAGTAGCAGCCCTTGTTGTTGGACTTCTTCTCCGCGGTGCAGGCGGTGGGCGTCTTGTAGGCGGCCGGCCAGCCGGAGACCAGCGCGGAGCCGGCCCAGCCGAACAGGGCCACGTCGAAGTCGCCGGTGGCCAGCGCGCCGGCCGGGTCGAAGAACTTCTCGGAGCCGGAGTCGACGACCTCGAAGCCGGCCTGGTCACAGGAGGCCTTGATCAGCTCGACGGTCTGGGCGCGGCGCGGGTTCGGCTGGATGTAGCCGACCTTGACCTTGACCTTGCCGGACTGGCCGGCCTCGGCGAGCAGGCTCTTGGCCTTCTCCAGGTCGACGTTCTCGTAGCCGTGGGTGCCGATGCCGGCGACGGTGTCGGCGTAGTTCTCCTGGAACGGCGCGACGTTGCGGGCCTGCATGACGACCGCGTTCGGGTCCTGCGGCTTGACCAGGTTGTCGACGATCTGCTGGCGCGGCACGCAGAGCGCGAAGGCCTGGCGGACCTTCGCGTCCTTCATGACGCCCTTGTTGAAGTTGAAGTCCAGGTGGTCGTAGAGGAACTGCGACCCGGTCTCCACCTTCACGCCCGGCAGGCCCTGGACCTGGGTGAGCACGTCGGCGTTGGCCTGCGGCTCGATGATGTTGACTTCGCCGTTCTGCAGCGCCTGGACCTGCTCGGGGCCGGAGATCTGGCGGACGACCAGCTTGCCGATCTTGGCCTTCTCGCCCCAGTAGTTGGGGTTCGGGACCAGGGTGACGTTCTGGCCGGCCGCGAAGCTCTCGAACTGGAACGGTCCAGAGCTGGGGATCAGCTTGGCGTCGGGCAGCTTGCCGTTGAAGATCCAGCCCTTGTTGTAGAACTCGGCGGCCTTCTTCAGCTTGGCGTGGTCCTTGGCCTGGATCGCCGCGAGCATCTCGTCGACGGTCAGGCCGCCCTGCTCGGCGACGACGTGCGGCGGCATGTCCACCACGGAGGTGCCGGCCCAGTCGGCGTACGTCTTGGAGTACTTGAGGGTGATCTCCTTGTCGCCGGGCTTGCACGACGGCATCTCGATCTTGTCCCACGGGTCGGTCGAGATGTAGGAGAACTCGGGGAACTCACCCGAGGCGACGGCCCACTTGAACAGCACGTCGGTGCAGCCGATGGCCTTGCCGTCGGACCAGGCGGCGTTCGGGTTGAAGGTGTACTTCACCGTCAGCGGGCTGTCGGAGACCTTCTCGTACGAGCCCATGTCGGTGTTCGGCTCGACGCCGCCGCTCTTGGAGTACTTCCACATGTCACTCTGCACGAGCTGAGTGATGATGTGGTTCTTCGTGGAGTAGTCCTCGGGGGTGTTGCCGTTGTAGGAGCTGATCTCCTGGTCAAAGGCAAAGGTCACCGTGGCGTTGCTCGCCGCGGGCTTGCTGCCCGCGTCAGACGGCTTGGCCTCGGGGGTGCCGGAGGTCGAGCCACAGGCGCTCAGAACCAGCGCGGCGCTGACCGCGACGGCAAGGGCGCCCCCCGCCCTGCGTGAAAAAGACACGTACATGCTCCTTCGGGGTCATGCAGGGGCGCACGCCGATCAACCATCGAACCCGCCCCCGGGAGAAGAAGCCGCCAATACGCTCAGAAAGCATGTTTACCTGCGTATGACGACATGCGCAGCATATCTAGACATAAGTCGCAGATAACCCGTCTCACCCCACGAGACGATAGACCACCACGCTGGGACCCGAGCGAGGATCCCCCTCCGGACCTGCGGAAACGTCGCTGTCATCGAGGAGAACGACCGCTCCGTCGGGCAGCGGAGGTGTTATCGAATCCTGACAAAGATCTACCCACACACCGATCCGACCCCGCGTGATCCGCAGCCACTTGCCGCCCTCCCCCAATTCGGCCCGGGCGAGACCCAGCCGCGGATCGGTGAGCTCCGGCAGGGCCTTCCTGAGCGCGATCAGGTCGCGGTACCAGCACAGCAACGACCGGTGGTGCTCCTCCTTGAGCTCGGTCCAGTCGAGCTTCGAGCGCTCGAAGGTCTCCAGGTCCCCCGGCTCCGGCGCGTCCCAGTCGTAGCCGAAGCCCACGAACTCGCGCCGCCGCCGCTCCCCCTCGCCCTCGCGCAACGCGGGCTCGACGTGGTCGGTGAAGAACAGGAAGGGCGTGCTCGCGCCCCACTCCTCGCCCATGAACAACATCGGCGTGAACGGCGAGGTCAGCAGCAGCCCGGCCGCCACCCGGAGCTGGGCGGGCGTCATGCGGTCGCCGCGCGGCCGGTTGCCGATCTGGTCGTGGTTCTGGGCGCTGCCCACCAGGCGGTAGGCCGGGCCGGTGAAGGGCCGCCCGTGCGAGCGCGCGCGGAAGCTGGAGTAGCCGCCGTCGTGCACGAACCCGCTGGTCAGTGCCTTGACCAGCGCCTCGGGGCGGGCGAAGTCGGCGTAGTAGCCGTGGCTCTCCCCGGTGACCGCCGCGTGGATGGCGTGGTGCAGGTCGTCGTTCCACTGGGCGGTCATGCCGTGCCCGGCCGGGTCCACCATGAACGGGTCGTTGAGGTCCGACTCGGCGATCAGCGTCAGCGGCCGGCCCAGGTGGCAGGCCAGCGCGTCCACCTCGCCGGCCAGCTCGGTCAGGAAGTGCGTGGCGCGGCGGTCGTGCAACGCGTGCACGGCGTCCAGCCGCAGGCCGTCGAGGTGGTAGTCGCGCAGCCACTGCACCGCGTTGTCGATGAAGTAGCGGCGCACCTCGTCGGAGTCGGGGCCGTCCAGGTTGACCGCCTCGCCCCAGTAGCTGCCCTGGGTGCCGGTCAGGTAGGGGCCGAACGGGTGCAGGAAGTTGCCCGACGGCCCGAGGTGGTTATAGACGACGTCGAGGAGCACGCCCAGGCCCGCGCGGTGGCAGGCGTCCACGAAGGTCTTCAGCCCGTCGGGGCCGCCGTAGGTCTCGTTGACGGCGTACAGGTCGACGCCGTCGTAGCCCCAGTTGCGCGAGCCCGGCACCGGCGCGACCGGCATGATCTCCACGAAGTCCACGCAGAGCTCCACCAGGTGCGCCAGCTTGCCGGCCGCCGCGGCGAAGGTCCCCTCCGGCGTGAAGGTGCCGATGTGCAGCTCGTAGATCACCGAGCCGCGCAGGTCGCGCCCCTTCCAGTCGTGGTCCTCCCAGGTGAAGCGGCCGTGGTCGTAGACCCGGCTGGGGCCGAAGATGCCCTCCGGCTGGCGGAGCGAGCGCGGGTCGGGGAAGGGCCCCTCGCCGTCCACCCAGTAGGTGTAGTCCGTGCCGTGGCCGGCTTCGGGCGCCTCCACCGCCCACCAGCCGGGGCGGGCGGGGCCGAGCGCCCGCCGCCCGGAGCCGAGGTCGATCTCGACCGTCGTGGCGCGTGGCGCCCAGACCTCAAAGATCATGATTCTCCAGGAGTGCGACCGGATACCTGTGGAGCAGATGGGCCAGAGGGATCTTCCCGGTGTACGGCGTGCCGCCGGTCAGCAGGTCATGCCAGGTGCCCGGCGGCAGGCGCAGGCTCGTCGCGCCCCAGCCGCCGTTCCTGGCGAGCCGTACCGGCAGGCGGGTGGCGACCGCGACCGCGCGCCGGCCGCGGGCGAAGGCCAGCGCGTGCTCGGCCGCCGCCCCCTCCGCCGCCAGCGGCGTGTACGGCAGAACCGCCTCGAAGCGGCGGCGCAGCCGCAGCGCCTGGGTGGTGAGCAGCAGCTTGGCCTCGTCCCACTCCCCCGCCGGCGTCCGCGGATAGCCGACCGGCCGCCGGTTGTCCGGATCGACCAGCGAGAAGTCGGTGGTCTCGTTGCCCTGGTAGACGTCGGGCACGCCGGGCAGCATGAGCTGCACCAGCTTCTGGCCGAGCGAGTTGGCCATCGCGTGGGCGTCGATCCGCGCGGTGAACTCGCCCACCGGCAGCTCCACCGCGCGGGCGGCGAACTCGCGCAGCGCCGCCTCGTAGGCCGGGTCGGGCTTGACCCAGGAGGTCCGGGTCTTGGCCTCGCGGGCCGCCTTGAGCAGGTAGTCGGCCAGCCGTTCTGCGCTGATCGGCCAGGCGGCCATGAGGTTCTGCCAGCCGAGGTAGTCGAGATGCGGGTCGCCCGAGCCGACCTGGGCGGACCAGCCGCGCACCGCCTCGGCCCATTCGTCCGGCAGCTCCGACAGGACCGCGAGCCGGGCGCGCACGTCCTCCGAGCGTTTGGTGTCGTGCGTGGACAGGGTGGTCATGGTGTGCGGCGGCAGCTCGCCGCAGAAGGCGTGGAAGGCGGCCGGGTCGAGGGCGAAGTGGTCGGGCTCGCCGCCCACCTCGTTGAGGCAGGCCAGCGGGAACCAGCGGTAGAGCGCGGTGTCCTCGACGCCCTTGGCCATCACCGGGCCGGTGGTCTGCTGGAAGCGGGTGATCGTCTCGGCGTCGCCGTACAGGACCTGTTCGGCGAAGGGCCGGACGGCGGGTGAGCAGGTCGCGGCGGCCCGCCGGACGATCTCGACCGCCTCGGGCGGCGGCTCGTGGCCGGGCACCACGTAGGTGCGGTAGACCGGCATGGCGACCAGGAGCTCGGCGACCGCGGCCGGGTCGGCGCCGGCGGCGCGGGCCAGCCGTGAGACCTCCGACTGGAAGAACAGCTCGACGACCTCGCGTTTGGCGCGGATCATCGTGTCGCGGCAGCCGTCAGGCCAGCCCGTCAGCTCGTGGAAGAGCTCGACCAGGGGCCGCTCGCCGGCCGGGTCCACGAACAGCCGCGTGATGCGGTTGAGCACCTCGTAGCCGGTCGTCCCGTCGCAGGCCCAGTCGCCGGGCAGCCGCTCCTCGCCGACCAGGATCTTCTCCACGACCGTCCAGAGGCCGCCGGTGCGCCGCCGCAGCCGCGCCAGGTAGCCCGCCGGGTCGGCCAGGCCGTCGGGGTGGTCCACCCGCAGCCCCTCGACCAGCCCCTCGTCGACCAGCCAGAGGATCACCTCGTGCGTGGCCAGGAAGACCGCCGGGTCCTCCACCCGCAGCCCGATCAGCGAGGAGACGTCGAAGAAGCGCCGGTAGCCCGGCCCCTGCCGCCAGTCGACCAGCCGGTAGTGGCCCGGGTGCGGGAACTCGTGGTCGTGGTAGCGCAGCACCGGGCCGTCCACCCGCGGCTCGGTGGCGTCGCCCAGCACGGGCATCGCCACCTTCCCGCCGTTCCAGTCGATGTCGAACCAGCTCGCGTACGGCGAGGCCGGCCCGTCCCGCAGTACCGACCACAGCGCCGCGTTGCCCGACTCGGGCACCGGCACGGTCATGTGGTTCGGCACGATGTCCAGCACGATCGCCAGGTCGTGCGCCGCCAGCGTCTCGGCCAGCTCGCGCAGCCCCTTGAGCCCGCCGAACTCCTCCCGCACCCGTGAATGGTCGGTGACGTCGTAGCCGTGCCGCGAGCCGGGCGTGGCCTGGAGCACCGGCGACAGGTAGACGTGACTCACCCCGAGATCGCGCAGGTAGGGCGCCAGCTCGGCGACCTGGGCGAAGCCGAAGTCGGGCGTGAGCTGCACCCGGTAGGTCGAGATCGGCGGCCTAGACACGACGCAGCACCCGCAGCGAGCGCCCGTTGACCGGCACGCCCTCGCCCGCGCGGCAGATCCGCGACTCCACGCTGTACGGCATGGCCGTGTCGATCTCGGTCAGCCAGAGCTCCCCGTAGTCCTTGGGCACGGTGAAGGTGATCGTGTCGTGGTGGGCGTTGAACAGCAGCAGGAAGGAGTCGTCGATGATGCGCCGCCCTCGCCGGTCGGGCTCGGTGATGGCCTCGCCGTTGAGGAAGACCGCCAGCGAGCGCGCGTATCCGACGTTCCAGTCGGCGTCGGTCATGGGGTCGCCCTCCGGCGTCAGCCAGGCGATGTCGTTGAGTCCCCGCACCGGCCGGCCGTAGAAGAAGCGGCGGCGGCGGAAGACCGGGTGCTCGCGGCGGAGCTTGGCCAGGCGCTGGGTGAACTCCATGAGCAGCCAGTTGTCCCGGACGTCGGACCAGTCCACCCAGCTGATCTCGTTGTCCTGGCAGTAGGCGTTGTTGTTGCCGCCCTGGGTGCGGTTGAGCTCGTCGCCGTGGCTGAGCATGGGCACGCCCTGCGACAGGAAGAGCGTGGCCAGCAGGTTGCGCTTCTGCTGCTCGCGCAGGGCCTCGATGGCCGGGCCCGCGGGGCCTTCCTCGCCGCAGTTCCAGGAGCGGTTGTCGTCGGCGCCGTCGCGGTTGTCCTCGCCGTTGGCCTCGTTGTGCTTGTGGTCGTAGGAGACCAGGTCGGTGAGGGTGAAGCCGTCGTGGCAGGTGACGAAGTTGATCGAGGCGGCGGGGCGGCGGCTGTCGTCCTGGTAGAGGTCGCTGGAGCCGGTCAGCCGGGAGGCGAACTCCGGCAGCGTCTGCGGCTCGCCGCGCCACAGGTCGCGGATGGTGTCGCGGTAGCGGCCGTTCCACTCGGTCCACCGGGAGGGGAAGTTGCCCACCTGGTAGCCGCCCGGGCCGACGTCCCACGGCTCGGCGATCAGCTTGACCTGCGACAGCACCGGGTCCTGCTGGACGAGGTCGAAGAAGGCGCTCAGCCGGTCGACCGCGTGCAGCTCGCGGGCCAGGGTGGAGGCCAGGTCGAAGCGGAAGCCGTCGACGTGCATCTCGGTCACCCAGTACCGCAGCGAGTCCATGATCATCTGCAGCGCGTGCGGGCTGCGCATGAACAGGCTGTTGCCGGTCCCTGTGGTGTCCATGTAGTAGCGCGGGTCGTCGTCGACCAGCCGGTAGTAGTTCTGGTTGTCGATGCCGCGCCAGCTCAGCGTGGGCCCCAGGTGGTTGCCCTCGGCGGTGTGGTTGTAGACCACGTCGAGGATGACCTCGATGTTGGCCTCGTGCAGGTTGCGGACCATCGCCTTGAACTCCAGCACCTGGCCGCCGCGCTGCCCCTGGCTGGAGTAGCGGTTGTGCGGGGCGAAGAAGCCGAGGGAGTTGTAGCCCCAGTAGTTGCTCAGCCCCTTCTGCTCCAGGTGGTGGTCGGTGACGAACTGGTGCACCGGCATCAGCTCCAGCGCGGTGACGCCCAGCTTGGTCAGGTGCTCGACGATCTCCGGGTGGCCCAGGGCGGCGTAGGTGCCGCGCATGTGCTCGGGGATCTTCGGGTGCTGGATGGTCAGGCCGCGCACGTGCGCCTCGTAGATCACCGTGTCGTGGTACGGCGTGGCCGGCGGCCGGTCGTGGCCCCAGCCGAAGAAGGGATTGATCACGATCGAGCGCGGCACGTACGGCGCCGAGTCGGCGTCGTTGCGGCTGTCGGGCTCGCCGAAGCGGTAGCCGTACACCGCCTCGTTCCAGTCGACCCCGCCCTCGATCGCCTTGGCGTAGGGGTCGAGCAGCAGCTTGGCCGGGTTGCAGCGCACGCCGCGCGCCGGGTCGTAGGGGCCGTGGACGCGGTAGCCGTACCGCTGGCCCGCGCCGACGCCCGGCAGGTATCCGTGCCAGACGAACCCCTCGCACTCGGTCAGCGTGACCTTGGTCTCCTGCCCGTGCTCGTCGAACAGGCAAAGCTCGACCCGATCGGCCGCCTCGGTGTAAAGGGCGAAGTTCGTGCCCGCTCCGTCATACGTGGCGCCGAGAGGGTAGGGGTCTCCCGGCCAGATCTCCATCATGCAGAGCTCCCTTGCCACTCAGCCCCATGTTTACGCACGACCGCGGGTTTGACCATCCCGCTGGAGGCAATCAGGCATGCTCATGGGCGGTTTCAAGAAATTCCTGTTACGCGGCAACATCGTCGAGCTGGCCATCGCGGTCATCATCGGCGCGACTTTCAGCGGGCTGGTCCAGGCGCTGGTCAGGGACCTGGTGACGCCGCTGATCGGGGCGATCACCGGCGGGCGCCAGCCGGACTTCTCGCAGTACTCCTTCACCGTCAACGGCAGCGTCTTCAAGTACGGCGACTTCCTCAACCACCTGATCACCTTCCTGATCATCGCGGCGGTCGTCTACTGGCTCATCGTCATGCCGATGACCCGGCTGGTCTCGCTGTTCGACCGGAACAAGGAGGCCACCGAGAAGAAGTGCCCGGAGTGTCGCAGCGACATCCCCGTGGAAGCCAGGCGATGCGCCTTCTGCACGGTCGAGCTGGTTCCCGAATCCGACAAACCCCCCGCGTGACCTGTAACAATGTGCCGATGAGCGTTGAGTTGACCGTCTGGCGCGAAGCAGAGCCGATCCCGCGCGAGCGGGCCAGGATCGCCTACCGGACCATCCTCGCCGGAACCCCCGGCGAGCCGGCCGATCCCGGCCTGCTCGCGCTGGCCAAGGCCTTTCCCGAGCACGCGACCACCTACCCGGACGCGGTGCTCGTCGCCATGGAGCCGGAGGAGATGGACGAGATCTCCAACCGGGTCTTCGCCGAGGCGCGCTCGGCGGGGCTGGTCTGCTACGACCCGCAACGCGACCTCGTGCACAACCTCGCCCCGCGCGGCGTCTACCCGGAGCTCCAGTTGCACACCGGGGACGGCATGATCGTGGTCGATCCCGACCTGGGCCTCGTCCACGACGTGCTCGGCACGCTGTCGGCCGGCAACCCGTTCACCGCGCTGGTCGTCTTCGGCAGCCACTTCCTGCAGGTCTCGCCCGGGTACGAGCTTGAGTACAAGGAGGGGCTGCTGCGCCGTACCGAGGTCGCCGACCTCGACGCGGTACGGCAGGCGTTCGACGAGTACGCCCGCGGCGAGCGGGGCTTCCTGGAGCGCTTCACGTGGAGCTGAGCGGGAGCAGGTCGGCCACCACCCCGAAGTGGTCGCTGGCCCAGATGCCGCCGACCGGCTCGGTGAACACCCGGCGGCAGGCCTTGATGCGCAGCGACGGCCCGTTGCCGGTGCAGCGCACGAACACGTAGTCGATGCGCCGGCCGCGCTCCAGCGGCCAGTTGCCGCGCACGACCAGCGGGTTGACCGGGGTGAAGGTGTGGCCGGGCGCGGCGCCGCGGATCCACTCCCAGGTGTCGCGGTAGGCCACGCTCATGCCGTCCAGCGACTGCAGCCCGCGCCAGAAGCGCAGGGCGGCCGAGTCGGGGACGGCGTCGAAGTCGCCGGCCAGCACGACCGGGGCGTCACCGGCGACCCGCTCGACCAGCCGCGCGGTGGCCACCGCCTGGCGCTCGCGGCGCCACTCATCGGCCAGCCGGAAGGACGGTTTGTGGTTGACGAAGTAGAGCGGCTCGGGCCCCTGGACCTCGACGAGCCCGGCCCAGCCGGCGAACTCGCCCGGCTCGGCCTCGGGTAACTCCAGCTCGTGCGGGGTGCCGAGCGGCCAGCGGCTGGCGATGGTGCAGCCCACGCCGTTCTCGCGCGCGCTCTGGTGGAAGTAGTGGTAGCCGGGCGGGAGCAGGTCGTCCTCGACGAAGGACTCCTGGAAGGCCACCAGATCGGGGTTGAGGTCGGCCAGCCCGTCGGTGAGCACCTTGCGGCGCTCGGGCCAGGACGCGTGGTGACTGTAGAGATTGAGGGTGAGGACACGCATGGCCGTGTCCATGCCCGCCGGGCGGGCCGCCTATGCGATCCGCCGCCGGGCGGCCGGGCGGGCTAGGCGCCGAGGACGAGGCGGGACACGTCCGCCCGGCGCTGCCAGAGCTCGCTCTCGGTGATGAGGCCGCGCTCGAAGGCCGCCTCGGCCTCGTCGCGGCTGGCCACGTAGTACGCGGCCATGATCTCGCTGCGCAGCGGCGTGAAGCCGTACTCGACGCACTGCGCGAAGTGGGCGAGCTTGATGTCGAGCACCTCGGGGTCGACGTGGCACGCCAGGTCGCGGGTGCGTAGGTTGGTGACCGCCTCACGAAGGGTGGTCAGACCGTGGGAACCGGGGATCTGAGTGTCAAGTGTGATCTTCAACGTCTAACGCCTCCGTATAGTGAAAACCACCGATTCTTTTCGAATATTCCCTGGTCAGATGGGGTACGGAGGCGTTTGTGATCGGATCGCACATCGTCGTCGGGTACGCCGACACCCCCGAGGGACGGCAAGCCCTCGCCCTCGCCGCGGCGATCGTGCTGGTCACCGGCGGCGAGCTCACGGTGGCCTCGATCTATCCGCCGGGCAGCCCCGGGCTGGCGGTCGAGGCGCAGGCCAACGTCGCCCACGCCGCCGAACTGCTCGGCGACGTCCCGGCGGAGTACCTGACCTTCGAGAGCCGCGGCACCGGCCGCGGCCTGGCGGTGCTGGCCAGCCGGATCAAGGCCGACCTGATCGTGATCGGCTCGGCGGCGGGCGGGCAGAAGGGGCGCATCACCGTCGGCAGCGTCGCCGACCACCTGCTGCACCTGTCGCCGGAGGCGGTCATGCTCGCCCCGGAGGGGTACGAGCCGCCCGGTGAGCCCGAGCGGCTGACCCTGATGTACGTGCGCCGGCCCCAGGCCGACGAGGCCGTCGAGCGGGTCGCCCAGGCGGCCCTGCGCCTGGGCGTCCCGCTCCGGCTGGTCACCCTCGACCTGCGCACCGGCGAGCCCGGCCCGCTCCGCGACGACCTCGCCCTGGCCGTACGGCTGGCCTGGGAGAGCGCCGGCGTCGAGGCCGAGGCGGAGCTCGCCGAGGGCTTCGACGTGCCCGCCGCGATGAAGTCACTCGACTGGCTCCCGGGCGAGATCCTCGTCTGCGCGGCCAGCGAGGACGCCCAGGCCCACCGGGTCTTCCTCGGCGAGGCGGCGACCAAGGTGGTGCGGGCCTCGGTCTGCCCGGTGGCCGTGCTGCCGCGTGGTTACACCTGAGCGCTCACTCCTGGCCGCTCCTGCGCGGCCGGGCCTGGCCGATGAGCCGCTCGTAGAGCTCCAGGTAGTGCTCGGCCATCACGCCGGGCGAGAAGCGGGCCCGGGCCTCGCGGCGGCACTCCTCCGGGTCGATCTCGTCGGCCCGGAGCACCAGTTCGGCCAGTTCCTCCTCGGTGTCGGCCAGGAAGCCGGTCCGGCCGTGGTCGATCAGCTCGGGCAGGCAGCCGCGGCGCAGGCCGATCGGCGGCACGCCCAGAGCCATCGCCTCGACGACCGCGGTGCCGCCGGGCTCGTCCCACTGGATGGGGAAGAGCGCGGCGCGGGCCGAGCCGTACAGCCGGTCGCGTTCCTCGCCGGCGACGCCGCCCACCCAGCGCACCAGGTCGCCGTCGAGATAGCGGGCCACCTCCTCGGCGTGGTAGCGGACGTCCGGATGGCCGTGCAGCGGATGCTCGGGGTCGCCCAGCACCTGCTCCAGCTCGGCGGCGTCGTTGAGCCCGCTCACCGGCCCGGCCAGCACCAGGCCGAGCCCCAGCTTCTGGCAGAGCCGGGCGGCGATGTGCTGGCCCTTGAGCCCGCAGACCCGGCCCATGACGATCAGATGGTCGTTGCGCTCCATCGGCGGGACCGTTCCCGCGAGCGGGGTGGCCAGGTAGATCGCGCCCAGCGAGGCCCGTTGCAGCGACTGCGGCGCCCGCGCGAGCTGCGAGCGCGAGACGCCGTTGACGGCGATGCCGCGCGGCCAGTTCCCGTAGAGGTCGGGGTGCTTGTGCAGGTCCCAGTGCAGGGTGTGCAGCACCCGGTGGGTGCCGAGCGCCGACAGCACCGCCGGGCCGACCACTTCGAGGTGGTCGTGCACCAGGTCGATGTCGTCGCGGCGGCGCAGTTCGGCCACCACGCCGGCCTGGTGCGCGTGCGCCAGGCCCATCACCTGGTTGTACGGCTTCTGCAGATGGGCGAACTGCCCCTCGTCGAAGACGTGCAGCACCTCGTCCACCTCGATCGTGCTGCCGCCGACCGTGGCCAGCACGACCTCGACCCCTCTGGCCCGGAGCTCCGGGACCAGGGTCGCGACGATGTTCTCGATCCCGCCGTATCCGGCGGGCGGCACGGGCAGCCACGGCCCGGCGTTCATCAGGATCTTCATATGGCCGTCCTCACCGAGGCCAGCGAGGGGCGTTCCGCGACCGACACCTCGGCCGGGCGCTCCTTGCCGGAAGGAGTGAACTGCAACAGCGTGGAGGCGGGCGCCTCCGAGGCGACGATGCGGCCCTCCCGTTCCAGCCGCGACCAGGCGGTGAGCAGGATCTGCCCGGACATGCGGCCCAGCGCGGCGGTGGACTGGTGACCGTGCTCGCGGCTGCCCAGGTCGACCTGGGCCATCGCGTCGAGACCGACCAGGTCCAGCAGGTCGATGAGCAGGCCGATCTCCACCCCGTACTCGGTGACGAACGGGACCCGCTCCAGCACCTCGCGCCGGGCGGCGTACTCCCCGCCCAGCGGCTGGATGAAGCCGGCCAGCTCGGGCCAGAACAGGTTGAGCACCGGCCGGGCCACCAGTTCGGTGACCCGCCCGCCCTCGCCGCGCCGGCCCCGCAGCGGCCGCTCGTAGGCGCCCTTCACGAAGTGCACCGACGGGTCGGTGAGCAGCGGGCCGAGCAGGCCCGAGACGAAGTGCGCCTCGAAGTTGCGCAGGTCGGCGTCGATGAACACGACCAGGTCGCCGGTGGAGGCGGCCAGGCCTTTCCACAACGCCTCGCCCTTGCCCGACATGGGCGGCAGCGCGGGCAGGACGGCGTCCTGGTGGACCACCTTCGCCCCGGCCGCCGCGGCGACCGCCGCGGTGGCGTCGGTGGAGCGGGAGTCGACCACCAGCACCTCGTCCACCAGCTCGGGGAGGTCCCGGCGGATCGTACGGACGATCTCGCCGACGGTGCGTTCCTCATCACGCGCGGGCAGGACGACGCTGACCGTGGTGGAGCCCTTGGCCTTGCACAGCGTCTCGACCGGCCAGTCGGCGGCCCGGCTGGTGTGGGGTTCCAGCCACTGCCTGGCCCGCGCCAGGGAATCTGTCTGCATGAAGCCTCCTGTGTATGGCCGCCTTTCCCTGCCCGAGCCTGCGCATTTAGAACATCTCGTTTGCTTGGCCCCCAGCGTGGGATATGCCGACCATGCCCCTCGAAAAAGCCCGAATCGGCCTCATCGGTGCCGGAAACGTCGCCGCCCGCCACGCAGACGTCCTCTCCGGCTTCCCCGACGTGCGCATCGTGGGGATCGCCGACCCCGATTCCCACAAGGCCGAGGCTCTGGCCTCGAAACATGGCGCCCCCGCCTATGGCGGCCATGCCGACCTGCTGGATGCCGGCGGTCTTGATGCGGTTTACGTGTGTGTGCCTCCTTTCGCGCACGGTAACCCCGAACTTGACTCCCTGTCGTGCAATCTGCCGATATTTGTGGAAAAGCCACTGGCGCTTGACCTGGCCACCGGCGAGAAGATCGCCGCCGAGCTGGCCCGCCGCGGCCTGCCGTCCGCGGTCGGGCACCACTGGCGCTACCTCGACGTCCTCGCCGAGGCCGCCGACCGGCTGGCCGGCCGGGAGGTACGGCTGGCACTCGGCCACTGGCTCGACAAGGTGCCCCCGGTGGGCTGGTGGCTGGACCCCGAGCTGTCCGGCGGCCAGATCGTCGAGCAGGCCGTCCACGTACTGGACCTGGCCCGCGTCCTGGTCGGCGAGGTGGCCATGGTGCACGCGGTGCCGGCGGCGCGCGAAGGCGTCGACTGGGCCACCGCGGCCGTGCTGCGCTTCGAGAGCGGGGCGGCGGGGATGCTGGCCACCACCTGCCTGCTGGAGCACAAGCACCGCGCCGGCCTGGAGGTGCACGCCGAGGGCATCGCCCTGGAGATCGGCGAGACCCGGCTGGTGGTCAACGGCGAAGTGGTGCGCGAGGACTCCGGCGCCGCCAAGCAGGCGGTGGACCGGGAGTTCGTCAACGCGGTGCGCGGCGAGCGCGCCGACATCCGCGTGCCGTACGAGGAGGCGTTGCGGACGCACCGGCTGGCCCTGGCCGTGGCCGAGTCGGCCCGGCGGGGTGAACCGGTGACGCTGGACGGTTTCGGAAAGGGGGCGCTCGATGGCTGAGACGCTGAGCGTCGACGGGCCGGGCGTGATCAGTTGGGTCGAACGCGAGCTGCCCCCGGCCGAGCCGGGCCAGTTCCGGGTCGAGACGGTCTACAGCGGCATCTCCGCGGGCACCGAGCTCACCTTCGTCAAGGGCACCAACCCCTTCCAGCTCGGCTCCTGGGACCCGGTCCAGGGCCTGTTCCGGGCGGGTGAGCCGGCGACGCCGTACCCGGTGCGCGGTTTCGGCTACATGCAGGTGGGCCGGGTGGTGGAGAGCGCCACCGACGCGGTCAAGGAGGGCGCCCTGGTCGCCATGACCTACGGGCACCGCACCGAGCACCTGGCCAGCGCCGCCGACGAGCGGTTCGTCGAGCTGCCCGACGACCTCGATCCGCTGCTCGGCATCTACGTCGCGCACATGGGGCCGATCTGCGCCAACGGCCTGCTGCACGCCGCGCACGACCTGTACGGGCCCGACGTGCGCGAGCTGGGCGACGGGGTGCGCGGCCGGCGGGTCGCGGTGACCGGGGCCGGCGTGGTCGGCCTGCTGGTCGCGCTGTTCGCGGTCCAGCAGGGCGCGGCCGAGGTGGTGGTCGTGGACGAGACCGCCGAGCGGCTGGCGGTCGCGCGGGCGCTGGGCCTGTCCACCATGACCGTCACGGAGGAGGAACTGGTCGCGCTCAAGCTGCGCTGGCGGCACACCAAGGACGACCGGGGCGCCGACGTGGTCTTCCAGTGCCGCGGTCAGGCCAGGGCGCTGGCCCTGGCGCTGAAGCTGCTCCGCCCGCAGGGCACCGTGATCGACCTGGCCTTCTACCCCGGCGGCGCGGACGAGGTCCGGCTCGGCGAGGAGTTCCACCACAACGGCCTGGCCGTCCGCTGCGCGCAGATCGGCCGGGTGCCGCGCGGCCTGGCCCACTCCTGGGACCGCGAGCGGCTCTCGGCCGAGACGCTGGAGCTGCTGCGGTCCAGGGGTGAGGAGCTACGCCGGCACGTGGTCACCGACGTGCTCGGCTTCGGCCAGGCGCCCGAGTTCCTGCTCGACCTGGCCGCCCGGCGCCGCCACACCGTCCAGGCCGTGCTCAGCCGCGACGTCGAGGACGAGGGCCGCTGACCAGCTGAAGTCGCGGCAGCCGTGCCCGGCGGCGGTGAACGGGTCGAAATACTCGCGGAAGCCCGCCCGGGCGACCGCGCGCAGCATGCCGTCGGCGACCAGCGCGGCCAGGTCGGGACGGCGCTCGCGCAGGCCCTGCCAGATCAGCCAGGTCAGGTTGATCCAGCTCGGCCCGCGCCAGTACCGGGCGGCGTCGAACTCCGGCGCCCCCGGCGCGTAGCTCGGGATGAGGCCGCCCTTGACCTCGAAGCGGTCGAGCGCGGTGCCGATCAGCGCGCCGGCGATCTCCTTGGGCAGATCGGCCAGCATGAGCGGCACCAGGCCGGCGGCGCTGTGCGAGCGGATCAGGCACCCGGTTCCGGCGTAGCGGGCGTGGAACAGGCCGTCGTGGTAGAGGTGCTCGACCATCGCCCGCGTGGTCGCGGCGGCCTCCGCCTCGTGCGGGGCGGGGTTGGCGCCGATCTCGGCGGCGATCCTCGCCAGGCACGACTCGGCTACGCCGTACGCGGTGGTGAAGAGCGGGTCTTCCACCTCGAAGGCGCCCGCGCGGCGGTAACCGGTGTCGCGGTAGGCGCGGGCGAGCGCGGCGTAGCGCTCGTAGTCGCGGTCGGTGGGCCGTTCGGCCGGGTCGACGTGGGCCAGGTCGCGGCGGGCCGAGCCGATCGGTGCGGCCTCGACCGCGGCCAGCGGCTGGTCCCAGGCCGGGCTGTTGTCCATCCCCGACTCCCAGGGGTGGACGATCGAGATGAGGCCGTCGGCCGAACGCCGCGCCGAGCGCAGGAACTCCTGCTGCGCGACCAGGCGCGGGTAGATGCGGCGCAGGAAGGCGGCGTCGGGCGCGGCCTGGTGCACCCGCCAGGCGGCCAGGGCGTGCACCGGCGGCTGCACCAGCCCCGAGGTGGCGCTCCCGGAAGGCGCCCGGACCTGCCAGAAGTCGGGACCCGGGAAGTAGGCGCCCTCGGGCACGACCGGGTTGAAGACGATGTGCGGCACCCGGCCGTCGCGCCACTGCGCGCCGAACAGGCTGAGCAGCTCGACCCGGGCCCGGCGCGGCGACCAGCGCGCGTTGCCGATGGCGATGAAGGCGGAGTCCCAGCTCCACTGGTGGGGGTACAGGCGCCGCGAGGGGACGGTGTAGGAGCCGTCCCAGTTGGCGACCAGGACGCGCACCGCGTCTCTCAAGATCATAGGAATTTCCTGATGAAGGAGGCTGTCTGGGGAAGGACGATCTCGGGCTCGCCGCGCAGGCGGCACTCCAGGGCGAGGTAGCCGTCGTAGCCGACCGCGTCGAGCGTGGCGAGCTGCGCGGCCCAGTCGAGGTGACCGGTGCCGGGCTGGTTCCGGTTCGACTCGCTGATCTGCATGTGCGCGAGGTACGGCGCGGCCTCCACCAGCGAGCGGCAGGGGTCGTCCTCCTCGATGTTCATGTGGTAGGTGTCGCCGGCCACCCGGATGGAGTCCATCGCGCAGTAGGAGACCGCCTCGGCCAGCGTGTTGACCATGTGGTTCTCGTAGCGGTTGAGCGGCTCCAGCATGATGAGCACGCCGTTGCGCTGGGCGTGCTCGCCCAGCACCGCCAGCGCCTCGGCCAGCACCTCGCGGTCCTCGCTCGCGCTGCGCGGCGGCTCGAAGGGCGGCAGGCGGCGGGAGAACTGTCCCCAGGAGGCCGGGGTCATCACGCCCATGCCGCCGAGCTCGCCGATCACGCTGAGCTGCGAGCGCAGTTGCTGCACCGCGTCCTTGCGCTTGGCCGGGTCGAAGTCGCCGATGAAGTGCGGCATGTCCACGCAGACCGTGGGCATGACCACCCCGTCGGCCAGCGCCCGCTTCAGCTCGGTGAGCCGGCTGGCGAAGTGGAAGTCGCCCTTGCCCCTCAGCTCGATCGCGTCGAAGCCGGCGTCGACGGCGAAGGCGAACTTCTCCTGCAGCGTCCGCCCGGGCAGCAGTTGTTCCTGTACGGCGAGCCTCACGTGACCTCCTGGTGTTGGGACTCTTCTGGGCAGTCGTCGTCCGGGGGGTCGGGGAAGCTGAACACGAGCTGCAGCACGTCGGCCGCATGATGGTCGAGCAGTTCGTAGGCCTCGGCGGCCTGGGTGGCGGGCAGGACGTGGGTGACCAGCCGGGCGACGTCCACCTCCTCGCGGTAGACCAGCTCCATGAAGGTGCGCTGGAGCCGCTCGACGTCCCAGCGGTGGGACAGCCAGGAGGCGACGCCGCCGATCTGGCTGGAGACCAGGTGCACCTGGTTGTGGTGGAACTCCTCGCCGAGCCGCAGGCCGAGCCCGTCGCCCTGGTAGAAGCCGGCCGCCACCACGCGGCCGCCCTGCCGTACGGTGCGGATGGCCTCGTGCAGGGCGCGCACGTTGCCGCTGAGCTCGATGGCGGTGTCGCAGCCGGTGATCCGCTTGCGGACGAACTCCGCGCAGGAGGCTCCGGTGGCCACGTCGAAGGTCTCGACCGCGCCGAAGGCCTTGGCCAGCTCCAGCCGGGCGGGGATGCCCTCGGCGGCGATGACGCGGGCGCCGCTGAGCCGGGCCAGGCGGGTGGCGAGCAGGCCGATGACGCCCTGGCCGAAGACGGCGAGCTGGTCGCCCAGGTGGATGTCGGCGGCGTGGACCGCGTTGAGCGCGATCGCGCCGACGCGGGCGAAGACCCCGACGAGCGGGTCGACGCCGGGCGGCAGCACGTGCCCGGCCAGGCGGTCGGCGGGCAGCACCGCCTCGGCCCGATGTCCCCACACGCCCCACACCAGGCTGCCGACCGGCGGGTCGGTCACGTCGGGGGCGGCCTCGACCACCTCGCCGACCTCCTGGTAGCCCCACCCGGCCAGCGGGTAGGCGTGGGTCTGGCCTTCGACGAACAGCCGTCGCTCGGTGTCCCACTTCCGGCTGAGGTAGGGGTTGGTGCCCCGGTAGGCGGTGAGTTCTGTCCCCGCCGAAACGCCTGAATAGCGAGTGCGGACCCGCACGCAGCCCGGCTGAAGCGCACCGGACCGTTCCACGCGGAGGCCGACGACGCCAGGCTCTTCAATCGTGATGACGTGCATTCCCCACACTTACGCTTTTTGATCAATCAAAAGTTGAGTATTTAGCGCTTCTTGGCATGCGATAGTGGCGTGATTGGCCCTCGTAAGTCTACGGCTTAGATAGGAGGCGACAAATGAAATTGGGGTTCCTCACCGCGTGTCTTCCGGAAAGCAACCTTTCCGACATCGCGCAGTGGGCCGTCGACCAGGGTTTCGAGGCCCTGGAAGTGGCGGCATGGCCGGCAACGGATGACCGAAATCACATCAGAGCAGACGCCTTCGACGACGCGGAACAAGCCCGTGTCGCGAAGATCTTCGACGACACGGGACTGACCCTGTCGTCGCTCGCGTACTACGAGAACAACCTCATCGATCCGCAGGTCAACGAGCATGTGAAGCGCTGCGTCGAGGCCGCGGCGGCGCTCGGCTGCCCCACCGTCGGGACCTTCGTCGGGCGCGATCCGGCGCTGCCGGTCTCGGAGAACCTCAAGCGCGGCACCGACCTCCTCGGCCCGCTCGCCGAGTACGCCCGGCGGCACGGCGTGGAGATCGTCATCGAGAACTGCCCGATGAAGTCGTGGCACCCCGACGGCTATCCGGGAAACCTCGCCTACTCCCCCGAACTGTGGGAATGGATGTTCGGACTCGGGCTCAAGCTGAACTACGACCCGTCGCATCTGGTCGCGCTGGGGATCGACCCGATCGCCGCGGCGAAGCCGTACATTTCGGATATTTCGCACGTCCAGGCGAAAGACACGGAAATACTGCCCGGAAAGATCGATCGTTACGGCTTCTACGGCCCGATCGACGGCTCCAAGGGCTGGTTCCGCTACCGCGTGCCCGGCCGGGGCAGCGTCGACTGGACCCGGCTGATCGACACCCTCCAGGAGGGCGGCTACGACGGTGTGGTCTCTGTGGAACATGAGGATCCGGTGTGGAGCGGGAGCACGAGTCGGGTGCAAACCGGTCTCGGAATCGCCTACCACACGTTGCGGCCGCTCATCAGAGGGTAGGTCCGGGCTCATCCGTTGATTCGGGAGGGCCCGTCCCTCTCTCTGGGCGCTCCCGTCTGCACAACCGGAGGAGCGTGCCATGCCGTACAAGGTGACCGCCGTCCTCTCCGCCGCACTCCTGGCCCTCGCGGCCACGGCGTGCGGCGGCGACGCGGAGCCCGAGGGGTCGCAGGCCAGCCAGATCACCGTCTGGACCGAGGAGAACCTCGCCGACCGCATCGCGGTCCAGCAGCAGATCGTCAACGAGTTCACCCAGAAGACCGGCATCAAGGTGGAGCTGGTCGGCATGGCCGAGGACCAGTTCAGCCAGTCCATCACCGCCGCCGCGGCGGCCGGGAAGCTCCCCGACGTCATCGGGGCCCTGCCGCTGTCGGCGGTGCGCGAGCTGGAGGCCAACGACCTGCTCGACACCGAGACCCCCGGCAAGGTCGTCGACCAGCTCGGCCGGGGCGACTTCTCGGCCCGCGCGCTGGAGCTGAACACCAGCGACGGCAAGCTGCTGGCCGTGCCGAGCGACGCGTGGGCCCAGCTCGTGCTCTACCGCAAGGACCTGTTCGAGAAGGCCGGGCTGGAGCCGCCGGAGACCTACGAGGCGATGGAGGCGGCGGCGGCCAAGCTCAACACCGGCGGCGTCGCGGGGATCACGCTGGCGGTGGCGCCCAAGGACTCCTTCACCGCGCAGAGCTTCGAGCACGTGGCGCTGGCCAACGGCTGCGAGCTCGTCGACAAGTCCGGGAACGTCGCGCTCAACAGCCCGGCGTGCGTGCGGGCCTTCGACTTCTACTCCAAGCTCGGCACGCAGTACTCGGTCAAGGGCAAGCAGGACGTCGACTCCACCCGCGCGACCTACTTCTCCGGCAAGGCCGCGATGACGATCTGGTCCTCCTTCATCCTCGACGAGCTCGCCTCGCTCCGTAACGACGCGTTGCCCTCGTGCGCCGAGTGCCGCTCGGACAAGGAGTGGCTGGCCAAGAACACCGGCGTGGTCACCGCGCTGAAGGGCCCCGACGGCGCGGCCCCCGCGCAGTACGGCGAGATCGTCTCGTGGGCGATCACCCGGGACGCCTCCAAGGACGCCGCCCAGAAGTTCGTGGCGTTCATGATGAACGAGGGTTACGAGCGCTGGCTCGGCATGGCGCCGGAAGGCAAGTTCCCGACCCGCACCAGCTTCGCCACCAAGTGGGACAAGCTGCCCGCCGGGGTGGACAGCAAGAAGCCGCTGTCGGAGATCTACCCGGCCGACGTGCTCGACGCGCTGCGCAAGGCGCCCGACACCATCGCCCGCTGGGGCATCCCGCAGGGCCAGGGCAAGCTCGTCGGCGCGGCCATGGGCGAGCTCCCGGTGCCGAAGGCGCTCAGCGGCATCGTCGAAGGTTCGCTGACCGCCCAGGCCGCGGCCGACCAGGCCAAGACCGACGTCGAGACGATCAAGCGCGGGATCCGCCAGTGACCGGCGCCACCACCGCCCGTCCCCGCCCGCCGCGGCGGGGGCGGACACTGCGCGAGCAGGAGGGCCGGGCGGGCCTGGCCCTCATCTCGCCCACGCTGATCATCACGCTGGTCGTGGTGGTGCTCCCGCTGCTGTGGGCGATCATGCTGGCCTTCCAGGACGTCCGGCTGATCAACATCCGCCAGGCGGGGCTGTTCGGCAACTACACCCTGGAGAACTTCAGCTACGTCCTGGCCGAGCCCGGCTTCTGGGGCGCGCTGGGCAACACGCTGGCCTACACCGTGGCCGGCACCGCGCTGTCGATCGCGATCGGCCTGGTCGCCGCGCTCGCCCTGCGCGACCGGTTCCCCGGCCGGACGGCGGTGCGCGCGGCCATCCTCATCCCCTACGTCGCGCCGGTGGTGGCGGTGGCCTTCCTGTGGGAGGTCATGCTCAACCCGCAGTACGGCATCGTCAACAGCTGGCTCGACGAGCCGATCGCCTTCCTCACCCAGGCCAAGGGCACCTTCCTCGGGCTGGAGGTGCCGGTCGCGCTGCTCACGGTGATCGCCTTCGAGGCGTGGCGGTACTTCCCGTTCGCCTTCCTGTTCATCCTGGCCCGGCTGCAGGCGATGCCGCACGAGCTGGAGGAGGCGGCCACCGTGGACGGGGCGACGCCGACCCAGCGCTTCCGATACGTGATCATGCCGCAGCTCTGGCGGATCGTGGCGCTGCTCAGCGTGCTGCGCTTCGTCTTCACCTTCACCAAGTTCGACGACGTGTACCTGCTCACCGGCGGCGGCGCGGGCACCGAGGTGGTCAGCGTGCGGGTCTACAACTTCCTGACCGCCCGCGACGACATCGGCGCCTCCGCCGCGCAGGCCATCGTGCTGGCCGTGGTGCTGGTCGTCTTCCTCGTCATCTACCTGCGCTTCTTCGGGAGGGCCGATGAGCAGGGATAGCGTCGAGCGCGGCGTCCTGCGGGTGCTGAAGCCGCTGACCATCGCCGTGCTCTTCCTGGCCACGGCCTTCCCGTTCTTCTACATGGTGATGTTGTCCATCCGCGACATCCAGGAGCTGATCCTCGACCCGGGCTCGCTCCTGCCGCGCAGCTTCACCCTCGCCACCTACCACGACGTGCTGACCCGGCAGGGCTTCCTCACCTTCATGGCCAACAGCGCCATCGTCGCGGTCGCCTCGGTCGCGGTGACCCTGCTGATCTCCATCCCCGGCGCCTACGCGGTGGCCCGGCTGAACTTCTTCGGCCGCCGCCAGGTGCACTTCCTCTTCCTGGCGGTCTACCTCTTCCCGGCGATCATCCTGGCCATCCCGCTCTTCGTGCTCTTCACGATGATCGGGCTGCGCGGCTCGCTGCCGGGGCTGATCCTGGTCTACATCGCGCAGACCGTGCCGGTGACCGTCTACATGCTGCGCAACTACTTCGAGACCGTCCCGCCGAGCGTGGAGGAGGCCGCCGCCATCGACGGCTGCGGGCGCATCTCCACCATCTGGCGGGTGGTGCTGCCGCTGTCGAAACCCGCGCTGATGGCGACCGGGCTCTACGCCTTCATGATCGCCTGGAACGAGTTCCTGTTCGCCCTGCTCTTTCTCGTCGAGCGGCGCGACCGGTGGACGGTCAGCCTGGGTCTTTCTCAGCTTGCGGGCAGTATCGAGATTCCGACCACCGTTCTCATGGCAGGATCGGTGGTTCTGACGCTGCCCATCGTGATCGTGTTCTTCGCCAGTGAGCGGCTCCTGACCGAGGGGCTGACCGCGGGAGCAGAGAAGGGATAACCCTCAGATGTTGACGGCAGGCCAGGTCCTCCAGTTGATCCGGGAGGGCTCCTGCCGTACGCGCAAGGAGCTCATCGAGTACAGCGGGCTGTCCCGCTCGACCATCACCGACCGGGTCGACCGGCTCATCGAGGCCGGGTACATCCACGAGTCGGGAGTGGCCTCCTCCGCAGGCGGGCGCCCGCCGAGCGTGCTCGACGTGGACGCGGGCACCCACCTGGCGCTCGTCGCCGACCTGGGCGCCAGCCACGCCAGGGCCGCGCTGACCGACCTGGCCGCGCGGCCCTTGGCGGAGGAGTTCACCGAGATGCGCATCGAGCGAGGGCCCGAGCAGGTGATGACTTGGGTACGGCAGGCGTTCCAGCGGCTCCTCGACCGTTCCGGCCGTGACCGGTCGCGGGTGTGCGCGATCGGTCTCGACCTGCCCGGCTCGGTGGACCACACCTCCGGGCGGGTGATCAGGTCCTTCCTGATGCCCGGCTGGGACGACCACCCGATCTGCGACACCCTGCGCACCGAGTTCGACGTGCCGATCCTGGTGGAGAACGACGCCAAGGCGATGGCCCTGGGCGAGTGGTGGTCGGTGCACCGCAAGACGCGCTCGCTGCTGCTGATCAAGGTCTCCACCGGCATCGGCGCCGGCCTCATCCTCGACGGCCGCATCTACCGCGGCGTCGACGAGGGCGCGGGCAACATCGGCCACGTACGGCTGCGCGAGACCGACGACCGGGTCTGCACCTGCGGCTCACGCGGCTGCGTGGCCTCCCTGGCCTCCGGCCACGCCCTGGCCGGAGACCTCGGGCTGGACTCCAGCCGGGACGTGGTCCGCCTGGTCCACGCCGGCGACCCGGAGGCGATCGCGCGCACCCAGGAAGCCGGCCGGACCCTCGGCGTGGTGCTGGCCACCGCGGTCAGCCTGCTCAACCCCGGCGTGCTCGTGCTGGCCGGCGACATGGCCGAGACGCGCGAGCACTACCTGACCGGCATCCGCGAGAGCGTCTACCGGCGGAGCCTGCCGTACACCACCCGTAACCTCAACATCGTCACCAGCGCGCTGGGCGATCGGGCCGGCATCATCGGCACCGCCGTCATGGTGATGGAGCACGTGCTGGCACCGGAGACGGTCGACGCCGCGCTCGCTCTCTCCTGAGCAGCACCGCCCGGGTGGCGACGACCAGGCAGACCGTGCCCAGCACGACACCGCCCAGCACGTCGCTGAAGAAGTGCATGCCCCGGTACAGGCGCGAGAGCGCGACCGCCAGCGTCGCGGCGACCGCGAGCACCCACCACAGCGCGTGCAGCGAGCGGCGCGTGTGCAGGGTCAGCACGATGGCCACGCCCGCGTAGAAGCAGACCGCCGCGCTGACGTGGCCCGAGGGCCAGCTCGACGTGGGCGGCGCCGGGTCGAGGTGCTCGACCGGCGGCCGGTCGCGGCCGACCAGTTGCGTCGTGGCCAGGAAGACCAGCGACTGCGACCAGACCGCCGCGATCAGGAAGAGCGACTCCAGCCAGCGCTTGAACACCAGCCGGAAGACGATCGCCAGGATCGCCGTCCCGGCCACGATGTACGGCGTGTCCGACAGGCTGCTGCCCAGGTCGGACAGGGCGTTGAGGTCGCCGTTGCGCGCCGCGGCCAGATCGCGCATCAGGCCCGACTCCGCGGAGGACAGCCCCAGGGCGAGCACGGCCTTGCCCACGGCGAAGGTGACCAGGGCCAGGGCGATCAGCGGGGCGAGCAGAGTCTTGCCGAATTCTCGTAAATATGTGGCCATGCCTCACTTCCGGGTCATCTCAGGTTCGACACCTTCGAGGTGCGGGTCGGCGGGCGGGCGGCCCCGCTCCCGGCGCCAGCGCTCGAAGGCGATCGTGGTCGCCGCGATGACGGCGATGCCCAGCAGTACCCCGCCGACGGCGTCACTCACCCAGTGCACGCCGAGCGCGATGCGGGTGTAGGCCACGGACAGGGCGAGGAAGGCGGCGAGCGCCCAGGCCACGATCTTGATCTTCCGTGACATGAAGGGCAGCAGCATCAGGACGATCACCCCCGCGCCCAGGGTCGCGCTCAACGCGTGCCCGGAGGGGAACGACTCCCCCGGCGCGAACGCCACGGGGTCGGGGAACTCGGGCCGGGCCCGATCGGTGATGATCTTCAGCAGCAGGCCGAGCAGCCCGCCCACGGTGATCGTGGTGATCGCCCACAACGCCACCCTCGTCGCCCCGCGCCACCCGGCCCAGGCCGCGAGCAGCAGGACCGCGATGCGCCACGGCCAGGGGCCGAAGATCTCGCTCCACCACCACACGAACTCGGTGCGGTCCGGATTGGCCAGCGCGTAGGCGTGCAGGTTCGCCGCCACCGTCTGGTCCAGGCCGTGCAACGGCTCGAAGGTCACCTTGACCAGGACGGCGATCAGCAGGAACGGCACGCTGACCAGTGCGACCACGAGCGAGGCGACGGTCAGGTCCACGGCCAGGTTGGCCCACGGGTTCTTGGCGGTCTGCTGTCCTGCCATCAGAACTCACCCGCCCGGCGCAGGCGCGGCGGCCGGCCGTCGGGGTCCACCGCCAGCTTGTACAGCGGCAGCACCACCGTCCGCCGCCACCTCGTCAGCTCGACCTTCGGATGCGGCCGAAGCCGTCCGGGTGGTCTCGCGCCCCTGCGCCCGCCCCGGTGCCACGCCTCCAGCCGCTCCGCCGACTCGGCGAACGCCTCGAACATCTCCTCCGGCGGCCGGTCGGCCTCCAGATGCTCGGCCGCCAGCAACTGCCGCAGCCCTCGGGCGAAGTCGTGATCCAGCACCGCACAACTCAGCTCCGAGTCGTGCGTCCACGAACGCAGGTTGACGTTGTCCGACCCCACCGTCGCCCAGGTGTCGTCGACCACGCACACTTTCGCGTGCACGTAGATCGGCACCCCGGCCCGGTTCTCCAGGTCGTAGACGGCCACCCGGTCACCTCCCGCCTTGAGAAGCCGCTCCAGCGCGTCGGCCCGGCCGATCTCGCTGGCGATCCCCGCCAGCCAGCCGTCCTGGTCCGGATAGCGGGGCACCACGATGATCATCCTGAGCCCCGGGTTCCGTTCCAGCGCGCGCGCGAACGGCTCGATCACTTCCGTCGACCACAGGTACTGGTCCTCCAGGTAGACCAGCGACTCGGCACGCCGCAGCACCTTGTGGTAAGCCCGCGCCACACTCCGCTCCCCCTCCGGCGCGAAGGGGTAAGGCGGGTGTTTGGCGGGATAAGTCCTCAGCAACTGGACGGCATGCGTCCCCACCGGCTCGGGCGGCGGCCCGGGCTTCGGCAGCGGCGGCACGTCGTCCATGCGGGCCAGGTGGTCACGCAGCCGCCTGATCGGCTGGCGGGTCTCCGGCGCCGGGTCCTCCCAGCGCTCGCAGAACACCTTCTCCACCTCGGCCACCGCCGGGCCCCTGATCGCCACCTGCACGTCGTGCCAGGGCGGACGCTCGCCGTACACCTTCGGCATCGGCGCGGCCTGCGGATCCCCGTGGTGCTCGGCGTCGTCGCGCCGGCTGTGGCACAGGTCGATGCCGCCGACGAAGGCGATGTCGTCCTCGGGGCGGCGATCGTGCCTGATGATCAGGAACTTCTGGTGGTGGGAGCCGCCCGGCCTCACCCGCGTGTCCAGCAGAGCCTGGCCGCCGTGCTCCTCCAGCTCCTCACCCAGATGCCGGTTCTCCTCGGCGGAGAAGCGCAGCTTGTCCAGATGCGAGCGCCAGATCAGGCCCCGTACCAGCGCGCCGCGCTCCGACGCCTCGGCCATGACCTTGGCCACGCCCGGCCCGTCGTCGGTCAGCCGCTCGTCGGGGTCGCCTCGCCAGTCGGAGAACAGCAGCAGGTCGTCCTTCTCCAGGGCGTCTATGCAGGCTTTCAGCTCCTTGAAGTAGGTCGCGCCGTGGATGAGCGGGCGTACCAGATTCCCCGTGGACCAGGCGTCCAGCTTGGTCGCGGGGTTGCCTCGCTCCTCTTCGGTCAGGAACCAGTCTTCGAGCCGCACCCGCCTCTGGCTACCCGCCTAACCGGCTGCCATGCGTGCCCCCGTCTCCGTCCGACGTGCCGCTCAGGTGCCGAGCGCCGCCCGCAGCGTCGCCGGCGCCTGCACCAGCGACGGGCCGTACCAGGTGAGCAACCGTCCGCTCACCAGCGCGGTGTCCAGGCCGGGGAAACACTCGGGTCCGTCGTCGGCGGTGAAGAAGTACGGCTCGTCCGGCAGCACCACCAGATCCGGCCGCATCGCCGCGATCTCGGCCACCGGGACCTTCGGGTACCGCTCCTCGTGCTCCTCGAACAGGTTGTCCACCCCGAGCCGGCGCAGCACGTCACCGGTGAACGTGCCGCTTCCCACCACCATCCACGGCCTGCGCCAGATCGGCACCACCGCCGTCCGCCGCCGCTCCGGCCTGACCTCCGCCCACACCGCTTCCGCCTCACCCAGCCACCTTGGTTTTTCGGTACGGCAGGCGTCGGTGAACATCCGGCCGAGCGACTGGAACGCCTCCTCCACGGTGCGGATGCGGGTCACCCACACCGCGATCCCGGCTTCCCTCAGCTCTTGCAGGTCGGGCTCGCGGTTCTCCTCGAAGTTCGCCAGCACCACGTCGGGCTGGAGCTCCACGATCTTCGCCACGTCCGGGTTCTTCGTCCCTTTCACCCGGGTGACGTCCAGCCCTTGGGGATGTGTGCACCACTCCGTTGCCCCGACCAGCAGTCCTGTGTCCGCCACCGATTCGGTGAGCGACGGCACCAGCGAGACCACCCGCCGGACTTCGGCCGGAATTTTCACGACATTGCCCAGATCGTCCTGCACCGGCATGGTCCTTCGTTCCAGCGCGCTACGCGCGTTCGGGCTCGGGCTCCCCTCGTGAGGGAGCCTAGCTCCCCCACACCGGTGGCCTCCCGGCCCCGGACCCCCAGGGGTGGGGTGATCTCCGCAAGGCAGCGAGGTGGGATGTGGGGAGGGGCCGGCTGCTCGGGTGCCCCGCCTGGTGGCAAGGAACACGCACAGACGAGGGATCAGGGCTGGTCGAAGAAGGCGTACAGGCGGTGGATGCGGCCCTCGTGGAAGACGGCGACGTCGCCGCCGGTCGCCAGGGCGGCCGGTGCGTCGGCGGGCCCGTACTGCCAGGTGAAGCGGGCCTGGTGGTGGTGGGCGTCGACCTGGCCGAGCAGGCTGAAGCGCAGCTCGGGTGGTGCCTGGTGCTGGAGCCGGTCGAAGAGGGCGTCGAGCGCGTCGTAGCCCTGGACGTCGTCGTCGGGGTCGGTGTAGGCGCCGTCGGGGGTGAAGGTCTGCTCGATCAGGGATCGGCGGCGGGCCGGTTCGCGCTCGTTGATGGCGTCGATGAGGCGCTGGATGGTGTCCGCGGGCGTGGTGCTCATCAGGGGGTTCCTCCGAGTTCAGTGCTGCACGGTCGGGTTCAGTGCTGGACGGTGACGACGATCTTGCCGGTCTGGCCGTTGGTCTCCATGTAACGGTGGGCCTCGGCGATGTCGCGCAGGTCGAAGGTGCGGTCGATCACCGGGGTGAGCGCGCCGGTGCGCAGACCGGCGGTGATGAAGGCGGTGGCCCGGCGCATCCGGGCGGGGTCGCGGGTGACGTGGTGCGCCCCGTAGCCGTGCACGTTGAGCGGCCAGTTCATGGGCAGGGGCGCCGGGCGCGGGTCCAGCCAGCCGTACACGATGAGCGCGCCGTCCTCGGCGACGTTCTCCGCGAGGGCGGTGAGGCCGGGTCCGCCGACCGAGTCGAACACGACGCGCGCTCCCTTGCCGCCGGTGAGGTCCCGGACGCGCTCGGCCAGGTCGTCGCGATCGGTGGCGATGACGTGCGCGGCCCCGACCTGGAGCAGGCGCTCGGTCTTGGCGGAGCTGCGGGTCACGGCGATCGGCACGGCCCCGATCTGGCCGGCGACCTGGATGGCCGCGGTGCCGACGCTGCTGGAGGCGGCGGTGATGAGCACGGGGTCGCCGGGCTGGAGGCGGCCGACCTCCAGCAGCGCGCCGTAGGCGGTCAGGTGGGACAGCCAGGTCGCGGCCCCGACGGGGGCGTCCACCCACGCGGGCCGCGGCAGCAGGGCCTCCGCCCGCACGACCACGCGGTCGGCGTAGACGCCGTGTTCCGACATCCCCATGCCGACCAGCAGCACGCTCACCTGGTCGCCCGGGGCGAAGTCCGTCACCCCGGGGCCGACCGCTTCCACGAGGCCGGCCGCCTCGCTGCCCAGGCGGGAGGCGGGAAGGGTGGGCTGGTAGTAGTACCCGCCGGAGCGGAACAGCGCTTCGGCCCGGTTCAGCCCGATCGCGTCGATGCGGACCAGCGCCTCGCCCTCGCCCGGCTCGGGCAGCGGCAGTTCCGCGAGCCGGAGCACTTCGGGACCGCCCAGCCGATCGAACAGCACCACGTTCGCCACGTCATTCTCCCTGGTAGACAGCTAGCATTGTGCACCGAACGATTTCCGTGCAGTGCACAATTTTCATACGCCGCACTGTATCGGAGCGCTGTACGATGTCAACCGTGGGACAGCAGACTCTGGGGAGACGGGCGCGGTTGCGGGCGCAGACGACCGCCGACATCAAGGCGACGGCCCTGCGGCACCTGGCCGAGGGAGGCCCGGACGCGATCTCGTTGCGGGCCATCGCCCGGGACCTGGAGATGAGCGGAAGCGCCGTCTACAGCTACTTCGACACCCGCGACGCGTTGATCACCGAGCTGATCAACGACGTGTACGGCGCGCTCGTCGACCATGTGGAGGCCGCCCGCGACGCGCTCCCGGACGAGGACGTCGCCGGGCGGATCCTGGCCTGGGCCACCGCACTGCGCGAGTGGTCGCTGGCCAACCCGCAGGGCTTCCGGCTGATCTACGGCGATCCGGTGGCCGGCTACCAGCCGCCCGAGGGCGGGCCGGCGCCCAAGGCCGCCAAACGGGCCTGCCTCGGGCTCACCGGGCTGGCCGCCGCGGCCTGGCCGTACGCCGAGGCGGTGCAGGACGACGACGTGGCCTGGGAGGCGTTCGCCCCCGGACTGGTGGCCACCGTCCGGGAGGCCTTCCCCGACCTGCCCCCGGCGGCGCTCGCCCTGGCGTTGCGGCTGTGGGGGCGCATGCACGGGCTGGTCGCGCTGGAGATCTACGGGCACCTCGGGCCGCAGGCCCTGCGGCCGGGCGACCTGTACCGAGCCGAGATGAAGGACCTGATCAGGTCACTCGGGCTGCCCGACGGCTCCCGGTAGCGGGCGAGGGCGGCCACTGGTCGCGTCCGAAACGTGCCGGTGGCGAGGGGTCGATCGCTGTTTGGCTGGGTGCCGCCTCACTCGCCCACCAGCCTGAACGGGAACCATGTCCACCGCCACGCTCGCCCGCACCCGCTCGCCCCTGATCGACTGGCTCGCGATCACCGCGCTGATGCTCGGCATCTTCGCCATCGTCACCAGCGAGATCCTGCCCATCGGCCTGCTGACCGCGATCGGCGCCGACTTCGGCATCTCCGACGGCACGACCGGGCTGACCATGTCCCTGCCCGGGATCGTCGCGGCGGTCGCCGCGCCGGTCGTCACGCTAACCACCGCGCGGCTGGACCGGCGGATGATGTTGTGCGTGCTCATGGCGGTGCTGGCCGTGGCCGACGTACTGGCCGCGACGGCGACGTCCTACTGGGTCATGCTGGCCTCCCGGGTGCTGGTCGGCCTCACCATCGGCGGGTTCTGGTCGATCGGGGCGGGACTGGCCGGGCGCCTGGTGCCGCCGCACGCGGTCGGGACCGCCACGGCGGTGATCTTCTCCGCGGTGCCGCTGGGGTCGGTGCTCGGGGTTCCGGCCGGGACGTTCATCGGCGACCTCGCGGGCTGGCGGACCGCCTTCTGGGTCCTGGCCGCGCTGGCGGTCGTGGTCCTGGTCGCGCTGCTGGTGCTGCTGCCGCCCCTGCCGGCCCATCAGGTCACCAGCCTTCGCGTGCTGCTCGACCTGCTGCGCAGCCGGGGTGCGGCCGTCGCGCTGGTGGCCACCTTCCTCATCGTGCTGGCCCACTTCGGCACCTACACCTACGTCACGCCCTTCCTCCAGGACGTCACCGGGCTGGCTCCGGCGGCGGTCAGTGCCGTCCTGCTGGCGTACGGCGTCGCCGGGATCGCCGGCAACTTCCTGGCCGGCAAGGCCACCGCCACCCGCCTGCGAGCCGCCTACGCGACCGCGGGAGCCCTGATCGCGGCGGCCACCCTGCTGCTGCCCTCGATCGGCGGCACGGCCGTCGGGGCCGTGGTGTTGCTCATGGTCTGGGGCGTGGCCTACGGCGGGGTGCCGGTGTGTTCGCAGGCGTCGTTCATGACCGCCGCCCCGCACGCGCCCGAAGCCGCCACCGTCGTCTTCACCTCGGCCTTCCAGGCGACCTTCGCGCTCGGCGCGTTCCTCGGGGGGCGGGTGGTCGACGCCTTCTCCGTCTCGGCCGTGATGGTGTGCGGCGGGCTGGTCGCCCTGCTCATGGTGGTCGCCCTGTGGGCGCTGAGGAGGTGATCGCGGGGCGGGGTTATTGTTGGATGCTCATCCAACAAGTGGGGGCTGGACATGCGGGCCGTACAGATCGACCGCTTCGGCGGGCTTGACGAGCTCAGGCTGGTGGAGGTGCCGGAGCCGGTCGCCGGGGACGGGGAGGTGCTGGTGCGGGTGGTGGCCTCGGCCGTCAACCCCGTGGACGACAAGACCCGGAGCGGGGGCATCGGGGAGGGGACGCCGCCGGTGCCGATGACGCTGGGCTGGGAACTGGCCGGGGTCGTGGTGGAGCCGGGGACGAGCGGGCTGGCCGTGGGCGAGCGGGTGTTCGGGATGGTGCACCAGCTCGAGACCGGGCGGGGGACATGGGCGGACCTGGTGGCGGTTGCGGCGGGGTCGATCGCGCGGGCACCGGGGTCGATCAGTCTGGCGGAGGCGGCGGGGCTGCCGCTGCCGGGGCTGACGGCGTTGCAGACCCTCGACTGGCTGGAGGTCGGGCCAGGCGACAGGGTGCTGGTGGCCGGGGCGGCGGGGGCGGTGGGCGGGCTGGCCGTACAGCTCGCGACCGCGCGCGGGGCGCATGTGGACGGGCTGGTGGCGAGGCCGGAGCAGGTGGCGGTGGTGCAGGGGTTGGGGGCCAGGTCTGCCACGACCGACGTCAGCGAGCTGCGGGCGGGCGGGTATGACGCGGTCTTCGATACGTTCGGGGCTTTCGTGGTGGATGCTGTCGCCGACGGTGGGCGGTATGCGTCGATCGCCACCCAGGCCGGGATGGTGCCCGATCTGTCGCATCGAGGGGTGCGCACCACGGTCCATCAGGTTCGGGAGGACGGATTGGGCCTCGCGCTGCTGGCGGCCGCGGTGGACGGCGGTGGGTTGCGGGTCCGGGTCGACTCGCAGTACGGCCTGCAGCAGGTGCGGGCCGCGCACGAGCGGTTCCACCAGGGCGGGCTGAGCGGGAAGGTGGTGCTGACGTTCTGAAAGCGGCCCCGAGAAAGGAGCGGCGCGGTCCGGCGGGCCGCGCCACTCGGCGTCAGGACGCGGGCTATCTGAACGCGGCCACGTGCTCGTTCGCCCAGTCGGCGAAGGTCAGGGCCGGGCGGCCGGTGAGGGCGGGGACGACCTCGGCCCACTCGGTGTTGAGCGAGGCGGGCGTGGCCCAGAGGCCGAAGAGCCAGTCGACGACCTCGGGCGGGTAGCCGTCGGAGATCCACTGGGTCCGGGCCGCCGCGGGGTCGAGCTCGTCGAGACGGATGGGCTCGCCGAGCGCCTTGGCGATGGTGTCGAGCTGGGCGGCGACGGTCAGGGCCTCGGGCCCGGCGAAGGTGTGGGTGCGTCCTTCGTGGCCGTCCTGGAGGAGGGCGGCGGCGGCCACGGCGGCGATGTCGCGTTCGTGGGTCGGCTGGGTGACCGCCTGGGCGTAGGGCCGGGACAGAGTGCGGGTGGCGCGGATCGCCGGGGCCCAGTCGAGCCAGTTGGCGGCGAACTCGCCCGGACGGAGGCAGGTCCAGTCCACGCCGGAGGACTGGACGGCCGCCTCGACGACGCGGTAGCCGGTGTCGAAGGCGTCGTCGTCCGCGCCCGCGCCGGACAGCAGGACGATGCGGCGCACGCCGGACTCGACGGCGAGCGCCACGACCTCGGCCGCGGTCTCCGGGACCGGGAACAGGTAGAGCCGCTCCGCCCCGGCGAGTGCGGCGCGGAGGGTGTCGGGCCGGTCGAGGTCGCCCCCGCGCACCTCGGCCTCGGCCGGGAGGGCGGCGGTCTCGGGACGGCGGGTGAGCGCGCGGACGGGCTGCCCGGCCTTCAGCAGTTCCGTCACGACGTGCCGTCCCACGGTGCCGGTCGCGCTCGTCACCAGGATCGTCATGGTTCTCCTCATGGGCTTTCGAGGCTGGACAGAGGGAGCGCCACCGCGTCCGTGGCCATGGTTTTCGCGGCGGCGATCCCGGACCCGGGGAAGGCTAGGCGGCTTCGCGCGAGCTCGCATATGGATCGTTCCAAAACCGTTCTGTGGGCATTTATATGGATTCGGCGGTCCGAAACGGTGCCGCGGCTTACGATCTTCGTAACATCCCTGCGCGAACAACCCAGAAAGCCACCGACCATGCCGAACGAGCGCCTGGACCTCGAAGCGAGGATCCACCCCGAGATCCCGCACGCCGCCCGGATCTGGAACTACTGGATGGGCGGGAAGGACAACTTCGAGGCCGACCGCGCCGCCGGCGACGCGGTGGCCGCGGTGTACCCCGACATCGTCCGGATGGCGCAGCAGTCCCGCAAGTTCCTGACCCGCGCGGTGAGCTACCTGGCCGGCGAGGCGGGCATCCGGCAGTTCCTGGACATCGGCACCGGCCTGCCGACCATGCAGAACACGCACGAGATCGCGCAGCGGCTCGCCCCGGACTCGCGCATCGTCTACGTCGACAACGACCCGCTGGTGCTGGTGCACGCGCGGGCGCTGCTGAAGAACACCACGCCCGAGGGCGTCACCGCCTACCTCGACGGCGACTACAACGAGCCCGAGCTGATCGTCGAGGACGCGCACAACGTGCTCGACTTCACCAAGCCGATCGCGGTGATGTTCATGGGCGTGCTCGGCTACGTCGAGGACCACCAGGCGGCCAGGTCGATCGTGGACCGCGTCGTCGGCGCGCTGCCGTCGGGCAGCCACCTGGTCCTGTGGGACGGCACGGCGACCGGCGACGCGGTGGCCGAGGGCAGCGAGAAGCTGGCCGAGAGCGGGGCCGTGCCGTACCACCTGCGCTCGCTCGCCGAGATGGGCGAGTTCTTCACCGGCCTGGAACTGGTCGAGCCGGGCCTCGCGCCGATCTCGCACTGGCGGCTGGAGGAGGACGCGGAGGAGGTCACGCCGATCGACGCGCACGGCGCGATCGGCCGCAAGCCGTAGGACGGAGGCCGGTGGCGGAGTCCGACGGGGTCCGCCACCGGCCGGTTCACACCCTCGACAGCGCCCGGTCGCTGACGAAGCAGAGCATCCCGAACTCCTGCGCCCGCTGGTGGGCGAACCGGGTGAGCTCCTCGTTGTCCGCGTAGTCCAGGGCGTACAGGTCGAGGTCGTACTCCAGCAGTTGTTCGGCCACCACGCCGTGGAAGGACAGCACGTCGTCCGGCCAGGGCGCGTAGGTCTCCAGGTCCACCCACCGGGCCGAGAACGACTCGAACAGGATGCCGTCCACCAGCGCCGCGAGCTGCGGCAACAGCCCGAACCCCCGGTTGGCCAGCAGGTAGTCCGGCCGCGCCTCCTCCCGGATGGCCGCGATCAGGGTGAGCAGGTGGGGCAGGTCCTCGGGGTAGGTCTGCTCCAGGTTGAGCGTGTCGAGGAAGAGCCCGGCGAAGCCGCGGCCGATCGCGTCCCGCGCCTGGGAGACGACATGCGCCATCCAGCCGGGGTCGCCGACGTGCACGAACGCGCCGCCCCAGTCGGGGTTGCGCTCGGCCCGTTGCCAGGGGGCCGAGGGGCCGACGTCCTCCGAGAGCGACAGGTAGCCCAGGGTGTGCACGCCGCGCCCGCGCAGGTGGCCGAGCTGGGCGGGGCTGTAGAAGTCGGCCTGGAGGACGACCTTCTCGAAGCGGGAGAGCCGGTCGAGCTCGCCGTCGCCGTAGTAGAAGCAGATCGGTTCCCTCACGAGACCTCCTGGAACACGTGCTCGCGATACCACGCGAAGGTCCGCGCCACCCCGTCCTCCAGCCCGACCCGGGGCACGAAGCCGGTGACCTCGCGCAGCAGCGAGATGTCCGGGCAGCGCCGCGCGACCGAGCCCGCGGGCGCGGGCACCTCCCGGACGGCCGGGTCCGCCCCCGCGATGCGCAGGATCAGCTTGGCCAGGTCGCCGATGTTCGTCTCCTCGGGGTTGCCGATGTGCACCACCCCCTCGTACGGCGAGGCCATCAGCCGCACCATCGCCTCGACCGCGTCGTCGACGTGGCAGAAGGCCCGCGACTGGTCGGCCCCGTACAGCACGAACGGGTCCTCGCCCCGCATCGCCCGCAGCGACAGCTCCGGGATGACGTGGTCCACCCCCATCCGCGCCCCGTAGACGTTGTGGAAGCGCCCGACCACCGCGCTCGCCTTGCTGTGCAGGACCGCGGCCTCGCCAAAGGTCTTGCTGATGGCGTAGCTGAAGCGCGGCGCGGCGACCTGCTCGATGACCAGCGGCACGTCCTCCGCGGTGGGGACGGGCACGAGCCCGGTGGAGACGCCTCCGGCGTAGGCCTCGCTGGTGGAGGCGAAGAAGAGCCGCTGGCCGGGCCGGATCCAGTCGAGCAGGTGGAGGGCGACGAGCGAGTTGACCCGCAGCACCCGGGACGGGTCGGCCTCGACGTTGCGCACGCCGACCACGGCGGCCAGCAGGTAGACGTGGTCCCACCCGGCCGGGTCCAGGTCGGCGTACGACGCCGGATCCGTCAGGTCGCAGGACCGGATGTCGGTGAAGTCGGTGAAGTCGTGCCTGCCGCGCGAGAAGTCGTCCGCGATGGTGACCGAGTGCCCGTCGGCCAGCAGCCGGCGGGCCAGGTGCAGGCCGATGAAGCCGGCGCCGCCCAGCAGCAGGGCCCTCATCGCGCGTATCCGATCCCGGCGTAGCGGGCGCCCTGGGCGCGCACCGCCGCCTCGTCGAGGATGCGCCAGGAGTCGAAGACGACGCGGATCCGCGAGCAGTCCACCGCCAGCTCCCGGTAGTCGGGATGGTCGTTGATCACCAGCAGCGCGTCGGCCGAGGAGATCGCCTTGTCGAGGCTCATCGGCTGCCCGCCGTACTGCCTGATCACCTCCTCGGGGACGAGCGGATCGTGGCCCTGGACGATCAGCCCGGCGGCGGCGAAGACCGGCAGCATCGCCTCGATCGGGGTGCCGCGCATGTCGTCGGTGGCCGGCCAGCCCTTGTAGGCCCAGCCGAGCACCGACAGCCGGATGCCCTCCGTGCTGCCGAAGACCTCCCGCACCTGCGCCACCAGGCGCTCGGCGACGTGCACGGGCAGCCGCTCGTTCAGCGCGCGGGCGGCGCGGACCAGGTCGGAGCCCCCGCTGGCGAGCATGATGTACGGGTCCTTGGACAGGCAGCCGCCGCCCACGTACCCGGGCTTGGCCAGGTCGGGCCGCGGGTAGTCGAGGTTGCAGGCGCGGATGACCTCCAGCGGGTCGAGCCCGTGCCGCTCGGCGACCAGGGCGAGCTCGTTGCCGTAGGCGTAGATCAGGTCGGTGTGGCAGTTGTTGGAGAGCTTGACCAGCTCGGCCGCCTCCAGCGAGGACACCGGGACGATCTGGTCGGCCAGCCCCTCGAACAGCGCGACGCCCGCCGCCAGGGACGCCTCGTCGAGGCCGCCGACCACCTGCGGCAGCTCGACCAGCTCGCGCAGCGCCTGGCCCTGGATGGTGCGCTCGGGCGCCATGACCAGCCGCGCGCCTTCGGCCAGGTGGGGCAGCACGACGCCGCGGCTGGCGCCGACCGGCACGGTGCTGCGCACCACCACGAGGGTCTCCGGGCCGCACGCGGCGCCGACCGAGCGCGCCGCGGCCTCCAGGTTGGCCAGGTCGGGCGAGCCGCCGGACACCGGGGTGGAGACCGACAGGATCGCCGCGTCCAGCGGCACGTCGGGCAGGGCCGAGCCGATGAAGACGGTCTTGCCCAGGTGCTCGGCGAAGACCTCCTCGACGCCCGGCTCGAACAGGTGGATGCGGCCGTGCGAGAGCGCCTCGACGACCGCCGGATTGGCGTCCACGCCGTGGACGACGTAGCCCTTGCGGGCCAGGGCGGCGGTGAGCGTCAGGCCCACGTAGCCCAGGCCGACGACACCTACGACTTCAGGCATTGCAGGGTCTCCCTATGTGATCGAGATCGAGCGTGGTGACGTTGCCGGCGAAGCCGTGCTCGGCGTACTTGGCGCACGCGGCACGGACGTTGGCCGGGGAGGTCGCGTAGTCGGTGGCGAGCACGGTCTTGCCGAGCTCGCGCAGGGCCTTCGCGCCGGCGAGGTTCTCGGCGCACCAGTCCTCCGTGCAGGGCCGGTCGTCGCGGAAGAACAGGTCCTCCATGCCGATGCCGTCGATGGCCTCGGTGTAGCCGCGCTGCTCGCGCAGCTCCGGCGAGTTCTGCGGGAAGACCAGCAGGCCGGGTGCGTGCCGGGAGATCCGGATGACCAGGTCGGCCATCCGCCGGGCCAGCGAGGCCCGGCTCTCCCCCGGCACCAGCTTCAGGTCGATCTCCTCGTAGGCCAGCGGGGTGTCGAGGTAGACGCCGTCGAACCCGGCCCGGACCGCCTGGTCCACCCGCGGGCGGATCACCCGGTCCCACCACGCCGGCTCCCAGAAGCGGACGAAGTGCTCGTCCGGCCACTCGTCCCAGCGGTTGAGCCGCAGGCCGTCGGTGGCGGGGAACTCGGTCCTGAACTCCTCGATCGAGCCGATCTCGAAGTAGGCCAGGACCTTCTTGCCGGTACGGCGAAGCCGCTCGATCTCCTCGCGGCCGAAGTAGCCCGGGACGGTGGCGTCCCGCGACAGGTCGATGATCGCCAGGTCGTGCGGCGCCTTCGCCAGGTGGTCGAGCCTGCCGCCGGGGTAGCCCTGGAGCTGGTAGGCGAACGAGCGCACCGGCTTGCCTGCCGTACCGGAGGCCGGGCCCGGAACCGCGCCGGACGGCGAGCAGGCCGTGGCGAGGACCACGGTCAGGGCGAGGAGGCCGCGCACCGGGCGCCCTCCAGCTCCAGCCACATCTCCCGCACCGAGGCGGTCAGCGGGATCTGCGGCGACCAGCCGAGCAGGCGGCGGGCCCGGCCGATGTCGGCCTGGCTCCAGGTGACGCCGGCCGAGCGGGCCGATTCGTCCTCCTCCTCCAGGATCTCCCCGGAAAAGCCCGCCTCCTGGGCGAGCAGCCGCACCGGCAGGCGCACCGGCACGGCCTGGCCGCTGCCGACGTTGTAGACCCCGGCGGGCCCGGCGAAGGCGGCGGCGACCACCGCGGCGGCCACGTCGCGCACGTCCACGAAGTCGCGCATCGCCCCGAGCGAGCCCATCCGGACCGCACGCTGGCCGGTCGCGACCGCCTCGGCGAAGAGCGCGGCGGCCCGGCCCAGCACGTTCTGGGCGGAGACGCCCGGCCCGACCGGGTTGAAGACGCGCAGCGAGAGCGCCTCGACCGGGGCGTTCCCGACCAGGCCGGTCCCGGCCAGGTGGCTGACGCCGTAGAAGCTCACCGGCCGGGCCGGGTCGTCCTCCCCGGCGGTGGTGCCGGGCGGCGTCACGCCGTACTCGGCCGCCGAGCCCAGCCGGACCAGGCGGCCCCGCGGGCAGACCTGGCCCATCGCCTCGATGAGCTGCGCGACCACCCCGGCGTTGGCCCGCAGGAGCAGGTCGGCGGGCCCGGTCAGGCGGCCCACGCAACTGAGGACCACCGAGGCGCCGCTCTCCCGCAGCAGCTCCGCGACCTCGGCGGTGCCCGCGTTCAGCAGGTCGAGCCGGGCGCGGCCGGCGCAGGTCAGGGAGGTGACCCGCGGGTCGGCCTCCAGCAGCGCGCGAACGTGCCGGCCGATGAAACCCGAGCCGCCGAGCAGCAGGATCGCGGTCATCGGACCGGCTCCGGCTCCTGCGGCAGCAGCAGGCCGCGGAACTCGTCGAAGCGCGCGTTGGCCTCGTCGTAGTCGTCCGGGCGGCCGATGTCGAGCCAGTAGCCGTCGAACTCGTAGACCGCGGGCGGGGTGTCGCGGGCCAGCAGGTCGAGGACGAGCTCGTCGAAGCCGAAGGCCATGCCCTCCGGGTAATGCATGATCGACTGCTTGGACAGCGCGTAGACGCCCATGCTGACCAGGTAGGACAGCAGCGGCTTCTCCCGGAAGCCGGTGATGAACCCGGCCCCGGCCTCCAGCACGCCGAAGTCGATCTTCACGACGCGGGGCGCGGTCGCGACCGTCAGCGGCACGCCGGAGCCGCTGTGCGAGGCCAGCAGCTCGGCGTAGTTGAGCGTGGTGAGCACGTCGCCGTTCATGACGAGGAAGTGCTCGGGCAACTGGTCGCGGATGGAGAACAGCGGGCCGATGGTGGACAGCGGCTGGACCTCCTCGGTGTAGTCCACCCGCAGCCCCCACCGCGAGCCGTCCCCCACGAAGGCCCTGATCAGCGGCGACAGGTGGCCCACGGCCAGCGTCGCGCTGCTGAAGCCCTGCGCGGTGAGCTGGCGCAGGATGATGTCGAGGATGGCGTACTCCTCCCCGATCGGCACCAGCGGCTTGGGCAGCGCCGAGGTGTAGGGGCGCAGGCGCACGCCTTTTCCGCCCGCGAGGATGACCACGTGCATGGGGAAGTTCTCCTTATCGGTAGGCCCACACGTCCCGCAGCCGCGAGGCCGTCAGGACGAGCAGCAGGCACAGGAAGAGCAGGCAGGCGGCCAGGAAGAGCAGGGTGTCGGAGAGCACCGGCAGCGGCGCGGCCAGCCTGATGCCCGGATGCAGCACCAGCGCCGCCCCCTGGGCCAGGCACAGCTCGGCCACCCGGCCCTGGTTGGCCAGGAGGAAGGACAGGTAGTAGGCGCCGCCGAGCACGACGTGCGCGAGCGCCATCACCACCCCTTCCGGGGTGAGGGCGACGAACAGGAACGGCAGCGCCGACAGCGCCACCAGCGCGGCCAGGCACCAGCCGAGCCCGTGCAGCAGCAGGCGCTGGGCCTGCCTGGTGAACTCGACGGGGTAGCAGACCTGCCTGGTCACCCCGCGGACGTCGTCCTCGAAACAGTGCGCGCGGTACTCGAGCACCCCCATGCCCAGCACCAGCCCGGCCCCGGCCACCGCCAGGTCCGGCCGTTCGACCACGTACCGCGCCTCCGCCTGGAGCAGGAAGAGCGCGGTCAGCGCGGTGTGCGCCAGCCCGGCCGGCAGTCCCGCCGGCACCCGGACCGGTGCGCGTTGCTCCCTGGTGAGCAGTACGGCGGCGCAGGCCACCGCGGCGATGCACCCGGCGCCCACGGTCACGGCCAGGACGGCCGCCACAGGCTCGCCGATCGCCAGGTACAGCGCCCCGGCCAGCACGCCGGGCGCCATCAGCACCGCCATGACGCCCTCGCGCCGGTGCATGAGCAACATCCCGGAGCAGAGCTGGAAGGTGATCTGGGCGACACAGAGCGCCAGCAGCGCGGGCGGGGCCTGCAACGCCAGGCCGATCGCGGCGGCGATCCCGGCGCCCAGCAGCAGGCCGAGGCGTAACGCCGTGCCGGCCGAGGCGGGCGTGCCGTACCCGAATCTGGCCAGGCAGCCGCCCAGCACCCAGCCCGCGCCGGTGGTGAGCACCAGGCCGGGCATCAGCCACCGCGCCCCGACGAGCGCGGAGGCGGCCGGCAGCAGGGCGCCCGGCATCGCGTACAGCAGGCCGTGGCTGAGCTGCGCGAACGCCCGCGAGCGCCGCCGCACGCCGCCCGGTGGCGGCTCCGACTCCCGCACCAGGCGGTCGTAGACCGCCTCGGCCAGGGAGAAGACGTCGTGGTGACCGTACCGGTCGCGGGCGATCTTGTCGTTCAGCCCCTCGGACTCCAGGGCCGCGGCCACCTGGAGCGGCTCGACCGCCTGGACCAGCTTCGGGTTGAGCCGGCGGGCCAGCTCCTCGCTCATGGCAGGAGCTCCTCGTAGACCTGTCGGTAGTCGTCGAGCGACTGCTGGAGGGTGAACCGTTCCATGACGCGCTCGCGCGAGGCCGCGCCCAGCCGGTGGCGCAGGTGGTGGTCGGTCAGCAGGCGGATCGCCGCCTCGGCGACCGCGACGTGGTCGCGCGGCGCGACGACCAGCCCGGCGTCGGCGACCGCCTCGGCCACTCCCCCGACGTTCGTGCAGACCACCGGCCGCCCGCACGCCATCGCCTCGACCACGGTGTACGGGAAGCCCTCGGAGATGCTGGTCAGCGCGACGACGTGCCCGGCGTGGTAGGCCTCCACCTGGGTGGACACCCGGCCCTCCAGGACGGCGGAGCCCTCCAGCCCGAGCTCGGCGATGAGCGCCACGCAGCTCGCGTGGTAGGTCTCGTTGCCCTCGGGCGTGCCGCCGAAGATGCGCAGCACCGCGTCGGGCAGCTTGTCGCGGACGATGGCGAAGGCGCGGATCAGCGTGTGCAGGTCCTTGAGCGGGTCGATCCGGCCCATGAAGACCAGCGTCGGGCGCTCCGGCTCGCTCGTGGCGAGCGGGAAGTCGGCCGGGTCGACGCCGTTGTACATCACGTGGATGCGCTCGGGGTCGGCGCCGCCGTGCACCTGCCAGCGCTTGTTGTAGGAGGAGTGCGGCGCGATGCGGTCGGCGATGGCGTAGGAGGCGCCGGCCAGCCGGCGGAAGAAGCTCAGCAGCAGCACGCGGACCGGGTGGCTCACCGGCTCGGTCAGGTACTGCAGGTAACGCTCACGCAGGTAGACGCCGTGCTCGGAGAGCACGATCGGCGTGCCGTACCGCCACTTGGCGGCCATCGCGACCAGCATGCTCAGGCCGTTCATCGCCACGTGCGTCAGGTCGGTGCGGATCGGCTCGGCGGCCAGCGGGCGCAGCATGTGGCCCAGCAGGTGCGAGGCGGTGATGCCGTCGGCCAGGTTGATGCCGTCGAGCCGGTTCCAGTACCAGCAGTCCATGAGCTGGGTGAGCGCCTCCGCGCTGGTCAGCGCGCCGACCAGGTCCTCGCAGGCGGACAGGCGGCGCAGGATGTCCAGGAACTCCCTGCTGCCGTCGCCCATCACCGCCGGGGTGAGGATCATGCGCAGGAACTCGCCGTAGGGCTCGTGGAACCCCGTTTCCGGCGCCCGCGTGGAGCGCCGGAGCGGGGTGGTCGGCCACAAAGGCATCGAGACGACTTCGTCGAGGTTGTCCGGGAGCTCCCAGACCGGGCGTTCGGCGCCGTCCACGGTGAGCGTCACGACGCCCCACCGGTGGTCGGGCATGCCGCGGATGAGCTGGTCCATCCAGACGCTCACGCCGCCCATCGCGAAGGGGTAGGTGCCTTCGGAGACCAGGGTCACCTTCACGGACGCGCACCCGCCGGGACGGTGACAGGGGTGTTCGCGGTGAGGGTGATCGTCGCGGTCCTGTCGGTGCCGTAGGCGGTGCCGCCGGCGTTGGTGGCCAGGACCGAGCCGTTGACCGGGGAGGTGAAGGTGACCGTGCCCGCGGTGCGGTCGTGGACGGCGTCCGCGCCGGCGGACAGGGCGGTGAAGTGCGCGTTGCGGCCGGCGACGTAGCCGGCCAGGCCGCCCCAGTCGGGGGTGAGCAGGGGGACGTTGTACCAGTTCTTGTATTTGGCGGCGACGGCGTTGAGCCAGTCGAAGGTCAGGTTCTTGTTCCCGCCGTAGTTGCGCAGGTTGCCCTGGTGGAAGGTGTGCGCATAGACAGATCCCGACATCACATGCTGAAGCGCGACATCAGCCTCGTGCCCGACTATTTGGGTATACGTCTGGTCGGTGGGCCAGTAGGGGAATTTACCGTTAGGCCCGTAATAGGAGTTGTAGAAGAGCGTTTCCTCGGCCGGAGTCGTCACGTGGTAGGCGATGTTGACCGGCCAGTCCGGGACGACCAGGAGCGAGGGCTCCATCGGGTGGTAGGTGCCGCAGTTGAAGCAGCTCGGCCTGTGGCTGGGGAACGACATGTTCCCGTGCAGGTACTTCACGCCCGCGTCCTTGGCCGCCTTGAGCAGGTGCGGGTTGGAGGCGTTCAGTCCGTAGTCGGTGGGCGGGTCGATGTCGTTGTTCGGGTCGGGGTGGTAAACGCCCAGGCCGGAGTACTCGCCGGTCTTCAGCACCGTCTTGTCCACCGCCAGGCCGAGCTGGCCGGCGCGGGCGAGGTTCTGGTTGATCTCGTTCAGGCTGGTCGCGTAGTCGGTGGTGTTCATCTTCGGGTGGGTGAAGGTGTGGTTGATCCACGTGAACACGCTCTGGTTGCACCTCGACCAGTTGCTCAGCGGCTCGCCGCCCAGGTTGAGCAGGCACAGCGTCAGGCCGTTGGGGTTGGAGCCCTCGCCGTTGTAGGCGATGTTCAGCTTGAAGGCGCCGGCCAGCGGGTTGGCGCCGCGGAAGGCGTTCTGCTGGTTGAGCGTGCTCTGCGCGTCGGCCTGGGAGATCCGGAAGCCCGGGTTGCTGTTGACCGTGCCGTTGGCCTGCAGGTGGTCGGTGTAGGAGAACCAGTCGTCGACGTCGACGTTCAGGTAGTGCTTGCGCTCGCCCAGCATCAGGCCCCGCGTCGCCCAGCGCAGCAGGCCGTAGGTGAGCAGGTCGGCCTGCGGCAGGTACTGGTTCGAGGTGAAGGTCAGCGCCGCGCGCTCGCGGCCGTCGGCGCTCGTGCTCTTGACGCCCAGCACGTCCGAGCCCGACTGCAGGATCGGCTCGGCGGCGCAGCCGGGCTGGATCGTGCTCTTGTAGACGTACGACAGGGTGATCGGGATGCTCGCCGTGGGCTTGAGGTAGTCGAAGATCGGCGCGCCCTGGCCGGTCATCGTCGCGGTCAGCGGGTTGCCGCCCTCGCTGCCCGGCCGCAGGCAGTAGTCCTCGGGGTAGGTGCCGTAGGCGGTGTAGAGCGAGACCTGGCGGACCTTGAAGTCACGCTCGTAGGCCCATAGACCGTTCCATTCCTGGGCGTCCAGGCCGCTCACGTAACCGTTTCCGTCGTGGTAGAGCAGCGCGTTGTTGGTCAGCAGGATCGCGTTGTACCGGCCCGCCCCGTCCGCCCGCAGCAGTTCGGGCAGCGCCTCGGTCCTGGTCAGGACCACGTCGTACGGCAGGCCGACCCGGTCCAGGACCGCCTTCCACGTCGCGACCCCGAAGTCGTCGGCGTCCACCCCCACCACCAGGGCGCGCAGCCCCACCTTCGACGTCACCGGCGCCGCCTGGACCTCGCCCGCGGTGGCGAGAGACCGGGTCGCGCCCTCCGCCCCGGCCTCCGCCCCGGCCTCCGCCCCGGCCTTCAACCGGCCGTCGACCGGCACCGGGGCCAGGCCGGTCGCCTTGGGCAGGGGCTTGCCCTTCTCCACCTTGGGCCGGGCCACCTCGCCCCGATCCGGTGCGGCATGCGCTGGGGTTTGCCCGTTTTCTTGCTTAAGCGGCTTCTGCGGCAATGGCGACGCCGTGAGGCCGAGTGCTATCGGGAGGGCGGTCCACGCTATATAGCCTTTTTTCACGGATTTATCTCCTACGTGCCGCCATTAGCGACCTAGGCAGCCGAATGATGAAGACAGTGTGAGATCAGAGAGTTTCACTTGAGTTCCAGGCCCGTTTCTCGCCGATCAGCCAATGCGGCACCCAGGCAGGCTTTATCCTCCTTTAGTCAAAAATCACTGCGCATCCTCCTGGAGCGACCATGGAATTCGGGCTGCGATTCGGAATCTTGGGCGCTCTGGAAGTCAGCGAAGGCGACCGCGTGCTGCCCGTCCGATCAGGCAAGCAGCAGGCCCTGCTGGCGCTCTTCCTGTGCCGCCCGGGCGCGGTCGTCCACAGTGACCTGCTCATCGACTCGCTCTGGGGCCCCGACGCCGGCGACCAGGGCGGTCGGCGGCTCCGCCTCCAGCTCCACCGCCTGCGCCGGCTCCTCGGCACCGCCGAGGTCATCGTCCACCGCACCAACGGCTACGCCCTGCGCACCCCGATCGACGCCGTCGACGCCCGCCGCTTCGAACGCCTCGCCCACGAAGGGCGCCAGACCCTCATGGCAGGTCGGCTCGCCCGGGCCAGCGACCTCCTCCGGGCCGCCCTCGGCCTCTGGCGTGGCCCCGCCTTGTCCGGCCTGGACGCCACCCCTGTCCTTCATCAGGAGGCCACCCGGCTGGAAGAGGAACGGCTGGCGGTTCATGGCGACTGCATCGACGCCGACCTTCGCCTTGGCCGCCACTCCGAGCTCATCGGGGAGCTGTCCGTGCTCGTTCGGGAGCATCCCTTGCGGGAGCGGTTCCGGGCGCAGTTGATGCTTGCCCTCTACCGCTCCGGCCGCCAGGCCGAGGCCCTCGCCTCGTACCGGGACGCTCGGCGGCACCTTTGCGAGGCGCTTGGGCTTGAACCGTCGGCGGAGCTTCGGCGGTTGGAGCTGGCCATCCTCACGAACGACTCCTCCCTCAACCCCACCGACCGCCCACCCCTCATCCTCCCTGCCCCCCTGGTTGTCTCCACGCCCACTGTCGGCGCTCCCTCAACCTTCGGGACGCCCAATATCGGCCCTCCCCCAACCTTCGGCTCCACCTCCACCACCGGCGCTCCCTCAACCTTCGACTCCACCCCCGCCACCGGCGCTCCCTCAACCTTCGACTCCAGCCCCGCCACCGGCGCTCCCTCAACCTTCGGCTCCACCCCCACCCTGAGTCCCGCCCCCGGCCCCCGCACGTCTTCCGGTTCCACCGCCACTCCCAACCCCGGCCTCACCCCCAGCCCCACCACCCCCGACCCCGGTCACACCCCGGATCCCACCCGCCGCCCCGCCGCCACCTCCAGCCCCACCCTCGACCCTGCCGCCTCCGCCCCCACGCCCCCCTTTAGTCCCGCCGCCGGCCCCGCCACCTCTAATCCCACCTCTGACCCCGTCCCCGCCCACCCCGCCGCGACCCCCAGCCCCAGCGCTAACCCGGGCGCCGCCGCAACGCCCGGCCTCACCACTGACCCCGATCCCGCCTCCGCCAACACCCCCGCGTCCGCCCCTGCACCCGCCCCTGCTCACCCAGCGTCGCCTTCTGCCCTCGGTGGCCCGCCACCGGCTACCCCACCTCCCGAATCGCCGCCCCGCCCTCGCCGCCACCAGCGGGTCCACCCCCGCCGCCCGCACTGCGCGCTCTGCACACCGGCGATCCGACCCGAGCGTCGGAGCTGAGCCGGACTCTGTAGTCACCCCGCTCGCGACCGCACAGGATCATCACCCTCCCGCGCAGCCTCTCGCCGCATCGGTGGGGCGGCGGCCAGGTCCCCGCCGCACAGGATCACCACCGTCCCGCACGGCTTCTCGCCGCATCGGTGGGGTGGTGGCGGGGTCCCGCCGCACAGGAGCACCACCCTCCCGCACGACCTCTCGCCGCATCGGTGGGGCGGCGGGCGGGCTGCCCGCCGCACAGGATCACCACCCTCCCGCACGGCCTCTCGCCGCATCGGTGGGGTGGGGGTGCGGGGTGTTCGCCGTACAGGGGGCATCCCCGGGCTGGAAGGCGGTGGGTCAGCGTTTGGGCCAGGTCCAGGCGGGGCCGTCGAGGGGGCCGTGGCCGGAGATGGTGGTCTCGCCGAGCTCCTTCACCAGCTCAACCGTCTGTGCCCCCTGGTCACGCAAGGCGGCCACGAGAGGGCGGGCGTGGCTGACCAAGACGATCTGGGTGGTACGTGAAGCGGTGGCCACCAGGTCGGCGAGGGGGGTGAGGAGGTCGGGGTGGAGGCTGGTCTCGGGCTCGTTGAGGACGAGGAGCGCGGGCGGCCGGGGGGTGAGCAGGGCGGCGACGAGGAGCAGGTAACGCAAGGTGCCGTCCGAAAGCTCGGCGGCGGTCAACGGGCGCAGGAGGCCGTGTTGGCGCCAGCCGAGTTCGAGGCGGCCGCCACCCAGCGGGACGATCTCGACCCGGCTGCCGGGGAAGGCGTGTTCGACGGCCTTGGCGAGCGCGTCGGCGTCGCCGATCTCGTTGATGGTCTGGAGGGCGGCGGCCAGGTCGGCGCCGTCGTGGCCGAGCACGGGGGTACGGGTGCCGATCTGGGCGTGCCGGGCCGGGGCGGCGGCGTCGGTGCGCAGGTGGTCGTAGAACCGCCACGAGCGCAGCCGCTCACGGACGCTGACGAGGTCGAGGTCCATCACCTCGGTGAGCATGCTGTCGAAGGGGCTGAGGCGGTACGGCACGTGCTCCCAGCCGTCGGAGCCGCGCAGGCGGACGACAGGGCCGCGGCGTTCGGCCAGGAGAGTGGCGGGCCGGAGGATGGGGCCGCCCCAGGCGGACTCGGCCTTGATCTCGGGATCGTGGTTGAACAGGCTCTCGCCGGGGATCGGGATGCCGAAGTCGACGGCGTAGCCGAGGTCGTCGCCGGCGAAGCCGAGCTTGAGGCTGATCCGCCCGGAGCGGACGGTGCCCTGGACCGGGCGCTCGCCCCGGCGGACCGCCCCGCCGGGGTGTTCCAGACCGGCCCACAGGGTGGACTCCAGGCCGCCTTCCCTGGCCAGCGCGCCCACGGCCCCGCCGAGCCCGGCGTCGGCGAGCAGGCGCAGGGCGCGGTAGAGGTTGGACTTGCCGCTGCCGTTGGCGCCGGTGATCACGGTGAGCTGGGAGAGCTCGAGCACCAGGCTGCGGATGGAGCGGTAGTTCTCGACGGCCAGGGTGGTAATCATCAGGGCGAGCGTACGCCGCCCCGCCGACAGAAACCGGCAGCCGAGGCGAGCCGCCCAAGCGACAGAGTGCGGGAGGCGAGGCGGGCGTCCACGCGGCAGGAACCGCAGGCGAGCGCGGGCCGTGCACAGTCCACGGGTGGAAGGCGGGGCGAAGGTGGCGCGAGGCGCGTCAGCGGGGGCGGTAGCTGCAGCGGAGGCCGGTGTGGACGCCGGCCTTGAGCTCGGCCCCGATCACGGGGTCCGCCTCGGCGATGCGGGCCAGCGCCCGCCGGATGGCCTTGCCGACCGCGATGCGAGCCCGCTCGTCGCTGCCCGTGAAGCTACGCACCCGCCCGCCCAGCCCGGTGGCGGCGGCGAGTTCGGCGATGAGCCAGTCCCGCTCGGCCCGCAGCGCGGTGGCCCGCTCGGTGTCGTACATCGCCTCCAGTTCCTCGATGTCGCTCTCCAGCTCGTTGAGCCGCTCCTTGTAGGTGCGTTCGGCCTGCCCGTCGAGCAGGGGCTGGTTGGTCACCCCGTCCTCCGACCCGCCGGCCAGGTCGGCGGCGCGGATCTCGCGTCCGGGGTTGGCCAGCAGCGTGGCCAGGTAGCCCATCCCCACGCTGTGGTCGACCAGCGCGACGCGCCCGCCGAGCTCGACGTGCCACTGGCGGCCCCGCCGTTCGACGTGCGCGCGCGGGGTGGACTCGGCCGGCAGCGCCATCGCGAGCTCGGCCGCCTCGTCCTCGGCCTGGGCGCGTTCGCGTCGCGCGCTCTCGTCGCCGGGTCCGTGCCGCCGGGCCAGCGCCTGGGCGAGCCGCCAGCGGGACAGCACCGCCGCCGGCCAGTGCCCGAGCGCCAGGTTGTCGCGCACCGCGGCCCGGAAGTGCTGGATCGCCAGGTCCACCGCGCCCGTGGTCAGCGCGGCGACCCCGAGGGCGTGCTGCGCCGAGCCGAAGCAGGTCGCACCCAGGCTGACGATCATGGGCAGCTTCGCGTACGGCAGCAGCCGCTCGTAGAGCTGTGCCGCGGTCCCCGCGTCCTCGATCTCGCAGGCCGTCTCCGCCATGCCGTACAGAGAGACGAGCAGGATGCTGGAGCTCGGCAGGTCGCCGCCGCGCAGCCGGGCGAGCAGGCCGGAGGCGAGGCGGCGGTTGCCGGTGCCGGCGGCGGCCATCGCCAGGGCGGCCGTGTAGGAGTAGTCGAGGGTGGACAGGTCGGGCGAGTTGACCAGTTCGGTCAGCGCGGGGACGAGCTCGCCGAGCCGGCCCTGGAACCAGCGGATGGTCAGGATCTGCGCGCCGTACCAGATGGTGGCGTCGATGTCGCCGGCGGCGGCGCCGCTCTCGGCGCATTCCAGGGCGAGTTCCTCGGCCTCGGCCAGCCGGCCGGCGCGGATGGCGAGCATGACGTCGATGGCGCGGACCACGAAGGAGCCGGCCAGGTGCTCGCGGCGCTTGAGCGTGCCGCGGAGTTCGGCCAGGGAGCGGGTGGCGTGCGGCTCGCCGGCGAGGAAGAGGTCGACGGTCCGCCAGACCAGGCCCATGACCAGGTCGCCGTGCCGTCCGGTGTGCGAGGCCTGGCCGATGAGCTCCTCGGCCAGTTCCAGGCGGAGCGGGCCGTACGCGGGGCCGAGCAGGCAGTGGTGGGCGAGGCTGAGCGCCTCGGCGACGGCGACCATGTCGCCGGCCAGCCGGGCCTGGGCCAGGACGTGCAGGATCGCGGTGTGCCGGCCGGTGCGGTAGTCCTCCTCCGCGCACAGCCGGGCGCGTAACCGCAGGGCCAGCGGCGATCCGGGCTCGACGGCGGCCAGGGCGCGCTTCTGGCGGGCGCGGACCGCCGCGGCCTCGGCGGCCGTGCGGTGCTCGTGCACCCAGACGCCGCCCAGCCCGAGTGCCGCGCGGGCCAGCCCCTCGCCGTCACCGCCGAGTTCGGCCGCCCGGTAGGCGGACTCGAACCAGCGCCGGCCGGCGCGCAGGTCGCCTTCGGCGTGCAGGGCGTGCTCGCCGCCCTTGAGCGTGAACTCGAGGTCCGGGCACCCGTCGGACTGGCGCACATCGCTCACCATCGGTGTAACCCCCTATCGGGTCCAGTGAGACGGGTGCCGGTTGCGAGCCGGTTGAACGGCACTTTCACGCTGGATCCACAATTCGCGGGAATGATGCACTTATGTCTCCCTAGGATCGGGTGCCACTCCGGATGCAGAAGGGAGGCAGCCACCATGGGGGACAAAATGGTGCCCAACCCCAAACTCTCCGCGCTGAAACAGCTTCGGGGCCAATGGCTGGCCCAGCACGAATCGGTCAAGACCGCCCTGGACCGGCCGGCCAAGGACTTCGGCGGCGGCGAGGTCATCAGCGGCCCGTGGCGTGACAAGGTGGCGCCCGAGGTCACCGGCCGGCGCGACAGGGTGAACAAGCTGGCCGAGTCCGTGCTCGGCGCCATCGACGCCGCCATCGCGGCGGAGCCCGCGGAGGTCACCGAATCGGAGGCGCAGACCTTCCGCTGGATGCGCAAGGGGAACATCTGATGTCCGGTTTCAGCGGCATGCACTGCGGCCAATTCAAGATGACCGTGAGCGCCATGTCCACCGGCGCGAGCACGCTGAGCGCGGTCAAGGGCCGCTTCTCCCGCGACTTCGGCGACCTCGGGATCGACACCTCGCTGCTCACCCAGCTCGCCACCATCGGCGATGACATCGCCAGGATCGTCCCCGAGGCCCGGCGCCGCCTCGACCTGGGCATCGCCCTCGAACAACGCCGCGACCCCTGGGCCACCCAGCCGGAGAGCAAGACCTTCGTGCCCGAGCCGCCGATGACCCTCGCCGAGGCGCAGGCCAAGGGCAAGGAACTGGCCGCCCGGCTCAACGCCCTCAACCGCACCGACGGCGCCAGCGCCGAGGAGATGCACAAGGTCGCCCAGGAGCTGGAGAAGTACCTCGCCGACCCCGAGGTCATGGCGGCCTTCTTCACCAGCCTCGACCCGCCCCACCGGCTCACCATGCTCCCGAGCCTGCTCTACGCCACCGGCAGCAAGACCGCCGCCCAGGACCTGGAGGTCTTCTCCAAGGCCCTCGGCGTCGCGTTCAGCGCCCAGAACCTCGCCACGCCCGGCATGGACAAGGTCAAGACGCTCCTCACCGACCCCGGCGACCCGCGCAACAAGGCCGACGCCTGGAACAAGCTCGCCCTCCTGCAGTACGGCAAGTTCCCCACCGACGTCGTCAAGGCCGTCGCCGGCGCCACCCTCAACGACTTCGCCAAGAACCCCGACCAGGACTTCCGCGGCGGCTTCGCCACCTCCCGCGGGTACGGCGGAGCCGTCTCGGAGGACAACGTCGCGCTCGCCCTCAACCTGCTCGGCAAGGACCCCGTCGCCGCCCGCGACACCCTCTGGGGCATGAACCCGGGCGACTACCGCAAGACCTTCGACGCGCTGCTCGGCTACTCGCGGATGAACGACGACGTCGGCGACGCCCTCGGCCGCGCCGTCGAGGCCGGCTCCGGCGTGCACGACGAGCAGCCGGGCAAGCACTCCCCCGGCGCCTCGCAGTTCGCCTTCGAGTTCATGCTCGCCGCCGGCGCCAAGGGCCCGGAGGTCAACTGGAGCCTCAAGGACTCCCTGTCGAAGCTCGGCGTCTCCTACAAGCACGAGCTGGCCACCGGGGCGCGCTTCGACGACGCCCTGGGCCGCGGCTCCAGCCGGCAGGAGCCGCCCAACTTCTCCAAGGTGCCCGGCCTGACGCCCAGCTTCTACCTGAGCCAGCAGGACACCTACAACTTCCTCAAGACCTTCGTCGACCACGACCAGGCGACCCAGGACTTCGACGTGGAGATGGGCGCCTTCCGCAGGGAGCTGCTCACCGAGGCCGCCCGGGCCGACGCCGACGCCATCGCCAGGACCGGCAAGGACCCCGGCTACTTCCAGCTCGCCTCGCGCGTCATGGGCAACCTGGCCGGGCTGGAGTACGCGGCCACCGCCAAGGTCCGCGGCGACATGGACGAGAGCGACAAGAAGTTCCGCGGCCTGATGAAGGACCTGCTCACCGTGGGCGTGATCGACCGCATCCCCGGCGGCCGCGGGGCCGTGCTGGTCGGCTGGGAGGCGCTGAAGTTCGCCACCGGCAAGGGCCTGGACTCGTGGGTGGAGGGCGACCAGGACGCCACCCGGGTGGCCAAGCTCAACAACGGCCGGGACGCGGCGACGGTGATCCAGCGCTACGAGCTGGCCTACATCCTGCTGGAGGCCGGCTACCCCACCGAGCACCCGTTCCCGCCCGAGCTGATGAAGGACGGCAAGCCCATCCCCATCGAGGAGCTCATGAAGGACAAGAACGCCGCCGACAAGCTGGTCCAGATCTCCGACTGGATGGACAAGAACGACGTGGACGGCGACGGCTCGACCTTCGACAAGAAGGTGGACATCGCCTCCGCCACGGGCAGCAGCCGCGAGGCGGAGGCCGAGGCCAAGACCAAGTACGAGAAGAAGAAGTGAGCCGCCGGGCCTAGCCGCAGGCGGTCTCGCCCTTGACCTGCACGGCGACCTCGTCCCCGGCGCCGGGGGTGAGGACCGCCGTGAAGGTCAGGCCCTCCTTGGTCCAGGTGAGGGTGCGCGAGTCGGTCCTGTCCGCCTGGTCGGCGGCGGTCGCCGGGGTGTAGCCCACCTCGGTGAACCGGTCGCTGACCAGGGTCTGCAGGCTGTCGAGCCGGTTGTCCGGGTCGGCCTCGGCGTAGGCGATCCCGGCGGTGGCGGCGAACACCCGCTTGGAACCGCCGTCGCACGGCTGGTCGGCGTCGGCCCGTGCGGTGATCTTCGGGGCGACCCAGTCCTTCCAGGCCATGATCTTCTCGCCGTCCGCGGCGAGTTGCTCGCCCGTCGCGGACGAGGAGCCGCCGCAGCCGGCCGCCAGTACGGCAAGCGCGAGGAGTACCACGAGTCGCCGGAGCACGGATTCGACCTCCTTTGCCGGGATCGCCCAGCCTAGCGGCCAGGGGCCTTCCGGCGTTCGGCGTACGCTGAGGAAGGCCGGTCCCTACGATGAACGGGAGCATCGCGTGAGGGAGGAGTCACAGAGGATGACCATCGCCGACGTCTCGCCGCACCGGGTGCAGCTTCCCGACACGGCGTTCCAGATGTGGCTGTCAGGCGAGCTCGACGCCTACCTTCACATCCCCGACGACGGTTCCCGTGTCGAGATCATCGATGGGAAGATCATCGTGTCCCCAGCCCCCCGCTTCCGGCACGGCGGCATCCTCCAGCAGCTCTCCAACCTGCTCGACCGCGAGCTGGTGAAGGACCCCGGCTACCGGTGGCGCTGCGTCCAGAACAACAGCCTGGCCTTCATGGCCGAGGAGAACGGGTACATCCCCGACCTCGTCGTCATGGACGTCGACCTGTACGAGGACGCCTGGAACGCCAACCTCCGCCACCTGGTGCCCGACCAGGTGGAACTGGTCGTGGAGGTGACCTCGCCCAGTACGGCCGTCCAGGACCGGCCCCCGACGGGCAAGACGTCGGGCCGCGGCAAGTGGTGCGGCTACGCCCGGGCCGAGATCCCCTACTACCTGCTGATCGACCTCGATCCGAAGGTCGCGCAGGTCACCCTGCACTCCATCCCCGACGCAGCCGCCGGCGCCTACCTGCACACCGAAGCGTGGAAGCTGGGCGAGACCGTGGTGCTGCCCGACCCGATCGGGGTGAGTGTCCCGACCGGGTCGTGGCAGGTGTGGAGCGAGGAGTAGCTACACGTTCCGCCGGTACTGCCCGCCCGCCTCGAAGAGGGCGTCGGTGATCTGCCCGAGTGAGCAGACCCTGGCCGTCTCCATCAGCACCTCGAAGGCGTTCCGGTCGGACATGGCCGCCTCGCGCAGCCGGCGCAGCGCCTCGGGGGCCTCGCTGCGGTTGCGCTCCTGGAAGCCGGTGAGCCGCTGGAGCTGCGACTGCTTCTCCTGCTCGGTGCCGCGGGCGAGTTCGAGCTTGCGGGGCGCCTCCTCGGCCGCGCCGCGGAAGGTGTTGACGCCGATGATCGGCAGCGAGCCGTCGTGCTTGCGCGTCTCGTACACCATCGACTCGTCCTGGATCTTGCCGCGCTGGTAGCCGGTCTCCATCGCGCCCAGCACGCCGCCGCGGTCGGACAGGCGCTCGAACTCGCGCAGGACCGCCTCCTCGACCAGGTCGGTGAGCTCGTCGATGATGAAGGAGCCCTGGAGCGGGTTCTCGTTGCGGGCCAGGCCCCATTCCCGGTTGATGATGAGCTGGATGGCCATGGCCCGCCGTACGGACTCGGCCGAGGGGGTGGTGACCGCCTCGTCGTAGGCGTTGGTGTGCAGGCTGTTGCAGTTGTCGTAGATGGCGATGAGCGCCTGCAGCGTGGTGCGGATGTCGTTGAAGTTCATCTCCTGGGCGTGCAGCGAGCGGCCCGAGGTCTGGATGTGGTACTTCAGCTTCTGCGAGCGTTCGGCGGCGCCGTACTTCTCGCGCATGGCCACCGCCCAGATGCGGCGGGCCACCCGGCCGAGGACGGAGTACTCGGGGTCCATGCCGTTGGAGAAGAAGAACGACAGGTTGGGCGCGAAGTCGTCGATCTTCATGCCGCGGGCGAGGTAGGCCTCGACGTAGGTGAAGCCGTTGGCCAGGGTGAAGGCGAGCTGGCTGATCGGGTTGGCCCCGGCTTCGGCGATGTGGTAGCCGGAGATGGAGACCGAGTAGAAGTTCCGCACACCGTTGGCGATGAACCATTCCTGGATGTCGGCCATCATGCGCAGGCTGAACTCGGTGGAGAAGATGCAGGTGTTCTGGCCCTGGTCCTCCTTGAGGATGTCGGCCTGCACGGTGCCGCGGACGGTGGCCAGGGTGCGGGCGCGCAGGTCGGCGGCCTCGGCGTCGGAGGGCGCGCGGCCGTGCTCGGCCTGGAAGCGCTCGACGGCCTGGTCGAGGGCGGCGTTGAGGAAGAAGGCCAGGATGGTCGGAGCGGGCCCGTTGATGGTCATCGACACCGAGGTGTTGGGCGCGCTCAGGTCGAAGCCGTCGTAGAGGACCTTCATGTCGTCGAGGGTCGCGATGGACACCCCGCTGGTGCCGACCTTGCCGTAGATGTCGGGGCGCAGGTCGGGGTCGTTGCCGTAGAGGGTGACCGAGTCGAAGGCGGTGGACAGGCGGGTGGCCGGCTGGCCCTCCGACAGCAGCTTGAAGCGGCGGTTGGTGCGGAACGGGTCGCCCTCGCCGGCGAACATCCGGGTCGGGTCCTCGTCGTCGCGCTTGAACGGGAAGACGCCCGCGGTGAACGGGAAGCGGCCCGGCAGGTTCTCCCGGCGCAGGAAGGACAGCAGGTCGCCGTGGTCCTCGAAGCGCGGCAGGGCCACGCGCGGGATGCGGTTGCCGCTGAGGGTCTCGCGCCAGAGCGGGGTGTGGATCTCCCGGTCGCGGACCTTCACCACCAGTTCCTCGGCGCTGTACTGCTCGCGCAACGCGGGCCATTCGGCGAGCAGGCGGCGGCTCTCCTCCGACAGCTCGTTCTCGGCCACGCCGTGCAGCCGCTCGACCTCGCCTGCCGTACCGGCGTCGAGCAGGTCGCGGACGGCGGCGAGCTGCTGGCGGCGGCGCGCGATGGCCGCCTGGGCGGCGGTCTCGTCATGGTAGCCGCGCACGGTCTCGGCGATCTCGGCGAGGTAGCGCACCCGGGCGGGCGGCACGATGGCGGCGGCGGTCTGCGAGGTGCGGCCCTCGACGGGGGCCAGCAGGCCGGGTCCGGCGGGCAGCCCCCGCTCGGCGAGCAGGCCGCGGAGGTGCTGGTAGAGCGCGGTGACCCCGGCGTCGTTGTAGCGGGCGGCGATGGTGCCGAAGACCGGCATGTCGTCGGGCTTGACGCCGAAGGCGCCGCGGTTGCGGACGAGCTGGCGGCGCACGTCGCGCAGGGCGTCCTCGGCGCCGCGCCGCTCGTACTTGTTGATCACGACGGCCTCGGCGAAGTCGAGCATGTCGATCTTCTCGAGCTGGGAGGCCGCGCCGAACTCGGGGGTCATCACGTAGATCGGCACGTCCACGTGCGGCACGATGCCCGCGTCGCCCTGGCCGATGCCCGGCGTCTCGACGATGATCAGGTCGTATCCGGCCGCCCGGCAGGCGGTGATCACGTCGTCGAGGTGCGGCGGCACCTCGGCCGCCGCGCCGCGCGTGGCCAGGGAGCGGAAGTAGGTCTGCGGCCCGAGCGCGTTCATCCGGATGCGGTCGCCGAGCAGCGCGCCGCCGCCCTTGCGCCGGGTGGGGTCGATCGCGATGACCGCGATGCGCAGCTTGTCGTCGTGGTCGAGCCGGAAGCGCCGCAGCAGCTCGTCGGTGAGCGAGGACTTGCCGGAGCCGCCGGTGCCGGTGATGCCGAGCACGGGGGCGCTGCGCCCGGCCGAGCGCAGGCCGCTCAGCAGCTCGTCGGAGGCGATACCGGTCTCGATGAGGGTGATCGCGCGGGCCAGGGCGGCCTGGTCGCCGGAGAGCACGGCCTCGACCGCGGGCGGCTCGACCAGGGGCTCGTCGCACTCGGCGATGAGCTGGTTGATCATCCCGGGCAGGCCGAGACGCTGGCCGTCCTCCGGGGAGAAGATGCGGGTGACGCCGTGCGCGTGCAGCTCGGCGATCTCCTCGGCCACGATCACCCCGCCGCCGCCGCCGTACACCTTGATGTGCCCGGCGCCGCGCTCGCGCAGCAGGTCGACGAGGTACTTGAAGAACTCGACGTGGCCGCCCTGGTAGGAGCTGATCGCGATGCCCTGCACGTCCTCCTGGATGGCGGCGGTCACGACGTCCTGGACTGAGCGGTTGTGCCCCAGGTGCACGACCTCCGCGCCCTGGGTCTGGAGAATGCGCCGCATGATGTTGATCGCGGCGTCGTGGCCGTCGAACAGCGCCGCTGCGGTCACGAACCGTACGGGGTGGGCCAGTACGTGCACGTCCTGTCACTCCTTCGTGAGGTGCCGCTACGAAAGATACTAGGACGTCCTACTATTTCCCAGCTCCCGCCTTCTCCCGCTTCTCGTAAGGGTGCAGTCGAACCGGTGTCGGCAGGGGTGCCGGCTCGGCGATCGGCCGGCGGTGAACGCCGCGGCGGCCGGTGAACCGGAACGCTCCAACCACGATACTGAGCACCATGCCGAGCAGCAGCGTCAGCGGGATGATCGGCCCGGCGAGGAACGGCTCGGGCGCGTCGCGCTCGCTCAGCACCTTGACCGTCTCCAGCGGGCTCTGCGCGTCGGCACTGGGAACCGTACGCGGGGCCTGGAGGGCCTCTTTGACCTTGCGGGGTAAGCCGTAGCCGACCACCTTCTCGTCGGTGCGGGTCTTGCGCTTGAGCCAGACGCGGTCGACGTTGGCCTCGATCGTGTGGATCTTCTTGCCCGCCACCCGCTCGACGATGCCGACATGGTCGATGCCCTTGTAGGACTTGCCGCCCTGCCAGTCGAAGAAGACCAGCGCGCCCGGCTCCGGGGTGGCCGACCAGGCGTTCTGGTTGATGAACCAGGCGGCGTGGGAGGGGGTCCAGGCGAACTGCCCGACATACTGCGCGACCCCCGCCTTGTCGGCGGCCCAGGCGAGAAACATGTCGCACCAGGGCGCGTTGCGGTACTGGGAGTCGTTGAGACGATCCGCGTACCACTCGCCGAACTTGGTGTGCTGGCCGCCCTTCTCCCGGTAACCGAGTTCGGGGCGCACCACTTCGAGGAGATCTTCACCGATCGGATCCAGGACGACTCCCTTTGCGAAGAAGAGAAACGAGCGGCTATCGATGGACTGTAATCGCCGCTTCGCCGACCTGCGCCGGACATCCCGAAGTTGTCAATCTCTGAGGTGAAATACCGCGGGTGTGACGGATCAGGCGCCGGCGCCCACCCGGAAGACCGTCTCGTCGCCCTCCCCGGGCGCCACCACATCGGCCACGATCACGGTCACGTTGTCGGGCGAGCCGCCGTCGTTGGCCAGATCGATCAACCGCTGGACGGCGGCGGCCTGGTCTGCCAACGTGGTCAGCACCTCGTGCAGGGTCTCCGGTCCGAGCACGTTGGTGAGCCCGTCGGAGCACAGGAGGTAGCGATCTCCAGGCTGCGCCTCGCGAAGCGCCATGTCGGGCTCCGCCCTGCCCTCGCTGCCGAGCACGCGCAACACCATCGACCGGCGCGGGTGCACCGCCGCCTGATCCTCGGTGATCCGCCCCTCGTCCACCATCGACTGCACCAGGGTGTGGTCCTTGGTCATCTGGTAGAGCGCGCCGTCGCGCAGCAGGTAGCCCCGCGAGTCGCCGAGGTGCGCCAGCGCGAAGGCGTAGCCGTCCCACAGCAGAGCGGTCACAGTGGTCCCCATGCCGCGGCGGGCCGGGTCGATCTCCGCCAGCTCGACGAGCCGGCGTCCGGCCTCGTGGATCGCGCCTTCCAGCGCGGCCTCCAGGTCGGCCCCGGTCTCGGGCAGCTTCGTGTCGAGCTCGCGCATCACCGCGATGGCCGCGGAACTGGCCAGTTCACCCGCCGCGTGGCCGCCCATGCCGTCCGCCACCGCGAGCAGGCGCGCGCTCGCGTAGCCCGCGTCCTCGTTCTGCTCCCTGCGGCGGCCCACGTCTGATCCTGCGGCATAGCGGATGTTGTGCTTCATGGACACCAGTAAATCATTGGTTGAAAGACTTCACAAGCGTGCTACGGTGGATTCATGGACCAGGATCCCGCCTACGACACCGTGAACGCCGGCGACATCGCCAGGCTCGCCGGTGTCGGCCGGGCCGCGGTCAGCAACTGGCGGCGTCGCCACGACGACTTCCCCCAGCCCATCGGCGGGACGGCCAGCCAGCCCCTGTTCTCGCTGCGCCAGATCGAGGGATGGCTTCGCCGTTACGGCAAGTCCTACCAGGTATCGCTCGCCGACCGGGTGTGGCAACGCCTGAAAGCGGCAGGAGATTTGCACCTCGGCGACGTGCTCGCCGAGGCCGGGGCGCTCCTGACCGGCCAAGATCACGCTTTGCAGCCGGACGTGGCGGCCCTGGTGAGCGAACTCGCCGCCGAGCAGGGCGCCGCGCGGGCCTACGAGACGCTCTGCGAACGTTACCTGGAGGCGCACTCGCGCCAGCTCTCGGTCACCCGCGAGGAGCTCGCCGCGCTCATGCTCGGCGTCGTCGGTGAGGGCACGCTGCTCGACCCGGCCTGCGGGGTCGGCACCCTGCTGCTGGCCGCCGCGCCGCAGCGCGCGCTGGGCCAGGAGCTCAGCCCCACCTCCGCCCGGATCGCCGCCGCCCGGCTGCGGTTGCGCGGGATCGAGGCCGAGATCGTGGCCGGCGACGCCATGCGCCAGGACGGCTTCCCCGGCGAACGCGCTGACGGGGTGATCTGCGACCCGCCCTTCGGCGAGCGGTTCTGGGGCTACGAGGAGCTGACCGGCGACCCCCGCTGGGAGTACGGCGTGCCGCCGCGCGGCGAGCCCGAGCTGGCGTGGGTCCAGCACTGCCTCACCCATGTACGGCCCGGCGGCCTGGTCGCCATTCTCATGCCGCCCGCCGCGGCCAGCCGCAAGGCCGGTCGCCGCATCCGCGCCAACCTGCTGCGCGCCGGCGCGCTCCGCGCCGTGGCCGGCCTGGGCGCGGTCGATCTGTGGGTGCTGCGCCGCCCCCGGGCCGGCGAGCGGCCGCCGTCGGAGGTGCTGCTCACCGAGGGCGACGCCGCGACCGTCGCCGAGGCCCTGGCCAAGCACGAGCAGAACGTGCGGATCATCGACCTGCTCACCGACGACGTGGACCTCACCCCGGCCCGCCACCGGCGCCAGGACGACGTCGGCCGGCGCTTCGCCGAGACCCGCGCGCGCTTCCTGGCCACCAGCGTGCCTCCGCCTGACCTGGAAGTGCTCGACCGACCGGACGAGCACCCGTCCACCACTGTCGGCGACCTGGTCAAGGCCGGGCTGGTCACCGTCCTGCTCGCCCCGCCGCGACTGGCGCTCACCGGCGGCGAGCTGCCCGTCCTGACCGCCGACGACCTGCTGTACGGCACGCCGCCCTCGGGCCGCGTCGACCCCGGCGCCGAACTGGTCGCGGTCGAGCCGGGCGACGTGGTCGCCTCCTACTCCAGCGTCCGCGTGATCACCGCGCCGGGCGCCTTCCTGGGGCCGCATCTGACGCTCTACCGGGTCGATCCGGACCGGGTGGACCCCGACTTCCTCGCCGGCTTCCTGCGGGCCGCTGGGAGCCGCGCCAGCACCGGCTCCAGCCGCTTCGACGCCCGCCGTACCCGCCTGCCGCGGGTGCCGCTCCAGGAGCAGCGCCGCTACGGCGAAGCCTTCCGCGCGCTCGTCGCGATGGAGGACGCGCAGCGTGAAAGCGCCTCTCTTGGGCAGACACTTGTCCGCCTGGGTTTCGAGGGGTTGACGGAAGGCCACCTGCGCCCATGACGGTGTAGTTTTGCCGGGAACGACTGGGGAGGGGGAGAGATGGTCATCGGAGACCGCTACGTTCTCGACGACCTTCCCCTCGGCCAGGGCGGCATGGGCGCCGTCTACGCCGGCCACGACCGCCATCTCGACCGCCGCGTCGCGGTGAAGCTGCTGCGCTTCCACAGCGACCCCGACGAGGAGCTGGAGCGGCGCTTCATCCGCGAGGCCCGCATCCTGGCGCGGCTCGAACACCCGGGCGCGCCGGTGCTCTACGACTTCGGCACCCACGAGCAGCGGCTCTTCCAGGTGATGCAGTTCATCGAGGGCGTCACCATCGCCGACGTGGTGAGCGAGCACGGACCGCTGCCCGTGCCGTGGGCGTGCGCGATCGCCGCCCAGGCCGCCGCCGTCCTCGCCGCCGCGCACGCGCTGTCGATCTGGCATCGCGACCTCAAGCCGACCAACCTCATGCTCTGCCCGGACGGCAGCGTCAAGGTGCTCGACTTCGGCCTGGCGATGTTGCGCGAGGCCGACATGAACCTGCCGCCCGGCAAGCCGCAGCTCACCCGGATCGGGCAGATCCTCGGCACGCCCGCGTACATGGCGCCCGAGCAGATCCAGGAGGGCGTCTCCGACGCGCGCAGCGACCTGTACTCGCTGGGCTGCGTGCTGCACGAGATGCTCACCGGCGAGCCGATCTTCACCGGCCCGACCGACTATGTGGTCTTCGAGAAGCAGGTCAAGGAGCTGCCGCCGGCTGTACCCGGAATCTCCCGTGAGCTCGCGGAGCTGCTGGGGGCGTTGCTGGAGAAGAAGCCGGAGGACCGGCCGGCCGACATGGACGCGCTGTACGCGCGGTTAGAGCCGTTCGCGGTCGACCTGGGGATGCTCCCCGGTTTCCTGACCGAGGACCCGAGCCCGGAGCGGATGTACGCCCGGCTGCTCGGCCGCGTGCTTCCGTAGCATTCTCCACCGTTGACAGGATTCCTCCGGTGCGCCACTCTCATGCGAGAGAGCGCTCTCTCCTTGATCATTTCGGGGGCTGCATCGATGAGGACTTTTCCCGCCGGTTTCGTCTGGGGCGCCGCCACGGCCGCCTACCAGATCGAGGGGGCCGCCAAGGAGGACGGGCGCGGTCAGTCGATCTGGGACACCTTCTCCGCCACACCGGGCAAGGTCGCGGGCGGCGACACCGGCGAGACCGCGACCGGCCACTACCACCGCTACCGCGAGGACGTGGCGCTGATGCGCTCGCTCGGCCTGGGGGCCTACCGGTTCTCGGTGGCCTGGCCGCGCGTCCAGCCGGACGGCGGAGGCGCGGTCAACCCGCTGGGGCTGGGCTTCTACGACCGGCTGGTGGACGAGCTGCTGGCCGGCGACATCACGCCCTACGTCACCCTCTACCACTGGGACCTGCCCCAGGCGCTGGAGGATCGCGGCGGCTGGGCGAACCGGGACACCGCCTACCGCTTCGCCGAGTACGCGCAGGCCGTCCACGACAAGCTGGGCGACCGGGTGCGCGAGTGGACGACGCTGAACGAGCCGTGGGTGGCCGCCTTCCTCGGTTACGGCAACGGCGTGCACGCGCCGGGGCGCGCCGAGCCCGCCGACGCGCTACGGGCGGCCCACCACCTGCTGCTCGCGCACGGGCTCGGCACGAAGGTGCTGCGCGAGGCCGGCGCCGAGCGGATCATGCTGGTGATCAACAGCGCGCCGGTGTTCACCCCCGCGCAGGTGCACGACCCGGCCGCGCCGGTGTCCGAGGCCGACGCGGAGGCGGTCGCGCGGATCGACGCGCTGCTCACCAGGCAGTTCCTCGACCCGGCGCTCCGCGGGAGCTACCCCGAGGAACTGGTCGCCGCGCACGCCCCGCACGTCCGCGACGGCGACCTAGAGCTGATCAACCAGCCGATCGACCTCGTCGGCATCAACTACTACAACCCGACCGTCGTCGAGGCCGCTCCCGGCACGCCCGCCGACCCGGCCTGGCCGGGCTCGCAGGGCGTGCGCTTCTGCCCGGTCGACGGGCCGGCCACCGCGATGGGCTGGCCCATCGTGCCCAGCGGCCTGTCGCGGCTGCTGGTCCGGCTGGGGCGCGACTACCCCGAGGTCGGCCTCATGGTCACCGAGAACGGCGCGGCCTTCGACGACACCGTCGAGGACGGCCGCGTGCACGACGCCGACCGGCTCGACTACCTGCGCACCCACCTGCGGGCCGTGCACGACGCCATCGGCGAGGGCGCGGACGTGCGCGGCTATCTCGTCTGGTCGCTGCTGGACAACTTCGAATGGGCGGAGGGCTATCGCAAACGCTTCGGCATCGTGCACGTGGACTACGGCACGCTCACCAGAACCCCGAAAGACAGCGCCCTCTGGTACAGGGACGCCGTCAGCGCCAACGCAGTGTAAGCACATGGGAGCGCTCTCCGTAATCATCCCGGTATTGACATCGTTACACGGGTTTAACAGCTTAGAGAGCGCTCCCACATTTATGGAGGCTCACCCCATGTCGAAGCGCCCACTCCTGGTCGGAACCATAGGCCTCGCCCTCGTCGCGACGGGCTGCGGCAGCAGTACCCCCGAGAACAAGCCCGCCGCCACCGGCGGCGCACCCGCCCCGGTCTCGGCCGAGTGCAAGCCCTACGAGACGTACGGCAAGCACGAGGGCACCAAGGTCACCATCTACTCCCCCATCCGCGACAAGGAAGCCGACCTGTTCCAGGAGACCTGGAAGCAGTTCTCCGAGTGCACCGGCATCAAGGTCACCTATGAGGGCACCGGCGAGTTCGAGGCGCAGATCCAGGTCCGTGTCGACGGCGGCAACCCGCCCGACCTGGCCTTCTTCCCCCAGCCCGGCCTCCTGGAGCGCTTCGCCAAGGCCGGCAAGCTCAAGCCCGCCTCCCCCGAGGTCACCAAGCTCACCGACGAGGGCTGGTCGCCCGACTGGAAGAAGTACGGCACCGTCGACGGCACCTTCTACGCCGCCCCGCTGGGCGCGAGCGTGAAGTCGTTCGTCTGGTACTCGCCCAAGATGTTCACCGAGAACGGCTGGCAGGTCCCCAAGACCTGGGCCGAGCTCATGACGCTGACCGACACCATCGCCGCCAAGGGCATCAAGCCCTGGTGCGCGGGCATCGAGTCGGGCGACGCCACCGGCTGGCCGGCGACCGACTGGATCGAGGACATCATCCTGCGTGACCTCGGCGCAGACGCCTACGACCAGTGGGTCACGCACAAGCTGCCGTTCAACGACCCCAAGGTCGTCGCGGCGGTCGACAAGGTGGGCGCGATCCTGAAGAACGACAAGTACGTCAACGGCGGCTACGGCCCGGTCAAGTCGATCGCCTCCACCGCCTTCCAGGAGGGCGGCGTCCCGATCACCACCGGCAAGTGCGGCCTGCACCGCCAGGCCTCCTTCTACGCCAACTTCTGGCCCGAGGGCACCAAGGTGGCCGAGGACGGCGACGTCTTCGCCTTCTACCTGCCCGGCAACGACACCAGCTCCAAGCCGGTCCTCGGCGCGGGCGAGTTCGTCGCCGCCTTCACCGACCGGCCCGAGGTCAAGGCGATGCAGCAGTACCTCGCCACCGCCGACTTCGCCAACGCCCGGATGAAGCTGGCCACCTACGTCTCCGCCCGCAAGGGCGTCGACCTGGCCAACGCCCAGAACCCGATCGACAAGCTGTCGATGGAGATCCTGGCCGACCCGCAGACGGTCTTCCGCTTCGACGGCTCCGACCTGATGCCGGCCGCCGTGGGCGCGGGCACCTTCTGGAAGGAAATGACCGCCTGGATCAACGGCAAGGACACCAAGTCGGCGCTCGACGCCATCGACAAGTCCTGGCCCACCGACTAGTCGATGAACCACGATTTCGACTTCGGCGCCGAGCAGCCCAAGCTGGTAGTGCTGCTGCTCGGCGTCGTCGCCTTCCTCGCCGTGGTCGGCCTGATCCTGCTGCTGCTCGACCGGTTCTCCTCCCGGCCCGGGCTGATCCTGCTGACCCCCGCCCTGGTGCTGCTGACCATCGGCCTCGCCGTACCGACCGTGCGGACCGCGCTGCTGTCGTTCATGAGCGGCGACAGCCGGCGCTTCGTCGGCGTGGACAACTACCTCTGGATGCTGACCCAGCCCGAGGGCCTGCTCACGCTGCGCAACACGCTGCTGTGGGTGGTGCTCGTGCCGGTGCTGGTCACCAGCATCGGCCTGGTCTACGCCGTGCTGGTCGACCGCTCGCGCTTCGAGGCGCTGGCCAAGTCGCTGGTCTTCATGCCCATGGCCATCTCCTTCGTCGGCGCGGGCATCATCTGGAAGTTCGTCTACACCTACCGCCCCGAGGACGCCGACCAGATCGGCCTGCTCAACCAGATCGTCGTCTGGCTGGGCATGGAGCCGAGGCAGTGGCTCCAGGAGCCGCCGCTGAACACCTTCTTCCTGATGGTGGTCCTGATCTGGATCCAGGCCGGTTTCGCCACCGTGGTGCTGTCGGCGGCGATCAAGGGCATCCCGTCCGAGATCATCGAGGCCGCCCGGCTGGACGGCGCGGGCCCGTTCGCCATGTTCTTCCGCGTCACGCTGCCGTCGATCCGCCCGGCGGTCCTGGTCGTCCTGGTCACCCAGGCGATCGGCACGCTCAAGCTCTTCGACATCGTGCGCACGATGACCAACGGCAACTTCGACACCAGCGTGATCGCGGTCGACATGTACAACAACGCCTTCCGCTTCGGCGAGACCGGCAAGGGCGCGGCCCTGGCCGTCTTCCTGTTCGTGCTGGTCATGCCGATCGTCTGGTACCAGAGGAAACTGCAGAGGACCCGATGAGCAGCTCAACCGTCCGCGTCCGCAGCCGCCTGGCCACCAGGACCGCGAGCCTGGCCGCCCTGCTGATCGCGGTCCTCTGGACCACCCCCACCTTCGGCCTGCTGCTGTCGTCCTTCCGGCCGGAGGACGAGATCAAGTCCACCGGCTGGTGGACCTTCTTCGGCAGCCCGTCCTTCACCCTGGAGAACTACCAGGACGTGCTCTTCGGCACCTCGTCCTCCTCCGGGCAGCTGTTCCGCTTCCTGATCAACTCGATCGTCATCACCGTGCCCTCGGTGCTCTTCCCGCTGGCCCTGGCCGCCTTCGCCGCCTACGCGCTGTCGTGGCTGAACTTCCGCGGGCGCAACTGGATCTACATCGGCATCTTCGCCCTGCAGATCGTGCCGCTCCAGATGGCGCTCGTCCCGCTGCTGTCCTTCTTCTCCCAGGGGGTGGAGATCTTCGGGCTGCAGGTGCTGCCCGCCTGGGACCTCGGCGACAGCGGACGCTTCGTCCAGGTCTGGTTCGCCCACACCTGCTTCGCCCTGCCGTTCGCCGTCTTCCTGCTGCACAACTTCATGGCCGAACTGCCCGGCGAGCTCATCGAGGCCGCCCGGGTCGACGGCGCGACGCACGGCGCGATCATCCGCCGGGTCGTCCTGCCGCTGGTCGCGCCCGCTCTGGCCACCTTCGCGATCTTCCAGTTCCTCTGGGTCTGGAACGACCTGCTCGTCGGGCTCATCTTCGCCGGCGGCACCGCCGAATCCGCTCCCATGACGGTACGGCTGGCGCAGATGGCCGGCACCCGCGGCGACGAATGGCAACGGCTCACCTCCGGCGCCTTCGTCTCTGTCATCATTCCTCTCGTGGTCTTCCTCTCGATGCAGCGCTACTTCGTCCGCGGACTCCTCGCCGGAGGGATCAAGGGATGAAGCGGCCGACCCTGGAGGCGGTGGCCGCCCGGGCGGGCGTCTCCCGCGCCACCGTCTCCCGCGTCGTCAACGGGCAGACCACGGTCGCCCCGCACATCCGTGACACCGTGCTCCGCGCGGTCGAAGAACTCGGGTACGTCCCCAACTCGGCGGCGCGCAGCCTGGTCACCCAGCGCACCGACTCCGTCGCGCTCGTCGTCTCCGAGCCGCCCACCCGGGTCTTCTCCGAAGACCCGCTCTTCGCCACCGTCATCCGCTCGGCCAGCGTCGAGCTCGAAGCCGCCGACAAGCAGGTCGTGCTCATGCTGGCCGGGTCGGCCAAGTCGCACGCCCGGGTGGAGCGGTACATCGCCGGGGGGCATGTCGACGGGGTCATGCTCATCTCCATGCACGGCGCCGATCCCCTGCCGGCCGCCATCGCGCGCATGCGCGTGCCCGTCGTCTCGTACGGCAGGCCTGCCGTACCGATCGACATCCCCTACGTCGACAACGACAACATCGGCGGGGCCTCCGCGGCGGTCCGCCACCTCGTCTCGCTGGGCCGGCGCCGCATCGCCACCATCGCCGGGCCCCTCGACATGATCGGCGGCCAGGACCGGCTGGCCGGCTATCGCCGGGTCGTGGGCGACTCCGACGCCCGCTCGATCGTCGCCGTCGGTGACTTCACCCGCGAGTCCGGCGCGGTCGCCATGCGGCAGCTCCTCCGGGACGACCCCCAGCTCGACGCCGTCTTCGTCGCCAACGACCTCATGGCCGTCGGCGCCCTCCAGGCCCTGCGCCAGGCCGGCCGCCGCGTGCCGGACGACGTCGCGGTGGTCGGCTTCGACGACATCGAGGCGGCCAAGTACACCGACCCGCCCCTCACCACCATCCGCCACCCCGTCGCCGAGCAGGCCTCCACCATGGTCCGCCTGCTGCTCGGCCTCTTCCACACCGGCACCGCCGAACCGGTCATCCTCCCGACCGAACTCATCATCCGCGACTCCGCCTGACCCTCCCCGCCTGCCCCCGGTCCTGCTGTGGCTGGGGTCCTCTGGCAGCTCGCCCCACCGAGGCACCGCGGTTGCCCACGGCAACCTGCGGCCGTTACCGGTGTCTCGGAGAGGAGCGCTCCTCCCTCCTCCGACCCCGCAGCTTCTCCAGGAGGTCAGACGCGGAAGACGCGCATCTGGAGGGCGAGCAGGCTGTAGTAGCCGACCAGGGTGGTGAGTTCGAAGATCTCGCGTTCGGTGAGCAGGGTGTACTGCTCGTCGTCCAGGTCGCCGGTGGTGAGCAGGGCGCGGGTGACCGTGAGGACGGCGTCCTCGTACTCGTCGCCCACCGGGCCGCCGGATTCGACGGCGTCGAGCTGGGCGGTGGTGCAGCCGAGGGCGGAGGCCAGGCGGCGGTGGGTGGCGGCCTCGAAGGGGCTGCGGCAGTGGGTGGCGATGGCCAGGGTGGCCAGTTCGCGGGCCCGGTCGGGGAGGCTGGAGTGGTAGCGGAGAGCGGCGCCGAGGGCTTGGAGCGGGTCGCCGACGGGCGGGCTCAGCAGCATGGCCGGGAAGGGGCCGACCAGACTGCCGTCCGGGGCGAAGACGGAGGTGCCGCGGGGGCCGGTGGTGAGCCGGTCGACGAGGGCGCGGGCTTCGGGGGTGTCCGGCGGCTGGGGGCTGAGGCGGCTCACGGGGGCTCCTGGGTCAGGCGGCGGGGACTGGGAGGCGGAAGGTCAGCGCCACTTGGAGACGATCCAGGCGCACAGTTCCGGTTCGCTCATCTCCGGGAAGTCCGCCGCGAACACGGCGAGCGCCCGGAGCGCCTCCTCGCGGTCGAAGCCGCGGTGGTAGGCCTCCCGAAGGTACTCCTGCCGCGCAAGGGTCGGCCGCCCGCCGCCGACCCCACGGCCGGGAAGGCTGGCACGCCAGGCGGAGATCTCGCTCAGCCGCCAGGGCCGCCAGCCGGGCGCGCCGTCGAGGTCGATGTCGGGTTCGGGAAAGGCGTGCTCGGACCCCGCGGGGTGGCGAGCACGCCATTTGTGGACCGCGTGGCGGCTCACGCCCAGCGCTTCGGCGAGTCCGAGCATGCCGAGATAGCGGTCAGCCATGAGCCGCCCCTTCCAGCCAAAAACATTGTCTCCTACAGAGACAAGGTTACGCCAGAAGCCAGGCCGTCGTGTCCGAAGGCAGCACACCGCCGTCCACCGGCCCGCTGGCCAGGAGGAGCCGGCTGTGCGGCGGGAGCCGTACCGGATCGGGACCGAAGTTGACCACGCAGGTCACCCCCGACTCCCGGGCGAAGGCCAGCACCCGCGGGCCGAGGTCGAGCCAGCTCAACGTGCCGTCGCCGAGCAGGCCGGCGCGAAGGCGAAGCGCGGTGCGGTAGAGGGTGAGCATGGAGCCGAGGTCCTCGGTCTGCGCCTCGACGGTGAGCTTGCGCCACTCCTCCGGCTGCGGCAGCCAGGGCGTGCCGGTCCCGAAGCCGAAGGGCGGCTCGTCCCCCGACCAGGGCAAGGGAACGCGGCAGCCGTCCCGGCCGGGGTTGGCGCCCTTGGAGCGGAACCACATCGGGTCCTGGCGGGCGGCCTCCGGCAGGTCCTCCACCTCGGGCAGGCCCAGCTCCTCGCCCTGGTAGACGTACACGCCGCCGGGCAACGCCATGGCCAGCAGCGCGGCGGCCCGGGCCCGGCGGTAGCCGAGGGCGAGGTCGGACGGCACGCCGTGCAGGGCGCCGCCGTGCGCGAAGGAGGTGTCGGCCCTGCCGTACCTGGTCACCGGGCGGGTGACGTCGTGGTTGGACAACACCCAGCTCGCCGGCGCGCCGAGCGCGAGGGCGGCGTCGACGGAGCGGCGCAGCGCATCCGGGTCCCACGGGCAGGCCAGGAAGTCGAAGTTGAAGGCGGTGTGCAGCTCGTCGTCACGCAGGTAGCGGCCGAAACGCTCCTGGTCGGGCAGCCAGACCTCGCCGATGAGCACCCGGTCGCCGGGATAGCTGTCGGACAGCTCGCGCCAGGAGCGGTAGATGTCGTGCACGCCGTCGACGTCCTCCCAGGCCTCCTCCGACTTGACCAGCAACGCCGCCGAGTCGATGCGGATGCCGTCGGCGCCGCGGTCGAGCCAGAAGCGCAGCACGTCGAGGAACTCCTGGTGCACCTCCGGGTTGGCCCAGTTGAAGTCGGGCTGCTCGGCGGCGAACAGGTGGAGGTACCACTGCCCGTCGGCCACCTGCGTCCAGGCCGGGCCGCCGAAGATGGACTGCCAGTCGTTCGGCGGCGTGTCGGCGAAGTGGAAGCGGTCGCGCTTGGCCGGGTCGGCCAGCGCCTCCTTGAACCAGTCGGACTCGGTGGAGCCGTGGTTCGGCACGATGTCGATGATCACGCGCAGGTCGAGGGCGTGGGCCTCGGCGATGAACGCCTCGGCCTCCGCCAGCGTCCCGAACTCCGCGGCGATCCGGCGGTAGTCGGCCACGTCGTATCCGCCGTCGGCCATGGGCGAGGCGTACCACGGGTTCAGCCAGACGGCGTCGACCCCCAGCTCCTTCAGGTACGGCAGGCGTTCCCGGAGCCCGGCGAGGTCGCCGATCCCGTCGCCGTTGCCGTCGGCGAAGCTACGCAGGTACACCTGGTAGATCGCGGCCCCCCGCCACCACGTTTGCGGCATTGACTACCCCTTGAGGCTTCCGGCGGTGAGTCCCGCCATGATGTGTCGCTGGAAGATGAAGAACACGATGATCGTCGGGATTCCGGCCAGGACGAGCCCGGCCATCACGGCGTTCTGGCCGACCGCGCCGGCGGTCTGGGACAGGCCCACGCTGAGCGTCATGTTCTCGCTGTCGGACATGACCAGCAAGGGCAGGACGAAGTCGCGGAAGGCGTTGACCACGGTGAAGATGGAGACGACGCCGAGGATGGGCCGCGAGACGGGCAGGATCACCGACAGGAGCACCCGCACGGGCCCGGCGCCGTCGATCTGGGCCGCCTCGACCAGCTCGCGCGGGATCGAGTCGAAGAAGCGCTTGAGCAGGAAGATGTTGAACCCGTTGGCCGCCGCGGGGAACCACAGGCCCCACGGGTTGTTGAGCAGGCCGAGGCTCTCGATCGTCACGTAGGTCGGGATGAGCACGACCATGGGCGGGATCATCAGCGTCGCCAGCATGGCGCCGAGGATGACGTTGCCGAACATGGGCCGCAGCTTGGACAGGGCGTAGGCGGCGCTGACGTCCACCGCCATGGTGAAGAGCCAGCCGCCCAGCGCGTAGAAGGCGGTGTTCTTCAGCAGCAGGCCGATGTCGAAGAGCTCCCACGCCTCCGCGAATGCCGAAAAATCGGGATCTGCGGGGATGAGGGTGGGCGGCATCTGCGCCAGCTCCTCCGGCGTCTTCATCGCCCCGGTGATCATCCAGTAGAGCGGGAAGACGAAGGCCAAGGTGAAGAGCACCACGGTGGCGGCCAGGACCGCCCAGTAGATCCGCCGGCCCCACCGGCTGTTGAGCTGGTGCGGCGAGACGATGGTGCGGAACTGCACCTCGATCTTCTTAGGACTCTTCACCCGCCGGCGCCTCGCCCGCCGCGGGACGGCTAGGTCCGCCATGTCACACCTTCTCCTCGCGCGTCAGGCGCAGTTGCACCGCCGCGAAGGCGAGCAGAGCGATCATGAGCATCATCCCGAGCGCCCCGCCGGCGCCGTAGTTGCCGCCGTAGACGAAGGCGTACTGGTACATCAGGTACGCCACGGTGAGCGTCGCGTTCTCCGGACCGCCGCCGGTCAGCATGTACGGCTCGATGAAGACCTGCATCGTCGCGACGATCTGCAACATCAGCATGAGCAGCAGGATCAGCCGCGTCTGCGGGATGGTGACGTGCCGGATGCGGCGGAAGATGCCCGCCCCGTCCAGCTCGGCCGCCTCGTACAGGTCGGAGGGGATGTTCTGCAGGGCGGCCAGGTAGATCAGCGTCGCGCTGCCCATGTTCATCCAGGTCGAGACGATGACCAGGGAGATCAGGGCGGTGTCGGCCGAGTCGAGCCAGGCCAGGGCGGGCAGGCCCACGCCGTCGAGAAGCTGGTTGAACAGGCCGGGCCCCGGGTCGAAGAACCACCGGAACAGCAGCACCGCCACGATCGGCGGGAGCATGACCGGCAGGTAGACCACGAACCGGAGGTAGGCCCTGGCGTGCCGCAGCTCGTTGAGGACGAGGGCCACCACGAAGGGGACCACATACCCGCACAGCAACGCCAGGGCGGTGAACTTCAGCGTGTTCAGCCACGCCTCGCCGAAGGCGGGATCCTGGACGACGGTCCTGAAGTTGTCCAGGCCCACCCACTCCGGCGGATCGACCAGGTTGGTCTTCTGGAAGCTGAGGACGAACTCCTGCACGATCGGCCACCACGCGAAGACCGCGAAGCACGCCAGCGCCGCGCACAGGAAGCCGTAGGCCGTCAGGTTCTGCTTGAGCCGCATCAGCTCTTGGCGGCCAGCATCGCGTTGGCCTTCGTCTCGGCGTCGGCCAGCAACTGGTCCACGTCGGCGTCCTGGCGGCTCAGCACCGCGGACATCGCCACGTCGAGGATGGCGTAGAGCTCCTGCGCGTGCGGCGGCTCCATCTTGGGCTGGATGGTCGCCGAGGCGTCCACGTACGTCTGGTAGTTCTCGACCGGGAGCGTCGCCCACTTCTTGCGCTCGGCCTGGATCGCCTGGCCGGTGGGCGAGGCGCCGAAGACGTCGTTGTCCGGCACACCGACCGGGTTGCCCATCGCCTTGCCGCGCTCGAAGTTGAAGCGGCCCTTGCCGACGGTGTTGTACTGGAAGTTCACCCACGCCAGGCCGGCCTTGGCCTCCTCGGGGGTGGCCTTCGGGTTGATCATGAACGCTTCGCCGCCGGACAGGGAGTACTTGGCCTCGGGGAAGCCGGTGATGCCGTAGTCCTCCTTGCTGCCCTTGAACTTATTGACCACATCGGTCACCACGTCGGGCGCGCCGAGCATCATGCCGACCTTGCCGCCGCCCATCGCCTGCATCAGCGCCTCCCAGCCGTTGTGCAGCTTGGCGCCGGTGCTGTTGTCGGTCCAGCGCAGCTCCTTGAGGAACTGCAGGGTGGCCTTGCCCTCGGGCGAGTTGAACGCCACGGTCTTGCCGTCGGCGTTGACCATCTCGCCGCCGCGGCCGTAGATGGCCTGGTTGAAGTGCCAGCCGCCGGTATTGCCGCCGGAGTACTCGCCGTAGCCGACGTGGCCGGGGCCGAGCGCGGCGATCTTCTTGGCCGCGTCGCGCACCTCCTGCCAGGTCTTGGGCGGGCTGTTCGGGTCGAGGCCGGCCTGGGTGAAGAGCTTGCGGTTGTAGACGAGGCCGACGCTGTAGTGCACGTTCGGCACGCCGTACACCTTGCCGTCCTTGGTGACCAGGTCCTTGACGTCCTGGCGGAGGTCGCCCCACGTCTTGATCTCGCCGGTGTACGGGGTGATGTCCAGGGCCTGGCCCTGGCTGATGACCTGCTGGTACGTGGTCACCGGGACCACGAAGACCGTCTCCATCTGGCCGCCGGCCAGCTTCGGGCCGAAGGTCTTGGGGTCGAAGCACGGCTGCTGGTCGGTGCTCTTCACGGTGACGTTCGGGTACATCTTCTGGAACTCGGCCACGTCGTCGTCCCAGGCCTTGCGCTGCGCCGGGGCGGTCTTGGCGGGCTGGCAGGCGACCGTGATCGACACCGGCGCGGCGGCGCCCGCCGAGCCCTGGGCGGCGGGCTTGGCCGGCTCGCTGCTGGAACCGCACGCGGCGGCGCTCAGCCCGAGTCCGGCCACGAGGACGAACCTCAACGGTCTGTTCATTGGCGCGACCTTTCTGGCAGGGGGAGCCCTCACCATAGGCTTGGCGACAGGTGAACGCAATATCTTGACTGTGCACTGCAAAATAACGACTTCATTGCGGAAGTACGGCTCGCGCAAGCCGTTTGCGTGACATGACGAAAGCGCCTGCCGGAATCCGGCAGGCGCTTGGCGGAGCAGGGGTCAGCGGGCGCGGGCGGTGGAGGAACGCACCACGAGCTCGGGGTCGAACAGCAGCTCCTCGGCGGGCACCTCGGCCTTGTCGATCTGGGCCACGAGCAGCTCCACGGCGGCCCGCCCCATGGCGTCGATGGGCTGGCGCACGGTGGTGAGCGGCGGGTCGGTGCAGTTCATCATCGCCGAGTCGTCGTAGCCGATCACGGAGACGTCGCCGGGCACCGACAGGCCGGCTCGCCGTACCGACCGGACCGCGCCCAGCGCGAGCACGTCGCTGGCGCATACGACGGCGCTCACACCGCGCCGGAGCAGCCGCGTGGTGGCGGCGTGCCCGCCCTCCAGGGAGAACATCGAGTGCTCGACCAGGGCCGGGTCGACCGAGTCGCGCACCGCGCGGTACTTGCGGCGCGAGGGGATGTGGTCGCGCGGGCCGAGCACCATGCCGACCCGCTCGTGGCCGAGGGCGCGCAGGTGGGCGAGGGCGATCTCGGCGGCGACCGCGTCGTCGCAGGAGACCTGCGGGAAGCGCAGCTCCTCGACGGCGGCGTTGATCAGGACGGTCGGCAGCCGGCGCTCCTGCAGCAGCTCATAGTGCGCGTGCGCGGCGTCGGCCTGGGCGAACTGGCCGCCGGCGAAGACCACGCCGGAGACCTGCTGCTGCAGGAGGAGGTCGACATACTCGGCCTCGGTCACCCCGCCGAGCGTGCGGGTGCACAGCACCGAGGTGAAGCCCTGCTGGGCCAGCGCGCCGCCGACCACCTCGGCGAAGGCGGGGAAGATCGGGTTCTGCAGCTCGGGCAGCACCAGGCCGACCAGCCGGGCGCGGTCGCCGCGCAGTTGCGTGGGCCGCTCGTAGCCGAGCACGTCGAGGGCGGTGAGCACCGCCTCCCTGGTGGCTTCGGAGACGCCGGGCTTGCCGTTGAGCACCCGGCTCACGGTCGCCTCGCTCACGCCGACCTTCTTGGCCACCTCTGCGAGTCGTCTGGTCACTCGCAAATGGTACGGCGGTGCACGCAAGTTCTTGCACTCGCTTGCGGTCACGATTCGGCCTCTGCGCGGGCCATGAGCGGGCCTTGGAGCGCGCCAACCAGGGGAAAGCCCAGATGGGAACGATCTTTAAGCCGGTGGGCCTGCTTACGGACGTCCGAAATGAGGGTTACGGATTTTTGAGATCTTCCCCCAGGTCAGACGAATGATCAAAAACTTCCTGTCACTTCCGTCAACCTTTCCCCAATTTTCTGCCTCAAAGTAGATAGAGGGTCGGCAGTCCCGGCCGGCCCGCAGTACGGGGAGAGGAATCAGCACCCTCATGAAGAAGATGACTGCCGCACTGGCATCCGCCGTGGTGGGCGGCGCCCTGCTCGTTACGGGCGGAGCTGCCAACGCCGCGACCGATCCCTCCGTGGAGATCGTCGACATCGCACCGAACCCGGTCGTCGTCCCGAAGACCGGTGAGATCGTAGTCAAGATCACCGTCGAGACCTCGCCCGATGTCGACAAGGTCGAGGTGTCCGTAAAGCCGAAGGACGCGCAGGCTCGCACCCTGTCCGCGAGGAACATCACTCAGGACAAGTGGGTCTTCTCCGTTCCGTTCAACGCGGGCGACCCGGCCGGCAAGTGGCTGGCCACCGCCGTCGGCACGGACAACGAGACGGGCAAGAAGGACAGCGACAAGGCGACCTTCGCCCTGGAGGTCCCGAAGAGCAAGCTCGACACCCGCTTCAAGCGGTTCTCGGCCGACCCCGGCACGGTGAAGAAGGGCAAGAAGATCTACTTCTCCGGCCGGCTCCAGGCGCATGACGACGCGTGGGGCGGGGTCGAGGACGCCGAGGTCGAGATCTACTACCGCGCCAACGGGCACAGCGGCTGGAAGTACGTGACCTCCACCGACACCGACGAGAACGGTAAGTTCTACGCCAAGACGAAGGCTTACCGCAGCGGCACCTTCAAGGCCGTGTTCGACGGTGACGACGAGCTCAACGGCTCCGCCAGCAACTACGACTACGTCCGCGTGGTCCGCTGGTACCACCACCGCTGACCTGACCGCGTCCGGCCGGTTCTGACCGGCTGAAGCGCTCCGAAGGCCCGGCTCGTGCATGCGAGCCGGGCCTTCATCTTTTCTTCGATGCCGCTGTCCACCTGCTCAGGGGCCTGGACGGGCCTCGGGGTCCAGGCCGAGGGCGGCGCGGCCGCCGTCCACCGGGAGCACGGCGCCGGTGACGAAGCTCGCCGCCTCCGACAGCAGGTAGGCCACCACGTCGGCCACCTCGCCCGGCTCCGCCGCACGGCCCAGCGGTTGCAGCCGGGCCACCTCGGCGGCCGCCTCCGTCCCCCGCTCGTCCAGCAGGCCGGCGTACCGCTCGGTCGCGACGGTGCCGGGGGCGACCGCGTTGACCCGGATGTTCCGCCTGCCGTACTCCACGGCCAGCGCCCTGGTCAGCCCCTCGATCCCGGCCTTGGCCGTCGCGTACGGCAGGGCGCCGGGGACGGGCCGGGCGGCCTGGTGCGAGCTGAGGTTGACGATCGCCCCGCCCCGGCCGGCGGCCAGGAAGCGCCGGACCGCGACCGAACAGCCGGTCACCGCCAGGCGCAGGTTGGCGGAGATGAGCGCCAGCACCTCCTCGGGCGGGGCGAGATGGAGGCTGGCGTCCTTGAAGACGGCCGCGTTGTTGACCCAGCCGGCCAGGGGGGCGTGCTTCTCGGCCAGGTCGGCGGCTTGCTCGGCGATGTGGGGGTCGCCCGCGTCCCCGAGCACCGACAGGCCCTCGGCCGGGACGGTGTCGATGACCACGACCGTGCCTGGGAGGCGACGGGCGATGGCCTGGCCGATTCCTTGGGCGCCTCCGGTGACGACATACGAGCTGCTCATACCGTGACGATAGTCACGATTTTTCGGCATTTCCGGGGGGAGGTCCTTCATGTGCGGACCACCGACGTCAGGCTGGTCGCCGCTCTGGCGGTGACCCAGACCATCGGCTTCGGCGTCCTTTACTACGCTTTTTCGGTCTTTCTCACCCCGATGGCTCGTGACCTGGGCACCGGCGTCGCCCAGCTCACCGTCGGGCTCACCCTGTCCGTGCTGGTCTCCGGCCTGGCCGCCCCGGTCGTCGGGCGGCTGCTCGACCGGCGTGGTGGGCGGGGGGTCATGACCGTCGGCGCGCTCCTGGGGACCGTCGCGTTGCTCGCCTGGTCGCAGGTGCGGTCCCCGCTTCAGCTCTACCTGGTGTGTGTCGTGCTGGGGCTCGCCTCGGCGATGGTCCTGTACGAGGCGGCCTTCGCGGTGGTCATCGCCTGGTTCGACGCCGCCCGTCGTTCCCGTGCCCTGCTCGCGGTCACCATCGTGGCGGGCTTCGCCTCCACCGTCTTCCTGCCGCTCACCGGGGTGCTCGTCGAGCGGTACGGCTGGCGGCAGGCGTTGGTCGTGCTCGCCGTTGGCTACGGGGTGACCGCGGTGCCCTTGCACGCCCTCCTCCCCACGACTCCCCGCCGGCCTCTGCTCCGTCACCCGCCGTCCCCCTCCCCACCGCCCGGACTCCACGAGAAAGCGGGTGGCTCGGCGGGTGCCGGTGTCGTGGAGGTCGGGGTGAGGGCGGCGGTGCGGGGGCGGCCGTTCTGGTTGCTGACCGCGGCCTTCCTCACCCAGACCGGCGCGGTGGCGGTCGTGGCGGTCCTCCTGGTGACCTACCTGATCGCGCTCGGCCACTCCCCTGTCTTCGCGGCCACCGTCGCGGGCCTGCTCGGCGTGCTGTCGGTCACCGGGCGGCTGGTGACCACCGGGTTGCAGAGCCGCTGGCCGATCTCCCTCATCACCGCCGCCGTCTTCGCCGTCCAGGGCTTGGCGGCACTGGCCCTTCCGGTGGTCGGCCGGAGCCCGGTGGGCGCGGTCTGTGCGGTGGTCGGGTTCGGCCTGGGCTTCGGGGTGGCCACCATCGCCCGCCCGGCCCTGCTCGCCGAGCGGTACGGCACCGCCGCCTACGCCTCGATCAGCGGGGCCACCGCGCTGCCCATCTTCGCCGCCAAGGCGACCGCCCCGCTCGCGGCGGCGGCGACCGCCCAGGCGGCGGGCTACCCGGTGGTCATGTGCGCGGTGGCCGCAGCCTGCCTCCTCGGGACGCTGACCTTGCTCGCCTACCACCGCCACCACCCCTGACCAACCCCGCCACCACCCCGACCGGCCCCCGGCTCCGGGCTCCAACCCCCGCCGCAGGTCCCCGGTTCCCGACCCGGGGCCGTGGTTCCCTGCCACCGAGCCTCCGCCGGGCCAGAACGGGCGTTCGCCTGCGGGCCACGGTGGCGACATGTCAGCCTTTGAAGGTGTTCTTAGGGAAGCGCAGCCCGTTCCTGGTCCTGGGCGCGGCGGCACTGGCCGCCCTCCCGCCCCTGCTGAACCCGGCCATGCCCTGGGCCTGGACCCCCTGGCTACCCGACTCGACCCTGCGCACCCTGGCCGGCCTCGGCCTGCTCGACCCGCTGATGGTGGCCGATCTCCTCACCGGGTCCGGCCTGAGCGGCCTGGTGGCGGTCGTCGCGCTCCTGCTCGGACACCGCAAGACCGCCCTGGCCGTGCTGCTCCCCTGCGCCGCCGCCAGCTTCGGCGTCGGCGGGGCCGCCCTGCCGTACGGGCTGGCCCTGACCGCGCTGGCGGCGCTGGCCGGTTACGCGTACGTGCGCCCGAGCCACTCGGTCCAGTACCGCTCGGCCTCCTTCTGATCGGCGTCCGCGGCGAACAACCGGTTCTCGACGTCCACGCCGTCGGGCTTGCCGTGGAAGCGGTAGAGCGCGTCGCCGGTGCGGACACCGAGGAAGAACCCGTAGAAAGCGGGCGGGACGACGTAGTCCACGACGCCCTCCTCCCCGTGCGGCAGCCGTACCGTCGCGCCCGGCTGCGGCATCTCGCTCAGTCCGAGGGCCTCGGCGAAGCGCGGCCAGATGTCCTCCCCGCCCTTGGGCCCCTCGGCCAGCACGTAGACCGCGCGACGGCCGGGGAAGTAGCGGAGGTACTGGTCGAGCGTGTGCAGGTACTGGTCCCAGCCGTGGCTGGTCATGGCCTCGTACTCGTCGCCCCAGCCGTCGCCCAGGTGGCCGCTGTGCACGAAGGTCAGCAGGGTCGTCCCGCCGTCGCGGCCCTCGATCAGGTACTCGTACGCCATCGTCGTGCCGTCCTCGCCCGGCGTGCCCTCGACCACCAGGCGCTCGCCCGGCTCCCAGGCGGTGATCGTCGACTCCTCGCGGTAGTTCTGGACCACCAGGCGCAGCACACCGCCCTGGCCCGGCTCGACCTCGAACGGGAACAACCAGGAGCTCAGCCCCGGCCCGGTGGCGATCGCCGCCCACACCTCCTCGGGGCTGGCGGGCAGTTCCACCTGCTTGCGGATCTCGAATTCCTTGGCCATCTGCTGGCTCCTTCCATGCGGATTTCCCGCCTTGTGGCTCTTTGCCTGTCGTGTGCACAACATCCGGCTGTACGGCTGTCGCGTGCCCGGCTGTTGCCTACTCGGCTTCCGGCGGTCCGGCTGCCGCGCGCCCGGCTGTTGTCTGCTCCGCTGCCGGGTGTACGGCTCGCGGATGTACGGCCAGCAGTAGCCGGTGAGGCCGCCCGCCTTCAGCCGTCGTGTCGTGATATTTGCTGATCAGCGCAGCCGTAGCCGCCGCCAACTCCTCCGCGAACGCCGCCCGATCCCCGGCGCTCGCGAACCGCACCTCGGCATCGAGCGCGAACGTCCCGACCTTCTTGCCGGCCCGCTGAGCCCCGGTCAGCAGCAGCCCGACCTCCTTGATCATCCGAGCGCCCAGCGCCAGCAACCACCGCGCCGACAGCCGATCCGGCGCCTTGTCCGGATCCGGCTCCACCGCGGCCAGCGCCGAGGGCGAGATCACGTACGAGGCGGCGCTGGCCCGGAGCACCCGTTCGGTGCAGTTGCCCTTCCGGCGCTCCTCGACCAGTTCCACCAGCCCGTGCTGCTCCAGGATCCGGAGGTGGTAGTTGACCTTCTGCCTCGGCAGGCCCACCTTGGCGGCCAGGGTCGTCGCCGACCCCGGCTCCCCGGCCAGTTCGGCCAGCAGTCGTGCCCGCACCGGGTCCAGCGAGACCTCCGCGGCCTGCGCATCCTCGATCACCGCTACGTCGAACATGCCCTCACGATGCCACCGACAAATTTTTCTGTCAAGGCAATCGGGATCGTCGGCCGAGGTACGCGAGCAGCTCCTCGCTCTTGCCGGCCCCCACGCTGACCTCGACCTTCGCCCCGAACCGCAGCGGCCGATCCTCGTCATCGATCAGTACCGGCGCCAGATCCAGCAGCTCGCCCGCCAGCCCTTCCGGCAGTGGACGATCCGTCCCGCACGCCCTGGCGACGTCCCAGCCGTGTACCGCGATCTCGATCGCGCCCACCGCCGCCACGGTCATCGCGGTCAGCGGACACCCGCCGACGGTGACCGTGCCTTCCTCCCCCGCGTACGCCCACTCCCCCAGCAGCCGGCAGGCCCGCAACCTGATGTTCGCCACCGGATCCGGCACCCACCCGTTGTCCCACGGCTCCCCGGCCCCTTGCGGTAGCTGGTCGGCGGGCGGTTCAGGGGCACGATGGCGGCCCCGATGCACCGGGCGGGGCTCCAGGGCGATCTCCCCCAGCCCCGCGGCTTCGCTCAGCGCGGCCAGGGAGTCGTCCATGTGCACCAGCAGGTCCACCAGCCGCCACCCCCGGCACGGTGTCGCCCGTCCGAACGCCTCGGGCGTCACCAGCACCAGACTGCCAAGCGTGTAGGAGATCGCGCGTTCCAGTAGCGCGAGTCCCCCCGTCACGGCGTTCCGATGTACCCGCCGAGCATCGGCCTCACCTCCCCTTGCCTTTGTAGACGTTCACGTCGCCGAAAAGTCATCGGCTCGCCGGACTAACCGGACACTTACGCTTCCGTCACCTGTCGGGCGATGTCACGCGGCAAGGGTGGCCGAGCCGCTCGACCTGGAGGGCGGCGTCATGATCCAGAGGTGGCCACGCCGCTCCACCTAGTGGACGGCGTCACCACGCGGGGGTAACGGAGCTGCTCCACCTGGTGGGGTCTATCACCATGCAGGGGCGACAGAGCTGCTCCACCCGGAGGGCGGCGTCACCCCGCGGGATGACGGAGCTGCTCCACCCGGTGGACAGCGTCACCCCGCGGGGACGACCGACGTGCCTGACCTGGCGACCGGCCTCACCTTCCCACCGGCCGCGACGGTGCCCGAGCGATCGGCCCCACCTCTCGTCTGGCCGCACCGATGGCCGGGGGCCGGCTAGCCGGGTGGGGCAGCGGCCGAGCCCTCGACCAGGCGACCCAACTCGCCTTCCCGCTGCCAGTGGTGGCCAAGCGACCGGTCCCACCTCCACGGCTGACCACGCGATGACCGGGCTGCCGACCAGCGGCTGTGGTGGCGGCCCGGTGCCGTTGCAGCCCGAGGGACGGCTAGCCGGATGCCGTCGCGGCCCGAGGTCGAGGGGCCGGGGCCGGGGTCGGGGTCGGGGTCGGGGGGCCGGGAGTCGAGGCCCTGGGTCGAGGGCCGGGGGCGGAGGTGGCCGAGCCGCTCGACCTGGCGACACGGCCTCGCCCACCCGCCGACCGCAGCGGTGACCGAGCGACCGAACCCGCGTCCCGACTGACCGCGGCGACGGCTGGGGGCCGACTAACTGGTGCAGTGGCGGCCCGGTGGAGTGACCGCCGGGAGCCGGGGCCCGGGCGCGGAGGTGGCCGAGCCGCTCGACCTGGCGACACGGCCTCGCCCACCCACCGACCGCAGCGGTGACCGAGCGACCGAACCCACCTCCCGCTGGCCGCAACGATGGCCGGGGGCCAGCCGGGTGGGTGGTTGCCGAGCGACCGCATCTGCCTTCGGCTGGCCGCGGCGTTGGCTAGAGCGGCCGACCAGCGGGTGTGGTGGCGGGCCGGCGCGGTGGCGGCCCGGGGGACCGACTAGCCGGATGGGCGGGGTGGATGGGAGGCCGGGGGGCTGGGCTTCGGCTGTGTCAGGCCTCCAGTTTGAGGTGGTGGCCCGTGAGAGAGCCGGGGAAGGAGCGCAAGTCTTCCGGGGTGCCGGTGAAGATGACCTGGCCGCCGTCCCTCCCGCCGCCGGGGCCGAGGTCGATGACCCAGTCCGCCTGCCGTACGACATCGAGGTTGTGCTCGATGACGACGACGGTGTTGCCACGGTCGACCAGGCGGTTGAGCAGGCCGAGCAAAGTGTCGACGTCGGACATGTGCAGGCCGGTGGTGGGCTCGTCGAGGACGTAGACGCTGCCGGTGCGGTGGAGCTGGACGGCGAGTTTGATCCGCTGCCGCTCACCCCCGGACAGGCTGCTGAGGGACTGGCCCAGGCTGAGGTAGTCGAGGCCGACGTCGGCGAGCGCCCGCAGCTTGGTGAGCAGGGCCTTCTCGGTGAAGAACCCGAGCGCCTCCTCCACCGAGAGCTCCAGCACGTCGGCGATGGACTTGCCGCGCAGGGTGTGCGCGAGCACGGACTCCTTGAAGCGGCGGCCGTCGCAGGAGGCGCAGTGGGTGGTGATGGGGTCCATGAAGGCCATCTCGGTGATGATCACGCCCCGGCCCTGGCACTCCTCGCACGCGCCGGTGGAGTTGAAGCTGAACATCCCGGGCGCGACGCCGTTGGCCTTGGCGAAGAGGGTACGGATCGGGTCCATCAGGCCGAGGTAGGTGGCCGGGGTGGATCGTGACGAAGCGCCGATCGCGGACTGGTCGACGAAGATGGTGTCGGGATAGGTCTCGACGAAGACGTCGATGAGGCTGCTCTTGCCCGCCCCGGCGACGCCGGTGACCGCGGTGAGCACGCCGGTGGGGATGTCCACCGAGACGGTGCGCAGGTTGTGCAGCCGGGCGTCGACGATCGGCAGCTTGCCGTCCGCGACGCGCACCTGCTCCTTGAACCCGACTGTACGGCGGAGCCCCCGGCCGGTCTTGGTGTCGGCCTGGCGCAGCTCGTCGATGGTGCCCTGGAAGACGATCTCGCCACCGTGCACGCCCGCGCCGGGGCCGACGTCGACGACGTGGTCGGCGATGACGATGACGTCGGGGTCGTGCTCCACGACCAGGACCGTGTTGCCCTTGTCACGCAGCTCGCGCAGCAGGTCGTTGAGGCGGCCGACGTCATGGGGGTGCAGGCCGATGCTGGGCTCGTCGAAGATGTACGTCATCCCGGTCAGCGTGTTGCCGAGGTGCCGCACCAGCTTGAGGCGCTGTCCCTCGCCGCCGGAGAGAGTGGCGCTGGGCCGGTCGAGGCTGAGGTAGCCGAGGCCGATCGCGGCCACGCGCTCCAGCGCGGTGCGCGCCGCGTTGCCCTCCGGGACGAGCGGCAGCAGGTCGGCGATCTGCAGGCGCGACCAGTCGGCGATGGTGCGCCCGTCGATGCGCGCCTCCAGCGCCGCCGGGCCGAGCCGGGCGCCCTCGCAGGCCGGGCAGACGCCCTCCTTGATGAAGCGCTGGATCTGCTCGCGGGTGCGCTCGCTCAACTGGCTCGTGTCGCGCTTGAGTGCCTGCCTGGTGAACTTGGTGACCAAGCCCTCGTAGTTGACCCCGAAGCTGCCGTTCTTGAACGACACCTCGACCTTGCCGCCGCTGCCGTGCAGGAAGTCGGCCAGCTCCGCCTCGGTGAAGTCTCTCAGCGGCTTGTCGGGGTCGAACCGCAGGCCGTACACCTGCCAGTCGGGACCGCCCACCTTGTAGTTGGGCAGCAGGATCGCGCCCTCGTTGAGCGACTTGTCCCGGTCGATCATCAGCTCGACGTTGGGCACCACGCTGCGCCCCAGACCATCGCATTCCGGGCACATACCGGTGGGGTCGTTGAAGGAGAACAGGTTCGCCGGCAGGCCGCTCGCGCGAGAGAACAACGCCCTGATCACCGGCAGGATGTCGGTCATCGTGCCCACCGTCGAGCGGCTGCTGCCGCCGACCGGCTTCTGGTCGACGATCACCGGGGTCGTCAGGTTCTCCACCACGTCCGCGTGCGGGCGCTCGTATTTGGGGAGCTGATTGCGGATGAACCAACTGAAGGTGCTGTTGAGCTGGCGTTGCGCCTCGACCGCCAGAGTGTCGAACACGATCGAGGACTTGCCCGAGCCCGAGACGCCCGTGAAAACGGTGATCTTGTTCTTCGGGATCTCCAGGGAGACGTCCTTGAGGTTGTGCTCGCGGGCGCCGACGATCCTGATGCTCTCCACATTCATGGCGCTCAGTGTGCCGGGTCCCACCGACAAAACCGCTCCCTCGGTCGGGCGGGGGCTCAGAACTGGGCGACCGGCTCGGCGGGAGCCCCGGCCAGCCTGGCGGCCAGCGGTGGGTCGGCGGCGACGGCCGCGCGGACCGCCGGGTCCGTCCGGGCCAGGAAGGCCAGGTGGCGGATGGCGTGCGCGGTCACGTTCCCCAGAGCCAGTACGGCAGGCCGCGGCGTGTCGGCGCTCTCCCCGAAGGCGACCGCGGCCTCGTCCAGCCCGCGCGCCCCGGCACCCGGACGCCGGTCGGGGTAGGCGGCATAGGTCAGGATCACGCCCCGGCCCGGCTCGTGCCGCCAGCTCGTCGAGTGCAGGATCGCCGGGCCTTCCGCGACCTCCCGGGCCACGTCGCAGGGCGATTCGCCGTCTTTAAGGAGCTTGGACTCCGGCCGGTAGGCCCAGCCGTCCTCGGTCACGCGCAGCACGATCACCTCGACCGTGACGGGCGGACCGCTCACTCCTGCGCCTCTCTTCCTGTTGCGACTTGATCGCAACAACAGTAGCAAGTGCGGTTGGGCGACTACGCAGGGTGCGGATGCCGCCGGGCAATCACTCAGGGCGCTGGTGCGGCTCGGCGATTACTCAGGGTGCGGATTCTGTCGCAGACGGCTGATAGATGTGGTGGCTCCTACCCCCCGACCCGATGGAGGTCCCCATGGCCGCCGAGGCTCTCGCCCTGCACGTCTCCGAGAACGGACGTCGTTACGACCTGTGCGCCGATGTCACCGACAGCGGTGACCTGCGGGTCCAGGTCACCGGCTCTGACGATGCCGGGCTGCCCATCGCCTCGCTGTCCGGGCATGTGCCTGTGGGCGAGTTGCGTGTTCTCTCGCGGCTGCTCGGTGCGGCGGCCTCCGCGGGTGGTCGTCCTGCCCGGCACCCGAACGCCAACCAGCCGTGGACGGAGGAGGATGAGCAGTGCTTGCGGGAGCTTGCCTCGGCTGCTGATGCCAGTATTTCGGGGCTGATGGATGCTTTCGGGCGGAGTCGGTGGGCGATCGAGGCTCGGTTGGCACGGCTGGGGATCGGGGGTGAGCTTCCGTATCGGCGGTGAGCTTCCTATCGGTGGGGAGCTTCCGTATCCACGGTGCTGGCGGAGGCTGCCCATGGGCCGCGGGCTTTTCAACGGCGGTGGCTTCCGTGACGGCCGGACTGTCGGTGGGGTCTGGCACGCTGAGGCCATGACGCCGCTGCCCAAGATCGGCCGCCCTGCCACGCAGGCCCTTGCCCTTGTCGGTTACACCCAGCTCGAGCAGCTCAACGGGGTTAGCGAGAAGGATCTGCTGGCCTTGCACGGGGTTGGGCCCAAGGCGATCCGTATTCTGCGGGAGTCGCTGGCCGAGCACGGGCTGGCCTTTCGGCCCTGACAGGACCCTTCTAGCTCACCGGACCCGGTCGGCCGCAGCAGAGGCGGGGCTGACCGGGTCAGAGGGCTGGTTGGGCCCCAAAGGGTGCGGGTCTTCCTGGGAAAGGGTGCGGGTCCTCCGGGGAAGGGGTGCGGGTCCTCCAGGGGAGGGGTGGCGGCTTCCCACGGGTGCGCGGTCGTCTGGGCCTTGGCAGGTCCTCCAGGCCGTGGCGGGTCCCCCGGGATGCGCGGGTGCTCCGGGGTGTGCGGGTGCTCCTGGGCTACGCGGCCGGGGTGGACTTGGGTCAGGCGTAGCCGTGTTGGGCGAGGGTGCGTTCGATGCGGCGCGATTCGTCCTGGGGGCCGGGCACGTAGAACGGGCGGCCGTCGCGGCCGAAGGTGATGGCGGACGGGGGCTCCCACTCGCCGAGGTGGGCCGTGGCCTCCGGGGTGAACTCGTCGTGCGGTTCGAAGCCGAAGCCCTTGGCGTACTCGACCGACCCCAGGACGATCTGCCGGGCCAGGTCGAGCGGAACGGTCTGCCAGGCGGCGTACTCGCCGAAGAAGTACTCACGGAAGCGGCTGAACTCACGCTCGTCCATGATCTGCGGCCCCATGGCGCCCTTGACCCCCAGGCACCACACGTCGGCGAGGTAGCCGCAGACGGCGACCTTGTCGAACCCGTGGCGGCGGGCGACGAGGACGCTGACCATGCCCCCGGTCTCCTCGTGGCCGGGCAGGTCGTCGGTCCAGCCGAGGGCGGGGTCGAAGGAGAGGCCGACACTCCACCCGGCGTTCGCCCAACTGCCGAGGAGTTCGCCGGCCGTACTCCCGGTCTCCTGGGCGGTGGCGGCGGCGACGGCGCGCACCAGCGGGGCGACGGCGGCGGGGGCCAGGCCCAGGGTCCGGGCGATCTGCTTGGGGGACTTGCCCTCGGCCCGCAGTTCGCGCACCCGGTCCAACAGTTCAGCTTGCTCCATGGAAGGAGATAGTAGGGCGAGTCGGTAGATGTCCGCAGATTCCGTCCCATCCCGGCGGACGGGGTCGGCGGCGGCCGCCGGTGGTGCGGGCCGTACTGCGTGCGGCTGCCGTAGGGACGGACGGGGTCGGTGGCGGCCGCCGGTGGTGCGGGCCGTACTGCGTGCGGCTGCCGGGGGGACGGACGGGTCGGTGGTGGTCGCCGGTGGCGGGCCGTACCGCGAGAAGGGTCAGTTGCGGCTGCCGGTGGTGGCGATGCCGCGGATGAAGTGCCGTTGCCCCAGGAAGAAGAGCACGACCATGGGCACCGTGGCGATGACGCTGGCGGTCATGACGATCTCCCAGTGCCACTCCCCGCCGAAGCCGTAAGCGTCCAGCAAGGACTTCAACCCCCGCGGGATGGTGAAGGTCGAGGAGTCCCGGAGGTAGATGAGCGGCCGCATGAGGTCGGTCCAGGCGGCCTGGAACTCGAAGAGCCAGGTGACCACGATCGCCGGCCGGCAGAGCGGCAACGCCAGCCGAGTGAAGATCACCCAGTTGCCGGCCCCGTCGATCTTGGCGGCCTCGAAGGGGTCACGCGGCAGCCCGAGGAAGAACTGCCGGAGAAGGAAGATGTAGAAGGCACTGCCGAAGAGGTTCTGGGCCCAGAGCGGGGTGAGGGTGCCGACCATGTCCAGGGAGTTCCAGATGAGGTAGGTCGGGATCATGGTCACCGCCCCGGGCAACATCATGGTCGCGAGCACGATGCCGAAGAGCAGGTTGCGCCCGGGGAAGCGGAAGTAGGCGAACCCCCAGGCGACCATGGCGCTGCTGATGGTGACCGCGACGGCGGCCAGGACGGTGACGAAGGCGGTGTTGAGCAGCCACACCCCCATCGGCGCCTCCTGCCACACCTTGAGGTAGTTGTCGAAGGTGAAGGTCTCGGGGATGATCCGGTGGTCGAAGACCTCGCCGCGCGGTTTGAAGGAGGCGCTGAGCAGCCAGACGAAGGGGTAGATGAACGCGATGGAGACCAGCGTGAGCAGGCCCCACTTCAGCGTCTTGAGCAGCGCGCGGCCGTTCATGTCCGCGGCCCCTCGTAGTGCACGACCCGCCGGCTGACCAGCACCTGCACCGCGGTGATCGCCATGATCACGACGAAGAGCACCCAGGCCATGGCCGAGGCGTACCCCATGTGCAGGAACTCGAAGGCCTGCTGGAAGAGGTAGATCACGTAGAACAGCGCGGCGTCGTTGCTGTAGGTGGTGTTCCCGGAGCCGAAGAAGGCGGTGTAGGCCTCGGTGAAGGACTGCAGCGCGTTGATGCTGTCCACGACGACCAGGAAGAAGAGCGTCGGGCTGATCATCGGCAGGGTGATCCGGGTGGTCCGCCGCCACCAGCCGGCCCCGTCGACCAGGGCGGAGTCGTACAGCTCCTGGGGTACGGCCCGCAGCGCGGCGAAGAGGATGATGACCGAGGCCCCCACGGTCCACAGGCTCATCAGCACCAGCCCCGGCTTGATCCAGGCCGGGTCGGTGGTCCAGGCCGGCCCCTGGATGCCGAAGACGCCGAGGAAGCTGTTGATCAGCCCGTTCTGCCCGTTGAAGAGCATCAGCAGCAGGATGCCGACCGCGACCGGCGGCGTCATCTTGGGCAGGAAGAACACCGTGCGGAAGAGCCCGGAGGCGCGCACGGCCGAGTTGAGCAGCAGGGCCAGCGCCACCGAGACGAGGAGCTGGGCCGGCACCGACAGGGCGGCGAAGATCAGCGTGTTGCGGAAGGCGAGCCCGATCTTCGGGTCCTCGAAGAGCTGCCGGTAGTTGTCGAGCCCGACGAAGTTCGGGTCGTTGATCACGTCGTAGTCGGTCAGCGAGAGGTAGCCGCTGTAGAGCACGGGCCAGCAGGTGAAGATGAGGAAGCCGGCGATCCACGGGCTGATGAAGAGCAGCGCCGCTCTGGTCTCGCGCATCTCAGTCGGTTCGTTTCGCCCAGCTCGCCCACGCCTGGTCGAGCGCGGTCTGCGCTTCCCGCTGCGCCCGGTCGAGGGCCTGCTGGGGCGTCTCCTGGCCGTTGAGCACCCGGTTGGCCGCGTCCTGCCAGGCCTTCTTGAACTCCTCGCCGGCCGGGTTGGCGGGCATGCTGAAGCTGGCGGCGTTGGCCTCGTACATGGCGCGCACGCCGGAGTCCCAGGGTTCGCCGGCGCTGGTCACCATGGTCTTGACCGCCTCGTCGGCCCGGGTGTTGGCGGTGAGCAGGCCGGTGAAGGCCTTGTTCTCGGCCTTGCGGGCGGCCAGGCGCTTGTCGGCGGCGGCCTTCCAGGTGTCGACGAGCGTCATGGTCTTGGCGAAGCGGCAGGCGGCCGCGGCGTTCTTGGCGCCCTTGGGGATGGCCCAGGCGTTGCCGTTGGTGTAGGCCAGGGGCTTGCCCTGCCGGTCGCGGAAGGCGTCGAAGGCCAGCGGTTCCTTGGGCGACATGTTGTTGAGCACGTTGAGGTACCAGTGCTCCATCGGCATCGCGCCGAGCTGCTTCTCGGCGAACTGGTTGCCCTTGCCGAAGAAGTCGGCCGAGTCGCGCAGCGCCTTGACCTTGGCGAAGCCGCCCTGGGCGGTGTAGATGCCGGCCGCGAAGGTGAGCGCTTCGACGACCTTGGGGTGGTTGAGCTGCGCGGTGCGCCCGTCGGCCGACAGCAGGTCGGCCCCGTTGGCCTTGGCCCAGAGCGGCAGGAACTCCGGCAGCTTGCTGTCGAAGCCGATGACCTTCAGCTTGCCGCCGGGCGCCTGGTGCAGCTTGCCGGCCGCGGCGGTGATGGCCTCCCAGTTCGAGCCGTTGACGTCGGCGACGGTCAGGCCCGCCTCCTTGAGCAGGCCGGCGTGGGCCATGGTGAGCTGCGGCTGGTTGAACTCGGGGATGGCCCAGACCTGGCCGCCGAGCGTGACCTGTTGCAGGGCCGCCTTGCCGTACATGCTGGTGTCGATCTTCTCGCCGGCGATGCAGGCGGTCAGCGGGATGATCGCGCCGCGGGAGGCGAAGGTGCCGATCTGCTCGCGGCTGGCGTTGATCAGGTCCGGCGGGGTGCCGGAGGCGACCGACGACAGGAACTGCTGCAGGTCGAGGTCGCCCTCGACCAGCTTGACCTGCGCGCCGCCCAGCGCGGCCTGCGCGAGGTCCTTGCGGGTGGTGGCGATCTCGTCGACGCCGCCGAAGCCCATGACGGTCAGCGTGCCGGTGTGCTTGGCGGCGGGGTCGAAGCTGCCGGCCGCCTGCGGTGCGTTCTGCCCGCCGGTGCCTTTGGCGCATCCGGTGAGCAGCAGTCCCAGGGCCAGGGCCCCACAGGTTAACCGCGTTTTCATGCGCGCTTCATGCCCAGGAGGCGAGCGCTCACACCCGGCGCGTGCCGTACTGTTCTTCCGTGGAGGCCTCCGTCGAACAGCTCGTCTACGTGCGGGAGGACGAGTACACCGTCGCCCGCGTGAGCGTCGACGGGCAGCAGTCGTTCGTCGCCGCGGGCCGGGCGCTGGCGGGGGTGCAGCCGGGCGAGCGGCTGGAGCTTTCCGGCGAGTGGGAGGAACACCCGCGCTTCGGACAGCGGCTGACCGTGACGGCCTGTGAGCGGGTCATGCCGTCGACGGTCCGTGCCATCCAGCTCTATCTGGGTTCCGGTCTGATCCGCGGCATCGGGCCGCGGCTGGCGCACGCGATCGTCGACCATTTCGGCGCCGACAGCCTGACCGTCATCGACACCCAGCCGCAGCGGCTGGTCGAGGTGGTCAACATCGGTCCGGTACGGCAGCAGCAGATCGTCGAGGCGTGGCGCGAGCAGCGCTCGATCGCCGCGCTGATGGTGACCTTGCAGGGCTTCGGGGTGAGCCCGCTGCTGGCCGCGAAGATCTTCCAGGTGTTCGGCGCCGACGCCGAGACCGTGCTGAAAGAGGACCCGTACCGGCTGGTGGGCCGGGTGCGGGGCATCGCGTTCGCCACCGCCGACCGGATCGCGTTGCGCTCGGGCGTGCCGGAGAGCAGCCCGCAGCGGATCAAGGCGGCGCTGGTCGACCGGCTGGAGTCGGCGGCCAGCGGCGGCGGGCACTGCTACCTGTCGCCGACCGCGCTGGTCACGCAGACGGTCGAGCTCCTCGAACAGGACGAGGAGGCCGTGCGCGCGCAGCTCGACGCGCTGCGCGCCGAGCACCGCGTGGTCGCCGAGCCGGACGCGGTGTTCCTGAAGGAGCTGCACGGCCGGGAGGTCAAGCTGGCCGCCGAGCTGACCCGGCTGCTGCGGGCCCGTTCGACGTTGCGGCTGCGCCTGTTCGAGGACGACGCGAGCCTGCACGAGGACCAGCAGACCGCGGTGAACATGGCGCTGACCAGCACGGTGTCGGTGCTGACCGGCGGGCCGGGCTGCGGCAAGAGCCACACCGTGCGGATGATCGCCGCGACCGTGCGGGCGATGGGCGGCTCGGTGACGCTGGCCGCGCCGACCGGCAAGGCGGCCAAGCGGCTGTCAGAGCTGACCGGGCTGCCGGCGATGACCGTCCACCGCATGCTGGGCTTCGAACCCGACCCCGAGGCGCTGTTCGACCAGCTTCCGGTGCAGGCCGATCTGGTCGTGGTGGACGAGGCGTCGATGCTCGACCTCGGGCTGGCGGTCCGGCTGTGCTCGGCGATCCCGTCCGGCAGCCACCTGCTGCTGGTGGGCGACAGCGACCAGCTGCCGAGCATCGGCCCGGGCAGCGTGCTCGCCGACCTGCTGCGGGTGGCCGAGGTCCCGCGGGTACGGCTGACGCACGTCTTCCGGCAGGCGGAGGGCAGCTCGATCGTGCGGGCGGCGCACGACATCCGGGCCGGGCAGCTCCCCTACCTTCCCGGCGGCGGCGGGTTCTGGTTCGAGGAGGTGGACGATCCGGCGCGGGCGGCGGACCGGGTGGTGGAGCTGGCCACCGAGGCGATCCCGCGCAAGCAGGGCGTCGACCCCGCCCGCGTGCAGGTGCTGTGCCCGATGCGCAAGGGCCTGGCCGGGACGGCGGAGCTCGGGCGGATGGTGCAGGAACGGCTCAACCCGCCCGCCGAGGGCAAGGCCGAGCACTGGGCGGGCAGCAACGTCTACCGGGTGGGCGACCGGGTCATGCCGATCCGCAACAACTACGACAAGGGCGTCTTCAACGGCGAGACGGGGGTCGTGACCGCGATCTCGGCCGAGGAGCGCACGGTCGAGGTGCGCATCGACGACGGCGAGACGGTCAGCTACGGCTTCGACGAGCTCGACGACCTGACCCAGGCCTACGCGATCAGCGTGCACCGGGCGCAGGGCAGCGAGTACCCGTTCGTGGTCGCGCCGCTGGTGGTGGAGGCGGGCGGGATCATGTTGCGGCGGCGGCTGCTCTACACGCTGGTGACCCGGGCGAAGTCCTGGGTCGTGCTGGTGGGCCAGCGCAAGGCGCTGGAGCTGGCGGTGGAGCGGATCGGCGGGCGGCGCAACACCGCGCTGGCGGCGCGGCTGGAAGCCACCCTGGCCGCGGGCTGACCTCTAGGCTACCGATCGATCGATCGGTAGGATCGGCGGCATGGACACCATCGCGATCACCCGGCAGGGCAAGGTCCGTGGCCGGAGCGAGGACGGGATCGCGACCTTCCTCGGCCTCCCCTACGCCGCCCCGCCGTACGGCAGGCGTCGCTTCCGCGCGCCCGAGCCGGTCGAGCCGTGGGACGGCGTGCGGGACGCCTTGGAGTACGGCGCGACCGCCGCGAAGCGCCCCTATCGTCCCCCGCTCGACGAGATCATCCCCGACCCCGACCGCCCCGGCGACGACTGCCTGCACCTCAACGTCTGGACCCCGGCGGCCGACGACGGCGCGCGGCCGGTCATGGTGTGGATCCACGGCGGCTCGCTGCGCAACGGCTCCAACAGCCTGCCGCTCTACGACGGCTCGGCGTTCGCCCGCGACGGCGTCGTGCTGGTGTCGATCAACTACCGGCTGGGCATCGAGGGCTTCGGCTCCTTCCCCGACGCCCCCGACAACCGCGGCCTGCTCGACCAGCTCGCGGCGCTGGAGTGGGTGCGCGACAACATCGCCTCCTTCGGCGGCGACCCGGCCAACGTGACCGTCTTCGGCGAGTCGGCGGGCGCGATCAGCATCGCGGCGCTGCTGACCAGCCCGCGGGCGAGGGGCCTGTTCCGGCGGGCGGCGCTGCAGAGCGGGCCGCCGCACACGGTCAGCCGCGCCGAGGGCGGGCGGATCGTCGCGCTGATGGCCAAGGTCCTGGGCGTCGCGCCGACGGCCGAGGCGTTCGCCGCGGTCGATCGGGAGCGGCTGCTGGACGCGCAGGTCGAGGTGACCTCGAAGTCCAACCCGATCGGCGGCGGGCCGGGCTTCAGCATTGTGGCCGACGGCGAGGTGGTCACCGGCGAGGTGGTCATGCCCGAGGTCGAGCTGCTGCTGGGCTACAACCGGGAGGAGTACCGGCTGTGGTTCGTGCCGACCGGGGTGGTCCAAAAGATCGGCGCGGTGGCGCTGCGGCTGGCGATGCTCAAGCTCAAGATCCCCGGCCGGGTGGCCAAGCTCTACCGCTCCTCCCGGCCCGGCATGCTGCCCGGCGAGCTGCTGGGTGAGATGGCCAACGACTTCCTGCTGCGCGGCCCGCTCGCCAAGCTGGCCTCCCGCTCGCCGAAGGCGCACGTGTACGAGTTCGCCTGGCGTTCGCCGGTGCTCGACCTGGGCGCCTGCCACGGGCTGGAGATCGGCTTCGTCTTCGACACCCTGCGGCACAACGTCGAGCTCGCCGGCCCGGACGCGCCGCAGCACCTGGCCGACGAGATGCACCGGGCGTGGGTCGGCTTCGCGCGGGACGGCGATCCGGGCTGGCCGGCGTGGGACGATTCGCGGCCGGTGATGATCTTCGACCGGCGGAGCGAGGTGATGCACGACCCGCGGGCCGAGGAGCTCAAGGTCTGGCTCTAGGCGGAGCCAGCTCGCGCGCGGTGAGGGCTGCCTCCAGGAGCCGGGCCTCGGCCGGGACGGCGAGGTCCAGCCCGGTCAGCGCGGTGACCCGGTGCAGCCGGTAGTCGAGCGTGTTGCGGTGCACGTGCAGGTCGAGCGCGGTCCTGCGCCGGTTGTGCCCGTGGTGGACGAAGACACGCAGCGTCTCCAGCAGGTACGGGTGCTCCTCCAGCGCGTCCAGCTTGGCCGCCAGCCGGGTCAGGCCCGGGCCGGGCCGGGCGAGCTGGTGTTCCAGGAGCACGTCGTCGAAGCGGTACAGGCCGGGCGGCCGGCCCAGGCGGCGCACGAGGTCGAGCACCTGCCGGGCCTCCTCGGCCGCCGCGGGGATCGCCGCGGGCTCCGTCGCGCGGGCCGCCGCGGCCAGGGTCGCGCCGCAGTCCCGGCGCAACGCCTCCAGCGAGCCGCCGGGCCGTACGGGCAGGAGGGCCAGGCCCGCGGCGGGGTCGGCGAGCACGAGCGTGCCCGCGTAGGCGTCGAGCGCCGACTGCACCAGCCGCGGCTGCGGCGCGCGCCCGAACTCCAGCACGACCACGTCGTGCTCGCCGCCGACCTCCACCCGCGCCGCCTCCGCGAGCCCGGCGTACGGCAGGCCCTCCAGCAGGGCGTCCAGCAAGGCCCGCCGTACCCGCCGGTCCTCGCCCCGGATGTCCTCCTGCGCCTGCACGTGGGCCAGCGCGACGGCGGGCACCGCGGTGTGCAGGCAGCCCAGCAGCCCGGCCCCGGCGGCGGCCAGCTCCTCCGGCTCGGCGACCTCGGTGAGCGCGGCCCACCACACCTCGGCCCCGATGAGGTACGCGGTCAGCGCGGCCTCCAGCGGAAGGCTCTCCTCGGCCCGCCGCGCCGACCACTCGATGATCCGGGTGAGGTCGGCGGCGCCGACCGAGCCGGGGTCGCGCACCGAGCGCAGCAGCAGCCCGAAGACGGCCGTGACCGACCGGGTCACCTCGCCGTCGAGCGCCTCTCTGGGCAGGTCACGGTAGAAGGGCACCTCGGCGGCGCACCGCGCCACGACGGCCGCGGTGAGCTCTCTGACTCGCGGGGCCAGCCGGGTGTGAAGGTCGTCGCCCATCCGCGGATCGTCACATCGCCCAAACCGAGCCGTCAATCATTGCCCCAAGTGCGCAAAGACGGCGGGCTCCGCATTCTCCAGGATGCGAGCAACCCCCCAACGCCTGGAGGCTCCAGATGTTCAGACACCTGCTCCCCGCTCTCGCGATCGTGCTGGCCGCGGTGGTGGCGCCCGCACCGGCGCACGCCGCCGTCGACTACGGCGCGGCCGGGCCGTACGCCACGGACGTGGAGATCGGCGCGGTCAACACGCTCTACTTCCCTCGGGACATCGCACAAAGCCCGCGCCGGCACCCGGTGATCGTGTGGGGCAACGGCACCGGCGGCGCCCCGCTGGTCTACCGCGACCTGCTGCTGCGCTGGGCCAGCCACGGCTTCATCGTCTCGGCGGCCAACACCCCGATGTCCAACCTGGGCATCTCGATGCGCGCCGGCATCGACGAGCTGACCCGGCGGGACGCCGACCCGGCGAGCGCCTTCCACGGCAAGGTGGACCTGGCGCACATCGGCGCGGCCGGCCACTCGCAGGGCGGTGCGGCGGCGATCGTCGTGGGCGCCGACCCGCGGGTGGACGCGATCCTGCCGATCCAGCCCGGACCGCTGGCCGACATCGACGACGTGCGGGTTCCGGCATTCCTGATGGCCGGGCAGTGGGACAGCATCGTGATGCCCTGGCTGGTCAAGGCCTTCTACAACGACGCCGACCACATCCCGGCGATCTACGGCGAGGTGCGGGGCGCCGACCACTTCACCATCGTCGGCAACCCCGGCCCGTTCGCCGGGCCGACCACCGCATGGTTCCGCGCCCAGCTCATGGGTGATGCGGAGGCGCGGGCGTGGCTGTTCGACGTGAGCCTGCGCAGCCGTACCTTCTCCGATGTCCGGATCAAGGGCTTCTGAGGCCCTTTTCACCCGATCGATCGATCGGTAGAGTCGCGCCTACCGATCGATCGATAGGAATAAAATGATCATCGAGAATCCCCCACAACCCGCCCTCCTCCGCGTCACCGCCGGCAGCTTCGTGGGCACCGTCATCGAGCAGTACGACTTCCTGCTCTACGGCTTCATGTCCGGCCTGGTGTTCAACACCCTGTTCTTCCCCAGCTCGGATCCGGTCGCCGGGACCATGGTCGCCTTCGCGGGCTTCGCCATCGGCTTCATCGCCCGGCCGATCGGCGCGATCGTCGCCGGGCACTACGGCGACCGCGTCGGCCGCAAGTCGATGCTGGTCATGACGCTCCTGGTGGCGGGCGTCGCCACCACCGCGATGGGCCTGCTGCCCACCTACCAGAGCATCGGCCTGTGGGCGCCGGCCCTGCTCATCGCGCTCCGCATCGTGCAGGGCTTCTCCTACGGCGGCGAGGTCACCGGCGCCGTCCTGATGACCACCGAGTTCGCCCCGCGCCACCGGCGTGGCTACGTCGGCAGCTTCATCCCCGCCGCCGGGCCCGCCGGCCTGCTCCTCGCCACCATCGCGATCATGATCGTCGCCGGCATGGACAAGGCCGACTTCCTCTCGTACGGCTGGCGCATCCCCTTCCTGGTCTCGGCGCTGCTCGTCGTGGTCGGCCTGGCCATCCGCGCCACCGCGCCGGAGAGCCCGGCCTTCACCCGCTCGACCGTGCGGCACCGCGCGCCCATCCTGGAGGTCTTCCGCCGGCACACCCGCACCGTGCTGCTCGGCACCGGCACCGGTTTCGGCTTCTACGTCGTCTTCTACGTGCTGCTCGTCTTCGCCGGCTCCTACCTCACCACCACGCTCAAGCTGCCCACCCAGGTGCCGCTGGTCGCGGTGGCCATCGGCTCGGTCGTGGTGATCGTGCTCGGACCGCTGTTCGGCAAGCTGTCGGACCGCCTCGGCCGCCGCCCGCTCGTGGTCACCGGCTCCGCGCTCACCGGCCTGTTCGCCTTCCCGTTCTTCTGGCTGCTCGGGACGGGCTCCACCGGCCTGATCTACACCGCCTTCGCGGTGATGTTCGGCTTCGTCACCATCCTCTACTCGCCGCTGATCACCTTCATCGCCGAGCAGTTCCCGACGTCGGTGCGCTTCAGCGGCGCCTCCCTGGCCGGCCAGATCGGCGCCGTGCTCGGCGGCGGCCTGGCCCCGCTCATCGCCACCGCCCTGCTCGCCGCGGCCGGACCCTGGGCGGTCGCCGCCTACGTCGCGGCGTCGATGCTCGTCTCGCTCGTGTCCGCCCTCGCCCTGCGCGAGACGAACCAGGCCGACCTCACGGCAGAATGAGGGCGTGACGAACGATCGATCGGCAGCCGAGGGGCGGATCGCCGCCTCCGAGGTACGGCTGCCGCCGCACGTACTGCTGGAAGGCACCTCGGGCCGGATCCTGCGGGCGGCGCTGCTGCTCTTCGCCGAACGCGGCTTCCACGGCACCTCCATCCGCGAACTCGCGCTGGCCTGCGAGATCCGGTCCGCCACCCTCTACGCGCACTTCCCCACCAAGGAGCACATCCTCGCCGAGCTCGTGCGGATCGGACACGAGGCGCACCACGCCCAGCTCATGGCCGCCCACGGGCCCGACCCCGTCAGCCACCTGCGCGCGGTCGTCCGGGCGCACGTGTTGTCCCACGCCAGCTACCCGCTGCTCGCCGTCGTCGCCAACAACGAGCTTCACGCCCTTTCGCCCGACATGGCCTCCCAGGCTTTGCTCCTGCGGGCCGACGGGCGGCAACTCCTCACCGACATCCTCAACCGGGGCATCGCCGCGGGGGTGTTCGACCTCGACGACGCCTTCCTCGCGGTGACCGCGATCAGCGGGATGGGGATGCGGGTGGCCAGCTGGTACGAGGACGGCTTGCCGTACAGCCCGGAGGAGATCGCGGACACCTACGCCACGTACGCCCTCCGCCTAGCGGGAGCGGACCTCTAGCTACAAAAGTGACGTTTCCACTAGCTTGAGCCGGTGATCATCAAGCGTGCGGCCTTGGCCGCCCTCGTCGCGAGCGCCGGCCTGCTCGCCGTACCCGCTCCCGCGCTCGCCGCCCCACCCACCCCCGAGCAACTGGAGTCGGCGCTGCTCGTCCCCGAGGACTTCGGCTTCGACTTCGGCTACAACGAGACGCACAACCGCGAGGTGCTGAGCGCCGGATACTCCAAGAGCAAGGGCTGCAAAGCGGCGCTCAAGGCCCTCACCCCGCTCTTCCGTGCCAAGACCGCCACCTGGATCTCCCGCAACGAGCGGCCGGAGGGCGTGAAGGAGGTCATCCTCGCCGGCAAGCCGAAGCAGATCGACGCTCTGGAGGCCGCGGCCAAGGTCATGAGCCGCGAGTGCCGCGGCACGATCGACAACGGCGCCTCCAAGCGCTCCTTCCAGCGGCTCTCGGTGGGCAAGCTCGGCGACGCGGTCTACGCCTTCCGCTTCATCAGCCGCATCCCGGAGATCAGCTCGGAGGTGTCGATGGGCGAGGACGTCGTGGTCATCCGGCGCGGCGACACGCTGATCGGGCTGACGCACAACGGCTTCTTCGGCTCGTTCCAGCCGAGCCTCACCCAGAAGGCGGCCCGCCTCGCGGCCACGCGGCTGGACGAGGTCCTCGCCACCGGCTAGTCGAAGGTGATCAGTTTGATGAGCTGGGCTCGGAACTGCTCGTAGTCGTCGACCGCGCCCAGCAGCCGGTCCGAGCCGCGCTCGGCGGCGCGGGCGCGCTCCAGCACGCTCTCGCCGTCGGCGGTGACGCTCACCAGGAAGCGGCGCCGGTCCTGCGGGTCGGCCTCCTTGCGCACGTATGCCGCGCGCCGGAGATGTTCGACGGTGCGGCTCATGGTCTGGTCGGTCACCCGGCAGAGCCTGGCCAGCTCGCGCTGGGTCAGCGGGCCGCCCTCCAGGTGGTGCAGCGCGATCAGCCCGGCGTGGGTCAAGCCGTGCTCGACGAGGAAGTCGTGGAAGCGGCCCTCCACCAGGCGGGCGGCGACCGAGAGCAGGCGTCCGGTCGGCCAGGAGTGAATGTCCTCGACCACACGCCCATTGTTCCAGAGTCATAATGTTCAGCATGCTGAGCAATTCGTCGAGAACCCTCCTGTACGGCGTAGCCGCCAGCGCGCTGTTCACGGCGGCGATCTGGCTGCTGGGTGCGCGCCTCGACGCGGTCGCCCTCCTCCCGGACCGGGGCGCGGCCTGGTACTACTGGAAGCTCCCCGACCCGACCTTCTGGACCCGCTTCACGGCCTGGGCCGGATACGCGCTGCACCAGCTCGCCTTCTGGGGCCTGATCTACTACGCCCAGACGCGCGTGCGCACCTACACCTCCGGCCTGCACCGGGTGAACGTCGCCGCCCTCGCGGTCAACGCCGGATTCATCCTCCTGCACCTGCTCCAGACCCACCTGTTCTACGACGGCCTGGCCCAGGACGTCTCCATCTTCAGCTCGCAGGGCTCGGTGATCCTGCTCCTGGTCGCCGTCCTGCTCATGGAGAACCGGCGGCGCGGCCTGTTCTTCGGCCGTCCCGCCCCGCTCGGCACCGAGGTCGTCGCCTTCGTGCGGCGCTACCACGGCTACCTGTTCAGTTGGGCCGCCGTCTACACCTTCTGGTACCACCCCGCCGTCGCCACGCCCGGGCACCTGGTCGGCTTCTTCTACATGTTCCTGCTGCTGGTGCAGGGCAGCCTGTTCCTCACCCGCGCGCACACCAACCGTTGGTGGACGCTCACCCTCGAACTCATGGTCGCCGTGCACGGCACCCTGGTCGCCTACCTCAGCACCGACGGGCCTTGGGCGATGTTCCTCTTCGGCTTCCTCGGCATCTTCGTCATCACCCAGATGCACGGCCTCGGCCTGGGCGCCGGCATCCGCTGGGGCCTGGGCGGCGTGTACGTCATCGCGGCCTTGCTCATGGGCGCCCTGCTGGTCGCAGTGCGCATCCCCGCCATCGAGTATGTGCTGGTGGCCGTGCTCGCCGCCCTGGTCTGGGCGGGCCTCCGCATCCACTCCTTCGTGTACGGCAAGCGCCCCCTCACCTGAAGACCCCTGGTGACTCGTCAGGCCCTCGGCGGCACCCCGGTCCGTATCGACCACCCGCCGTCGCTGACCAGCGTCTGCCCGGTCACCCAGCCGCTCTCCTCCCCAGCCAGCCACCCCACCAGCCGGGCCGTGTCCTCCGGCGTCCCCCACCGCCCCTGCGGATGCCGCCGAGCCAGCTCCACCACGTCCTCCGGCGACGCGTACCCCGTGTCCACCGGCCCCGGATTCACGCAGTTCACCGTGATCCCCCGCGTGGACAGCGGCGCGGCAAGACTCCGCGTCATCTGCTCGATCGCCCCCTTCGTCACGCTGTAGGGCAGTTCCGTCGGCATGGGCTCCAGATGCTGCCCCGACGTGAAGGTGATCACCCGCCCGCCCTCCAGATCCGCCTGCGCCGCGAACTCCTGCACCAGCAACAACGTCGCCCGTACATTCACCGCCCAGCACAGATCCAGCTCCTCCGCCGTCAGCTCCCCCAGCCCGCCTTCGGCACTTCGCGCATGGTTGGCCACCAGCACCTCCACCCGCCCGAACCGCTCCCGCGCCGCCGCCACCACCCTGCCCGGCGCCCCCGGCTCCGCCAGATCCACCGCCAGATGCTCCACCTGCCCCGCCCCCTCGGGCAGCTCCTCCCGCAGCGCCGCCACCACCCCCTCCGCCCCCAGCGGATCAGCACCCCAGTCCTGACCCGCATCATGCGGCTCCCACGAACAGACGAACACATTCATGGGGGCCGCAGCCAGCCGCCGGGCAATCGCGTAACCGATGCCGATGCGGCGACTCACGCCGGTGACGATCGCGGTCTTCATGGGGGACGCCCGCCTTCCTCAGGTTTCCGGTGTTGTCCCAGCAGTGTCCCTGAAAGCCCGTCCGGCTCATGACAGACGGGAACCTGGGCCGATTTCGCTGACCGCCTGGCATCGGTGGTCCGCCGGCGGTAGACCTGAAAGCGTCGCAGCACCGGCTGAGCCGCGACCGAAACGAGGTCACCACCGCATGGCTCAAACGACGTCCATCGAGTGGACCGAGCTGACCTGGAACCCCACCACGGGCTGCGATCGGATCTCCGCCGGCTGCGACAACTGCTACGCACTGACCCTCGCCGCCCGCCTGAAGGCGATGGGCGCGGCCAAATATCAGGCCGACGGCGACCCGCGGACCTCCGGCCCCGGGTTCGCTCTCACCACCCACCCGGACACGCTCCTCCAACCGCTGCGCTGGCGCAGCCCGCGGATGGTGTTCGTCAACTCCATGAGCGACCTGTTCCATGCCCGCGTTCCTCTGGGTTACCTCCGGCAGGTGTTCGACGTGATGGCCGCCACTCCGCAGCACACCTATCAGATCCTCACCAAACGCAGCCGCCGGCTGCGCCACCTGGCGCCGCTCCTGGACTGGCCGCCGAACGTGTGGATGGGGGTATCGGTCGAAGACCACGCCCAAACCCACCGCATCGACGATCTGCGCACCGTCCCCTCGGCCCTACGGTTCCTGTCGCTCGAACCCCTGCTCGGGCCTCTGCCCACCCTGGACCTCGCCGGAGTCGGCTGGGTCATCGTCGGCGGAGAATCCGGGCCGGGGCGTCGCCCGATCCACCCGGCTTGGGTCACTGATCTGCGCGACCGATGCCTGGACGCGGGTGTGCCGTTCTTCTTCAAACAGTGGGGAGGCCACACCCCCAAGGCCGGCGGGCGCCAGCTGGAAGGGGTCGTCTGGGACCAGATGCCTGCGCCGGCCGCTCGCTGAGCCCTCCCTAAGGACGGCGCACGTACCAGTCCCGTACGAACTTTCCGGGGCCGAGTCGCACGCGTCCTGCCGCCTCGAGCTCCGTCATGGCCGTGCGGACCATGTCGTCGGTGGCGATGCCGTACACCCCGTCAAAGACCTGAGTCGTCCGAGTGACCAGTCTGTAGGCAGCCACGTCCTGGAGCGGAACCAGCAGGTTGGCGCGCAATCGTTCGATCGCTCTGCACTGTTCGGCCTGCGCTACATGATCATGCAACTCGAACAGCGGCTCGGTCGTAGCCTGCTGCTGAACCTGCTGGTCCAGGTGCGCGAGCCATTGACGCCGTGCCATGCCCACCGCGTTGGCGAACACCCACAACCCGTAGGGACTTCTGGTGAAGAACACCAGGTGGTAGATGGGTTGATGGCTCAACTGACGGCGCACCGGAACGCACACCGGGGTCATCTGCCCCGCCTCGCTGAGCCGTGCCGCGTACTCCGCGGCGAGGGCGTCAGCGACCGCTTCGAAACGCCTGTCACCGGAAGCGGCGGACAGGACGTCCTTGGCAGTCTGCCGCCACCACGTGCCACCGCAGAAGTCGTCCATGACTCGCTGATTGCTCCGGCCGCTCTCCACCGCGCCGACCACACGGCGTGACAGGTCGGCGCTGAAGTTGACCAGCACCTCAGTGGCAGGACCCTTGTGCGGTCGCGCTCTCAGCACTTCCGAGAGCGGCTCGAAAGACACTCCGGCGCCGGTGGGGTCCAGGAACAGGAAAAGCGGCACTCCGGATGCGGCGGCGACCACGGTCGCCAGATGGTTCTCCGCACGACCATTCCATGCGGTGACCGCCAGTCCTTGCGCGGCGTATTCATCGACGACCTCGGCGAGCACGGCGAAATGATTCGGGTCCTTTTCCACGAAAAAGGCTGAGACATTTCGCCTCGCCTTGAGTCGGAGAATGGCTTGCAGGATATGCTCGGCGGAGCCGGGGCTTCCATCGTCATAGCGGCCTCGACCAGCGAATCCGTCCATGACCACCACGCGTCTACCACGGGCGGTGGAACCGGTCATCGCGATGAACGGCTCCAGATAGTGACTCAGGATGGCGTGCTTGAACAGGGACTGAGCGTTACGGTCGAGATCGTTCAACAGGTCTGCGGAGGTTCCCGTCGCCATACAACCCTCATCCTGACGGCCAGGGGTCATATCATCTGCGTTTCACCTTCACCCGAGACAAGGAAATCCGTCAAGGCATATTCACAGCACTCTGCGAGCGGGTTTTCTCAGTCTTTCGAAAATGGCGGCAGAACGTTCGAATCGGCAATTCATTGAAGTCACGCACGTTCGCCAAGGCCCCAGTGGTTCCGGCTTTGCGCGGCGTCATCACTCGGGCGAGGGCCGATCCCCTGCCGGCCCGACGGGTGAGACGTCCTCCGGCCGGCCATGCAAAAAGCCGGGCCAGATGAGATCTGACCCGGCTGTTCGGCGGTGCTCCCGGCAGGATTCGAACCTGCGCACCCGGCTCCGGAGGCCGGTGCTCTATCCCCTGAGCTACGGGAGCGATGCGTGACAAGGCTATCAGCTTTCCCGCACCACTCTGCACCGCATGAAACAGCTCCGCCCACATCCCTCGAAAACCGCGCGTGACCCCCTCGGGAGGAGTTAGCTTGGCGGCCGTGGGTGAGGCATTGGGCAGGGTACTGGTCGTTGACGACGACGAAGTGATCCGTCAGTTGATCGCGGTGAATCTGACCTTGGAGGGGTTCGAGGTCGAGACCGCGACGGACGGGCAGGACTGCCTCGAGCGGGTGCTCGACGTGAGGCCGGACGTGATCACGCTGGACGTGATGATGCCGTACCTCGACGGGTGGGTGACCGCGACGAGGCTGCGGACGGATGACGAGACACGGCACATCAAGGTCGTGCTCATCACCGCGCGGGCGCAGGACGACGACAAGAAGCGGGGCCTGGGCATCGGGGTGGACGCCTACCTCACCAAGCCGTTCGATCCGGCCGAGCTGATCAGGATCGTGCGGGAGCTGGCGGCGGCCGGGCAGGGGCGCGGGCAGAAGGCGCGCTGATCGGCCCGGCCGGGCTTCAGCGGCGTCAGTCGCCCCAGTAGCGCTGCTCGCGCCAGGGGTCGCCGTAGTTGTGGTATCCGGCGGTCTCCCAGAAGCCGGGCTCGTCCACGGTGTGCAGGCGCAGGCCCTGGATCCACTTGGCCGACTTCCAGAAGTACAGGTGCGGGACGAGCAGCCGTGCCGGGCCGCCGTGCGACGGGCTGAGCGGTTCGCCGTCGAACTCGTGGACGATCCAGGCCTTGCCGTCCAGCAGGTCCTCCAGCGGGAGGTTCGTGGTGTAGCCCCCGTGGCTGTAGGCCACGGCGTAGTCGGCGCCGGTCTCGACGTCGGCCAGGAGCAGGTCGAGGGAGACGCCGGTCCATCGGGTGCCGAACTTCGACCAGCGGGTCACACAGTGGATGTCCACCTCGGGGTGCGACTGCGGGAGCCGCATGAGCTCGTCCCAGCTCCACCGCTGCCGCGCGCCCAGCTCGCTGACGACGGTGAAGGTCCATTCGGCGAGCGAGATGAACGGGGTCGGCCCGGCGGACAGCACCGGGAAGTCGTGCGTCTCGTACTGGCCGGGCGGGAGCCGGTGGTCGGCTTCGCGGCGGCCGGTGAATCCGCTGGAGACGATGCCCATGTCAGCTCGTCCCCCCGGTCGGCACGCTCAGCAGCCGCAGGCCGGGCATGGTGGCCAGCAGCCGGTCCGGGGCCTCGACGATGGTCATCAGGACGTTCGAGCACTGCGGGCAGCGCAGGACCGTGCCCGGTGCCGGGCCGTACATCACGGTCTCGCCGAGCGGGCCGGTGGTGCCGCACATGGCGCAGATGCCGACGGCGAGGGTGACGTCGCGGCCGAAGAGCAGGGTCAGCGGTCCTGCGGCCGAGTTGGCGTCCAGCTCTGTCATGAGGAGTGGGCCTTTCGTGTTTTGGGTCAGCCGAAACGTTCGGTGCGGATGGCGGGGGCCGGGTAGCCGAGGTCGAGCAGCAGGGCGGCGACGTGCTCGACGAAGCCGGTGGGGCCGCACACGTAGGCGATCGGCTCCTCGGCCGCCGGCCGGCTCGTCCGTTCGAGCGTCGCGCGGTCGATCCGTCCCGGTGCGTGCGGCGCATCGGGCGGGGCGGTGCGGGTGTAGTGGAAGGTGACGAGGTCCGCCTGCCGTACCAGCTCGTCGCGGTAGATCACGCTCGCCGGGTCGCGCACGGAGTAGAGCAGCCGCATGGGCGTGGTGTCGCCGAGCCGCGCCCGGTGGCGCAGCATGGCGCGCAGCGGCACGACCCCGGACCCGCCGCCGACCAGCAAAACCGGCCGGTACGGCGGAGCAGGCTCCCAGACGAAGTAGCCGCCCACCGGCCCGCGGACCTCCAGCCGGTCCCCCGGCGAGGCCACGTCCACGAGGTACGGCGAGACCTCCCCGTCCTCCACCCGCACCACGGTGAGCGCGGGGCCCTCGCCAGGCGCGGAGGCCAGGGAGTAGGCGCGCGACGCCTGGTAGCCGTCGGGCGCGGTCAGCCGTACGTCGACGTGCTGGCCCGCCCGGTGCCCCGGCCAGCCCGGCACCGCCAGCAGCAACGTGCGCGCCCGCGGGGTTTCGGTCACGACGTCGGCGACGGTGGCGGGCAGCCAGGTCAGTCGTTGAAATACCGCTGTTCCCGCCATGGGTCCCCAAAGTGGTGATAGCCGGACTGCTCCCAGAAGCCCGGTCGGTCCTCGGCGCTGAGCCAGAGCTCGCGGATCCACTTGGCGCTCTTCCACAGGTAGTGGGCGGGCACCAGCATGCGCACCGGCCCGCCGTGCTCGGCGGCGATCGGCTCACCCTCGTACCGATAGACCAGCCAGGCCTTGCCGCCGGTCAGCTCGCTCACCGGCAGGTTCGTGGCGTAGCCGCCGTGGCTGATCTGCAGCGCGAACTCCGGCACCTCGCCCGCCGCGGCGAGCAGGGTGTCGAGCGGGACGCCGGTCCAGTGGGTGTCGAGCTTGGTCCAGCGGGTCACGCAGTGGATGTCGGTGGTGATCTCCTCGGCGGGCAGGGCGAGCAGGTCGTCCCAGGTCCAGCGGGCTTCCGTGGTGCCGCCGCGGATGGTGAAGCTCCACTGGCCGGTGCTCACGTGCTGCGTCGCGCCCGCGGTCAGCACCGGGAAGCCGGACGCGAGGTACTGCCCCGGCGGCACGCGGCCGGCGAGCTCGGGTCCGGGGCGGTGGAAGTGCTTGCCGGAGAAGCCCCGCGAAACGACACCCATGGCGGAAGGGATCCCCGCCCGCCGGCCATGGCGAGCCCCGGGATGGGCCAATACTTCGCTTTGCCGGCACCGGTCCTGGAAGGATCACTTCCGTGTGGTCCTTCGCTGCTGTGGTGGGCAATGCCGGTTACCGGCCCGATGAGCCGCTTGTGGTGGGGATCGGGCACGGTGACCGGCCGCCCGTGCTGCTGTGCCAGGGGGCGACGCTTCGCGGCGAGCCGGTAGGGGCGGCGACGCTCGCCTACGCGGCCTCCTTGTCGAAGCAGATGACCGCCGCCTGCGTCGCGCTGCTCGTCCAGGAGGGCGGGCTGGATCCGGAATCCGCCTTGTCACGCTGGCTGCCCGAGTTGCCGGGGTGGGCGGATGATGTCCGGCTCCGGCATCTCGTCCACCACACGGCGGGCCTGCCGGCCGACTCGGCCGTCGACGCGCTCCTGGTCGCGGACCGGACCTCGCCGGGGGTCCTCCAGGCCCTGGCCCGTTTTCCGGCTCTCGATCGCCGGCCCGGCGTCGAGCACGTCTACTCGAACGCCGGGTATGTCTGCCTGGCCGCTGCGTTGGAGCGGGCGGCGGGTCAGCCGTTGCCGGATCTAGCGCGGGATCGGCTGTTCGTGCCGTTGGGGATGGGCGATACCCGCTTCTCGGAGGGGCCGGGAGCCGCCCCGCTGGTCCGGCCGCGTCCGGCTCCGCTGTCGCTGGGGGACGGTGGGGTGTGGAGCACCGCCCTCGACCTGCTGCGCTGGGGGCATGCTCTCAATCGCGACGAGCTCGGCGTCTCGGCGCTCCTCGAGACGCCGGGGCGCCTCGACGACGGGACGCCTCTCGACTACGCCTGCGGCATCGGGGTGCGGTCGCATGCCGGGCATCGCGTCTACCGCCACGGAGGCGGGTGGCCGGGGCTGCGCCTGCTGCATGCGCGGGTGCCGGAGCTGGACCTGTGCCTGGTCCTCATCGCGCTCGACGACCACACAGAACGCCGGGCCGTACTGATCGACAGCCTGCTCGACCTACTCGTTGACCAGCAGGATCTTGCCGACGTGCTGTGAGTCAGCCATGAGCTGGTGCGCCTGGGCGGCCTGCGACAGCGGCAGGATCTGGTCGACGATCGGGCGCACGGCACCGGCCTCGATCATCGGCCAGACGTGCTCGCGCAGCGCCGCGACGATCTCGGCCTTCTGCTCGCCCGACCGCGACCGCAGGGTGGTGCCGAACACGGACTTGCGCTTGAAGACCAGCTCGACGAGATTGAGCTTGCCCTCGAAGCCGCCCTGCATGCCGATGATCACCAGCCGCCCGTCGACGTTCAGGGACTGCACGTTGCGCTCCAGGTACTGCCCGCCGATGACGTCCAGGATCACGTCGTAGGGGCCGAAGTCGGCGAAGTCCTCGGTGCGGTAGTCGATCGTCGTGTCGGCGCCGAGCTCCCGCACCCGGGCGGTCTTGCCGGCGCCGCTCACGGTGGTGACGACGCGCGCGCCCAGCGCCTTGGCGATCTGGATCGCCATCGTCCCGACCCCGCCGGCCCCGCCGTGCATGAGGAAGGTCTCGCCCTCGGCCAGCCGCGCGGTCATGACCACGTTGGACCACACCGTCGCCGTCGCCTCCGGCAGCCCCGCGGCCTCGACCAGCCCGACCCCCTTGGGCACGGGCAGGAGTTGCCCGGCGGGGACGGCGACCTTCTGCGCGTACCCGCCGCCGGTCAGCAGCGCGCACACCTCCTGGCCCACCTGCCAGCCGCTCACCCCCTCGCCGAGGGCGCTGATCCGGCCGGACACCTCCAGCCCGGGGTACGGCGAGGCGCCCGGCGGCACGAGGTAGAGCCCCAGCCGCTGGGCGACGTCGGCGCCGTTCAGCGCGGTGGCGGCCACGTCGACGATCACCTCGCCGGGTGCGGGCGCCGGGTCGTCGACCTCGGTCCACTCCAGCACCTCCGGGCCGCCCGGCTCCTTGATCGTGATCGCCTTCATGTGACTTCCCCTCGATCGATGTTTACACCGCTTATATTAGCCGGAATGTGTGCAGCGTCAACATTAGGTCAGCCGCATGGCACTCATGCCCGGTGCCGTCGCCGCCCGAAACGATGCAGAGGATGTGGCGGCGGTGTGAAACTCCTGGTCAGGTCCGGTGCATCGGCCCCTTCGCCGGGGCATCCCTCCTATCGTCCTGACCATGCAGACAGTGGACGTGTTGGTCGTCGGCGCGGGCCTCGCCGGGCTGCGGACGGCCCGCCTGCTCGCGCAACGCAACCTCGACGTCCTGGTGGTCGACCGCCGCCGCTCCCTGGCCTCCGGCATCCGGACCACGGGCATCTTCGTCCGCCGCACCCTGGACGACTTCGACCTGCCCGGCCACCTGCTCGGCCCCGGCATCCGCGACGTGCTCCTCTACCCGCCCTCGCGCCGCTCCCCCATCCGGCTCACCAGCGACCGCGACGAGTACCGCGTGGCCGACATGGCCGGGATCTACCGGCACGAACACCGCGCGGCCGAGACCGCCGGGGCGCGGGTCCTGCTGGGCGTCCGCTACACGGGCAGCACGCGAGAGCCCCGCCGCAGACCTGCCGGTGCCCGCGGAGCCGACGCCAGGCTCCCGCGCACCCTCGTCCACCTCGACGGCGCCGAGCCGGTGCGGGCCCGCTTCCTCGTCGGCGCGGACGGCGCCCGCTCGGCCGTCGCCCGCGACCTGGGCCTGGACGTCAACCGGCACCTCCTCGTCGGCGCCGAACTCCTGCACCCCATCGCCACCGGCACCACCACCCCGGCCTTCCACTGCGTCCTCGACCCCCGATACGCCCCCGGCTACCTCGGCTGGGTCATCGACGACGGCCACCACGCGCACGTCGGCATCGCCGGCTACCCGCACGCCATGCGCGCCGGGCTGCGGCCGTTACTGGAGTCCTTCGCCGCCACCGCGCCCGGCCTGGCGGCTCCGACCGGCCCGATCGAGCGCCGTGGCGGGCCCATCCCGGTCGGTGGCGTCCTCCGCCGGCTGGCCTGCCCCACCGGCCTGCTCGTCGGCGACGCCGCCGGCGCCGTCTCCCCGCTCACCGCCGGCGGGCTGGACCCCTGCTGCCGCATGTCCGCCTGGGCCGCCGCGATCACCCTCGCCTACCTGCGTACCGGCGACGAGACCATCCTCCGCCGCTACGACGGCCGGGCCCTGCGCCGCCGCTTCCGTGGCCGGCTCCTGCTCCGCCGTACCTTCGCCGCCCTCGGCTCCCCCACCGCCACCGAGGCCGCCGTCGCCCTCCTCCGCACCCCGCCGGGCCGCGCCCTCGCCGCCCGCGTCCTCTTCGGCGACGGCTCCTTTCCGACTCTTGACGTACGGCAGGCGTCTCCCGCCCTCTAGGACCCTCTCCTGTTCCTGTACGGCAGGCGTCTCCGGCCCTCCAGGTCGGGTTCGGCCATCGGCCTCGCGCGAGCCGGTCACCGGCCTGCTCCCGGGTTTCGCAGGCCGGTGACGGGGGCTCACCTCTTCAGGAACTCCAGGACTCGCGCGTTGTACTCGGCGGGCTTCTCCGCCGGGACGAGGTGCCCGGCACCCTGGATGAAGGCCGTCTGCGAGCCTTCGGACAGCAGCCTGCCGATGGCGTCGAGGTCGGCCTGATCGAGGACGACGCTGTTGTCCTCGGTCCCGTGCAGGTAGAGCGTGGGCTGCGTCGGCAGCGGCCCCCAGAGCGCGCCCTGCTCGGCCTGCCACTGCGGGGTGCCCATGATCTTGGTTCCGAAGTTCTGCCGGTACAGGTCCAGCGCCGCCCGCAGGCGCTCGGGCTCGCCGAGGGCACTGCGGGTGGCCAGGAAGTCCTCCGTGGCGTCGTAGCCGGGCGCCGTCCACTTGTTCTGCATGAGTTGGAACATGTAGGCCATGTCGTCGGCCGCCAGGATGCCCTCGGCCATGTCCATCTGGAAGAACCAGAAGTGGTTGAGCGCCTCGATGCCCTCGTAGGTCCCGGCGTACGCGCCGAAGAACTGCAGCGGCGGCACGTCGCTGACGACCACCTTGGACCACCGCTCCGGTGCCGCCACCGCGGTGGCCCAGGTGGTGCCGCCGCCCCAGTCGTGGCCGATGATGACCGCGTCGCCGTCCCCGCCGAGCACCTCGTGCAGGGCGTTGGCGTCGGCGACCAGGTCAGCGATCAGCATGCGGCCGTCGGCCGGCAGCGCGGTCGGCGCGAAGCCCCGCATGTTCGGGGCCACGGCCCGGTATCCGGCCTCGGCTAGCGCCGGGATCAGGTGCCGCCAGGTCGCCGCCCCCGACTCGGGGAAGCCGTGCAGGAGCAGAGCCAGCGGGCCCTCCCCTTCCTCGACGTAGGAGAAGTCGATCCCGTTGGCGGTCACGCGTCCGTGCTTCATTTTCTTGCTCCTCAGATCTCAACGTTACGGAACGTTCCGTAACGTCTCTGGACGCTAGATCACGCAGACCACTTCTGTCAAAACGAAACGTAACGTCACGTCTGCGGTAGACTCCGGACATGGAACCGACCGCCCCCACCCCGCCCGACCCGGCCCGGCGCAGCGTCCGCGCCCGCCGCGCGATCCTGGACGCCACCGCCCAGCTCATCGCCGAGAAGGGGTACGCGGACGTCACCATCGAGGCCATCGCCGCCCGCGCCGGCGTCGGCAAACCCACCATCTACCGCTGGTGGCCCTCCAAGGCCATGGTGACCATCGAGCTGCTCATCGAGATCGCCGAGCAGACCACCGGCTACCCCGACACCGGCGACTTCGCCGCCGACCTCCGCACCCAGATGCAGGGTCTCATCGCCGCGATCCACCCGCCCCGCACCTCGCCCCTGGCCGGAGTGATCGCCGAAGGGCTCCAGAACCCCGACGTCGCCCGCCAACTCCGTGAACTCCTGCTGGAACCCCAGCTCGAACTGTTCCGAGCCCGGCTGCGCCTTGCCCAGCAGCAGGGGCAGTTCCCGCCCGACGCCGACCCGGAGGTCGCTCTCTACCTGCTGTACGGGCCGCTGCACTACCGCCTGCTCTACGACCTGGGCATGCCGGACGCTCATGAACTCGACACCCTCATCACCCGCGCCTTGCACGCGAGGAACGAACCCGCCGAGCCACGGCCCGCGCCCGACTCCACGAGCGCCAGACACTGATCACCCGCGAGGCGGTCAACCTCCGCCCCCATCGGAAGCCAACCTGCCGCGCCGGGCTGCTAACCCCGGCGCCGCCTTCTCACGGGCGCATCGGCTTCTTGGGGTGCGTGGGACTTCTTGGGGGTGCGTGGGACTTCTTGCGGGTGCGTCGGGCTTCTCGGGGATGTGTTGGGCCTCTCGGGGGTGCGTCGGGCCAGGCACCGCGTCGCCCACGAGCCGGGCGGCCCCCTGCCCGGAACGGTGGCCGATCGTGCGGTGGCCCCACCGATGAGCCCAAACCGGTCAATACTGGCTGTCCAACTTGCCCGCCAGGACTACGCCGACCGGCGGGCCAAGGGATCTAAAGGCGCACGACCACCGGACTTCGCCCCGTCCCGTACCAGCCGCTCACTCCGCGACTACAAACACGCTCAGGGCGCCTCCTGCAGCGGCCACACCTCGACCACTCCCTGAGCCACCGCGCACGGCGTCTTCGACACCAGCTCGATCGCCTCCTCCAGGCTGTCGGCCTCGATGATCCCGAACCCCGCCACCGGCAGCTCCGAGGACATGAACGCACCCCGCTCCACCCTCACCCCGGCCCCGTCGTGGTTCCGCACCTGCACCGGCACCCCAGCGATCCCCGCCGTGGCCCCTCCCTCAATCAGGCGTGCGTCATGGGCGTGCGCCTCGTCCCGTACCGCCACGTCGGTGCGGTCGTAGCCGTCCTGATCCCCGTACCCGATGGTCACGAACTTCGCCATGCCACTGGCCTTTCTCTCGGTTCCTGGGCAGTGCTCACCGATACCGACTCCCGGCCGACCTCAAACTCACCGCACTCTCGCGAGGACTGGCTTCGTCAGCGCCTCTGGCCCGAGGGACCGGTCAGTGGTGCAGGCGCCTCGCCGCCGACCACGCTCGGCACGAGGGCCGCGATGAAGAGCGACCGTTTCCTCGTGGAGGTCGCCGCCCGCTGTAGGCGCGCTGATCTCCTCATCACCGGGACTCCCCCCGAAGCTCATCCGCCTCACGCCCGCCCCATCCCCAGATGAACAGACCAGCCGCAGATCTTGGCCGTCCTCGGGGCCCCGCGCCTCGAGCCCGCCACCACGTAGGGCGCATGAGATCGCCGGAGCACCTCATCCCTGTCCGGCTCCTTGCCCTGATGGACCTGTGTGCCACCGCTTCAGACTCGGGGGTCCGGGGGCCGGGAGGCCCCGGCCAGGGGGTTTGGGGGAGCTCGGCTCCCCCATGAGAGGAGTCCGAGCCAAAACGCGCGAAGCGCGCCGGACGAAGGGCCGAGTAGTTAAAGGAGGCCGAGGCGGCGGCCTTCGGCGGCGGCGTGGGTGCGGGTGGAGGCGCCGAGCTTGGCCAGGATGTTGGACACGTGCACGCTGACCGTCTTCTGCGCGATGAAGAGCCGCCCCGCGATCTCCCGGTTGGGCAACCCTTCGGCGACCAGCCGAAGGACCTCCAGCTCACGGGCGGTGAGCACCCCGGCGGGCCGTTCGACGAAGCGGGCACGGCGCCCGAACTCCTCCAGCGCGGTCGCCAAAGGCCGGGCCCCGAGCTGGGTGGCGGCGTCACGGGCGAGGGTCCATTCGGCCTGGGCGGCGTCCCGGTCACCGGCGGCGGCGAGGGATTCGGCGAGCCGCCACCGGGCCCGGGCGACCTCGTAGGTGAAGCCGTAGTCGAAGGCGGCCACGACGCCCCGCCACTGGTCGGGCGTGTCCCGGCCGTGGAGGCGGGCCCATTCGGCCTCGGCCCGGGCCATCCAGGCCTGGCCTTCGGGTCCCATGGCGTTGCGGCGGCCGGACGGGCCGGTGGTGTAGCCGTGCCGTGCCGCCTCGATGAGGGCGTCGGCGCCGTCGGTGCGGCCGAGGTCGGCGAGCGCCCACAGGCCGGTGGCGGCGACGCGGATGATGCCGGGGTCGGCCGGGGTGAGCGAGGACAGGACGGCCTCGACGTGCTCCATGGCCGTGGCCGGGTCGCGGTTCCATAGGGCGTGCTCGGCGGCCATGCCCCGGGACATGTACGCGATCAGGTCGTCGGTCCAGAAGGGCCGGAGCAGGTCGAGCCGCTCCTCCACGCCGTCGAGCCCGCGGCCGACCTCGATGAAGAGCGCGAAGGACGACAGCAACGCCTCCTGGACCGTGCCGACCCGGGCGCCGAAGCCGGCGGCGACGGTCTGGGCGTGGTCCCACTCGCCCGCCGCGTAGTGCACGAGGAAGCGGAGGAAGCGCAGGTCGGTGCCGTAGGTGCTCCAGGTGAGCCCGGTCTCCTGCGCCAGGCGGATGCCGCGCGAGGCGAACTCGGCGGCGCCGGACAGGTCGCCGTGGTCGAAGGAGACGCGGCTGCGGATGAACAGGGCGCGCAGGTCGGTGGCCAGGTCGCCGGAGGAGGAGTCGAGGGCCGCGTCGAGGTACTTGAGCCCGCGTTCGAGGTCGCCTTCGAGCTCCTCGTAGACGCCGAGGGTGATGAGCGCGCTGACCTCGGCCTCGCGGGCGCCGCTGCGCTGGGCGACTTCGAGGGCTTCGACGGCGGCCGGGCGGGCCTCGCTGTGCCTCGGGCCCCACCACAGGCAGCGGGCGAGGGTGGACAGGGCGCGGGCGCGGCGGCCGTCGTCGGGGGCGGTGCGGACGGCGTTCTCGGCGATGGCGGTGGCGGACTCGTCCTGGTTGAGCTCGTAGAGGTAGTAGGCCAGCCGCTCCTCCACCTCGGAGGTTGCCGGCAGCGCCTGGAGCTGGGCGACGGCGCGGTGGTTGTCGCCGCTGTCGGAGGCCATGACGGCGCTGCGCAGGGCGAGGGCCAGGCGGTCCTCGCCGGCGAGAGTCTCGGCGTCCGGGACTCGGTCCCACAGGCTGAGCACCTGGTCGTAGTGGCGGTGAGCCTCGGCGGGCGCGCCGTACCGCTCGGCCAGCCGGCCGGCCTCGGCGGAGGCCTTGAGCGCGCCGGCCAGGTCGTGCCCGGCGAGGTGGTGGTGGGCGAGCTCGGCCGGGTCGGTGAGCAGGCGGGCGAAGGCGGCGTGGACGCGGGTACGCTCGCCGGGCAGCAGGTCGGTGTAGACGGCTTCCTGGAGCAGGGCGTGACGGAAGATGTAGCCGTAGCCGTCGACGCGGAGCAGGCCGCGCGAGACGATCTCGCGGACCGCCTCCTCGAACTCGGCGATGCCGAGGCCGGTGACCTCGCGCAACACCCCGTCGCTCACCTTGCGCCCGGCGACCGCGGCGGCCCGGAGCACGCGCTGGGCCTCCTCCGACAGCACCTCGACCCGGGACATGAGCAGGCTGGCCAGGGTGTCGGGCATCGACTCGCCGTCGGCCGCGGCGGCGAAGAGCTCCTCGGCGTAGAAGGGGTTGCCCTCGGCGCGGGCGACGACCTGGCTGATCACCGCCTGCCGTACCTCACCCAGGGTGGACAGGAAGTCGGTCATGTCGTCGGCGGCGAGCGGGCGCAGCTCCAGGGCGGTCACCGTGGGCAGGCGCTGCAGCTCGGCCAGCACGGGGCGGAGCGGGTGGCGGCGGTGCAGGTCGTCGGTGCGGTAGGTGCCGACCACGCAGACGCGGCCGGACTGGATCATGCGGCTGAGGAAGATCAGCAGGTCGCGGGTGGAGCGGTCGGCCCAGTGCAGGTCCTCCAGGACCAGCAGCACCGGCTGGACCTCGCCCAGCAGGTCGAGCAGGGAGCCGAACAGGCGCTGCTGGGTCAGGCCGGAGGAGGCGCCGCCGTCGAGCATCTCCCCGCGCAGGATCGGCCTGGCCTCGACCGCCTCGCGGATGGACGGCTCGCGCAGGGCGTCGAGGAGCGGGAGGTACGGCAGGGCGTCGCCCAGCTCGGCGCACTGGCCGACCAGGACGTGGAAGCCGCGGTCGCGGGCCTCCTGGGCGAGCTCGGTGACCAGGCGGGTCTTGCCGATGCCCGCGTCGCCGCCGACGAGCGCTACGCCGGCGGTGCCGGACGCGGCGGCGTCCAGCACCTGGACTAGCGCGTCCAGCTCCGTGGAACGGCCGATCAAAACCCTGGTCACGCTGCCACTATGCCATGGGCCGGTGACAACCTGGATTTTGTGGCTGGGTGGGGGCTTTGTGCGCGGCATGATCCGCCGTGGGGGTGCGGACCGCGTAGAGGACCAAGGGGTGGCGGGCCCCCACATAGGAATGGTCCGGGGACGGGCAGGGGGAATGGATCTGTCCTCGGGGCGGCGGGCGGCCTAGCGTCGGGTAGATGTTCGCCTGGTCGACGCTGGTCGTCTTCACCACCGCCTCGCTCGCCCTGGTCCTGATCCCGGGCCCCAACCACCTGTACATCACCACCAGGGCGCTCGCGCAGGGGCGGCGGGCGGGGGTGGCGAGCGCGCTGGGGGTGGAGTGCGGGACGCTGGTGCACGTCGCGGCGGCGGCGTTGGGCTTGTCGGTGCTGGTCCGGCAGTCGGCGACGTTGTTCGAGGTGGTCCGGTGGGCGGGGGTGGCCTACCTGGTGTACCTGGGCGTCAGGGCGCTGACGGGCAGGGACGGCGGCGGCGAGCAGGCGGTGAAAGCGCAGCCGCTCAGGGCGGTGTTCCTGGAGGGCGTGCTGGTCAACGTGCTGAACCCGAAGGTGGCGCTGTTCTTCCTGGCCTTCCTGCCCGCCTTCGTGGACCCGGGCCGGGGCGCCCCGGCGGCGCAGATCGCGGTGTTCGGGGTGATCCTCTTCACCCTGGGCCTGATCTCCGACCTGGTCTACGCCTTCGCCGCGGGGGCGCTGGGCACGAAACTGGCCGCCAAGGCGCGCGGGCTGCGGTTGTTCAGCGGCGTGGTGTACCTGGGGCTGGGCGCGGTGACCGCACTCGCTGGACGCCGGTGACCGCACGGGCGACAATCCTCGCGTGATCAAGCGGCTGCTGCTGGCGCTCGTCCTGTTCCTGCCCGGGTGCGCCCCGGCGGCGGAGCCGTACCAAAAGGAGCCGCACCAAAGGCCGCCGGCTGCGCTGAAGGTGGTCGGCGAGGAGGCCGACGGCCGACAGCGCACGCTCACGGTGGAGTCCCCGGCGCTGGGCGGCGAGGCGACGGTGGAGGTGCTCCTGCCGAAGGGCTGGCGGGAGGGCAGCCGTCATCCGCTCCTGCTGCTGCTGGAGGGCTGCTGCCACACCGGCGTCGACTGGATCTCCCGCGGCCACGCCGACGATCTCACCGAGGACCTCGACCTGGTGGTGGTCGTGCCGGAAGGGGGCCGCGCCGGGTTCTACAGCGACTGGGCGAAGGGCCCGAAGTGGGAGAGCTTCCACCTCACCGAGCTGCTCCCGCTGATCGAGCGCAAGTACGGCGCGACCGACCGCCGGGCGGTGGCGGGCCTGTCGATGGGCGGGTTCGGCGCGCTGTCCTACGCCGCCCGCCATCCCGGCCTGTTCCGCGCCGCCGCCTCCTTCTCCGGCCTGCTGGACGCCTCCAGGTCCGACGCCGACTACATCGCCCAGGAGCAGTCGCGCGACCTGTGGGCCGACGACGCCGAGATCGCCCGGCGCAACCCGACCGCCCTGGCCGCCAAGCTGAAGGGCCTGCCGGTCTACGTCTCGTGCGGCAACGGCGAGCCCGGCCCGCTGGACAGCACGACCAGCCGCGACGACGGCGAAGCGGTCATCGAACGCCGGAACCGGACCTTCGTCGAGGCCGCCCGCAAGGCCGGCGTGCGACTCACCGTGAACCTGTACGGCCCCGGCACGCACGCGTGGCCCTACTGGACCCGGGAGCTGGAGAAGGCCCTGCCGATGCTGGTCGAGGCGGTCAGATGAGCGCGGCCGGGATGCGGTCGAGCACCGGGAAGGACATCAGCCCGTAGGCGTAGAAGTCCACCGCCCAGGCGCCGGCCGCCTTGACCCCGCGCACCTTGGCCGCGAGCCGGTCGGCGGAGTCGCTGTCCGGGTAGCCGGGCCGCAGCACCGCCCTGACCTCGCGGTCCTTGCCGACCGAACGCAGGTAGGCGCCCACGTCGTCGGCCACGCGGGCCGCGTCCCGCGCGTAGGCGAGCACGGCGAAGGAGGGCACGAGGTCGCCGAGCGCGACCAGGTCCACCCCGAACTGCCAGGCGTCGTGCGCGGCGAGGCCGGGGGTGGGCAGGCCGTCCTGGTAGCCCTTGACCGAGCCGGTGGAGTCGACGAAGACCAGCCGGCTGCCCTCGGCGGCGACCGCCTGGGAGACCTCGGCGACCAGCGAGGTCACCGTCTCGGAGCGGGCCCGCGCGTAGGCGACCACCTCGGGCCCGGCGTAGGCGGTGAGCGCTGCGCGGGTCACCTCGCCCTGCGCGGCCGGGTCACCGCCCAGGACGCCGCCGACGATGCGCGCGCACTCCTCGCGCGCGCCTTCGGCGTTGACCCCGAGGTCGGCGGCGCGGCTCATGCAGTAGTCGCAGAAGCACAACGCCATCAGGTAGGCGTCCATCGGCCCGAGCGGCACGAAGGAGCGTTCGGCCTTGAGCGGCCGGTAGTGCAGCGACTCGGCGACGACGCTGTCCACCCCGAGCCGGGCCACCGCGCGGGCCAGCGAGACGGCGTACTGCCGCACGTCGGGATGGGCCGGGCACAGGTCGGTCGGGTAGCCGCGGTCGCCGAAGCAGTTGCGCACGGTCACGTCGGGGTGCTCGGCGCCGAGGCTGCCGTTGCGCAGGAAGACGGTCCAGCCGTGCAGCTTGAGCCCGCGAGCCCGGCACGCCTCGCCGAGCCCGTCGAAGACGTCGGCGTACCCGGCCGGCGGCCGGAGCCGCTGCCCCGCGAACAGGTCGCCGGGCAGCGGGAAGTGCGCCCCGTCGTGGCGCAGGGTCAGCTTGGACAGCCCGTGCGGCGTCACGTCCCGCGAGCCGTGGTGCACCGCGCCGACCGTCACGCCGGCCACGCCGTACCCACGGATGCGGTCGAGCACCCGCTCCGTGCCCTCGCCTCGCAGGTCCTCGGCGAAGACGTACACCGAACTGTCCACAGGCGAACCTTACGCGCTCTTGTGCGCGACGAAGTCGATCTCGACCAGGATGTCCATGAGGTCGGAGCCGACCGTGGTCCGCACCGGGTACGGCTGGCTGAAGTACGACTTGTACACCTCGTTGTAGGCAGGGAAGTCCCGCTTGAGGTGCTGCAGGTGCACGGTCGCCTTGATCACGTCGTCGAAGCCGAGCCCGTGCGCGGCGAGGATGGCGCCGAGGTTGCGCATCGTCTGGTGGGTCTGCGTCTCGATGTCGTCGCCGACCACCTCGCCGGTGACCGGGTCGAGCGGCCCGGCGCCCGAGGTGTAGACGAAGTCGCCCACCACGAGTCCCTGCGAGTAGGCGCCGACCGGCGCCGCGCCCTCGGTCGTCCTCAGTTCCTTCTTCACAACAGGCTCCTTATCGTTCCGACAACCTGGTAGTCCTCGTCGACCAGCGGCAGCTCGCGCCACTTGTCGAAGGCGGTGCACGGGTGGGAGATGCCGAAGGCGAGCAGTTCGCCCACCTGGAGCGTCCCGGCCACCATGGTGTGCTGGTCCTGCATCTTCAGCACCTCGACGCCGGGGCGGCGCGGGATCGGCAGCCCCTCGTCGTAGGGCGCGTCGCGCTTGCCCATGCCGACGATCGCCAGGCCGGGCTCGGGCGTGGACAGCACGTGCGCCCACACCTCCAGCGCGGGCCGCAGCTCGCCCTCGACGCGGTTGAACGGGGTGCGCTCGCGGTAGTAGCCGTCGTCGTGCGAGACGTAGGCGCCGCTGCGCAGCACCACGCGGGCCTGGGTGGTGACCAGCTCGCGGGCGATCACGTCGAACCACTGGCTGCCGCCGACCGACAGGATCGGGGTGCGCACGCGCAGGTGTTCCACCGCGTCCTGCAGCACGCCCAGGTACTTGCGCACCTCCGCGGCGTCCTTGAGCGAGCCCTCGTAGCCGGCCACGCCGGCCAGCTCCACCCCGGGCGTCCGCTGCACCAGCGCGGCCAGCTCCAGGAGCTGCTCCAGCGTCCGGCAGCCGGCCCGTCCGCCGGCGTGCCCCAGCTCCACCAGCACCCGGTACGGCCGCCCGCCCGCGCGGGCGGCCAGCAGCTCGACGCTCGCGGCCGAGTCCACGAAGCTGTACAGCTCGAAGCCGGGGTCGCGCTCCAGCTCGGCGCGCGCCCAGTCGAGCCCGGCCGGGTCGACGAGCTGGTTGGCCACGATCAGCCGCCGGGCCCCGAAGCCCCGGGCGATGCGGGCCTGCGCCGGCGTGGCCACGGTCAGCCCCCACGCGCCCGCGTCGAGCTGCATCCGGGCGATCTCCGGCGACAGGTGCGTCTTGGCGTGCGGGGCGAAGGCGAGGCCGTGGTCGCGGGTGAAGGCGGCCATGGTCGCGATGTTGTGCTCCAGCGCGGCCCGGTGCACGACCATCAGGGGGAACTCATACGACCCGTCGAAAACAGACCCCACCGAAACCCCCTTTTGTCCGCGTCCGACCTTATCAACGCAGGGCCCGGCCTGCGGTCGCCCCGGTCAGGGCTCCCCCGGCCAGCACCCGGGTGCCCGACACGAGCACGTCGTCCACGCCGGTCGCCACCGCCCGCGGCTGGGCGTAGGTCGCCACGTCGCCGACCGTGCGCGGGTCGATCAGCACGAGGTCGGCCACGAAGCCGGGCCGTACCAGCCCGCGCCCGTCCAGGCCGAAGCGCCGGGCGGGGTGCGAGGCCAGGTGGACCACGGCCTCCGGCCAGCTCCAGTCGCCCAGCTCGCGCACGTGCCGGCCGAGGAAGCGGGCGAAGGCGCCGAAGCCGCGCGGGTGCGGGTGGCCGCCCACGTAGATGCCGTCGGAGCCGCCGGTCTGCGCCGGATGCCGCAGCACACGCCGCACCGACTCCTCGCCCTCGGGACCCTCGTCCGGCCGGGCGGAGACGCAGCCCGCCTCCAGCCGCGTGTCGATCAGCAGCCGCCGGCAGAACTCCGCCGGGGTGGTCCCGGCCCGCTCGGCGGCCTCCGGGACGGTCAGCCCCTCGGCCCACTCCGAGCCGGGCGCGTGCGAGACGGTCAGCCGGGGCCAGGTGTCGGCCAGCGAGGCCCAGTGCTCGTCGAGCCCGTCGGACTCCAGCACCTCGATCGCCCGCTCCACCTCGGCGGCGGGCACCGACGGCGGCAGCACCACCATCGCCAGGATCGTGCTGCCGCGCAGGTAGGGGTAGCTGTCGAAGCTCAGGTCGACGCCCTCGCCGAGCGCCCGCTCGACCAGCGGCAGCAGCACGTCGGCCGGGCCGTGCAGGTGGGAGACGTGCGCGGCGACGCCCGACGCCTTCGCGATCTCGGCCACCTCCGCCATGCCGACCCCGGCTCGCACGCCGTACGCGCGCATGTGCGTCACGTACGGCAGGCGGCCCAGCGGCCGGCAGAGCGCGGCCAGCTCGGCGGTGCCGGCGTAGCGGCCCGGCAGGTACTCCAGCCCCGTGGACAGCCCGGCCGCCCCTTCGGCCAGCCCGGTCTCCACGTGCCGGACCATCGCGGCGAGCTGCTCGCGCGACGGCTCCTCGGGCGAGGCCCCCATGACGTCGTAGCGGATCGTGCCGTGCGGCAGGAGGTAGGCGGTGTTGAGCGCGGTCGCCCGGTCGTAGGCGTCGAGCAGTTCCGCCACCGACAGCGGCCCTTCCGGGCGCGGCAACGACCCGTTCACCGCGGCGAAGTACCTGGTCGCATAGGCTACGGTGGTCGCCGAGCCGGGCGCGAACGACAATCCGTCCTGGCCGAGCACGAACGTGGTCACGCCCTGCCGCAGCGCGGCGAGCTGGACCTCGGGGTCGAACACCACCGCATCTCCGTGGGCGTGGCAGTCGACGAAACCCGGCGCCACGAAGCGCCCGGTGGCGTCGATCACCTCGCCCGCCGCCGCGCCCTCCAGCCGCCCCACGGCGGTGACGCGCGTGCCGTTGATGCCGATGTCGGCCCTGAAGGCCGGGGCTCCGGTGCCGTCCAGCACGCGCCCGCCGGTGATGACCACGTCAAAAGTCACGCAAAGGATTGAACCACCCGGGAGACTGATTGAAGGACAAGGGGCTGCGGGGAGCCTTGGCGGACAAGGGGCTGCGCCACGACGCGATCGGCCTCTGGGACAACGCGATCATCGGCATCGCGTCCACCTCCCCCGCCTACTCCATCGCCTGCACGATCGGCTATGTCGTCATCGCCGTCGGCCTGCAGGCGCCCGCCGCGGCGATCGTCGCGTTCGTGCCGATGTTGTTCACCGCCTTCGCCTACCGCGAGCTCAACCGGGCGGTGCCCGACAGCGGGACCGCCTTCACCTGGGGCGCCAAGGCCTTCGGCCCGGTCGTCGGGTGGCTGGGCGGCTGGGGCGTGGCGATGTCCGGCACCCTGGCCCTGGCCAACGTCGCCGAGGTGGCCGCGCAGTACGGCCTGCGGCTGATCGGCCAGGACGAGCTGGCCGGGAATCGGGTCGCGCTGACGGTGATCGGCGCGGCCAGCATCGCGGTGATGACCTGGGTCAGCACCCGCAGCCTGGAGTTCGGCGCGAAGATGCAGCGCTGGCTGACCGCGATCCAGATCGGCGCGCTGATCCTGTTCAGCGTGGTCGCGCTGTGGCGGGTCTACGCCGGCGACGCCCTGGACACCTCGGTGCGGCCGAGCTGGGAGTGGTTCAACCCGTTCGCCTTCGACTCGGTCTCCAGCTTCACCCAGGCCTTCCTGCTGATGCTCTTCATCTACTGGGGCTGGGACTCCTGCCTGGCGGTCAACGAGGAGACCACCGACCGCCACCACACGCCGGGCCGCGCCGCGCTGCTGTGCTCGGTGATCCTGCTCGGCGTCTACACGCTGACCACCGTCGCTCTCCTGGCGTACGGCGGAGCCGGGGACGGGCCGACCGGCCTGGGCAACGAGGACATCGCCGACGACGTCTTCGCCGCGCTCAGCGACTCGGTGCTCGGCCCGCTGGCGATCATCGTGGTCATCGCGGTGCTGATCTCGGCGGTCTCCTCCACGCAGACCACCATCCTGCCCACCGCCCGCGGCCTGCTGGCGATGGCCGCCTACCGGGCGCTGCCGCAGCGCTTCGCCAAGGTCAACCCGAAGTACGGCACGCCGTCGTCCTCCACCACGGTCATGGGCATCGTGGCGATCTGCTACTACGTGGGCCTGTCGCTGATCAGCCAGAACGTGCTCTACGACTCGGTGGCCTCGCTCGCCCTCGCGGTCGCCTTCTACTACTCCATCGTGGCCTTCTCCTGCGTCTGGTTCTTCCGCCGCGACCTGCGCAGGTCGGCTCGCGACCTGTGGTTCAAGGGGATCTTCCCGCTGCTCGGCGGCATCATCATGCTGGCCGCCTTCGTGCGGAGCGCGATCGACATGTGGGACCCGGAGTACGGCGAGACCTCCCTGCTCGGCGTCGGCGGCGTCTTCGTGATCGGCATCGGCTCGCTGGCGGTGGGAGTGGTGCTGATGATGCTCTGCTGGCTGCGTGAGCCCGCCTACTTCCGCGGGCGCACGCTCACCGCCGACACCGAGGTCCTGGTCCCCGAGGAGGGCACCCCCACCGGCCTGTGACCCGGCGATCACCGGGACGGGCAACTGGCCGACTCCACGATCGGGCGCTTGACCAGCACGTCGTGCGCCCGCACCCGGGCGAGGTTCCAGGAGTTCCACTCCGGCGCCTTGCGCACCCCCGTGGCGATCTCGCGCAGCAGGCAGGAGCGTTGCGGCTCCGGCAGCCGGTCGAGCGCCGGCACCGCGTCGGCGCCCAGGTCGCGCAGGTAGCCGTAGTCCACCCGGTCGACGCCGCGGGCCACCTGCGACTCCGCCACCCGGGCCTCGGGGTCGACCGCGGCGAACCCGACCAGGCCGAGGGCGCTGACCAGCACCACCGTGCGCGGCAGCCAGACCGTGCCGCGGCCGGCCAGCCGTACCGCGCCGGCGATCAGGACCAGCGCGAAGATCGCGGCCAGCCACCAGATCGCGGCCTGCACCGAGATGCGCAGCCGCGACAGGCCGTAGGCCTCGGTGTAGAGGTCCATGCGGTGCAGCGCGGAGAACAGGATCACCAGGGTGAGCGCGCACAACGTGCCGAGCTCGGCGGCGAGCACCAGCCGGGCCCGGCCGCGCGCCCGCACCACCACGCTGGCCACGGTGACGATGGCCAGCACGATGAAGCTGACCACGGCGAGCTGGAAGAAGCCCTGCCGGGCGTACTCGGCGTAGGTCAGCCCCGCCGTGCGCACCACCCGCTCCGCGCCGCCGAACAGCACCGCGATCTGCAGCACCACGAAGACGCCGAACAGCAGGTTGAGCGCGGTCAGCGGAAGCATCCACAGGCTCGGGCTGAGCTTCAGCTTGAGCGACGGGCTGGCCGGGTCGTTGATCGGCCGCAACGCGACCAGCACCACCGAGGCGAGCAGGACCGCGATCAGCACGAACACGACCAGCCGGCCCGGGATCGACTCCGCCCACTCCGGCGTGGCCAGCACCCGCTCCACGAAGCTGGCGAAGACCGCGTCCGCCGAGGCGAACAACGCGCCGAACACCAGCAGCAGCACGGTGGTGATGCCGACCGCGCCCACCGCGGGCAGCAACCGCTTGCGGGTGGCGGGGCGGCGCAGAGGCTCGGCCAGGAACCAGGGCGCGGGCGCCAGCGACAGCAGCGCCGCGGCGGCGCCCCTGATCACGCCGAGCCAGCCCGCCCCGGCGCCGGAGATCGCCAGTGCGGCCACCGCGCAGCCCAGCGCCAGCGCGGGCAGCACGTACCAGGTCGCGTCCCGCCAGGCGGCCACCGCGACCAGGGCGAGCGCGACCGCGCCCAGTGCCGCGGTCCAGGGGGTCATGCGCTTGAGCGCCGCGGGGACCGCCGCGCCGGCCAGGACCAGGAAGGTGAGCACCAAGCCCAGGCCGGCCTGGGACTCGGGCAGCGCGATCGCGCCGAACACGCCCGCCCCCGCCGCCGCCGGGAGCAGCCAGCGCGGGGTGTCCGGCAGGTCGGGGCGGGGGAACAGCGGTGGCGGCACGTACGGCGGGAGCGGCTGGCCGGGGGGTGGGGGCGGGGTGGTGGCCTGCTGGTAGACCCTGGCCCTGCTGGAGGCTCCCGCCGCGGCGCCCACCACGGCGCCCCCCAGCGTGACCAGCACCAGCGCCACGGCGCCGGCGCCCTCCTCGTCTATCGCGACTACGGCGAAGACGGCGGCGACCATGCCGAGGATGAAGCCGACGACCGACCCGAGCAGCCCGCCGAACACCACCCGCGCCAGCCCGGGCACCGGCGTCTCGCCCGCCCGCAACACCGGCACCGGCGGCACGGCCGGGACACCCGGAACCGACGGACTGCCCGGCCCGCCCGGCACCCCCGCGACCCGAGGACCCCCAGGGACCCCAGGGACCCCCGGGACCCGCGGTTCCGCCCCGGCCCCGGCCTCGTCCGGCCCGGCCGGCCGCACGTCCGGCCCCGGCCCGGTGGCCGCCCCGACCCCCGCCGGGACGGTCACCAGGTCGGTGGGAGAGCCGGCAGGGACCGGGCCGACGGCGGGGCCGGTGGACGGCTCAGTGGAGGGGCCGGTGGAGGGGCCGACTGAGGGGCCGGTGGAGGGATCGGCGGGCTGGGCGGCGGAAGGGGCGACCGCGGGGGTGGTCGGGGCCGCCCCGGCGGGCAACCCGGCCGCGACCGGTTCCCCGGCCGGCGACGCGGCCGCCGAGACGGTTGGGGACGCGGCCGACGACCCGGCCGCCGACGCGGCAGGGGAGGTGGCCGGGGATGCCGGGCCGGGGTCGGTTGCTGGGGGTTCGGTGGGCGAGGGTTGCTTGCCCAGCTCCGCGTCCTGCGGTCCGTCGAGTGCCATCACAAGCCTCCCCGGTAACGCGACGACCATCCGGCACCCCGGTCCGTCGCCGATGTGGATGGAGCCGCCGTGCAGTTCGACGATCTCCTTGACGATGGCCAGCCCGAGCCCCGCGCCCCCGGCGTCGGCCGCGCGGGCGGCGTCCAGCCGGGAGAAGCGCTCGAACACCCTGGCCCTGGCCGACTCGGGGATCCCCCGCCCCTCGTCGGCCACCACGAGCTCCCGCTCGTCGGCGCGCACGGTCACGACCCCGCCCGCGGGGCTGTGCCGTACGGCGTTGTCCAGCAGGTTGGCCAGCACCTGCGCGAGCAGGTCGGGGTCGGCGAGGACCACGAGCCCGCGCGGCACCGCCATCTCGACCCGGACGTCCTCGCGCGCCGGTGCGGCCTCCTCGACCGCCTGGCGGACCAGGGCGGCCAGCTCGACCTCGTCCTCCTCGATCAGGCGTGCCCCGGACTCCAGGCGCGACAGGTCGAGGAGTTGCGCGGCCAGCCGGCCGAGCCGTTCGGTCTGGGCGAGCGCGGTGCGCAGGGCCTCCGGCGGCGAGATGCCGTCGATCACGTTCTCCAGGACGGCGCGCAGCCCGGTGATGGGCGTGCGCAGCTCGTGGCTGGCGTTGGCGACCAGTTCGCGGCGTTGCCGGTCGACCGCGCCGAGGTCGGCGGCCATCGCGTTGAAGGCGCGGGCCAGCTCGCCGACCTCGTCGCGGGAGGTCGCGCGCACGCGCAGGTCGTAGCGGCCCTTGGCGACGATCTGGGCGGCCCGGGCCATCTCGCGCAGCGGCCGGGTCATCCCCCAGGCCAGCACCTGGACCATGGCCAGCCCGAGCGCGACGGCGACGGCGATGCGCCAGCCGCGCGCCAGGTCGGTGAGCAGCACCTCGTAGACGAAGAAGGCCACGGCCAGCGCGGCCACGATGAGCAGGCCGAGCTTGACCTTGATCCGGCCCAGGAAGTCGAGCGGCCTCACCGGCGCACCAGCGCGTAGCCGACCCCGTGGACGGTACGGACCACGTCGGGGCCGAGCTTGCGGCGCAGCGCCCGGACGTGGCTGTCCACCGTGCGGGTGGCGGCGGCCTCGGAGAAGCCCCACACGTCCGACAGCAGCCGGTCGCGCTCGAAGACCTGGCCGGGCCGCTCGGCCAGCCGGCGCAGCAGGTCGAACTCGGTCCTGGTGAGCTGCGCCTCCGTCCCGGCCACGAAGACCCGGCGGGCGGCGGTGTCGATCTCGACCTCGCCGACCCGGATCACCGTGTCCTCGACGGCCAGTTGCGCGGCCCGTTCCACCCGGCGCAGCAGCGCGTGGATGCGGGCGACCAGCTCGCGCATGCTGAACGGCTTGGCGAGGTAGTCGTCGGCGCCGACCCCGAGGCCGACGAGCACGTCGGTCTCCTCGCCGAGCGCGGTCAGCATCAGCACGGGCACCGGCCTGGCCGCCTGCATCCGGCGGCACACCTCCAGGCCGTCCAGGCCGGGCAGCAGCCGATCGAGGATGACCAGGTCGGGGTCGGACCTGCCGTACTCCGCCACGGCCTCCGCGCCGTCCCCCGCGACGCGCACGTCGAACCCCTCGGCCGCGAGCCGGTCGCGTACCGCCAGGGCGATCGTCTCGTCGTCTTCGACCAGCAGAACCCGTTTCACAGGTCTAGAGCGTAGAGACGGGGCGTGCAGAAAGGCATGCCCCGGTTGTGCACATCTCGTGCAGACTTGGGGCAGTGGACATCCCCTCGTACCTTCGCCGGCTCGGCCGCCCCGACCTGCTCGGCGCTCCGGCGACGCTGGAGACCCTGACCGCCCTGCACGCCGCCCACGTGGAACGCGTGCCGTACGAAGTGCTCGACATCTGGCTGGGCCGCCCCACCGGGATCGACCCGGCCGAGTCGGCCGCGCGCATCGTGAGCGGGCGCGGCGGCTACTGCTACCACCTCAACGGCGCCTTCGCCGCGCTGGCCACGGCCATGGGCTTCCGGGTCGGCCGGCATGTCGGCGGCGTGCACACCGCCGACGCCCCGCCCGCCATCACCGGCAACCACCTCGTGCTCACCGTCGAGCTGCCGGAGGGCCGCTACCTGGCCGACCTCGGGCTCGGCGACGCGCTGCACGAGCCGCTGCCGCTGGCGGAGGGCCGCTACCGGCAGGGCCCCTTCGAGTACGGCATGCGTCCCTCGGTGGTCGCGCCGGGCGGCTGGCGGCTGGAGCACGACCCGAGCGGCAGCTTCGCCGGCATGGACTTCGCCCTGGAGGAGACGGAGATGTCGGCCTTCACGGCCATGCACGAGCACCTCACCACCTCGCCCGAGTCGGGCTTCGTCCGCACTGCCGTGGTCCAGCGCCGCGACCGGGCCGGGGTGGACAACCTGCGCGGGCTGGTCCTGACCCGGCTCGGCCACGGCGCCCATCGCACGACGCTGGAGACCGCCGCCGACTACTTCGCCGCCCTCGCCGACGTCTTCGGCCTCACCCTGGAGGACGCGACCGAGGAGGAGAAGGCGTTGCTGTGGAAGCGGGTCCACGCCGCCCACCAGGCCTGGCTGAACGGCACGGACCCGGCGGTCACGTGAAGATCATCCGGCGGCCGGTGACCCGGTAGCCTGCGCGGGCGAAGGTGGCGGCCATGGGGTGGTTGCCGACGTCGGTGTTGTCCAGCACGTACGGCCGGCCCTCGGCGGCGAACAGGTGCAGCGCCTCGGCCAGCAGGTCGAAGGCGTAGCCCCGGCCCCGGTGGCGCCGGTCGACGCCGATGTACCCGATGGTGGCGAAGCGGCCGTTGTCCACCGGCAGGACCATGCCGACCAGGTCCCCGGCGGCGTCGTAGCCGTACCGCCAGCGGCTCCGCCCGGGGTCCATGTCGTTCAGCGACTCCAGCGCGTGCCCGGCCGCGCCCTCCACGCCCAGCTCGCGCACGTCGCGCAGGTCGTAGGCGTCGAGGCTGCCACTGACGATCTGCTCCAGCAGCCCGCGCAGCGGCTCGTCGCCGGGGCCGACCGGCTCGAAGGTGAGCCGGGCGGAGCGGGGCGGCAGCCCCCACTCCGGTTCCCAGCGCTCGGCCAGCCGCTCGACCAGCAGCGTCAGGCCGGCCCGCTCGGCGGCCTCGATGCGGACGCTCGCCTCGGCGAACGCGTCCGGCCGCTCGCGCCAGTCGGGCGGCAGGAACAGGCTGTACTCGGGACGCTTGGACCCCCACGGATGCACGTAGTCCGGCCCCACCAGCGCGGCGTAGGCGGCGACGAGCAACGCGGCGCCGGTCTCGACGGTGTCGAAGTCGAAGTGGTCGAGCGCCCACGGGTGCTCGGCCCCGGCCGGACCCCAGAAGGCGGCGCGGCCGACCACCTCGTCGCCGCGCTGGGCGAGCCACAGCCAGTCGGGCCGGTACTCCTCCAGCAGGTCCTCGAACGGTTTGGCGCGCACGCCGACGCCGGTCACGGGCAGCGGAGCGGTGATCGCGGAGAACAGCTTGAACTCGCCCTCGTCACGCAGAGGGCGGAAGACCAGATCGGTCACGGGACTTGCTCCTGAAGGCTAGGAGCGCTCCCTGGGGCGGGAGCGCCGGGAGACTGCGGAAAACACGGCGTCCTCACCTCCTAAGGGCTTTTGTCCTGGTCGAGCTGGAGATCGACACTAATGGCAACCTTCGCAAACCACAACACTCGATGGCTATGCCGGTCGAACTCCAGATATCGTTCACTTTCATGAAGCTGGCCGGGCGTTATCGGCTACTGAACCCCCTCGGCGACACGGACAGTGCCGTACGGCTGGCCTTCGACGAGGCGCTGCATCGGGACGTGGCCGTCAAAGAGCTGCGGGTTCCGCCGGAACTGCGACAGAACGCGGTGCACGACGCGCGTGCCGCCGCCGGGTTGCGCCACCCCTCGCTCGTCCCCGTGCACGAGGTGCTGGACGAGGGCTGGGTGGTGATGGAGTTCGTCTCCGGCGGGTCGCTGGAGGCGGCGGTCGCCTCCCGGCACCCGCTGCCCGTCGCGCAGGCGGCGCGGATGGGGTTGCAGGTCTTCCACGCGCTGGCCACCGCGCACGGGGCCGGGCTGGTGCACGGGCGGGTCAACCCGGGCAGCGTGCTGCTCACCACCACCGGGCGGGCCGTGCTCACCGGGCTGTGCGGGCCGCGGCCCGGGCTCCCGGCGTCGGCCGACCTCTGGTCGCTGGCGGCCACCTTGCACTTCGCGCTCGAAGGGCGGCCGCCCGGTAACGAGCCGGCCGCCGGTGGGGATCCGCTGCGGACGCTCATCCGGGACATGCTGGACGGGCAGGTGCCGGCGGAGACGGTGGGGGTGGTGCTCAACAACCTGGCTCTGCCGCAGCCCCCTGCTCCGCCGCCCCCGCCGCCGCCACTGCCCGGGCCGGTCGGGCCGCCGCCGCCCGCATGGGAGGAGGCGGCGGTGCAGCAGCGGCCGAGGACGGACCTGGTCGAGCCGCCCAAGCGGGGGCTCCTCGGGAGGTTCCGGCGCAAGCGGAACGACGCCCCGGCACCTGTGGTGAGCGCGCCCGCCCCGGCCATGGGCCCGCCCGCGCCGGTCATGGACCCGCCCGCGCCGGTGCTGGGGACGCCCGCGGCGCCGCTGGCGATGCCCGAGCCGCCTGCCGTACCCGAGGTGGAGTCCCAGGAGGTGCGGCTGGATCAGTTGATCGGGGCCGACGGCCCCTTGCCGCCCGCGGAGGTGGCCGGGGTGGGGCTGGCGCTGCTGGAGCACCTGGCCGGCCTGCACGCGCAGGGCGGCCAGCACGGCGACGTCCGCCCGGCCAGCGTGCTGCTGGACGCCGAGGGCCGGGCCTCGCTCGCGCCCCCGCAGCCACAGTTGGGCAACAGCCCGTACACGCCGCCGGAGGGCCGGATGGGCCCGGCCTCGGACCTGTGGTCGCTGGGCGCGACGTTGTACACCGCCGTGGAAGGCCGGCCGCCGTCGCCCGGTGCGCCGCTGACCAGGGCGGAGGGCCTGGCGCCGTTGCTGTTCCGGCTGCTGGCCGGCGACCCGGCGCAGCGCCCCGCTCCGGAGGCGCTGCGCGAGGAGCTGAGACTGATCAGCTCTCAGCCTTCGGACGCAGGCACAGCACGACCACCCCGTTACTGAAGGTCTTGACCTCGGCGAGCTCGAGCTGCCCGGCGCTGCCCTCGTGGTAGATGAGCCCGTCGAGGCCACCACGCCCGACGATCTCCGGGTGCACCCACAGCCGCAGCTCGTCGAGGAGCCCGTTCTCCAGCAGCGTGCGGGCGACCGGCCCATAGCCGTACATCAGGATGGTGCCCTCCAGCCCGCGCACCGCCTCGACGAGGTCGCCCTCCAGGACCTGCGTGTTGGTCCAGTCGGCCTTGTCCATCGTGGTCGAGGCGACGTACTTGGGCATCGAGTTGAACCGGTCGGCGAACTCGTCCTGCCCGGCGCGGGCCGACCACGCCTCGGCGAAGCCCTCGTAGGTCAGCCGGCCCATGAGCATGGCGTCGCTGGAGAAGAGCTGCTCGTAGGCCAGGGCCCCGGCCTCCTCGTTGAAGTACTTGAGCGACCACTCGTGCGGGTTGCTCTGCACGCCGTCGAGCGAGACGTAGGTGGAGTTGATGATCTTCCTCATGAGGTCGTCCTTCCGGTGCGGAGGGCTTTGGCCCACCAGATGAGCTGGTCGAGGGTCGTCTTGGCGGCGAGCTCGCAGTCGGCTCCCGCCCGGGGCCAGCCGCCGTCGGGGGCGAACAGGTCCCAGTAGTTCGGCAGGGAGACAGTCTCCCTGATCGGTACGGCACGCAGCTCGATGAAGATCTGCCGGAGCTGCGCCACCGCGAGGTGCCCGCCGGTCTCCCTCCCGTAGGAGACGAAGGTGACCGGCTTGGCGTGCCACTCGTCGAAGTACCAGTCGAGCGCGGTCTTCAGGGGCGCGGGAAAGCTGTGGTTGTACTCGGGGGTGACGATCACGAAGCCGTCGGCCTCGCCGAGCCGGAGCCCGAGTTCGGCCACCGCGGGCGGGGCCGTGTCCTCCAGCGTCTCGGGGAGCCGCGTCTCGGCCAGGTCGATCAGGTCGACCGTCACCCGGCGGCGCGCCTTGGCGGCGAACCAGCCGGCCACCGTGGGGCCGAACCGTCCGCGCCTGGTGCTCGCGATGATGACCGCGATCCGCAGCTCTTCCATGTCTTCACCCTGACCGAGTGCCCTTACCGAAGTCTTAAGGTGGCCTACATGCGCTTTGGGCTGCTGGGTCCGCTCGCCGTCTGGGGTGACGACGGCGAGCCGGTCGCCATTCCGGGGCAGAAGGTGCGAGCCCTGCTGGCCGACCTGCTGCTGACGCCGGGCCGGGTGGTCTCGGCCGACCGGCTGGCCGAGGATCTGGCGCTGAGCCGGGCCAGCCTGCACGTGCGGGTCTCGCAGTTGCGTGCCGCGCTGGGCGACAAGGGCCTGATCGTCTCGCGGCCGCCCGGCTACCTGGTCGACGGCGGCTCGCTCGACACCGCCGACTTCGCCGACCTGGTGGCCAAGGCCGAGGCCGCCGCCGATCCGCGCGAGCGGGCCGAGCTGCTGGAGCGGGCGCTGGAGTTGTGGCGCGGCCCGGCGCTGGCCGACTTCGCCGACGAGGAGTTCGCGCGGGCGGCGGTCGCCCGGCTGGAGGAGCAGCGGCTGAGCTGCCACGAGGCGCTCGCCGAGGCCCGGCTGGAGCTGGGCCTGTCGGTCGAGGTGAGCGAGCTGGTCGCGGCGCATCCGCTGCGCGAGCGGCTGCGGGCGGTGCAGATCACCGCGCTCTACCGCGCGGGGCGGCAGGGCGAGGCACTGGCCGCCTACCAGGACCTGCGCGAGAGGCTGGCCGACGAGCTCGGACTGGACCCCGGCCCCGAGCTGGCCGCGCTGCACCAGGCGATCCTGCGCCAGGACCCCACGCTCTCCCCCGCGCCGGCCGCGCCGCGCACCGCCCCCACGCCCAACCTGCCCGCCCCGCTGGTCGAGCTGGTCGGCCGCGAGACGGCCCTGGCGGAGGTGGGCGAGCTGCTGGCCGGCGACCGGCTGGTCACCCTGACCGGCTCCGGAGGAGTGGGCAAGACCACCCTCGCGATCGAGGCGGCCCGCGCCACGGCCCGCGCGGCGTGGCTGGTCGAGCTGGCCGGTCTCGACCACACCTGGGACCTCGCCGCGCACGTCGCCGCCACGCTCGGGCTGCGCGACGACGTGCCGCTGGAGACCGCGCTGCGCGAGCGCGACATGGTGCTCGTGCTGGACAACTGCGAGCACCTCGTGGACGAGGCCGCCGACCTGGTCCGCGCCCTGCTGCGCGCCGCGCCCCGGCTCACCGTGCTGGCCACCAGCCGCGAGCCGCTGGGCCTGCCCGGCGAGGCGGTGTGGAGCGTGCCGCCGCTCGACCTGCCGGACGCGATGCGGCTGTTCACCGCCCGCGCGCGGGTGCCGGAGTCGGAGGCGCTCGCCCTGCTCTGCCGCCGCCTGGACGGCATCCCCCTCGCGCTCGAACTGGCCGCCACCCGCGCCCGCGCGCTCGGCGTGGACGGCCTGGTCGCGCGGCTCGACGACCGCTTCCGGCTGCTGGCCACCGGGCACCGCGGCGCGCCGCCCCGGCAGCAGACGCTCACCGCGATGATCGCCTGGAGCTGGGACCTGCTCGGCGAGCCCGAGCAGGCCGTGCTGCGCCGGCTGGCCGTGCACGTGGACGGCTGCACGCTGGAGGCGGCCGAGGCGGTGTGCGGGGTGGACGTGCTCGACCACCTCGTCCGGCTGGTCGACCGCTCGCTGGTGACCGTCGTGCACGGCCCCGCCGGGCCGCGCTACCGGCTGCTGGAGTCGGTGGCCGCCTTCTGCGCCGACCGGCTGCGCGAGGCGGGCGAGCTGGAGGAGGTACGGCAGCGCCACGCCGAGTACTACACCGCGCTCGCCGAACGCGCCGAGGTGCGCGGGAGCGAGCAGCGGCAGTGGCTGGCGCGGCTCGACGCCGAGGCGGCCAACCTGCGGGTGGCGCTGGCCGGGCCGCACGCGTTGCGGCTGGTGGACGCGCTGGGCTGGTACTGGTTCCTGCGCGGGCGGCTCGGGGAGGCCCGGCGGGCCATCGCGGCGGCGCTGGAGCGGGGCGGGACGCCGGACGCGGTGGCGCGGGCGCTGGCCTGGCAGGCGGGGTTCGCCGCCGCGCAGGGCGAGGCCGGGGCGGCTGTGCCGTACGAGGAGATCGAGGGGCCGCGCGATCGGCTGCGGGCCCGCTGGTTCACCGCGTTCAACGGCTTCAACCTGGTCGCGGCCGAGGACTCCGGCTCGGCCGCGCTCTCGGCCGCGGACTTCCGTGAGCTGGGGGACGAGTGGGGTGAGGCGGCGGCGCTGATCCTGGAGGCGCGCGACGCGCACGTGCGGGTGGACCTGCCCGCCCTGGAGGCCGCCGCCGCCCGGGCCGCCGAGCTGTTCGCGCGGCTGGGCGACCGGTGGGGGCTGCTCCAGGCGGTCGAATGGCAGGCGGCGCGGGCGGAGATCGCCGCCGACTACGCCGAGGCCATGCGGCTGACGCACGAGAGCGTGGCCCTGGCCGAGGAGCTCGGGCTGTGGCCCCAGGTCGCCGAGCGGCAGTGCTGGCTCGGCTGGATCGCCCTGCAGCGCGGCGCCCACGAGGAGGCCGTCGAGCTGGCCGAGCGGGCGCTGACGCTGGCCGTGGAGCAGGGCTTCCAGCTCGGCCACGACTTCGCGCAGGTCGTGCTGGCCTTCGCCGCCCGCCGCGGCGGCCGGCACGCCGAGGCCGAGCGCCGGCTGGGCGAGCTGCTCGAACCGGGCGCGGTGCACCACCCCATGGTGCTGACCGAGCTCGGCTTCGTCGCCGAGGAGCTCGGCGACGCCGTACGGTCGCTGGAGTTGCACCGGGCCGGCTACGAGGACGGCAGGCGGCTGGAGGCGCGGCGCGACATGGCCGGAGCGCTCATCGGGCTCGCCGGCGCGCTGGCCCTGGCCGGGCGGTACGGCGAGGCGGCCCGCTGCCTGGGCACGGCGCAGAAGGCCAAGGCCGAGTGGGAGGTTCCGGCCTCGCCGATCGAGCAGCTCGACATCGACCGGGTCACCGCCGCCATACCGCCGGGCTTCGAGGCCGACTTCGCCGAAGGCGCCCGAACTGATCCGGATGAGATATATCGCGGCCTGGAACCGCCATGAGCGGTTCGGCGTTGCACAATGGGAAGGGCCCGCGTCCCTAGGAGTTGAGATGTCGCCCGTTCAGAAGTACGCCATCGGCGCCGGCGCCGCCGTCCTGCTGTCGTTGATCGTCTTCGGCTGGGGGTGGATCACCACCCTCGTCTTCCTGGGCGTGATCGCCGCACCCGTGGTCGGTTACTTCATGCTCGACCCGTCCCAGCGCGCGCGGCTCAAGCGAGTTCGCCGCCGCGGCATCGGCCGTTGACACAGGACCTCCCGTCCGCGGGAGGTCCTGTCCAACCATCGGCCCGTCCACCGCTCAGGCGGTGGCCAGCACCTGCTCGGTGACCTTGCGCTCCACGTAGAACGACAGGAACGGCACGGTGCCGCCGAGCATGACGCCGAGGATCTTCGGCCAGCTCCAGCGGGCCTTCATGCCCAGATTCATCGTCGCGACCAGGTAGATCATGTACAGGAAGCCGTGCACCTGCGCGATGATCAGCGACGGCCACCAGTCCACCCCGACGATGTACCTCAGCACCATGCCCACGCAGAGCACGAGGAGCATCACGCCGACGATGTAGGCGAGTACTCGGAAGGGCTTGAGGGCTGACTCCACTGCTGTCCTCTCGATGTCCGTACGGCTTCGCGTACGTAGTGAACCCACATGAACACGGCGAACACTGCGAATATCCACCAGTTCAAGGCATAAGCCAGATTGCGCCAGGTGACGCTCCCGCCCACCTGAGGCGAGGGGATCTTGATCCCCGAGTCGACGGCGACCACGAACCCGTTGCGCACGCTCTCCCCCGGCCACAGGTTGATCAGCTCGGCCGGGGTGACCGTGGAGACCTGCCCGGCGGGCAGCGAGCTGGCGGTGCGCTGCACGCTGTCGGTGGGCTCCGGCGGCCGGGTGCGCCCCTCGACCTTGACCGGCCCGGCGGGCACGGGCGGCGCGGCGGCGGGCTGGGCGACCCAGCTCCGCACCACCGGCACGAGCGAGCCGTCCGCCAGCCGCAGCGGGGTCACGACCCAGAAACCCGCGCCCCGGGCGGCCCGCCCGCCGACGGCGTCGACGTCCGGCTTGCGGTCGGGCACCAGGAGCTGCCGTCCGGCGTCGTAGGCGCCCGAGGCGACGACGCGGCGGCCGGGCTCGCTGAACGTGGCGCCCGCCTTGACCAGCTCCTCCACCGCGACCGGCGCGGGGTCGGCGCTCGCGTGCGGCCGGCCCGACTCCTCGAAGACGCCGAGCTGCCAGCGCCCGAGCAGGATGAAGGCGGCAACAGCCCCGATGACCACCAGGTGCAGACCCCAGAGCCGGGGGGACAGGAGGGTTCGGAGCATGCCTCAAAGGTATCTCCCGGCAGGACCGGTCTCCCCACCAGCCCCGATCGCGAAATTCGATCAAAAGGTACAAATCAACCAAGGCCCCCAGCTAGAGTTCAGGGCATGTCTGACCAGCACATCGACCCCGCGGGCAACACCCAGCAGTTCCGCGCGTTCGCGCACCGGGTGGAGAACGAAGCAGCCCAGCAGCCGAAGCGCCGATCCCCTCTGCTGCCGATCCTGGCGGTCGTCCTGTTCATCGCGATCGTCGCGGTCGGGGCCTACCTCCTGCTGAAGTGACCTACCGCTCGGTCGCGCCACGGGCAGCCTGTGGCGCGCTGAGCCGCACCCCTTGAGCCCTCCCGGGCCGCCGATTACCTTGGACGGCAAGTCCAATAGCGGGAGGGCACGTGGCGGGACCGGGCATCGTGATCATCGGGTCCGGCTTCGCCGGCGTCGGCATGGCGATCAAGCTCAAGGAAGCCGGCTTCCACGACTTCCTGATCCTGGAGAAGGCCGCCGACCTGGGCGGCACCTGGCGCGACAACACCTATCCCGGCTGCGCCTGCGACGTCCCCTCGCACCTCTACTCCTTCTCCTTCGAGCTCAACCGCTCGTGGTCGCGGATGTTCTCCCCGCAGGCCGAGATCTGGGACTACCTGCGGGCCTGCGTGGACAAGTACGGCATCAAGCCCCACCTGCGGTACGGCAAGCAGGTCGTCACGCTCGACTGGGACGACGCGGCCCGGGAGTGGTCGATCGGCACCGCCGACGGGGAGACGTTACGCGCGAAGGCGGTGGTGTCCGCCCTAGGCGCCCTCCACATCCCGAAATTTCCGGACATCGTGGGGCGGGGGTCGTTCGCCGGCCCCGCCTTCCACTCCGCCGAGTGGGACCACACCGCCGACCTCGCCGGCCGCCGCGTCGCGGTCATCGGCACCGGCGCCTCGGCCGTCCAGTTCGTCCCGCGCCTGGCCGCCCAGGCCGCCGAGCTCCACGTCTTCCAGCGCACCCCGCCGTGGATCCAGCCCAAGCCCGACTTCGCCTTCTCCGAGCGGGCCCGCCGTACTCTCGCCCTCCCCGGAGCCGCCCGTGCCCTGCGCAACACGCTCTACTGGGCACTGGAGACCCGCGCGCTCGGTTTCACGGTCGACCCCCGGCTGATGAAGGCGCAGGAGCGCCTGGCGCTCAACCACCTCGCGGCGCAGGTGCCCGACCCGGAGCTGCGCGCGAAGCTGACCCCCGGCTACACCATCGGCTGCAAGCGCATCCTGCTGTCCAGCGACTACTACCCGACGCTGACCAGGCCGCACGTCACCCTGCACACCGAGCGCATCACCGAGATCACCCCCACGGCCCTGCGCACCGGGACCGGCGGGCGGATCGAGGTGGACGCGATCGTCTACGGCACCGGGTTCAAGGTCGTCGAGAAGCTCAGGGAGCAGCACATCACCGGGCGCGGCGGGCTCAGCCTCCAGGACGCCTGGCGCGAGGGCGCCGAGGCGTTCCACGGGGTCAGCACCGCGGGCTTCCCCAACCTGTTCTTCCTGCTCGGGCCGAACACCGGGCTCGGCCACACCTCGGTGGTCTTCATGATCGAGGCTCAGGTGCGGTACGTCATGGAGTGCCTGCGGCTGCTGGCCAGGACCGGCGCCCGCGCGCTCGACGTGCGGCCCGGCCATCAGCGCGCGTACAACCGGCGGCTGCAGGCCCGGCTCGGCCGCCGGGTCTGGACCGAGGGCGGCTGCGACTCCTGGTACCTCGACGAGCACGGCGTCAACCGCACCCTGTGGCCGGGCTTCACCTTCGAGTACTGGGCCCGCACCCGGCGCGTCAGGAGCGAGGCCTACGAGCTGATCCGCTGACCCCGGTACGGCGGGCCGCCCCGCCGTACCGGGGAGCGGGATCAGGGACGGGCGGGCCGGACGACCAGGGCGCTGCCGCCGCCGCGCCGGGTGGGTTCGGCGACCGCCTGGACGCGGCCCCGGCCGAGGAACTCCAGCGCGGTGGCCGCGCCGATCTCCGGGTTGAGGACCAGCTTGTGGCCCAGCGCCTCCAGCGACGCCCGGTGCTGGTCGAGGAAGGCCTGCTCGGCCTGGGTCTGCTCGGTGTTGCGCTGGGTGGCGCGCGGCGCGGCGAGCGCCTCGGGCAGGCTCATCCCGAACTCGTAGCGGTTGAGCAGGATCTGCAGCACGGTGGTGATGATGGTGGACCCGCCCGGCGAACCGACCGCGAGCACCGGCCGCCCCTCGTCGAGCACGATGGTCGGCGCCATCGACGAGCGGGGCCGCTTGCCGGGACCGGGCAGGTTGGGGTCACCCGGCGCGGGCCCGAAGGTGAAGTCGGTCAGCTCGTTGTTGAGCAGCAGGCCGCGGCCGGGCACCACGATGCCGTTGCCGCCGGTGGACTCGATGGTGAGGTTGTAGGCCACGACCGTGCCCCAGCGGTCGGCGACGACCAGGTGCGTCGTCTCCGGGCCCTCGTCGGCGACCGGCGTGGCGGTCTCGGCGGGGGCCGGGCAGCCGGAGTAGGAGCCGTCGGGCGAGCCCGGGGCGGCCGGGTGGGCCATGGCCCGCTCGCCGATCAGGCAGGAGCGCTCCTTGGCGAAACCGTCGGACAGCAGCTCGCGCAGCGGGACGCCGGGGATGTCGCCGACGTACTTGCCGCGGTCGGCGAAGGCCAGGCGGGAGGCTTCGAGGTACTCGTGCAGGCCGACCTTGGGCAGCGCCTCGACGATGTTGAGCGCCTCGCCGACGGTCGAGCCGCCGGAGGAGGGCGGGGCCATGCCGTACACCTGAAGGCCCTTGTAGTCGACGCGGGTGGGCTCGCGCAGCAGGGCGCGGTAGTCGCGCAGGTCGCCGACCTCCATCAGGCCCGGGCGGACGTTGCGCGTGGCGCCGGGGGTGACCGGCGGGTTCTTGACCGTGGCGACGATCTCGCGGCCGAGCTGCCCGCCGTACAGCCACTGGGGTCCGCGGCGCGCGAGCTGGCGGTAGGTGTCGGCGAGCTCGGGGTTGCGGAAGACCGAGCCGACCGGAGGCGGCTGGCCGCCGGGCAGGTAGAGCTTGGCGGTGGAGGCGATGTCGCGGAAGCGCGCGGCGTTCGCGGCGGTCTGGGAGTGGAAGGTCTGGTCGACGACGAAGCCCTTCTCGGCCACCTCGATGGCCGGGCGCAGCGCGTCGCGCAGCTTCATGGTGCCGAAGCGCCGCAGCGCCAGCTCCCACTGGGCCACCGCGCCGGGGACGCCCGCGGACAGGCCGCTGGTGACGGCCTCCTCGAACGGGATGCCCTCCAGCGAAGACGAGGTCATCGCCGCCGGGGCGGTCTCGCGGCCGTCGATGGTGTGCACCCGGCCGCGCTGGTAGATGACCATGAAGCCGCCGCCGGCCGCGCCGGCCGAGTACGGCTCGGTCACGCCCAGCACCGCGCCCGCGGCGACCGCGGCGTCGATCGCGTTGCCGCCCCGGCGCAGGATCTCGACGGCGGCCTTGCTCGCGTCGTGGTCGACGGTGGCGACGGCTCCGCCGTACCCCTCTTGAACCGGGACCTTTTCCTGCTCCACGGGATGGATCGGGACGAGCAGCGTCCCGGCGAGGATGAGTCGGATCATGCACTCACCATGACTCAGGTACGCCCCCCGGGGTAGGGCCCACTCCCACACCGGGCGGATGCTTTTCGTCGGAGCGGTGGCCTAACGTGGGGCCGTGCGTAAGAACGACCCTCTGGTGGCGCTGATCGTCGCCGTGGTCCAGGTGGTGGCCTCCCAGGGCGCCTACTGGGGACAGAGGGATTTCCGCGAGCCGCTCGACCCCTACGCCTACGCGTTGCTGCTGGTCGGGCCGCTCATGCTGCTGGTGAGGCGGCACTGCCCGATCACCGCGACGCTGGCCACCCTGGCCGCGACCTACGCCTACGTGTGGGGCGGCTACCCGTACGGGCCGATCTTCCTGAGCCCGATCGTGATGTTCGCCTTCCTGCTCGTGGTCGAGCGCAAACGGCTGCAGGCGTGGGCCCTGGCCGGGCTCACCCTGGTCACCTTCCTCACCTACGCCTGGGTGATCGGCCGCCGCGACCTGTTCCACAACCTGGCCGTCACCGCCTTCATCCTGCTGGTCATGCTCGCCTCCGAGCTCGCCCGCATCATCCGCGAGAAACGCCGCGAGCTCCACCGCGTCGAGGAGGAGGAAGCCCGGCGGCAGGCCAGCGAGGAACGGCTGACCATGGCCCAGGAGCTCCACGACGTGCTCGCGCACAACATCTCGCTCATCCACGTCCAGGCTTCGACCGCGCTCCACCTGATCGACGAGCACCCCGAGCAGGCGCGCACCGCGCTGGCGACGATCAAGACCGCGTCCAAGGAGGTGCTCGGCGAGATGCGCTCGGTCCTCAACGTGCTGCGCGAGGGCGCGCCCCGCTCCCCCACCGCCGGGCTCGACCGGCTCGACGAGCTCATCGCCCGCTCCGGCCTCGACGTCACCCTCGAGCGCGAAGGCGCCCGGCCCGTGCCGCCCGGCGTCGACCGGGCCGCCTTCCGCATCGTCCAGGAAGCGCTCACCAACGTCACCAAACACGCACCCGGTGCCAAGGTCACCGTCACCCTGACCTACGGTGACTCCCTGCGGGTGCGCGTCACCGACACCGGCGGCACCACGCCCGCCGTCCTCGCCGGCGAGGGCGGCGGCAACGGCATCCCCGGCATGCGCGAACGCGTCACCGCGCTCGGCGGCGACTTCACCGCCGGACCCGCCGGACCCGGCTTCGCCGTCGACGCGCGGCTGCCCCTGTCCGGCGTGGACGCCCGGCCGCCCCTGGAGGACACATGATCAGACTGCTGCTCGCCGACGACCAGGCGCTCGTGCGCGCCGGGTTCAAGGCGCTGCTCGACGCCCAGCCCGACATGACCGTCGTCGCCGAGGCCGCCGACGGCGCCGAAGCGGTACGGCTGGCCGCCGAGCACACCCCCGACGTGGTGCTCATGGACATCCGCATGCCGGGCGTCGACGGCCTCACCGCCACCCGCCTCATGCCCGCCGGTCCGCGGATCGTCATCCTGACCACCTTCGAGCTCGACGAGTACGTCTTCGAGGCGTTGCGCGGCGGGGCCAGCGGCTTCCTCGTCAAGGACACCGAGCCCACCGAGCTCATCCAGGCGGTCCGCGTCGTCGCCGCCGGTGACGCCCTCCTGTCGCCCGGCGTCACCCGGCGCCTGATCGCCGAGTACGCCTCCCGGGCCAAGGAACCCGTCGCCACCGACGGCCTCGACCAGCTCACCGACCGCGAACGCGAGGTCCTGGCCCTGGTGGGCACCGGGATGACCAACGACGAGATCGCGGCCAAGCTGTTCATGTCACCGGCCACCGCCAAGACGCACGTCAGCCGGACGATGATGAAGCTCCACGCCCGCGACCGGGCGCAGCTCGTGGTGATCGCCTACGAGTCCGGCCTGGTCAGGCCGGGCTGGCTGTAGCCGCCTCGATCAGCGGCCGGTAGCCGTCCTCCAGGTCCGCCGGCAGCTCCCCCACCGGGAAGAACCGCACCGCGCTGTGCTCCTCGCTCAGCCGGAGCTCCACCGCGCCCGAGACCGTCGCCCGCACCGCCACGATCAACACCTTCCCCTGGCCGATGGTGAAGATCTCCGCTCCCGCCACCGGGCCGACGTGCACCTCCAGCCCGCTCTCCTCCCGCACCTCCCGCCGCACCACCTCGGCCAGCGTGCCGTCCTCCCGATCCGGCCACCCGCCGGGCAGCTCCCACTTCTCCCGCGGGTTCCTGCACAACAACACCCGCCCCTCGTGCAGCACCACGGCCTTGATCGAGGCGTGCATGAAGTACCAGCCGGTCTCTTTGTCGATCACGAGCTGATCATCAATCGTCCCCGCGGGTGAAACAAGTGTTACTGGCCGCTGTCGGAGCATCGCGTTAGGTTCACCCCAGGACTCCATCGACAACTCCCCCGAGACCTCGCCCGCGACCTCCCGGTCCACCGAGACCTCCCCGTTCACCGAGACCTCCCCGTTCACCGAGACCTCCACCGAGACCGCCACTGCGAACTCCCCCGAGACCGCCGCCCAGACCTCCCCCGAGAGCGAGGGACCCGATGCAGCCCCCCGTACCCCCTCCCGCGCAGGACTGAGGCCCGGTGGAGCCGATCTCCCTCTTCCTCAGCGGCCTGGCCGCCGGCCTCGTCGCCGGCACAGCCTCCTGTACGGCCCTGCAGGGCGGCCTCCTCGTCGGCCTCGTCCACCGCCACTCACCCAGCACCGCCACCCCCCAGGTCATCGCCCGCTTCCTCACCGGCCGCCTGACCTCGCACCTCCTGGCCGGCGCCCTGCTCGGCTGGGCCGGCTCCGCCATCCGCCTGCCCCCGACCGCCCGCGCCGTCCTGCTCGTCGCCGCCGGCCTCAGCGTCCTGGCCTTCGCCCTCCGCCTGATCCGCCATGACCGCGCCAAGCACCACCACCCCACCGGCTGCACCCCCACACCCACCCGCACCCGGGGCGCCTTCCTCCTGGGCGCCGCCACCATCCTCATCCCCTGCGGCGTCACCCTGAGCATGGAACTCGTCGCCGTCACCAGCGCCTCCCCCGTGGGCGGCGCCGCCGTCATGACCGGCTTCGTCGTGGGCACCGCCCCCGCCTTCGCCCTCCTGGCCCTCCTCCTCCGCAAGCTCTCCCAGACCCGCCTCGCCCTCCTGGCAGGCGTGGCAGCGGTCGCCGTCGCCCTGTGGACCATCACTTCCGGCCTCAGCCTCGGCGGCTGGTGGCCCGGCTCGACCCGCCCGGCCGCCGCCGCCCCGCCCGCGCGGGGCCCGATCGTCGTCTGGGCCACCGCCACCGGCTACCGTCCGGCCCTGGTCACCGCCCCGGCCGGGCAGCCGGTGGACCTGGTGTTCAAGGTGGCCGAACCGGGCTGCACCCGGACAGTGACGATCGCCGGGACGGATCACTCCCTCCCGGCGACCGTACGGCTGCCGCCTCAGCGGGCGGGCACCCTGCGCTATGTGTGCTCGATGGGGATGTACCAGGGGTTCATCCGCTTCGTCACGGAACGAGGGTGACGCGGTCCCCCTTCGGCGGCTGGACCGGGGTGTTGCGGGCGATGTAGGTCGCCACCGCGCCGCCGTCGTCGAGGCCTCCGGTGAACCGGTCCGTGCCCTCCCGGAAGGTCGGGAAGCCGTCGTAGCCGGACATCAGGATGTGCGTGGCCGCCACCCGGATCACCTGGGCATCGGTCACCGCCACCCCGTTGATGGTCAGTTCGGTGACGGTGGAGCCGGTCAGCGTGTACCGCACTCCGGCCGACGGGGTCAGCGGCCCGGTCTGCGCGGTCGCCTCGCCGAGCAGCTTCTTGAGCTGGGCTCCGGTCAGGTTCAGAGCCTGGAGCGAGTTGCCCCGCGGCTGCGTGCCGTGGGCGTCCTCGATGGTGAGCGGTCCTGCCTTGAGCCCGGCCTCGACGGACCTGCGGCTGACCAGCGCGATCTGGGCGCCGGAGACGGACTTGATCGACTCCAGCAGCGCGTCGGCGACCAGTTCCACGACGGGACCACCGGTGGGCGTGAGGGCGATGTCGGCGGTCGCGGTGCCGATCACCTGGCCACCCTGGAAGCCGTGGCACTTGAGGTAGTAGACGATGTTCGACTTCAGCCGGCCGGGCTGGTCGATCTCCACCTGGACGAAGCCCTTGCTGGTCTCCGCGGTCAGCTCCAGCGGCTCCAGCACGGCGGTGTGCGCGCCCTTGTGGCCGGCCGGGACCTCGACGCTCTGCCACGCCTCGGTGCCCACATAGCGGTAGCGGACGGTCTGCGCTCCCGCCGGCAGCCCCTCAAAGGTGCCCCGGATCTTGAACGTGACCGGGCACTTGGCCGCAGTGACCCGCTCGACGTCGATCGTGGCCTTCTTCACCGGCCCTTCCAGGGCGACGACCTTGAGGGTCGCCGTGGCGAAGGAGTTGTCGGCGAAGACCGCCCGCACCTCGTGCTCACCCGGCGCCTCCGCCACGGTGGCCTGGAAGCTGTAGGCGCGCTTCTGCCCGCTGACCGGGTGCACGGCCGGGGTGAAGGCGGCCGAGGTGATGGTCCGGACGTCGGCGGCGGTGTTCGTGACCGTCACGGTCACCTTGTCGCCGGGGTTCGCGGTGGACTTGCTCAGCGTGAGCGAACGCTCCTGCCCCTGGCCGGCCGGCGGCGGGGTGACCGGCTTGGTCGCGCCCTCGACGGTGTAGCCCACCGGCTCCCACGTGTCGGCGCCGCCGCCCGAGCCGCCCGAGCCTTCGGGGCAGTCGACGGAGAACGCGGCCTTGGCGGAGGTCTTCTTCGCCGGGCCGAGCAGGCGCACCGCGCCCCAGCCTCGGACGTCGCCGTGCACCTTGAGGGTGGTGGCGAGCCTGACCTTCTTCACGCCCTTGCCGCCGACGCGGTAGGTCTTGACGGCGCTGGTGTCGCCGTCGCTGAAGGTCCAGGCGTACTTCAGGGTCGCGGGGGCCTTCACCTTGGCCGAGACGGCCAGCCGTACGGTGGCGGGGCAGGTCCCGGCCTGTGTCTTCGGGCTTGCGGCAGCCGTACCGAACACCACCGGGGTGGGGGCGGCCTGAGCCGGTACGGCGAGCAGGCCGGCGGCGAAGGCCAGGATGGCCGCAACGCTCCCGGCCCGGCGTCGGGCCGCGGTCACTAAGGTCACTGGATTCCTCTTCCAACGGATCTTGAAGGCGGAATCCTGACAGACCCAGGTAACCGTTCGGTCAACAGCAGGGGACGGGCGGCACCGCCACCCGTCCCCCCGGGTCGTCACTTGCAGGTGATCTTGAACTTGAGCGCGTTGCTCAGCTCGGCACCGAGGAACTCCGGCACCTCGACCCGCCGATACTGCTCATGCTGGGTCGTGGAGTAGAAGTCCTCCGAGTCGATCACCGCGGTGTAGGTGTCACCGTGACCCGCCGGGATGGTCAGGTCCCGGAACGGCGTCACCAGGTCGACGGGGAAGATCGCGACGCGGAATTTGATCTTCAACGCCCCTGCCGGAGCCCCGGCGAGGTTGAAGGTCACCTTGTAGTTCACCCGGTGCGGGCAGGCCACGGGAGTGCCGGACGGGGCCGGCTCGGCGACCACCGACAGGCTCCGCACGGGCGAGCGGTAGACCGACAGCTTGGCGGTCAGCACCTCGCCGTTCGCCAGCCGCGCGGTCACCGTATGCTCACCGCTGCGGGCATCGAGCGACACCCCTACCCGGTAGACCACCCGGGTCTCACCGCGGAAGTCCGAGTCGCGGAAGGCGCTCGACTCGATCTTCTTGACCTCGCTGTCGACGCCGTCCACGGTCACCGTCACGTGCTCACCGGGACGGACGGTGTCCGGCTCCAGCGAGATGGTCGGGCCGACACAGGTGATGTCGTAGGCGACCTCGTTCGAGACCAGCTTGTTCTGCTGGCTGACCTCGATCTTGACCGTGCCCTTCTCCGTGGCCTGGATGGTCAGCGGCTTGAGCTGGGCCACGAAGGTGGCGCCGTGGTTGGCGGGGACGGTCAGCGACTGCCACTCCTCCGTGCCGACGCGGCGGTACTGGACGGTGGACTCCACCGCCGGCAGGCCCGAGACGTCGAAGGTGCCCGTGACGGCGAGCGGCTTGGGGCAACGCCCGGTGTACTTGACCGGGTCGACCGCGATCGAGAGGCTCTTGATCGGGTTGACGTCCACCTCGACGGTGAAGGTCGCGGTCACGCTGGTGTTGTCGGCAAAGACCGCCTTGACCTCGTGCGCTCCGGCCTGCACGGCGACCTTGGCGTCGAAGGAGTACTCCTTGTGGCTGCCCGCGACGGTGTGCACGGCCGGCTCGAAGGCGTTGGAGGTGATGCTCTTGACGTTGACGTCGATGCCCTTGACGGTGACCTTCACCGTCTCACCCGGCTTGCCGGCGGGCTTGCTGAGCGTGATGCTCGGCTGGGCGCACTCGACGGTGTACGCGGCCTGGTTGGACTTCAGCGCGTTCGGCTGGGCGACCTCGATCTGACGCCAGCCGCTCTGGCTCACGCTGATCTTGCCCAGGTCGACCTCGTGCGTCGTGCCGTGGTTGGCGGGGACGGAGGTACTCGCCCACGCACCGACGGTGCCGTCGGAGGCCAGCAGGCGGTAGTTGATGGTGAACGCCGTGGCCGGGGCGCCGGTGATGTCGAAGCTCGCCGCGAGGGCGAACTCCTTCGGGCAGCGGTCGGCCTTCTCCTCACCGCCCGCGCCGAGCCGCAGGGTCACGGCCTTGACGTGGTTCTGCTCGGCGGGCGGCGGGGTGCCGCCGTTGCCCGGGTTGGCCGGGGGCTCCTCGACGTGGCCGTAGGACAGGTGCACCCAGCCGCCGCTCGTCGCGTGGCCGGTGCCGCCGCCGTTGTCGCCGCCGCCGGTGCAGGTGACCGCGAAGTAGGCCTTCTTCGAGACCTTCTTCACCGGGCTGAGCAGGCGCACCGCGCCCCAGCCGCGGGCGTCGCCGCCAACCTTGATGGCGGTGTGCAGACGGACGTTCTTGATGCCCTTGCCGCCCACGCGGTAGGTCTTCACGGAGCTCTTGTCACCGTTGCTGAAGACCCACTGGTACTTGAGCGTCGCCGGGGCCTTCACCTTGGCCGCGGTCGACAGCTTGACCGTGGCCGGGCACTTCGTGGTCTGCGTCTTGGGCGAGGCGGCAGCCGTACCGAACACCACTGGTGCCGGAGCCGCGCTCGCCGGGGCGGCGAGGCCCCCAGCGGCCAGGAGCGCGACGACAGCCATCGCGAATCCCGTGAAGCCGCGCCTCGCCGTACTTGCGAGTTTCACTGCTTTCCCTCTCATCGGAAGATCTCCCCATCTCCCCGGGGAGCGATCCTTCCAGACAAAAGGTGACTAGAGGTATTTATGGGGAAAGAGTGAAGGGTGGTCATTGACCGGAGTCAATGACCACCCTTCACGTCAATCAGTCACACCGCGCCTTGAAATGGAACCTGTCAGAAACGGGGCGGGGCTGGTCGACCACGAGCTCCAGTTGGGTGTTGTACCCCTCGTTCCTCTGGATGGTGATGCTGTGGACCACCGCCGTGAAAGAGGTGCCGTGGTTGGCGGGGACCGCGATCTCCCTGACCGCGTGGTTCTCGGGGAACCGGTAGCGGATGGTGTACGCGCCGGCGGGCGCGCCCGTCAGGTCGAAGGTGGCCTTGAACTGGAAGGTGGTCCCACAGGTGACCTTGCCGTTGCTCGGCAGGTCCGGGGCGACGGACAAGGAGACGCCCTTGACGTGGACCGGGCTGAGCACGGTGAGCTGGGCGACCAGCGTGGTGCCGTCACGCAGGTACGCGGTCACCGGGTAAGTGCCGGGGGCGATCTCCTTGACCTCGGCGTTGTAGGAGTACCGGTACTCCTCCCAGGTGGGGTCCTTGGGCGAGGGGTCCAGGGCCTGGGAGACGACCTTGTCGACCTTGGAGTCGACGCCGTTCACCTCGACCTCGATCTTCTCGCCGGGCATGGCCGAGGACTTGCTGAGCGTGATCGAGCGCTCGAGGCAGGTCACCTCGTACGACTCCTGGTCGGAGCGCACGCTGGTGCCCTTGATCTCGATCTGGATGCTGCCCTTGCCGCTCGCGGTCACCTGGAGCGGCTCCAGCCAGACGAGGTCCTTGCCGTCATGTCCACCGGTCACCGTGACGGACTGCCACGTGGCGGTGCCGACGATGCGGTACTCCAGCGTCTGCGATCCGCGCGGCAACCCCGAGAACAGCGCGTAGATGGGCAGCGACACCGGGCACCTGGCCCGCACGTCGTCGTCCTTGAACTCGATCTTGAGACCCGTCACCTTGATGGGAGCGGCCTCGACCTTGAGCGAGGCGGTGACGCTGGAACCGTCGGCCAGCTTGGCCGTCACCGTGAAGGTGCCGAGCTTGTCACCCACCGTGGCGTCGAACTCGTACACCCGCTTGGTCCCCGAGACGGTGTGGTCCTTGGGGACGAAGGCCTCGGAGCTGATCGTCCTGACGTCGGAGTGGAAGCCGTCGACCCTGACCTCGACCTTGTCGCCGGGGTGGGCGGTGGTCTTGTCGAGGGTGATGCCGGCCTTGCCGCACACGACCTCATAGCCGGCCTCGTTGGACTTCAGGCCGTCGGGCTGGTTGACCTCCAGCCGGACCTTGCCCGCATCGGACGAGGTGAAGGTGAGCGAGGGCAGGTCCGCCACGTGGGTCCCGCCGTGGCCGGCTGGGAGGGTGAGGGTCTGCCACGCGCCGGCGCCGACGCGGCGGTACTGGATGCTCGTGACGTAGGACGGGATGCCCTTGAAGGTCGCGCGCACCTTGAGCGTGACCGGGCACTCGCCCCGGTAGCCCGTGGGATCGACGACGACGGCGACCTGGGCGACCGGGTTCTTGACCGCCTCGACGGTGAAGCCGGTCCCGGCGTCGTCGCCGTTGGCGAAGGTGGCCTTGACCGGGTGCTCGCCGATGACCGCGGACACCGTCGCCTTGAAGGTGTACTCGCGCTTGCCCGCCGGGGCCTGGTGGGTCTCGGGGGTGAACGCCTTGGAGACGACGGTCTTGACGTCGGAGCCGAAGCCCTTGACGGTGACGGTGACCTCCTCGCCGGGGTGGCCCGAGGCCTTGCTCAGCACGATGGAGTGCTCGCCGCAGGCGATGTCGTAGGCGACGGCGTTGGACTTGGCGCCGTCGGCCTGCTTGAGCTCGATCTGGTAGGCGCCCTTCTTGCTCTCGGCGAAGCGCAGGGGCTCGAGCTCGGCGGTGTGGCTGCCGTTGTGCCCGGCGGGCACCGAGATCGTCTTCCAGGCCTCGGTGCCGACCGCGCGGTAGGCGATGGTCAGCGGGGCGGCCGGATAGGTGCCGAGGTCGAAGGTGGCGGTGACCTTGACGGGGGCCGGGCAGCGGCCCTCGTAGGCGGCCGGGTCGAGGGCGAGCTTGACGCCCTTCACCGGGTTCGGGTCCTCGACGACCTTGATCTTGGTGGTGGCGCTGTCGTTGTCCGCGAAGAGCGCCTTGACCTCGTGCTCGCCGAGCTGCGTGGAGACCTTGGCCTCGAAGGAGTACTCCTTCTTGCCCGCCGGGACCGCGTGGGTCTCGGGGACGAAGGCCTTGGAGGCGATGCTCTTCACGTCGGCGCCGACGAACTTGGCGCTGACGGTGACCGTCTCGCCCGGGTGCGCGACCGCCTTGCTGACACTGACCTCGGGGTCGCCGCAGACCAGGGCGAAGTGCGCCTGGTTGGACTTGATCTGGTCGGGCTGGGCGACTTCGAGCTGCTGCCAGCCGGTCTTGGCGACCTCGATCTGGCCGAGGTCGGCCTGGTGGCTGGTGCTCGCGCCGGCCGGCAGGGTGAGCGACTTCCAGTCGGAGTCCTTGCCGTCGGAACCGATCAGCCGGTAGGTGACGGTGGCGCCCGGCTTGGGCGCGACGGCGAAGGTGAAGCCGGCCTTGAGCGCGATCTTCGTCGGGCAGCGCCCGGCGTAGCTCTTGGGCGTGGCCTCCAGCGTGATCCCGCGCACCGGGTTGGGGTCAGTGGCCGGCGGGTTGTCCTGCTGGGGCTGACCCGTGGCGGGTGGAGCGGTCCATTGTCCGTAGCCGACGGCGGTCATCGGGTCGGGCGTGCCGGTTCCGCCGGTGGTGCAGGTGACCGCGAAGTGCGCCTTCCTGGAAACCTTCTTCACCGGCGCGACCAGACCGACCGCGCCCCAGCCGCGCAGGCTGTCGGCGACCTTCAGCGTGGTGGTCAGCCGGATGCTCTTGATGCCCTTGCCGCCGACGCGGTAGGTCTTGACGACGCTCTTGCCGCCGTCGCTGAAGAGCCAGCGGTACTTCAGCGTGGCCGGCGCCTTGACCTTCAGCGCCGTGGCGAGTTTGACGGTGGCGGGGCACGGCACGCTCTGGACCTTGGGCGAGGCGGCAGCCGTACCGAACACCACAGGTGCCGGGGCCGCGCTCGCGGGGGCGGCGAGGCCCCCGGCGGCGAGCACGGCGGACAGGACTAGGACGAGCCCCCCGATGCCGCGCCTCGCGTGTGCTGCGAGACTCACTGGATTCCTTCCTTAGGAGTGCATTCGGTGGGATCGTTCCAGAGAAAAGTCAATTTGCGGCCAATATCGGGCTTTTCCCGGAACTGTCAACACTGGTGTCAGAAATAACAGGGTGCCCACAAGAAACTCTGACAACCAGAAAGCCAGACCCAGCAAAGACCGCAATTACCCTCCGCAACGAAGTGATTACATGTCACCCTGTCCTACACACCCGGGAGGGGACATGTCCTGGTGGCAACTCGAGCAGGCGACCGCGGTGCCCGCGCCGCGGTCCGGAGACGAGCCCGATCTGCTGGTGGCGGCGCACCAGGGTGATGCGGGCGCGGCGCATCGGCTGGGCAAGCTCTACGCGGCGCGCGGGGATCGGTCGGCGGCGCGGCACTGGTGGGAGCGGGCGGCCTCGGCCGGGCAGGTGGACAGCGCGTTCAACCTGGGCGTCTGGCACGAGAAGCACGGCAGCCTCGACGAGGCGGTGACGTGGTACGAGCTGGCCGCGGGGATGGGCGACATCGAGGCGGCGCTGAACCTGGCCACCTTGCTGCTGGAGCAGCGGGGCGATCTGGCGGCGGCGCGGATCTGGTTCGAGCGGGCCGCCCACAACGGGTCACGTACGGCGGCGCGGAAGCTGGCGCTGATCTGCGAGGACGCCGGGGAGCTGGCGATCGGCCGGGAGTGGCACCGGCGGGCGGCGGCCGACGGCGACCTGGCCTCGGCGCACGACCTGGGGTTCCTGGCGTACGCGGCGGGTGACGGCGGCGAGACGGTGCGGTGGTGGGAGTTCGCGGCCCGGGGCGGGCATCCGGAGGCGGCCTACCACCTGGGGCTGTTCCTGCAGGCCACCCGCGATCCGGAGGGCGCGGAGGGGTACTACCGGCTGGCGGCCGAGCACGAGCATCCGGGAGCGGCCTCGCAGCTCGGCGGGATCGCGTTGTCGCGCCGGGACCTGCGCACGGCGCTGGCGTGGTTCGAGCGCGCGGCGGCGGCCGGGCGGCTGGATGACCAGCGCATGGCCGGGTTCGTGTGCGTGGAGCTGAGCGACTCGGCCGGGGCCAGCCACTGGTTCGGCCGCGCGGCGGCCAGCGGCGACGCCGAGTCGGCCTTCAACTTCGGCCTCCTGCTGATCGCGGAGAACGGCGACCTGGCCGGCGGCCAGCACTGGTTCCGACAGGCGGCGCTGTCGGGCCACCACCGGGCGGCGATGGAGCTGGGCGGGCTGCTGAGCGCGACGGGTCACCCGGGCGAAGCCGAGCGGTGGCTGGCCGATCCGCCGCCGCCCACCTGGGACCGGCTGGCGGAGCCGGAGCTGAGCGCCAGGGCCGAACTGGCCTCGGCGGCGACCGGCCGGCGCGACGGGGTGCCGCTGCCGGTGCCCGAGCTGACGGAGATCCTGGGCACCTGGGACCTGCTCACCCGGCCCCTGCGCGACCACGCGGACGTGGTGGTCTGGCTGACCGAGCGCAGCGGGGTCCACACCGCCGCGGTCGAGCACCTCGCCTCGGTACGGGCCACGCTGCTGCGGCCCGGCACGGCGCCGTGGCCGAGCCGGGCCGAGATCGAGCACGTGCTCGACACCGCCAGGCTGCTGCGCGCCCGGCTGGTGCGCTAGCCCGCGGCGAGGCGGGCTAGCGGCGCTGGCCGAGGTGGAACAGGTGGCCCTCGTTGTCCTTGAACGTCGAGGACCAGCCCCACGGCTCCTGCTTGGGCTCGGTCACGAACTCCACGCCGCGCCCGGCGAGCTCCTCGTGCGTCTTGACCAGGTCGTCGGCCTCGAACAGCACGTAGTTCGGCTGCTCGCCGGAGAGCGAGGGCCAGTCCGCGCTCTCCTTGTACAGGACCAGGCGCGGGCCGCCGCCGGCCGGCGCCACCTCGACCCAGCGCTCGTCGCCGTAGGACTGGTCCATGACGACGTCGAACCCCATCTGCTCGGACCAGAAGCGCCTCGCGGCCTCCTGGTCCTTCACGTACAGCGTGATCTGGCTGATTCCGATAGCCATCGACGGCCTCCTCGTGGTCTTCGCCCCCCAAGGGGATATAACCACGGCCTGCCGTACCTGGCCTGGAAGCTAGGCCAGCACGTCGGAAACCGGCACGTACGGCAGGCCGAGGGCCTCCGCGACCGGCTCGTTGGTGAGCTGCCCGGCGTGCGTGTTGAGCCCCAGCGCCAGCGCGGTGTCGGCGCGCAGGGCCTCCTTCCAGCCCAGGTCGGCCAGCTTGACCGCGTACGGCAGCGTGGCGTTGGTGAGAGCGTAGGTGGAGGTGTTGGCCACCGAGCCGGGCATGTTGGCCACGCAGTAGAAGATCGAGTTGTGCACCTTGTAGGTGGGCTCGGCGTGCGTGGTCGGGCGGGAGTCCTCGAAGCAGCCGCCCTGGTCGATGGCGATGTCGACGAGCACGGAGCCCGGCTTCATGCGGGAGACCAGGTCGTTGGAGACCAGCGTCGGGGCCTTGGCGCCGGGGATGAGCACCGCGCCGATGACCAGGTCGGCCTGGAGGACCTCCTGCTCGATGGCGTAGGAGTTGGACACCAGCGTCTTGAGCCGGCCCTGGTAGACGGCGTCGATGAAGCGCAGGCGGTCGACGTTGGTGTCGAGGACGGTGACGTCCGCGCCCATGCCGACGGCGATCTGCGCGGCGTTGAGGCCGGAGACGCCGCCGCCGATGACGACGACCTTGGCGGGGGCCACGCCGGGCACGCCGCCGGGCAGGACGCCGCGGCCGCCGTTGAAGCGCATCAGGTTGTAGGCGCCCACCTGCGGCGCGAGCCGGCCGGCGACCTCCGACATCGGGGCGAGCAGCGGCAGGGCGTTGCCGACCTGGACCGTCTCGTAGGCGATGCCGGTGGTGCCGGCCTTGAGCAGCGCGTCGGCGCAGGCGGCGCCCGCGGCCAGGTGAAGGTAGGTGAAGAGGACGAGGTCGCCGCGCAGGCGGTGGAACTCCTCGGCGATGGGCTCCTTGACCTTCAGCACCATCTCGGACTCGCCCCAGGTGGCGTCCGCGGTGTCGAGGATCTTGGCGCCGGCGGCGAGGTACTCCTCGTCGGTGATGTGCGAGCCGAGGCCGGCTCCGCGCTGGACGAACACCTCGTGGCCGTGGCGGACGAGCTCGTGGACACCGGCGGGCGTCGCCGCGACGCGGTACTCGTGGTTCTTGACCTCAGCGGGCACACCGATCTTCATTGGTGTGGGTCCTTTCCTGGACGTGCCCGGCACGCCGTCGTGCCGGGCGGGGGGTGGTTACAACAACTTCCAGGCGTCCGTGAGCACGCCTCGGAGGATGGACTCGATCTCGTCGAACTCCTTCTGGCCCGCGATGAGCGGCGGCGAGAGCTGGATGACCGGGTCGCCGCGATCGTCGGCCCGGCAGTAGAGCCCGGCGTCGTAGAGCGCGTGGCTGAGGAAGCCGCGGATCAGCCGCTCGCTCTCCTCCGCGCTGAAGGTCTCCTTGGTGGTCTTGTCCTTGACCAGCTCGATGCCCCAGAAGTAGCCCGAACCGCGCACGTCGCCGACGATCGGCAGGTCGTACAGCCGCTCCAGCGTCTGCCGGAAGGCCGGCTCGTTGCGGGTGACGTGGCCCAGCAGGTCCTCGCGCTCGAAGAGGTCGAGGTTGGCCAGCGCGACCGCGGCGCTCACCGGGTGACCGCCGAAGGTGTAGCCGTGCGCGAACATCTCGCCCTCGGCCTTGAACGGCTCGAACAGCCGCTCGTGCGCGATCATCGCGCCGATCGGCGAGTAGCCGCTGGTCATGCCCTTGGCGCAGGTGATGATGTCGGGCACGTAGTCGAACTTCTGCCCGCCGAACATCGTGCCCAGCCGGCCGAAGGCGCAGATGACCTCGTCGGAGACGAGCAGCACGTCGTACTCGTCGCAGATCTCGCGCAGCCGCTTGAAGTAGCCGGGCGGGGGCGGGAAGCAGCCGCCGGCGTTCTGCACCGGCTCGACGAAGACGGCGGCCACGGTGTCGGGGCCCTCCATCTCGATCGCGCGGGCGACGCGGTCGGCGGCCCAGATCCCGAACTGCTCCGGCGTCATCCCCGGCACGCCGGTGATCTCGTCGGCGCGGTAGTGGTTGGTGTTCGGCACCGCGACCCGGCCGGGGACCAGCGGCTCGAACATCTGCTTGAAGGCGGGGACGCCGGTGATCGACAGCGCGCCCTGCGGGGTGCCGTGGTAGGCGACCTGGCGGCTGATGACCTTGTGCTTGAGCGGCTTGCCGGTCATCTTGAAGTACTGCTTGGCCAGCTTCCACGCGCTCTCGACGGCCTCGCCGCCGCCGGTGGTGAAGAAGATCCGGTTCAGCTCGCCCGGGGTGTGCTCCGCCAGGCGCGCGGCCAGCTCGGCCGCCTTGGGGTGGGCGTAGGACCATAGGGGGAAGAAGGCCAGTTCCTGCGCCTGCTTGGCGGCCGCCTCGGCCAGTTCGGTGCGGCCGTGCCCGGCCTGCACGACGAAGAGTCCGCCGAGTCCGTCCAGGTATCGCTTGCCGCGATCGTCGTAGATGTACACCCCTTCACCCCGGACGATCATCGGGATGTCGGACTTGCTGTACGCGCCGTGTCTCGTGAAATGCAACCAGAGATGCTCTTGGGCCGCCGTCTGGACGTCCATACGTATCTTCCCTTGTGTCGGACTGCTCACAGTTTGCCTGCTGAGCTGCGGATTGCCAAGCGAAAGCGTGGCAACACTCTGCAAGAAGTCAGGTATTCGCAGTTTCGACTTGTAACAACAACGAAATCCGCAGGTAGGTTATCGGGGTACAACGCCCGGTTTGCAGGCCAGGTAACTGTGTGTGATGCAATGAGCTGTACCCACGCAACGACCCCGGGAGAGTAGTCCGGTGACACCAGATCAGATCGAGAGCGCTGTCGCCGCCGCGATGCCTCAGGCGGTCGAGGAGCTCAAGCGCCTCGTCGCCATCCCCTCCGTGGCCTTTCCCGGTCACCCGGAGGAGCCCGTCCTCGCCGCCGCGGCCGTGACGGAGGAGCTGCTGCGTTCGGTGGGGCTCCACCACGTCCAGCAGATCCCGGTCGAGGGCAGCTTCCCCGCCGTGTACGGCGAGGCCCCCGGCCCCGCGGGCTCGCCCACCGTGCTGCTGTACGCCCACTACGACGTGCAGCCCGCCGGCGACCCCGCCGCCTGGAACACCCCGCCCTTCGAGCCGACCCTCATCGACGGGCAGCTCTTCGGCCGCGGCGCCGCCGACGACAAGTCCGGCATCATCTCGCACGTCGCCGCGCTGCGCGCCTTCCAGGGCCGGTTCCCGGTGACCATCAAGGTCATCATCGAGGGCCAGGAGGAGTACGCCGGCGAGCGCCTCGAAGCCTTCGTCGAGAAGAACCCCGAACTCCTGCGCGCCGACGCCATCGTGGTCGCCGACACCGGCAACCCCAAGGTCGGCGACCCCTCGGTCACCACCTCGCTGCGCGGCATGGCCGCCTTCACCATCGAGGTCCGCACCCTCAAGACCGCCCAGCACAGCGGCTCCTTCGGCGGTGCGGCCCCCGACGCCCTCGCCGCGCTCATGCGCATGCTCACCGCGCTCCATGACGAGAACGGCGACATCCGCGTGCCCGGCCTCCCCCGGGGCGCCTTCCTCGGGCAGGGCCCGTCCGAGGAGGAGTTCCGCCAGGTCGCCGGCGTCCTCGACGGCGTCTCCCTGGTCGGCTCCGGCTCCCTGGCCGACCGCCTGTGGGCCTCCTACGCGATCACCGTCACCGGCCTCGACGTGCCCTCCGTCTCCGGCGCGGTCAACGCCGTCCAGCCGCTGGCCCGTGCCCGCGTCACCGTCCGCATCCCCCCGTCCGGCGACCCCAAGACCACGGTCGACACCGTGATGGGCTTCCTCCAGCAGGTCGCGCCCTGGGGCGTCCAGGTCTCCTTCGGCGACCTCACCGTCGGCTCCGGCTTCCAGGCCGACTCCGGCGGCAAGGCCCGCTCCGCCCTCAACCGCGCCATGGAGCGCGCCTTCGGCCGCACCCCGCGCGACGTCGGCGCCGGTGGCTCGATCCCGCTGGTCAACACGCTGATCAAGCAGTTCCCCGCGGCCGAGATCCTGCTCTTCGGCGCCGAGGACGAGGGCGCGAACATCCACGCCCCGAACGAGCGCGTCGACCTCGAAGAGCTCCGTCGTACGGCTACCGCCGAGGCGCTCTTCCTGCACGAGCTCGGCCAGCCTTCGGTGCTGGGCGTCTGATCCTCCGGTCGTCGCGCTCGGCCCGGGTCGTGGTGACCCGGGCCGAGCGCTTCGGCTTCCGGGGTTCGGGGGGCCAGGGCGAGCGCTTCGGCTTCCGGCGTTCAGAGGGCCGGGACGGAAACTCGGTGGAACCCGGCATCCCCTCCTGCTACGAATGCCGGGACAACCCGACTCTGAGGAGAACCCCATGCTGACCGGAGACCTGATCCGCCTGCGCCCCCTCGAACCCGGCGACGCCGAAGCCCTCTGGCGCTGGGGCAGCGACCCCGAGGTGATCCGGTACATGGGCGCAGGCCAGCCCGAATCCCTCGCCCAGCTCACCAAGCGGCACCTCGAACGGCCGACCAACACCTACAGCAACACCCTGCTCGGGGCCGAGACCCTCGAGACCGGCAAGCTCATCGGCGCCGTCCGGCTGCGCGACGCCCAGCCCGAGATCGGCGACGCGGAGCTGGACATCTGGATCGGCGAGAAGGACCACTGGGGACGCGGCTTCGCCACCGACACCATGCGGACCATGTGCCGGTACGGCTTCGACGAACTGCGCCTGCACCGGATCACGCTGTGGGTGGTGGCGGAGAACGTGGCTGCCCGGCGGGTGTACGAGAAGGTGGGCTTCGTGCAGGAGGGCGTTGCGCGGGAGTCCTTCCGGCGGGCGGGGAAGTGGCATGACATGGTGCTCATGGGGTTGCTGGAGGGCGAACTCCGCTGACCCTCGCCTGAACTACTTCGGCCTTCGTCTGAGGCGCGCTTCGCGCGTTTGAGCTCGGGCTCCCCTCGGTGGGGGGCCGAGCCCCCCACACCCCCGCCGGGGCCTTCCGGCCCCGGACCCCGGGGGTTTCGCTGTTTCCGGGGCGGCGGGGCCTTTGGGGGGTCGGTCAGCGGTGACGGCACGGGCGGCCCGGGTCGGAGGCGAGATTTGGCCCCTGGCTCGAGACGGAGGCTGAGGCCTCGTACGGAGGTAGGGGTCCGTGGCCTGAGGTCCCCAGGCGCAGGCGGGGGCCGTGGTTCCCCAAGGCCGTCGTGAGGCGTCCCTGAGATCAGGGGCGTCGGCGGCGGGCGACTGGGAGGGGGTGGCGGGGAAGCGGTGGTGTCCTATGCGCTATCTTTTGTACTGACTGGTCAGTTCAAAGGAGTGCGTGGAGTGATCGTCGCGAAGGACCTGGCGGTGGCTGGGGTGTATGAGGGGGTCTCGTTCGTTGCGGAGCCCGGGAGTCTCACCGCGGTGGTGGGGCCGGGTGGGAGCGGGCGGACGAGTCTGTTGCTGACGCTGGCCGGGCGGATGAGGCCGTCGGCGGGTCAGTTGTCGGTGGCCGGGGTGGAGCGGCGGCGGGCGATCCGGAAGGTGGCGGCGCTGGCGCTGGTGGATGGGGTCACTGACTTCGATCGGCGGTTGACGGTTCGGGAGCATCTGCGGGAGCGGGGGCGGCAGCCGTACCAGCAGGTGTTGGAGCGGGTGGGGTTCACGGCGGGTGACCGTACGCCGGTCGGGGAGCTGGATCGGGAGGGGCAGGTGCGACTGGGGCTGGCGCTGGCCTTGCTCGATCGGCCGAAGGTGATCGTGGCTGACAACGTCGACGTGGGGCTGCCGGAGAGTGGGCGGGCCGCGGTGTGGGCCCTGCTGACGGAACTGGCCTCAGGGGGACGATCGGCGGCAGCGCCGGGAGACGGGCCGGCAGCCCACGGAGCGGCCCCCGAGGTCCAGGGTGTCGTCCCCAAGGCTCAAGGGGTGGCCAAGGGAACCGCCTCCGAAATGGGAGACGCCGGCGAAGACGAGCGGGGGTCCCGCGGAGGGCTGGGTCGAAAGGGAAGCGGCCTGATGGTCGTCGTGTCGTGTGTGCAGGTCGCGGGTGTGGCCGATCAGGTGGTGGAGTTGTCATGAGGGAGCTGCGCAGGTTCACCCGGGCGCGGATCACGCGGCTGGCGCTGGCGGCGGTGGTGTTGCTGCCCCTGCTGTACGCGGGCCTGTACCTGTGGTCGTTCTGGGATCCGCAGGATCACCTCGACCGGCTGCCGGTGGCGCTGGTGACGGAGGACACCGGCAAGTACGGCAAGGAACTGGCCGAGGAGTTGCGCGAGCGCGAGGTGCTGGGCTGGCACGAGGTGAGCGCGCGGCAGGCGGCCGACGGGGTCAGGGACGGCAGCTTCTACCTGTCCCTGACCATCCCGGCGGACTTCAGCAGCCGCCTGGAGTCGCCGTCCACGGACCGGGCGGTCCCGGCGTCGCTGGGGGTGACGGTGGACACCGGCCGGTCGTACATCATGGGGTCGATCTCCGACGCGGTGTTCAACGAGGTGCGCGCGGCGGCGGCCAGGACGGCGATCCAGGGCTACTTCGACGAGGTGTTCATCTCCATCGGCGACATCCACGACAAGACCGTGGAGGCGGCGGACGGGGCGCGCAAGCTGCAGGACGGCACGGTGAAGGCCGGGGAGGGCGCGGGCCGGCTGCAGGTCGGCCTGGCGTCGGCCAGCAGCGCGACGGCGCAGTTGTCCAGCGGGGTGAACAAGCTGCAGAACGGCGCCGGCCAGCTCACCAGCGGACTGTCCACGCTCCAGGACAAGCTGGGTGAGCTGGAGCAGGGCGTCAACAAGCTCCGCCGCGAGGGCACGGGGGCGCTCGCGGCGGGTACCAGTCAGGCCTACGAGCAGGTGCACGCGCAGCGCGGCAAGGTCAACCAGCTCGCCGACAAGTACGTGCCGGTCCTCAACGAGTACGGCCCGCAGGCGGCCGAGTCGGCCGAGCAGGTGGCCGAGCTGGCCGACCGGCTGGCGGCGGGGCTCGACGGGCTGGCGGCCGAGGCGGGCGGCAGCGCCCAGGAGGCCGCGCAGTCGGCCCGGGCCGCGCTGGACGGGCTGGGCCCGGAGACCGATCCGCAGGTGCGGTCCCTGCTGCGGGACGCGGCGAACTCGGCCGAGCGGGCCGCCGCCAAGGCCGCCAGGCTGGAGGAACGGCTGAGCGGCTCGGGCGACCTGCCCGCCGCCGCCCGGGACCTGGCCCGGCAGGCCCGGCGCATCGCCGCGGTCGCGCCGGAGCTCGGCCCCAAGCTGGACGGGCTGCGCGAGCAGTACAACACCCTGGACGACGGGCTCGGCAAGCTGGCCGAGGGCGCGGCGACCGTGCACGGCAAGGTCGGCGAGGTGGGCGCCGCGGCGGGCAAGCTGGAGGCGGGCGCGGGCAAGGTGGTGGCCGGGGCGGCCAAGCTGGCCGGCGGGCTCGACCAGCTCGGTGACGGCGTGGGCAAGCTGAGCGGCGGCCTGGGCAAGCTGGGCGACGGCGCGAGCAGCCTCGACAAGGGGCTGGACAAGCTGGCCGGCGGCTCGAAGGAGCTGGCCGAGGGGCTCGGCGACGGTGCCGGGCAGATCCCCGACTACGACCAGGCCGAGCGCGACAGCCGTACCGAGACGATGAGCGACCCGGTCCGGCTGGCCAAGTCGGTGCGGAACGAGGTGCCGAACTACGGCACCGGGTTCGCGCCGTTCTTCGTGCCGCTGGCGCTGTGGGTCGGCGCGATGATCGCCTACATGGTGCTGCGCCCGCTCAACCCGCGGCTGCTGGCCGGTACCGCGGGGGCGCTCCGGGTGGCGCTGGCGGGCTGGGCGCCGGCGGTGGCGCTCGGGTTCGCGCAGGTCGGCGTGCTGGTCGCGGTGCTGAAGTTCGCGCTGGGGCTGGAGGCGGCGCACTGGTGGGGCGTGGTGGGCATCCTGCTGCTGGCGACGGCGGCCTTCCTGGCGCTGGTCCAGGCGGTCAACGCGCTGCTCGGGCCGCCCGGCCGGGTGGCCGCGCTGGCGCTGCTGATGTTGCAGCTCACCTCGGCGGCGGGCACCTACCCGATCGAGACCTCGCCCGGGTTCTTCCAGACCATCTCGCCGTGGCTGCCGATGAGCTGGCTGGTGGCCGCGCTGCGCCGGTTGATCAGCGGCGGCGAGCTGACCGTGGTGTGGCAGGCTTGCGGGGTGCTCTCCGCCTTCCTCGCCCTCGGCCTGGCGCTCACGGTCCTGGCCGTGCACAAGGGCCGCACCTGGTCGCTCAAGCGCCTGCATCCGGAGCTGGCTCTGTGAGCCGGGCCGAGACGCGGCTGAAGGTGTTCGCCGCGGCCATCGACCTGATCGCCGAGCAGGGCTACAACGCCACGACCGTCGAGGCCATCGCCGAGCGGGCGGGGGTGGCCAAGGGCACCGTCTTCTACAACTTCGGCAGCAAGGAGGCGCTGTTCGCGCAGCTCCTCGACTACGGCATCGGCCTGCTGGCCACCGAGATGGCGGCGGCCGAGAACCTGGAGGGCGCCGTGATGGCGCAGCTCCGGTTCTTCGCCGACTACGGCCCGTTCGCCCGGGTGCTGCTCGGCCAGATGTGGCAGTCGGCCTGGCAGGAGGCGATCGCCCGGCTGCGGGCCGAGGCGATCGGGGTGTACGTGCGCGAGCTGCGGGACAAGCTGCCCGAGGGCCAGGTGGAGACGGCGGCGACCGGCTTGTTCGGCATGGTGCTGACCGTGTCGATCGAGCGGTCGGTGCTGCATCCCGACCGCCCGATCGAGCAGGTTCACGCGATGGTGCTGGAGCTGCTGCGCGGCCGGATCACCTCGTAGATGCTGGACAGGCCGTCCGCGGCGTAACCGGCCTCGACGGTGCGGTTCATCAGGTCGCTCAGCGCCGCCGGGGTGGCCAGGTCCAGGCCGGCGTCCTTGCTGGCCTGGACGATGTGCTCCATGCTCACGGCCATCATGTGCATGTTGTTGAACTCGCCCGGGTAGACGCCCTTCTCGATCTCGTCGGCGAAGATCTTGAAATAGCCCATCGGGCCGTCGCCGCCCAGCTCGGTGGCGGTCTCCTGGGCGAAGGGCAGGAAGGCGCGGATGTCCCCCACGAGCGCGGCGCCGTGCGCGAAGGCGGCCAGGATGGAGAAGAACATGTGCAGGCTGGCCGTGTAGTAGGCCATCGCCAGACCGGGGTCCTCCCCCATGAACTTGACCGCGCCCAGCTCCTCCAGCGCCGCCCGGTGCTGCTCGACGAGGTGCTCGGGGCCGCTGTAGAAGGCGTAGGCGCCGGGCAGGCCGATGCCCTGCGGCGGGACCATGATGCCGCCGGTGATCAGCTCACCGCCGCGCTCGCGCACCCAGCCGGCCGCACGGCGCAACGTCTCGGGGGTGTCCGAGCTCAGGTTCACCAGCACCTTGCCGGTCAGGTCGGCCTCACCCAGGCTGTCGTACATCGACTGGTAGTCCACCTGGCTGAGCACGATCAGCTCGCCGGTGGCGGCCGAATCGGCCGCCTTGGCGCCCTTGGCCACCAGCGGCTCGGTCTTGCTCGCCGTACGGTTCCAGACCGACACCTCGTAACCCCGGTCGAGGTAGACCGCGGCCATCGTCGAACCCATCGCGCCCAGACCGGCGATCGTCACTTTCTTCGTCATGCTGCGACTCTCCAGGAACGGGCTACGGGTTTCCTACGGCTAGCCTGGTGAGGTGCGGTTCGGGGTGCTCGGTGCGTTGACGGTGTGGACGGCCGAGGGGCGTCCGCTCGCCGTCCCCGACGCGAAGGTCCGGGCCCTGCTGGCCGACCTGCTCGTGCACGCGCCGCGGCCGGTGCCCGCCGGGATGCTGATCGAGGACCTGTGGGGCCACGAGCCGCCGCGCAACGCCACCTCGGTGCTCCAGGCCCGCATCTCCCAGCTCCGGGGCGCGCTGGGCGCTCGCGAGCTGGTGGTCCGGGAGCCGGGCGGCTACCGGGTGGCCGCCGAGTGGCTCGACAGCACCGAGTTCGAGCGGCTGGCCCGGCAGGCGCGCTCGGCCGCCGACCTGACCACCCGGGCCGGGCTGCTGGCCGACGCGCTGGCGCTGTGGCGTGGCCCGGTGCTGCCCGACTTCGATTTCGCCGCGCCCTTCGCCGCCCGGCTGGAGGAGCTGCGGCTGACCCTGGTCGAGGAACAGGCCGAGGTACGGCTGGCCCTCGGCGAGCCGGTGGAGCTCGGCGACCTGGCCGAGCTGCACCCCTTCCGCGAGCGGCTGCAGGCCGCGCACCTCAAGGCGCTCTACCGCGCCGGCCGCCGGCACGAGGCGCTCACCGCCTTCGAGTCCCTCCGGGTACGGCTGGCCGACGAGCTCGGCACCGACCCCGGCCCCGAACTGGCCGAGCTGCATCAGCAGATGCTCCGCCACGAGCCCGCCCGCACCAACCTCAGCACGCCGCTCACCCCGCTGATCGGCCGGGCGGAGGCGGTCGCCAGGGTCCAGGCCCTGCTGGCCGGCGACCGCCTGGTCACCGTCACCGGCCCCGGCGGCGTGGGCAAGACCCGGCTGGCGCTCGCCGCCGCCTCCGGCCTGCCGCCGGGCGGCGCGGCGGACGGCGTCTGGCTGGTCGAGCTGGCCTCCGCCCGCGAGGCCGCCGATCTGGCCCGCGCGGTCTCGGCCGCCCTCGGCATCCGCGACGACATCCCGCTGACCGAGGCGGTGCGCGGCAAGGAGCTGCTGCTCGTGCTGGACAACTGCGAGCAGGTGATCGAGGAGGCGGCCGAGCTGGCGGGAACGCTGCTCGGCGCCGCGCCCGGCCTGCGCGTCCTGGCCACCAGCCGCCAGCCGCTCGGCCTGCCCGGCGAGCGGCTGGTGGACCTGCCTCCGCTCACCGAGCAGGCCGCGGTGGAGCTGTTCACCACGCGGGCCAACGTCGGCCCCGGCCCGGAGGTGAGCGAGATCTGCCGCCGGCTCGACGGGCTGCCGCTGGCCCTCGAACTGGCCGCGACGAGGGTGCGCGCGCTGGGGGTGGCGGAGCTGGCCAGGCGGCTCGACGACCGGTTCGCCACGCTGGCTCCGGAGATCCGCGGGCTGCCGGGCCGCCAGCGCACGTTGCGGGCGGTGATCGACTGGAGCTGGGACCTGCTCGCCGAGCCGGAGCGCGCCGCGTTGCGCCGGCTGGCGGTGTTCGCCGGGGGCTGCACCCTGGAGGCGGCCGAGGCGGTGGGCGCGAGCGCCGAGCAGGTCGCCAGGCTGGTCGAGCGTTCCCTGGTGAGCGTCGCGCCCGGGCCGCGTTACCTGCTGCTGGAGTCGATCGCCGCCTACGCGCGGGAGAAGCTGGCCGCCTCCGGCGAGGAGGAGAAGGTCAGGGCGCGGCACCACGACTACTTCGTCCGCCTCGCGGTGACGGCCGAGCCGGAGCTGCGCGGGCCGAACCAGCGCGAGTGGCTGGCGCGGCTGGACGCGGAGGCGGCGAACCTGCGGCTGGTGCGCGACCCGCGGCTGGCCGACGCGCTGGCGTGGTACCGGCACCTGCGGGGCCGGCTGGTCGAGGGCCGCGACGCGCTGGCCGCTTCCGGCGGGGACCCGGCGTGGCTGATGGGCCTGTCGGTCGCGCTGGGCGCGCCCGGAGCCGAGGCGCCCACCGCCGAGCCGCGGGCCGCCTGGTTCGTCGAGCACGTGCGCTGGGCCTACGGCGACTTCACCGCCACCCTGCGCCGGGTGGAGGACGTGCTGGCGCGGGCTCGAGCGGCGGGTGACACCTGGACGGAGGCCGCGGCGCTCTCCACCCGGGCCAGGCTGGCGCTGGCGCGGGGGGATCTGGGCGCCTGCCGTACCGACGGGGAGCGGAGCCGGGCGCTCTTCCGCGAACTGGGCGACCGGTGGGGGCAGGCGGAGGCGGCCGACGCGCTGAGCATGCCGGCCGAGATCGCCGGGGACTACGCCAGGGCCTGGGAGCTGCGCGAGGAGGGGCTGCGGCACGCGGAGGAGCTGGGGTTGTGGCCGACCGTCTCGTTCAAGCTGGCCGGGCTGGGCCGGATCGCCCTGCTGACCGGCGAGTACGCGAAGGCCCGCGAGCTGCACGAGCGGGCGTTGCGGCTGGCGACCGAGCAGTCCTACGCCTCGGCGCTGGAGTTCGCCGAGGTCGGCCTGGGCCTGGTGGCCCGGCGGCAGGGGCGGCTGGACGAGGCGGAGACGCGGCTGCGGCGGTGGCTGGGCTGGCTCGACCAGGTCAGGGGTACGGCCGGCACCGCGTTCGTCCTCGCCGAGCTGGGTTTCGTCGCCGAACTGCGCGAGGACGCCGAGCAGGCGCTGGAGCTGCAGCTCAAGGGCCTGGCCGCGGCCGAGGCGACGAACGATCCGCGAGCCGTGGCCCTCGCGAAGGAAGGGCTGGCCGGGGCGTGGTCCCTGGCCGGGGAGACCGAGCGGGCGGCCCGCCTGCTGGCGGAGGCCGGCGCGCTGCGGGAGTCGGTCGGCGCGCCGCTGGCGCCGGGCGAGCGCGGCGACGTGGACCGGATCGGCCGCCGCGTCGAGGCTCAGCGGACGGGCAGGTCGTAGACGCGGCGTACGCTGCTGCCGGTGGCGCTGACGTCCGCGCCGTAGACGTGGATGGAGATCCCGATCTCGTCGCTGGTGTTGAGCACCGAGTGGATGTCGCCGGGCGGCGCGAAGCCGCTGACGTCGCCAGGCCGGTTGTCGGCCCGGCCGATCTCCTCCAGGTGGTCGCCGTGGTCGCGGTAGAGCGTCTCGTGCTCGTTGCCGCTGAGCACGCCGAAGGCGCACCACGACAGGTGGTCGTGGATCACCGTGCCCTGCCCGGGCCGCCAGACGACGGCGACGACGGAGAAGTCCGTCTCGGTGTGCAGCGGGAAGGAGTGGTAGCTGTCGGCCCGCCCCTGCCGCTCGTCCTCGGTCAGGATCTCCGGCGTGGGCAGGTGGGCGCGCAGGTGGTCGGCCACGGCGAAGGCGGTCTCCCGCCGGGGCCGCCCGAGGGCGACGATCTCGCGGATGCCGTCGACCAGGTGGTCGAGGCCGGGACGCACGAGGGTTTTCATAGTTTCCCCCTAGGGAATGGAGCCAACTCTCCTTCCCCTCCTACAGTGCCCTGCGCCGCACCCATAGGTCCAACAGAAGTATTTGGGGTTATATATAGATGTGCTTGATGTGATCCGGCTCCGCGTCCTGCTCGCCGTCGCCCGGCGCGGCTCGGTCACGGCCGCCGCCCGCGACCTGCACTACTCCCAGCCCTCGGTCAGCCACCACCTGTCCAGGCTGGAGGCCGAGACCGGGGCCAAGCTGGTGCAGCGAGCCGGGCGCGGGATCCGGCTCACCGAGGCCGGCCGCCTGCTCGCCGAGCGCGCCGCGGAGATCATCGCCCGCCTCGACGCCGCCTCCGAGGAGCTCGCCGCGCACGTGGGCCTGCGCTCCGGCCGCGTACGGCTGGCCGCCTTCCCCTCCGCGCTGGGCACCTTCGTCCCGCAGGCCGCCCGCCGCCTGGCCACCGCCCACCCCGGCCTGCGCCTCGAACTCACCGAGACCGAACCGCCCGAGGCGCTGCGCCTGCTCAGAGCCGGCCGCGTCGACGTCGCGGTGATCTTCCGCTACGACGACACCGCGCCCGAGGCCGGCGACCTGCGGCTCATCCCGCTCCTCGACGACCCCAGCTACCTCGTCTCCCCCGACCTGGAGGTCTCCGGGGACCTGGCCCGGCACGCCGGCGCCTCCTGGATCGCCGGCTGCGACCGCTGCCGCAGCCACCTGCTCGACCTGTGCGAGCAGGCCGGGTTCGAGCCGTCGATCTCCTTCACCAGCGACGACATCGTGGCGGTGCAGGCGCTGGTGGCCGCGGGCATGGGCGTCACCGTGCTGCCCGGCCTGGCGCTGCGCGCGCACCGCAACCCGGAGGTCGGCATCGCCGCCATACCCGGCTCCACCCGGCACGTCATGGCCGCGGTGTACGGCGAGCCGCCCGACCAGCCCGGCACCCTCGCCCTGCTGGAGGCGCTGGCCGCCGATAACCCGTTGACGGGCTCCCTAGCATGAGAGCATGCCGGACTTCGCGACCCTGCTGCTGTTCAGCGCCATGACGATGGGCATCCTGCTGGTGCCCGGCCCCGCGGTGGTCTACATCGTGACCAGGAGCGTGACGCAGGGCAGGGCGGCCGGGCTGGTCTCGGTGGCCGGCGTGCACGCCGGTTCGCTGGTGCACATCGTGGCCGCCGCGCTCGGCATCAGCGCGGTCCTGGCCGCCTCGGCGACCGCCTTCACCGTGGTGAAGATCCTCGGCGTCGCCTACCTCCTCTACCTCGGCGTCCGCACGCTGCTGCGCAAGGACGCGGGCGAGACCCCGGAGCTGCGGGTCTACTCCAAGCGGCGGTTGTTCTGGGAGGGCTTCGTGGTCAACGTGCTCAACCCGAAGACCGCCCTGTTCTTCCTGGCCTTCCTGCCGCAGTTCGTCTCGACCACCGAGCCGATCCTGCCACAGGTGCTGGTCTTCGGCGGGCTCTGGGTCGGGCTCGGCCTGCTGTCCGACGGCGCCTTCGCGGTGTTGTCGTCCAGCCTGGCCGGGCGGCTGCGCAGCTCGCAGCGGGCCCGGCGCCGGCTCGACATCGGCAGCGGCGTCATCTACCTGGGCATGGGCGCCTTCCTCGCCACCGCCTCAAAGAGCTGACGCTTCGACGATCTTCCGCGCCCAGCGGTAGTCGGCCTTGCCCGCGGGCGAGCGGACGATCTCGGGGACGAAGGCGTAGCTGCGCGGCACCTTGTACCCGGACAGCCGCTCCCGGCAGTGCGCGTCGAGCTCGGCCGCGCCGGGTTCCGCGCCCGGCCTGGCCTCGACGACGGCGGCGACCCTGGTGCCCCACGTCTCGTCCGGCACCCCGGTGACCACCGCGTCGAAGACCGCCGGATGGCCCTTGAGCACGGCCTCGACCTCCTCGGGGAAGACCTTCTCCCCGCCGGTGTTGATGCACTGCGAGCCCCGGCCGTAGATGGTGATCGTGCCGTCGTCGTGCACGGTGGCCAGGTCGCCGGTGAGCAGCCAGCGGGTGCCGTCGCGGTCGGTGACGAAGGTCTGCGCGCTCTTGGCCGGGTCGTTGTAGTAGCCGAAGGCGATCCGCCCCGACTTGGCCACGGTGCCCATCTCGCCGGGCCCGACCGGTTCCAGCTTCTCGTTGAGCACCACGAGCCGGGCGGTCGAGTTGGGCTGGTACTTCAGCCCGCTCTCCGGCGAGGAGCCCGCCACGCCCGAGGCGGTGTAGCCCGACTCGGTCGAGCCGAAGTTGTCGAGGATCATCACGTTCGGCAGCAGTTCCTGCAGCCGGTCGCGCACCGCGCCGGACAGGATCGCCCCGGTGGAGCTGACCACGAACAACGACGACACGTCGTAGGAGCCGGCGGCCAGTGCCTCGGCCAGCGGCCGGGCCATGGCGTCGCCGGTGATGTTCATGGTGAAGACCCGCTCACGCTCGACCGTCCGCCAGACCTCGGCGGCGTCGAACTTGCGCACGTAGACCATGGTGGAGCCCATCCACCAGGCGATGAAGGTGGCCATCTGCGCCGCGCCGTGCATCAGCGGCGGGGCCGCCATCATCACCATCGGCGTGGCCTTGACCGCCTCGTCGATCACCTCTCGCGGGGTGGCGCGCGGCTCGCCGTAGGGGTTGCCGCCGCCGAAGGCCATGAACAGGTCCTCGGTGTGCCACATCGCGCCCTTGGGCAGGCCGGTGGTGCCGCCGGTGTAGATGATGTACACGTCCTGGCCGGACCGGGTGGGGAAGCCCCTGGTCGAGGGCTGGTCCTTCAGAGCCTCGCCGTACGGCACGGCCGTGGCGGAGGAGCCGCCGACGACGATCCGGTGGCGTAACAGCGGCGCCGAGACCTTGGAGACCCGCTCCTCGAACTCGGCGTCGTAGAGCAGCGCGACCAGGTCGGCGTCGGTGAACAGGTAGCTCAGCTCGGCCTCGACGTAGCGGTAGTTCACGTTGATCGGCACCGCGCGGATCTTCAGCGCGGCCAGGATGCCGGCGATGTACTCGATGCCGTTGTAGAGCTGCAGCCCCACGTGCTGCCCCGGCCCGACGCCCTGCGCCAGGAGGTGGTGCGCCAGCCGGTTGGCCTCGGCGTCGAGTTCGGCGTAGGTCCGGCGCTCCATCCCGCAGACCACGGCCACGCGGTCGCCGATCGTGTCGGCCAGGCCCTCGAACAGGTCGGCGTGGTTGAACTCCATCGGCTCCTCCTTGGGCCTAGGGTTTCCTGCCCCCCACGATCCACATCGCGAAGAACTGCGCGCCCCCGCCGTAGGCGTGGCCGAGCGCCAGCCGTGCCCCGTCCACCTGGTGCTCCCCCGCCTGCCCGCGCACCTGCTGGGCCGCCTCGGCGAACCGGATCAGGCCGGAGGCGCCGATCGGGTTGCTGGACAGCACCCCGCCCGAGGCGTTCCACGGGATGTCGCCGTCGAGCGCGGTCGCGCCCGACTCGGTCAGCTTCCAGCCCTCGCCCTCGGCGGCGAAGCCGAGGTTCTCCAGCCACATCGGCTCGTACCAGGAGAAGGGCACGTACACCTCGGCCACGTCGAGGTCGCGGCGCGGGTCGCTCACGCCCGCCTGGGCGTAGACGTCGGCCGCGCAGTCCTTGCCGCCCTGCGGGTTGACCGTGTCGCGGCCGGCGCGGAAGATCGGTTCCGAGCGCATCGCGGCGCCGTGGACCCAGGCCGGGGTGCCGGTCACCTTGGTCTCGGCGGCCAGCACCATCGCGCAGGCGCCGTCGCTGGACGGGCAGGTCTCCAGGTAGCGGATCGGCTCCCAGAGCATCGGCGTCGACTCGACCATCTGCCGGTTGATCCCCGGGATGCGCAGGTGGGCGTAGGGGTTCTTCAGCGCGTTCAGCCGGTCCTTGACCGCGACCAGGGTGCCGATGTGCTCGGGCGCGCCGCTGCGCCGGATGTACTCGCGGATGTGCGGGGCGAAGTAGCCGCCCGCACCGACCACCAGTGAGGCGTTGAACGGCAGGTGCGTGGACAGCGCCCAGGTGGCGTTGGACTCCGACTGCTTCTCGTAGGCGACCACCAGCACCCGCTCGTGCACGCCGGCCTGGATCAGCGAGGCGCCGACCAGCGCGGTCGAGCCGCCGACGCTGCCGGCGGTGTGCACGCGCATCATCGGCTTGCCCGCCGCGCCGAGCGCGTCGGCCAGGAACGCCTCGGGCATCATCACGCCCTCGAACAGGTCGGGCGCCTTGCCGATGACGACCGCGTCGATGTCCTTGAAGGTCAGCCCGGCGTCCTCCAGCGCGGCCAGCGCGGCCTCGCGCACCAGGCCGGGCATCGAGACGTCCTGGCGTTTGGTGGTGTACCGCGTCTGCCCGACGCCGATCACCGCGCACCGCTCACCCATGGCCGGCCTCCATCACCGCGACGAGGTTGTGCTGCAGGCAGGGGCCGCCGGCGGCGTGGCCGACCACGCGGGTGGCGTCGCCGTCGTGGATGCGCCGCGCGGCCTCGCCGAGCCGGATGAGGCCGGTGGCCATCACCGGGTTGGCCGCCAGCGGCCCGCCGGACGGGTTGACCACGGTCTCGGGCGGCAGGTCGAGCGCGCGGCGCAGGATGAGCTCCTCGTGGGCGAAGCAGGCGTGCAGTTCGGCCACGTCCACGTGGCCCTTGCCGACCCCCGCCGCGCGGGCGGCGTCGGCGGCGGAGGCCGACCGGGCGAGATCCCGCATGCCCAGGTAGTGCGGTTCGATGCGGTGCGCCAGGCCGGTGAGGTAGGCGGGCCGCGCGCACAGCTCCCTGGCCGCCTCCCCGGCGGCCAGCACGACCGCCGCCGCGCCGTCGGTGACCGGTGGGGCGTCGCCCTCCAGCGGCAGGTCGGGCGCGTGCGGGTTGGCCAGCCCGTCGGTACGGCTCCGCCGGACGATCTCGTCGAGCTCGGCCTGCGGCGCACCGAGCGCGGCGGCCTGGAGCCCGGCGAGCGAGAGCTGGTCGAGGCCGAGGGGGGCCAGGTAGTAGGGGTCGAGCTGGAGCGTCGCGATCGAGCGCAGGTCGCCGAGGGTGGACTTGCCGAAGCCGTAGACCAGGGCGGTGTCCACGTCGCCGTGCTGCAGCCGGACCCACGCCTCGTACAGCGCCCAGGCGGCGTCCATCTCGACGTGCGACTCGGAGATCGGCGGCCAGGCGCCGAGCGCGTCGAGCGCGGAGACGAAGGAGAAGGGCGCCCCGGCCAGGTAGTCGCAGGAGCCGGAGCAGGTGAAGCCGAAGCGCCGCAGCCCGGTCCGCTCGCGCACCTCGTCGAGGACCGGCAGCAGCAGCTCCGGCTCGGACAGGCCGGTGTCGGTGAGGGTGTGCCGGGTCTGGGCGAAGGCGACGATCGCTACCTCTCGCATCACAGGGCCACGTCTTCCTCGCCCGTGGGGGCGAACCAGCGGACATTGCTCATCGACAGGGTGCGCTGCTCGGGCGGCAGCCACTCGGCGCGCACTCGCATGCCCTGCCGTACCTCGTGCGCGGGCAGGCCGCCGACCAGGGCGATCATCGGGACGTCGGCGCCGTCGAGCAGGATGTAGGCCGAGACGAACGGCACCTCGGGGGCGCGCGGGTCGGGCAGGTTGTTGATGGCGAAGGTGGTGATCGTGCCGGTGTCCGGCAGGCGGACCTCCTCGCCGACGGCCACACCGCATTCCGGGCAGGAGGTGCGGAAGGGCACGTAGACCTTGGCGCACGAGCCGCAGCGCGCGCCCAGGAAGTAGCCGTCGCGCACGCCTTCCAGGAAGCGGGTGAGCGAGTCGCTCGCGCGGATGCGGTAGCGCGCGGGGATCGCCGAGGTGATCATCGTGACCTCGGGGACGAAGCACGCCAGGTCGGTGATGTCGCCGGTGCGCTGCTCGCGCCAGACCGGCCGCACCCGCAGGCCGGGCTTGAGCGCCTTGGGGCTGCCCGCGTCGAGCGCGTGCACCAGGGCGGTGTCGGCGCCGTCGAGCCTGATCAGCGCCCAGGCGAAGGGCCGGTCGAGCGGGTGCTCGGGGCGGGGCTCGGCGACCCAGGACGCGGCGGTGACCGTTCCGGCGGGTCCCACCTCGGTCCAGTCGCCGGTGACCGCCTCGCCGGTGTCGGGGTCGTACTCCAGCGGCGGCACCAGCACCCGGCCCTCGCGGGTGCGCACGCCGTACAGCCGCCGCTCGCGCAGCTCGGTGAGGAAGCGCCCGATCACCGGCCCGGTGCTGCGGGTGTAGCCGCCGGGGAACTCCAGGACGTGCTCGGCGACCAGCGGCTCCTCAGATGGCACGGCCGTGTCCCTCCCAGTAGGGGTCGCGCAGCTTGCGCTTGAGCAGCTTGCCGTTGGGCTCGCGCGGCATCTCGGCGATGAAGTCGATGGTCCGCGGCCACTTCATCCGGGCCAGCCGCCCGTCCAGCGAGGCCAGGATCTCGGCGGCCAGCTCGGGCCCGGGGGCCACGCCCGCCGCGGGCTCGACGACGGCCTTGATCTGCTCGCCCCACTCCTCGTCCGGCACGCCGAAGACGGCGACGTCGGCGACCTTGGGGTGGATCATGATCTCGTTCTCGATCTCGGCCGGGTAGATGTTCGCCCCGCCGGAGATGATCAGGTCCGCCTTGCGGTCGCAGAGGAACAGGAAGCCGTCCTCGTCGAGGTAGCCGATGTCACCGACGGTGAAGTAGTCGTCCAGCCGCCCGGCCTCGGTCTTGGCCGCGTCGCCCTTGTACTCGAAGGAGACGCCCATCATCTTCATGTAGACGGTGCCGGGGGTGCCGGGTGGAACAGGTTTCAGTTCGTCGTCGACGATGAGCAGCTCGCTGATCGGCCACGCCTTGCCCACCGTGCCGGGATGCGCCCGCCAGTCCTGCGGCGTCGCCAGCGTGCCGCCGCCCTCGGTGGCCGCGTAGTACTCGTAGACGCAGTCGCCCCACCAGTCGAGCATCGCCTGTTTCACCGGCACTGGACAGGGGGCGGCCGCGTGGATCATCCAGCGCAGCGAGGACAGGTCGTACTTGTCCCGTACGGCAGGCGGCAGCGCGAGCAGCCGCTTGAAGTGCGTCGGGACCAGGTGCGAGTTGGTGACCCGGTGCCGCTCGCACAGCCGTAACGTCTCCTCGGCCTCCCAGCGGTCCATGAAGACCAGCGTGTGCCCCATGTGCAGCGCGGTGCCGCCGAACTGGGTGACCGCGGTGTGGTAGTTGGGGGAGGTCACCAGGTGCACGTTCGGCTTGCCGGGGGTCATGCCGAACAGCGAGAGCAGGAAGGTCATCAGCTCGGCGCCGTCGTCGGGGTCGAGGCCGCTGAGCCGGCGCCGCACGCCCTTCGGCTTGCCGGTGGTGCCCGAGGTGTAGTGCATGGTCGCGCCTGCCGTACGGTCCTCGGGCAGGGTGGCGGGCTGGGCGGCGGTGAGCTCGGCGGCCGGGCGGAAGCCCGGCACCTCGCCGAAGGCGAAGCGCCGGTGCGGCTCGATCACCTCGGCCGCGCGGACCGCCTCGGCGGCGAAGCGCTGGTCGGCGAAGAAGGCCTTGGCCTCGCTGTCGGCGACGATGTAGGCGATCTCGGGGCCGGTCAGGTGCCAGTTGACCGGGGTGTAGTACCAGCCGGCCTGCAGCGCGGCCAGGTAGAGCACCAGGCCCTCGGACCCGTTCGGCACCAGCCCGCAGAAGCCGTCGCCGGGCCGCAGGCCCAGCTCGCGCAACCCGTGGACGAGCCGGTTGGCCCTGGCCAGCAGGTCGCCCGCGCGGTGCTCGACGCCGTCGGGATCCACTGCGGCGACCCACTCGGGGTCGGCCTGTGCGAGTCTCCAGAATCCGAGCGTGCCCATCGCAGCTCCCTCATCGGTCCGTCGACAGCGAGAACACGTTCTCGTTCGCCGTCGCAGCGTAACCCCGGGGCGCTTCCCCTAGCAAGCGCTTGATAGACCCAGACACATGGTTAGATATCACCCACGAGATCACTTTGTGCCCTAAAGGTAATGAAACGGCAAAGAAACTTGACCTTATGTCCGTTTTGGCCGTTAAAGGTGTGATTTGTGAGAGAGGATGGCCCCCGCGAGACGGCGTGTTCCCGAGATCGGGGGTCTCAACGAACCCCGCGCCGTTCTCGTCGATTGGGAGAACATGCGCTTCAACAAGTCCCTCGCGGTAGCCGGAGCCCTGGGCCTGGCCGTCCTCACCGCGGGTCCCGCCCTGGCCGAGCCGGTCCCGGCCGACCCTCAGACCTCGGTCACCCCCGAGACGCCCAAGCCGGAGACGGCCGAGAAGAAGGCGCCCGAGACCAAGGCCCCTGAGACGTCCAAGCCCGAGACCGGCAAGCCCGGCAACGGCCAGACCCCGGAGAACAAGCCCTCCGAGCAGGCGGCCGAGGAGCGCCACGCCGAAGTCAAGATCGGCCTGAGCACCTACGAGGCTAAGGCCGGCGACCAGGTCACCGTCCGCGCCCACACCAGCCGCTTCGCCAGCACGGTCACCTTCAGCTCCGACCTGTTCGGCACGAAGACCGTCGCCACCGACCGCGGCTTCGCGGAGTACACCTTCACCGTCCCGGCCCAGGCCGACAGCGGCACCTTCAAGGTCACCGCGGCCACCCGCTACACCTCGGCCTCGGCCGACCTGAAGGTCACCCACGTCGCCAAGGAGCTCAAGCTCGGCCTGAGCACCTACGAGGCGAAGGCCGGCGACCAGGTCACCGTCCGCGCCCACGTGGACTCCCGCGCCGGCGACGTCATCTTCAGCTCCGACCTGTTCGGCGCCAAGCCGGTGCAGGCCAAGGGCGACAGCGACGGCTACGCGGTCGCCGAGTACACCTTCACCGTCCCGGCCCAGGCCGACAGCGGCACCTTCGCGGTGCGCGCCGACGCCGGCCGCTACGGCAAGGACTCGCGTGACCTCAAGGTCTCCGAGAAGGCCTCGATCGAGCCGCGCATCGGCATGAAGGACAAGGTCGTCCGCGGCGAGCAGGTCGTCGTGGACGTCGCCGGCGACCTGCGCGAGGGCACCGCCATCCTGAGCGGCGACGCCTTCGAGCGCGTCTACCACGTCCCGCTGAAGGACCAGGGCAACGGCGTCGGCCGCGGCCAGGTCACCGTGACCATCGCCAAGGACGCCAAGCTCGGCTACTCCGAGGTCCGCGCCGACTTCGGCCGCTGGGGCAAGGCCGTCGGCAGCATCACCGTCGGCGAGAGCGCCACCCCGATCGTGGGCGTCGGCCTCACGCTCGACCCGAGCACCGTCGTGCAGGGCAAGTCCACCACCGCCTCCGTCACCACCAAGGCCGTCGCCGACGGCACCGTGGTGAAGGTCAAGTGGGCCGGCGGCGAGATCCCCGCCACCGTCAAGGACGGCAAGGCCGTCGCGGTCCTCAACGTGCCCGCCGACGCCGCCGTGGGCGCGAGCAAGGTCGTCGCGGTCCTGCCCTCGGGCCAGGTCAGCGCGCCCGCCACGCTCACCGTCGTCGCCGCGCCGGTCCCCGTCGCCAGCGTCACGCTGCGCCTGGAGCCGCCCTTCGTCCACCCCGGCCAGAGCTACTACGCCGGCGTGACCACGAAGAACGTCAAGCCGGGCACCTGGGTCACCGTCAAGGACCCGGGCGGCAAGAAGCACTACGCCAAGCTCGACGCCTACGGCACCGCCCGCGTCAAGCTGACCGCGCCGAAGAGCGTCAAGCCGGGCCGCTACACCGTGCTCGCCACGGTGGCCGGCAAGGTCAGCACCGCGACCCTGACCGTCGTCAAGCCGGCCCCCAAGGCCCAGGTCGACCTGGTCCTGAGCACCAACAAGGTCAACGCCGGCGGCAAGTTCTCCGCCCTCGTGCTCACCAAGCACGTCGGCAAGGGCACCGCCACCATCGTGGACCCGAACGGCAAGCACTTCACCGTCAAGCTCAACGGCCACGGCGTCGGCGGCAAGAAGTTCTACGTGCCCACCAGCGTCAAGCCGGGCACGTACTGGTTCAAGGTCTACGTCAACGGCGCCTCCGACGCCGAGAAGCTGACCGTCAAGCCGAAGGTCGTCGCCCAGTCGCTCGCCCTCACGCCGCAGGGTGGCGCCGCCACCGGTGGCGGCCTGTCCGGCAGCCCGCTGGCCGGCGTGGCGCTCGGCGGTCTGCTGATCGCCGGTGGCGTCGGCTCGGCCCTGTTCGGCCGCCGCAAGGCCGAGCAGGCCTGATCACCGCAGTTCACTCGGAAGGGGTACGGCTCGCGCGAGCCGTACCCCTTTCGGGGCATCCACGGGGAGCGAGATGAGGAGCACACTGACCCAGGTCGCCGCGGCGATGCTGGTCTTCTGCGGGCTGCTGATGGTGGCCGGGGCGCTGCGCGGCACGCCCGTCCAGCCGGCCCACGCGGCCGAGCTGCCGGTGGCGGCGGCCAGTCCCGCGGCCGAGCCGGCGGTCTTCACCGAGGAGGCCGCGGTGCTGCCCGAGTCGGAGCCGGCCACGATCTCCATCCCGAAGATCGGCGTCAAGACGGCGACGATCGACCCGGTGGGGCTCAACGCCGACCAGACGATCGAGGTGCCGCCGCTGAGCGAGCCGGACCTGGTCGGCTGGTACAAGCACCGGCCCACCCCCGGCGAGCGGGGCGCGGCCGTGCTGGTCGGGCACGTGGACGCCTACGGCAAGCCCGCGGTCTTCCACCGGGCGCACACCCTGGAGCCGGGCGACTCGATCGAGGTCGCGCGTGCCGACGGCTCGACCGCGACGTTCGCGGTGGACAGCCTGGAGCGGGTGGACAAGGACGCCTTCCCCACCCAGAAGGTGTACGGCCCGGCCGACGCGGCCGAGCTGCGGCTGATCACCTGCGGCGGCGAGTTCGACCCGGCCACCGGGCACTACGAGGACAACGTCATCATCTATGCGCACCTGGTGAGCTGACCACGCTCAGCCCGGGCGGCTGGTGAACTAGCGCTCGCTTGTTTACGCTGTGCCGCATGGAGCTCCTGCCGATCAGCACCCCGCACTGCCGAGTCGAGCGCGACGGCCACGTCGTGCTCGTCACCATGAACCGCCCCGAGGCCCGCAACGCCCTGTCCTCCGACATGCTGGTCGGCCTGGCCTCGGCCTGGGCCTACGTCTCGGCCGAGCCGGAGGTCCGGGTCGCCGTGCTGACCGGGGCCGAGGGCACCTTCTGCGCCGGGGCCGACCTCAAGGCCATGGGCCGGCCCTCCGCCGACCCGGAGGTCCAGGCCCGGGCCGCGGCCCTGCCCGACTTCCACTGGAAGGGCCTGCTGCGCCAGGACGTCCCGACCAAGCCGATCGTCTGCGCGGTCGAGGGCTACGCCGTCGCCGGAGGCACCGAACTGCTCATCGGCACCGACCTGCGGGTCGTCGCCGAGTCGGCCACGCTCGGCCTGTTCGAGGCCAAGCGCGCGCTGTTCCCGATGGGCGGCGCGGCGATCCGGCTGCCGCGGCAGATCCCCTACTGCCACGCCATGGACCTCCTGCTCACCGGCCGCTCGATCACCGCCGCCGAGGCGCTGGCGATGGGCCTGGTCAACCGGGTCGTGCCCGACGGCCAGGCCCTGACGGCCGCGCTCGACCTGGCAGGGGACGTGGCCGCCTCCGGCCCGCTGGCCGTCCAGGCCATCCTGCGCACCTACCGCGACACCCTGGGCCTGGCCGAGGCCGAGGCGTTCAAGGTGTCCGACGAGCTCGGCTGGCCGGTGATCGGTTCGGAGGACGCCCGCGAGGGCTCGCGGGCGTTCGCCGAGAAGCGCCCGGCGCGCTTCGAGGGCCGCTAGCCGCCGAGCCGGGTCAGCCGCTCCATGGTCTCGACGTACTCCGACACCATCTCGAAGATCACGTCCTTGGCCGACCTGACCTGGTTCATCTGCCCGATCACCTGCCCGGCCGGGAAGGTCGCGAGCTCGGCCGCGTCGGAGCGGCCGATCCGCCGCAACGCGTCGGCGACCAGCATGAACTGCAGCGGCATCGGCAGCGTGCCCGGCGAGCCGGCCGACTCCCACGCGTCGGTCCACTCGTTCTTCAGCAGCCGGGCCGGCTTGCCGGTCCACGACCGCGAGCGCACGGTGTCGCGCGAGGTCGCCTCCAGGATGCGCCGCCGGGCCATCTCCGGGGTGTCGGCCTCCTCGACGGTCAGCCAGATCGAGCCGGTCCACACGCCCTCGGCGCCCAGGGCCATGCCCGCGGCCATCTGGCGGCCGTTGCCGATGCCGCCCGCGGCCAGCACCGGCACGTCCACCGCGTCCACGACCTGCGGGATGAGCACCATGGTGGTGATCTCCCCGGTGTGGCCGCCGGCCTCGGTGCCCTGCGCGACGACGATGTCCACGCCCACCTCGACCTGCTTGATCGCGTGCCGCGGGGTGGAGGCCAGGGCGGCGACCGGCACGCCGTGCTCGTGCGCCTGCCGTACCACGTCTTCGGGTGGGGGGCCGAGCGCGTTGGCCAGCAGCGCGATCGGGTGCCGCAGGGCCACCTCGACCTGGGGGCGGGCGGTGGCGTCTGTCCAGCCGAGCAGGACCTTGCCCGGTTCGCCGCCGGACAGCTCCGGCACGCCGTGCTCGGCCAGCAGGCCGTCCACGAAGCGCCGGTGCCCCTCCGGGATCATGCCCTGGAGCCGGCCGACCAGCTCCCCGGCCTCGAACCCGGCCCCCTCGTAGGAGGCCGGCATGACCACGTCGACGCCGTACGGCCGGCCGTCCACATGGTCGTCGATCCAGGCGAGCTCGGTCTCGAGCTCCTCCGGGGTGAAGTAGAGCGCCCCCAGGACGCCCATGCCCCCGGCCCGGCTCACCGCCGCGACGACGTCGCGGCAGTGACTGAACGCGAAGATCGGAAACTCGATGCCCAGCTGGTCGGTCACACGGGTCCGCATGCGACCGACGATACAAACTGGAACGCGTTCTAGCTAGGCCCAGACCAAGCGCCCGCTAGGCCCGGCGGCGCCGGCCGATCAGGATCCCACCCGCCAGGAGCACGATGCCCGCGCCCAGCAACGACAGCGGGATCACGGTGGTCAGCAGGTTGATCTGGCTCTTGCCGCTGGCAGCGTTGTCCACCAGGCCCTTGACCGTCTCGTCGGTCATCTTGGCGTCGGCCACGAAGGCCTTGGCCCGCTCGACCCCGTCGACGCCCTTGAGCACCTCGTGGCGCTGCTGCTCCTGGCGCACCGGCGACCCGGTCACCGGCTCGATCCAGTACGTGTTCTTGCCCTCGTACCACCGCTCGAGCTGGATGTCCCCGGTGATGCCCTCGACGTTGAACACCGAGGCCGGCGCCACCATCGTCTCGGTCTTGGTCGCCGGGACGGTCATCTCGAAGACGTACACCGGCAGCCCGTTGACCACGTCCTCACGGACGAACTTGGCGTCCAGCGCCTTCTTCACCGAGCTGTTGAAGACCTTGTAGGTGGTCTTCTCCACGTTGAAGGGCCACTTGTAGATCTGCCCCTCCAGTTGCACCGGCTCCTTGCCGACGTTGACGCCGCAGCAGTTGATCCCGGCGCCGGTCGTCTTGTCGAAGGCGCTGCGCCGCTCGCTCAGGTCGATCAGGCGGCGGTTGTTGGTGCGGTCGTTGACGACCATCGCCTCGTCCCAGACCACCCGCTCGCCGGTGGCCTCCTTCACGTCGCCGCGGGTCGTCACGATGATGTCGAGGTCGGCGGTGAGGACCTTGAGGTCCTGGCGGGAGAAGTACTGCGCGCCCTTGGCCTCGAGCTGGGAGACGCCGTACTGGTTGGCCTTGACGCCGGAGGCGATGAGCTGATCCGCGGCCCAGAACTTGATCAGGGCCGCGAGTGCGATGAGAAAGGCCCCGATCCCGATGAGTACGACTGTCACGACCCGGCGCATGGATCCTCCTGCTGGGGGTTCTGAGGGCCCGAGATGCAATGGAACTGAGTTTCTACTGACCGGTAATGTTATCCACGAGAGTGATCCGCGTCACGATGGGGATGCCAAATAGTGACCGAAACAGGTTCTACCTGACCGGTCGCCTCCGGCGCAGCGCCAGCACGACCCCGAGCCCGATCGCCAGCACGCCCGCGCCGGTCAGCGACCAGCGCAGCTCCGGCCGGTCCAGCAGCCGCAGCACGCCCACCTTGTCCCGTACCTCGGCCACCCGCCCGGCGACCTCCTCGGGCGCGGAGACCAGGTCGGCCTCCAGGCTGAGCTGCCGCAACGCGCCGTCGTCGGTGACGATCGTATGCCGTCGGCGTTCGGCCAGCCGTACCGGAGTGCCGGTCACCGGCTCCACCCAGAAGGTCCGCTCCAGCTCCACCCTCGTGTGCGCCGGGCGCCGGCGGCCCTTGGTGTCGGCCACGCCGCCCGGCACCGCCTCGGTGCGGGTCTCGGGCACCTGCTGGACGAAGCGGTAGACCAGCAGCCCGTCGATCTCCTCGCTCCCCCCGTACTCCATGGGCAGCGCGGAGCGGGTGACGGTGTCGAAGAACGGGTAGGCGCGCGGCTGGGTGAAGGCGGGCCACTTGAAGGCCAGTCCGGCCTGCCGTACCACCGACAGGTCGCCGACATGGGCCTCGCAGCAGTTGACCGACTCGCCGCTGAACCGGTCGAAGGCCGAGCGCCGCTCGGTGTAGCCGAGGGTCAGGTCGCCCTGGCGCAGCAGCGTGGCGTTGTTCCAGACGACCGTGTCGCCCGAGGCCGCGTCGGCGTCGCCCTCCAGCGCCGAGATCGCCTCCACCTCGACCCCGCGATGCAGCCGGCCGTAGGCGGAGTCGAGCACGGTGGCGTCGTCCGCCCGGATCAGGAAGGTCGTCCGCAGGTCGGCCGGCGCCGCAGTCAGCGCCCGCACCACGTAGCCGGGCAGCAGGAGCGCGAGGCCCGCGAGGAAGGCGCCAGCAGCGATCAGGGCCATGCCCGCCGGTGATCTCATCCGCGCCCCACCTGTTATTTCTCGACAGTGGAACGGATTCTAGGTTAGGGATACCCTGATGCGACCTTCCCCCCGCACCCCGGTGGAGCTTGATGCAGGTCCAGCTTGATACCCGTTCCACCGCACGGCTGGACGGCATCGACGGATTGCGCGTGCTGGCCGCGCTGGGCGTGCTGGTGTTCCACGTGGCGGGTGTGGTCGGGCTCCAGTACGGCACCGGTGCGCTGGCCTGGCTCATGGCCCGCGGCGAGGCGCGGGTAGCGATCTTCTTCGCGATCTCGGGACTTCTGCTCTACCAGCCGTGGGCCAGGTCGCTGCTGACCGAAGGCGGCCCGCCCAGCGCCCGGACCTTCCTCACCCGCCGCCTGCTGCGCATCTTCCCGCTCTACTGGCTGGTCGCGGTCACCTGCCTGGTCGCCTACAACCTCCCGCAGATCCGGGACGCCTGGGACTGGGTCAAGGTGCTGCTGCTGGTCCACCTCTTCGACCCCAGCCCCTGGTGGCCGGGCGCCCAGCTCGGCCCGATCGGGCTGCAGCAGATGTGGACGCTCGCCGTCGACCTCAGCTTCTACCTGGTGCTGCCGCTGCTGGCGTGGGGCCTGGCGAAGCTGGCCAGGCGCGGCGATCCCACGCCGGACCAGCGAGCGGTCCGGGTCCTGGTCATGCTCGGCGTGCTCTCCGTCGCCTCGTTCGGCTACCTGTTCGTGGTGCACTTCCCGGGCTACACGATGCAGCTCGACTGGATCCTGCCGCGCTACTTCCCGTGGTTCGCCGTGGGCATGGCGCTGTGCGTGCTGCGGGTCTGGGCCCGAGCCGGCACGCCGCTGTCCGAGCGCGTGGGCCGTGCCTGCTCGGAGCTGGCGCGCAACGCCGGCATCTGCTTCGCGCTCGCCGCCCTGATCTTCGGCCTGGCGGCCACCGAGCTGGGCGGCCCGAAGGTCCCGGGCGGCTGGCCGGAGATCCAGCACAGCGCCTTCCGCCTGCTGGCCTACACGCTCATGGCCCTGCTGCTCATCGCCCCGGTGGCCTTCCAGCCGCCCGGCCGCACCCGGGTCAACCTGGTGCTGGGCAACCGGGCGATGGTCTGGCTGGCCAACCTCTCCTACGGCCTGTTCGCCTGGCACATCCTGCTGCTCTGGCTGTACTACGACCTCACCGGCCGGCCCTACCTGGACATGGCGTTCTTCCCGGTCCTGCTGCCGGTCCTGATCGGCTCGCTGGCCATGGCGTGGGTGACCTACCACCTCGTGGAGCGCCCCGGCCGGATCCTCGGCAAGCGGATCGAACGCGCCTGGGCGAAGCCGCGATGACCGCGACCACGACGGCGCCCCCGGCGGCGCCCCGGCTCGAAGCCCGCGTCGACGCCATCACCGGCCTGCGGGCCGTGGCGGCGCTGGCCATCCTCGTCTACCACGCCGCCGGCATCACCGGCTTCATCGGCGTCAGCGGCGTGACCGGCGCCCTGCTGGCCCGCGGCGACCTGGCGGTCTCGGTCTTCTTCGGCCTGTCGGGGCTGCTGCTGTTCCGGCCCTGGGCCCGGCGGATCGTCGACGGCACCCCCGCGCCCGGCGTGGGCCTCTACCTGCGCCGCCGCGCCCTGCGCATCCTGCCCGGCTACTGGGCGACGGTCATCGTGGCGATGACGCTGATCGCCGAGGCGGGCGGCTACTCGGTCAAGCAGTGGGTCCAGATGTTGCTGCTGGTGCACATCTACGACCCGGCGGCGCAGTGGCCCAACGGCGGGCTGGGGCCCGCGGCGCTCGGCCAGATGTGGAGCCTGGCCGTCGAGGTCGCCTTCTACCTCCTGCTGCCGGTCATCGCCTGGCTCATCGGCCGCTACGCCCGGCGCGGCGAGACCAGGGACCGGCGGGCCGCCCGCGCGATGACCGCGCTGTTCGCGATGGGCGCGGTGTCGTTCCTGTTCGCGATCGTCATGTTCTATCCCGAGCGGATCTACTGGCTCTACGCGCTCCTGCCCCACCACGCCGTCTTCTTCGCGGTCGGCATGGGGATCGCGTTGCTACTGGTCTGGGCGGACGGCGACTCGCCCGGCGCCCGGCGGGCCGGCCGGCTGCGGGACACCATCGCCGCCTCGACCCCGCTGTGCCTGGTGGCGGCGGCGGTGAGCTACCTGCTGCTGTCCACACCGATCGTCGGCCGCTTCGGTGATCCGTACACGACGCTGCTGCACGAGGAGGTGCGGCTGGTCCTGCACACCTGCATCACCTTCCTGCTGATCGCGCCGCTCGTCTGCGCGCGGCCGGGTCAGACCGGGTACGCGCGCCGGCTCAGCGGGCCGGTGATGCGGTTCCTGGGGCAGATCTCCTACGGCATCTTCCTGTGGCAGTTCGTGGCCCTGGAGGCGATCTACCGGTTCACCGGCACCCCCTACTTCAGCGGCGGCTTCTGGTACGTGCTGCCGCTGAGCCTGCTGATCACGCTCCTGCTCGCCACGCTCACCTACTACCTGCTGGAAGCGCCGTTCTCCCGGGTGCAGGGCAGCATGACCGCGCAGGCCGCCGCGCCCGCGCGGGAGAGCGTCCCGCTCGCGCCGCTGCCCGAGAAGCGGCCGGAGGCGCCGAAGGCCGCCGAGCCGCGACCGACGCGGCCAGAGAAGCCGGAGAAGCCGGTGAAGCCGGCGAAGGTGAAGCGGCCCGCCGGTGAGCACATCGACGCCCTCGACGGCGTCCGTGCCGTCGCAGCCCTGGCCGTCCTGGTCTTCCACGTGGCCGCCAAGACCGGCCTGACCGAGGGCTGGGGCGCCTGGCTCGCCTCGCGGGGCGACATCGGCGTGGCCATCTTCTTCACCCTGTCCGGCCTGCTGCTCTACAAGCCGTGGGCCAGGGCGGCGCTGGCGGGCACGGCCGCACCGGACACGCGGGCCTACCTGCTGCGCCGGCTGTTCCGCATCGTGCCGGCCTACTGGCTGGTGGCGGCCGTCGCGCTGACCCTGTTCAACCAGGCGCACAGCGCCTCGCAGTGGTTCTGGGCCAAGTGGCTGCTGCTCCTGCAGATCTACGACGTGGACTCCTGGTGGCAGCGCGCCGAGGGCCGCGGCATCGAGCAGGTCTGGTCGTTGTCGGTGGAGATCGCCTTCTACCTGGTGCTGCCCCTGCTCGGCGCGGTCCTGACCTGGCTGGCCGGCCGGGCGGTGAGCGTGGCCGCGCGGGCGGTGCGGCTGCTGGTCGCGCTCCTGGTCATGGCGGCGCTCTCCATGGGCGTGGTCTTCGTGGCGCACCTGCCCGGCGTGCCGCCGGAGATCAACATGATCCTGCCGCGCTACCTGCTGTGGTTCGCTCCCGGCATGGCGCTGGCGGTGCTGGCGGTCTGGGCCGAGCTGGAGCCGGACGGCAGGCTCGCCCGTTTCTGCTCGGGCGTGAGCCGGCTCGCCCCGCTGTCGTGGACGATGGCGGTGGCCGCCTACGCCGTCGCCAGCACCCCGATGACCGGCCCGCTGCACCTGGGCGTCGCGCCCGCGCAGGAAGGCACCGGCAAGGCCCTGCTGTCGGCGCTGGTCGGCCTGTTCCTCGTGGCGCCCTCGGCCTTCGCCGGTCGCCGCGGCCTGGCCACGCTGATCTTCGGCAACCCGGTCGTGCGCTACCTCGGCAAGATCTCCTACGGGATCTTCCTCTGGCAGTTCGTCGTGATCTACGGCTACTACCTCGTCATCGGGAACACGCTCTTCCTCGGCGGCGACTTCTGGCAGGTGCTGGGCATCGCCGCCGCCGGCACGATCGTGCTGTCGGTGCTCTCCTACCACGCCGTGGAGGAGCCCTTCCACAAGCTGGGGCGCTACCTCGGCCGGCCCTCAGCGGCCCGGGACCGGGATCGGGCTGCCCAGGTTGAGTCCGCTGACGCATAGCGTGGTGCCCTCGGTGAGCCCGCCGATCCGCACCAGCGGGCCGCCCGCCTCGGGCACCTGCAACTGCACCAGGCGCACGCCGCGCTCCAGGTTCATGCGCACCTGCCGGCCGCCGAAGGAGAGCACGGCCAGCGAGGGACGGCTGGCGATGTAGGACATCGCCACGGTGTAGGTCCGGGGCGGCAGGTCCGCGCCGAGCGGCACGTCGATCAGCCCCTTGACCGAGCGGTAGCAGCCCTGCTTGGGCGCGCGCACGGCGACGATCGGCGCGACGGTCATCGGCCGCAGGCGTCCCGACTCGTCGAAGACGACCGGGGCGGCGGCCGGCTTCGGGTCCCGCATGACGTCCTGTACGGCAGGCCGCGCCAGCGGAGCGAGCACCTTCGAGGTCAGCCGGTCCTCCCCGAACCAGGGGAACATGACGAACCTGGGCACGTAGCCGTCGTAGATCTGCGTGCCCGACGACACCTTGGCCAGCTCCGCCTCCGCGGTGGCCAGGTAGGTCCGCACCTGGGAGCTGTCCATCCCCCGGGCGAGCGCCGCGGCGCTCCAGCACGACAGCGCGGTCACCGCGGCGACCAGGACCAGGCCGGTCGAGGTCAGCACCCGTCCCGCCGGATGCCGCTCCCCCGTGCGGTGCTCGCCGGCGAACGGCAGGAAGGCCGCCGCCAGGCAGAGCGCCGCCACCGGCGTGAGGTGCGCCACCAGCCGGGTCTCGGTGCCCGCGAAGGAACCGGCGGCGGGCACCGTCCACAGCAGCGCGGGCACCACCGTCGAGACCAGGAGGAATCCGGCGAGGATCGCCCACGCCCCCAGGGCCGGGCGGCGGCCACGGGTGCGGATCGAAGCCCAGACCACGAGCAGGACCAGGATCCAGGCGGCCAGGGTCACCGGCGGCTCGGGCAGGGCCACGCCGTAGTCGGGGCGCAGGAAGTGCCAGCGCACCGGACCGCCCGCCAGGCCGGCGCCGAAGGTCTCCCCGGCCACGCGCACCAGGAACGCGAAGGCGTCCGAGCCCGACGGCAGGCCGGCGGGCCGGGCTCCCAGCCGGTAGGTCAGGTGCAGCAGGGCCACGACCGCGGTGGCTGAGCCGTACAGGGCCCAGAAGACCGGCCGCGAGCGGACGGCTTCCACCAGCGCGCCCCGCCCCCGCTCCCCGGCCAGGAAGATCGCGTGCAGCGCGAGCAGCAGGACCGGGATCAGCAGGGCGGAGCCGTCGGCGAGCATGCCGAGCAGGCTCCAGCCGGCCACGCCCGCCGCGTGGCCGCGCCCGCCCCAGCGCACCAGGAGCAGGTAGGACGTGACGGCCAAGGCGATCGCCAGATGGACCAGCACGGTCTGCATCGCCGCGGCCCACGCGGTCAGGGCGGGCAGCGCGAGCGGCCAGAACAGGTAGAGCGCGAACGGCAGCAACACCGTCGGGCGCCGGCCGAACGCGGTCGTCAGCATCCGCAGCACCGCCAGCGAGGCCGCCGCCTGCACCACCTGGACCACGGCCGTGACCAGCACCCAGCCGTAGGCGTCGATCTTGGCCAGCAGCCACCCGAGCGCGAGGACCGCGGGCATGAACCGGCCGGCGTGCGACTCGAAGAGCATGCCCACCCCAGCGCCCGGCTCGGTGACCCGGACCATCAGGTGGAAGTCGTCCTCCTTGAAGAACGAGCCGCCGACCACCCAGCCCAGCAGGGCCAGCTGACCGGCCAGCAGGACCAGGGCCAGCGGGAACACCCAGCGGCCCGGCACCGAGGCCCGGCGCAGGGTGGGCGGCTGCGTGGTCACGACCAGGGTCATCGAAGGCTCCTCACCGGCTCGGCCAGCTCTGCGGCCAGGGGCTTCGTCGTCATGTCATCGGGTGGTCCGGCCGGCTCGGGCTCGCCGTGCAGGGCCAGCACCAGCCGCCCGAGCAGCGGCAGGCAGAGCATCTGGCTCACCGCGTCGCGCAGCGCCGCGGCGAGGTCGAGGTGCTGTCCGCCGGCCAGCAGGTGGCCGAGGGCCATGGAGCACCCGGCCAGGATCAGGAAGGCGCCGCCGGTCACGGGCGAGCAGATCGCGTGCACCCAGCGGCGCACCCCCGGCGCCATGTCGGGGTTCCGGGCCGGCGCCGCCCGCATGCCGGCGAGCAGGGCGTAGCTGAGCGCGACGCCGATCACGCCGAAGATCCCGCCCACCCACAGGCCGGTCGCGACCGCGACGAGCGGCACCAGCCTGCCCGGCACGCTCGCGGGCGGTATCGCCGGCAGGGTCCGCGAGCCGGCCGGCCTGCCCCGCCAGGCGGCCAGCAGGAGCACGAGCAGGACCAGCGCGCCGCCCGCCGCCAGGGCCGCGCGGTAGGCGACCTCGGGCTCGTAGGTGATCACGACCCGGCCCGCGTCGGCCGGCTCGACCAGCCACGCCTGCCGCCAGCCGTCGAGCCGGACCGGCTGCAGCCGCTTGCCCGCGACCGTCGCGATCCAGCCGGCGTTGTAGTTCTCGTTGACCACCAGGTAGGAGCGGGTCGCCGCGGTGTAGGTCAGCACGCGGCTGTCCGGGGTCCACTTCTCGACCTTCGCCTCGGTGCGCACGACCGGCGGGCGGGGCTTCTCGATCGGCGCGTGGACGCGCAGCGCGGTGACGCGGTAGGGGTCCTGCACGGAGAAGGCGAGGTGGTTCTTGCCTTCGGCCAGGCCCCAGTTCGCGCAGGTGCGGAAGGTCAGCGGCCGGCCCTGCAGGATGTCGTCGACGGTCCCGCCGACGATCCGGGTCGGGATCTCCGCGCCGTTCACCGACAGGACCGGCCCGGCGCCGCAGACCGTCCGGATCGGCAGCTCGTCGGGCGCTCCCACGGGCACGACGCCCGGGATCTCCAGCTCGGCGATCTGGACCCGCTGGCTGGGGGCGGGCAGGAACTGCACCCTGAACTGCTTGGCGGCCAGCGCCTTGAACCGGAAGAAGCCCTCGGCGTCGAGGTAGCCGGTGCGTGTCTCGTTGCCGGCGGTCAGCAGCACCCGCATGGGCGCCGGATCCAGCAGCAGGTTGGCGTAGTGCACCCGGATCCGGTTGAGCTTGGTCCGCTTCTCCAGCTCGATCGTCAGGCTGGGCCGAGTGTCGAAGCCGCCCGCGTACCAGATGGTCTTGAGGTCGCCGTCGAACGCCGAGCCGCCGAGCGCGGCGCCGTGCTCGACCAGCGTGGAGGAGGCCCTGATCTTCGGGTAGAGGTTCGGGAAGGTGGTGGCCTTGGCGGCGGCGGCCGGGTCGCTGAGCACGGCCAGCCCCTCGGCCTCGCGCCTGCTGTCGGCGGGCGAGGTGATCGTCCGGCTGAAGCCGTAACCGTCCTCGCCGCGGATCTGCAGTTCGGGCGAGCAGGTCCAGATCGACGAGCCGCGCATGCAGCCGGGCGCCGAGCCGGTGCCGCCGGTCAGCAGGTAGTCCGGCAGCTCGCGGTCCTTCGTCGCCGGGAGCGGCACGGCCACGGAGCGCGAGCTCAGCAGCTTCGGCACCTTCAGGTCCACGATGCCGACCCGGGTGCCGACCGGGCTCCTCGGCGGCCAGGCGATCTTGGTCACCGTGATGCGCATCCGCTGCGTGACCACCGGCGGCACCGGGATGAGCTGGGAGCCCGTGGTGGCCGTCACCGGGTGGCGCAGCTTCTGGCCGCCGTCCAGCTCGATCTCCACCTCGGTCACCGCGGGGCCGACCAGCTTGCTGAAGGTCACCTCGACGTGCGGCAGCATGATCGGCTGGGTGAACTTCAGCTCCAGCCACTCGCCGACCGCGCCCTTCCACCCGTCCGACCACCAGGCGGTACGGCTGTCGCCGTCCACCGCGGCGTACGGCATGCGAGCCGGGTCGCGCCCGCTGGGCACCGAGGTGATGTCGGCGGCCGAGGAGGAGGCCGTCACGCTCGCCAGCCCGGCCAGCTCCGCCACCGCCATGTGGCTGTTCCACTCCGGGTCGAGCAGGTCGTGCTGGGCCGCCTTGCGGCGGAACGGCTCGTCGGCGGCGAGCGTCTGCGACCCGGCGAAGCGCAGGTCGCTGAAGGCCACCTCGCGCCGGCGCAGGGTGTCGGTGACGACCGTGTCGGCCATGGGGATCTGCTCCGCCGTACCCTCGTCCCCGATGAGGATGGGCCGGTCGTTCTGGAGCAGGCCCTGGTCGGCCAGGTGCAGCAGCGCTTCGGGCCCGCCGGTGACGCGCAGCGGCTCGGCCGCCGGGACGGTGGCGGCGATGGGCGCGGCCTCGGCCACCTCGTAGATCTCCAGCGCGTGGTAGGGCTGGTTGAACCAGTTGGACGCGCTGCCCGCGTTGGGGTCGCCGACCGCCGGGCCGAACGCCTTGACCAGCTTGAGCCCGGGGGTGTCCTCGATGGCCTGGTGGACGCGGGCCGGCCAGGCGCCCTGGATCGAGAACTTGTCGAGGTCGTTGCGCACCAGCACGTACCGCACGCCGATCCGGGCGAGCACCTGCGACAGCCCGCGCGAGCCCCGCCCGGTGGCGATCCGCTCGTCGATGGCGTCCAGCAGCCGCGTCATGCCGGGCGAGCCCCACGGCACGATGGTGCGGCTCACCCAGCGCACGTTGAGCAGCGGCTGCATGGGCTCGTCCATCGGCCGGCCCCAGAGGTACTCGCCCCAGCGGGACCCCGGGGCGGCCAGCACGCTCTGCCGCCCGGTGTTGGCGTTGAGCCAGGCCGCCGCGTCCCGCCAATAGGGCGGGATCTCCTGCATCGAGCCGCGGGCGGCCAGGCCCACGGTGGCGATGGGGATCAGCGTGGCGCCCACCAGCGCCGCCGCGACGAACGTGAGCGGCCGGCGCAGCCGCCAGGCGATCAGCACCGGCAGGTGGGCCAGGCCGAGCGCGAGCGGCAGCCGGACCAGCGCGTCAAACTTGTGGATGTTGCGGAAGGCCGACAGCACCCCGTCGAACAGGTCGCGCACCTCGGGCGCGAGCGGGTTGGCGATCACGCTCACGTGCCCGGTGACCATGATCGCGGTGCCGAGGATGGTCAGGAGCGCCAGAAAGGTCCGTTCCGGCATACTGCGCCGCATCAGCCCGACCAGCCCGAGCGCCGCCACCGCGGCGGTGGCCAGGATCAGCCACGGGCGGGTGGAGTGCTCGAAGGCCGCCGGCCACCAGGGCAGCCCGTCGACGGGCAGGTAGCCCAGCCAGTTGGCGGCGCCGCGCAGGGTGTTGGCCAGCGAGGTGACGCCGGTCGTGGTGACGGCGTTCTCGGTGAACGGCATGAAGGAGAAGATGTAGCGGCCCAGGATGACCAGCGGGGCCAGCCACCAGAACGAGACCGCGGCGATGCAGCCCAGCCACCAGGCCAGCAGCCGGCGCCGCCGGGGCCCGGACTTCCTGGTGAGCAGGTAGAGCAGCGGGATCAGCAGCACGGCCAGTTCGGCGGCGGCGTTGATGCCGCCGCACAGCACGAAGATCAGGGCCGACTGCGCGGCGGCGCGCCGGACGTCGGCGCCCTCCCGGCTGCCGCGCACCAGCGGGATGAGCATCCACGGGACGATGGCGCTGGGCAGGAACTCCGAGGAGTTGACCCCGATCAGTGCCTGGGCGTGCGGGGCCAGCGCGTAGGCGAGGGCGCCCAGCGCCCGGGTGTCGGGCGTGCCGATGCCCAGCGCCCGGCCGAGGTAGATCATTCCGGCGAACGCGGCGCAGAGCACCAGCCCCATCCACAGCCGCTGGGCCATCCAGTCCGGCATCCCCGCCCAGTCGGCCACCGCGTAGAAGGGGCCCATCGGGAACAGGTAGCCGTAGGCCTGGTTCTGCAGGTGCCCGAAGTGCGCCGGGTCCCACAGGCTCAGCGCCCGTTCCAGGAAGCCCAGCGGGTTGACCGGCATGTCGAGCTTGGTCTCGGAGATGATCCGCTCGGGCGCGGTGGAGAAGGTGACGCAGAGGAGCCCGACGCATCCGGCGAACAGCCTGAGCCAGTGCCTGAAGCGCGGTTCCACGTCGTCATATCCCCTCATCTGGACAGATCCGAGGCTAGAGCGCGTTCCGCCGCCGGAACCAGACGCGTCTTCCAATTGTTACTGGCCAGGAAAGAAGCGGGGGCCTGCTGAATCGCAACACGTTCTAGTACGCTCTCGCCGTGCCCTCGCCCACCCCTTTCCGCGCGACCCTGGCGCGTTCGGTCCGGCTGTTCAGCGCCTTCCGCAAGGAACAGACCGATCCCGACTTCTTCTACGGCCTGCTCGCGCGGGACACCGTCGCGCAGCTCGACTCCTACGCCGAGCTCAAGGGCACGCTCATCGTGGACGTGGGCGGCGGTTCCGGCTACTTCTCCGACGCGCTGCGCGACAGCGGGGCCCGGGTGGTCTGCGTCGACTGCGACGCCGGCGAGATGACCGCCCGCGACGGCCGCATGCCGGTGGACTCGATCCTGGGCAGCGCGCTCGACCTGCCCCTGGCCACCGGTTCGGTGGACCTCTGCTTCTCCTCCAACGTGCTGGAGCACGTGCCGGACCCGATCCGGATGGCCGATGAGATGCTCCGCGTGACCCGGCCGGGCGGCACGGTGTACCTGTCCTACACCAACTGGCTCTCGCCCTGGGGCGGGCACGAGACCTCGCCCTGGCACTACCTCGGCGGGCACACGGCCGCCCGGCGCTATGTCAGGAAGATGGGCAGGCGTCCCAAGAACGTGTTCGGCGAGAGCCTCTACGCCGTCTCCGTGGCCCGGATGCTCCGCTGGGCGCGCAGCCGTCCCGACGCCGTGGTCGTGGACGCGCTCCCCCGCTACCTGCCGCGCTGGGCCAAGTTCGTGGTCGGCGTCCCGGGACTGCGCGAGCTGGTCACCTGGAACCTGGTGATCGTGCTCAGGAAGCACTGAGCCGCGACACCTTGGCCAGCCGGGTGGCGCGCACCTCCGCCAGCTCGGCGACGATCAGGTGGGCGAAGGCCTCGCCGGTGCGCTCCCAGTGGAAGCTGTCGGCCCACTGCCGGCACTGCCGCGCGGTCTCCTCCCGCAGCACGGGGTCGGTGAGCCGCTTGAGCGAGCGGTCGACGACGTTGGCCAGGGTGTCGTCCTCGCGCACCAGCCAGCCGGTGATCCCGTCGCGCACCGAGTCGCGCAGCCCGCCGACGTCGTAGGCCACGGTCGGCACGCCCTGGCCGGCCGCCTCGATGACGGTCAGGCCCCAGCCCTCCCACTCCGAGGGCATGACGTGCAGCAGGGACTCCCCGAGCAGCCGGTTCTTGTCCTCCTCGGGCACGAAGCCGTGCAGGGTCACCCGGTCGCCGAGCGAGCGCCGCGCGACGAGATCGGCCAGATTCGCGTACTCCGGACCCCGGCCGATCACGTGCACCCGCAGGTCGGGCCACTGCGGCCGCAGGGTCTCGGCCAGCTCGACCACCTGCTCGATCCGCTTGTGCCCGACCAGCCGGCCCACGTAGGTGATGACCGGCTCGCCGGTGGGCTCGACCCCGGACGGGACGACCCGCACCCCGTTGTGGATCACCTGGATCGGCGCGATCCAGCCCAGCCGTTCACGCAGGCCCCGCCTGGACGACTCCGAGACGGTCACCGTGGTGCAACGCCGGTAGAGCCGCCTGGCCAGCGGGCCCTCCACGAAGCAGCAGACGCGGGCGACCAGCTTCGGCAGGAAGGCGTAGAACTGCCGCTGGTGCACGTGGTGCACCAGCGAGATGACCTTGGTACGGCGGCGCACCACGAGCGGCGCGAAGAACGGGATGCCGTTCATGGCGTCGACGACCAGGTCGAAGCGCCGGCGCCGCAGCAGCAGCCACAGCGGGACGAGCAGGTAGACCAGGTAGCGGTTGCCCATCCGGCGCAGTTCGATGCCGTCCACCCGCTCGGCGGCCACCTGGCCGCGCTCCCGGCTGGTCACGAAGTGCACGCCGGCGCCCTGCTCGGCGAGGTACCTGGCCACCTGCCAGGCGTACTCCTCCGCGCCGCCCGCCACGCTCTGCAGGGGCTCGCGGAAGTTGAGCACGGCGACCCGGATGTCTCCGAGATTGGGCCCGCCTGATCTCGTCACGTCTGCTCCACGGGGGGTAGGGCGCATGCGGGCATGGCTGAACACAGCTCATCGCCGTGGGGTGTCGAACAGGGAGTTCCGGTGTCGCCTGAGCGCTCAGATCACCGGGAGCCGTAGTTGTACAACGGCTGGTTGGGCGGTTCCGCCGTCGGCGCGGCGACATTGACGACCGCTGCCGAGGCTCCGACCGCCAGAACGGCCCCGATGATGAGTGCCGCGAGGATGCGAACCACTTGGTTCTCCCTCCAGATCGGAAGCGGGATGGGCCCGAGATTAGAACGTGTTCCCAATCATCGCCATAGGCTTGCTCAAACCGTAACAGAGTAAGTTACCCTCGGGTACCCCCTGGAACTCGCAGAAGAACCACCTCCTGACCCCGGTAAGCCACACCCCACCCGGGGTACTGGGCGAGGAACCTGTTCTCATCCCCCGCGATCAGCACGTAGCGGATCGGCGGCCGTTCGCCGAGGTCCTCGCCGCGCACCCGCAGCCGCAGGCCGTCCGGCAACTTCACCGACAGCCCGTCGTCCCAAACCACCCGCCGCTCGAACAGCTTGGTCGCCGGATCCAGCACCACCCGCCCCCCGTTCCACGCGAAAGCCCGGTGCGCGCCCCAGGGCAGGCTCAGCACCGCACCGGGAGCCGGGTCCGCGTTGACGATCCGCTGCACGGCGAGCCAGTCCGCCGGGTAGTCCACCGCCGCCAGCCGCCCGAAGGCGCCCAGCGCGAAGGTGGGCAGCACCAGCAGCGGGGCGAGCACCCCCAGCCAGTGCGGCACCAGCGTGCCGAACCCGACGGCGGCCGCCAGCACGAGAGGCGCGAGGTACGCCTGCCCGTCACGGAGCGGCCCGAAGCCGGGCCATCCGGCGATCAGCGCCTTGACCAGGCCGGGCGCGAAGGCTCCAGCACAGGCGATCACCAGCCCCGCCGACGCCGCCAGGGCCAGCCCGCGCCACCAGGTCACCTTGCCGCGCAGCCGTACGAAACCGGCCAGGCCCACGAGGGCCAGCAGCAGCCGGGCGCTGGCCGGCCACCAGCCGTCCTGGCCGGGCACGCCGGCCTCGGCGTTCCAGACGCCCCCGAGCGACAGGAGGCTGCCGAGCGTCCCGAACGGGCCGTCCGCGCGGGCCGCGAAGGCGTCGACGCCCGCCGGGTCCGTCGCGGCGTCGGCGGCCAGCGCGGGGACGAGCCAGGGCAGGGCGAGGACGGCGGGCAGCCAGAGCCGGCGCGGGGCGACCCCGACCAGGGTGAGCACAGTGACGAGCATCGCCTGGAAGCCGCCCGCGGCGGCGGGCAGGAGGGCGAGGGCGAGGTGCCACCAGCGCCGGCCGGCCGCGTGCACGACCCACGGCAGGCCGGCGAAGCCGAGCAGGAGCGCCCACTGCCCGAGGAGCAGGCGCTGGGCGAGGTAGATGTTCCAGGCGTAGAAGGCCGCCGCCGCCAGGCGCGGCAGCAGCCGCTCGCCCGGGACCAGCGCGGCGGCGCCGGAGGCGGCCAGGACGAAGATCCCGAGGAGGATGCCCTTCTGCACGAGCTGGTCGGGCAGCACCCCGGACAGCAGCGCGACGACGAGGTCGCTGGGCATCGCCCGGGGGAAGCCGCCGGTGTCGGGCAGGATCGGCGGGTCCGGCACGAACACCATGTCGTAGCGCAGCACGAAGCCGGGACCCAGGGCAGGCCAGAGGGCCAGGACGCCCAGGGCGAGCCCCAGGAACGCGGGCCCCCAGACGTGCACAATCCTGCCCATAGCGGGTCAGAGTAGCGGCTCCGGTGACCGGCGAGCACCGGAGCCGCTCCCCGCGGTTACTTGCCGGGCTCCGGGTCGCGGGGCAGCCCGAGCATGCGCTCACCGATGATGTTGAGCTGCACCTCGGTGGTCCCGCCGTAGATGGTCATCGCCCGGGTGGCCAGGACCGCGCGGTTCCAGTAGCCCGCGTCGCCCAGCCGCATGTCCGCCGCGATCGTCGCCGCCGGGCCGAGCAGCGACACCGCGCACTCGGAGACGTGCTGCGCGTGCGAGGTGGACAGCAGCTTGCGCACCGAGGCGTCCGCCCCGGGCTCGGTCCCGGCGAGCTGCTTGAGCGTCACCCGGAGCGACAGCGCGTTGATCGAGTGCCCCTCGCAGACCACCGCGGCCAGCTCCTGCCGCTCGGCCGGGGTGAGCTCGCGTCCGAGCCGGCCGGCCAGGCCGACCAGGTCGGGCACCGACGACCCGGTCCCGCCGGAGCCGGACGACAGCGACACGCGCTCGTTGGACAGCGTGTTGCGCGCCACCCGCCAGCCGTCGTTGACCTCGCCCACGACCAGGTCGTCCGGCACGAAGACGTCGTCGAGGAAGACCTCGTTGAACAGGTTCTCGCCGGTCATCTCGGTCAGCGGCCGGACGGTGACCCCGGGCGCCTTCATGTCGACCAGGAAGTAGGTGATGCCGTCGTGCTTGGGCTTGGAGGTGTCGGTGCGGGCGATGCAGATGCCCCACTCGGCGACGTGCGCCACGGACGTCCAGATCTTCTGGCCGTTGAGCCGCCAGCCGCCCTCGACCTTCTCCGCCTTCATCTGCACGTTCGCCAGGTCGGAGCCGGCGCCGGGCTCGGAGAAGAGCTGGCACCAGATCATCTCGCCGCTCAGCGTGCCGGGCAGGAAGCGCTCCTGCTGCTCCGGCGTGCCGTACACGGCGATGGACGGGACCACCCACGCGCCGATGATCATCTGCGGCAGCTTGAGCTTGGCGGCGCGCAGCTCCTGGTGGATGAGCACCTGCTCCAGCGGCTTGGCGTCGCGGCCCCACGGCTTGGGCAGGTGCGGCATGACGAAGCCGCGCGAGGCCAGCGCCCGCTTCTGGTCGCTGCCGCGGTTGCCGTGGCCGCTCGGCTCGGTGCTCAGCCCGGCGATCTCGGCCAGCTCGGCGCGGATCGACTCGCGCAGTTCCTCGGCCTCCTCCGGCAGGTCGATCTCCATCTCGCGGGCGACGCCGTCGAGCGCGAGCTCGGCGACCGAGGCCGACCACTCGGCGGAGGAGCCGAGCAGCGCGCGGATGGTGAGCGCGCGGCGGAAGTAGAGGTGCGCGTCGTGCTCGTAGGTGTAGCCGATGCCGCCGAAGGTCTGGATCGCGTCCTTGGCGCACTGCACGGCGGCGTCCGGCGCCATGACCCCGGCCACCGCGGCGGCGAACTCCAGCTCGCGGCCCTGCGCGCGGGTGGCGTCCCACACGGTGGCGCGGGCCTGCTCCAGCGCGACCAGCATGCGCGAGAGCTTGTGCTTGATGCCCTGGAACTGGCCGATCGGCCGGCCGAACTGCTCGCGCACCTTGGCGTAGTCGGCGGCGGCCCGGACGCACCAGGAGGCCAGCCCGGCCGCCTCGGCGCCCAGCAGGATCGCGGCCAGGTTGAGGACGTCGGACCCCTCGACGCCGTCCAGGACCCGCTCGGCCGGTACGGCTACCGCCGCCAGCTCCACCTTGGCCACGGCGCGGGTGATGTCCAGGGACTTGACCGGCGTCACGGTGGCCGAGGCGGCGTCGAGCGCGACCCACTCCTCGCCCTCCGGCGTGCTCACCGGGAGCACGAGCACGTCGGCCAGGTCACCGCCCAGCACCGGCTCCGCCGTACCGGAGACCACCAGGGTGCCGTCCTGGCCCCGGGTGCCGGTCAGCTCGCCGCGCAACGCCACGGCGCCGGTCAGCGTGCCGTCGGCCAGGCCCGGCAGCAGCTCGTGCCGCTTGGAGGCGTGGATGACGGCGCTGGCCAGCACGGTGGGCACGTACGGGCCGGGGGCGACCCGCTCGGCCAGCGCCTCGATGGCGACGGCCGTCTCCAGCAGGCCGTAGCCGGAGCCGCCGGCCTCCTCCGGCAGGTGCAGCCCGAGCAGGCCCTGCTCGGCCAGCCCCGCCCAGAAGCCGGGACGGCCGCTCCCCTGCTCGCGCGGGGTGATGTGCCGCTCGGCCCAGCCCGCCACCGACTCGCGGAGCGCCTCGTGCTCCTCGCTCAACCCGATCGCCATCGTGTCCTCCCAGACATAGCCTAGAAGGATATTCTAGAGGATGCTTCTATGTTTTACGTAGCCCCTTGACCAGCGTGTACAGATCGGGCTGCTGATCGGGCCTGGTGTCCGGTACGGTCGCCAGCAGCATCGCCGGCTTCGCCTTGCCGACCTCGATGACCGCGACCACGCCCTGCGAGCTGCCACCGGGGTAGGTCGCGGTGAAGCCGAGCACCCAGCCCTTGCCCTTGGCCGGCTTCTGCGAACCGGTCCAGGCGATCACCGCACCGTCGGGCAGGTGCGTGCGCGCGGCCCAGCGGGTGGCCCGGTAGGCGATCTCCCGGTAGTCGGCGTCACCGCTCGGCTTGGCGCTCACCTCGACCGGCACCATCGCCGAGCCGATCACCGTGTGCGGCCTGGCCTTCTCGCCGATCCGCTGGGCGATGGAGAACGGGCTGTAGGACCTGGCGTCCCACGGCTTGCCCAGGCGCGGATAGGTGAGCAACGTGTTCTTGTCGGTGAAGCTGCCGACGACCTTGGTGGCCTTGCCCTCGGGCTTCGGCAGCGCCAGTTCCGCCGGCGGCTCGGCCGCGACCACCCCGGTCGGCGCGGGCGTCGCGGCGGCGGTCGCCTGCGGCGCGGCGGCGGTGGTGATCGGCTGGTTGTCCGGCTGGTCGCCGGAGAAGAGCGCGAAGACGGCCACGACCGCGAGCACCGTCACCACGACGGCCACCACCAGGTAGACCGTCCGGATCGGGACGTCGCCGAGCTTCCGCTTCGGCGGCCGCGGCGCCGGGACCGGCCGCGGGGGCGCCTGCGGGGTCTCCTGAGGGACCACGATCCGGCGGAACGGCGTGGTCGGGGCCTCGTGCGAGGGGTGGTAGGGATCGTGGTCGCCCATGCGCTTGAGATTACGTCACCCCTTGAACCCTTTTGCCGACAGAACGTTGTTCTGTAGGGTCCGATCCATGAGGGGCTTCTACGAGATCGCCGCAGCCGATCCTGGACGACCTGCCCTGCTCGACGCCGACCTGACCTACGGCCGCCTCCTGGCCACGGTCAACCGCGTCTCGCACGGCCTGCTGGCCCGGGGGGTACGGCGGGGCGACGCGGTCGTCACCGTGGTGCGCAACGGGCCCGACGCGGTCGCGCTCATGCTCGCGACCTACCAGATCGGCGCCTACCACGTCCCGGTGAACTGGCACTTCACCGAGGACGAGATCGACTACGTGGTCCGCGACTGCCAGGCGAAGGTCGTCGTCCGCGACGGCCACGACAGCGTCGCCGGCCTCGCCGAGGGCCGGCCCGACACCGCCCCGGAACCGCGCTGGGCCGGATCCATGATGCTCTACACCTCCGGCACCACCGGCCGCCCCAAGGGCGTGCGCCGCCGCCTGCTCGAGCTGTCGCCCGAGGACCTCCACCCGATCCTGATGCGCAAGAGCTGGCGGCACTTCGGCCTCCCGCTCGGCGGGGTGCACCTGGTCTGCTCGCAGCTCTACCACTCCGCCCCGTACGGCCAGGCCATGATGGCCCTGCACCACGGGCACTCGCTGGTGGTGCCGGAACGGTTCGACGCCGTCGAGACCCTGGAGACGATCGAGCGGCACCGGGTGACCAACGCCTTCATGGTGCCCACCATGTTCCACCGGCTGCTGGCCGTACCGGACCGGGACCGCTACGACCTGTCCAGCCTCACCCACCTCTACCACGGCGCCGCGCCCTGCCCCCCGGCCACCAAGAAAGCCATGATCGACTGGGTCGGCCCGGTGGTGTGGGAGTACTACGGCTCCACCGAGGCGGCCGTCGCCACCATGCTGTCCACCCAGGAATGGCTGGAGCGCCCCGGCACGGTCGGGCGGGCGGTCGAGGGCCTGCGCTTCACCATCCTCGGCGACGACGGCCGCGAACAGCCGCCCGGCGAGCCAGGCCTGGTCTACATCAGCGGGATCAACCGCTTCGAGTACCACAACGACCCGGCCAAGACCGCCTCCTCCATGCGCGGCCAGGCCTACACCCCCGGCGACGTCGGCTACCTCGACGCCGACGGCTACCTCTTCCTGCTCGACCGCAGGACCGACCTGATCATCTCGGGCGGCGTCAACATCTACCCCGCCGAGATCGAGGCCGTGCTGATCGAGCACCCCGCCGTGGCCGACGTCGCGGTCATCGGCGTCCCCGACCCCGAATGGGGACACAAGGTCGTCGCCCTCGTCCAGCCCGTCGAGGGCGCCTCACCCGGCGACGACCTCGCCGCCTCGCTGCTCGACCTGTGCGCCGGACGCCTGGCCCGGCTCAAGCATCCCCGCGTCATCGAGTTCCGGGCCGAACTCCCCCGCACGCCCACCGGCAAGCTCAGCCGCAGCAGCGTCCGCGAGGCGTATCTTTCCCCTTGATCAGGGAAGATACCGGCGCATGAGGACGATACTCGCCGGTCTTGCCGCCGCTCTGATGCTGGCCGGGTGCTCCTCCCCCGCACCCGTCTCCAGCCCCAGCACCACCCCCGCCACCGCCTCCCCCTCCGAGAGCGCCACCCCGGCCCCGGAGAGCGCGCTCGCGCTCGAGAAGGCCTACGAGCAGGTGATCACCCAGGTCCTGCCGTCGATCGTGCAGATCACCACGCGCGTGGGCCTGGGCTCGGGCATCGTCTACGACACCGCCGGGCACATCATCACCAACGCCCACGTGGTCGGCGAGGCCACCGAGATGCAGGTGTCCCTCGCCACCGGCGGAGCCGCCCGGGCCGCGAAGCTGGTCGCCTCCTTCCGCGCCGGCGACCTCGCGGTCATCAAGGTCGACGACCCCCGGGGCCTGCGGCCCGCCCGCTTCGCCGACTCCTCCAAGCTCCGCGTCGGCCAGATCGTGCTCGCCATGGGCAACCCGCTGGGCCTGTCCGGCAGCGTGACGAACGGCATCATCTCCGCCCTGGGCCGTACCGTCCAGGAGCCCTCCAACGTCACCATCGCCAACGCCATCCAGACCTCGGCCGCCATCAACCCCGGCAACAGCGGTGGCGCCCTGGTCTCCCTCTCCGGCGAGGTCGTCGGCATCCCCACCCTGGCCGCCACCAACCCCGACCTCGGCGACAGCGCCGCCCCCGGCATCGGCTTCGCCATCCCCAGCAACACCGCCACCGACGTCGCCCAGCAGATCATCAAGGACGGCAAGGTCACCAACACCCACCGGGCCGCCCTGGGCATCCGCGGCACCACCGTCCTCGGCGCCGACGGCCAGCCCGCCGGCGTCCAGGTCTACTCCGTCATCCCCGGCGGCGCCGCCGCCACCGCGGGCATCGCCGCCGGCGACGTCATCGTCTCGGTCAACGGCACGGACACCCCGACCATGGCCGCCCTCGCCGAGGTCCTCGCCGGCCTCCAGCCGGGCGACCAGGCCAAGGTGGAAGTCGCCAAGCCCGACGGCACCACCGCCACCGCCACCGTCACCTTGGGCGAACTCCAGGCGGACTGATCACACGCGGGGGCGGTCCTTTCCACCGGGCCGCCCCTCCGGCACGACCGCCCAGGAGCGGCTGAGACTGCCCCTGGACGCCCACTACGCACCAGCCGTGTCCTGACCTCACCGGCACGCCGGCTGCCCGGCAGTGGGCTGCCGGCGGGGTCGCGCAGCATGGGCTCGCTCGATCTGGTCGTCGCCCTCATCGCCTTCAGCCACCGCCGCCAGTGGCGGTAAGGGGCGGAGGCGTGCGCGCTGAAGATCCTCCGGAACCTACCGAGGTTCTTCATGGACCTCGTCGCCGGCCGCTCGGCGCAGTCAAGCCATCCACGGTTGGGCCCGCTCCCGGCGACCGGTGGATGCGGTCGGCCGGTCAGGCGCATCCGGAGAGCTTCCGGCTCTGATCCGGCTCGGTGAAGACGCTCATGGACTGATTTTGCTGGAATGTATGGTCTTCCGGCGTGAGGGGTTCGGGGACCTGGTCGGCAAAACCTAGGACGTACCACCAACGGTTGTCGTGCGGATTGAGGACCGACGCATAATCCTCGGCCACCACCTCAGAGAAGGTGATGCCCTCGGTCTGAATCTCGTCCTCGAGGCCCTTGGTGATCCGGAAGGTCGCCTCGGTGCAGCCGGGCACACGGAACTCCATGAGGCTGTAGGTCCAGTTCGCGGCTTCGCCCGCGCCCTTGTCGCGGGTGAACCTGAGCTGGATGCGCGTGGTGGCCAATGCGGTGTTGCCGTTGGTGAAGACGAGGTCGCCGCCGTCGAAGAACACACCGTCGTGACCGTCGTAGATGATCCGTTGGACGAACGCCCGCCTGACCGTCTCGTCTTCCTCGGCTTTCTGACGTTGCGCATCGCTTCTCTGCTGCTCCGCGACCCTGCGTGAATCGAGCCTCTGTTGCTCCGCGACCCTGAGCGCGTTCACGGATATGGCGAGCGCGGGCAGGGACATGAGTCCGGCGAGAACCGTGGCGAGCGCCGCCCACCACTGAACGTTCCAGCGGACATCCCGCAGTCTGCCCCTCGGCCTGGACCGTGCCCTTTGGGCGGCTTTGCGGATTGAGCGGGCCGAAGGACGGGCGGCCCGCCTCGATCCGTGAGAGCGAGACCAGCGCACGGGTAAGCGGCTCATGACCGCTATGTTCTCTGGCTGGGTGGCCGGCGGCGACCCCCGAGCCTGATCGGCTCGGATTCGGGGCGCGGTCGTGGCCCAGGGGTCCCCTGGTGCCCCCACTGACACGAAACCGCCCCCTACCGTGGAGTGTTTCTCCAGGTAGAGGGCGGTCTGGTCTGGTGGAGGTGGCGGGAATCGAACCCGCGTCCTTCAACCCCAAACCAGGGCTTCTCCGGGCGCAGCCTGCTTGACGCTTTTCTCGGCCCCGGTGCTTCCGCAGGCGGATCACCGACGGGCTCAGTCACTGTTAGATGTTCCGCGAACCCCCGTGACCGGGGCTAGCGGTTGAGCCTTCTAGCGATGCCAGGTCCTGAGCCGAAGGCATTCTCAGGCTGACAGTGGGTTGCTGTTAGGCAACGAGGGCGAAGTTGGACTTCGCCGCCACAGTGCTCTTAGAGTTGGCACTTGTTGTTTGCGGTCACAGGATTTACGAGGTTATGTCCGCCGTCCTCGGCCCGCTTCTCCTGACTTGCAAGGTCAAAGTCGAGACCAATCACCCCCGGGTGTGTGTTCCACCTGACCTTACAACACGCGAACCCCGGCTCGCATTCCGGTAAACGGCCGAAGGCCCCCGGGAACGCGGCAAGTCGCGCACATCCCCGAGGGCCGACCGGCAGGGTCGAGCCGGTCCTGACGGCAGGGCTTCCCCCGAGATGATGCCCTGGCCCGTCACCGTGACTGGAACCGCAACCCCCCGAGCGGCTCAGTCATGAGGTAAGACGCTCAGCCCCGCAGCAACGGTTGCTCTGGGTCACTGAGTTTCACGAAGCGTTACCGATGGCTTGGAAGAAGCGGCCCGCGACGGCCGCGGGATCACTCTTCTCCACCAGTACGGCTACCGCCACATCACCTTGCCAGCCCACGAACCAGGTCATCGGCTTGCCGGGCACCTCGGCGCGGATGCCGTGGACGCCGGTGACCGTACCGGCGGCGCCTGCCGTACCGGAGACGACGCCCGCGCGCATCATGGCGGTCAGCGCGGCCTTGACCTTGGGGTCGATCGGCCGGGCCTGGACGGGCTCGTCGGGCAGGGTCTCGCCGGCCGGGTCGGGCGAGGCGGGCTTGGTGACCAGCACGGGCGGATGCCAGGTGCCGGAGGCCAGCGCGCCCGCGACCAGCGCCAGCGAGAGCGGGCTGACCTGGACGTTCTGCCCGGCGATGGCCATGGCCTTGCCGGCGTCGCTGTCGGTCTCGGGCCAGGCGCCGGAGAAGGAGGCCAGCGGGAGCTTCCAGGGCAGGCCCAGGCCGAGCTCCTCGGCGCTGCGCTTGAGCTGGTCGGCGTCGACGAGGCGGGCGAGCGCGGCCAGGCCGGTCACGCAGCCGTGGGCGAAGGTGTGCTGGAAGGTGGTGCCGGGCGTGACGGTCCCGGTGTAGTCGAAGCGGGCGCCGCCGACGGAGCGGCTGGCCACGCAGGGCACGCGCGTCTTCGGCGTCACCGACGACTTCAGCAGGGCGTTGGCCGCGACGATCGACATGGCCGTGCCGCCGGGGTACTTGCCGGCCAGCCCGTCCTTGATCTGGTCGAGCCCGGTGGAGCCGACCGCCAGGACGTTGCCGCTGGAGGCCTCGACGGCGACCAGCATGCTGGCGGAGGTGCCCTGGACCGCGGTCTGGGCGGCCCGCTGGATCGAGGAGTCGATCGTGGTGTGCACCTCGGCCGCGTCGCGAAGCCCCTGGAGCTCCTGGAGCTCCGCGGCCTTCTCGCCGGTCTTGAGGTCGAGCGTGATCACCTGGGTGACCGTGGAGCCGGTCAGCCGGTCCTGGTAGGCCTTCTGCAGCCCGGAGCGGCCCATCGAGTCGCCCGCCCGCTGCGGCCCGCCGAGCTGCTGCTCGCCCTCGGCGGTGAGCGTGCTGACCAGGCCGACGATCTGCTTGGGGTCGGCCGGGGCGACCGGCTGCTCCTGCACCTGGGTCCTGATGCCCTGGATGCCGGTGAGCTGGTCCTTGAGCTGCTGGTGGCGCTTGCGGCCGAGGGTGATCAGCGGCACGAACTCGCTGGGCGGCGCCGAGCGGATCCGGCTGATCAGCCGGTCGGCGGCGTAGCCGGTGAGCTGGGAGAGCTGCCGGCAGACCGCCTCGGCGTTGGCCCCGAGCTGCCCCGGCGTCACCCCGACCACGTACAGCGGCATGTTGGTCTGCAGCGAGGCGCCGTCGCGGTCGACGATCGGCTGCCGCCCCACCGACCTGGTCAGGACGGCGAAGCGCTGCCCGTCCTTGAGCTGCGGATGCAGCACCGAGGGCGACCAGAGCACCTTCCACTGCCCGTCGATCAGCCGCAGCGGCATCTCGCTCTTGTAGTGCCAGAGCGGGTTGTTCTCCCCCAGGTCGACCTCGGCGTTGAAGGACGCCTTGGCGTCGTCGCCGGTGCGGGTCACCCCGGTGATGCGGAAGCGGAAGGAGATGGCGTCGAGGTCGAGCTTGGTGTCGGCCAGCGCCTTGGCCACCGCCTTGGGGTCGCCGTTGGTGCGCTCGGCCGCGAGGTCGTAGTTCTCCTCTTTCCAGCCCACCAGGAAGTCGCGGATGGCCTCGTGCGGCGAGGACTCCGACAGGCATCCGGACAGCGTCGTGCCCGCGACCACCATCGTGACGGCCGCGGACAGCAGGCGCTTGGCTCGGGTCATCGGCTGTGCTGGCGTACGGCTCGCGCCATCTCCCGCTTGGCCTGCTGCTCGGCCAGGGTCTGCCGCTTGTCCCAGTCCTTCTTGCCGCGGCCCAGGCCGATCTCGACCTTGGCCCGGCCGTCCTTGAAGTAGAGCTGCAGCGGCACGATCGTCAGCCCGCCCTCCTTGAGCTTGGCGGCGAGCTTGTCGATCTCCTTGCGGTTGAGCAGGAGCTTGCGCTTACGGCGGGCCGAGTGGTTGGTCCACGTGCCCTGCGCGTATTCGGGGATGTGCACGTTGAGCAGCCACGCCTCGTCGTTCTCGACCGTGGCGTAGCCGTCGGTCAGCGAGGCCCGGCCCTCGCGCAGCGACTTGACCTCGGTGCCCTGGAGGACCAGACCCGCCTCGAAGGTGTCACTGATCTGATAGTCGTGCCGGGCACGCTTGTTCTGGGCGATGAGCTTCCGCCCGGTTTCACGTGGCATACCTCGACCTTACCGGCGTCCGGTCACACTCGGAGGTAGCGACGGAGGGTCACGAAGGACGACAGGATACAGATCAGCACGCCGATGCCCAGCGTCCAGACGATCACCCAGGCCACGGTCTCCCATTCGAGCTGGGATCCGATCGCCAGGTACTTCTGGAACTCCTCGAAGACGAAGACCTTCGCCAGGATCAGCATGACCGCCGCGAAGACGCCGCCGATCAGCCCCGAGATCATGCCTTCCATGACGAACGGGAGCTGGATGTACAGGTTGGACGCGCCGACCAGCCGCATGATGCCCGTCTCCCGGCGCCGGTTGAACGCCGAGAGCCGCACCGTGTTGGCGATCAGCAGGATCGACGCGATGACCACGAATCCGGCGAGCACGAAGGCCGCCGTCCGCAGCGCGTCGAGCATGCCGAAGAAGTCGTTCAGCAGTTCCTTCTGGTTCTTGATCGACGAGACGCCCGGTTGCCCGGTGACCGCGTCGATGACCGGCTGGAACAGCTCGGGGTCCTTGAGCTGGACGCGGAAGGAGGTGGGCATGTCCTCCGGCTTGGTCACGTCCAGCAGCGTCTTGTCCACGGCGGTCTTGCGGAAGTTCTCGTAGGCCATCGCCTGGTCCTCGAAGTGGACCTGCTTGACCTCGGGCAGCCCCTCCAGCTTGGTCTTGAGCGCCTCGGTCTGGTCGGGGCTGGCCTCCTTGCCCTTGCAGGCGGGGATCGAGGTGTTCTTGGTGCACAGGAACACCGAGACCTCGACCTTGTCGAACCAGTAGTCCTTCATGGTGCTGACCTGAGCGCTGATCAGGAAGCCGACGCCGAGCATCGCCATGCCGACGGCGACGGTGACGATGACCGCGATGGTCATCGTCAGGTTCCGGCGAAGGCCGATCCAGACCTCGGAGAGGATGAAATTCGCCCGCATGTTCTTCCCGTCAGCTCCCTTGGTATCCGGATCCTCAGTACGCCTGGCCGTAGACGCCACGCGACTGGTCGCGGACGATCTTGCCGTCCTCCAGCTCCACGACACGCTTGCGCATCGAGTCGACGATGGCCGCGTCATGCGTGGCCATGACGACGGTGGTGCCGGTCCTGTTGATCCGGTCGAGGACCTTCATGATGCCGATGCTGGTCGCCGGGTCGATGTTGCCCGTCGGCTCGTCGGCCAGCAGGATCATCGGCCGGTTGACGAAGGCGCGCGCCATCGCGACGCGCTGCTGCTCGCCGCCCGAGAGCTCCTCGGGCATGCGGTGCGCCTTGCCTTCCAGACCGACCAGTTCGATGACCTCGGGCACGACCTTGCGGATGAACCGCCTGGGCTTGCCGATCACCTCTAGGGCGAACGCCACGTTCTCGTAGACGTTCTTGTTGGGCAGGAGCCTGAAGTCCTGGAACACGCAGCCGATGCGGCGGCGCAGGGAGGGCACCTTGAAGTTGGACAGCCTGGCGAGATCCTTGCCGGCCACGTGGATGGCACCGGAATTGGGTCGCTCCTCCTTGAGGATCAACCTCAGGAAGGTCGACTTCCCGGAGCCCGAGGGCCCGACCAGGAACACGAACTCGCTCTTGTCGATGTCTACGGAGACGTGGTCCAGCGCGGGCCTGTTCTGATTCGCGTAGACCTTGGTGACGTTGTCGAAATGAATCACGAGAGCATCACGGCGTACCAGTCTAGGGGCCAAGCTGGAGGGGAGGGTGGCACATGCCCACTTCCCACCGCTGACCTACCGGGGGCGTCCATCTTTACTGATGATCGACGTTCCGATTGGCTGGAGGACAGTCTAGGGGGAAGACTGGCATGGAACGTCCATAACGGAAACAAAACGATTGAGCGGCTACAGTGGAGGCACGATGAGTTGCGAACACCTTGTCTGCGCCGCCTGCGCCCACCCGGTCATCGAGGGACGCTGCGCCACCTGCCGCGCCAACCGCGAACGCCTGCACCGGCACGGCTTCGCCCTGACCCCGGCCATGGTCGCCGCGGTCCTTCTCGCCGCGCTCTTCCTCACGCTGGTGCTGCGGCAGTTGCTCGGCACCTAGCCGAAGCCGGCCGTACGGGACGGCCGGCGTCGCCCTGACTACTCCATCCCGGCTTCCTGGCGGCGCATCCAGCGGATCTCGCTCTCGATGAAGCCGTCGATGTCCCCGTCCAGGACCGCGGTCGGGTTGCCCGCCTCGGTGCCGGTGCGCAGATCCTTGACGATTTGGTACGGGTGCAGGACGTAGTTGCGGATCTGCGTGCCCCACGAGGTGGTCGAGGCGCCGCGCAGCTCGGACATCTTCTCCGCCTCCTCCTGCCGCTTGCGCTCCAGCAGCTTGGCCTGGAGGACCGCCATGGCGGTCGCCCGGTTCTGGAGCTGGGAGCGCTCGTTCTGACAGGAGACCACGATGCCGCTGGGCAGGTGGGTGATGCGGACCGCCGAGTCGGTCGTGTTGACGCCCTGGCCGCCGGGGCCGGAGGAGCGGTACACGTCGATGCGGAGCTCGTCCTCGTTGATGTCGATGTGGTCGGTCTGCTCGACGACGGGCACGATGTCGACGCCGGCGAAGGAGGTCTGCCGGCGGCCCTGGTTGTCGAACGGGCTGATCCGGACCAGCCGGTGCGTGCCGTGCTCGCCGCGGAGCGTGCCGTACGCGTAGGGGGCCTTGATGGTGAAGGTCGCGGACTTGATGCCGGCCTCCTCCGCGTAGGAGGTCTCGTAGACCTCCGTGGAGTAGCCCTTGCGCTCGGCCCAGCGCAGGTACATGCGCAGGAGCATCTGCGCCCAGTCGGCCGCGTCGACGCCGCCGGCCTGGGAGTTGATGGTCACCAGAGCCTCGCGCGAGTCGTACTCGCCCGACAGCAGCGTGCGGACCTCCAGCGCGTTGACGTCGCCGCGCAGCGAGTTGAGCTCCCGCTCGGCCTCGGCCAGCGTGTCGGCGTCGTCCTCCTCCGCGGCCAGCTCGAACAGGACCGAGAGGTCGTCGACCCGCCGCTGGAGCCCTTCGACGCGGTTGAGCTCGCCCTGCAGGTGCGAGAGCTTGCTCGTGACCTTCTGCGCCGCCTCGGGGTCGTCCCACAGATCCGGCGCGGCCACCTGCTCCTCCAGCTCGGCGATCTGCTTGCGCATCGCGTCGAGGTCGAGCACGTCCTTGATGCTGGCGAGCGTGCTGGACAGCTCGCTGATCTCTTCTGCCGGGTCTATTCCTGCCACGTCTCCCAAGGGTACGGCACGCCGTAACATATCGAGGTGCGCGCATACGGTCCGGTGGTGCTAGGCGCCGCCCTTCTGCTCAGCCTGACCGGCTGTTCCGCAGGCGACCGTCCGGCGACGCCGCCGACCCCGATGACCGTCAGCAGCAGCGCGACCGCCTCACCGACCCCCACCGCCGCGCCGCCGATCACCCCGGCCCAGGCGCTGGCGGAGTTCACCGAGTTCGCCCGCGCCAACGTCTGGGTGCGCGAGGCGGGCCTGATGCGTGACGCGCTGGAGCAGGTGACCGGCGGGCAGTCGTCGCTGACCGCGGCGGCCTTCGACTCGGCCGGCGGCCGGCCTGCCGCCTACCGGTGGGGCGAGCCGACGCTGCTGGTGCCCAGGCTGGCGCCCGGCGACAAGAACCCGTGGTTCTCCGCGATCGTGCCGCGCGACGGCAAGCCGACGCTGGTGACCTTCGCCCGGGGCGGCGGGCGCTGGCGGCTGACCTCGATGACGGTGTTGCGCAAGGTGCCGCAGGTGGAGATCGGCGCCGACGGGTATGCGACGCCCCTGGCCTCCGACGACGTGAGCGTGCGGATCAGCCCGAAGTACGTGGGCCCGCTGCACGCGACCATCGCCGAGGCGGGCTCGGAGGGCGTGGCCGGCAAGCTGATCGCGCCGGGCCCGTTCACCACCGAGATCGCCGAGAGCGACGCCCGCGACCGGGCGATGTGGCGGGACAGGGCCTACGACAACGACTCCACCTTCTCCACCGGCGACCTGCCCGTCTACGCGCTGCGCACGAAGGACGGCGGCGCGCTGGTGCAGTACTCCCTGACCCGCACGACGACGGTGACGCCCAAGACCACGGGCGAGGAGGGCGTGCCGATCCCCGTGCCCGAGCGCGCCCGCTGGGCGGTGGGCGACGTGGTCAAGCCGACCCGGCTCAAGCCGCTCAGCGTCAGCGAGGTGCACCAGTTCGCCACCGCCGTACCGCCCGCCGACGCCGAACACCCCGCCGACGTGGTCGCCCACGACGGCGGGGTGATCAAGGCTTCCGGCCCGACGGGCTAGTCGGCGCTGCGGGGCAGGCTGCTGGAGGCCACCAGCGTCCGCACCGCCCGGAGCGCGACCGAGAGGGTCGCCAGGTCGAAGTTGTCGCTCTCCCAGATCTCCGAGAGCGTCTGGCGGGCCCGGCCGACGGCGGCGGCGTTCGCCTCCGTCCAGCGGGCCAGCCGCTCCTCCGGCGCCAGGCCCGAGGCGCTCGACGCCAGCACGTCCTGGGTGAGCGAGGCGTGCGCGGCGTAGAGGTCGTCCCGCAGGGCCGAGCGGGCCATGGAGTTCCAGCGGTTGTCCCGCGGCAGCGCGATCACCCGCTCGCGCAGCCGGGCGAGCTGGAGCCGGTCGGCCAGGTCGAAGTAGACCTCGGCCACCTCGCCCACCGGTCGGCCGGTGAGCGAGGCGATCTCCACCAGGTCGAAGGTGGAGTAGGCGGGCACCATCGACGCGGTCCGCTCGGCCAGCTCCACCGGCACGCCCCTGGCCACGAAGGCGTCGCGGCGCTCCTCGAAGGCGGCCAGGTCGGGGCCGGTGAGCAGCTTGGGGATGTGCGCGAGCAGGCCGTTGACGCCCTTGACGAAGTAGCTGACCGCGCCGGCCAGGTCCATCGGCGGGCGCCGGTTGGTCAGCAGCCAGCGGGTGCCGCGCTCGGCCAGCTTGCGCGCCTCCAGCAGCATCGCGATCTGGGTCGCGGTGTCGACCTGGTTGTCCAGGCTCTCCACCGCGCGGAAGAAGCCGGGCAGGTCGAACACCTCGCGGGTGACCAGCCAGGCCTTGGCGATGTCCTCGGCCGAGGCGCCGGTCTCCTCGCCCAGCCGGAACATGAAGGTGGTCCCGGTGGAGTTGACCAGCTCGTTGGTCACGCAGGTGGTGATGATCTCGCGGCGCAGCGGGTGGTTGTCCATGTAGGAGCGGAACCGCTCGCGCAACGCCGACGGGAAGTAGGAGACCAGCCAGGTGGCCAGGTAGGGGTCGTCCGGCAGGTCGGAGCCGAGCAGCTCGTTCTCGGTGACCAGCTTGGTGTAGGCCAGCAGGACCGAGAACTCCGGCGCGGTCAGCCCGAGCCGGGCCTGGCGGCGCTCGGCCAGGATCTTGTCCGAGGGCAGGAACTCCAGCTCCCGGTTGACCAGCCCCTCGCGCTCCAGCTTGCGCAGGTAGCGGGCGTGGATGTGCAGCATCTCCACGCTCTGGGCGCGGGCCGCGGCCAGCACCACGTTCTGGGCGTAGTTGTCGCGCAGGACGAGCTGGGCGACCTCGTCGGTCATCTCGCGGAAGACCTGGTTGCGCTGCTTGTCGGTGAGCTCGCCGTCGCGCACCACCTCGTCCAGGAGGATCTTGATGTTGACCTCGTGGTCGGAGGTGTCGACGCCCGCGGAGTTGTCGATGAAGTCGGTGTTGACCAGCCCGCCGTTCAGCGCGAACTCGATCCGGCCGAGCTGGGTCAGGCCCAGGTTGCCGCCCTCGCCGACCACCTTGGCGCGCAGGTCGGCGCCGTTGACGCGCAGGGCGTCGTTGGCCTTGTCGCCGACGTCGGCGTTGGACTCGGCCGCCGACTTCACGTAGGTGCCGATGCCGCCGTTCCAGAGCAGGTCGACCGGGGCCTTGAGGATGGCGTTGATCAGGTCGTTGGGCGCCATCGAGGCGACCGGCTCCTCGATGCCCAGCGCCTCGCGGATCTGCGGGGTGAGCGGGATCGACTTGGCCGTGCGCGGCCACACGCCGCCTCCGGCGGAGATGAGGCCGCGGTCGTAGTCCTCCCACGAGCTGCGCGGCAGCTCGAACAGGCGCCGCCGCTCGGCGAAGGAGGTGGCCGCGTCGGGGTCGGGGTCGATGAAGATGTGCCGGTGGTCGAAGGCGGCCACCAGGCGGATGTGCTCCGACAGCAGCATGCCGTTGCCGAAGACGTCGCCCGACATGTCGCCCACGCCGGCGACGGTGAAGTCGGTGGTCTGCGTGTCGAGGCCCATCGTGCGGAAGTGGTACTTCACCGACTCCCAGGCGCCGCGGGCGGTGATGCCCATCGCCTTGTGGTCGTAGCCCACCGAGCCGCCGGAGGCGAAGGCGTCGCCGAGCCAGAAGCCGTACTCCTTGGCCACGCTGTTGGCGATGTCGGAGAAGGTGGCCGTGCCCTTGTCGGCGGCGACCACCAGGTAGGGGTCGTCACCGTCGTGCCGTACCACGTCAGAGGGTGGGACGACCTTGCCCTCGGCCAGGTTGTCGGTGATGTCCAGCAGGCCGGAGATGAAGATCCGGTAGCAGGCCACGCCCTCGGCCAGCACGTCCTCGCGGTTGCCGCTCGCCGGGGGCCGCTTGACGACGAAGCCGCCCTTGGAGCCGGTCGGCACGATGACGGTGTTCTTCACCATCTGCGCCTTGACCAGGCCGAGGATCTCGGTGCGGAAGTCCTCCATCCGGTCGGACCAGCGCAGGCCGCCGCGCGCCACCTTGCCGAAGCGCAGGTGCACGCCCTCGACCCGCGGCGAGTACACGAAGATCTCGTACTTGGGCCGCGGCAGCGGCAGCACGCTGATCGACGGCGAGTCGAGCTTCAACGAGATGTACGGCTTGCGCCGCCCGTCGGGCCCGGTCTGGAAGTAGTTGGTGCGCAGCGTGGACTGGATCATCTCCAGGTAGGCGCGCAGGATGCGGTCCTCGTCCAGGGAGGCGACCTCGTCCAACGAGGCCAGGATCTCCTCGGTGAGCGCGTCGGTGAGGTCCTGGCGGGCCTCCGCCGAGCGCCTCGGGTCGAGCCGCGCCTCGAACAGGCAGACCAGCAGCCGCGACAGCCGTACGTTGCCGGTCAGCACGCGCTCCATGTAGCGCTGGCTGAAGGTGGTGCCGGCCTGGCGGAGGTACTTGGCGTAGACCCGCAGGATCTCGACCTGTTCCCAGGTCAGCCCGGCCTGCAGGATGAGCGAGTTGAAGTTGTCGGCGGCCACCTGGCCGTGCCAGAGGGCGGCCAGGCCGTCCTGGAACAGCCGCTTGAAGTCCTCCCGGCCGACCTCGGGCGAGGGCACGTAGCGCAGGCCGAAGTCGTAGATCCAGGCGTTCTTGGTGGTCGGGTCGTTGTCGCGGTCCACCTCGTAGGGCCGCTCGTCGACGACCTCGACGCCGAGCCGCTGGATGAGCGGCAGCGCCTTCGACAGCGAGATCGGCGAGCCCAGCTTGTAGATCTTGAGCCGCCGCTCGCCCTCGGTGACGTCGTAGGGCTCGTAGAGGTTGATGCCGATCGCGTCGTCGTCCTTGCCGACCAGCTCCTCCAGGCGCTTGAGGTCGACCACGGCCAGCTTGGGAGGGAAGTCGGCCTTGTAGCCCTCGGGGAAGGCGGCCTGGTAGCGCCGGGCGAGCCGGGGCGCCTCCTCCTCGGAGGTCATCTCGGTCAGCGCGTCGGCCAGGTCGTCCTCCCAGGACCGGGTGATCGCGGCCAGGCGCGACTCCAGCTCCTCGACGTCCACCGTGGGCTGGGGCAGCGGCTTGCCGCGCTCGCCGCGGATGACCACGTGCAGCCGGGCCAGCGCCGACTCGCCGATCATCGCCGAGTAGTCGAGCGAGGTGCCGCCGAGCGCCTTGAGCAGCAGCTCCTGCATCTTCAGCCGCACCTTGGTGGTGTAGCGGTCGCGCGGCAGGTAGATCAGGCACGAGATGAAGCGGCCGTAGTCGTCGCGGCGCAGGAAGAGCCGGACCTGCTTGCGCTCGCGCAGCCGTAGCACGCCTTGGGCGATCGGCACGAGCTGCTCGACGGAGGTCTGGAACAGCTCGTCGCGCGGGAAGGTCTCCAGGATCTCGATGAGGTCCTTGCCGTCGTGCGAGTCGGGGGAGAGCCCGGCGGCCTCGATCACCTCGCCGAGCTTGCGGCGCAGCACCGGGATGCGGGAGATCGACTCGTTGTAGGCGACGTGCGTGAACAGGCCGAGGAAGCGGCGCTCGCCGACCACCTCGCCGTCGGGCGAGAAGAGCTTGACGCCGACGTAGTCGAGGTAGGCGCTGCGGTGCACGGTGGCCCGCGAGTTGGCCTTGGTGATGATCAGAAGCTGCTTCTCGCGCGCCTTGGCCCGCAGCTCGGGCGGCATCGCGGCGAAGCTGTCGGAGCCGGCCTTGTCGTCGCGCAGGATGCCGAGCGCGGCGCCCGGGACGGCCTTGAGGACCTCGCCGTCCTCGGAGCGGTCCAGGCGGTACTCCTTGTAGCCGAGGAAGGTGAAGTGGCCGTCGGCCAGCCAGCGCAGCAGGTCGATGCTGTCCTCGACCTCCGCCGGCTCCAGCGGCGGCGGGTTGACGCCCAGGTCCTCGGCGGTCTGGACGGCCAGCGCGCGCATCTTCACGAAGTCCTCGACCGCGTGCCGTACGTCGGCCAGGACCCGCTGGAGGTCGGCCTCCAGCTCCTTGAGCACGGCCGGGTCGGCCTGCCGGTCGATCTCGATGTGCATCCACGACTCGGTGGAGATCTGGCCGGTCACGTCCTCCTGGCCGCGGCCGAGCAGGCGGCCGGTCATGTCCCGCCGTACCCGCATCTGCGGGTGGACCAGGAGGTGCACGCCGATGTCGTGGCGGTCGAGCTCCATCGTGACCGAGTCGACGAGGAAGGGCATGTCGTCGGTGACCACGTCGACCACGGAGTGGCCGGGATCCCAGCCGTTCTCCTCCACGGTCGGCGTGTAGGCCCTGACCAGCGCCCGCCCCTGCGGCCTGACCTCGGCCAGGTGCTTCTGGGACATCGCCGGGCCGTAAACGTCTACAGCATTGCGCTCGAGCAGATCCTCGGGCGCGACATGCCGGTAGTAGAGCCGGAGAAAGGCCGACGCCTCGTCCTCGGGCACTTCGGCGCATTGGTGCGCCGCGCGCTGGAGCAGTTCGTCCTTGGCCTCTTCGAGCGGCATCTCGCTCTCACTCCTTTGTGAGGGTTCATCCTTCGTTACAGCCATGCCCTTAGTTCCCACAGCAGGGGGAAGTAGTGCATGCGGGTCCGGCCCCGGAGGTAGGGGGCTCCCGTCGAGCCGCCGGTGCCGGATTTCGTGCCTATCTGCCGCTCGACCATCTGGACGTGCCGCATCCGCCACAATGCGGCCGTCTCATCGTGAGTCAGCAGATCCTCGGCCAGTTGCCACAGGTCGTCGTAGGTCCTGCGGTCCCTCGCCACGGTCAGCAGCGAACCCATGATCTCCGTGTCGGAGATGCCCAGGCCGCGCCTGGAGAGGGCGGTGAGATAAGCATCCCACAGCGTCGGCTCCTCCATACGGCGGCGCAGCCTGGCGAGTTCGCCCTCGCTGGCGTCCCGCAACCCGGTCAGGTAGCGGGCTTCCTTCAGCCCGGACAGGAACTCCAGCTCGCGGAACTGCACGGACTGGAACCCGCTGGCCGGGGCGAGCTTGGCCCTGAAGGCCAGGAAGTCCTGGGGCGTCATCGTCTCCAGGACCTCGACCTGCTCGACCAGCACGCGCTCGACCGAGTGCACCCGCCTGAACAGGTGCCTGGCCTGCCACAGTTCGCCGTTGAACAGGGCGTCGCGCGCGCCTTCGAGCTCGTGCAGGAGCAGCTTGAACCAGAGCTCGTAGACCTGGTGCACGGTGATGAAGAGCAGCTCGTCGGGGGCCTGCGACTGCGGCTCCTGCTGGCCGAGGAGCTCGGGCAGGCGGAGGTAGGCGCCATAGGACAGGCGCCCGCCCTCTTCACCGAACTGCCGGTCTGGCGGCACAGCGTCAACCGCCACCGAGGCTCCTCCCCCAAGAACTTGCCGGGCCCATGCCCGTACCGATACCACCCGAAAAGTGGTCAATCGTCAACGCGAGAGGGGTTCGACCTCAACTGATCTAAGGCGTCGGGGACCTCGGCGAGCTCGGCGAGCTCCCGCCGGCACTGCTCGCACCCGTCGAGATGGCGCTCGAAGGCCTCGTGCTCCTCCTCGTCGAGGACGCCGAGGACGTAGGCGGCCACCTCAGGATGCATCAGCCGGCTGCCCCCTTCTCGCGCAGCAGTTCACGGAGGGCTCTTATGGCGTAGTAGAGCCGTGATTTCACCGTGCCCGGCGGAATCCCCAGTATCTCCGCCGCTTCACTTATCGTACGGTCCCGCAGGTACGTCTGCTCGATGACTTCGCGGTGTTCTTCGGACAGCCGGGCCAGCGCGTCGCCGACCACGATCGCCGACAACGCCCGGTCGGAGGCGTCGGGCACCGCGATGCTGTCGGCCTCCGGCGGCTCGACCTCGGGCGGGCGCGCGCTGCGCCGGCGGCGGCCGTCGATGACGATCCGCCTGGCCACGGTCAGCATCCACGCCCAGATGAGGCTGGGTTCCCAATACAGCCGGGCGGAGTTCCGCCAGGCCCTGACGATGGTCTCCTGGACGACGTCCTCCGCCCACTGGAGATCGTTTCCCGTGGATCTGCGCACGTGGCGCAGCAACGGGCCGCGGAACTGCTGATAGAGCAGCGCGATGCGTTGCTCCTCGTCCTTGGAGTGAGCTAACACGGCGCACATCTTTACACCTTCGTTACCGCATCGGTAGCCACTCCGATAACTCCAGTCATTTCTGACTATCTCGTCACAAGGCGTGAACTCTCGGGTCGGGGTCCGCGTACCTCGGGGCATGCGACGCCGATTCGCCGACATCGCCGCCACCGCGCTCACCCTCGGCGGTTTCGCGGTCGCGGCCGTCCTCACCGTCGTGCTCGTCCTGCCCACCGCGGGCGAGCCCGCCACCTGGGAACCGCGCCCGTCGGGCCCTCTGGGCCCCGCCGACCGCGACTTCCTGATCAAGGTACGGCAGGCGGGACTCTGGGAGATCCCCACCGGCCAGCAGGCCCAGCAGCTCGCCGCCAGCGAGCGCGTCAAGGACGTCGGCCGGCACCTCGTCGAGGACCACACCAAGCTCGACGTCGAGGTCCGCAAGGTGGCCGCGGCGCTCGACGTGGACCTGCCCAGCGTCCCCAGCGCCGACCAGCAACGCTGGATGGCCCAGCTCTCCGCCCGGTCCGGCGCCGCCTACGACCGCGACTTCGCCAACCTGCTGCGCGCGGCGCACGGGAAGGTCTTCGCGGTCGTCGCCCAGGTCCGGGCCGGCACGCGGAACGCGGAGATCCGGAAGTTCGCCCAGCGGGCGGTCGTGGTCGTCATGCGGCACATGACCCTGCTGGAGTCCACCGGGCTCGTGGACCACTCGGCCCTGCCGGAACCGCCCTCACCCACCATCGGAGTGAAACCATGAAACACGTCCTGACGGCTCTGACGCTCGTGGCGTCCGGGCTGGTCGCGGCCTCGCTCACCGAGGTCGCCGCGGCGCCCGCCGCCCTCGCCGACCACTGCCTGCCGGGGTCGCACTCCCCCGCCGGCGGCCGCCTCCTCCCCGCCCCGCCCGAGCCTCCTTCGCCCACCCCGGACCCCCGCCCCCGGCCTCCTTCGCCCGACCCGGACCCCCGCCCCCGGCCGCCTTCGCCCTCACCGGACCGGCCCACCGACCCCGACCGGGGGAACCGGCCCGCCGATCCAGGTCCGGCCGACGGGTCCGCCGACCCTGGACCGGGCGAGCCGACGGGTGATCCGGGCGAGCCCACCGGGGACCCCGGGGACGACCGGGGCGGGGACCCCGATGCCGGCCCGTCCCCGAGCCCCTCCCCCAGCCCCACGGACGACCCCGGCGACGAGTGCGCCGACCTGGGCCCCTTCCCCGACGACTTCATCGACATCCGCCGAGTCCAGCCCAACGCCTCCGGCAACCTCACCGGCCGCGGCGGCAGCTTCACCTCCCGCTGCGGCACCAACGCCAACGGCCACCAGAACCCCGACAACTTCATCGTCGCCCCCGGCGTCCGCAACGGCGCCCACCACCTGCACGACTACGTCGGCAACCTGTCCACCGACGCCTTCTCCACCGACCAGTCCCTGGCCGCCGCCGGCACCACCTGCCGGCTCAACGACCGCTCGACCTACTTCTGGCCGGTCCTGCGCGACCGCCGCGTGGACGACAACCTGGGCGACCCCGACGGCAACGTCGGCCGCGTCCTGCGCCCCCGCCAGGCGATCATGCTCTTCCGCGGCACCGGCGAGCGGGTCGGCCCCATGCCGCGCTTCCTCCGCCTGATCACCGGCGACGCCAAGGCGGCCACGAACGGCGGCGCCAACGCCCGCGCCCAGTGGACCTGCACCGGCTTCACGAACCGGATCACCACCAAGTATCCGCTCTGCCCGCGCTTCAGCCAGGTCGTCCGCATCCTCGACTTCCCGAGCTGCTGGGACGGCCAGAACACCGACAGCGCCAACCACCGCACGCACGTCGTCTTCCCGCAGGGCGGGCGCTGCCCGCAGGGCACCCGGGCCGTGCCGCAGCTCCGCATGATCCTCACCTACTCGGTGGCCCCGGGCCTGTCCTACGCGCTCGACGCCTTCCCCGAGCAGAAGCACAACCCGGTCACCGATCACGCCGACTTCGCCAACGTGATGCCCGACCGGCTCATGGCCTTCGCCGTCTCCTGCATCAACCGCGGCCGCCGCTGCTGACCAGCCCACTCTGCTGAGGCCCCAGGGCAGCACCCTCACCGCGACCCCTGGGAGGAATCCTCATGCTGCACCGTCGCCAACCCCGGCACGCCCCGGCCGCCGCCGGACTGGACGCCCGCAACGTCCGCCTCGGCCTGATCGCCTCGCTCACCGCGCTCCTGCTGTCGGCCGCCGCACTCACCGCCTCGCCCCGCGGCCGCGAACTCCTCGCGCTGGCCGACTTCTACCTCGGCGTCCTCGCGCTCGTCACGCTCACCGCCACCGTCGCCCTCGGCCTGCTGGCCACCGAACGGGTCTTCCTCTCCGCGCCCAACCGGGTCCGGGCCCAGCTCGCCCACCGGCTGGCCGCGCTGGCCGGGATGGCCCTCCTGGCCGGGCACATCGCCCTCAAGTCCGGGCGCGGGCCCTGGCTCGGGCTGCTGGCCGCCGGGCTGCTCGCCGTCGCCGCGCTCAGCGGGGTCGTGCGGGGACGCTTCGCCGGTACGGCACGGCCCGGGCTGTGGCGGGTGCTGCACGGCGCCGCCTACCTCGCCTGGCCGATCGCCGTCCTGCACGGGCTGACCGCCGGCCGTACCCCTGCGGCCTGGGTGACCTGGGCCTACTTCGGCTGCCTGGCCGCCGTGGGCGCCGCCCTGCTGGTGCGCGTCTGGGCCTCGGTGGCCCGGCCGCCTGCCGTACCCGAAGTGGTCGCCGAACCGGAGGCCGCCGCCGGGGAGCGGGGGCTGGCGCAGCCGGTCGAGCTGGCCAAGTACCGCAAGGCCGGCTGAGTCACGTTCCGCTGGAGGACATCATGATCCCGCACAAGGTCCCGCCGGTCGTGCGGCTCGGGCCGGCCCGGCTCACCGAGGGGCTCGACCACTGCCGCCGCCTCGACCTGCCCGCCCACCGCACCATCCACGGCGCTCCGGCGCCGCTCGACCTGGAGTCCCTCATCGCGCAGGTCGATCTCGTCGACCTGCGCGGGCGGGGCGGGGCGGCCTTCCCCTTCGCCCGCAAGCTGCGTGCGGTCGCCGGCAACCGCTCAGAACGCGTCGTGCTGATCAACGCCGCCGAGGGCGAGCCCGCCAGCCGGAAAGACGCCATGCTGCTCGTCCGTACGCCGCACCTGGTGCTCGACGGCGCCGTCCTCGCCGCCGAGGCGCTGCGCGCGCGGGAGGTCGTGCTCGCGGTGGCCGCCGACAGCGTGCCCTTCGCCTCCGCCGAGGCGGCCGTCGCCGAGCGCCGCGCCGCCGGGGTGGCCGGAGCGGAGGAGTCGCGGCTGCGGATCCGCGTGATCGGCCTGCCCGAACGCTTCATCACCGGCGAGGGCGGCGCGCTGGTGCGAGGCGTCAACGGCGAGACCCCGACGCCGCCCGGACGCAAGCGCCGGGCCGCGCACGAGGGCGTGGACGGGCTGCCCACGCTGCTGTCCAACGCCGAGACCTTCGCCCAGCTCGCCCTGCTCGCCCGGCTGGGCCCGGCCGCCTACGCCGACGTCGGGACGCCTCGCGAACCCGGCACCCTGCTGCTCACCGTCGGCGGCGAGACCGTCGTCGAGGCCGCGCACGGCATGCCGCTCTCGGCCGTCCTCGACCTGTGCTCGCCGGGCGCCGACCTCGGGCCGGGCGTGCTCCTGGGCGGCTACCACGGCACCTGGCTGACCGCCGCCGAGGCCCGCACCGCCGTACTCTCCCGTGCCGCCGGGACCCCGCTCGGCGCCGGCATCGTCCTGCCGCTCGGCCCGGACACCTGCCCGCTCGGCGAGACCGCCCGCGTCGCCGCCTACCTCGCCGGCCAGTCCGCCGGGCAGTGCGGGCCCTGCCGGCTCGGGCTGCCCGACCTCGCCCGTGCGCTGCTGGCCCTCTGCTCGGGCGAGGGCTCACCCGAGGCCGTACGGCGAGCCGCCCGGTCGGTCGAGCGGCGGGGCGCCTGCTCCCACCCCGACGGCACCGCCCGCTTCGCCCTGTCCGCCCTGGACGTCTTCGCCACCGACATCGCCTCGCACCTGGACGCCGGCACCTGTGGCCGCCCCGTGCTCGGCGTCCTTCCGCTGCCCGAGTCGCCTGCGGAACCTGAATACCGGCTCGACGTCGACTGGACGCGGTGTGAGGGGCACGGCTTGTGCGCCCATCTTTTGCCGGAGTTCGTCGACCTCGACGACTTCGGTTACCCGGCCTTCCGGCCTGTCCCGGGCGGCATGCTGCGTGAGGCCCGCCGGGCCGTCGAGATGTGCCCCGCCCTCGCCCTCCGCCTCGCCTGACAGCCCTCGATTTCGGAGCGCTCCGCGCAAGGGGCTCGGGCGCTGCCCGGTGGGACTCTCAAGGGGGCTCGCACGGGCGAAGGGGCCGTGCACCGACGGCTGCGGCAGGTGGAAGGCCCGGGGGCTCCAGCATCGCGACCCTCGGCAAGCTGGGCGCGGTCCGCGGAGAAGGCGGCGCGCCGCTCCGGCCCGATCCCGCCGCTCAACGCCCACCGGCGAGGCCCGGACCGATGGGTGGTTCGGTTCAGTCGGCGGGTTGGGGGGTGGTGGCGATGGTGTGGAGGGGGGCTGACCAGGGGTGGGGTGGGTGGCCGTGGGGGGTGAGCCAGGACAGGAGCCAGGCGGCCTGTTCGGGGGTGAGGTGGTCGGCCAGAGCGATGAAGTCGGCGTGGTCCTTGGGGCGGTCCTGGCGGGATCTGAAGAGCAGCACCACTTCCGGGCCCAGGTAGCGCAGGCCATCAGGGGTTAGGTGGGTGATGGCGGTGAACGGGCGGCGGATGCGGCCGCTGCCGCGGTGGAAGACCCAGTCGTCGCCGTCGGAAAGGCCCAGCACGACCTCCAGCGGGTAAGGGATCCGGGGATCGGTGAAGGTCAGGCTCTGAGGGCCGGGGTCGAGGTCGAGACGGCCGTCCCAGGGCTTCGCCGTACCGTCCCGGTGGTCCTTGAGGAGGATCTCGCGGTCGGTGAAGGCGGCGGCGAAGGCGGGCAGGTCGGAGTGGAGGATGAGCAGGTCGAGGTCGGCGTGCGGGCGCAGGACCCGGCCGGCGTGCAGGTCGGCGGCCCAGCCACCGGCGACCCAGAAGGGGCCGGGGAAGGCCGAGAAGACGGCCGGGAGCGGGTCCAGGACGGTGAGGTCGTGGTCGGCGGGCATCGCACCTCCGCGGTCTCGGGAAGGTGCGAGCGTACACCTCCACCTCCTCGGGGAGGGTCGGGCGGAACACGGCCGCCGGGCACCGCACATCCGTCCCGTTGGGGGAGGCGTGGGGGGACGGAAGTCGTCGGGTTCGGAGGAGGGCGGGTCGGAAGCCACCGGGTTCGGAGGAGGGCGGGCGTGAGGAAGCTCCCGGGTAATCCCATGCCCGCGCCTGCCGGGCCGTTGACCAAATGCGGCCGGTGCCGGGGAAAACTCCCAGGGTGAAGAGAGTCGTAGTGGTCGGTGGCGGTTTCGGTGGGTTCCATTGTGCGCGCAGCCTGAGCCGGATGGTGCCGCGCGGCACGGCCGAGGTGGTCGTGGTGAACCCCACGGACTTCCACCTCTACACACCCCTGTTGCCGCACGTGGCGGGCGGGCTGGTGCACGCGCCGGACATCGCGGTGGCGCTGTCGAGGTTGCGGGGCGTGGTCCTGTGCCGGGGGAACGCGGTGGACGCCGATCTCGACGCCCACACGATCACCGTGCTGAGCACGTCCGGCGAGCGGTTCGAGCTGCCGTGGGACCGGCTGGTGCTGGCGCCGGGCAGCGTGACACGGGTGTTCGACATCCCGGGCCTGCAGGCGCACGCGCACGGGTTCAAGACGCTGACCGAGGCGCTCTACCTGCACGACCGGGTGATCGCGAACGTGGAGCGGGCGCGGGTCACCGCCGATCTGGCCGAGCGGGAGGCGCTCAGCACGTTCGTGGTGGTGGGGGCGGGGCTGGCCGGGGCGGAGTTCGTGGCCATGGCCAAGCGGCTGGCCACGGCGGCGGCGCCGAGGCTGCGGACGCGATGGCTGCTGCTGGACATGGCGCCCGCGGTGCTGCCGCAGCTCGGGGAGGCGCTGTCGGCCAAGGCCACGGACGCGTTGCGCCGGCTGGGCGTGGAGGTCCGGCTGGGGACCTCGATCCGGGAGGCGCGCCCCGACTCGGTCACGCTGACGGACGGGACGGTCGTGCCCTGCCGGTTGCTGGTGTGGACGGCGGGCGTGTCGGCCAGCCCGCTGGTCCAGCGGCTGGGCCTGCCGCTGGACCGGGGGCGCGTGGTCGTGCGGGCCGATCTGAGCGTGCGGGAGCATCCGCACGTCTACGCGGTCGGGGACGCGGCAGCCGTACCGGACCTGACCCGTCCGGGCGGCGTGTGCGCCCAGACCGCGCAGCACGCCCAGCGCCAGGGCCCGGTCGCCGCGCGGAACATCGCCGCGTCCTTCGGGTACGGCGAGCTGACCTACTACCGGCACCGGGACCTGGGCATGGTCGCCGACCTGGGCGGGCTGTCGGCCGTCGCCGACCCGATGGGGCTGCGGCTCACCGGGCCGCCCGCCAAGCTGGTGACCAGCGGCTACCACCTGCTGGCGCTCGAATCCACGGGCAACCGGCTGCGGGTGGGCACCGACTGGCTGCTGCACGCGCTGCTCCGGACCGTGCCGATCTCGACCGGCCTGGTGTCGGACGCGTCGGCCGCGCTGGTGGCGGCCGAGCAGCTCAGCATCTACCCGCCGCTGCCGCAGGAGGCGAGCACCCCGAGCCGGCAGCCCAGCCCCGTGGCCTGACCCCAAGACCGGCAGCCCGGGCTCACCGGGCTCACAGGGTTCACGGGGTTCACGGGTTCACAGGGCGCGGACGAGCAGCGCGCCGGCGGCGCTCAGCAGGCCGAGGGCGATGCTGGCGGTGGCCCAGGCGGCCCCGTGCCGCTCCCAGGGCCGCCCGTGGTCGAGCGCGTACCGCCCGGCGCCGGTGCAGGCGACCACGACGCCGACCGTGCCGAGCAGCAGCGGGTACTCGAACCCGCCGAGCAGCCCCTTGGACCAGTCGGCCACGACCGCGTTGGCCATGACGCCGAGCACGGCCGCGGCGGCCAGCGGGGTGAGCAGGCCGAGCGCGAGCAGCAGCCCGCCGCCGAACTCGGCGAGGCCGGCCAGCGCCGCGAAGAAGGTGGCGGGCTCGTAGCCGAGACCGGCGAAGAAGCGGGCGGTGCCGTCCAGCCCGTGTCCGCCGAGGACGCCGAAGAGCTTCTGCGCGCCGTGCCCGGCCAGGAGCAGCCCGGTCACCAGCCGGAGGGCCAGCAGGCCCACGTCCCGGATGTCGCCGACGCGCGTTTCCTCGACCGCACCCTGCCTGATCATGGCAGCTCCCTTAAATGAAAAGTAAACTTTCCTAAGAGTTAGCCGCTGAACGGCCTCGCGGGCAAGGTCATTGGGCCCTCCCATCTGCCCCCTCTCCCCGGTGTTATGGATCTCCGGAACCAGTGACACATCTGTGACCAACCGGGCGGCCGCCTCGCCCGTCTCACAAACGTGGAACGACGGCAGCTCCTCCAGGCCATGGCCCTCAGCCCCGTGCTGCTCGGCGCTGCGGCGCCTCCGCCCGACTGGGCGGGGCTGCGGCGCGCGCTCAAGGGCACGCTGGTCAGGCCGGGCGAGCGGGCCTACGACCAGGCCAGGCGGCTGTTCAGCCCGGCCCACGACCGCGTACGGCCGGGCGGGGTGGCCTACTGCGCCAACGCCGCCGACGTCGCCGCCTGCCTGGTCTTCGCCCGGCGCAGCGGCCTGGCGGTGCATCCGCGCTCGGGCGGCCACTCCTACGCCGGCTGGTCCACCGGGCCCGGCCTGGTGATCGACGTCTCGCGGCTGAACTCGGTCGGCCACCGCGACGGCCGGGCGATCGTCGGCGCGGGCGCGAAGCTGATCGACGTCTACGACCGGCTGGCCCGCCACGGCGTCAGCATCCCGGCCGGCACCTGCCCGACGGTCGGGATCGCCGGGCTGGCGCTGGGCGGGGGCCTCGGCGTCGTCTCCCGCAAGTACGGCCTGACCTGCGACACCCTGGAGTCGGTGCAGCTCGTCACCGCCGACGGGCGGCTGGTGACCGCCGACTCCACCCACCACGCCGGGCTCTACTGGGCCTGCCGGGGCGGTGGCGGCGGCAACGTCGGCGTGGCGGTCTCCTTCACCTTCCGCGCCCACCCGGTGGGCCGGGTCACCACGTTCTTCCTGCACTGGCCCTGGCGGAAGGCGGCGGCCACGCTCAAGGCCTGGCAGGACTGGGCGCCCGCGGCCCCCGACAGCCTGTGGTCGAACCTGCATCTGGGCCGCGACAACGGCGTGCTCGACGTCCAGGTGGGCGGGCTCTACCTCGGGCCGCCGGCCGAGCTCGACCGGCTGCTCAAGCCGCTGCTGGCCAAGCTGGGCGCGCCGAGCTCGCGGCACGTCAAGCACACCACGCACCTCGACGCGATGATGATCATGGCGGGTTGCGCGCGGCTGTCCGCCTCGCAGTGCCACCTGCCGGGCCAGACCCGCGACGGTCGGCTCTCCCGGGCCGCGTTCGCCGCCAAGTCGCACTTCGCCTACCGGCCGCTGCCCGCCGACGGCCGGGCGGCGCTGGTGGACTGGGTGGCCAGGCGCGGCGAGCACACCGTGCTGATGGACGCGATGGGCGGCGCCATCGCCCGCACTCCGGCCTCGGCCACCGCCTTCCCGCACCGCGCGGCGCTCTACAGCCTGCAGTACTACTCGCCCGGCACCGACCGCACCTGGGTGCGCGGCACGCACGCGGCGATGAGCCGGTGGCTGGGCGAGCACGCCTACGTCAACTACATCGACCCCGACCTCACTTCCTGGCGTCCGGCCTACTACGGCGCCAACGCCGGCCGGCTGGCCGAGGTCAAGGCCGCCTACGACCCCGACAACGTGTTCCGCCTGCCCCAGGGGTTCTGAGCCACTGGGTATGCTCGCGCCGGTGAACACCGTGATCCTGCTGGGCGGCGCCTCCGGCATCGGCAAGAGCAGCGTCGCCTACCCGCTCGCCCGGCGCCTGGGCGTGCCGCTGGTCGAGCTGGACGACATCGTCGAGGCGCTCCAGGCGATGACCACCCCGCAGCAGCTCCCGATGCTGCACTACTGGTGCACCACGCCCGAGGCCGCCGCCTTCCCGGCCGAGCGGATCGTGGAGCTCCAGATCGAGGTGGCCCGGGCGCTGGAGCCGGCGGTGCGGGCCGTGGTGGCCAACCACCTGGAGACCGGCACGCCGGTGGTCCTCGAAGGCGACTACCTGCTGCCGTCGACCGAGCTGCCCGGCGCGGTCAAGGTGATCCTGCACGAGCCGGACGAGGACCGCATCGTGGCCAACTACCTCAGCCGTGAACCGGCCGCCGGTGAGCAGCGCGGGCGGGCCCGGGTGAGCCGTATGTACGGCGACTGGCTCGCCGCGCAGGCCGCCGAGCAGGGCGTTCCGGTCGTCGCCATGCGCCCGTGGGCCGATGCGGTCGAGCGCACGCTGCGGGCGGCCGGGCTGACCGCGTAGCCGGAAATCCGGTCGGCTTCGCCGTACCCGAGCTGGCAGACTTCCGGAATGCGGCACTTTCCCACCCTGAACCTCAAGATCACCACCCCGCGGCTCGAACTGCGCCTGCCCAGCCTGGCCGATCTCGACGAGCTCGGCGAGCGGGCCGCGGAGGGGGTGCACGACGAGGGCGTCATGCCCTTCCTCGTGCCCTGGACCGACGCCACGCCGCAGGAGCGCGCCCGGAGCACCGTCGCCTGGCAGCTCGGGGCGCTGAGCCGGATGACGCCCGAGAACTGGTCCCTGCCGTTCGTGGTGGTGGTGGACGGCGAAGTGGTCGGCACGCAGGAGATGGCCGCGAAGGACTTCGCGATCCTGCGCGAGGTCTCCACCGGCTCCTGGCTGGGCCGGCGCTTCCACGGCCTGGGCCTCGGCACCGAGATGCGTACGGCGGTGCTGCACCTGGCCTTCGCCGGCCTGAACGCCGACTACGCCCGCACCGAGGCGTTCGAGGACAACGCCGCCTCCCTCGCGGTCACCCGCAAGCTGGGCTACCGCGAGGACGGCGTCAACCTGGTCTGCCCGAAGGGCAAGCGCGTGGTCAGCCGGCGCTTCCGGCTGGACCGGGCGGACTGGACGCCCGCCCCGGACGTCCAGATCCACAACCTGGAGGCGTGCCTGCCGCTACTGGGCGCGGCGGAAGTGGCGTAGCACGTCGGGGTTGGCCATCGCGTCGGGGTTGGCCGCCTCCTCGACCGGGGTGCCCAGCAGGATCTTGCGCACCGGCACCTCCAGCTTCTTGCCGGACAGGGTGCGCGGGATCCCGGGCACCTCGATGATCTCGTCGGGCACGTGCCGGGGCGACAGCTCCTGGCGCAGCGCCCGGCGCAGACCCATGATCAGCCCGTCGTCGAGGGAGGCGCCGGGCGCGAGGGTGACGTAGAGCAGCAGCCGCCCCTCCTGTCCGAGCTGCCCGGTGTCGATCACCAGCGAGTCGGCGACCTGCTCGAACCGTTCGACGACGCGGTAGAACTCGCTCGTGCCCATCCGCACCCCGCCCCGGTTGAGCGTGGAGTCGGACCGGCCGTAGATCACGCAGGAGCCGTCCTCGCCGAGCTTGAGCCAGTCGCCGTGCCGCCACACGCCCGGGTAGACGTCGAAGTAGCTGTCGCGATACCGCGACCCGTCCGGGTCGTTCCAGAACATCACCGGCATCGAGGGCATCGGCGCGGTCAGCACCAGCTCCCCCACCTCGCCCACGACCGGCTTGCCCGCCGGGTCGAACGACTCGATGCGCGCCCCCAGCGACCGGCACGGGATCACGCCCGCGCGCACCGGGTGCAGCGGCGTCCAGCCGACGAAGCCGGTGCAGACGTCCGTGCCGCCGGAGAAGGAGCCGACCGGCACCCCGGGCAGGTGCTCGGCCACCCACGCGAACCCCTCGGGCGGCAGCGGCGACCCGGTCGAGCCGATGCCCTTGAGCCGCAGCCCGGTGGGCCGTGCGCCCGTCTTCATCGAGGCCAGGATGTACGGCGCGCCCACCCCGAAGTAGGTGACCCCTTCGGCGGCGGCCAACCCCCACAGGTCCTGCGGCGCCCCGTCGTACAACACCGGGACCGCGCCCACGAGCAACGCGCCCACGAGGTAGTTCCACATCATCCACCCCGTGGTGGTGTACCAGAAGAACACCTCGCCCTCGCCGAGGTCCTGGTGGAAGCTGAGCGACTTGAGGTGCTCCAGCACCACGCCGCCGTGCCCGTGCACGATCGGCTTGGGCAGGCCGGTGGTGCCGCTGGAGTAGAGGATCCACAGCGGGTGGTCGAAGGGCACCGGCTCGAAGGCGAGCTCGGCCGGCTCGGCCCGCAGTCCCGCCCAGCCGAGCACCTGGCCCGTGGGCAGGGAGGAGGTGTGCGGCTCGGCGGGCTCGGCCTGCTGGGGCGCGCGGCCCTCGTCGGCCGCGGTCAGGTACGGGATCCACACGGTCGCGCGCAGCGTGGGCAGCGAGCCGGCGATCTCGCGCACCGCGTCGGTGCGGTCGAAGCTCTTGCCGCCGTAGTGGTAGCCGTCCACCGCGATGAGCACCTTGGGCTCGATCTGGGTGAACCGGTCGACCACGCTCGGCACGCCGAAGTCGGGCGAGGCGGCCGACCAGATCGCGCCCAGCGAGGCGGTGGCCAGGAAGGCGATGAGCGCCTGCGGGATGTTGGGCAGGTAGGCGGCCACCCGGTCGCCCTTGCCGACGCCGAGCCGGACGAGCCCGGCCCGCACCCGCGCGACCTCCTCCCGCAGCTCGGCGTGGGAGAACTCCTGCCGGGTGCCGGATTCGGCGCGGAAGACGAAGGCGGTGCCCGTCCTCGGGCGCAACGCGTTCTCCGCGTAGTTCACGCCGGCGCCGGGGAACCAGCGCGCGCCGGGCATCGTCCCGGACACCACGGGCCCGTCGCCGCGCTCGCCGATCACCTCGAAGTACTCCCAGATCGACGTCCAGAACTCCGCCGGGTGATCGACCGACCACTGCCATGCCTGCTCGTAGCCGGTCAGCCCGCGCGAGTCGAGGTAGCGCGCGATCCTGGAGCCGGAGGGGTCGGCCGGCGTCCAGAGCAGTTCACCTTCAGCAACCATGGCACCATCCTGGCCCGGCCGGGCGCGCCAGTCATCATCGGGGGACACATATCCCGCCACCCGGCGACGTGGCCGGGCACCACACAGCGGGTCAGCCGGCCTTGCGGTCCACCGGCGAGGTCAGCGCGGCAACGGCCGCGACCACCTCCGAGGCGTTGCCGAGGTCGGGCAGCACCAGGTCGGCCCCGGCCTCGCGCAGTTCGGCCGGCATCGAGCGGCCCGAGGCCACGCCGATCACCGCCGCGCCGCCGATGCGGGCGGCCTGCACGTCGCGGGTGGAGTCGCCGATCACCACGGTGTCGGCCGCGCCGAACGGCGTGCCGTACCGCTGCTTGGCGCGGCCCTGGGCGACCTGGAGGAGGGTGGCCTTGGGGTAGACCTCCTCGCCGTAGCCGCCGATGTCGAAGTCGACGTGCTGGTCGAGCCCGAAGGCACGCAGCTTGAGCACGGCGTTGCTCTTGATCGTGCCGGTCAGCACCGACTGCACCACGCCGTCGAGCCGGGCCACGGCCTCCAGCGCCTCGCGGGCGCCGGTCATGGCGCGGCCGGTGGCGGCCAGCCGGTGCGCCTGGCCGGCGAAGGCGGTGGCCAGGGCGGTGATGAAGCGCGGCAGGTCCTCGTTCTCGGCGCGCACGCCGTTGAGCGCGAGCGTCTCGAAGATGATCTCGGAGTCGGGGCGGCCCAGCGCGGGCGCCAGCTTGACGAGGGGACGCCCGGTGACGGCGCGGAACGCCTCCGCGTAGGCATCCCGGGTGACGATGGCCACGTCGACCAGGGTGAGGTCGACGTTCCAGAGGACGAGGCGGGGGGTCACGGGCCTAGCGTACGGCTACCGCCCGCCGGCCAGGCCAGGCCCGGGCGATTTAGGCATGGTTGAGCGCTTCGGCCAGCGTGTCCACCACCGGGAACCCGGTCCGCTCCAGCTCGGCGCGGGTGCTCATGCCCCCGGTGTAGAGCACCGCCCGCGCCCCCACGGCCCGCGCGGCGACGCCGTCGTCCACGCTGTCGCCGATGACCAGGATCTGCTCGGGCCGGACCGGCATGCCCGCCAGGTGGGCGGCCAGATGGGCCGCCTTCTCGCCGCCGGTCTTGCCGTCGCGCAGCCCGTCGACCCGCAGGAAGTGCTCGTGGATGCCGAAGGACTTCACCAGCGGCTCCAGATGGTCGTGCGGCGCCATCGAGCACAGCGACTGGCTGCCGCCCCACTCCTTGATCAGCCGCTCGGCCCCCTCGGCCAGCCGGCAGGCGGCCATCAGGCGGTAGTAGCTGGCGTGGAAGGTGTCGTCGAGCAGCTTCCACTCGCCCTCGCGCAGCTCGCGGCCGAGCAGCTTCTCGTAGGTCACCCAGACCGGCCGGGTGTAGACCGCGCGGAAGGCGTCGGCGTCGAGCTTGGGCAGCTCGTAGGGCTCGAAGACCTCGTTGGTCGCGCCGACGATGGCCTCGATGTCGTGGAAGAGCGTGCCGTTCCAGTCCCAGACGAGGTGCTTGATCATGACAGCAGGTCCGGGATCTCCTGGGTGGCGTACCACATGAGCTCGTGCGCCTCCGCGCCGTCGACGGTGAAGCGGGCGTCGTCGTCGCCCTCGTCCGCCTCGGGCAGGGCGGCGATGGCGGCCTCGATGTCGGGTGCGGCGCCGAGGTCGTCGACGTGCACCGCGGCGACCTTCGCCATCGGCACCGGTTCGGCCAGCCGTACCCGGGCCTTCTCCTCCAGGGCGGCCGGCACCTGGAGCAGGCCGTCGGGCACGTCGGCGGCGATCACGACGCGGCGGGCCGGGGTGGCCGCGCCGTCGGCGCGGTCGGCGGCCAGCATCCGCAGGGACGAGCGCGCCGCCTCGGTGAGGGCGACGTACTCCAGCTCCTCGGTGTCGCCGGAGGCGTACCACTCGGTGAGGGCGGGCGTCACGGCGAAGCCGGTCAGGGGAGCCGGGCCGAGCTGGCCGGCCTCGACCGCGCGGGTGAGAGCCGGGATCGTGCACGGCAGATAGACACGCATGAGGTCAATCATGCCAGCGGTGACGACAGGAGAGTCTCCAGCTCCGCGATGGTGGCCACGGCGTCGCGGTGGTGGATGCCGCGCAGGCCCAGGCCGGTCCCGGCCAGGATGTTGGCCTCGATGTCGTCGATGAAGACGCAGTCGGCGGCCTCCAGGCCGATCAGGCCGAGCGCGTGGTGGAAGATGCGCGGCTCGGGCTTGCGCATGCCGATCTCACCGGAGATGACGACCGCGTCGAAGAGCTCGGGCCAGTCCTCGCGCGGGTAGTCGTTGGCCCAGGAGTTGGACAGCAGGCAGGTCTTGAGCCCTCGGCTCCTGGCCTCGCGGAGCATGCCGTACATCGCCTCCTCGCGGGCGAAGCCGGCGAACATCCGGTTGATCAGGCCCTCGGCGGGCGGCGGGGTGCCGTCGAGGGTGAGCAGCTCGGCGGCCAGCAGCCGCTCGAACTCGGCCGCGCCGAGCTCGCCGCGCTCCAGCGCGTGCACGACGTTGTGGCCGCCGTCCTCGCTGTAGGCCTCGGTGATCAGGCGCCGCATGACCTGGCGGTAGTGCGCGGCGTCGATCCGGTCGGCTTCGAGCCAGTGGGCGATGGAGACGCCCATGGGGCTCGTCAGCACCCCGCCCCAGTCGATCAGAATGCCTTTGACCATAAGGACAGAATAATGCTCCGCTACGTCATCGGCTCGCGCGGGTGATGCGGGCCGCCAGCTTGCGGTGCTCGGCTGAGCGGAGCACCCGGTTCGCCTCCTCGGCGGAGGCGACCGGCGCCCGGTCGAGGAAGCCGCGGGCGCGGCGCAGCTCCAGCAGGCGGGTGACCGACTCGTCCAGGCGCTTGGCGGAGATGCGGCCCGACTTCACCGCGTCCAGGACCGCCGTGTAGGCCTTGTCCAGGCTCGGCGGCATGAGCAGCAGGTCGGCTCCGGCCAGCACGGCACGCACGGCCACCTCGCCGTCGCCGTACTTGGTGCGCACGCCCTCCATGTTGAGCGCGTCGGTGGAGATCACGCCCTTGAAGCCGAGCTTGCCGCGCAGGATGCCGGTCAGGATCGGCTTGGACAACGTCGCCGGGTCGCCGGACGGGTCGAGGGCGGGCATGACGATGTGCGCGGTCATGATCGCGTCCACCCCGGCGGCGATGGCCGCGCGGAAGGGCGGGGCGTCCAGCTTCTCCCACTGCGCCCTGGTGTGCTTGATCACCGGCAGGCCGGTGTGGCTGTCGGTGGTGGTGTCGCCGTGGCCGGGGAAGTGCTTGGCGGTGGCGGCCACGCCCGCGTCGGCGAAGCCCTTCACCGCCGCGCCGACCATGCGCGAGACCTTGGCCGGGTCGGAGCCGTAGGCCCGCACGCCGATCACCGGGTTGCGCGGGTTGATGTTGACGTCGGCGACCGGGGCGAAGTCGAGGTTGATGCCGAGCGACTTCAGCTCCGCGCCGGTCGCCTCGGCCGCCTTCCTGGCCAGCGCGGTGTCCCCGGTGTCGCCGATGACCTTGGCGCCGGGGAACTTGGTCATCAGCGCGCCCACCCGCGAGACGATGCCGTTCTCCTGGTCGGTGCCGACCAGCATCGGCACCTTGCCCGCCGCCTCCTGCAGGCCGTTGGTCAGCGCCACGACCTGCTCGACCGTCTTGATGTTGTCCGGGAAGAGGATCACGCCGCCGAGGCGGTACTTGCGGATGGTCTTGGCGTCGGCCGTCGTGCCCGGCAGCACCGGCATGAAGAGCTGGCCGACCTTGTCCTCCAGGCTCATCCCGGCCAGGGCCCTGGCCACCTCGCCGCGCTGCTCGCCCTTCTCCCCGCCCTGCTCGGGCGCCGCCGAGGTCTGCTCCTGCGGCGTGGAGGCCGGGGCGCCCGTGGTGGAGGTGGGCGCGGGCGGCTTCGCCGTTCCCGCGCACGCGGTCAGCCCGGTCAGGAGCGACGCGGTCGCGACCGCCAGGAGCCTTGCCGTACGGATGCCTCGAACCATGACACCAACGCTATCCAGCCCGCGAGCCGCTCGGACCACTCTTTTCCTCCAGAGCCGCTTAAAGCCCCAGTTCGGACAGTCCCGGCAGGTGCTCACGGGCCGCCGCCCTGGCCTGCTCCCCGCTCGCGGCCGCCCGCGCCGCCCCGGCCGCCGCCCGGCACTGCACCAGCGTGTGCCGCGCCAGCGCCGCCCGTACGGCAGGCAACCCGGCCGCCCCCATCGACAATGAGCCCACCCCGAGCCCGGCCAGCACGCACGCCAGCGCCGGATCGGCCGCCGCCTCCCCGCACACCCCGCAGGGCCGCCCGTGCCCGCCGACGGCCAGCGCGACCAGGTCGAGCAGGGCGGGCTGCCAGGCGTCCTGCAGGTCGCTGAGCACGCCGAGCTGCCGGTCGGCGGCGAAGGCGTACTGGGCCAGGTCGTTGGTGCCGATGGAGAAGAAGTCCACGAACCGCGCCAGATCCGCCGAGCGCAGGGCCGCCGCCGGGATCTCGATCATCACGCCGGCCTCGGGCAGCCCGGCCGTACGGCAGGCGGCGGCGAACCAGGCCGCCTCCTCGGCGGTGGCCACCATCGGCGCCATCACCTGGAGCTGTGCGCTCGTCCCCTCGGCGGCGCGGGCCAAAGCCTGGAGCTGGCCGGTCAGCACCTCGGGCACGTGCCGTCCCATTCGCAGCCCCCGCACGCCCAGCGCCGGGTTGGGCTCCTCCCCCGGCGGCGGCAGGAAGGCCAGCGGCTTGTCCGCGCCGGAGTCGAGGGTGCGCACGACGACCTTGCCGCGCGGGAAGGCCTCCAGGACGGCGCGGTAGGCCTCCTCCTGCTCCCGTGCGGAGGGCGCCGAGGCGCGGTCGAGGAAGAGGAACTCGGTGCGGTAGAGCCCGACGCCCTCCGCGCCCGCCTGCAAGGCCGCCGGCACGTCGGCCGGGCCGCCCAGGTTGGCCAGGAGCGGGACCCGGTGGCCGTCCGCGGTGCGGCCCGGGCCGGTCGTCTCGGCCAGCAGGCGCCTGCGGGCCGCGTCGGCCCGCCGTACCTGCTCGACGCGGTGCGGCTCCGGCTCCCGCTCGACCAGGCCGGCGCCGCCGTCGACCAGCAGGTTGCCGTCGAGCGTGGTCGCGCCGGGGCAGGCCACCACCGCGGGCACCCCCATCGCGCGGGCCAGGATGGCGGTGTGGCTGGTCGGCCCGCCCTCCTCGGTGACGAAGGCGGCCACCACCGCGCTGGACAGCACCGCGGTGTCCGCGGGCGCCAGATCCCGGGCCACCAGCACGTACGGCACGCCCCCCGGAGCCTCCTCCGGCACCCCCGGCATCGGCACCCCGGTCAGCACGGCGATCACCCGGTCGCGGATGTCGTCGAGGTCGGCGGCCCGCTCCCCCAGGTAGCCGCCGGCCGCGGTGAGCAGGTCGCGGTACTTCTGGAAGGCCTCGAAGACGGCGCGCGGCGCGGCCAGCCCGGTGTCGACCAGGGCGGCCACCTCGACCGCCAAACCGGGGTCGCGGGCCATCATGGCCTGGGCGCCCAGCACCTCGCGGCCCTGGCCCCCGGCCCGCTCGCCGCGCCGGTCGAGCTCGGCGGCGACCCGCTCCAGGGCCTGGGCGACGCGGTCCTTCTCCGGCCCGGCCTCGCCCGCGTACCGCTCGCCGACGGGCGGTTCGGGGACCTGCTCGGCCAGCACGTAGGCGGGGCCGTACCCGATGCCAGGGCTGACCCCCACGCCTTTCACGGGGCCGTGCCCGTTGCCCGGGCTCACCCCCGCGCCGGTCACGGGGCCGAGGCGATCGCGGCGAGCTCGTCCAGGAGCTCCTCGGCGCCCTCGCCCTCGGCCGAGATCACGATCTCCTCGCCCTGCCGGACGTCGAGCCCCATCACGGCCAGGATGCTCTTGGCGTTGACCGGGTCGCGGTTGAGCTTGCACACGCTGACCTCGATCGGCGCCTTGGCGGCGGCCTGGACGAAGGTGGCGGCGGGCCGCGCGTGCAGCCCCACCTCGGCTACGACGGTCACCCTGCGCTCAGCCATGATCAACATCCTCCCCTAGAGAGACGGCGGCCAGGCCACGGCGGTCAGATCGGGGACCACCAGGTCGGCCTGGCCGAGCTCGCTCGCGGCGTGCGTGGTCGCGACGCCCACGCACCTCATACCCGCCGCTTTGGCCGCGGCAATCCCGGCCGGGGTGTCCTCGAAGACCACGCAGGTCGCCGGATCGGCCTCCAGCAGCCGGGCGGCACGCAGGTAGCCCTCGGGGTCGGGCTTGCCGTGCTCGACGTCCTCGGCGGTGACCAGCACCTGGAACAGGCCGCGGATGTCGAGATAGTCGAGATGCCGTACGGCCCAGGGCCGCTGGGCGGAGGTGACCAGCCCGAGCGGCGCGCCCGCGGCGGCGGCCTCGCGCACCAGCGCGGCCCCGCCCGGCACCGGCGCGATGCCCGGCAGGTCGGGCAGCCGCTCGTAGCTCCACACCTCTTCGGCCAGGTCGGCCAGGTCGCGGTCCGGGAAGAGCACCGGCAGCACGTCGCGGCCCCGGCGGCCCATGAAGATCCGGACGTCGGCGTCGATGCCGTGGTTGTCCAGCAGCCGCCGCCACATGGCCATGTTGCGCGCCTCGGTGTCGACCAGGGTGCCGTCCAGGTCGAACAGCGCGGTGCTCACCCCCACCGGAACAGCTCGTCCCCGACGTGCACCACGCCACGCGCCACGCCGGTGACCGACTCGGCCGTCGCGTCCAGCGCGACGACCGGGCAGACGGGCGAGCGCCCGCCGGCCTCGACGGCCGCGGGGTCCCAGGCCACCACCGGCTGGCCGGCGCTGACGCGATCCCCCTCGGCCGCCAGGAGCTGGAACCCCTCGCCCTTGAGCTGCACGGTGTCGATGCCCAGGTGGACCAGGACACCCTTGCCGTCGTCGCCCACGATCACGTAGGCGTGCGGGTGCAACTTCATGATCTTTCCGTCTATGGGAGCGACTGCCTTGCCCGGTCCCCGAATCGGGTCGATCGCCGTTCCCGGACCGACCATGCCCGCCGAGAACACCGGATCCGGCACTGCCGCCAATCCCACAGCCGACCCCTCTACGGGGGCGATAACAGTGGTCATGGCTCAGCCGATGATGTCCTCGATGTCGCTGGCAATGGTGTCGGCCTCGGGCCCCACCACGACCTGCACCACGTTGCCCGCCGCCATGACGCCGTGGGCGCCGGCCGCCTTCAGCGCGGCCTGGTCGACCTTGGACGCGTCGTGCACCTCGGTGCGGAGCCGCGTGATGCAGGGCTCGATCTCGATGATGTTGTCCGCACCACCGAGCCCCGCGATGATCGCGTTGGCATCAGCCGCCATCGGGTCCTCCCTCGTTCCCCTCCGAACAGGCTAAACTACGCCAGGTAATCAATCGGTCTGGGTGACCTTGTTGAGGCCGCGCGGCGCGTCGGGGTCGATGCCGAGCCGGCGGGCGAGCGCCTCGGTGAGGAGCTGGCCGGGCACGATCAGGCCCATCGGCGCCACCCACTCCGGCAGGGCCGGGCCGTTCAGCGCGGCGGTGCCCGCCTTGGCGAGAGCCGTACCGCCACCGATGGTGAAGGCCGCGGCGCCCGCGCCGACGACGCGCTCGGCGAGCGCGACGGTGCCCGACAGGGTGGGGCTGTTCTCGGCGGCGACCAGGAGCGCGGGGGTGTCCTCGTCCACCACGGCGATCGGGCCGTGCAGGAGGTCGGCGTAGGACAGGCCCATCGCGTGCAGGTAGCACGCCTCCTTGAGCTTGAGCGCGGTCTCCAGCGCGGTGGAGAAGGCCAGGCCGCGGCCGGAGACGACCACGCCGGGCTTGTCGGCCAGGCCCTCGACGACGGCGTCCAGGTCGCCCGGCTCGGCGATCAGCTTCTCGACCGCGTCGGGCACGAGCTGCAGGTCGTCGGCGTTGACGTCGGCGCCCAGTCCCAGCGCCAGCACGGCGAGGGCGGCGAGCTGCGTGGTGTAGGTCTTGGTGGCCGGAACGGCCTTCTCGACCCCGGCCTCGGTGCACAGCGCCAGGTCGGCGGCCTGGGCCAGCGGGCTGTCCACGCCGCCGTTGGTGATGCCGACCGTCTTGGCGCCGCAGTCCTTGGCCCAGCTCAGCGTCTCGACGATCTCCTCGGTCTTGCCGGACTGCGAGATCGCGACGGCCAGCACGCCGTCGAGGTCGAGCTTGCGCTTGTAGGTGGTGGCGATCGAGGGGGCGGCGAGCGCGGCCAGGCGACCGGCGTGCGACTCGATCAGGTAGCGGCCGTAAACTGCGGCATTGTCCGAGGTACCGCGGGCGATGAAGAGCAGCTGCTTCGTCTGCGCACCGAGGGCGCTGACCTCGTCAACCCGGGGCAGCAGTGCCTCCAGCGTCGCCCGCAGGGCCGCCGGCTGCTCGGCGATCTCGCTACGCATCCTGGTGGTCATACTGCTCCTATCGCTATATCTTGGTCCACGTGGTCTAGTCCGGACTAGACCAGTACGAACCATAGCTCATTGCCCACATCAGATCGAGGGGAGGATCCGTGGCGCACATCGATCCGGACAGCCCGGTGCCCAAGTACTTCCAGCTACGGGAGATCCTGCTCGACCTCATCGAGAGCAACGAGCTCAGCATCGGAGCGGCGATCCCGTCCGAGCGCGAGCTCTGCCAGCGTTTCGGGCTGTCGCGGATGACGGTACGGCAGGCGGTCGACCACCTGGTGAGCGAGGGCCGGCTGCACCGCGTGCCCGGCAAGGGCACCTTCGTGGCGCGGCCGAAGATCGAGCTGGCCCTGCAGCTCACCTCGTTCACCGACGACATGCGCGCCCGCGGCATGGTGCCCGGCTCGCGCGACCTCGACCGCCGCGTCGTGCGCGCCAGCGCCCACCTGGCCAAGGAGCTGGGCATCCAGCCCGGCGACGAGGTGCACTTCATCGAGCGGCTGCGCACCGCCGACGGGGAACCCCTGTCGATCGAGCGCGCGCACATCCCGGTCTCCCTCGCGCCCGACCTGGCCGACCACGACCTGTCGGACACCTCGCTGTACGAGCTGCTGGAGAAGCGCTACGGGATCGTCATGGACGCCGGGGAACTGACCATCGACGGCGGCATCGCCGACCCGAGCGACGCCGACCTGCTCAAACTCGACCGGGGCGGGGCGGTCCTGCTGCTGCAGCGGCGCTCCTTCTCCGGCGGCGTCTGCGCCGAGCTGGGCGTCTCGACCTACCGGGCCGACCGCTACCAGCTCCGCACCATGCTGGAGATGCCCGCCCGCCGCTGACCCGCGCCCGGCGGTACGGCAGGCGGCCCGCTCTAGGCTTCCTGGAAACACCCCCCGACCCCCCGAGGACTGCCGGTGAACGAGACCGCAGCGATCCCTTCGCCGTTCGCCCGAGTGATGAGCGTGCTGCAACGCATGGGCCGGTCGCTCATGCTGCCCATCGCGGCCCTGCCGGCCGCGGCGCTGCTCATGCGCTTCGGGCAGCCCGACATGCTCGGCTCCAACGGCGCCGAGCCGGGCGGCCTGGCCGACGTGGCCGGCTTCGCGTGGATGAACGACGTCGCCCTGGTGCTGGCCGCCGCGGGGGGCGCGCTGCTGGACAACCTGCCCATGCTCTTCGCGGTGGGCGTGGCGATCGGGTTCGCGCGCAAGGCCGACGGCTCCACGGCGCTGTCGGCGGTCATCGGCTACCTGGTCTTCGACCGGGTGACCCGGACCATGTTCCTCGGCTCCGGCATCCGGGAGCAGGTGCTGGTACGGACCGACGACCTGCGCGAGATCATCAACTACGGCGTGCAGAACCCGACGCGGGTGCTCGGCGGCATCGTCATCGGCCTGGCCACCGCCCTGCTCTGGCAGCGGTTCCACCGGATCAAGCTGCCCGCGTGGCTGGCCTTCTTCGGCGGGCGGCGGTTCGTGCCGATCATCACCTCGATCGTGGCGCTGCTGCTCGGAGTGGCCTTCGGCTGGGTCTGGCCGGTACTGGCCGAGTGGATCGGCTCGGCCGGCCGGGCGCTGGCCGAGGCGGGGCCGGTCGGGACCGGCCTCTACGGGCTGCTCAACCGGCTGCTGATCCCGCTCGGGCTGCACCACTTCGCCAACTCGATCGTCTGGTACATGGTGCCGGAGTGCCACGTCGGCGCCCGCACGCTCGGCGGCGACTGGAACTGCTACTTCGCCGGGGACCCGCAGGCGGGCGAGTTCATGACCGGGTTCTTCCCGATCATGATGTTCGCGTTGCCGGCGGCGGCGCTGGCGATGTGGCGCTCGGCCCCGCTGCACCGGCGGGCGACGGTGGGCGGCATCATGCTCTCGGCCGGGCTCGCCTCGTTCGTCACCGGGATCACCGAGCCGATCGAGTTCGCCTTCATCTTCGTCGCGCCGGTGCTCTTCGTGGTGCACGCGCTGCTCACCGGGCTCGCGATGGCGATCACCACGCTGATCGACGCGCAGCTCGGGTTCGGGTTCTCGGCGGGGTTGCTGGACCTGCTGCTCAACGCCAGCAAGTCGAACACGCAGAACCTGCCGGGCATCCTGCTGGTCGGGGCGATTTATGGCGTTATTTACTACTTTGTCTTTAGTTTCTTGATCAAGCGCTTCGACATCCAGACCCCGGGACGCGAACCCGAGCCCGACGTCGACTCCGGCGAACCGGCCGCCGCCAGGGAGAAGCCCGGCCACCCCTGAGGGGTGACCGGGCCGAGGTGCTACATCACACGCGCTGCCACAGCGCGGGGACGTTCGGCGGCTCCCAACCGGCCTGCGCGGTGTGCGCCTGCAGGCAGCGGTAGGTCGCTCCGCCGTACGTCACGCTGGCGCCGGCGGCGTAGGCGGTGCCGGCCGCCCAGGTGCCGCCGCCGGGCGGCGGGCTGGTGGGCGGCGGGCTGGTCGGCGGGTTGCCGGTCCGCGCCAGGGTCAGCCCGTAGGTCTGCAGGATCTCGTTCACCGGCTGGTGGTAGGTCGTCCCGCCGGAGCTGCAGTTGCCGGAACCGCCCGAGGTGACGCCCTGGGCCTGGTTGCCGGAGAAGAACGAACCACCCGAGTCGCCGCCCTCGGCGCAGACCGTGGTGCGGGTGACGCCGCTGACAGTGCCCTGCGGGTAGGTGACGCTGGTGCCGTGCTGCTGGATCGTGCCGCAGCGGTACTGCGTGGTCGAACCCGACCGGCAGATCGACGAGCCGACCGCCGCCTGGGTCGAGCCGGTGATGGTGATCAGGCCGGCGCTGTAGGCGTTGACCAGGTTGGTCGGCGTCCACTGGCTGTTGACCTCGACCCAGGCGTAGTCGTTGCCCGGGAAGGAGGAGCCGCGGAAGGTGCCCTGCGCGACGCGGTTGGAACCGGTCGTGCTCGCGCCGGTCGTGCCGCAGTGGCCGGCGGTGACGAAGCCGCCCTGGCTGCCGGCTCGGGTGACGCCGAAGCCCACCGAACAGCGGGTGCTGCCGTTGATGTAGTAGGCGTCGCCGCCGCGCACGTCGTACAGCGGGCGGGGGTTCTCGCCCGTGCGCAGGACCAGCACCTTGCTGGTGTCCAGGCCGCTGGAGTCGACGAAGAGCTGCGCACGGCCGGGGTCGCGGGTGAGGATGACGACCTTGTTGGCGGTCACGTCCACGAACCACGACGCGACGCCGCGCGGCAGCCGCAGCCGGTCGAGCTGCGCCTTGACCGCCTCCAGCTCGCTCAGCGGGTTGGCGACCAGGATCGGCGCGCCGCCGAGCTCGCGGATGGTGTCCAGCTTGGCGGCGTCACTGGTGGCCACCGAGAGGTCCGCCACCGGGCCGCTCACCCACAGGCCACCGAAGGAGGCGCCGAGCGCGTCGGCGAAGACCTTCTCCACCTGGGCGGCGGCGGTCTCGTTGACCAGCCGAACCTGCGCCTGGTCGGCGCTGATCCCCAGGTCGCGGGTGAGCGCCTGGATGAGCTTCGGATCCGGGTCGGCCTGCGCGGCGGCCGACTGCTGGGCTTGCGCGTAGGCATTGGGTGGATCACCGGCGGTCGCCGCGTACGCGACCGCCGGAGCGACTGTGATCGTCAGTGCGAGGGCGATGGACGCCCCCACGGCCTTCCTTCGGAGCATGAACATCTCTCCTCGAATTGGGGGGTGCGCCGCAAACGTAACGGGAACGGCACGCACCGCCGCCATATCAAGACCCCCATAACCCCGCCTTATGGCCGGCGCGTCTGCCCAGCTCAGCACCCCTTTTCGGAGGTACGGCGGAGCCGCCGGGCGGGCATAACACTTGACCAGAATCTGGCGTTATACCTTGACACGCAGGCCCCGCTCCGGGTATTTACCGGGCACTCCCCCGCATGATCACTGGCGAGGGGAATCGGCGATGAGCTCCACGGCCGTCGAAGGCGGCAAGTCGTTCTGGGCGTCGGCCTTCGCCGTGCTGCAACGCATCGGACGCTCCCTGATGTTGCCCATCGCGGTGCTCCCCGCCGCCGGGCTCATGCTCCGCTTCGGCCAGCCCGACATGCTCGGCTCCAACGGCCCGGAGCCGGGCGGCCTCGCCGACGTGCCCGGCTTCGCCTGGTCGGCCGACGTCGCCGAGATCTTCGCCGCCGCCGGCGGCGTGCTCTTCGACAACCTGCCCATCCTCTTCGCGATCGGCGTGGCCATCGGCTTCGCCAAGAAGGCCGACGGCTCCACCGCCCTGGCCGCGCTGGTCGGCTACCTCGTCTTCGACCAGGTCGCCAAGCGGATGTTCTTCAACTCCGACAACGAGGTCATCCACGCCAAGGTCAGCCAGACCCTCGCCGACGGCTCCGAAGTGATCAACCAGGCGGCCTCCGCCCAGCCCACCGGCGTGCTCGGCGGCATCATGATCGGCCTGCTGGCCGCGGTGCTCTGGCAGCGGTACTACCGCATCAAGCTGCCGTCCTGGCTGGCCTTCTTCGGCGGGCGCCGCTTCGTGCCCATCGTCACCGCGCTCGCCTCCCTCCTGCTCGGCGTCATCTTCGGCCTCATCTGGCCGCCTATCGGGCAGGCGCTCACCGACTTCGGCGACTGGCTGGCCACCAACTCCGCCCTCGGCGCCGGCGTGTACGGCGTCGCCAACCGTTTCCTCATCCCGCTCGGGCTGCACCACTTCGTCAACTCGATCGTCTGGACGGTCATCCCCGAGTGCACCGTCAACGGCGTGCACGCCGCGGGCGACCTCAAGTGCTACGCCATCGGGCAGGACGGGGCGGGCATCTTCATGACCGGCTTCTTCCCGGTGCTCATGTTCGGCGTGCCGGCCATCGCCCTGGCCATCTGGCGCGCCGCACCCCCGCACCGCCGGGCGGCGGTCGGCAGCATCATGATCGGCGGAGCGCTCACCGCCTTCGTCACCGGGATCACCGAGCCGATCGAATTCGCGTTCATCTTCGTCGCGCCGGTGCTTTTCGTGGTGCATGCGGTGTTGACCGGGCTGGCGATGGCTTTGCTGGCCACCTTGGACACCCGGCTGGGGTTCAGCTTTTCGGCCGGGTTGATCGACATGCTGCTCAATGCCACCAAGTCCAACACTCATGGGCTGGTTCTCATCATTTTGATCGGGGTGGCTTACTTCGTGATTTACTACGCTCTTTTCAGCTTTCTCATCCGCAAGCTGAACATTCTCACCCCCGGCCGGGAACCCGAAGAGGACCCCGCCACCACCCCTTCCACTGCCCCTCCCGCCGCCCCTTCCGCCACCCCCCAGAAGCCCGCCGACCCCTGACCCTCCAGTCGGCCCCTTCCGGCCAGGCACAACCCCCTAACCGGCCTGGACACAACGATTCAGGACGCCCTTAGGGGCCTCGACCTCTGTCCCAATGATCGCCGCTGGCGCCGGCCGGCCAAGAATCTTTGCCGCATTCTCTGGCAAACTGGCCCGGTTTTTCAGAAAGTCGGGCCGGGATGTATCTGGAGCCCGGGCCGAATCCTCCTTATAGCGACCGGTCTTTCTCAGCCGGGAACCCCCTTGGAGGACCTCATGCCCATCACCCGCCACCCCCGCCTCCCCCACCTGACCGTCGCCCCCTACCCCGACCCGCCTTACGAGCACACCCCTCCCACGACCTCCCCCGCCGCGAACTCCCCAGCCTTGGACTCTCCAGCCTTGGACTCCCCGGCCGGGGGCTCCCCGGCCCCCTCACCCTCGACCCGCCGCCCCACGTCGGCACCCGCTCACCCCACCCCGCCGCCCGGCCACCCCGCCGCGCCGTCCGCCCATCCCATCTCGGCGCCCGCCCACCCGGCCGAGGTGCCCGGGGATCCGGCTGAGGTGTCCGGGGGTCGGGCGGGGACACCCGGGAGTCGGACGGGGGCGCCCGAGGGTCCGGCAGAGGTCGCGCCTGCCATCCCCTTGGTGCGCAGACCCCAGGCTCAGACCCGGTTCCAGGGCACCCTGGCCCTGGCGGTGGACGATCCGGCGACCCTCGTCTGGGGCCCACCCGGCGCACTCCCGGACCAGCGCCGACTTCGCCACCTGGGCCAAGCGCTGGCCGAAGTCCTGGCCGGCCGCCGCCCCCCGGCGAGCCTGGCCGACCGCCTCAGCGACCAGGCCTATCGAGAGCTCCGCAAGGCGGGCCGCATGATCGACACCCGCCGCCCGCCCTTGGTGGGCACTCCCCGGATCCAAGAGCCCAGGGACGGGGCGGTCGAGATGTGCGTGCTGGTCCACTGCGGCGAACGCAGCCACGCCCTGGCTCTCCGCCTGGAACGCCGCGGTGTGCAGTGGGTGTGCACCGACTTCGAAACCCGCTAACCCACCCCGTACGGCCGGCCCCACCCCCACGGGCCGGCCCCTCACCGACCGCCCCGCTCACCGGCCTCCGCGCTCACCGATCCCCTCGCTAACCGGTCCCCCGGCTCAGCGGTCTCCCGGCCCGGAGGCCTCCTCGCTCGGTGGCCTGCCCGCTGGGCGCCGCCTGCCCGCTTGGCCGCCAATCCACTGACCACCCCCCGCCACTCGGCCACCCGCGCCATCGGCCGCCTGGCCGCCTCAGTGGTTGGGTGGGCGGCGGTTGGGCGGTTGGCCGCCTTGCTTGGTGGGCGGCTCGGTGGGAGGGCAGCTCGGTGGGAGGACGGCTCGGTGGGAGGGCGGCTCGGTGGGAGGGCGGCTCGGTGGGTGGGCGGCTCGGTGGGAGGGCGGCCGGCCATCTGGGCGGGTGCCTCGACTGGTTGAGCGTGCCGGGCAGCCGCGCAATCCCAGTCCCTAGCCCCTAAGCCGTTGCGGCGATCAGGCGGGGAGGTCGGTGAGCGTCTCCCTGGAGGGTCGCCAGCCACGGCCGGTGGGTGGCTCCACGTACGCCTGCCGTACAGAAAGAACCCCAGAAAACCAGCACCGCCCGCGCCCGGGAACCCCGGGCACGGGCGGTGGAAGGTGACGAAAGGGTCAGGCGGTGACGTTCTTGGGGTCACCGTGGCAGCGCTTGTACTTCTTGCCCGACCCACAAGGGCACGGCGCATTGCGCTCGACGTTGCCATAGGCGGCCCGCTCGGCGGCGGAGGTACGGACGCGGGTGTGCTCGACCTCACCCATCTCACCAGGCGCACTGTAGTCAAGCTCGCTAGGCCGCTCCGGCCCACGAAGCCCACGAGCGATGATGGAGCGGGTCTCGGCGAGGACGGCGTCTTCCTCCTCCTCGACGATGGGCGACTCCTGAACCTCGACCTCGAGGTTGAACAGGAACCCGACGGTGTCCTCCTTGATGCCCTCGAGCATCGCGTTGAACATCTCGAAGCCCTCGCGCTGGTACTCGATCTGCGGGTCCTTCTGCGCGTAGGCCCGCATGCCGATGCCCTCGCGGAGGTAGTCCATCTCGTAGAGGTGCTCACGCCACTTACGGTCGAGGACCGAGAGGATGACGCGGCGCTCGAGCTCGCGCACGGCTTCGGCGCCGAGCTCCTCCTCGCGGGCGTCGTAGGCGCGGTACGCCTCCTCGGTGATCTTCTCCTTGAGGAACTCGGCGGTGAGGTCCTCGCGGCTGCCGGCCTGCTCGATCACCTGGTTGACGGTGAGCTGGATCGGGAAGAGCTCGGCGAACGCCTTCCACAGCTTGTCGAGGTCCCACTCCTCGGCGAAGCCCTCGGAGGTGGCGCCGGCGACGTAGCCGTCGATCACGTTGGCGATGAACCCGCGGACCTGCTCGTGCAGGTCGGCGCCTTCCAGGACGCGGCGGCGCTCGGCGTAGATGACCTTGCGCTGGCGGTTCATGACCTCGTCGTACTTCAGAACTTCCTTGCGGATCTCGAAGTTCTGCTGCTCGACCTGGTGCTGGGCGCTGGCGACGGCCTTGGTGACGATGCCCGACTCGATGGGCTGGTCGTCGGGGATGTTCATGCGGATCATGATCGCCTCGACGCGGGGCGAGTTGAACAGGCGCATGAGGTCGTCGCCGAGCGAGAGGTAGAACCGCGACTCGCCCGGGTCACCCTGCCGGCCGGAACGGCCGCGGAGCTGGTTGTCGATGCGGCGGGACTCGTGCCGCTCGGTGCCGAGGACGTACAGGCCGCCGAGGGCGACGACCTCCTCGTGCTCGGACTTGACCGCGGCCTCAGCCTTGGTCAGCGCCTCGTCCCACGCCTTCTCGTACTCCTCCGGAGTCTCGAGCGGGTCGAGGCCGCGCGCCTTGAGCTCGAGGTCGGCGCGGAAGTCGGCGCTGCCGCCGAGCATGATGTCGGTGCCTCGACCGGCCATGTTGGTGGCGACGGTGATGGCGCCCTTACGCCCGGCCTCGGCGATGATCGCCGCCTCACGGGCGTGGTTCTTGGCGTTGAGGACCTCGTGCGGGATGCCGCGGCGCTTGAGCATGCGCGACAGCCGCTCGGACTTCTCGACGCTCGTGGTGCCGACCAGGCACGGCTGGCCGTGCTGGTAGCGCTCGACCAGGTCCTCGACGACCGCCTGGAACTTGGCGTCCTCGGTGCGGTAGATGAGGTCGGCCTGGTCCTTGCGGATCATCGGCTTGTTGGTCGGGATGGGGACCACGCCGATCTTGTACGTCTGGTGGAACTCGTTCGCCTCGGTGACGGCGGTGCCGGTCATGCCGGCCAGCTTCTCGTAGAGGCGGAAGTAGTTCTGGAGGGTGACCGTGGCGAGAGTCTGGTTCTCGTCCTTGATCTCCACGCCTTCCTTGGCCTCGATGGCCTGGTGCATGCCCTCGTTGTAGCGCCGGCCGTGCAGCACGCGGCCGGTGAACTCGTCGACGATGAGGACCTCGCCGTTGGTGACGATGTAGTCCTTGTCCTTCTTGAACAGCTCCTTGGCCTTCAGGGCGTTGTTCAGGAAGCCGACGAGGTGGGTGTTCTCGGGCTTGTAGAGGTTGTCGATGCCCAGCCAGTCCTCGACCTTGGCGACACCGGCCTCGAGGATGCCGACGGTGCGCTTCTTCTCGTCGACGACGTAGTCGCCCGTGCTCTCCTCGCCCGGGTTCTTCGCCTCGACGCCCTTGCGGAGGCGGGGAACCAGCTTGGCGAACTCGGCGTACCACTTGCCGGACTGCTCGCCGGGGCCGGAGATGATCAGCGGGGTGCGGGCCTCGTCGATGAGGATCGAGTCGACCTCGTCGACGATCGCGAAGACGTGGCCGCGCTGCACGCACTCGTCCAGCGACCAGGCCATGTTGTCGCGCAGGTAGTCGAACCCGAACTCGTTGTTCGTGCCGTACGTGACGTCCGCCGCGTACTGCTTGCGCCGCTCGTCGGGAGTCTGACCCGAAAGGATCATGCCGACCTCGAGACCGAGGAAGCGGTAGATCCGGCCCATCTTCTCGGCGCCCACCTGGACCAGGTAGTCGTTGACCGTGATGACGTGGACGCCACGGCCGGTCAGCGCGTTGAGGTAGGCGGGCAGGACACAGGTCAGGGTCTTGCCCTCACCGGTCTTCATCTCGGAGATGTTGCCCATGTGCAGGTTGGCGCCGCCCATGATCTGCACGTCATAGGGGCGCTGGTGCAGGACGCGCCGCGCCGCCTCACGGACGGTGGCGAAAGCCTCGGGAAGCAGGTCGTCGAGGGATTCGCCGTCGGCGTGCCGCTGCTTGAACTCATCGGTCATCGCCCTGAGCTCAGCGTCGGTCATCGCCGTGAAGTCGTCCTCGATGGAGTTGACCTGATCGGCGATGCGCTTGAGCTTACGCAGAATCTTGCCCTCGCCAGCGCGAAGGATCCTGTCCAGAATGGCTGCCACTTGTGTAAAGCTCCTCGCAGGTCTACCCCGGCGGCGCCGCCAGGAGGAGAGGCCGAGTCATACTTCCCCGTTGCCATCGTAGGCGGTTCGGGCACCTGACACAGCCATCGCCGATCCCTTCTGGGAGAATGCCTCCAGACAGAGTCATAACCTCGAAGGAGAGAAGGCCATGGCGGGCGGAGAGAACCTGGGCAACCACGGTGGACGAGCTTCATCGTGGCTCGCGGTCACCGTCATGCTGGCCGGGTTCATCGTGGGCGGGGTCGGAATGATCCAAGCCAATTGGATGATCGTCTGGATCGGCGTCGGAATCATCGTGGTGGGCGGCATTCTGGCCCTCGTGTTCGACATCTTCTCTGATGTCGTGATCGACGCGCCGCGCGCGGGAATGACGGCCGAAGACCACAAGTGACCGATCACCACTGAGTGATCACCCTCGACCCGGGCGGCCCACCTGGCCGCCCCGGCCCTGCGGCCTTTCCGGCTCTCGCCGGGCCGCCGCAGGATCCGGCACGGCCTTGAGCCTTGCCGCTGAGCACGTACAACGGCGGGCGCCGGACACCCGCAGGCGGGTGGCCGCCTGCGAGCGTCCGCCGCCCGCCGTCGCCACACCCCTCCCTCGTACGGCCGGCACCACCCTCTGAGTCCGGCCCCCTGGAAGACCTCCTCTCCAATAAGTGGAGAAGGGGCCGAAGCCGGTTCTGTCGGTCGCCGCCGCTAGCATTCGCCGACATGACGGAGTTGACCGCCGACGAGGCACGCCGCCTGGTCCTGCGCGCGCAGGGGTTCATCGGGGCCGAGGTCCGCAAGGGCGGCCCCCACGCCATGCTGCGCCGCCTGGGAGCGGTGCAGCTCGACACCGTCTCGGTGCTCGCCCGCTCCCACGAGCTGGTCGCCTACGCCCGCCTGGGCGCGCTCGGCCGGCCCGCCGTGGAGCGCGCCTACTGGGACCAGCCGGCCCGTAGCTTCGAGTACTGGTGCCACGCCGCCTGCATCCTGCCCATCGAGAACTGGCCGCTGTTCGCCTTCCGCCGCCGCGCCTACCGCGAGCGCGGGCTCCGCTGGCACGAGGTCCCCAAGGACGTCGACAAACTCCTCGACCAGGTCCGGTCCTCCGGCCCGATCACCACGGCCGACGTCGGCGGCGCCAAGAACGGCGGCCCCTGGTGGGACTGGTCCGACTCCAAGATCGGCCTGGAGTGGCTGCTCGACATCGGCGAGCTGGTCTGCACCCGCCGCGTCGGCTGGCGTCGCGTCTACGACCTGGCCGAACGCGCCGTCCCCGCCGACCTCCTGGCCGAGGACCTCACCGACCAGGAGTGCATCACCCGCCTGGTCGCCATCGCCGGCCGCTCCCTGGGCGTCGCCACGCGGGCCGACCTCGTCGACTTCCTCCGCGTCCGCAACCAGCACGCCGCCATGCTCGACGAGGCCCTCAACAGCGGCGCCGCCGGCCTCGTCCCGGTCACCGTCACCGGCTGGCCCCCCACCGGCCGCGCCTCGGCCTCCACCGGCGCCGCGGCAGCCGCCACCGCCTGGGCCGATCCCGCCCTGCTCGCCACCGAGACCCGTGGCCGCCATCGCGCCACCCTGGTCTCCCCCTTCGACTCGCTCATCTGGCACCGCGGCCGCACTTCACGGGTCTTCGGCTTCGACTACACGCTGGAGCTCTACGTCCCGAAGGCCAAGCGGGTCCACGGGTACTTCACCATGCCCGTCCTCGCCGGCGGCCGTCTCATCGGCCGGGTCGACCCGGCCCGTGAGGGCACCACCTTCGTCGCCCGCCAGGTCAGCCTCGAACCCGGCATCCCCACCGCCAAGGCCGTCGAAGGCCTGCGCGCCGCCTTGTGGGAGGCGGCCTCCTGGGTGGGCTGCGACTCGGTCCGCATCGAACGCCTCGACCAGCCCCACCTCCTCCCCCACCTCACCCGCACCCCTTAGCTCCACCCGGAAACCGGTGTACGGCCCGCCGCGAGGGCCGGGGTGAAGTACGGCAAGCCCCGGCGGCTCAGGCCGACGGTCAGTGCCGGAATGGTGGAGGACGGCGAGCCCCGCACGGGATGGTCGGCCGGTCACCAGGAGAACCTGCCGCTCCCTGTCCCGACGGCGGTCTACGGCGAGCTCCGCCGGAGGAGGGCTGACCGGTCAAAGCTCGGGCTCGCCGTGGGATGTCAGCCGTACAGCGCTCAGCCGTACCAGCGGGGTGGTGGCAGGCCCAGCACCGCCCGCCACCCCGCTACCGGGCCGACGTCCGACGGGCCCACAGGGGCGGGCGAATCATGACGAAGTGCCAGGAAGGCCGGGGCAGTCGGTAGCGGCCCAGGCACGATCCAGGCTGACGGACGCCCCGAGGCCGCAGGGAACCACCCCGATGTCACCGCAAAGCAGGGCCACAACAGGCCGCGCCGGCCCGTGTGGAAGGGGGCACGGGCGGCGGGCCTGCAAGAGGAGCCCGCGCCGAGGAACAAGGGCAGTGCTAGGTAATTTCCAGCATGCGCTCGCGGACCGCGTAGACCACGGCCTCCATCCGGGAGTGCAGCTGCAGCTTGTCCAGGATGTTGCGGACGTGGTTCTTCACGGTGTTCTCGGAGATGAACAACTGCTTGGCGATCTCGCGGTTGTTCATCCCCTTGGCCACCAGCCGGAGGACCTCCATCTCCCGTTCGGTCAGCCGGGGCACGGGCATCTGGGGTGGCCGCTCGGCCTCCTTGCGGCTGATGTTCGCGAACTCGTTGATGAGTTTCGCGGCCATCGCCGGATTGATGAGCGACTGCCCCTCGTGCACCTTGCGCACCGCGTCGGGCACCTCGTCGAGCTGGACGTCCTTGAGGAGGTAGCCGGTGGCCCCGGCCTTGATGGCCTCGAAGAGGTCTTCTTCCTCGTCGCTGACGGTCAGCATGATGATGCGGGTGCTCGGCACGGACGCCTTGATGTGCCTGGTCGCCTCGATGCCGCCCTGCCGGGGCATGCGGACGTCCATGAGCACGACGTCGGGGAGGAGCCGGTCGGCCATGTCGACCGCCTCCTGCCCGTCGCTCGCCTCGCCGACCACCTCGATGTCGTCCTCGGTGCTCAAGGTGGTGACGAGGCCGTGCCTGATCATTTGGTAGTCGTCGACCACCAGGACTCGGATGGGCTCGCTCGGTTCCGTCACGCGACCGCCTCCGGAAGCCGCGCCTGCCCATCCTCTACACGCTCGCTCGCCGCGCGATGCCCCGTCAGGGGCCCAGCGATGCGCTCGCTCACGTCTCCTCCTCGTGGGGGGCCAGAGCCGTCGAACCGCCATCATGGCACGGGTTCCGCGGTCCTTGGGTGGTCGAGAAGATCTTCGTGACCCGGGATCAGGGCTCTACGAGCCGCAACACGCCGTAGTCGTATCCGCGCCGCCGGTACACGACACTGGGGTGTCCGCTCTCCTTGCAGCGGAACAGATAGAAGTCGTGGCCGACGAGCTCCATCTGGAGCAACGCCTGGTCGATGGTGATGGGTTCGGCTTCGTGGAACTTCTCGCGCACCACGAGCGGGCCGTCGCCCTCCATCTCGATGGGCACGAGATCGTCGTACTTCCGGTCGTCGAAGAAGGCGGCCTCGGGCTCCCTCGGCTCCTCCGGCTCCGTGCGAGCGGCCTGCTTGTCGGGCACGATCCGGGTCGCGGGGGCGACCTCGGCGATGAACGAGGCAGTCAGTTCGGCGTCGGAGGGAGTGTGGTGGCTGCCGTGGTGCGCCTTGCGGCGGTCGGCGAGCCGCCTGAGGCGGCCTTCGAGTTTGTCGAGTGCGATGTCGAGCGCGGCGAAGCGGTCGTCGGCGGAGGCCTCGGCTCGGATGGCCGGGCCGCGGGAGTGGATCGTCAGCTCCACACGCTCGCGCTGGTCGGTGATACGCGGGTTGCGCTCTTTGGATACCTCCACGTCCACGCGGATGAGCTTGCTGTTCAGCCGCTCGATCCTGGCCAGCTTGGTCGTCACGTGGTCTCGGAACCGATCACTCACTCCTGTGTGCCGGCCCTTGACGATGATGTCCATGCAACAACCCCCCTTCGTCTAGCGACTACGAGAGAGCACACCCGACGGGGACGGCCGGGTGGGGTTCAGCCTCTCCTTCACCACTACCCTCTTCCGGCACATCTGCATCAGCGCTGCGCCAAGGGCGAACGCTTCGGTCGGGGAACTCGACTGGCACCCGTCCGGCCGACCTGGTCTTCGACCCCACAATCGCCTGCTGAGGATTTCGCAGCTCTGTGCCACTACTCACCTTCTCTTCTGGTCGGAGGACATCTGGACCTCCGGGAAGGCAGGACTTACTTCTAAGCCGCACCGTGATCAGTCGACAAAAAGTCGCCTTACGTGGACCGTTTTGCCTGCGGCTGGCATCGGCTAGCGGAGCCGGGACTCCCGACTCTGCGCAACCACGGACCCGAACGGGTGCCATGTCAGAACGCTATCCGCATCAGCGGTGAATGTCAGCCTGGAGCTTGGCCAAACGATCACTTTCCGTGATTTTCCGGCGGGTGGCGGGTGGGGTGGTGTGTCCGGGTTGGCGATAGTGGATCCCTTATGGGGGCGGGCTTTCGGGTGGTGAGCTGGTGGGAGCCGGTGGGGTGGGTAGGCAGGTGTGACTTCGGGGTGAGACGGGAGGCTTTGATCTTTCTTTACCCAGGGTGACAGTCAGGAATTTCTGGATCTTCGGCGTGTCGCGGCGACGGTTACGGCGAGGCAGGGGTTCGCGCCGGTGCTTCTGAGCGCGCGGGCGGCTTCGGCCAGGGTGGCTCCGGTGGTGAGGACGTCGTCCACCAAGATCACCGTTGAGCCGGTCAGGTCTCGGGTGCAGCGGAGTGAACCCGCCAGGTTCGCCTGTCTGGCTGCGGCCGTCAGGCCGGCCTGGTCGTTCGTACGGCGGGCCTGGGTGAGGGCCGGGGTCAGGGTTGCGGGGGTGCCGGTGGCTTTCAGGGCTTGTACGGCACGCGTGGCCAGGTGGGTTACTGGGTCGTGGCCTCGGGAGCGGACCGCCTTTCTGGCGCTGGGGATCGGGACCAGGGTCAGGGGGTGGTGGTTTGGTTGGTTTGTGTGGTGGAGGGCCCTGGTCAGGGTGAAGGCCAGGAGGTCGCCCAACGGGGTGGCCAGGGTGGTTTGGCCGCGTTCCTTGTAGGCGAGGATGGCGCGTTTCAGGGGGCCTTCGTAGTCGCCTGCCGACCAGCAGGGTGGGAGGGCTGGTGGGGGCGGGGTTGGGGAACGGGGGGCGGGGTCTGGGGTTAGGCAGGGTGGGCACAGGGGGCCGTTGGGGGCTGCGCAGGAGAGGCAGGGTTGGGGGAGGACGAGGGTTAGGAGGGCGGTCAGCACGGGGGTGAGTTTGCCTTGTGGGGGCGACAGAATCGGGCCCGTTGTTGATGGCTCCGCCGTACAGGATCACTCCCCGCCGCACGGCTTCTCGCCGCATCGGTGGGCTGTGGTCACCGGCTTGCCCGCCGTACAGGATCATCACCCGCCCGCGAGACTTCTCGCCGCATCGGTGGCGGGGGCTGGGCGCCGTACAGGATCACGACCCGCCGCACAGCTTCTCGCCGCATTGGTGGGTGGGGGGTTGGCTGGCGTGCGGCGGCTGGCAGACGTCCGACATTCCTGCCCCGTACGGCGGCCCCGCAGCCGCCACCCCCTCATCCTCTATGCGGCGAGAAGTCCGGCGGCGGGTGGTGCTCCTGTGCGGCGCCCAGCCCACCGACCACCACCCACCAATGCGGCGGGAAGCCCCGCAGTGGGGAGTGATCCTGTACGACGGCCACGCCCACTGACCACAACCCACCAATGCGGCGGGGAAGCCCCACGGTGGGGAGTGATCCTGAGCGGCGGGTGCGCCCACTGACCACAGGTCATCGATGCGGCGGGAAGCCCCCGCGGTGGGGGGTGATCCTGGGCGGTGGCCAGGTCAGGGGCCACGGGGCGGCCGGTTAGCCGGCGCGGAAGGCGGGGTAGGCCGGGGGGCCTTCCTCGACGGAGGGGAGGGGCTCGAAGGTCTGGTTGGCCGGGTTGAGCTGGAGGACGCCGGCGTCGGTGCCGAGGAGGATGCGGGAGCCGGAGACGGCCACGGATCGGGCGTTCTTGGCCCGGGTGGAGGAGGTGGGGCTGAGGCCGCGGACGAGGTCGACGCCGTTGAGGCCGGAGTCGGTGAGGAGGAGCAGGCTCTCCGGCGTCTCCCAGGCCAGGTCGAGGAAGTGCTCGCGGTCCTGGTCCTTGGCGTCCTTGGCGGCGGCGAGGGTCTGGAGGTGCTCGATCCTGCCGTTGGCCAGGACGCCGACGCGGAGGGAGTGGATCCCGTCGAGGTCCTTGACGATCATCGCGACCCGGACGCCGTCCTTGGCGAACTTGAAGTGTTCGACGGTCCCGTCGGCGAGGTCGGGGATGCGGTAGTCCTGGCGCTGGCCGGTGGCGGGGTCGTGGGAGACGAAGGCCGACTTGGACGGGTCGAAGGTCCAGAGCTTGCCGGCCCGCCAGGCGGGCGGGGCGAGGAGGGTGCCGTCGATCCAGCGGTTCCACTGGCCGTCCTGCCGTACCCAGATGCCGTCGTGGTCGAGGGCGGCGACGAGCATGCCGTCGGAGGAGACGGCGGGGAAGGTCAGGCCCGGCCCGCCGTCGGCGCCGGGGACGAGGAGGAAGGACCGCGGCGAGCCCTGCTCCTGCTCGGTGAGGACACGGCCGCCACGCAGCAGGAAGGCCATCTGGGGAGGGGTCGAGCCGAGGTTGTAGTCCTCGGGGCTGATCTCCAGCGAGCGGGTGCCGTAGAACGGGTTGCCGTTGTGCAGGACGTCGATGCGGCGGCCCTTGGCGAGTTCGGTGAGGCTGGCGCCGAGCTGGGTCTTGAGGCCGCGCTCGTTGCGCACGGAGTCGGCGTCGAAGGAGCCGAGCAGGTTGATCTCGACGACCTCGCGGGTGAGCCGCACGGAGCCGACGCGGGCACCGGCGGGCAGCGCGGAGTAGACGGCTTCGCCGAGCGCGCCGCTCGGTCCCTTGAGCAGGTGGCCGACGATGCTCTCGGCGAGGTTCTCGGCCGCGCGGCGGCGGAGCATGACCAGGTCGGCGACGGGTTCGCCGTCCTGGGAGCTGAGGAAGTACAGGCGGCTGCGCTCGTAGGCGCGTTCGACGTCGGCGGCCGACAGCAGCATGCGGGTGTTGGCGAAGGCGGCGACGCGGTAGCCGTTGCCGCCCTGCTTCTGCAGGGTGACGAGGTCGGTGACCTTCTGCGGGGTGGTCATCGGGACGTACCGGCCGTCGTCGGTGATCTGCGCGATCGCGTTGCCGGTGATCTCGACGCGGGCGCGCTGGCCCTCCGGCTCGTCCTCGGCCTTGGGCACCACGCGGATCTGGTCGAGCACGTAGACCGGCGGCCCGGCGGCCTGGAGGGCCTTGCGGGCGTCGGCGGTCAGGTACTTCCAGAGGGTCTTGTCGCCGGGCTCGTCGGCGAAGGCGGCCATTGCGGCCTGCATGCCCTCGACCACCTCGACCGGGGTCCAGTCGGGCCGCGGTTCGACCGGCAGCACCCGGTGGAAGGGCTTGCCGAGGCTCGCCCCCTCGACCGAGCGGTCGGGCGGCTTGGGCGCGCTGCTCAGCGAGATGACCGAGCATCCCGAGCCGAGACAGGTCACCGACACCGCGAAGGCGACCGCCGCGGTGCGCGTCAGGAACCGTCTACTCGCCATGGAAGGCCCCGTCCCCCGTGGCGGGCGCCAGCACGGGCGTGATCTGCCCGCGCCAGGTCCGCCTGATCTGCATTTCGGGGGGTTCGAGCGACAGCGGCGAGCCCTTGAGCTCGATGCTGGAGTCACGTGGCAGGGTGAGCCGGAACTGCGAGCCCTCGCCGGGCAGTCCCCACGCCTGCAGCCAGCCGCCGTGCAGCGAGGCGTCCTCGCGCGAGATGGCCAGGCCCAGGCCGGTGCCGCCGATGGTGCGGGCGCGCGAGGGGTCGGCTCGCCAGAACCGGTCGAAGACCATCTGCTCCTCGCCGGGCTTCAGCCCGACACCGTGGTCTCGTACGGCTACCGCCACGGCGTCGCGGTCGGCGCCGACGGTGACCACGATGTCCCGGCCCTCGCCGTGTTCGATGGCGTTGAACAGCAGGTTGCGCAGGATGCGCTCGACCCGCCGGCTGTCGATCTCGGCCATGCACGGCTCGTTGGGCAGCCGCAGGTCGAAGCGGGTGGCGTGGCGTTCGGCGAGCGACTCGGAGTCGGCGACGGCCCGCAGGACCACGTCGCGGATGTCGGTGGGTTCGAGGTCGAGCGTGGCCGCCCCGGCGTCGTAGCGGCTGATCTCCAGCAGGTCGGCGAGCATCGACTCGAAGCGTTCGAGCTGCGCCTGCATGAGTTCCGCGGAACGCGAGACCATCGGGTCGAAGTCCTCGCGGGCGTCGTGGATGAGGTCGGCGGCCATCCGCACGGTGGTCAGCGGGGTGCGCAGCTCGTGCGAGACGTCGGAGACGAACTGCCGCTGGACCTGCGAGAGCTCCTCCAACTGGTGGATCTTGAGTGCGAGGTTGGCGGCCATCTCGTTGAAGGAGGTGGCCAGGCGGGCGAGGTCGTCCTCGCCGCGGACCTTGAGCCGCTCGTCGAGCTTGCCGGCGGCCAGCCGTTCCGCCGCCTGCCGCGCCAGCCGTACCGGAGTGACGACCTGGCGGGTGACCAGGGAGGCGATCGCGGCCAGGAGCACCACCAGGCCGATGCCGACCAGCACCAGCATCTGCCGCATGGCGGTCAGGGTGGCCTCTTCCTCGGTGAGCGGGAAGAAGTGGTAGACCTGGTAGCCGCCGCTCGAGACGACCACAGCGGTCACCATGGCGAGCTTGGGCGTGCCGGTGGGGTTGAAGCCAACCTGGTAGCGGCCCGAGACGCGGAACTCCTCGCCCCAGCGGAACTTGGTGTTGTTGGTGTCCATGCGGTCGCGCAGGTCGGCCGGGATGCTCAGCCGGCTGACGCCTTCGGTGGCGCGGGAGCCGCTGGGCTCGCGCTCGTTGAGGACGATGACGTCGTAGCGGCGTTCCTCGGTCGGCTTGATCGCGTCCATCGCCTGGTCGACCGGGGGTTTGACGATCTGGCCCGGCTTGGGGCTCTCGCCGCTGTCCTGGTGCGCCTTGAGGAGGTTCGCGATGGCCGCGGTGTCGCTGCGCGCGTCGCTCAGGGCGGACTTCTCGCGCTGGTCGACGACCGAGGTGGTGATCGACTGGAAGAGGAAGACGCCCAGGACGGCGACGACGGTCATGGAGATCACCAGCGTGCTGGAGACCACCTGGAGTTGCAGAGAGCGCCGCCAGACGCGGCGCACCCGCCCCGCCGCACGCCGCAGCCTCCGCCGCGCTCCTCCGAGGAGGCGGCGAACGATCCGGCGGCGTGACCCTTTCTTGGCGGGGGGCATGGCGGAGCCGTCAGGCAGGCCCGGCCTTGTAGCCGACACCGCGGACGGTCACCACGATCTCGGGGTGCTCCGGGTCCTTCTCGATCTTCGCGCGCAGCCGCTGGACGTGCACGTTGACCAGACGGGTGTCGGCCGCGTGGCGGTAACCCCAGACCTGCTCCAGCAGGACCTCGCGGGTGAAGACCTGGCGCGGCTTGCGGGCCAGCGCCACCAGCAGGTCGAACTCCAGCGGGGTGAGGTTGATGGTCTCCTCGCCGCGCTTGACCGAGTGGCCGGCCACGTCGATGGTGATGTCGCCGATCTGCAGGATCTCCGGCGTCGGCTCGTCGGTACGGCGCAGCCGCGCCCGCACCCGCGCGATGAGCTCCTTGGGCTTGAACGGCTTGACGATGTAGTCGTCGGCGCCCGATTCGAGGCCGAGGACCACGTCGATGGTGTCGCTCTTGGCGGTCAGCATGACGATCGGCACCCCGGACTCGGCCCGGATGCGACGGCAGACGTCGATCCCGTCGGCGCCGGGGAGCATCAGGTCGAGCAGGACCAGATCCGGGCGCGTGTCGCGGAACGCGTCGAGGGCCTTGTCCCCGTCAGAGACGAAAGAGGGCTCGAAGCCTTCTCCACGCAACACGATGCCGAGCATCTCGGCGAGAGCGGCGTCGTCGTCGACGACCAGCACGCGACCTTTCATGGCCCCTCATTCGTTCTACGCATTGTGGGACATACTCCACGATTGTTGGAAGGTTACCCTTGGCCAGCTCGTGGATGTGACGTGAGACCGTCAAATGCCAAATTTTACGCCCGATGGTCCCCCGACAATCCTCAGTCTGCGGTAACGCAGGCTCATTCGGCCATCCCCATGGCCCAGCTCGCCGGAAAAGCCGGTAATGCGGCGTCCGCGGAACCCCGTGCCGTTGTCACACATGCCAGGATTGGGCTATGTCAGAAGGTCAGGAGCGTCCACCCGGCTGGGCCGCCGAGCAGCCACCGCCCTACGGAGCGCCCGCGTCCTCGCCGTGGGCCGCGCCGGGCCAGAGCCCGCCGCCGTCCGAGCCGCCCGGCCCGGGCGCGCCCGGGCCCGCGCAGGGTGGCCTGCCGTACGGCACGCCGTATGGCTCGCCGTACGGCCAGCAGAGCCACCCGCACGCCCAGCCCGGCCAGCCTGGTCAGACTGCCCAGCCCGGTCAGCACGGTCAGCACGGTCAGCCTGGTCAGCACGGTCACCCGGCCCAGCCCGGTCAGCCGTACGGTGGCCAGCCCTACGGCATGCCCGGCCAGCCCGGCCACGGCTACGCGCACCACGCGCCCGCGCTGCGCCCCGGCATCATCCCGCTCCGGCCGCTGACCTTGGGCGATGTGCTCGACGGCTCCATCAAGCTCATCCGCTCCAACCCGAAAGCCGTGCTCGGCCTGTCCGCGATCACCGCGCTGCTGGTCGCCATCCCGGTCGCGGTCAGCCAGTCGCTGCTGCTCGGCGACATGGGCAGCCTGCTGACCGACCCGGAGACCCGGCCCGAGGACCTGGAGAGCGTCAACTCCGGCTTCCTCGCCACCTACGGCGGCTCGCTCGTCTCGATGCTGATCGGCTACATCGCGGTCACGCTGCTGACCGGCGTGCTTACCCGCATCCTGGGCCGTGCCGTCTTCGGCGGGAAGATCACCGCCGGGGAGGCCTGGCGGCTGCTCAAGGGCCGCTGGCCGGCGTTGTTCGGGGTCGTGCTGCTGATGGCCGGGCTGGTGCTGGCGCCGCTGCTGCTGCTCGTGCCGATCTTCGTCCTGCTGCTGAGCGTGAGCGCGAGCGGTGGCGCCGTCTTCGGCGTGGGCGTGCTGGTGATCCTGGCCTACGTCGCCTACGCGCTCTTCGTCATGGCGCGCTTCTCCTTCGCCACCCCGGCCGCGGTGCTGGAGGGGCTGGGGCCGATCGCCGCGATGCGGCGGTCCTGGCGGCTGGTCACCGGCGACTTCTGGCGCGTGCTCGGCATCCTGCTGGTCACCGCGCTGCTGGCCGGTTTCGTGAGCGGCATCATCGCGGTGCCCTTCACCTTCATCGGCTCGTTCGTCGGGATGCTCGGCGGCGGCACGGTGGGCTCCACCGTGATCGCCGCGGTGCTGATCGCGGTCGGCACCATGGTGGGTGGGATGATCTCCTACCCGATCCAGGCCGGGGTCGCCGGGCTCCTGTACACCGACCGCCGGATGCGCAGCGAGGCGTTCGACCTGGTCCTGCAGACCGCCGCCATCGAGCAGCAGCGACAGGGCTGGGTGCACTCCTCCGCCGACGAGCTCTGGCACCCGTCCAACGCCTCCGGACGCTAGCCCGTGACGCCCATCGGCCCGCCCATCAGCAGGGACGACGCTCAGCGTGAGGCCGCCGACGAGCTGCTCAAGCCCGGGTACGAGCACGAGCCGCTGGTGGACGAGGTCTGGCGGCGGCTCCAGCAGTTCCTCGGCGACCTGACGAACCCCGAGGTGGACGGCGCGCCGGCCGGCGGGGTGATCGCGGCCGTGCTCATCGTGCTCATCGTGGGCGGGCTGGCCGGGTTGCTGATCTGGCGGTTGCGCCGGACCACGCGGGGTGCGGCGGGCGGGGGTGGGGAGCTGTTCGGGACGCGGGCGCGCACGGCCGTGGAACACCGGCAGGAGGCCGAGCGGCTGGCGGGCGAGGAGCTCTGGGCCGAGGCGGTCCAGGAGCGTCTGCGGGCCATTGCCCGTGACCTGGAGGAGCGGGCTCTGGTGGACGGGCTGCCCGGCCGTACCGCGGACGAGCTGGCCGCCGAGGCGGGGCGGGCTTTGCCCGGTTTCGCGGGCGAGCTGGCGGCGGCGGCCCGGGTGTTCGACGACGTGACCTATGGCGATGTGCCGGGGACGGCCGAGGCGTACGGCATGCTTCGTGACCTCGACGAGCGGCTGCGCCAGGCCCGCCCGACTCCCCTTCCCCCGCAACCTCCGCTCCCCGGCCAACCACCGCAACCGCCGTTGCCAGGGCAGCCGCCTTTTTCCGGGCAGGCGCCGCGATCGGCGGTCAACGGGCAGGAAGGTCCGCGATGAGCGCTCCCCCGCACACCCCGGCGACCTCCCCGCAGAGCCCCGCCGCCCGGACGGCGACCTCGCCCACTGGTGGGCGGATCTGGCGGGCCGTTCGGGCGCCGCTGCTGGTGGCCGCGCTGCTCACGCTGGTGGCCGCCATCACGGTGCTGTTCACCGGCGGCGACGGCCAGGCCCGCTACCTCGACCCGGAGGACGGCACGCTGCGCGGCGGCAAGGCCCTGGCCCAGCTCCTGCGCGCGCACGGCGTACAGGTGGACCGGGTCGACTCCGCCGAGCAGGCCGCCGCCCTGCCCGGTGACCGGCTGGTCCTGGTCACCGGCAACGTCGACCCGGCCAACCCGGGCGCCCTCGCCGCACTCCCTGGCGACCGGGTCGTGGACGCCCGCAACCTGCACCTCGACCTCCTGGCCCCCGCCGTCGAGCCGGCCCGCGACCCGGCACGGGAGCGCACGCGCGAGCCCGAGTGCGACCTGCCGGCGGCGACCGCCGCAGGCAGCGCGTACCTCGGCGGCCAGCCGCTCGACCCGCCGGCCGGCGCGACCGCGTGCTACCCGTCGCGCGGCAAGCCCACGCTCGTCCAGTACCACGACGGCCAGCGCACGGTCACGGTCCTGAGCAGCACCACCTTCATGACCAACCAGCGCCTCGACGAGGACGGCAACGCCGCCCTGGCGCTCAACCTGCTCGGCGCCAAGCGCGCGGTGACCTGGCTGGTCCCGCCGCCCGCCGAGCCGGGCGACGCGCAGCCGCCCGGGGGCGGCAGCCGTTCCTTCCACGACCTGATGCCCGAGAGCATCGGCTGGGGCCTGCGGATGGCGCTGGTCGCGCTGCTGGTCACCGTGGTGTGGCGGGCCAGGCGGCTCGGCCCGGTCGTCGCCGAGCGGCTGCCGGTGGTGGTGCGCGCCGCCGAGACCGTCGAGGGACGCGGCGGGCTCTACCGGGCCCGCCGGGCACGCGGCCAGGCCGCCGCCGCCCTGCGCGCCGGGACGCTCGACCGGATCGTGCCCAGGCTCGGCCTCACCGGCGACTCGCCCCCGCACGCCGTGGTGAGCGCGGTAGCCGTACGGACGGGGCTGGATCCGCAGCAGATCGGCGGGGCGCTGTACGGCACGGCCCCGGCAGACGACGGCGGGCTTGTCGGTCTGGCCCGATACCTTGAGCAACTGGAGAGGCAGATCATTGAACATTGAGGAGACCACCCGGGTGGCCGGCCGGGCGGAGAGCGCGCGTGAGGCCCTCGGCGCGCTGCGGGCCGAGGTGGCCAAGGCGGTCGTGGGCCAGGACGCGGTCGTGACCGGGCTGGTCATCGCCTTGTTGTGCCGGGGCCACGTGCTGCTCGAAGGCGTGCCCGGCGTGGCCAAGACCCTGATGGTCCGCACCCTCGCGGCAGCGTTGTCGCTCGACTTCAAGCGGGTGCAGTTCACTCCCGACCTGATGCCCGGCGACATCACCGGCTCGCTGATCTACGACGCCAAGACCGCGGAGTTCGAGTTCCGGCGCGGCCCGGTCTTCACGAACCTGCTGCTGGCCGACGAGATCAACCGCACGCCGCCCAAGACGCAGGCGGCGCTCCTGGAGGCGATGGAGGAGCGGCAGGTCAGCGTCGAGGGCGACGGCCTGGCGCTGCCCGACCCGTTCGTGGTCTGCGCGACCCAGAACCCGGTGGAGTACGAAGGCACCTACCAGCTTCCCGAGGCGCAGCTCGACCGGTTCCTGCTCAAGCTGACCGTGCCGCTGCCGCCGCGCGAGCACGAGATCGCGGTGCTGGAGCGGCACGCACAGGGCTTCGACCCGCGTGACCTGAGCCAGGTCAAGGCGGTCGCCACCGCCGACGACCTGGCGGCGGCGCGGGAGGCGTGCAGCAAGACGCACGTCGGGCCCGAGGTGCTGGGGTACATCGTGGACGTCTGCCGGGCGACCCGGCACTCCCCCTCGCTGCAGCTCGGCGTCTCCCCGCGTGGGGCCACCGCGCTGCTGGCGACGGCGCGGGCCTGGGCGTGGTTGTCGGGGCGGGCATATGTGACGCCCGACGACGTCAAGGCGCTGGCGCGGCCCGCGCTCCGCCACCGCGTGCAGCTCCGTCCGGAGGCCGAGCTGGAGGGCGCGACCGCCGACGGCCTGCTCGACGGCATCCTCGCCGCCGTCCCGGTGCCGCGCTGAGATGAGTCTTGGCATGGAAGAGCCCAGTAGGACCCGCTGTCCGGCAGGTTCGGGAGCGGGTGTGGATGAGGGGGCCGCGCTGACATGGCGCTGACCGGGCGGGCCGCGCTGCTGGCGGTCCTGGGTGTGGTCGTGGTGCTCGTCGCGCCCGAGCCCGGCTTCGCGCTGGCCGGGGTCTGCCTGCTGCTGGCCGCCGCGGTCCTGGTCGACCTCGCGCTGGCCGGGAGCGTGCGCGGGCTGCGGTTCCAGCGGTCCGGCGAGACCCTGGTGCGGCTGGGCCAGGTCGCCACGGTCGAGCTGCTGGTCGAGAACCCCGGCTCGCGGCGGGTGCGCGGGCTGCTGCGTGACGCCTGGCCGCCCTCGGCCGGGGCCGAGCCGCGCTCGCTGGCCCTCAACGTCCCGCCGGGCGAGCGCCGGAAGCTGACCGTGGCGCTCACCCCGACCCGCCGGGGCGACCGGCGATCCGCCGCGGTGACCGTACGCTCTCTGGGGCCGCTCGGGCTGGCGGCCCGGCAGGGCAACCACCAGGTGCCGTGGACCATCCGCGTGCTCCCGCCGTTCCTGTCGCGCAAGCATCTGCCCTCCCGGCTGGCCCGGCTGCGCGAGCTCGACGGGCAGCACCCGGCGCTGGTGCGCGGTCAGGGCACCGAGTTCGACTCGCTGCGGGAGTACGTGGTGGGCGACGACGTCCGGTCCATCGACTGGCGGGCCACCGCGCGGCGGCACGACGTGGTGGTGCGCACCTGGCGGCCCGAGCGGGATCGGCGCGTGCTCATCGTGCTCGACACCGGCCGCACCTCCGCCGGCCGCGTCGGCACCGCACCGGTGCCTCTGGCTGAGGAGATGCCGCGGCAGGGGCTGCTGTCGGGGGCGTCGCTGGGACCCGGGGCTTCCCACGGCTCCGGGACCTCTCCGAGCCACGGGGGCTCGCCCAACTCTGGGGGTCCGCGGAAGTTCGGGCTGCCGGCCAGGCGGGGCTCCGACCCGGCGCCGCTCCCCGCTCCCGGGTGGCCCAGGCTCGACTGGTCCATGGACGCCGCCCTCCTGCTGGCCGCCCTGGCCGCGCGGGCGGGTGACCGGGTGGACTTCCTCGCCTACGACCGAGCCATCCGGGCCTGGGTGGCCGGTGCCTCGCGCACCGAGCTGCTGCCCGCGCTGGTGAACGTCATGGCGCCGATCGAGGCCGAGCTCATCGAGGCCGACGCCCAGGGCATGGTGGCCGCGGTGTTGTCGCGGGCGCGGCGGCGGTGCCTGGTGGTGCTGCTCACCGACCTCAACTCCGCGTCCATGGAGGAGGGGCTCATGCCGGTGCTCCCCCAGCTCTCCGCCCGGCACCTCGTGCTGGTCGCGGGGGTTTCCGACCCGCGGGTCACCGCCATGGCCTCGCGCCGGGGATCGGCGGAGGAGGTCTACGACGCCGCAGCCGCCGAACGGGCGCTGGCCGAGCGCCGCCGCATCATCGCGAGGCTGCGGCGAAACGGCGTGGAAGTGGTCGACGCCGTTCCCGACGAGATCGCCCCGGCCCTGGCCGACGCCTACCTCGCGCTGAAGGCCCAGGGCCGCCTCTAGCCACCGAGCGCTCCTGGGCCGGGAGTCTCAGGCGGTGGGGGCCAGGTCGGGGGCTCGTTCGACGTCGCCGGTCTCCTGGGCGCGGAGAGCCCGGCGGCCCAGGACCACCACGTAGACCAGGAACAGCACTTCCGCGACCACCCCGATGGCGATCCGCGCGGCGGTGGGCAGGCCGGACGGGGTGACCAGCGCCTCGATGAGGCCGGAGACGAAGAGCACGACGATCAGGCCCAGCGCGACGGCCATCACGGCCCGCCCCTGCTCGGCCAGGACGTCGAGTCGGCGGCGCGGACCGGGGTCGATGGCGGTCCAGCCCAGCCGCAGGCCCACGGCGGCGGCCAGGAAGAACCCGGTCAGTTCCAGCAGGCCGTGCGGGGTGATCAAGCCGAAGAAGATGTCCAGCTTGTCGCGCGAGGCCATGAGACCGGCGGAGACGGCCACGTTCGCGGCGTTCTGGTAGAGGAAGTACGGGATCGGTAGGCCGCCCAGGATGGCCGACATGATCATGATCATCGAGGCCCAGGCGTTGTTGATCCACACCCGGCTGGCGAAGGAGGCCGCCGGGTTCTCGGAGTAGTAGTCGGCGAAGTCGTGCTCGACGAGCTGCGTGATCTCCTCGGGTGAGGCGATGGCCGCCTGGACGTCCGGGTTGGCCGCCACCCAGGCCGCCATGACCCAGGAGACGACGACGAAGGCCAGCGTCGTCCCCAGCCACCACCACCGCGCCCGGTAGGCCACGACCGGGAAGGACACGGTGAAGAAGCGGGCGAACTCCCGCCAGGCGGGCGCGTGCGCGCCGGTCACCGCCGAACGGGCCCGCGCGACCAGCGCCGACAGCCGGCCGACCAGCATCGGGTCGGCCGAGCCCGAGCGCAGGACGGAGAGCTGGGTGGACACCCGCTGGTAGAGGTCGACCAGTTCGTCGACCTCGGGGCCGGTCAGCCGGTTGCGCCGGGCGACCAGCGTCTCCAGGCGGTCCCAGGCGGGCCGGTGCGCCGCGGCGAAGGCATCGATGTCCACCCGGACATTCTGCCCGAGCAGCCCCACCTTGTGACCGAACCGGCTGCCTCTCCGGGTCTCGGCTGTTTCCTGGTGAGCGGGCGGGACCGAATAGGCTCCTGGTATGTCCGAGGTTGTCACTGGCGATGCCGTAGTCGTCGAGGTGCGGGTCGCGCAGTTGCCCACGCGGGCGCTCGCGCTCATCATCGACCTGGTCGTCCAGTGGACGGTCCTGATCGGGGCTTTTCTCCTGCTCGCCTTCTTCGCCGAGATCAGCGATCCGGCGATCTTCGCGGCGGCGAACATCCTGCTGGTGGTCCTGGTCACCGTGGGCTACCCGGTGGCCGTGGAGAGCCTCACCCGGGGACGCAGCCTCGGCAAGCTGGCCCTCGGGCTCCGGGTGGTGAGTGACGACGGCGGGCCTGAGCGGTTCCGGCAGGCGCTCTTCCGCGGGCTGGCCGGATTCCTGGAGTTCTGGCTGCTGTACGGCGCGCCCGCGCTGATCTCGTCGCTGGTGTCGCAGCAGGGCAAGCGGCTGGGCGACGTCTTCGCCGGGACGATCGTGATCTCCGAGCGCGGGCCGCGGGACACCTCGGCGCTGATCCAGATGCCGCCTCCGCTGGCGCAGTGGGCGGCGACGCTGGAGTTGTCGCAGTTGCCGGACGACGTGGCCGCGGCGGCCCGGCAGTACCTGCTGCGCTGGTCGGAGCTCAATCCGCAGACGCAGTACGAGATGGGGATCCGGATCGCCACCCAGGTGGCGGCCTCGATCTCGCCGCCTCCGCCGCCCGGGGTGCCGCCGCACGCCTTCCTCAGTGCGGTTCTGGCCGAGCGGCGGCGTCGTGAGCAGATACGGCTGGCTCAGCGGGCCGGGTCCGTTCCCCCGCATCCCGCGCCGGGCGGCCTGCCGTACCAGCAGCAGCCCCAGCAGGTCGTCCCCCACCCGCCGATGGCCCAGCAGCCGGTGTACCGGACTCCGGTGCCGCCCACGGGGGAGGATCCGCGGACGACACCGGAGGGGTTCGCGCCCCCGGTCTAGTAGCGGTACTGGGTCTGGGCGTTGAGGATCTTGAAGCGCACCCGCCCGGCCGGGTCGGTCCGGCGGTCGGTGAGCTTGAGGACGTCGAGCCCGCGCTGGATCTCACTGCTGAAGATGTAGCCGTTGTAGTAGTACGCCGACCACGACCCCGCGATGTCCCGCGGCTTGAAGGCTCCGCGGTCGAAGTAACCGATCTCGAACGGCTTGGCCGAGTCGGTGAAGTCCCAGATGGACACCCCGCCCTGGTACCACCCCTGGACCATGATGTCGCGCCCCTTGACCGGGATCAGCGAGCCGTTGTGCGCGACGCAGTTCTCGCTCGCCTGCTGGTGCCGCGAGATCTTGTAGTAGCTCTTGAACACGAGCTCCTTGCCGACGATGTCGAAGATCGCGTCCGCGCCGCGGGTGGGGCCGATGGACGCGGTGCAGGTGGCCGCGCCGCCGCCGCCGAGCTCGTCGGTGAAGACGACCTTGTTCCCGGCGTTGTTGAAGGTCGCCGAGTGCCAGAAGGCGAAGTTCTCGTCGGTGGCGGTGGCGATGACCTTGGGCTGCTCGCGGTTGGAGATGTCCATCAGCACGCCGTCGCCCATGCACGCGCCGGCGGCGAGGTCCTTGGCCGGGTAGACGGTGATGTCGTGGCAGCCGGAGGTCGGCAGGAGCAGGCCGGGCTGGTCCTCGTTGCCGCCGTCGGGGAAGAGCACGGGCGTGGAGACGACCTTGGCCGCCTTCGGGTTCTTGATCGGGACCTTGACGACGGAGATCTTGTCGTGCGGCGGCTTGCACTCGGGGAAGGCGGCGGCCGGGCCGTATGAGGAGACGTACAGGTAGAGCGACTTGCCCTGCTTGTCGGGCACGAGGGTGTGCGTGTGCGAGCCGCAGGCGGTCTCGACGGCCTTGACGTAGCGCGGCCGGGCCTTGTCGCTGATGTCGAAGATCCGGATGCCCTCCCACGAGCGGCTGCTGCTCGGGTCGCCGTAGTCGCTCTTGCAGGAGCTGCCGCTGAGCGGCTCGTCGATGGAGAGGAAGAGCAGGTCGCCCTTGACTGAGATGTCGTTCTGGGCGCCGGGGCACAGGACCTGGCTGACCCGCTTGGGCTTGGTGGGATCGGCCACGTCGAAGACGGTGAAGCCGTTGTAGTTGCCGACGTAGGCGTACCGGCCCTGGAAGGCGAGGTCGGTGCCGTAGGCGGTGAGGTCGGCGAACGCGCCCTTCTTGGGCACGTTGGCGACGAGCTTGACGTTGGGGCTGGACTTGGCGGCCGCCTGGGGGGCGCTCGCCTGGGCGGGCGCCGCGGACACCGCCGCGAGGCATGCCGCCAGTGCCAGCGCGAAGCGGCCGAGTCTGGACGCCACGGAAACCTCCTGCTGAGGGACGGGAAAGCGTCCCCACTATGTCAGTAGATGTCTTCTTTAAGCATTGGATATGCCCATAGAGTGAGGCAACGTCGAGGAGGTCCCGAGTGCGCGCTGCGCTCATCGCCGTCACCGCCGCGTTGGTCACCCTCACCGGGTGCAGCGGCTCCCCCGCGCCCCCGCCGCAGGCCGATTCCGGCGGGCCGGTCATCGTGCCGGGGCGGCCGGGCGAGGAGGCGAAGACGATCAGCCCGGAGGAGGCCGCGACCAGCGTGCCGTCCGCGCCGGTCAACGCGGCCGACGTGAAGTACGTCCAGGACATGGTCGTGCACCACCGGCAGGCGATCGACATGGCCGTGCTGGCGCCCACCCGGGCCCGCGCGGCGAAGGTGAAGGCCATCGCCTCGCGGATCAAGGACTCGCAGGAGCCGGAGATCGCCTACCTGGTCTCCTGGCTCCAGAACGAGGGGCAGAAGGTCCCGGAGGCGCATCACGGGGCCGCGCACGAGGGCATGGCCGGGATGGCGAGCCCGGAGGAGATGGCCGCGCTCAAGGCCGCCTCGGGCGAGGCCTTCGACCGGCTGTTCCTGGACCTGATGATCAAGCATCACCAGGGCGCGGTCGAGATGTCGACGAAGGTGCTGATCGACGGGTCGCAGCGGGCGATCCAGGAGCTGGCCAACGACGTGGGCGCCGGGCAGGCGGCCGAGATCGGCCGGATGCGCCGCATCCTCGCGGAGCTCTGACACCCCGGCGGGACCTGCGCCCCCGGGTTAAGGCCGGGGGCGCAGGCGGGCCGGGCTAGTGACCGCCCGGGACGCCGTTGCCGGGTTCGCGGTACGAGCCCTGGGTCTGGACGTTCAGGATGTCGAGCTTGACGCTGTTGGCCTGGTTGACCCGCGGGTCGTTGACCTTGAAGACGTCGAAGCCGCGCGCGATCTCACTGCCGTAGATGTAGCCGTTGTAGTAGTACGCCGACCAGTAGCCGCCCAGGATGAGGCGGGTGTCGTCGAGCGGCGCCCGGTCGAAGAAGGCGATCTCCTGCGGGTTGGCCGAGTCGGTGAAGTCCCACACCGACAGCCCGCCCTGGTACCACGCCTGGATCATGATGTCCCGACCCTTGACCGGGATCAGCGAGCCGTTGTGGGCCACGCAGTTCTCGGTCGTCGTCTGCAGCCGGGAGATCTTGTAGTAGCTCTTGAACACGAGCTTCCGGTCCACGATGTCGAAGATCGCGTCCGCCCCGCGGTTCGGGCCTTCGGCCGCGGTGCAGCGGGCCGAGGTGCCGCCGCCCAGCTCGTCGGTGAAGACGACCTTGGTCCCGGCGTTGTTGAAGGTGGCCGAGTGCCAGAAGGCGAAGTTCGCGTCGGTGACCTGTTCGATCACCTTAGGCTGGGCGCGGTCGGAGATGTCCAGGAGCACCCCGTCCCCCATGCACGCGCCGGCGGCCAGGTCGAGCTCGGCGTAGGCGGTGATGTCGTGGCAGCCGCTGGTGCTGTTGGCGCCGGGGTAGGTGCCGTAGGGGAAGATCGACGGCGTGCCCACCACCGCGGCGGCGGTCGGGTTCGCGATCGGCACCTTCACAACGGAGATCTTGTCGTGCGGCGGCTGGCAGTCGGGGAAGCTGGCCGACGGGAAGTAGGAGGAGACGTAGACGTAGAACGCCTCGCCCACCTTGTCGGGGACCATCGTGTGGGTGTGCGACCCGCACTGCGTCTCGACCGACTTGATGTACTTCGGGTTGGCCTTGTCGCTGACGTCGAAGATCCGCAGGCCCTCCCACGAGTCCTTGTTGCGCGCGCTCTGCGGCACGGCGTTGCAGGAGTCGTTGCTCAGCGAGTCGTCGACCGAGGTCACCAGGATGTCGCCCAGGATCGTGACGTCCATCTGCCCGCCGGGGCAGCGGACCGAGCTCACCAGCTTGGGCTTCTTGGGGTGCTTGATGTCGTAGATCGCGAAGCCGGTGAAGTTGCCCACGTAGGCGTAGTCGCCCTGGAAGGCGATGTCGCTGTTGATCGCGGCGCCGGCCGGGAGGTCGAGGTGCGCTTGGAGGGAGATGTTGTCGGACTTGACGATGTCGTCGGGAGCCGCGCCGGCCGGGGTGGCGACGAACGCCATCACCACGCCGGCCGCCAGGAGGATGCGGGCGGATAAGCCACGCAGGGACATAAGTGCCTCCAGATCATTCCGTTTTCTAGCGGAATGAGGAGGATTATGAAGCTAAGTGAAGCCTCAACCAAGAGTCTTCTTCTGTTACGAACCAACTCTCCAGGAATGCAGGTAGTCCTCCTGCTCGGTGGTGAGCCGGTCGATCTCCCGCCCCGCCGCCGCCAGCTTGAGCCGCGCCACCTCCGCGTCGAGCTCCTCCGGCACGTCGTAGACGCCTGGCGCGAGCCGGGTCCGCTCCGTGGCCAGCCACGCCACGGCCAGTGCCTGGGCCGAGAAGGACATGTCCATCACCGCCGCCGGGTGGCCCTCCGCCGCGGTCAGGTTCACCAGCCGGCCCTCGGCCAGCAGCAGCAGGCGGCGGCCGTCGGCCAGCACGTACTCGTCGGTGTTCGGGCGCACGCCGCGGTTGATCTCCACCGCCAGCTCGTCCAGCGCCCGGACGTCGATCTCCACGTCGAAGTGCCCGGCGTTGGCCAGGATCGCGCCGTCCTTCATCACCGCCAGGTGTTCCTCGCGGATCACGTCGCGGTTGCCGGTCACGGTGATGAACACCTCGCCCGCCCGGGCCGCGCGTTCCATCGGCAGCACGTCGTAGCCCTGCAGCATCGCGTCGAGGGCCTTCACCGGGTCGATCTCCGTCACCACGACCCGCGCCCCCAGGCCCTTGGCCCGCTCGGCCACGCCCCGGCCGCAGTAGCCGAAGCCGGCCACCACCACCACGCGCCCGGCGAGCATCGTGTTCGTGGCGCGCATGATGCCGTCGAAGGTCGACTGGCCCGTGCCGTACCGGTTGTCGAACATGCGCTTCGTGCGGGTGTCGTTCACCGCCACCATCGGGAAGCGCAGCGCCCCCTCGGCCGCCATCTGGCGTAGCCGGATGATCCCCGTGGTGGTCTCCTCGCACCCGCCCGACACCCGATCCAGCAGGTCGGTGCGCTCGGTGTGCAGGATGTTCACCAGGTCGCAGCCGTCGTCCAGCACCAGGTCGGGGCCGATGTCCAGGGCCTCGTGGATGTGCCGGTAGTAGGCCGCCCGGTCCACCCCGGCCTTGGCGTGGACCGCTATGCCGTACTCGCGCAGCGCCTCGGCCACGTCGTCCTGCGTCGAGAGCGGGTTGGAGGCCGCCAGCGCGATCTCCGCGCCGCCCGCCCGCAGCGCGCCCATCAGCACCGCCGTCTCGGCCGTGACGTGCAGGCACGCCGCGATCCGCAGCCCCTCCAGGGGCCGCTCCCCGGCGAACCGCGTGCCGATCGCCGTCAGCACCGGCATCGACCGGCCCGCCCAACTGATCTTCGATTCGCCGAGCATCCTTCTCACCATCTCGTACGGCAAGCACGGGAGGGCCCGGCCGCCGTACGTGGCCGGGCCCTGTCCAGGGAGACGGTCAGCGGGCGTGCGGGGCGGGCCGCCGCGACGACCCGCCCCTCAAGCGCCCGACGGATCAGTAGCGGTAGTGGTCGGACTTGTACGGGCCCTCGACCGGCACGCCGATGTAGTCGGCCTGCTCCTTGGTCAGCTCGGTGAGCTTGACGCCGAGCGCGTCGAGGTGGAGCCGGGCGACCTTCTCGTCGAGGTGCTTGGGCAGCACGTAGACGCCGATCGGGTACTCCTCGGTCTTCGTGAACAGCTCGATCTGCGCGATCACCTGGTTGGTGAAGGAGTTCGACATCACGAAGCTCGGGTGGCCGGTGGCGCAGCCGAGGTTCATCAGGCGGCCTTCGGCCAGCACGATGATCTGGTGGCCGTCGGGGAACTCCCAGGTGTGGACCTGCGGCTTGACCTCGGACTTCTTGATGCCCGGCACGCGCGCCAGACCGGCCATGTCGATCTCGTTGTCGAAGTGGCCGATGTTGGAGACGATCGCGTTGTGCTTCATCCGGGCCATGTGCTCGGCCGTGATGATGTTGAAGTTGCCGGTCGTGGTCACGAAGATGTCCGCGTAGCCGACGACCTCCTCCAGGGTGGTGACCTGGAAGCCGTCCATCGCCGCCTGGAGGGCGCAGATCGGGTCGATCTCGGTGACGATGACGCGGGCGCCCTGGCCGCGCAGCGCGTCCGCGCAGCCCTTGCCGACGTCGCCGTAGCCGCAGATGACGGCGACCTTGCCGCCGATCAGCACGTCGGTGGCGCGGTTGAGGCCGTCGATGACCGAGTGGCGGCAGCCGTACTTGTTGTCGAACTTCGACTTGGTCACCGAGTCGTTGACGTTGATCGCCGGGAAGAGCAGGGTGCCGGCCTTGAACATCTCGTACAGGCGGTGGACACCGGTGGTGGTCTCCTCGGTCACGCCCTTGATCTGCTCAGCGATCTTGGTCCACTTCTTGTCGGGACCGACGGTGCGCTTGAGCAGGTCGATGATGACGTGCCACTCCTCCGGGTCCTCCTCGGAGGCGGACGGCACGGCGCCGGCCTTCTCGTACTCGACGCCCTTGTGGACCAGGAGCGTGGCGTCGCCGCCGTCGTCGAGGATCATGTTCGGGCCCTCGCCGCCCGGCCAGGTGAGCGCCTGCTCGGTGCACCACCAGTACTCCTCCAGCGTCTCGCCCTTCCAGGCGAAGACCGGCACGCCCTGCGGGTCGTCGACCGTGCCGTTGGGGCCGACGGCGACCGCGGCGGCGGCGTGGTCCTGGGTGGAGAAGATGTTGCAGGAGACCCAGCGCACCTCGGCGCCGAGGGCGACCAGCGTCTCGATCAGCACGGCGGTCTGGATGGTCATGTGCAGCGAGCCCATGATCTTCGCGCCGCGGAGGGGCTGGGAGTCGGCGTACTCCTTGCGCACCGCCATGAGGCCGGGCATCTCGTGCTCGGCCAGCCTGATCTCCTTGCGGCCGAAGTCGGCCAGCGACAGGTCCGCGACCTTGAAGTCCATCTGATTCCCCTCTAGGAAAGTCGTCGCCGTCGAGTCTAGGCGGGCTCGGCGGGGTATCGCATCCTGGAGGGGCGGAATCTGCCACAAGAATGTCAGAATTACTCGTATGCGTATCACCGAAGCCGCTCGACGCCTGGGGATGTCCCCCCGGATGCTCCGCTACCGCGAGGCGCTGGGGCTCTTGCCGCCCGTGCGCGGGCAGGGCGCGCACCGCCGGTTCGGCGACGAGGAGCTGGCCGCGGTGGCGCAGGGCATGGAGCTGGAGAAACGGTTCGACATCTCCCCCGCCGAGCTGGCCTTCGGGCTGCGGGTGCTCAGCGACCCCGCGGTGGCGCAGGCCGTACGGGAGCTGGGGTTGAGCATCGGAAGGCTGCAGGCCCCGCGCCGGGCCCTGGACTTCGAAAAGGAAAAAGCCCTGCGATGGTTGCAAACGCCGCAAAGGGATCAGGCGTCCAACCGGACATGAAGGAACTCATCCTGGCCATGACCCTGGCGCTGCCGCAGGGCCCCGGCCACCCGGTGAAGGTGTACTTTCCCGTCGAGGTCGACTATCCGCCCAAGGTGGCGGCCGTGGTCAGGAACGCTCCCACCTCGGGAGTCGCCCGGTTCGCGGTGGAGCAGTTCATCGCCGGCCCGACCAAGGCCGAGCGGAAGAAGGGCCTGTTCAGCCACCTGAAGCTGGCCGGCCTCTCCGACTGCGGCGGCCCCGACTTCAAGCTAACCGTCAAGTCCGGTACGGCCCGCGTCCGCTTCTGCCGTACGCCCTACGGCCCCGGCCACCTGGCCGACTACGCGATCAAGTACTCCCTGGAACGCACGCTGAAGCAGTTCCCCTCGATCAAGAAGGTCGTCCTGGCCAACCCCGACGGCACCTGCGCCTTCTCGGAGAGCGGCCTGCCCCGCTGCTGACCCCCGGCATGGCAACGGGGCGGCGGGAAGACCCACCGCCCCGCCCCTCGCCTGATCAGGAGACCGGACGGCTGCTCCGGTCGAGGTCGGGCTCCAGGTAGATGACCCGCGCGATCGGGACCGCCGCGCGGATGCGCTGCTCGGCCTCGTCGATGCCGCGGGCCACGTCGGCCGCCGTGTCGTCGTGCTCGACGGCGATCTTGGCGGCGACGAGCAGCTCCTCCGGGCCGAGGTGCAGCGTCTTCATGTGGATGATGCGGTTGACCTCGGGGGCGCCCTCCAGCGCCTGGCGGATCTGGGTCTCGGTGCCGGCGTCGGCGCCCTCGCCGATGAGCAGCGACTTCGTCTCCACCGCGAGGATGACCGCGATGATCGCGAGCAGCACACCGATCATCAGGGTGCCGATGGCGTCCCAGATCGGATTGCCGGTGATCACCGTCATGCTCACGCCGAAGAGGGCGAAGATCAGGCCGAACAGCGCGCCGAGGTCCTCCAGCAGGATCACCGGAAGCTCGGGCGACTTCGACCGCCGCACGAAGGCGACCCACGACTGCTTCCCGCGGACCGCGTTCGACTCTTTGATCGCGGTGCGGAAGGAGAAGGACTCCGCGATGATCGCGAAGACCAGCACGCCGATCGCCCACTGGGCGGAGTCGATCTTGTGCGGGTGCATCAGCTTGGAGATGCCCTCGTAGAGGGAGAACGCCGCGCCGATGGTGAAGAGCACGACCGCCACGATGAAGGAGTAGAAGTAGCGCTCCCGCCCGTAACCGAACGGGTGCTCCGCGGTGCCGGCGCGCTTGGCGCGCTTACCGCCGACCAGCAGCAGCACCTGGTTGCCGGAGTCGGCCACCGAGTGGATGCCCTCCGCGAGCATCGAGGAGGAATTCGTCACCACCGCGGCCACGAACTTGGCCACGGCGATGGCCAGGTTGGCCGCCAGGGCCGCGATGATGGCTTTGGTACCGCCGCTCGCGCTCACCGGTTGTCTCCCACTCACTCGGTCTGAATCAGGTCCAGGGGATCCTATTGTGAAATTCTGGACTTGAGCTCCGCGACGGCCGACACCGGGGTCGGATCGAGACCATAGCCGAGCGCCAGGTAGACGCTGGCATAGTCGACCAGCTCGATCAAGGTGGCCAGCCGGTGGAGCGGATGCTCCCCTTCCGCGACCACCTCCGACACCGGCACCCCGCGATCCTGGGCGAGCTGGATCGAAAGCACCCGGCGGCGGGCCAGTTCGGGCTCCTCCTCGACGTCTCTCAATACCACCAGACGCACGCTCAAACCCGCCTCGTCGGCGAAGATGTCGCGCTGGGCCAGCGGACCGTCGAAGGTGGCCACCTGGTCGAAGAGCTGGCCGTGCAGCGCCGGGTACTTGGCGTTCTTGCCGAGCTGCGTGGCCATGCGGTGCGCGGCGACCGCCGCGACGGCCGACGAACCCCAGATCAGCGGCACGCTGCCGGCCAGTTCCATGGCCAGGGTCTTGCCCGGGTTGACGAACGACTCGCTGGCCGGACGGCAGCGGTGCGCCACGTCCTCCAGCCGGACCGCCATCTGCTCGTAGACCTCGTCGTCGGCCCGGATCAGCCCGAGACCGGACAGCGCCACCAGCGCCGGGACGGCCAGCAGCCACAGGTTGCTGCGCGAGGGACCGTGCGTCGGCACCGCCACGAACGGCGCGGAGGCCTGCTTGGCGATCGCCTCCAGCGGCGAGCCGGCCCGGCCGACCGCCAGCAGGTGGCAGCCGCGCCGCACCGCCTCGGTGGCGACCGCGACGGTCTCCCGGCCGAAACCGGAGCCGGAGATGGCCAGGACCAGGTCGGCCGCGCCGACCCAGCCGGGCAGCCGATAGGAGCTGACGGTGACGATCGGCACGGGCGCGCCCGGACCGCAGATCGTCGTGAGAATGTCGCCGACCAGGCCCGGCGCGCCCATCCCGACCACCACGATGGCGCGCGGGCGCCCGGTGAGCCGGGCCACCCCGCTCTCCAGCGCGATGCGGTGGGCGGTGCGCACGTGCGCCGCGGAGGCGGCCACCGCCGGGAGCATGCCCCCGGGATCCGTCTCGACGAGGTGCGCCTGGTCGTCCAGCAGGTGATCCTGCCAGGTCACGGCTTGCGCGCCTCGTCCACCAGCAGCACGGGGATGTCGTCGCGCACCGGGTAGATCAGCCCGCACGAGGTGCAGGCCAGCTCGTCGCGCTCGGTCTCGGCCCGCAGCGGCGCCTTGCACGCCGGGCAGGCCAGGATCTCCAGCAGCCAGTCGTCGATCTTCACAGTTGGATCCTCCGAAGTACCTCGTCACGAATCGCCGTCATGGTGGCCTCGTCGCCCGCCTCGGCGTTGAGCCGCAGCAGCGGCTCGGTGTTGGACGGGCGCAGGTTGAACCACCAGCCGGCTCCGGTCACGGTCAGGCCGTCGAGCTCGTCGACCTCGCCGCGGCCGGCGAACGCCTGCCGTACGGACTCCATGGCGGCCCGCGCGTCCGCCACGGTGCTGTTGATCTCCCCGGAGGCGTGGTAGCGCGAGTAGGCCGCGACCAGCTCGGACAGGGGACCGTCCTGCTCACCGAGGGCGGCCAGCACGTGCAGCGCGGCCAGCATGCCGGAGTCGGCGTACCAGAAGTCGCGGAAGTAGTAGTGGGCGGAGTGCTCGCCGCCGAAGACCGCGCCGGTGCGGGCCATCTCGGCCTTGATGAAGGAGTGCCCGACCCGGGTGCGCTCGGGCACGCCGCCGTGCTCGGCCACGATCTCCGGTACGGCCAGCGAGGTGATCAGGTTGTGGATGATCACGCTGCCCGGGTGCTTGGCCAGCTCGCGGGTGGCGACCAGCGCGGTGATGGCGCTCGGCGAGACCGACTCGCCCCGCTCGTCCACCACCCAGCAGCGGTCGGCGTCGCCGTCGAAGGCGAGCCCGAGGTCGGCGCCGTGGTCGCGGACGGCCTGCTGCAGGTCGCGCAGGTTGGCCGGCTCCAGCGGGTTGGCCTCGTGGTTGGGGAAGGTGCCGTCGAGCTCGAAGTAGAGCGGTACGAGCTCCAGCGGGAGCCCGGCGAACACGGCGGGCACGGTGTGGCCGCCCATGGCGTTGCCCGCGTCGACGACGACCTTGAGCGGCCGGCTGCCGGACAGGTCGACCAGCGTCTTGAGGTGCGCGGCGTAGCCGTGCAGCAGGTCCTTCTCCACGACGGAGCCGGTCGCCGGGCCGAGGTCGCCGCCACGGTCGCGGATCGCGGCGGCGCGGTCGCGGATCTCGGTGAGCCCGGTGTCCGTGCCGACCGGCACCGCGCCGGCGTGGCACATCTTCATGCCGTTGTAGCGGGCCGGGTTGTGGCTCGCGGTGAACATCACGCCGGGCAGGCCGAGGCTGCCGCTGGCGTAGTAGAGCAGGTCGGTCGAGCCGAGCCCGGCGTCGATCACGTCGGCGCCGCGGGAGAGCGCGCCGCGGATGAAGGCCCGCGAGAGCGCCGGCGAGGAGACCCGCATGTCACGCGCCACGACCAGCGACTGCGCCCCGGTGACCTCGACGAAGGCGGCTCCGACGGCCGCCGCGTCCTGCTCGTCGAACTGCTCCGGCACCACGCCGCGAACGTCGTACGCCTTGAAGATCCCGGCGAGGTCGCCCACTCGTCAGCTCCGCCCCTGGATAGTCGTCTACGGCCCAATGGGGCGATTCCGGCGCAGCCGGACGATGCCTACCCCAGCTATGCAGCCTAGCGGTCCCGGTGTTGCTGCGCGGACCTGAGGACACGCAGGTGCCCGCGGCGGCCGACCTCCACCCCCTGGCCGACCGGCTCGACCCCGCCTGGGGCCGGACGTGCGGCCTCACGGACGGCGTTGGCCAGCGCTTCGAGGTCGTCGGAACTCGGCGCCGCGCCATCGGTCGGCAGCCGGACGACCTCCCACCCGCGAGGGGCGGTGAGCCGCTCGGCGTGTTCGGCGCACAGGTCATAGCAGTGTGGCTCCGCGTACGTCGCCAGGGGGCCGAGCACAGCGGTCGAATCGGCGTACACGTACGTGAGCGTGAAGACGGCAGGCTGACTGCAAGCAGTGCGGGAACAGCGGCGGACGGGGCTCACGGAGGGACCGTATCCGGTAAGAGACCCGTGCGCCACTACCTGAGCGCTCTTACCGAGCGTGTCGCCACAATTCGGACACCTATCACAGCCTTTTCGTAGACTGGTTCCGTGACAGGACTCTTGCCTTGACCGAGCGGCGCGGTCCCCGCCGCCGCGACCGGCACGGGCGGGGCCTTCGCGGCCCCCTCGCCCCCGCCTGGGTGCCGATGGCCCGCTCACGCAGCGAACGCTTCGACGATCTGGTGCTCGACGCGGTCGAGCGGCTGCGCCCCCAGTGGGGCAAGCAACTGGCCTCCGTCGAGTTCGCCGTGGAGGAGGTGCCGCCCCTCGCCGAACTGGGCGACGGGCCGACACGCCCGGAGTCGGTGCCCTTCGGGCGAGCCGACGCGGCGCGCGGGCGCGAGCCGGCCTCCGTGGTGCTCTACCGGCGGCCTCTGGAGGCCCGCGCCCGCGATCGCGACATGCTGGGCGCCCTGATCCACGACGTGGTCGTGGAGCAGGTCGCCACCCTGCTGGGCCTGCCACCCGAGACGGTCGATCCCGGCTGGGACGACAGGCGCTGACGGACACCACGTACCGCACGAAAAGGGGGACCACCGTAGTGGTCCCCCTTTTTCATCCGGCCTGGCGCTTCAACCTGCGCCTTTCCCGCTCCGACAACCCGCCCCAGATGCCGAAGCGCTCGTCGTGCTCGAGCGCGTACTCCAGACACTCGGCCCGGACCTCGCAGGCCCGGCAGACCTTCTTCGCCTCTCGGGTGGAACCACCCTTCTCCGGGAAGAAGGCCTCGGGGTCAGTCTGCGCGCACAAAGCCCGCTCCTGCCACCCGAGTTCCTCGCCGTCCAATTCCTCAGGTGCGATGACCAGTTCGGCCACTGCACACCTCCCTGCCGCCTGCCCGCAATGGAGCCCCCCATTCACGCCCCCCTCTTACCCCAGGAGGGGGCGTAACAACATGGCTGTAATTACACGCGTGTCCAGCAGGGATCGTCAAGCGGCATGCCGGTATCCGGGGAAAGACCAGCTCGCCCCGGTGTGCTCGCGATGTGCGGTTGACATGCGGCCCATGTCGGAATCCATGGCATTGGCCTGACATAGTCAACGCGGTAAGCGTCGGAACCGTACCAGGGCGGTATTGACTACCGCCCGCGGCTCACCTTCTCTCTAGCTGCTCTTTGCCCGACTCTTACCTGCGCGGGTCGGGGGTGTAGATGGCGGTGGGATCGATCGGGTCGTCGCCCTGACCGGCCGGGACGCCGAGCGCGTCACCGCGGTACATCGACGGGTCGAGCCTGACCGTCGAGTCGACCGGCTGCTCGCTCCACTGCTGCTGGTGCTGCGGCTGTTGCTGCTGCTGGGGGTAGCCCTGCGCGGCGGGCTGGAGCGGGGTCTGCGGGTGGCCGAACGGGTCGTCGTACGGCGTGGCCGCGGGGGCGTGCCCGTAGTCGGGGATGTTCATCGGCTGGTGCGCGCCGGAGTTCTGCTGGTAGGAGCTGGCCTGCTGGTAGGCGTCCATGAGCTGCTGCGAGCGCGGGTCCACCGGGGGTTCGGGGACCTGGAAGGCGGGCTGCTGGGCGTACTCCTGGCCCGAGTAGCCGGTGAACGGCGTGCCGCCCTGCTGGTTCTGCGGGCTCGGCTGGTGCTGCTGGTTCTGCGGGTCGAACGCGGGGGCCTGGTTGTAGTACGGCTGCGGGTCCGAGAGCTGCGGGTAGTTCAGCTCCGGCTGGGTCTCGGCGGGGCCGTAGGGGGCGGGGTTGGCCGAGGCGTACACGTTGGGGTTGCTGTCCACGGTCTGGTAGCCGGAGGGCTGCTGGGCGTGGGAGGGGGCGTAGGACGGGCGGTCCAGGGAGGGGTAGGTGCCGCCGCCGCCGGGCTGGGCGTCCGCCGGGACGTAGGGGGCCGGGGTGTAGCCCGTCTCGGGGAGGGTTTCGGACGGCTGATAACCCGAGTCGGACGAGGGGTAGGCCGAGTCGGCGGAGGGGTAGCCGGAATCCTGCGACGGGAAGCCCGAATCCAGGGAGTGGTAGCCGGAATCGGCGGACTGGTAGCTCTGGCTCGGGTAGGCGGCCGGCTGCTGGAGCGGCTCGGCCGGGGGCAGGGCCGGGCGGGACGGCTCGACCTGCTCCGGCTGCGCGGGGGGCAGGGGCTGGGGCGTCGGGGGCTGGTAGGCCTGGTGCAGGGGCTGGATCGGGGGGACCGACGAGGGCTGCTGCGGGGAGACAGGCTGCTGGGCGAGGGGCTGCTGGGCGTGGGGCTGGGCCGGCTGCTGGGGGGCGGGCTGGCCGATCGCCTGCGAGACCGGCTGGGGCACCGGCTGGGCCTGGGGCAGCGCCTGGGGGGCGGGCTGGAGCTGGGCGGCCTGCTGGGGCTGGCCCTGGGGGTGGCCGGGCTGGCCCTGAGCGTGCTGGGGCTGGCCCTGAGCGTGCTGGGGCTGGGGCTGGCCGGGCTGAGCGTGGGCGTGCTGGGGCTGGGCGGCCTGGTCGGGCTGCTGGCTGGGCCCAGGCTGGCCGTACTGGGAGTCGGGCTGCTGGGCCTGCCCGGGCTGGCCGTACACGGAGTCAGGCTGCTGGTTGTAGCCGGCCTGGCCGTACAAGGAGTCGGGCTGCCGGCCGTACGTCGACTGGGCGTAGGCGGGGGGCTGCTGCCCGAAGCCCTGCTCGGCGAACCCGGACGGCGGCGAGTAAGAGGCCCCGAAACCGGTGCCCCCCTTGACGGCGGACCCCTCACCGAGGACCATCGGCCGCACGTACATCAGCGCGAGCAGGATGAGCGCGATCTCGATCCCCCCGGAGAGAAACGCCCAGATCACCCCGCTCGAGTCCCAGGAGATGACCCGGAAGATCAGTCCGAGCGCGCTGAGCCCCGCCGCGACGGCGAGCTCGCAGGCGAGGACGGTCAGCAGGAGCTTGGACCGCACCTGAGCCGCCGCGACCAGGAGGATCGCGCCGAAGACCAGGGCGGTGGCGACCGGTCCGGACAGCCCGGTGAGGTGGGCGGACCCGCGTCCGACCAGCCCGCCGCCGCTGCCGAACAGCGTCTGGACCAGCGCGGCGAGGATGTTGACGGCCGTCCAGGCCACGACCAGCCAGGCCGCGGGTTCTCGCAGCCGGTTGACGGTCTCTCTGTTCACGGACTCGCTCACATCTACCCCCATACAGACCCTTTGGTCCGATGGGAGTGTGCCACATAAGTCCCCTCGTAGGCGGTAGACCCAACAACCACAACTGTCACAAATCGCTAAAACTGCCCCGATTTCCGGGCTCCGGGAGCTGAAGCCTTACCTCCCGGACAGGGGTGACAGACTGGTCGGCATGCGTATCGTCTCCCTCGCCGGCGGCATCGGCGGCGCCCGTTTCCTGCGCGGTCTCAAGGCCGCCGCGCCCGACGCCGAGATCACCGTGATCGGTAACACCGGCGACGACATCACCCTGTTCGGCCTGCGGGTCTGCCCCGACCTCGACACCGTCATGTACACCCTCGGCGGCGGCATCAACGAGGAGCAGGGCTGGGGCCGCGAGAAGGAGACGCACGTCGTCAAGGAGGAACTGGCCGCGTACGGCGTCGAGCCGCAGTGGTTCGGGCTCGGCGACCGCGACTTCGCCACCCACATCGTGCGTTCGCAGATGCTGGAGGCCGGTTACCCGCTCTCGCAGATCACCGAGGCGCTCTGCGCCCGCTGGCAGCCCGGCGTGCGGCTGATCCCGATGAGCGACGATCGCTGCGAGACCCACGTCCTGCTCACCGACGAGCGGGGCCGCCGGGCCGTGCACTTCCAGGAGTGGTGGGTACGGCTGCGCGCCTCGGTGCCCGCCGAGTCGATCGGCCTGGTCGGGGCCGACTCCGCCAAGCCCGCGCCCGGCGTCCTGGAGGCCGTCGCCGAGGCCGACGTCGTGATCCTGCCGCCGTCCAACCCGGTGGTGAGCATCGGCACCATCCTCCAGGTGCCCGGCATCCGGGCCGCGGTCGAGGCGAAGAAGGTCGTCGGCGTCTCCCCCATCATCGGCGGGGCGCCGGTGCGCGGCATGGCCGACGCCTGCCTGAGCGCGATCGGCGTCGAGACCAGCGCGCAGGCCGTGCTGGAGCTGTACGGCAGGCCGCTGATCGACGGCTGGCTGGTCGCCGAGCAGGACGCCGGCGTGGCGCTCGACGGGGTGCGGGTCGAGGCCCGGCCGCTGCTGATGTCCGACCCCGACGCCACCCGCGCGCTCGCCCAGGCCACGCTCGACCTGGCCGCGGCGCTGTGATCACGATCGTGCCGGTCACCGGGCTGGGCGAGGTCCGCCCCGGTGACGACCTCGCGGCCCTGCTGGCCGGGGCGGACGTGCGCGACGGGGACATCGTGGTGATCACCTCGAAGATCGTCAGCAAGGCCGAGGGCCGGATCCGGCACGCCCCCGACCGGGCGGCGGCCATCGCCGAGGAGACCGAGCGCGTGGTCGCCCGGCGCGGCGACACCGTCATCGCGCAGACGCGCCACGGCTTCGTCATGGCCGCGGCCGGCGTGGACGCCTCGAACACCGAGCCCGGCACCGTGCTGCTGCTGCCGGAGGACGCGGACGAGTCGGCCCGGCGGATCCGCAAGTCGCTGGGCAAGGCCGCCGGGGTGGTCATCACCGACACCTTCGGGCGGCCGTGGCGGCACGGGCTCACCGACGTCGCCATCGGAGCGGCCGGCGTGCAGGTCCTTGAGGACTTCCGTGGCGGGGTGGACACGCACGGCAACCCGCTGGTGGCGACCGTCACCGCGCTGGCCGACGAGATCGCCGCCGCGGCCGAGCTGGTCAAGGGCAAGCTCACCGGGGTGCCGGTCGCGCTGGTGCGCGGGCTGGCGCACCTGGTCACCGCCGAGGACGGGCCCGGCGTCCGGCCGCTGGTCCGGCCCGCCGACGAGGACCTCTTCCGGTACGGCTCGCGCGACGTCGTGCACGCCCGGCGCACCGCCACGGCCTTCGCCGACCGGCCGGTCAGCCCAGGGATCGTCCGGCAGGCCGTCTCCGCCGCCCTCACCGCCCCCGCTGTCAAGGCCGGGAACGGGGGGACGACCGCCGAGACCGCTGGGAACCCCGGGAACGGCGTGCCGTGGCGCTTCGTGCTGGTCGAGTCGGCCGAGGCCGGCGAGCGGTTGCGCGCGGCGGCCCCGGAGGTGCCCGCGAGCGCGCCCGGGCTGCTGGTGCCGTGCCTGGCGGGCGCCGAGCCCGACCGGCCGAACCTGCTGGCGCTGGGCGCGAGCGTGGAGAACCTGCTGGTCCAGCTCGCCGTGGAGGGAGTGGCCGCCGCCTGGGTGTTCCCGGAGGAGGTCGCCCTCGACCTGCCGCGCGGGTGGACCCCGGCCGGGGTGGTGGCCTACGGCTACCCGGCCACCCCGCAGCCCGAGCGACTCCCGCCGGACCCCGCCGGCTTCATCGAGATCCGCTGACCCCCTCAGCGGACGGTCCGCTGATCCCCCTCAGCGGGGCTGGGTGGCTCCGCAGACGGGGTGGCAGAGGCGGCGGGCCAGGGCGGCCAGGAAGACGTCGATGATCTCCCCCGGCTCCTTGGCCACGTGCAGGGAGCCGTTGGTGGCCGCCGCGATCTCGCCCAGCCCGACCCGGTCCGCCCCGCTCCCGAAGGCGATGATCACGATCTGCACGGGCCGCTCGGGGTCCCACTCCCGGCGCAGCCGCTCCAGCAGCGCGGCCCTGGACAGCCCGCCGTCGTCCCGGCCCGACGTGATCACCAGGAGCGTGTTGTTCATCGTCTCGGCGTACCGCGAGGTCATCTCGCGAAAGCCCGCGTCGATGGCCTGGTGCAGCGCGCTGCCCTGCTTGGGGTGGGCGCGCAGCTCGCCGGTGAGCGTGGTGAGCCGCCCCCGGCGGACCAGCTCGCCGGCCTCCGGTTCGGCCACCGGCCCGAGGGAGACCCGCTTGCGGTGGGTCTCGGCGAACTCCCACAACCCCATCCGCGTCGAGTCCGGGAAGAGCTGCAGCCCGAGCCGGGCGGCGTCCATGGCCACCTCCAGGCGGGTCCGGCCGGCCAGCGGCTCGGCCATGTGCTTGGAGGTCTCGGCCAGCACCAGGATGTTGGTCGGCGGCGCGAGCCGGCTCCACGCCTGGAGCGCCTCGTCGATGTCGCCGGGCGAGACGGTGGGCCGCAGCCGGGGCGTGGGCGCGCCGGGTGCGCCGCCCGCGCCGCTGCCGTCGGCGGCGCGGAAGCCGGCCCGGCGGATGACCTCCTGCCCGCCCGCGCCGCGCAGCCACCGCCCGAACAGCGCCGCGCCCTCGGCCAGCCGGGGATCGGTCGCGGTGACCTGGTAGGGGTAGTCCAGGTTGATCGTGCCCTCGCGCGGGTGCAGGGCGACGATCGGGTCGGCGCCGAGCGCGGTGTGCGCGAGCACCGACTGCTCGGGCACGATCACCACCGGCCGCTGCCAGAAGGAGCGGTCCTCGGCGGCGGCCAGCAGCGTGCGGTAGTCGGGCGCCGAGCCGGCCTGGGCCCAGCGCACGAAGGCGGTCAGCGCCTTGTCCGCGTCCGGTCCCGAGCCGACCACGTCGCGGGCGGCGGCCACGGTGGCGATCCCCGCTCCGGCCAGCGACGGGTCGGGCACGCGCACGATGTCCGGCTCGTTGTCGGTCGGCCGCAGCCGCCCGCGCGCGGCGGCCGGGAAGACGAGCTGCCAGTTCATCTCGGTACGGCTGACCGCGAAGCGCTGGGCGAGCGAGGAGCGGGTGGCGAACACCAGGGGCGAGGTCGCCACCACGGTCTCGGGCCCGGTCAGCCGGCCGTTCTCGCGCGCCAGCCGTACCCACGCCGAGGAGTCGGAGATCCAGGCGTCGGGCCGCTCGCTCAGCACCCCGGCCCGCTCGCCGAGCAGGGTGCGCAGCACGGTCGCCGGGGCCTGCTCGCTGACCTGGACCAGCACGCACCAGCCGTCCACGGCGGCCTTGGTCTCGTTGAAGCGCCCGGCCGCCTCCATGGCCGCGGGAGCGATGTCGCCCGCCGCGGCCACGCTGACCAGAACCGGCTCTCGCGCGGCGCATCCGCCACCGCCGCCGGCGCGGATCGCCACGACGCCCACGGCGATCAGCGCGAGGGCGCCGAGCGCCGCCGCGAGACCCCGCCACAGCGCCCTGCGCCGCCGGGTCATCAGCAAAGACCGGTGCTGACCCTGCCGCACGAAACCCGTACCTCCTGCCGCCCGCCGGTCCACCGAGCGCATGACCGGCGGTCAACGGAGCATAGGAGAACTTGTTACAGCGGCACCACCCGGAGAACCGACTTGCATACCCCGTCGCTGGCTGCCGAGGCGGCCAGGCGCTCGGCGTCCGGCTCGCCGTACTCGGTGGTCCGCTGGCGGACGGGACGGCCGGAGACGGCGGCCATCGCGCGCAGCTCGCTGATGGTCTTGTAGGAGCCGTTCTCCGAGCCGGCCATCCGGCTGATGGTCTCCTCCATCAGGGTGCCGCCCAGGTCGTTGACGCCGCCGCGCAGCACGTCGAGGCAGCCGTCGTCCTTGAGCTTGACCCACGAGCACTGGATGTTGGAGATCGCGCCGTGCAGCAGGATGCGGGCCAGCGCGTGCACCGCGCGGTTCTCCCGAGCCGTGGGGCCGGGGCGGGCGACCCCGGCCAGGTAGATCGGCGCGCTGTGGTGCACGAACGGCAGCAGCACGAACTCGGAGAAGCCGCCGGTCTCCTCCTGGAGGCGGCGGATCAGCTTGATGTGCTTGACCCAGTGCAGGTGCGTGTCGACGTGGCCGTACATCATCGTCGAGGTGGTCGGCAGGCCGACCTTGTGCGCGGTGGTGATCACGTCGATCCACTCGCGGGTGGGCAGCTTGCCCTTGGTCAGCACCCAGCGCACGTCGTCGTCGAGGATCTCGGCCGCGGTGCCCGGCAGCGAGTCGACGCCGGCCTCGCGGGCGGCGTGCAGCCAGTCCTCGATGGACAGGTTCGTCCGGCTGGCGCCGTTGATGACCTCCATCGGGGAGAAGGCGTGGACGTGCATGCGCGGCGTGCGGGCCTTCACCGCGCGGGCGATGTCGAAGTAGGCCGTGCCGGGCAGGTCCGGGTGGATGCCGCCCTGCATGCACACCTCGGTGGCCCCGGCGTCCCAGGCCTCCTGGGCGCGCTGCGCGACCTGGTCGAGGCTGAGGGTGTAGGCGTCGGCGTCGGTGCGGCGCTGGGCGAAGGCGCAGAAGCGGCAGCCGGTGTAGCAGACGTTGGTGAAGTTGATGTTCCGGTTGACCACGTAGGTGATGTCGTCGCCCGCGGCCTGCCTGCGCAGCTCGTCGGCGAGCGCGGCCAGGGCCTCCAGTTCCTCGCCGTCCGCGCTGAGCAACGCGACGGCCTCCTCGTCCGACAGCCCGGCGGGGTCGGCCTCGGCCCTGCGCAGCGCCTGCCTGATCAGCGACCGCTCGGGGCCGCCGCCCGCGGACGCGCCCGGGTCCAGGCGTTCCTTGAGCGCGTCCCAGTCGCCGTAGACGGAGTCGAAGTCATCGCGCCGGTCGCCGGTGCGGCCCTCGGTGTCGACCGCCACGTGCAGGTCGGTACGGCCGGCCGCGACGAACCCGCCGTCGGGTTCCTGCCAGGGCAGCCCGGCCGGCATCGCGCCCTCGCGGGCCAGGCCGGTGTCCGGGTCGGCCAGGGCGGCGACGTGCGCGGAGACCCGCGGGTCGAGCCACGGCTCCCCGGCCAGCACGTACTCGGGGTAGATCGTCAGCCGTTCCTTCAGCGTGAAGCCCGAGGCCGCGGTCCGCTCGGCGAGATCGTCGATGTTCGGCCAGGGCCGCTCGGGGTTGACGTGGTCGGGGGTGAGCGGCGAGACGCCGCCCCAGTCGTCGATGCCGGCGCGGATCATCAGCCCGTACTCGGCGTCGACCAGGTTCGGGGGCGCCTGCACCCGCACCCGCGGGCCGAGCACGAGCCGGGTGACCGCGATGGTCGCGGCGAGCTCGTGCAGGTCGGCGTCGGGCATGCCGCGCATCGCGGTGTCCGGCTTGGCGCGGAAGTTCTGCACGATCACTTCCTGGATGCCGCCGTACTCGCGGGCCACCCTCCGGATCGCGAAGATCGACTCGGCGCGGTCCTCGATCGTCTCGCCGATGCCGATGAGGATGCCCGTGGTGAACGGCACGTTGATCCGCCCGGCGTCCTCCAGCACGCGCAGCCGTACCGCCGGGTCCTTGTCCGGCGAGCCGTAGTGCGCCGCGCCCTTCTCCGTGAACAGCCGCTCCGACGTGGTCTCCAGCATCATGCCCATGGACGGCGAGACCGGCTTGAGCCGCTGCAGGTCGCGCCAGGACATGACGCCGGGGTTGAGGTGCGGCAGCAGGCCGGTCTCCTCCAGCACCCGGATCGCCATCGCGCGCACGTAGGAGAGCGTGTCGTCGTAGCCGTGCGCGTCGAGCCACTCCCGGGCCGGCTTCCAGCGCTCCTCGGGCCGGTCGCCCAGCGTGAACAGCGCCTCCTTGCAGCCCATCGCCGCTCCGGCGCGGGCGATCTCCAGCACCTCGTCCGGGCTGAGGAAGGGGCTGTCCAGCTTGTGCGGCGCGGTGGCGAAGGTGCAGTACCCGCAGCGGTCGCGGCACAGCCGGGTGAGCGGGATGAACACCTTGCGGCTGTAGGTGATGACGCCGGGGCGTCCGGCGGCGCCCAGCCCCGCGTCCCGGACCCGTCCGGCGTGCTCCAGCAGGGCGTCGAGGTGTTCGCCGCGCGCGTGCAGCAACACGGTGGCCTCGGTGAGGTCGAGGGCCTTCCCGTCGCGGGCGCGGGCGAGGGCTCGGCGGAGGGCGGAATCGCTGACCACAGTCATACGCGGCACCTTACGTCCCTCTAGGTTCGGCGAGCGCACCCAGGTCCGTCAGAAGGAACGATAGTCGCGCGCCGCCAGCCTCGGCCCGCGCGCCGGCGGGCGCAGCCCGGTCAGGCCGACGAGCATCGTCGCCCGGTGCCGGTGCCCCGCGTACGGCTCCAGCAGCCGCAGCATCCCCTCGTCGTCGGTCTTCTCCCCGGTCAGCGCGTAGCCCACGATCTTGGCCAGGTGGAAGTCGCCCACGCTCACCGCGTCGGGGTCGCCGAAGGCGCGCTGGCGCACCTCGGCCGAGGTCCAGACGCCGATGCCGGGCAGCGCGCGCAGCAGCCGGTCGGCCTCGGCGCTGGTGGCGGCGGCCTCCAGCTTGTCGGCGTGCCAGGCGGCGGTGGCGATGGTGCGGGCGCGCACCGCCTCGGCGCCGGCGCGGTGCCAGTCCCAGGCCGGGATCTGCCGCCACACCTCGGGTTCCGGGACCACCCGCAGGCCCTCGGGGGCGGGGCCGGGGGCGGGCGTGCCGTACCGGTGGAGCAGCCAGCGCCAGGCGCGCCACGCCTCCTGGCCGACCACCTTCTGCTCCAGGATCGCCGGGACGAGCGCCTCCATCACCCGGCCGCTGCGGCCGATGCGGATCCGGCCCGGATGGCGCCGGGCGGCCTCGCCCAGCACGCGGTGGTGCGCCACGAACCCGGAGACGTCGTCGCCGGCGGCCAGCAGCGCGGGCATCGTCTCCAGCAGCCACTGCGCGCCCGGCCCCCACGCCTGGCCCAGCACCGCGCCCTCGCGCACGCCGATGCGCAACGTGCCGGGGCCGTCGGGGGTGCGGCAGGCGCGCCAGATCGTGCCGTCCGGCGTCCGGCGCCACGTCGGGTCGCCGCCGCCGTGCTGATGCGGCCCCAGCACCTGGCCCACGTCGAGCGGGCCTTCCGGGACCCAGGCACGTTCCTCCACCCTGTCACGGTAGCCGCACTCCGGTGGTGGGTGACGAGCCCGTCACCAAGCCTCACCCGGCCGTCACCGCACCGGCCCCTTGCCCGGCCTACGGTCGGGGCGTTGGCTCCCCGTCAAGGAGGTTGACCATGCACACACCAGGCAGGCTGCTGCTGGCGGGCGCGCTCGCGCTGGCCGCCGCCGCGTGCACGCGCCAGGCCCCGGCCGGTACGGCTGCCGCCGACACGGGCGAGGTCACGGTGGCGTGCGGCGCGACCGAGGAGTGGTGCGCGGCGCACACGGCGGCCTTCACCGCGGCCACCGGGGTGAAGGCGGAGTTCGTCCGCTTGTCCAGCGGCGACGCGCTGACCCGCATCCAGGCGGGCCGGGCCGACCCGGAGTTCGACGTCTGGCACGGCGGCCCGGCCGACGGGTACGCGGCGGCGGCCGGGCAGGGGCTGCTGGAGCCGTACGTCTCGCCGGGAGCCGCGGCCATCCCGGCCCGCTACAAGGACCCGTCCGGCGCCTGGACCGGGGTGTACGTGGGGGTGCTCGGCTTCTGCGCCAACACCGAGGTGCTGGCCGAGAAGGGCGTGGCCAGCCCCACGTCATGGCAGGCGCTGCTCGACCCGGCCCTGTCGCGGAACATCGGCATCGCCCACCCGCTGACCTCGGGGACGGCCTTCACCGCCCTGTGGACGCAGGTCGTGCTCAACGGCGGCGACACCCGGGCGGCGCTGCGCTACATGCGGAAACTGCACCCCAACGTCCTGCAGTACAGCAAGTCGGGCGCGGCCCCGGCACAGCAGGTGGCGCGCGGCGAGGTGGGTGTCGGGGTGGTCTTCTCCCACGACTGCGTGGCCACCCGCGAGCAGGGGTTCCCGCACCTGGAGTCCACCTTCCCCGCCGAGGGCACCGGCTACGAGGTCGGCGGCGTCGCCCTGGTCAAGGGCGCTCACAACCCGGTCAGCGCGCGGGCCTACGTCGACTGGGCGCTCACCCCCGCCGCCCAGGAGATCGGCCCGTCGGTCAGGTCCTACCAGGTGCCGACCAACCCGCGGGCGAAGATCTCCGGCCACACCGTGGACCTGAAGACGGTCCGGCTCGTCGACTACGACATCGCCGGCGCGGGCACCGCCAAGCCGGCGCTGACCCGCGAGTTCGACGCCACCGTCGCCCAGGCGCCCAGGTGAGGGCCCGGCGGGGCGCGATGCGCCGGCCCGGCTCGGTACGGCTCGCGATCGGGGCCTGCGCCGCGCTCGTCCTGGCCGGCAGCGTGGTGCCCATCGGCTCCGTGCTGGCCTCCGCCCTCTCCCCCGAGGCGTGGCCCCGGTACGCCCGCTTCTTCACCTCGGCCGTGGACCTGCGCATCCTGTGGCACACCCTGGAGCTCGGCCTGCTGGTCGGGCTGGCCGGGACCGCGATCGGCTTCCTATTCGCCTTCGTGCAGGCCCGGCTGGACGTGCCGGGCAAACGCGTCCTGCACGTGCTGGCGCTGGTCCCGGTGGTCAGCCCGCCCTTCGCGGTGGCCACCGCGACCGTGGTGCTCTTCGGGCGGCGCGGGCTGATCAGCCACGGCCTGTTCGGGCTGGAGTGGGACATCTACGGCCTCGACGGGCTGGTCTTCGTGTTGTCGCTGTCCCTGTTCCCGGTCGCCTACCTCGGGCTGCTGGCGATGTTGCGGGGGCTGGACCCGGCGATGGAGGAGGCGGCGATGACGCTGGGCGCCTCGCGGTGGCGCATCTTCCGCACGGTTCTGGTGCCGCTGCTGGCGCCTGGGCTGGCCGCGCCCTTCCTGCTGCTGTTCGTGGAGGCCATCGCCGACCTGGCCAACCCGCTGGTGCTCGGCGGCGACCACACCGTGCTGGCCAGCCGCGCCTACCTGGCGGTGACCGGCGAGTACGACCTGACCGGCGCCGCCGTCTACAGCCTGATCCTGCTGGTGCCGTCGGTCGCCGTCTTCGTCGCCCAGCGTTACTGGCTGGGGCGCAGGGTCCGGGCCACCATCACCGGCAAGCCGACCGGGAGCGTGCACCTGATCACCCACTGGGTGCGCTGGCCGATCTACGGGCTGGCCGTGCTCATCGCCCTGGTCATCGCGGCCGTCTACGGCACCGTCGTCGCCGGCGGGCTCACCCGGGTCTTCGGCGTGGACAACAGCCTCACCCTCGGCCATCTGCGCGAGGTCGTGCTGGGCGTGGGCCGCGAGGCGCTGGGCGACACCACGCTGCTGGCCGCGCTGGCCGCGCCGGTCGCCGGGGTGGCCGGGCTGGTGATCGCCTGGCTCGTCGTGCGGCACCTGCCGCGCGCGGGCGGCTGGCTGGACTTCGCCGGCACCCTCGGCGTGGCCGTGCCGGGGACCGTGCTGGGCATCGGCTTCCTGCTGGCCTACCGGGGCGACCTGTACCTCGGCGGCGTGTTCGTGGTCCCGGGCCTGGTCGGCGGCAGCGCGATCGCCGGGGGCGCGCTCGCCATCGTGCTGGCCTACGTGGTGCGGTCGGTGCCGGCCGGGCTGCGCACTGCCTCCGGCGCGCTCGCCCAGCTCCATCCGAGCCTGGAGGAGGCCGCCCACGGGCTGGGCGCGGGGCCGGGCCGTACCTTCCGGACGGTCACCCTGCCGCTGATCCGCCCGGCCCTGCTCACCGGGATCAGCTACAGCTTCGCCCGGTGCATGACCTCCGTGTCCACCATCGTCTTCCTGGTCACGCCGGGGACGCAGATCATCACCTCGCAGATCCTGTCGGCCGCCGGCACCGGCCGGTTCGGGGTCGCCTTCGCCTACTGCACCGTGCTGACCGCGCTCGTGCTGGCCGGGTTCGGGGTCATCCGCCTGCTGGTGGGCCGGGCTCCCACCCTTCACCGCGTCGCAGAAAGGCAACCATGACCGACGGGCACCTCACGCTCCAGCACCTCACCAAGAGCTTCCGCGTGCGCGGCGCCGGCCCGGTCCTGGCCGTCGATTCGGTCTGCCTCGACGTCGCGCCGGGCGAGTTCATCACCCTGCTCGGCCCCTCCGGCTGCGGCAAGACGACCACTCTGCGCATCGTCGCCGGGCTGGAGTCGGCCACCAGCGGCTCGGTCCTGCTCGACGGCAGGGCCATCGACGCGCTGCCGCCGCAACGCCGCTCCATGGCCATGGTCTTCCAGAACTACGCCCTCTTCCCGCACCTCACCGTCGCCGAGAACATCGCGTACGGCCTGCACGTCCAGCGCCGCCCCCGCGACGAGATCGAGTCGGCCGTCGCCGTCGCGCTCACCGGCATGAACCTGGTCGGCCTCGACCGGCGCAGCCCGCACGAGCTGTCCGGCGGCCAGCAGCAGCGGGTGGCGCTCGCCCGCGCCCTGGTCGTGCAGCCCAAGGTGCTGCTCTTCGACGAGCCGCTGTCCAACCTGGACGCCAAGCTGCGCGAGGCGATGCGCGCGGAGATCCGGCGTATCCAGCGCCTGCTCGGCATCACCAGCCTCTACGTCACGCACGACCAGGAGGAGGCGATGACCATGGCCGACCGCGTGGTGGTCATGAACCGGGGCCGGATCGAACAGGTGGCCGCCCCCTCCGACATCTACTTCCGGCCGGCCAGCGTCTTCGTCGCCGACTTCATCGGCCGGGCCAACTTCGTGGAGGTCGTGCCGGAACGGGCCGGCGAGGGGAAGGCGGTGGTGACCGCGCTCGGCCGGACGATGGCCGTCGAGGCCCACCCCGCCGTGCGGGCGGGCGCCCCGGCCTACCTCATGATGCGGCCCGAGACGCTGGCGCTGGCCCCGGCGGCCGAGGACGGCACGGGGGCGGTGTTGCGCACCACCTTCCACGGGCCCAGCGTGGACTACGAGGTGGAGACCGGCGCAGGCACGCTGGCCGTGACCGTGCCGGGCCCCGACCCGCGGCACGTGCTGGCCGAGGGCACGAACGTCACCGTCACCGCCGACCCGGCACGCGCGTATCTCCTGCAGAAGGAGTGAGTGCCTGCAGAGGGGATCAGACGTCGCTGGAGTGCCGGATCGCGCACTCGCCGAGCTCGATCTCGGGCCAGACCCGGGCCCCGGCCTGCAGCTCGTTGCCCGGCCCGACCACCGCCCGGTCGCCGATCACCGCGTCGCGGACCACCGCGCCCGCGCCGATCTCGGCCCCCACGCCGACCACCGAGTCGACCACGACCGCGTCGCGCCCGATCGTGCTGCCGTCGAAGAGCACGCTGCCGGTCACCGAGGCGCCCGGCGCGACCACGGATCCCTTGCCCACGGTGGTGCCCCCGCCGACCTTGGCCTCCGGCGAGATGACCGCCCCGTCGAGCGCCAGGAAGTCACCGGCCGGCACCGCCGAGGCCAGCCGGCCCAGCACGAGGTCGCGCGAGCCCTGCACGAAGGCGGCCGGCGTGCCGACGTCGAGCCAGTAGGTGCGGTCGGCGTAGCCCAGGACCAGTTCGCCCGCCTCGATGAGGCCGGGGAAGGTCTCCCGCTCGACCGAGACGACCTCGCCCTCCGGGATCGTGTCGATCACCGAGCGGGTGAAGACGTAGCAGCCGGCGTTGATCCGGTTGGTCACCGGGTTGGGGGTCTTCTCCAGGAAGGCGGTGACCCGCCCCGAGTCGTCGGTGGGCACGCAGCCGAACCGGCTGGGGTCCTCCACCTCGGTCAGGTGCAGCGTCACGGCCGCCCGCCGGGCGACGTGCTCCCGGATCTGGGCGCCGATGTCGTGACCGGACAGGATGTCGCCGTTGAGCACGAGCACCGGCGCGTCCGGGCCGGCGGCGAGCGCCTGGGCGGCGTTGCGGATGGCCCCGCCGGTGCCCAGCGGCGTCTCCTCGGTCATGTAGACGAGCTCCAGGCCGAAGTCGGAGCCGTCGCCGAAGGCGGGCTCGAACATGGAGGCCTTGTAGGACGTCGCGAAGACGATCCGGCGCACCCCGAAGGAGCGGGCGCGGGCGAGCTGGTGCGCGAGGAAGGGCACGCCGGCCGTGGGCAACAGCGGCTTGGGGGTGCCGAGGGTCAGCGGGCGCAACCTCGTGCCCTGGCCACCGACCAGTAGGATCGCCTCAAGATCCGGCAATGAACTCTCCACCCAGGCGAGTCTATTCGACGGCGCGTAGATAAGCGCTGAGATGCGCTTCGGCCGATGCGTCCCAGGTGAATTCGCGGGCTCGGGCCAGCCCGGCGGCGCTGAGCTGCTCGCGGCGCTCGGGTGCGTCGAGCAACTGGCGCAACGCGACCGCGATGCTGGCGGCGTCGGGCTCGGTGTAGGCGACCGCGTCACCACCGACCTCGGGCAGCGAGGTGCGATGGGTGGTCAGCACCGGGGCGCCGCAGGCCATGGCCTCCAGCACCGGCAGCCCGAAACCCTCGCCCACCGACGGGAAGGCGACCACCTGCGCGCCGCCGAGGAAGCCGCTGATCTCCCCGTTGGACAGGTAGCCGGGCCGGACCACCTTGACGACCGCCTCGGTCTCGCGGCAGGCGGCGTCGACGTCCTCGGTGTGCATGCCGCCGCCGATCACCAGCGCGGGCGGCTCGGCCATGCCCTCGACCGCCATCGCGAAGCCGCGGATCAGGTTGGGCACGTTCTTGCGCGGGTCGAGCGCCCCCAGGAAGGCCACGTACGGCCGGCCGTGCAGCCCGCACCGGTTGGCCGCCCGCCGGGTCTGCTCCGCCGTCGGCGGGTGGAAGACCGCCTGGTCGACGCCGTGATAGGCGACGTCGATCCGGGTCGGGTCGGCCGCCAGCACCCGGATCAGCTCGTCCCTGGTGGCCTTGGAGGGCACGATCACCCGGGTCGCGTGCCGGGCGGCGGTGCGGGTGGCCGAGCGGATGAAGGAGGCCCGGTCGGGGTCGTGCCGGCCGGGATCGGTGAACCAGGTGACGTCGTGCACGGTCACCACGGTCGGCAGCCCGGAGCGCAGCGGCATGGAGTAGTACGGGGCGTGGATCACCTGCGCGCCGGCCTGGAGCGCCAGCACCGGCAGGCTGGCCTGCTCCCAGGCGAGCCGGGTGGACCGGTTGGTGATCGACGGCGGGCCGGGAATGATCCGCGCCGAGGGCGCCAGCCTGGCGTAGCGGTCGGCGTCCGCCCGCTGGCAGACGACCACCAGGTCGGCCCCGGCGCGGTCGAGCGCTCCGATCAGCCCGTCGACATAGCGGATCAGCGCACCGCGATCGGCGGGGACCGCGGCGGCGTCGATGAGCACCCGAGGCATCACGCAGATCTCTCCCCTCAAGACCGTGCATCCTCTTTACCTTATGCCGGGGACACTCCCCCTGTGGCGGGCGTCACACACCTGTGCGCTTTGCCGTTATACCGGCCACTCCGGCACAGATCACGTCACCGGCGACGATGACCATCCGGGAGACCAGCGCGACCGCGATGGCGCTCCCCTGGTCGAGGATCGGCGCGAGCACGGCGACCATCGCGACCTCACGGACCCCGGCCCCCGCCGGGACGACGAAGGTCAGGATGCCCAGGCACCACGACAGCGCGAAGGCGCCCACGCAGAACAGCAGGTCGGAGCCGACGACGAAGTACAGGTGCACGCCGTAGGCGATCCAGCCGGACAACGCCCAGGCCAGCGCGGTGAGCATGCCGCGGCGGGTCAGCGGGCGCTCCAGCGGCTCGCGCTTGAGCCTGCGCAGCACCAGGCCGATCAGCCGGTTGATCACCTTGGGTTCGAGCAGCACCAGCAGCACCGGCACGGCCAGCAGGATCCAGCCGTAGCGGTCCCAGCCGAGCGTCGCCAGGGTGACCAGCAGGCCGCTGGCCAGTTGCACCGGCATCATCAGGAAGAAGGCGGCGGCGCTGCGCGAGCGCGGGACGCCGAGGTCCTTGCCCATCTCCATCTGGGCCAGCACCGGCCAGAGCGAGCCGGGGATGTACTTGCCGAGCTGGCCGACGAAGAAGACCTTGGCGGCCGGCCGTACGGGCAGGGGGGAGCCGAGGTCGGCCAGCAGCGAGCGCCAGGTGAACATGGCGCCCAGCAGGGCGGCCACGACGGCGGCCAGCGAGGCGGCGGTCATCGGCAGGGAGATGCGGGCGAAGCCGGCGCGCACCTCGTCCCACTGCCGGGCGACGAACCAGGCGCCGAAGCCGAGGGCGACGAGCAGGAAGACGATCCGCACGACCCGCCGCAGCAGCGCCCGCCGGTTCTTCCCTCCGCCTGGAGTCACGGGCGGCACGTCCGGTGCCTGGTCGGTGGGCGGGAGATCGGGGGTGGTCACAGCGGCCGGACCCGCTCGGGTGGCTGCGGCAGCCGCGCCCCCGCCGGGAGCGCCGGCCGCTTGGTGGCCACCCAGATGTAGGTCGGCACCAGCGGCAGCAGCAGGCCCAGCACCGCCCGCGGGGTGAGGCCGAGCACCGCCCGGGCGATCTTGCCGAGCACGCCGGGGAACAGCTCGCCGCCGGCGAAGCGCTCGGGCGTGGCCAGCACCGGGAAGGTGTAGTCCCACACGTGGAAGGCGCGCAGCATCCGGCGCAGCCCCCGCCGCGTGCGGAAGCGCTCGTAGTAGTGGTCGGCCTTGCCGAAGGCCCGCACGTACCGGTCGGCCGCCCGCTCGGGCAGGTAGGACAGGAACGGCAGCTTGTAGTGCGGCTCCATGATCCCGAGCTTGTTGCCCAGCCCGAGGTAGAGCACGCCGTCGTCGGCCAGCACCCGGTGCATCTCGGCGACCACCGCGTCCGGGTCGACCACGTGCTCGTAGATGTGGTTGAAGACCAGCACGTCCACGGAGCCGTCCGGGAAGGGCAGCGCGGTGCCGTCGCCGCAGACGAAGGCCACCCGCTCGCCGAAGCGGTCGGCGGCCTTGCGCAGGCCCGGCACGTCGATGTCGACGCCGAGGGTGTGCTTGGAGACCGCGGCCAGCTCGTCGGCGATGAACCCGGCCGAGCAGCCGACGTCGCCGACGGTCAGCCCGGCGAGCGAGCCGCGGAAGTGCTCCAGGACCGCGATGATCTTCGCCGCCTTGCGCCGCCGCTTGGCCTCGTCCAGCATCGCCGCCTGGAACTCGGAGTACTCGAGCTGCTTTTGCCTCGCCACGCTGCCCCACAGTACCGGCCCACGGGCGCCCGGCCGTCTGGTTCCGCCCGGCCGGCCCGGCTACGCTGGCCTGATGCTGGCCCGCCTGCGTTCCTCCACCCTGCTCCGGGTCCTGCTCGCGCTGGTCGCCCTCGGCTTCCTGGCGTACGGCGTCGCCCGCACCTGGGACGAGACCAGCAAGGCGCTGTCGGCCATGTCGCCCGCCTCGGTGCTGGCCGCGCTCGCCGCGGTGCTGGCCGGGCAACTGTGCATGGTGCTGGCCTGGCGGCGCATCCTGGCCGGTCTCGGCTCGCCGCTGCCGCTGCGGATGGCCGGGCGGATCATGTTCGTCGGCCAGCTCGGCAAGTACATCCCCGGCACCGTCTGGGCCTACGCGGCGATGATGGAGCTGGGCCGCAGCCAGGGCAGCCCGCCCACGCGCACCTTCGCCACCATCTCGCTCGGGCTGCTGGTCAACCTGGGCGTCGCGCTCGGCCTGGCCGCGGCCACCGCCCAGCAGGCCTTCGCCGGGGCGTGGTACCTCCTGCTGCTCATCCCGCTGATCATCGTCTGCCTGCATCCCCGGGTGCTCACCTGGGGCCTCAACCTGGCCCTGCGGCTGGCGCGGCGCGAGCCGCTGGAGAGCGTCCTGCCCGGCCGCGCGCTGCTGGTCGCGGTGGCCTGGACCGCTCTTGGCTGGGCCTGCTGGGGCCTGCACATCTGGCTGCTCGGCGGCTCCGGCTACCCCGTCTCGACCGGCGCCTTCGCCTTCGCCTGGGCCAGCGGGCTGCTGGTCTTCTTCATCCCCTCCGGCGTCGGCGTGCGCGAGGGCGCCTTGGTCGTGGTGCTCGGCCCGCTGATCGGCGCGCCGGTCGCCCTGGCCGTCGGGATCGTCTCGCGGCTGGTCTTCACCCTGTCCGAGCTGCTCATGGCGGGGCTGTTCTTCCTGCTGGGCCGTCAGAGCTCCAGCAGCGCGGCGGTGTACGAGGCCCAGAACGGCTCCGGGTCCACCGCCTTGACGCCCGAGCGCAACCGCTCCGGCTCGCCCGGCTCGTAGAAACGCTCGATCGCCGCGCGCAGCCCGGCCACGTCGCCCGGCCGGACCAGCAGCCCGTCCACGCCGTCGGTCACGTGGTCGGCCAGCGCGCCCACCCGGGTGGCGATCACCGGCAGGCCGTGCTCGTGCGCCAGCCACACGTTCTGGCTGGCCGTCGCGCTCCGGTAGGGCAGGACCACCGCGTCCGCGGCGGCGAACAGGGCCGGCACCTCGCCGGCCGCCACGTACCCCGGCCGCAGGTCCACCCGCTCGCCCAGCCCGAGCTCGGCGATCAGGGCCTTCGTCTGCTCCAGGCCACCCCAGAACTCACCCGCCACGGTCAGCGCGATCCCCTCGGGCAACGCCCGCAGCAGCACGTCGAGACCCTTGTACGGGCGGACGATGCCGAAGAACAGCAGCCGCCGGTGCACCTCGGCCGACCGGTCGGCCGAGGTCGCCGGCAGGTGCGGCGGCAGCCCGGCGGTGCCGACCGGCTTCGCGGTCAGCTCGCGGGCCAGGCCGGCCTGCTCGGCCGAGTGCGTCAGGACCGCGTCCACCCGGCCCAGCAGGGCCTTCATCAGCGGCCGGTCGTACGGCTTGCGCTCGTGCGGCAGGACGTTGTGGCACAACGCGACCGTCCGGGCCCCGCCGCGCAGCCCCGCCAGGATGCCCAGGTAGGCCGGCACCTGCACCGGGCTCAGCACCGCGAACACCACCAGATCGGCCCCCCGCAGCCGCCGCCCGGCCGCCACCCAGCCCAGCGGGTTGCGCCAGTCGAGCACGCGCCGCGTCCGCGGGTACGGCAGGCCCTCGGGCTCGCTGATCGTCTGCTGCCCCGGGTACAGGAAGGAGGGGTACTGCGCCCGCCACGACTCGATCACCACGTCGTGGCCCGCCTCGCTCAGCCGCCTGGCCAGCTCGGTGGTGTGCTGCGCGCCCCCGCCCTTGTAGGGGTAGGTCGGCCCGACGATCGCGATGCGCACGCTACTCCCCTCGCGAGCGCACGATCAGGTCGGCCAGCAGGGCCACCGACCCGATCAGCATCCCGGACAGGAAGATCACGATGGTGTTGCTGGTCAGGTAGAACCCGTACCGCGCCACGTCGAACACGCCCTTGACCAGCCCGATGACGATCAGCCACAACGCCACCGGCATGAGCACCTTGAGCGGGTTGAAGTACATGATCATCCGCAGCACCTGCAGGATGTAGCGGTAGGCGTCGGAGACGAAGCTGAACTTCGACGTGCCCGCCCGCTTGGCGTAGTCGATCGGCAGGTAGTGCACGTCGTGCTGGTTCATCAGGAACGACAGCGTGATCGTCGTGACGCAGGAGAAACCGGGCGGCAGCAGCCGCAGGTAAGGCCGGGCCACGCTCTTGCGGAAGGCGCGCAGCCCGGAGTTCAGGTCGGGGATCTTCTGACCGGCCAGGCGCTCGGCGATCTTCCTGATCACCCACTTCGCCGGGACCCGCAACATCTTGTGCGAGCCCTCCTCCGACGTGCGCGCGCCCACGACCTGGTCGATCGTGTGGTCCTTCTCCAGGAGCTGGACCAGCTCGGGGATGCGCTCGTTCGGGTAGGTCATGTCCGCGTCGGTCCACACGACGATCTCGCCGCGGGCCTCCTGCGTGCCGATCCGGCGCACGGTGCCCGAGCCGCCGTTGCGGTGGAAGGCGCGGATGCGCAGGTGCGGGTAGCCCGGGGCGGCGTCCTGGAGGCGCTGGAGCGTCTGGTCGGTCGAGCAGTCGTCCACGGCGACCAGCTCGTAGGTGTAACCGCTGGAGTCCATGGCTTTGCAGATGCGGTCGACCTCGTCGATGACGTGGTCCTGCTCGTTGTAACACGGCAGGACGATCGTGACGTAGGGGGCTTCTGCCATGGGGGATCCAGTGCTGCTCACGGGCGTTGAGGCTACCCTGCCCAGCCGGAGGCCGGGTGCACTACCCGGCAAGAATCCGCGCCTAGGCTGCGGGACATGGACGGTGCTGAGGCGCGGGCGCGGGTGCCGCTCGACCTGCTGATCACGCAGGTGGGCGAGGGTCTGCTCGAGGTTCTGTCGGGTCCTTCCTCGGTCGAGGTGAGTGGCACGACGGTGTTCGGCGATCCGCCGCCGCCCGGCTCGCTGGTGCTGATGGTCGGGCTCGACCCCGCCGGCCCGGCGACGGCCGAAGGGGTGCGCGGGCTGCGCGGGGCCGCGGCTGCGGTCGTGGGGCCGTGCCGGGACGAGGCCGTGGGACCGCTCGTCGCGGCGGCGCGGGAGGCGGGCGTCGCGCTCCTGCGGATGCGGTGGGCGCTGGCCTGGACGCACCTGTTCACCATGGCCGACGACCTCACCGGCGGGCGCGACGCCGGCGGTGTCGCGGGCGACCTGGGCGGCGTGCCGCCGGGCGACCTGCCCGCGCTGGCCGGGGCCATGGGCGCCGCGCTCAACCGGCCGGTCCTGCTCGTCGACACGCAATGGCGGCTGCTGGCCTACTCCGCGCACGACCTGCGCACCGCCGGTGACCTGATGCGGGAGACCGTGCTCAACCGGATCGTCCCCGAGGCGGAGGCGCTGCCCGAGGTGCGGCGGGAGCTGCTGCGTGACGGGCGGGCGCGGCGGCTGGGCCGCGGGGCCTCCGGGCGGATCGGGGCGGGGGTGCTGGCGGGTGGCGTGCCGTACGGGATGCTCTGGGTGATCGACGGCGAGGCGCCCCTGCCGGACGACCGGCTGGAGCTGGTGGAGCGGTTCGCGCGGCTCGCGGCCACGCACCTCGGGCAGGCGCGTGCCGTACGGCGGAGGCAGGGCGAGCTCGCCGGGCTGGCCGTCGAGGGCGGCGAGGGCGCCGCCGGCGCCTGCCGGGAGCTCGGGCTCGACCCGGCCGAGGGGCTCACGGTGGTCGCGGTGGGATCGAGGGCGGACGTGCCGGGCGGGGTGCTGCTGGAGAGCCTGGCCGCGCACCTGGAGGGCTACCGCCGGCCCGCCGCCTGCGCGCTGCGCGGCGACACGGTCTGCCTGGTGCTCGGGCCGAGGGCCAGGGAGTTCGCCGCCGACGCCGTCGGGCGGCCGCGCGGGCGGCGGCGGCTGGTCGCGGGAGTGGGCGGCCAGGTGTGGTCGGCCGAGGAGCTGCCGCGCTCGGCGCGCCAGGCGGCGCTGGTGCTCGACGTGCTGCTCGGGCGGCCGGACGGGCCCGCGGTGGCGAGCGTGGACGACGTCCGGACCGAGGCCGCGATCGGCGAGCTGCGTCACCTGCTGGGTGACCGTACCGACCTGCTCGTGCACCGGCTGCCCGCCGAGCCGTGGATGCTGGCCTGGCTGGAGGCGGGCGGCGACTACCGGGCGGCGGCCGACCGGCTGGACGTGCACCCGAACACGCTCAGGTACCGGGTGCGCAAGCTCGCCGAGAGCGGCCTCGACCTGCACGACCCTGACGTCAGGCTGGCCACGTGGCTCCGCCTCCGCCTGGCGCACCGCCCCTCCGGCTGACCTGGCCGTCCCGGACAACCGACGCGGCCCGCGTTTGTGCCACAGGCCAGTTCACGGGCCGCCGGGCGGCGGCATCGTGGGCCGCATGACGTTGAACGTGCTGATCGACCGCGTCACCGAGGCGATGGCCGAGGGCTCGGCCGCGCGGGGTGGCCCGGTGCCCGCCGGGTCGCCCCCCGAGCTGGAGGCGAGGGTCCGCCGGGTCCTCGGCGACGTGCTGCCCGAACGTGGCACGGGAGCCGAGGAGGCGGCCACCGCCCTCGCCTGGCTGCTGGCCTACGGCGGCCCCGACCCCGCCGACCCGCGCTGCGCCGCCCACCTGCACTGCCCGCCGCTGCCCGAGGCGGTCGCGACCGATCTCGCGGTCTCGATGCTCAACCCGTCGCTCGACTCGTGGGACCAGGCGCCCAGCGCGGTGACCATGGAGAAGGCGCTCGTCGCCGCCCTCGCCACCCTCGTCGGGTACGGCGAGCGCGCCTCGGGCACGGTCACCACGGGCGGCAGCGAGTCGAACCTCATGGGCCTGCTCCTGGCCCGCGACCGCCGCCCCGCCGCGTCGCGTCGCAGGCTGGTCTTCTGCTCCCGCGCCGCCCACTTCTCCGTACGGCGAGCCGCCGCCCTGCTGGGCCTCGGCGAGGACGCCGTGATCCCCGTCCCCACCGACGCCTCCCACCGGATGCACGCGGGCGCCCTCGCCGCGGCGCTGTCCGACGCGGCGGCCATGGGCGAAATCCCGGTGGCGGTCGTGGCCACGGCGGGCACCACCGACACCGGCGCGATCGACCCGCTGCACGAGATCGCCGCGCTGTGCGCCTCGCACGGCGCGTGGCTGCACGTGGACGCCGCCCACGGCGGTGGCGCGTTGTTCTCCTCGCGGCTCGCTCCCCTGCTCGACGGCCTGGGCCGGGCCGACTCCGTGGCGATCGACCTGCACAAGTTCGGCTGGGTGCCGGCGGCGGCCGGGGTGTTCCTCGTGAAGGAGGCGGGGGCGCTGCGGTCCCTGGAGATGAGCGCGGCCTACCTCAATCCCGGCGACGACGTGGCCGAGGGCTACGACGGGCTGCTCGGCGTCTCGCTGCGGACGACCCGGCGGCCCGACTGCGCGAAGATCCTCGTCGTGCTGCGCTCGCTGGGCAGGAGCGGCCTGGGCGCGCTCGTCGAGCGCTGCCACACCCTCGCGAACCGGGCCGCCGACCTGGTCGAGGCGTCGCCCGAGCTCGAACTGGTCGTGCGGCCCGTGCTGTCGACCGTGGTCTTCCGCTACCGGGCGCCGGACGGCGACCTGGTGAACGCCGGACTGCGCCGCCGCCTGCTGGCCGAGGGCCGGGCCGTGGTCGGCCGCACCGAGCTGGACGGCCGGGTCTGCCTCAAGCTGACCGTGCTGAACCCGGAGGCGGACGTGGCCGCCGTCCTCGCCGCCGTGATCGACGCGGGCCGGGTGCTCGCGGGCACGAAGGAGACGCGATGAGGCTCGACGAGCGGCTGGCCGAGCTCGCCGCCCGGCACGGGGTGCCGGGGGCCGCCGTCGCGGTGCTGGCCGGCGGGGAGGTGCGTGACGCCGCGACCGGCGTGCTCAACCTCGCCACCGGCTGGCCCGTCACCATCGACGCGCTCTTCCAGATCGGCTCGATCACCAAGCTGTGGACCGCCGCGCTGGTCATGGAGCTCGGCCTCGACCTGGACGCCGAGGTGCGCGAGGTGCTGCCCGGCTTCCGCGCCGGTCTCACCCCGCGGCACCTGCTCACCCACACCTCGGGGCTGGAGGGCGACCTCTACGACGACTTCGGTCCCGGCGACGACGCGCTCGAACGGTACGTCGCCGCGCTCGACGAGCTCGCGCCCCAGGTCTTCCCGGCGGGCGAGCGCTTCTCCTACTGCAACACCGGCTACTGCGTCCTCGGCCGGATCGTCGAGGTCGTCACCGGGCTGAGCTGGGAACGCGCCGTGGAGGAACGGCTCGCCGGGCCGCTCGGGCTGACCGTGGCCACCTCGGCCGGCCAGGCGATCCTCGGGCGGCCGGCCGTCGGCCACGAGGGCGGGCAGGTGGTGCCGGTCTGGGCGATGCCGCGCTCGAACGCCCCCGCGGGCTCGTCGCTGGCGATGAGCGCGCGCGACCTCGTCCGTTTCGCCGGAGCGCACCTGGACGCCGCGTGGGCGGTGAGCCCCCAGGTGCGCCTGCCGCGGGGGATGGCGCGGCGGGGCGACTGGTGGTCGCTGGGCTGGGAGGGGCGCGACTGGCCCGGCGGTCCGGTGATCGGGCACGACGGCTCCACGAACGGGCAGGCGGCGTTCCTGCGTGCGGTGCCGGGGACCGGGGTGGCGGTGGCACTGGTCACGAACGGCGGCGCGGGCCGGGCGTTGTTCGACGACCTGGCGCCGTCGTTGCTCGGCGTCACGCCGCCCGCCTCGCCGCCCGTTCCCGCCGAGGCCGCGCCGTGCGACCCGGCGCGCTTCGAGGGGCGCTACGCGGCCAGGGCGGTGTCGGTCGAGGTCAGGCGCGAGCCGTCGGGCGGCTTCCTGGTGACGCTCACCGACGAGGACGAGAGCGAGAGCGAGACCACGACGGCTCTGCCCGTCGACGCCGCCACGCTCGTGGCCCCCGACGGCACCTCACTCGTCTTCGCCGGAGAGGCCGGCGACGGCGGGTCCGCCTTCGTCTACCTGAGCGCGCGGGCGCTGCCCAGGACCGGGGAGGCGCAGCCTTAGCCAGGCCAGCAGCCGGGTGTCGGGGTCGGCCAGGTCGAGCCCCTCCTCGGCCAGGCGGCGCACCCGGTAGCGGACCCCGTTCGGGTGCAGTCCTGTGCGGGCCGCGGTCCGCGCCGCGTCGCCCATCGCCTCGATCCAGGCCAGCACGGTCTCCTCCTGGGCGGTGCCGAGCTCGTGCAGGAGGAGGTCGGGCGTGCCGTCCAGCAGGTCGAGCACCTCCTCGACGGCCACCCGTGCCCGGAGCGAGGCGGCGTCGCGCGGGCCGGCGTCCTCCATGACGGTCAGGACGAGCGAGGCCAGCCGGGCGGAGCGGGTGAGGCCGTGGGCGGTGCGTGCCGTACAGCCGAGGGCGACCCTGACCCCGAGGTCGCCGGCGAGCTCGCCGGCGATCGCGTCGGCGGTGCCCCCCGGGAGGATCGCGTAGACGATCTCGTCCCTGAGCACGCAGGCGGCCGGCTGCCCGCGGGCCGCCAGGGCCGTCGAGACGGCGTCGAGCAGCCCGGGGCGAGCCGCGCGCACGGCGGCGACCACGCAGCCGGAGGAGAGCCCGAGCCCGAGCGCGCGGCAGGCCGCCGCAGAGCCGACGCCGTCGAGGGCCTGACCGGCGAGCCGTCCGCGCCGCTCGCGGTCGTTCCTCCTGGCCGCGAGGTGTCTCGACACGTGGAAGCCGCTGATGCTCGCGATCTCCTCGGCGAGCAGGAGGTACTCCGTCGGGAGTTCGGTGCGGCCCTCGTGCACCCACAGCATGCCCACCGGCCGTCCCGCCCAGCGGATGCCCGCGCCGATCCGCCAGACCGGGCGGCCGTCCTCCTCGTTGCGGAAGCGCAGCGCCCGGTGCCCGGCGAGCAGCAGCCGCCTGGTGCCGGGTGGCGCGTCGCGTTCCGGGACGGCCCTGGTCAGGAGCAGTTCGCGGTGGAGCTCGTCGGTCCACTGGTCGAGCACCGCCGAGTGGGCCAGCAGCCGCCACTCCGCGTCGAGGACGAGCACGGGCCGGCCGAGCAGCGCCGCCGCGTCGTCGGCCAGGCAGTCGAGGTCGCCTGGCGGCACGCGGGCGAGGGCCTCGGCCGCCGGACCCGGAGCGCGGTCCGCCGAGGCCGCCTCGACCAGGGCGAACACCTTCGCCCACGGCGACGGGGACAGGAGCAGCGCGACACCCGTCTCCTCCGCTGCGCTGACCAGGGCCGCGCACGGCTCGGAACGCACCACCGCCGCCGCGGCCCCCGTCAGCCCGGACAGCACCGACGCCGACTCGGGACGCGCGGGGTCCACGCCCACGAGCAGCACCACGGAACCGGCGCGGGTGACCGGCGCGCCCGCCAGATCGTGCAGCACGGCGCCGGTGATCGCGACATCCAGCCCGCGCGGGGCCACCACCAGCGTGAACGCGTCGAGAAGTCCCGCCAGAGACGAGCCAGCACCCACCCGCGCCCCCCAGGACAACGAAACTGCCTCAACGTTAGCCGATCGCACAGTCCAGGCCGGGCCCGCACTCCGCAGGGTGTGGTCATGGACCAACCGCTCCGCAACGTGCCGCACCGGCACGGACCGAGCATGTATCCCGTCACCGCGCTCGGGGCGCTGGTGGTCGGCAACTCCTTCGCCGACACCGGGCTGACCGTGCTCGGCCCCGACCTCAGGACCGAGCTCGGCCTGAGCGTGGGCGACCTCGCGAGCGCGATGTCGGTGCAGTTCCTCGCCCTCGCCGTCGCGCCGCTCGCCCTGGCCGCCCTGGTGACGTCCAAGCCGCGGCGCGCGCTGCTGTCGCTCGGCACCGCGCTGGTGTGGAGCGCCGCGACCGCGGCCGTCGCGCTCACCACGGGGATGTGGAGCCTCGCCCTGGTCGTGCTGGTGTTCGGGCTGGCCAACGGCAGCACGGTCGCCCTGCACACGCCTCTGCTGGTGGACACCTACCCGCCCGAGGTGCGCGCCCGCGTGCTCACCCTGTACGGCGCGGCGGGCGCGCTGGCCTACCTGGCCGCGCCGCTGGTCGTCTCGGCGCTCACCGGCCGGCTCGGCCTCGACTGGCGGGCCACCTTCGCCGCGCTGGGCGGCATCTCGGCGCTCACCTGCCTGTTCGCGATCCGGCTGCGCGATCCCGGCATCGGCCGCCACGACCCGGAGCCGAGCGCGCCCTCGAAGACGGGCCTGCTCGCGGCGGGCAAGGCCATGGCCAGGACGCCCACGCTGCGCCGGATCCTGGCCGGGTTCGCCGCCTTCGGTGCGCTTCAGGTGCCGGTGTCGGCGCTGGTGGCCGTGCATCTGGCCGATCGCTGGCACCTCGGCGCGGACGCACGCGGGCTCTACGCCTCCTGCGCGGCGGGCGTCATGCTGGTGACGCTGCTCGCCGTGGGCCGGCCGCTGGACCGCGTCTTCTCCGCGCGTCCCGGCGGCGTGGCGGTGATCTGCGGCGGGGCGGTCACCGGCACGGCGCTCCTCTACGCGGCGGGGGTGCTCGCGCCGTCGCTGCCCCTCACGCTCGCCGCGTTCGGGCTGGCCTCGGCCGCGCAGTCGCTCATCGTGCCGTGCGCGCAGCTCATCAGCCAGTCGGTGGTGGCGCCCGCGCATCGTGCGCCCGCGGCGGCGGTGACCGCGTTCGCGCTCGCGGGCGGCGGGCTGGCGGGGGCGGTCCTGCTCGGCCTGGTGGAGGAGGCGCTGGGCGTGGCGGGGGCGGTGATCGCGATCGGCGTGCCCGGTGTCGTGGCCGCCGCGGTGATCGCCTCGGCCGGCCGGACGATCGGCGATGATCTGGTGACGGGGGTACGGGCATGAGCGGGTTCGCCGTACGGGACGGCAGGACGCTGCACGTCGAGAGCACGGGTACGGGTGAGCCCCGCGTGCTCCTGGAGGCCGGGCTGGGCGGCACCCGCACGCAGTGGGCGCTGGTGGCGCCCGCGCTGGCGGCGGTGACCACGGTGCTCGCCTACGACCGGGCCGGGCTCGGGCGCAGCGACCCCGCCCCGGGGCGGCGCGACCACGCGCGGATGGCGTGCGACCTCGACGACCTGATCGGGCGGACGCCCGTCGTCCTCGTGGGCCACAGCCTGGGCGGTGCGGTGGCCGAGCTGTACGCCAGGACGCGGCCGGACCGGGTGGCCGGGCTGGTGCTGGTCGACCCCTCCGCCCCGCAGCAGGACGTGCCTCTGCCGGGCGGGCCGGCGTTCCGGCTGCTGAAGGTGCTCCAGCCGGTGTCCGACGCCCTTGAGGCCGCCTCCGACCTGGTACGGCTGGCCCTGGCCAGGCCCTCGCCCGCCGTCCGTGACGTGGCCGCGTCGATGCCGCCCGACCTGCGGGCCCAGACGTTGCGCGAGGCGGCGACCAGGTCGGCGGCGCGAGCCGTACGGGCGGAGGGCGCGGCCCAGCAGCGCAGCCTCACGGCCCTGTTCGAGCTGCGCCGCACCACGCCGTTGCCGGACATCCCGGTCACCGTGCTCACCGCGGGCGAGCGGCCCAAGCAGTTCGCCGAGCTGTGGGACAACCTGGCCGACAGCCACCGGCGGCTCGCGGCGAGCGTTCCGCGCGGCCGGCACGTGGTCGCCGCGCGCGCCGGGCACCTGATCCCGCAGGAGCGGCCCGACCTGGTCATCGAGGAGATCCTGCGGGTCGTCAGGGAGGTCCGCGGTGCCGCGTGAACTCGTGCTGGCCAACGGCCTGCGCGTCCTCGTCGTGGAACGGCCGGGCACCGGGCTGGTGGCCGTCGACCTGCGGTACCGGGCGGGCTCGCGGCACGAGCCGCGGGGACGCACCGGGCTCGCGCACCTCACCGAGCACCTGATGTTCGCGCCCGGCCACATGACGGAGCTGGAGGGGCTCGGCGCGGTCTACGACGCCGACACCTGGTTCGAGCACACGGCCTACCACACCCTGGTCAGGCCGCAACATCTCGAACGGGTCCTGCGGCTGGAGGCCGCGCGGATGCGCGAGTCGCCGCGCCGCCTGGGCGCGCAACGCGAGGTGGTGCGGGCCGAGGTGCTGCAGCGGGTGTTCGCCTTCCCGTACGGCACGCACCTCCCCCATCTGCTCCCGCTCTGCCACCCCTTCGGCCACACCCCGGCGGGCATCGAGGAGGACCTCGACGCGATCACCCTGCGCGACTGCGTCGCCTTCCATCGCAACTGGTACGTGCCGGGCAACGCCGTCCTGGCCGTGGTGGGCGACGTCCCGACCGCGACCGCGATCGAGCTGGCCGCCCTGGCCTTCACCCCCGTCCCGCCCGGCCGGACCGAGCTGATCGCGCCCGAGCTGCCGGGACGGTACGTGACCGGTGAGGCGCCGCCCAGACTCACCGTCCCGGAGCCGCAGCCGCTCCCGGCCGTCTACCAGGCCTTCCGGCTGCCGCCCGAGGGCGGGGCCGAGATCGAGGCGGCGGACCTGGCCCTGCGCGTGCTGGCCGCCGGCGAGGGGTCGCGCCTGCACCGGCGGCTGGCCGAGGAGGGCGCGCAGTCCGTCGAGGTGGACGTCCACCGCTTCGCCGTCGCGTCCTCGCTGGCGATCGTCAAGGTCCACGCCGCGCCCGGCTCCGATCTCGCCGCGATGGAGCGGGCGGTGACCGACGAGATCGCCGAGCTGGCCGCGGGCGGCTTCCGGGCGGGTGAGCTGGCCCGCGCCAAGGCCATGGCCACGCGGGCGGCGCTCGAACGGGTCGAGACGGTCGGCGGGCTGGCGGCCGAGCTCACCTTGGAGGCCGTCCAGACGGGCGAGGCCGGACGGGCGCTCACCGCCGCCCGCAGAATCGCCGCCGTGACCGAGCCGGCCGCGCTCGCCGCCGTGTGGCGGCTGGGCGCACCGGCGGGCGTCCTGACCTACCTGCCGAAGGAGAGCTGATGGGGTCCGACACGTGGGCGCTGCCCGCGCTGCGCCGTACCGGGTCGACGGTGGTGTGTGACCGGCCCGCCGGTGGGCTGGCGGCCGTCCGGCTGGTCGGGGCGGCGGCCGGACCGGCCGGTGACGCGCCCGCGTGGGAGGCGCTCGGCGCCGAGCTGCGGGTCTCGCCCGGCGAGGTGGCCTTCGAGGTGCCCGCCGCGCGGCTGGAGGAGGCGGTGCGGCTGCTCGCGCCGCCCGATCCGGAGGACTCCACGCTCTCGCCGCGTCACGCCGCGCGCTCCCGCCTGCTCGCGCGGCTCAGGGGGTCGTGGCAGGCGGGGACGCTGGTGGTGGTCGGCGAGGTCGGCGACTTCTCCGGGCAGCGGGCCGAGCGGCTCCTCAAGCTGTGCGGTCCCGCGCTGCCGCCCGGGCCGGCGGGTCCGGTGGCAGTGGAGGCGGCGCCGCTGGCCCTGCCCTGGGAGGGCGCTTTGCAGGCCCACGTCGCCATCGGTTACCGGGTGCCGGGCCGGGAGGACCACGTGGCGTGGGCCGCGCTCACCGTCGCGTGCCGGGTGCTCGGCGAGGGCCTGTTCACCCGGCTCAACCGGGTGCTCAGGGAGGAGCTCGGCCGAACCTACGGCTTCACCGCCTCCCTCGACCCCGGGCCGGGCGGCGCGGTGCTGCTCGTCCAAGGCGCGGTGGGCGATGAGAAGGCCACGAAGCTGGCGCTCGGCATCCTGCGCGAGACCGCGTCGCACGGCGTGGGCGCGGAGGAGTGCGAGCGGGCGGTCACGGCCTGTCTCGACGGGGCGTGGTCGCGTTTCGAGAGCGCCGCGGGACTCGCCGACGAGCTGGCCTCCCTCGCGGCGGCCGGGCTGCCGCCCGAGTGGCTGTCCGGCCACCTGGAGGCGCTGGGGCGGCTCGACGCCTCGACGGTCTCGGAGGTGCTGGGCAAGCACCTGGTCACACCCGTCGTCGTCACCGCCGGCCGGCCGTCCATCCGGAGCTACCCCCGGTGGTGAGGCCGCCGAGGCCGGAGCTATCCCCTGGTCAGGCGGGGAGGGCCATCCAGACCGTGGCGCTGAGGCTCCACACCCCGTCGGGCGGCTTCACCAGGGAACGTTCGTCCTGCCGGGTCCGCAGCGCCAGCACCTGACGCGGCGGGCCGTACGCGGTGAGCTGGCCGGGCTGGGCGGCCAGGAGGACCGGCACCCGCCCGGCGGCCCGGATCTTCGCGATCAGCCGCCGCACGTCGGCCTCAGGCGGGGTGTCCGTGGACTCGGCCCGGCGGACCTGCGCCGAGGGCGCCCCGCACACGCCGCGCACGACCTGGGTGAAGCGGTCGCCGGTGACCCGCTCGACGAGGAGCACGGACGCCCGGGGCGGGATCGCGGCGCACATCGCCTCGACCGCCGCCCGCTCGCCCCGCTCGACGGGGGTGAACGCGGTGCCGATCGAGGTGATCGCTCCCGGGACCAGCAGCAGCACGACGCCCACGCCGGCGATCCAGCCCTGGGCGCGCCTGCCGTACCCGAGGCGGCGGGCCTTGTCGCGCACCCACGCCAGCCCCCAGAAGGCGAGCAGCAGGAGCCCGGGGAGCACGACCGGGACCAGCCGGCGCGAGGCCCACGGGTGGTCGGGCGTGATCTCGGGACGCAGCAGCGTGGTGACGGTGGTCCAGCCGATGAGCGCGAGCGGCAGCAGCCACTCGGCCGAGGCGCCGTCCCGCAGCATCCGCCGCACCAGCACGGCGGCGGCGAGGGTGGCGAGCACGACGGCGGGGAAGCCGATGTACCAGATCACCCAGTAGAGGGAGTTCTCGAAGTAGAGGTGGCTGCCGTCGATCGGCAGGCCGTTGTCGCGCTGGGTGACCTCGATGAAGCGGTAGGTGAGCCAGTCCTCCTCCGTGACCGGCTGCCGTGTTACCTGCTGCACCCAGGGGCGGACGGCGAAGCCGAGCATCACCGCCACCACGGCCGCCGCCCCGGCCGCCGGCAGGAACGCCGGGCGCCGCCACCGGGCGAGCCTCGGCGCCAGCGCCGCCCCGAGCACGGTCAGCAGCAGCACCGCCGCGCAGACGGCCAGCAGGGGCACGACCGAGCGGGACAGGTAGGAGAGGTACGGCCTGGCCAGCACCGCGGCCGCCACGAACCCCAGCCCGGCCCCGACGGCCAGCCCGCCCAGCAACGCCAGCCCCAGCCGCCCGGGCCCGCCGCGGACCGCTCCCCCACGCGCACCGGCCCCGGCCGGAGCCCCGCCGCGCGTGCGCCCGAGGGCGATGAGGAACCCGGCGTAGGCCAGCACGGGCAGCACGTCCCGCAGCCCGTCCACCCGCACGAGGACCGCCAGCCCGGCCACCAGCCCGGCCAGCGCCACCCGCCCCGGCGAGCCGCGCCCGCCCGCGGTGTGCGCGTCGTGCAGCAGGGCCACCCCGCCGAAGAGCAGGATCAGCGAGGTGATCTCGCTGAGCGTGGTGCGCGAGGTGTAGAGGACGGGCAGGCTGACCGCGAAGGCCAGCGCCGTGGGCACCGCCCAGCGCCCGCCGCCCATCCGCGCGGCCACCCCGGCGACGACCAGCACCGCCAGCGCCCCGAGCACCGCCGGGGAGACCAGGAGCCCGCCCAGCCACTCCCCGGCCGCGAACACCATGGGCGGCCCCGGCATGAACTGCGGCACCACCCCTTCGGGCCGGTCGTAGAAGCCGACGCTGCCGAAGTCGAGCGCGGGATCGGCCCCGCCGAAGGCGGCCTCCTGCCGGTCGACCGGCAGCGAGCCGTGCTCGGCGATCCAGATGGCGTACTGCGCGTAGGTGGCCGGGTCGCGGCGCACGATGAGCTGCTCGCTGTGCAGCAACGCGTTGAACACCCCGGACCCCAGCGCCACCGCGAGCACGCCGCCGGTCTGCCAGCCGGTGGCGTCGGCGGTCTCGGGCAGCCGGCGCAGCGCGGCCACGCACAGCGCCCCGGCCACGGCGATCCCCAGCGGCACGGCGACCAGGGGCCGGAACCAGCCCAGCAGCAACAGCGGCAGCCCGGCCAGCAGCCACCCGGCCACCAGGAGCGCGGGCACCACGGACAGGACGGCGAGCACCCGGCCCGCCGACGGCCGGCGTGAAGGATCGGTGAGTGCCATCGGTGCTCGGGAGCGTATCCAATGGGGGTGACAACCCGCCCGCCTCCTGCCCGAACAGGTGTGGCCGCGGGGTAGCGTACGCCGGGAAAACGATCGGGGGGTGCGCATGGGGCTGCTGCGGCGGCACGGCTGGTTCGCGGGCCTGTTCGCGCTCGGCGCGCTCCTGCGCGTGGTGACCATGCTGGGCTACCGGCCCGCGCTGTGGTTCCCCGACTCCTACAGCTACATCGTCACGGTGATGCGCCCGCGCCCCGACCTGGTGCGCCCGGCGGGCTACTCGATGTTCATGAAGCTGCTGGAGCCCCTGCACAGCTTCGGCGTGGTCGCCGCCACTCAGCACCTGCTCGGCCTGGCCGTCGGCGCGCTGGTCTACTGGGCGGCGGTGCGCCGCGCCCCGCGCTGGGCCGCCGCGCTGGCCGCCGCGCCGGTGCTGCTGGACGCCTACCAGATCGAGCTGGAGCATCTGCTCGTCTCCGACACGCTCTTCATGGCGCTGGTGGTGGCCGCGGTCGTGCTGGCCCTGCGCGAGGAGCCGCCCGCGCTCGCCATCGGCCTTCTGCTGGCCGCCGCCGCGCTGACGCGCACGGTCGGGCTGCCGCTGGTCGGGCTGGTCTGCCTGTGGCTGCTGGTACGGCGCCGCCCGCGCAAGGCGGTCGCCCTGCTGGTCGCCGCGCTGATCCCGATCGTGGCCTACGGCGGCTGGTTCTATGCCACCTACCAGCGCGTCGGCCTGGTCGGTGCGAACGGCGTCTTCCTCTACGCCCGCACCATGTCCTTCGCCGACTGCGCCCGGATGCGCCCGCCGCCCGATCTGGCCGTGCTGTGCGACCCGCGCCCGGCCGGGCAGCGGCCGCCGTCGCAGGAGTACGTCTGGTCGCGCGAGTCGCCGCTGGTGCGGCTGCCGGACGAGACCTTCGTCAAGGAGACCGACGACAAGGCCATGCGCTTCGCCCTGCTGGCGATCCGCACGCAGCCGCTCGACTACGCCGCCTCCCTACTGGGCGAGCTGGGCCGGACCTTCACCTGGGGGCGGCCGGTCTACCCGGACGCCGAGATCTACGCCTACTACCAGTTCCCGGCGCAGACCCCGCCGCCGCCCGGCCGCTATCCGGCCCGGGTGGGCACCGAGTTCGCCCGGGAGTACCAGCAGGGCGAGATCGCGACGCGGGTGGTGGAGCCGTGGGCCGGATGGATGCGGACTTATCAAGATTTCGCGCGGTTGCCGGGGGCCGTTCTCTTGCTCGTGCTCCTCGTCCCGCCGGGCGTCGCCGTGGCCCGGATCTGGCAGGCTCGGCGGGCGGGCCGGGAAAGGTCCTGGTCAGGGCCTCCGGCGTGGGCGCTGCCCTGGGCGGGGGCCTGGGCGCTACTGCTCATGCCGCCGGCGGTGGCGGAGTTCGACTACCGCTACGTGCTGCCTGCCGTACCGCTGGCTTGCCTGGCGGCGGTTCTGAGTACTCCTCGCGATACGTAAAGTCTTTCACGTTGTTATTCCACGGTATGTCCGGCTCTGAGTATGCTCTTCGGCGGGTGTATCACGCCCCGGTCACGATTGATTTACCTCGATCTTGCCCACAGGCACGCCGAGTGTGACCTACTCTCGGCGCGATGGAGGAGGCCGCGTGTGACCGCGTCGGAAAGGCCGTGGGGGGCGAATGAGTGAGCATCGGGGCGTCTCCGTCCAGGACCGCCGCGTCGCGCCGACTCAGCCGCGGGAACGCATGTCCCATCGCGCGTCCGGCCCTCCGCCGCAGGGACCGCCCCCCGGCGGGCGCCGCGCGGCCAAGGGCGGCAACGGCGGCCCCAACCGCATGCGGGTCATGGCCTGGGTGAGCATCGGCCTGACCGTAGCGCTGGTCGGCGCTCTGCTGACCGGCTACGGCATGCTGCGCAGCACCTTCAGCGGCCTCCGCACGGAGGACGTGGCCAGCAAGATCAAGGGCCCGCGCCCGCAGAACCTCACCGGCGCGCTCAACGTGCTCATCGTCGGCTCCGACACCCGCGCGGGCAAGGGCAACGCCCGCTACGGCCAGAAGCAGGCCCGCGAGGTCGACGCGGGCGGCAAGCGCACGGACACGATGTTGCTGATGCACATCTCGCCCAACCGCGACACCGCGCAGATCGTCAGCCTGCCCCGCGACTCGATGGTCCTCATCCCCGAGTGCCAGAACGAGAAGACCGGCGCGACCATCCCCGCCCACACGTACATGATCAACTCCGCCTACAACAGCGGCGGCATCGCCTGCACGATCAAGACGGTCGAATCGCTGACGGGCATCCGCATCGACCACTTCGTCGAGGTGGACTTCTCCGGCTTCAAGAACATCGTCGACGCCCTCGGCGGCGTGGAGATGTGCTTCACCACCGCGATCAACGAGCCGCTGTCCAAGTTCAACATCACCGCCGGCACCCACAAGCTCAACGGCGAGCAGGCCCTGGCCTACATGCGGCTGCGGAAGATCGGCGCCGACCAGAGCGACCTGCAGCGCATCAAGCGCCAGCAGAAGTTCCTCAGCAAGATGGTCCAGGCGGCCACCTCGACCAACCTGATGACCGACGTCGGCAAGCTCACCAAGCTGATCGACGCGGCCAAGGAGTCGGTGCTGATGGACGAGGACCTCGCCAAGGACCCGCAGAAGCTGCTCGACATCGCCGCCAGCGCCGGCAAGCTGACCGCCAGCGGCGTGAAGTTCATCATGGTCCCGGTCGAGGCCTACCCGGCGGACAAGAACCGCGTCCAGTGGGTCAAGCGCGAGGCCGACCTGCTGTGGCAGCAGATCGCCCAGGACGTCGAGGTGGTGCAGCAGGCCACGGCCAAGCCGACCGGCCCGCAGCTCAAGCCGCAGCAGGTCCAGATCCAGGTGCTCAACGGCACCGACCGGGTGGGCGAGGCGCAGAAGGTGGCCGACGAGCTGACCAAGTGGGGCTTCAAGGTCGTCGGCGTGGGCAACACCCCGGCCGCCGCGCCGCAGACGAAGGTCCTCTACTCGGCCAAGTCCGCCGCCGACAAGCCCTTCGCGGAGCTCGCGGCGGCCAAGCTGAGCGGCACCAAGCCCGCCGCGGCGACCAAGGTCAAGCCGGTCAACCTCAAGCCGTACACCCCGAGCGCCGGGGTGAGCGCGCCGGAGTTCGAGGGCAAGGTCGAGCCCGGTCCGATCGTCCAGGTCGTCATCGGCGCCGACTACCAGGGCGTGCGCGTCCCGACGACGGTGTCCAAGGTCGTGGAGCAGAACACCGTGACCGCGGATCAAAAGAACATTTGCACCTGACCTGCGAGTTTTCTGTGTAAAGCGCTCTTCTGACAGCGAGCTGCAAGAGGGGACCGCTAGGGTAGATCACGCCCAGCGGTCCCCCGAGAAGAGCGTCCCCCTGTTGTGAGCGACACGAGATACTCCTTGCCGGTCCCCAGGACTCCTTCGGGTGCGGACACCGACCCGAAGGGTGTGTGGTGGCCGCAGCCGCCCGCCGAGGCCCAGCAGGAGCCTCCGCAGGACGACAAGCCCGCGCCGCCGAAGAAGACGCGTGAGCCGTATCTCGACAACGTCAAGTTCCTGCTGATCGCGCTGGTGGTCGTCGGCCACTCGCTGGTGCCGACGCTCAACGCCGACTCCTCGCGCTCGCTCTACATCTTCATCTACACCTTCCACATGCCGCTGTTCGTGGTCATCAGCGGCTACCTGTCCAGGAACTTCTGGAACTCCAACGCCAAGACCAACAAGCTGGTCGACACCTTCCTGATCCCCTACGTGATCGTCGAGGTGGGCTACGCCGCGCTCCGCACCGCCCTCGGGCAGAAGTGGAGCCTGACGATCATCGACCCGGCCTGGCTCAACTGGTACCTGGTGGCGCTGCTGTTCTGGCGGCTGTCCACGCCGGTGTGGAAGCGGATGAAGTTCCCCATCCCGGTCTCGATCGCCGTCTACCTGTTCGCCGGCTTCTCGCAGATCTCCGGCGAGTTCAGCATGGACCGTTTCTTCGGCCTGCTGCCCTTCTTCGTGATCGGCCTGACCCTGCAGCCGCAGCACTTCGAGTGGCTCAACCGGCTCTGGGTCAAGATCGTGGCGGGCGTGATCCTGCTCGGCGCGGCCGGCGTGGCCATGCTGGTGTCGATGAAGAAGCTGAGCCTCAAGCCCTTCTACTTCAAGCACAGCTACAAGGACATGGACCTGTCCTGGTGGATGGGCCTGGCCGAGCACCTGCTCATCCTCGGCGCCTCGCTGGCCATGTGCTTCGCCTTCCTGGCGCTCGTGCCGCGCGGCGAGACCTGGTACACCGACCTCGGCACCCGAACGCTCTACGCCTACCTGCTCCACGGCATCCCGGTGCTGATCGCCAAGGAGACCGGGCTGCTCGACCTGCCCTGGCTGCACGGGCCGCTCGGCGCGCTGGCCATCTCCACCAGCGCCTTCGCCCTGGCCATCGTGCTGTGCCTGCCGATCACCCGCACGCTCTTCAAGTGGCTCGTCGAGCCGCGGCTGACCTGGCTCTACCGCCGACCGTCGGTCCCGCAGGAAGTTAAGCGGTAGTTCCCTCCCGATTCACGCCGGTGAAGCCCTGGACGCGCAGCATGGGCGTATGCGGGTATGCGTCGCCACCATCGTCCACCACCCCGAGGACGCCCGGATCATGCACAAGCAGATCCGGGCCCTGCTCGACGCGGGGCACGAAGTGACGTATGTCGCGCCTTTCTCCTATTACAACGTCACGCCGGACGCGCACGTCACCGCCATAGACGTACGGCGGGGCGGCGGCCTCAACCGGGCCAGGATGGCGCTGCGCCGCGGCTGCCGGGACGCCGACCTCGTCCTCGCGCACGACATCGACGTCCTGCGGGTCCTGCCCCTGCGCCGCCCGCCGATCGTGTGGGACGCGCGCGAGGAGCCCGGCGGCCCGTTGCGCCGCGCCGCCGCCGCCAGGACCCGGCGGCGGCACCACGTGATCGACCCCTCGACGGTCCCCGAGGCCACCCTGGTGTCGTCCGCTCCCCCGCTCCCGGGCGACACCAGGGTGGTGCACCTCGGCCGGCTCTCGGCCGAGCGTGGCGTCGCCGAGCTGGTCGCGCTCGCCGAACGCCTCGCGCCGCACGGCATCCGGCTCGACCTCATCGGCTCGGCCGACCCGCGCGTGCGGCCCATGCTCCGCGACGCGCAGCGGGTGGGGCTGCTCGACTGGTTCGGGTACGTGCCGCTCCGGCACGCGCTGCGGATGACCGAGGGCGCGCTGGCCGGGATCTCGCTCAGCCGGGAGCCGGGCCTGCCGGCCAAGATCCTCGACTACATGGGCCGGGGCGTGCCGGTCGTCAGCACCCCGCAGGAGCTCGTCGAGCGCGCCGCGTGCGGCCTGACGGTCTCCTTCGACACCGAGTCCGTGCTGCATGCCGTACTGGATCTCAAGGAGGACCCGGAGCTGCGGGCGGCCATGGGCGCGCGCGGGCATCAGGCGGCGCGGGCGCGTCACCACTGGCCCGACCAGGCCCCGGCCTTCGTCTCGCTCCTGGAGCGCTGGGCGGGCGCGACCGCAGCCGCGCCCGCCCCGGCGGTCGGTTACGGCTTCTCCAGGTCGTAGGCGAGGTCGGCCACCCGCACGGTGCGGACCAGCGGGTCCTCGATGACCTTGCGCAGCTCGCCGACGGTGGTGAGGGTGTCCACGAAGGCGTAGGCCAGGCCGTCCTTCGCCGCCCGGCGCAGCCGCTCCAGGGTGAGGTCGAAGTCGCGCAGGTTGGCGTCGTCGTGCTCGCGCAGCAGGTCCACCCAGGCGCGGAAGTTTTTCAGCTCGTCGCCGGGCTGCGAGTCCGGGAGGCTGAAGTCCATGTCGTAGCCCCAGGTGATCGGGATCGACCTGGGCCGCTCCTCGTAGACCACCCGCTCGGCCGTCACACCGTGCCGCGCCTCGAAGGCCTTCAGCGCGGCCGCGTCGAGGGGCCGCTCGAACTCGACCACCGACAGCGCCCGCAACTCGGCGGGCAGCCTGGCCAGGACCTTGCGCTGGTCCTCCTTGGGCTGGTTGCCGGTCCTGACGTTCATCAGGGCGTAGCTCAGCGTGGTCATCGCCGACGCGCCCAGCGGCAGGTGGCCGGACACGCGCCCGAAGAAGGTCTGCGTGATCGTGTACTCCTGGCCGCCCTGCGTGACGAACCCGCCGTGCGCGCGCAGCGGCCCGCCGCTCATGGTCATGCCCATCGACCACGGCGTCATCTCGCAGCAGGAGGTGAAGGAGAGCCGGTAGGCCGGGGCGTAGAGCTCGAAGGCCACCCCCAGCACCGTGCTCATCCGATCCGCCCGATCGCTCCGCTTCTGCAGCAGCACCGGCCCGATCACCGCGACCAGGGCCAGGGCCACCACGATCGCCACCGCGCGCAGCGCGGTCCTGGCCACCCCCCGGCGTACGGCCCGCCGCGTGCTCTTGACGTCGAACTCCGGCATCTCGATCATCGTGCACCTCCATAGACCTCGGCGAAGGCCGAGCGGGCCCGCCACACGGCGGTCTTGATCGCGGCGGTCGTGCGGCCGGTCATCGCGGCCACCTCGACCAGGGAGAAACCTTCGAAGTAGACGAGCTCCAGCAGCCTTCTGGTCTGCTCGGGCAACCGGTCGAGCGCCTGGCGGACGTCCAGGCCGGTCGCGTCGAAGCCCGGGACGCCCAGCTCGTCGGGGTCGGGCAGGGGCAGCTCGACCCGCCGCCGGCGGACGTGGTCGAGCAGGGTCGTGCGAGCGATGGCCAGCAGCCAGGCCGCCGGGTTCTCGCCGCGCCAGCCGAGGAAGGCCCGGGTCGCCCGGACGAAGGTCTCCTGGGCGAGGTCCTCGGCCAGGTGGGGGTCTCGGGTACGGCGCAGCAGGAAGCCGCAGACGAGCAGCCAGTGCTCGCGGTACAGCTCCTCGATGGTGGCCTCCGCGTCTCGGGGACAGTCATGTCAGGAGAAGACGCCGGCCACGCGGGAATGGTCACACGGCAATCCGGTTGATGTACTGGAAGCATGGCATCGCACCTGATCGACGGCCGAACGGTCACCCTGCCCGTCCAGGTGAGGCAGGCGGCGGTCTGCACCGCCAGCTACGCGGTGCGGGCCGACGCGGCGCGGGCCGTGCTGGCCTACACCGGGGTGGAGGTGGCCGAGGTCCTGCCGGGCAAGGCCGTGTGCACGCTGGTCTTCGTCGACTACGGCGACAGCGACCTGGGCGCCTACCACGAGTTCGGGATGACCTTCCTGGTCCGGGCGCCCGGCGGCGGGCAGCCGGGGGCGTTCGTGCACTGGCTGCCGGTGGACCAGCGCTTCACGCTGGCGGCCGGGCGGGGCATCTGGGGCTTCCCGAAGGAACTGGCGGAGGTCGAGCTGCGGATGAGCTCGCCGTACAAGCGGTGCATCGTGCGCAAGGACGGGCGGCTGGTCCTCGACCTGCTGATCAAGCCCGGCCTGCCCGTGCCCGCCCGGACGCCGGTGACGCCGCTGACGGCCTACACGCACCTGGACGGCATCACGCGGCGGATCCCGGCGACGATGCGCGCCGGAGGGAGCCGGATCAGGCCCGGCGGGGCGCTGATCCGGCTGGGGAACCACCCGGTGGCCAAGGAGCTGAGCGAGCTGGGCCTGCCCAAGCGGGCCCTGCTGACCAGCTACTCGGCCCGGGTGGCGATGTCGTTCGAGGCGGCCGGCCGCTGGAGCGGCGAGCCGGCCTGACCGGCCGGGCGGCTCAGACGATGGGCGGGCGGCCCAGCTTGACCATGCGCCAGGCCGTGCGCCAGGCCATCGGGCGGCGTTCGCCCGCCGGGGTGCGCAGGCCCTCCACGAAGCCGCCGAACCACGCCTTGAGCGCGCTGCCGGAGCGTTCGCGCAGCAGGGTGAGCACGACCCAGTCGATCAGGTAGAGCGCCGCGAGCGGCCAGGGCAGGTTGCGCCGCGCCAGCCAGACCCGGTTGCGGGCGTTCATCCGGTAGAAGTTCTCGTGCCGCGTGGGCGGCACCCACGGGTGGTACATCACCGTCTCGGCGTCGTACTCGATCCGGTAACCCTCGCCGAGCAGCCGCCAGGCGAGGTCGGTCTCCTCGTGCGCGTAGAAGAAGCGTTCGGGCAGGCCACCGACCTGGAGGAAGGCGCTGCGCCGCACGGCGGAGGCGCCGCCGAGGAAGGTGGTGACGGGCGAGGAGCGCTCGGGGTCGCCGGCGCGCAGCCGGGGCACGTGCCGCCGCTGGGAGCCGGTGCCGTCGGGGTCCATCACGCGGAAGGAGAGCACGGCCAGGTCGGGCTCGGTGGCGAAGCGCTCGCGCACGTGCGCGGCCACCTTCTGGTTGGCGTACCAGCCGTCGTCGTCGAGGAACAGCACGACGTCGCCCGAGCACTCCTCCACACCACGGTTGCGGCCGGCCGGGATGCCGACGTTCTGCTCCAGGCGGACCGTCTTGAGCACCGCGGACGAGCCGGCGGGCGGCGTGGCCGACACCTCGGGCACGTCGGCGCCGTTGCCCACGATCACCACTTCGACGTCGCCGTCGGTCTGGTTGAACGCGGACTCGACCGCCCGGTTCAGCTCCGCGACCCGGTTGCCCATGGTGAGGATGACGCACGAGATCTTCAACGCGTCATCGCCTCGACGCGTTGAGAGCACGGGCGTGGCATTCTGTCATGATCACCGAGTCTGTCTATGTCCTAGTTTGGGATGGCACAAGAGTATCGGAACCGCAAGTGAACCCCCACCGAAGCGCGGGGGTCCGATCATTACGACGGACGCCGGGCGCGGACGGTTCCTCGTTCATGACAGCCTCCTCGACGCCATGATGCTCACCAGGTGGAGAACCACCTGGAGAGCGGCGGCTACCACGCAGGCCACGGTGAGCACCCGCGTCGCGGTAAGGTCGCCGACCACCATATCGATCACGGCTGTGATCAGGGCGAGGATTGACAGTTCCACCGGCTGCACGATGCGGTGGAACTTCGTCGCGCCGACGATCCGGCGGGCCAGGGCCAGCAGCCCCGACCGCAACTGACCGGCGGAGGCCTCGCTGGCGGCGGGCAGCCCGGCGCGCGCCCGGGCCACGTCGACCAGGTCGGTCTCGGACTTGATGAGGATCGCGCCGAGCGCGGCGGCGAAGCCCATCACCGTGTACCAGTCGGGCAGCGTCTCCGAGGCGCGCCAGCCGAGCCCGGCCAGCAGCGCGGCCTCGCAGAAGTAGGCGCCCACCCGGTCGAGGTAGACCCCGGCCAGCGAGGTCTGCCCGGTCCAGCGGGCCAGCTCGCCGTCGGAGCAGTCGAGCAGCAGGTAGAGCTGGATGAGCAGGAACGACACCACCGCCGCGAGCAGACCGTCGAAGGCCAGCACCACGCCGCCGAGCACGCCGACCACGGTCATCACCCAGGTGACCTGGTTGGGGGTGATCGAGGTCTTGGTCAGCAGCCAGGTGACGTAGATCGACAGGCGGCGCATGTACAGCACGCCCGCCCAGTGCTCGCCGTTGCGGCGCTGGATGTGGGTGGGCGGCTGCGCGACCGCGCGCAGCTCAGTGACCGAGGGACTCGACATAGCTCTCCACCCGCTCCCGCACCTCGGGCTCCGACAGGCGGAGGTGCTCCAGGATGGTGTAGCGGCCCGGCCGGGTGGAGGGCGCGAACAGCACGGCCTCGGTGAACTGCTCGACGGTGAGCCCGATGTCGCCCGGGGTGAGCGGCAACTGGTGCTGGCGCAGGCAGCCCACGACCTGCTCCAGCCGGGCGGCGTCGCCGCGCAGGAAGAAGCAGAAGGCGGCGCCGATGCCGGCCAGCTCGCCGTGGTTGGAGGTGCCGGGGAAGAGCTGGTCGACCGCGTGCAGGATCTCGTGGTCGCCGCCGCTGGACGGGCGCGAGGAGCCGGCGATCACCATCGAGAGGCTGGACAGGATCAGCGACTCGGCCAGCACGGTCAGGAAGGCGTCGGACTCGATGGAGTCTTTACGCCCGATCAGCGCCTCGGCCGCGGTGCGGGCCATCGAGCAGGCCAGCCCGTCGATCGGCTCGCCGCGCTCGAGGTTGCCGAGCTGCCAGTCGTCGATCGCCGACAGGTTGCTCACCACGTCGCCCACGCCCGAGCGGACCAGCGCCTGCGGCGCGGTGCGCACCAGGTCGAGGTCGACCAGGATGGCCAGCGGCATCGGGACGCCGAAGGAGCCCTTGCCGCCCTCGTAGGTCAGCGAGGCCGTGGGCGAGCAGATGCCGTCGTGGGACAGGTTGGTCGCCACGGCCACCATGGGGATGCCGGCCAGCGACGCGGCGTACTTGGTGACGTCGATGGTCTTGCCGCCGCCCACGCCGACGACCACCTCGTAGGCGCCCTTGCGCAGGTCGGCGCCGAGCGAGACGGCGGCCTCGACCGAGCCGTCGGCGACGCGGAAGACCTCCGCCTCGGCGAGCGTGGGGGCGATGAGGTGCTCGATGTGGTCGCCCTGGCCCGGGCCGACCGCGACGGCGACCCGGCCGGAGGTGGCCACCCTGCTGTCGGCGAGCAACGCGCCGAGTTGCGCGACCGCGCCCCGCCTGACCTCCATGGTCAGCGGGGCGGGCAACATCCTCGCCAGAAGCGGCATCTGGGCTCCTCGATCAGTAGCCGACGGCGATCTCGCGGGCCTTGGCGAGGTCGTCGTGGTTGTCGACCTCGACCCAGGAGACCTCGCCGATGGGGGCTACGCGGATGTTCTCGCCGCGGGCCACCATCTCCTGGTAGCCGTCCTCGTAGTAGAGCTGGGGGTCACGCTCGAAGGTGGCCTGGAGGGCGTCGGCCAGGCGCTCGGCGGCGCCGGGGCGGATGAGGGTGGCGCCGATGTACTCGCCGTACGCCTCGGCCGGGTCCATCAGCTTGGTGATGCGGCGCAGCTCGCCGCCGGGGCCGAGGGTGACCTTCATCTCCTCGTCGGCCAGCTTCTTCACGTTGTCGACCGCGAGCAGGATGTCGCTGTCCTCGGGCGCGGCCAGTAGGGTCTTCTCGACCGAGACCGGGTGCACGGTGTCGCCGTTGAGCAGCAGCGCGCCCTTGGCGAAGTGCTCACGCGCGCACCACAGGGAGTAGGCGTTGTTCCACTCCTCGGCCTTGTCGTTGTGGACCAGCTCCAGGGTGACGCCGTAGCGCTCCTCGAAGGCGGCCTTGCGCTCGTGCACGGCCTGGGCCTGGTAGCCGACGATGATCACGATGTCGCGCAGCCCGACCGCGGCCAGGTTGCGGATCGAGATGTCCATGATCGTCGTTTCCCCGTCGACCGGCACCAGCGCCTTGGGCAGCGTGTCGGTGTAGGGCCGCAGGCGACGTCCGGCTCCAGCGGCCAGCACCATTCCCAGCAACGTGCACTCCTCGGTCGAGCATGACTTGTGTGGCACCCAAAGGTTAGTTGCCAGATGGCCCTGATCGGGTAATCCGGTGTCAGTCCAGGGTTCCCGCCTCGGTCACCTCGCCGCCCGCACGGGGCGCGGCCAGCCAGCAAGTCAGGCTCTCCCAGCCGAAGAAGGCCCACAGGTAGGCGGCCAGCAGGCCGAACCCCACGGTGGGCCAGCCCGCCACCACGCCCAGCGAGACGGCGATCATCCGGCCGTCCCAGCCGAGTCCGAAAGTGGACAGCCACGGTGGCGGGTAGACCCGCTGGCGCAGCCGGTAGACCAGGTCGTAGTGGTGGAAGGCCATCGCGCCGAGCAGCGCGAAGATCCACAGCGGGTGCACGGCGTGGGCGAAGCCGACGGCCGCGATGCAGCAGTACTCGATCGCCCGCAGGATCGGCGGCACCAGCCAGTCGTAGCGGCCGTCGTGCGGGGCCGAGCTGCCCGGCCCGGCCAGCAGCAGCGTGACGGCGAAGGCCAGGATCGCCCAGTCGTCGGAGCCGGCCACGCCGATCGCCATCAGCACGCCGATGACGAAGGCGGCGACGACGAGCGGCGGCAGGGGCGGGAGCTGGCCGGCGACCAGCAGGCCCATGCCGCGCGAGAGCGGGCCGTCGTCGCGGTAGGCCACCACGCGGCTGCGCGGGATGGGGGTGAGCTGCACCGAGATCATGCCGTCGCCCTTTCGATGCGGCCGGCGAGCTGGTAGAGCAGCGCGACGCCGCCCCAGGCCAGCAGCGCGAGGAAGGTCACGCGGGCGTTGAACAGGGCGGCGGTGACCGCGATGAGCGCCATGCGCTCCCCGATCGGCAGCACGATCATCTTCTTCAGCCAGCGGGTGAGCGTGTCGCGCTCCAGCCGGGCGCGCAGGCCCAGGGGCCCCTGGTCGGCCGGCTCCATGAGCGAGCGCGGCGGCCGGGCCCAGGAGGCGCCGACCTTGGCCGCGTCGGCCACCGCGCCGGAGAAGGAGAAGTCGAGCGTGTGCCGGACCACCTGGAGCACCATGGCGGCCACCGCGAGCTGCCAGATGCCGTCCGGGTTGCCCTGCCCGGCCGAGTAGCCGACCGCCAGGCCGACGTAGACCACGTACTCCTTGAACCGGTCGGCCATGGCGTCGGACCAGGAGCCCAGCGGGGTGAAGGTCCTGGTGTAGCGAGCGAGCTGCCCGTCCACGCAGTCGAGCACGAACGAGAGATAGACGAGGACGGCGCCGGCGACCTGGGCCGCCCTCGCGCCGTAGGTGAACCACGCCGCCGCGGTCACGGCCAGACCGATCGAGATGCCGGTGACCGCGTTGGGGGTGAGCTTGAGCCGGGCGGCCAGCCGGACCAGGGGCCTGGTCCAGCTCGACACGAAGTAGGTGGCGAAGAAGCCGTCGTCGGACTTGACCGCGGTGTCCAGCCGTACGCGGGCCTCGTCGACGTCCGCCAGCGCGGCGATGGCCGTGTCGGCGGAGGACTGGCCGGTCACCCGGTCGCAGTGGAGCGGGCCGGCGTCGGCCGCGCGGACGCCGACGCCCGAGCGGACCAGCCCGACCAGCAGCAGGTCGACGGTCTCGATCGGGCTCACCGGGCCGAGCCGGCCCGCCTGGACCAGGTCGGCGAGCTCGTCGGCGATGTCGGCCAGCGTCGCGAGGTCGCGCTCGCTCACCTGGAGCACGCCCAGGAAGGTGGCGTTGGCCTCGGGCACCGTGTGGAAGGAGCTGCCCGCGGCGGCGACCTTGCGGGCCTGCAGCCGCACGGGCGGGCGCAGCGGGCCGGGCGGGCGCTCGGTCGAGACCAGGGCCGCGGTGTCGCTCGCCGGATGCTCCAGCAGCAGCGCGAGGGCTTCGGTATGCGCGACGAGATCGCCGGGCAGCACGACGACCGGCCCCTGCTGGAGCCGGACGAGGGCGGCCACCGCGCGCAGGTCGCCGGCCGGTCCGCCGCCGGCCGCCACGGTCTGCACGTCGTGCACGGGCAGGGTGACGAGCTGGTCGTTGAGCCGGTCGAGCAGGGTGCCGTCGGCGCAGGCGAGGCGGGTGGCCGGCACGCCGGCCAGCACCACCGCGGTCGCGGTGGGCTTCTGTGGGGTCATGGACGGTCGCCTCGGGCTGGACGACATCTGGTCTCGCCGCGGGCTCGGCGGCGTGTCACTCTGCAAAGCGCAGGTCTCCTCCCGGTCGCGAGGGAGTGCGTGGACACAGCGTAGCGACGTAGTGGCCGAATCGACCGTTACCCTCGCCGTATGACCGTTGAATCTCGTCTGCGTTCGGTCGCCGTGGTCCTCGCCGGCGGCGTGGGCCAGCGGCTCGGCCTGAACACCCCCAAGCAGCTCCTCAAGATCGCCGGGAAGACGATCCTGGAGCACACGCTGGCGCTGTTCAACGCCTCGCCCGAGATCGACGAGATCATCGTGCTGATGACGCCCGGCTTCACGCCCGAGGCGGAGGAGATCGTGGCCCGCGCCGGCTTCGGGAAGGTCAGCCAGATTCTCGAAGGCGGCGATTCCCGGACAGAGACCACATGGCGGGCACTCAAGGCGCTCGGGCCGGCCGAGTGCAACGTGCTGCTGCACGACGCGGTCCGGCCGCTGCTCAAGCCGTCGATCATCACCGAGTGCGTGCAGGCGCTGAAGGTGTACGAGGCGGTCGACGTGGCCATCCCCAGCTCCGACACGGTCGTGGTGGCCGCGCCGGGGCCGCGCGGCGAGATCATCCGTGACATCCCCGACCGGGCGCGGCTGCGGCGGGGGCAGACCCCGCAGTGCTTCCGGCTCTCGGTCATCCGCGAGGCCTACGAGCGCGCCTTCGCCGACCCCGACTTCGAGCGGCAGCCGGCCACCGACGACTGCGGCGTGGTCCTGCGCTACCTGCCGGACGTGCCGATCTACATCGTTCCCGGCAGCGAGCACAACATCAAGGTCACCCACCCGGTGGACGTGCACATCGCCGACAAGCTCTTCCAGCTCACCGCGGCCACCGCGCCGCTGCCCACGAGCTTCGCCTACCGCGAGGCGCTGGCCGGCAGGACCGTGGTGGTCTTCGGCGGCAGCTACGGCATCGGGGCCGACGTCGTCGAGCTGGCCCGGAGCTACGGCGCCGAGGTGCACTCCTTCTCCCGCACCCAGAACGAGGTCCGGGTCGAGGACTACGACTCGGTCGCCAAGGCCCTGGCCAAGGTCGGGCGGGCCGACTTCGTGGTCAACACCGCGGGCGTGCTGCACACGGGCAAGCTCGCCGAGGCGAGCGACGAGGCCATCGCCGAGACCGTCGGGGTCAACTACCTGGGGCCGGTGAACGTGGCCAGAGCCGCCCACCCGTACCTGCGCGAGTCGCGCGGCCGGCTGCTGCTCTACACCTCCAGCTCCTACACCCGCGGCCGGGCCGGCTACAGCCTCTACTCCTCCTCCAAGGCCGCCGTGGTCAACCTGACCCAGGCGCTGGCCGACGAGTGGGCCGCCGACGGCATCCGCGTCAACTGCGTCAATCCGGAACGGACCAGCACCCCCATGCGGGAGCGGGCGTTCGGCGACGAACCCGCCCACACCCTGCTGTCTCCCCGCGCGGTCGCCCAGACCTCCATCGACGTGCTCGTTTCCGACCTCACCGGCCAGGTTGTCGATGTCCGCCTGGAAGGGGCAGTTACTCTCTGAACGCATGAGGAGACTCTGCGCGATCATCGCCCTGCTGGGCGCCTACCCTCTGCTGCTGCTCACCGCGCTGTGGCCGGTCCCGGTCCTGTTCGCGCTGGTGGCCGCCGGGTCCTACGCCGCAGAGCTCCTCGCTCCCCGGGTCGCCAAGTCCTTCGTGGACCTGCTGTCGAAGGTGCACCTCGGGGTCACGCTGCGCTTCGCCGTACGGGAGATGGCGGCGGTGCTGCTGGTCGCGCGGACGGCCGGGGCCGACTCGCCGTGGCTCGCCGGCCTGGCCGCCGGGCTGTTCGCCATGCACGGCGTGCGGGCCGTCCAGACCGGGCTGGCGATGCGGCTGCGGCAGACGCTGGCCACGATGCCGGTGTCGACCCGCAACCTGGACGTCTCCGAGCTGCGCATCCCGTCCGCGCCGCCGAACTTCCTGATCAACCATCGCGGGGTGCGCTGGCTCTACCTTGACGCGCTGCCGGTGCTGGGCGCCGCCTTCGGCGCCGCCGCGGGCGCGCTGGGCGCGGGCCTGGCGCTGGCGATCGGCCTCGCCGCCGCGCTCGCCCTCGTCCCATGGGTACGGCGAGCCGCCCCGCTCACCGATCGCGAACGCGTGCTGGAGATCGCCGACCGCAGGGTCCGCGAGTTCGCGCCCGAGGTGGTCCTGTACTTCTCCGGCGCGGCCGAGGCGGCCTACCAGGCCCGGATGTGGCTGCCGACGCTGGAGCGGCTCGGCCGGCGCTGCATCGTGGTGCTGCGCGAGCGCGGCATGGCCGAGCGGCTGGGCCCGACCTCGCTGCCGATGGTCTGCATCCCGGCCAGCGCCGACCTGATGGGCTTTCGCGCGCTGGGCAGCGCCCGGTTGTGCCTGTACGTCGCCAACGTCGGCAAGAACATCCACATGCTGCGCATCCAGGGGCTGCGCAGCGCCTTCATCGGGCACGGCGACAGCGACAAGGAGGCCTCGTTCAACCCCTTCTCCAAGGTCTACGACGAGGTGTGGGTGGCCGGGCCTGCCGGGCGCGACCGCTACCGCAAGGCCGAGGTGGGGGTGCGCGACGAGGACGTCCACGAGGTGGGGCGGCCGCAGCTCGACGGCATCCTGACCGAGGGGCCGGGCCTGCCGTACAAGACGGTGCTGTACGCGCCCACGTGGGAGGGCTGGACCGACGACCTGTTCCACACCTCGCTGCCGTCCATGGGGCCGCGCCTGGTGCGGGCGCTGATGGAGCTGGGCGTGCGGGTGATCTACAAGGCGCACCCGCTGACCGGCTACCGCGACCGGGCGGCGGCGCGGGCGCACCGCAAGGTCGTGACGCTGCTGGAGGGGGCGAACCTGGCCGCGGCCAAGGCCCGGCACCCGTCCTCGCCGGGGACGGCGACGCAGTTCAACCACCTGGTGGTGAGCGGGACCGAGCCGCACCTGTACGACTGCTTCAACCTCGCCGACCTGATGGTCGCCGACATCTCCAGCGTGGTGCCCGACTTCCTGGCCAGCGGCAAGCCGTACGCGGTGACCAACGTGGCCGGGCTGCCCGAACGCACCTTCTTCGACCGCTACCCCAGCACGGAGGCGGGCACGCTGATCGGCCAGGACCTGGCAGACCTGGCCGCCTTCGTCGAGGGGCCGGACGAGCTGGCCGAGGCGCGGCGCAAGCTCAGGACCTACCTGCTGGGGCCCGAGTACCCGGACGCGATGACGAGGTTCGGCAACGCGGTGGACCGGGCCCTGCAGCAGGATTAGAGGCCGCGCGGCGGGCGGGCGAGCTTGCGCGGGCTGGTCAGGAAGCCCCAGCCCCACGACAGGTGCATCGTGGCGTAGACCGCCATGAGCCGGGCCTTGACGCCGAACGGCAGGCCGCTGCCGGTCAGCACGGTGCCCGCGCCGATGGCCAGCAGGTAACCGCCGGGGATGATCAGGCCGAGCGGGAACCACGGCGAGACCAGCAGGCCGGCGAGCATCGCCACGACCGCGGTGGGCGGGGCGAGGTAACGCAGGTTGATGGTGCCCTCGTGGGTGCGCGCCACCACGCGCCGCCAGCGGCCGTAGTGGAAGTACTGCTTGGCCAGCGCCTTGATGGTCGGGCGCGGGCGGTAGGAGACGCGCATCCGGGGCTGGAACCAGACCAGGCCGCCGCTCTCGCGGATGCGGTGGTTCATCTCCCAGTCCTGGGCGCGCTGGAAGTGCTCGTCGTACCCGCCCACGCGGCGCAGCGCGGTGCGGCGGAAGACGCCCAGGTAGACGGTGTCGGCGGGGCCTGCCGTACCGCCCACGTGGAAGGCCGCGGCGCCCACGCCGATCTTGGAGGTCATCGCCCGGGCGACGGCCTGCTCGAAGGGGGTGACGCCCTCGGCGGCCATGATGCCGCCGACGTTGTCGGCGCCGGTCTCGCGCAGCGTCTCGACGGCGACCCGGAGGTAGTCGGCCGGGAGCATCGCGTGGCCGTCGACCCGGGCCACGATCTCGTTGCGGGAGGCGCCGATGGCGGCGTTGAGCGCGTTGGGGGTGCGTCCGGTGGGGTTGGGCACGACGACGACGCGGGGATCACGGGCGGCGATCGCGTCGGCGACCTCCTGCGTGCGGTCGTGGGAGGGGCCAACGGCCAGCACGACCTCGATCGGGCCCGGATAGTCCTGGGACAGGACCATCTGGACGGCCTCGTCGAGGTGGCGCTCCTCGTTGAGCACGGGCATGATCACGGAGACGGGCGGCCAGAGGCCGGTCTGCGTGGACGGCGAGTCGGGGAACTGCTTCATGGCGGCCCTCACGCTACTGTACGAGCAGGGTGGTTGGGCAATCTTGACGGTTGCCGGTCTTTACGGTGGAGGCAACGTGGAGGACGCCGGGATCAGTGTGGGCGGCGACGCCTACGGAGGCGTCACCCTGCCGCGGTCGGCTCGCAAGAGCCCACGGCGGCGGCGCCGCAACCTGATCCTGTCCGGCGCGCTGTCGTGCGTGGTGCTGGCCGGCACCGGCGCGGTCTGGGCGACCTCGACCTACGGCCTCGGCGGCTTCGAGGCGGTCGAGGCGGGCGCCTCCGGCATCCAGTCCGACGGGGCGCTCAACATCCTGCTGGTCGGCGTGGACAAGCGCGACAACCTGTCCCGGCGCGAGCAGCGCGACCTGCGCCTCGGCCGCGAGGTGGGCCAGCGCACCGACACCATGATGCTGATCCACCTGTCGGCCGACCACCGCCGGATCGCCGTGGTCAGCCTGCCGCGCGACTCCTGGACGACGATTCCCGGCAAGGGCCACCACAAGATCAACTCGGCCTACCAGCTCGGCGGGCCGTCGCTGACGCTCAAGACGGTCCAGCAGGCCACCGGGCTGCCGATCAACCTGTACGTCGAGGTCAACGTGCTGGGCTTCATCGACGTGGTCGACTCGCTCAAGGGCGGGGTCACCGTCTGCACGCCGGTGCCGATCAACGACAAGAAGATCAATTTCAACCTGGCGGCCGGCACGCACCAGCTCGACGGGATCCAGGCGCTCTTCTACGCCCGCACGCGCGCCACCGTCCGCTCCGACTTCGACCGCATCGACCGCCAGCAGCAGGTCATGTCCGCGCTGCTGGACAAGGTGCTCAGCCCCGCGACGCTGACCGACCCGGCGGCGCTCGGCAAGTTCATCAAGAGCGTCCAGGCGAGCGTGAAGATCGACCCGCAGAAGGATCTCAACTCGCTGGTGACGCAGTTGCGCGACACCTCGCTCGACGACGTGCGCTTCGCCTCCATCCCGATCGCCGACCCCGACTACCGCACGCCCACCGGGGAGTCGGCGGTCAAGTGGGACCAGGCAGGAGCCAAGGACCTGTTCCGCCGGATCGCCGCCGACGAGGACCTCGGCCGGCCGAGCCCCTCCCCCTCGGCCTCCGCGCCCGCCACGCCCACGGCCAGCCCGTCGCCGCTGACCGTGCCGCCCGCGCGCATCACCATGCGGGTGCTCAACGGCACCGACATCCAGGGGCTCGGCGCCCGCACCCGCGACGCGTTGCTGGCCTCGGGCTTCGTCATCCCGGAGACCGCCGGCAACACCCCGAAGAAGGACTTCACCCGCACGGTCATCCGCTACGGCCCCGGCCGCGAGGACTCCGCCCGCACGGTCGCCGCGGCGCTGCCCGGAGCCGAGCTGAAGCTCACCGACAAGCCCGGCATCGAGGTCGTGCTCGGCAGCGACCAGCCCAAGGTGCGCAAGGTGAAGGCGAACGCCGTGGTCACGCCCAGCCCGTCCGCCTCGGCCTCCGCCGCCCCGACGGCCGCACCGGTGACCAGGACGGCAACCCAGAACATCTGCAAAAATTAGGCATACTCTTCCCAATGCAGGGCAGTTCGCTCATCATGGTGGTCAAGTCCAGGTGGGAGAGCCCCTGCATCGTGCTGGAAGTCATCGGCGACCTGGATTCCTCTGGAGTCCCCCGGCTGCGCGCGGCGATCGATTCCGCCTGCGCGTCCGGAACTCCACCCCATCTCGTCCTCGACCTGACCGAGGTCCCGTTCTGCGACTCGACGGGGCTGGGGCTGCTCGTCTCCACCCTCAAGCGGGTACGGCAGGCGCGCGGCCGGCTGGTCCTGGTCCTCGGCCCCGGCATGATCGCCCGGTTGCTGACGATCACCAACCTCGACGGGCACTTCGAGACGACCGATTCGCTGCCCGACGCACTGCTGGCCGCGGCCTGACCGGCTTGTCTATGATCGTGGCGAGAATCCCGGCTCCGGAGGCTCGCCACCTTGTTCGAGCAGTTCCCCGAGCCTGCCCGATCCCAACTGGTCGCCGCGGGCGAGGAGGGCAGGACGCGACCCGAGTGGTGTTTCGCCCGTGGCCCCGTGCGGGTGGCCTTCTGGGCACCGTACCGCGGCGCGGACCCGGTCGTGACCTGGCACTTCGAGCCCGGCCCCGACCCGCGTGCGGGCTCGGCGCTGCTGCGTGAGGCGGTCGGCTCGCTGGGCGTGCCGAAGATGATCCACGACATCGCGCTCAAGCCCGGCCTCACTCCGGTCCTGGACCGCTCCACCGAGCACGCCGCGGTGCTCGGCGCCGGCTTCGAGCTGGAGGTCGAGCGGCACCGGCTGGAGTGGCAGGCCGGGGCCGACCTGCCCGCCGATCCCGGGCGGCTGACCTACGTCCCCGCGCTCGACCTGGGCGAGCAGGCCGTGCTCGACCTGCTGGTGCGCATCTCGCGCGGCTCGCTCGACCACGACACCCGCGTCGAGCTGGCCACCAGCGGCGCGGAACACGAGGCCCGGGTCATGTACGCCGACCTCGTCCACCGCCGCGCCAAGCCGAGCTGGTTCGCCGTCGGCCTGCTCGGCGGCGAGCCGGTCGGCCTGGTGGTGCCGGACGACCACTCCATCGCCTACATCGGCGTCGTCCCCGAGCACCGCGGGCACGGCTTCGTCGACGACCTGCTCGCGTACGGCACGCGCACCCTGGCCGAGGCCGGACTGGAGCGCATCGTCGCCGCCACCGACGTGGCGAACACACCGACCGCCGCGGCGTTCCGGCGCGCTGGCTACGCTGAGGTCGGCCGCCTGTTCCGCTACTACTGGAGGGGCCGATGAGGCTCGGTGTGATGTTCGACCGCGGGCTGCCGCCCGAGGAGCTCGTGCCCTTCGCCCGGGCCCTGGACACCATGGCCGGGATCGAGGACCTCTGGGTCGTGGAGGACCTCGGCTGGACCGGCGGGCTCACCTCGGCCGCCACCGCGCTCGCGGTCACCTCCCGGTTGCGGGTCGCGGTCGGCATCACGCCCGCGCCGCTGCGGAACCCGGCGCTGCTGGCGATGGAGCTGGGCAACCTCGCCCGCCTGCACCCCGGGCGCTTCGTCGCCGGCATCGGGCACGGCGTGCGGGAGTGGATGCGGCAGGCCGGCGTGGCGCCTCGATCGCCGCTGTCGCTGCTGGAGGAGACCCTGGTCTCGGTGTCCGCGCTGCTGCGCGGCGAGCAGGTGAGCCTGGACGGCCGGGAGGTCCGGCTGGACGGGGTGCGGCTCGTGCATCCGCCCCAGGTGCCGCCGCCGCTCATGACCGGCGCGATCGGGCCCAAGTCGCTGGCGTTGTCGGGGCGGCTGGCCCAGGGCACCATCGTGCCCGAGGGGTACGGGCCGGAGCGGGTGCGGGCGGCCCTGGAGGCCATCGCGCCCACCGGGCCGCACGAGCTGGTGGTGCTCACCTACCTGTGCTCGGGCGAGCTGCCCGAGCCTCTGGCGGCGGAGATGGCCGGGTTCCTCCAGGTGCCCGCGTCGGAGGTCGCCTCACTCTCCGGCACGCCCGACGAGGCCGTCGCGCGGCTCCGCGCGTTGTGGGAGGCCGGGGCGGACACGGTCGTCCTGCGGCCCACCGGCCCGGAGCCGCTCCGCCTGGTGGTCGACCTGCTGGGCGCGCTGTAGGGGTTACCGCTCGGGCGGGTCGGCGGGCGTCGTGGCCTTGGAGCGGGTACGGCGGGCCGCACGGATCAGGCCGCGGGCCGCGGCGATGGCGGCCGAACCGACCGCGCCGACCAGCGGTTCCCGCTCCTCCTGCGCGCTGGGCCCGGTGTCGGGTTCCGCCGGATCCACGCACCCGGCCCGGCAGGCTTCGAGCTGCGCCGCGAAGGCCAGACCGAGGAAGAGCGCGATCGAGCTCAGGAACGCCCAGAGCAGCAGCGCCATGATCGCCGTCAGCGGCCCGTAGGTGCTGCCGAAGGTGCCGCTGCTGCCGGTGTAGAGGGAGAGCCCGAAGGTGAACACCGTCCACAACGCCAGAGTGACCAGCGCGCCGAAGGCCAGCCAGGTGTGCCCGGGCTGCCGCCGCCGGGGCGCGGCGCGGAACAGCACCGAGGCCGAGGCGAGCGCCAGCAGGAAGCCCACCGGCCAGCGCACCACGTCGAACCCGAACCGCAGCCCCGGCCCCCACCCGTACACCTCGGCCAGCGCCCCGCCGATCGCGCCGCCGCCGACCATCGCGGTGAAGCCCGCGACCATGAGCGCGCCCGCCGTCGAGGCGAGCACGACCGCTCTGCCGTACTTGCGGTGGAAAGGACGGTCGCGTTCCATGCCGTAGATCCGGTTCGCGCCGCGCTCGACCTGGGCCATGGTGCTGGTCAGCGAGACGAGGGCGGTGACGAGGCCGAGCACCAGCGCGACGACGTCCCGCCGCCTGGCGCCGCCGCCGAGCACGTCCATGACCGCCGCGCCGCCCTCGCCGGGCGCCAGGCGGGCCAGCGCGAGCTCCAGCACCTGACCGAGGTGCTCCTGGTGGGTGACCGAGCTGAGGCCGACCAGGGCGATCGTGCCGGGGATGATCGACAGGCAGAGCTGGAACGCGAGCGCTCGCGAGTGGCTCATGCCGTCGCCGTAGCGGAAACGGACGAAGGAGTCGTGGGCCAGGTGGCGGAAGCCGTACTGGCGCAGCGTGGTCCACGCGTCGTCGGCGGACAGCTCCATCGTGCGCGTCTGCGGCACCAGTGTCGCGGATCCCATTATCTAATGATTTCAGGAATGCTGGCCGAATAGAGCAGGTCACGCAGGTCGGGCTCCGTTTCGCGGTCGGCCCGCCACACCAGCCTCATCCAGCACTCCTGCAGTTCCTCGGCGAGCGGCACCCGCACCAGCGTGCCCGCATCGAGCTCGGCCGCCAGCGTGAAGTCCGGCAGCAGCACCGCTCCGATGCCCTGCGCTGCCCAGCTCCGCGCCACGAAAACGCTCGACACCCGGGCCAGGTCGTCGTGCGGGGCGAGATACCGCTCGGTCAGCACGTGGAAGGAGCACGCCTTCGGGCCCAGGATCATCCGGTGCCCGCGCAGCTCCGCGCGCGTCACCGGCCCGCGTCCCGCGAGCGGGTGATCCCCTCGTACCGCCAGCGTCGGGACCACCGGTTCGAGGTCCACGTACGCCAGCTCGGGCGGCAGCGCCGCCACCCGCGAGTCGAGCGTCAGCCCCGCGTCCAGCTCGCCGCCGCGCACGCGCTCCATCAGGTCGGTGTGGTTGTCGGCGCGGTCCACCCGCACGTCGAGGTCGGGCCGCGTCTCGCCCAGCCGGCGCAGCAGGCTCGGCAGGCGGGTGGCGATCATCGTCTCCATCGCGCCGAAGCGCAGCGTCCTGGGCAGCCCGGCCACCTCCCGGCGGGCCCGTTCCACCTCGTCCAGCAGGCGTGGCGCGCGTGAGCTCAGCCGCTCGCCCGCCTCGGTCAGGTCCATGCCGCCGTGCCGCCGCACGAACAGCGCCACGCCCAGGTCGGCTTCGAGCACCCTGATCTGCTGCGACACCGACGACGGCGCCAGGTCCAGCGCGGTCGCGGCGTCGGTGACCGTACGGTGCTCGACGACGGCCAGGAAGGTTCGGAGCTGTCGCATCTCCACGATTCGGATTAACCGCACGAAGGGTGCGGTTCTTCCGGTGGAGCGGTGGGGGTGGCCGCTTCGATGCTGGGGCCATGCTCGACACCCGTACTACTCCGTCGGCCGGTCTGCGGCTCCTGGGCCTCTCCACCGGCTTCTTCATGGTCCTGCTCGACAGCAGCATCCTGAACGTCGCCCTGCCCGACATCTCCGCCTCCCTCGGCGGGACCCTCACCGGGCAGCAGTGGACGGTCAGCGCCTACGTGATCGCCTTCGGCGCGCTCCTGCTCTCCAGCGGCGCGCTGGCCGACCGCTTCGGCGCCGGGCGGGTCTTCCGCCTGGGCCTCATCGCCTTCGCCGCCGCCTCTTTGCTTTGCGCGCTCGCGCCCAGTCTGCCGTTGCTCGTGCTCTTCCGTGCCTTCCAGGGAGCCGCCGCGGCGGCCATCCCCGCCAGCACCCTGTCCCTGCTCGGCGCCCTCTACCCCGCCCCCGCCGCCCGCGCTCGCGCCGTCGGCACCTGGGCCGTCCTCACCGGCCTCGGCTTCGCCGCCGGGCCGCTCGTCGGGGGTCTGCTGGTGGACCTGGGCGGCTGGCGGACCATCTTCCTGGTCAACCTCCCCCTGGCCCTCCTCGGCCTGGCCCTCACCGCGACTTTCCGAAACGCCGCCACCCCCTCTTCCACCTTTCCCGCCGCCGCTTCGAGCGTCCCCCCTCTTGGGCCCGCCGAGCGACCCGCCGCCCCCTCCTTGCCCACCACACCACTGGACTGGCGCAGTCAGACCGCCGCCGTCGTCACGCTGGGCCTGCTCACCGCGGCCGTGCTGGAGCGCAGCGCACTCCTCGGCCTGCTCACCCTCCTCGCCCTCCCGATCCTCCTCCTCACCGAGCGCCGCAGCCCCGCCCCCGCCTTCCCCCCGCGCCTCCTCCAGATCCGCCGCCTCCGCCGCGTGACCCTGCTCGGCACCGCCCAGCAGTTCGTCATGGCCTCCGTCCTGTTCACCCTCGGCCTGTACTTCCTCCAGGCCCGGCACCTGACCCCCGGCCAGACCGGCCTGGCCCTCCTCCCGTACACCATCGGCCCCGCCACCATCGGCCCGCTGGTCGGCCGCCTGGTCGCCGCCCGAGGGCCCGAACTCCCCACCCGGCTCGGCCTGACCCTCGGCGCCACCGGAACCGCCCTCACCGCCCTGGCCATCCTCACCGGCGCGCCCCTCCCCCTCCTCATGACCGGCCTCCTGATCGCCGGCCTGGGCACCCCGCTCACCCTCGTCCCCCTCACCGCCATGACCGTCGCCGCCGCTCCCCCCGGCACCGGCGGCGTCGCCGGCGGCCTGTTCAACGCCTTCCGCCAGGTCGGCGCCGCCCTCGGCGTGGCCGGACTCGGCGGCCTCGTTGCCCTCGCCGGCCCTGTCGAGGGCACCGCCACCGCCCTCGCCCTGGGCGCCGCCGTACTCGCCGGCGCCGCCGTCCTCCGCCCCTAACCCTCCCGAGCCGTCGTGTGCACGTACCCCACCACCGCGGCCAGCAGGAGCACCCCCCACAGCAGGAAGACCGGGTACGTCCCCGCGAACCCCCAGTTCCCGTCCAGGACCTCCTCCCCTCCCCCAGGCGCGCAGGTACGGCTGACGCCGAACGCCAGGCAGCCGGTCATCATCGCCCCGTACTGCGCCACCAGCAGCCCCACCACGGTCGCCCGAACGACCGCGACCCACCTAGGCACTCTCCACCCCCCGATCACCCGCCCCCACCGACTGACCAGCCCCAGCGTCAACCCCGCGCCCGCCACGGGCCCGGCCACCAACACCCCCCAGAACACCGGCGAACCCCCCAGCTCCCCGATCCCGGCCCCGCCCGCCACCCCGAACGGCACCCCCAGCCCCCACAGCAGATGCGGCACCGAGAACCCGGCCACCGGCACCGCCGCCGCCCCCCACGTCACCACTCTGATCCACCGGCTGGGCCGTACGTCCGGTTGTGCACCTCGCCCCGCCTGCCTTCGTGCACTCCACCCCGCCAGCACCCCACCCAGCACCAGCCCGACCCCACCCAGCACGAGCTGCCACCCGAGCGCCGGATCGTCCGTCTTCCCGAACACCAGCCGCATGACCACGTTCCCCGGCGCCACCACCGCCAGCCCGGCCGCCCCCACCCACCCGGCCGCCAGGATCAGACGCCTCGCAGAAGCTCTCATGACCGCCACGCTAGGCAGCCCGCCCTGCCACCGGTTCCCTCCAAGGAGGGAACCCCCTCCCTCCTCCGGGGGACCACTATCCCGAGCGAAGCCCCTTACCGGCGATCGGTCGCAGTCGCCCGGACCGCCGTCGAGGAGATGGCCGCGAGTTCAGGTCGGGCCGGGAGGAACAGGGTCGTGATGCCCAGTGCCTCGTTCATCGTGGCCAGCTGGGCTTCGCGCTCCCCTTCGAAGGCGTTTCGTACGCCTCGGATGATCACGTCGGCGGCGTGGGCGCGGCAGTAGTCCACGGTCAACCCGCTCCAGGCGGCGACCGACACGTTTTCCCACTCCGCCGGGAGGCCCGCCTGGATGTCCCGCGCGCGTTCCGCGCCGGCCTTGGTGGGGCGCTTGGCGTCGTTGACGGCGACCAGCACCGTCACGTGGGCGAACAATCGCCGCGCTCGCTCCACGATGTCCCGATGGCCTTCGGTGAAGGGGTCGAAGGTTCCGGGGTAGACGGCGCGGGGGCCGTCGGCAGGCTGGGGGAGCATCGCCACATGCTATGTGCTGCCCTGTCACTGATCGGCTGCGCCGTACGCTTCGACGCGCGGCCGGCGGGCGCGCTGGGCGATGAGGGCTTCCACGCCGTCGAGGAGCCGCTGCAGGCCGAACTCGCGGCTGCTGTCCAGGGTGGCGTCGCCGGACGAGGCGAGGGCGGCGCGCAACGCCGGAACACGGTCGGCGGCGTGGTCGGGCAGCAGCCTGAGGACAGGGCTGGGCTGCCGCTCCGGCGTCCATGGCTGGGTGCCGGCCGCCGCGACGGAGCGGGTGTTGCGGACGTGGCCGCTGAGCAGGAGGACCGCGTCCATCTGCTCGCCTCCGCTCAGGCCGCTCCCGGCGAGGGCGGCGACCGCGGCCTCCGTCCAGCCGATCTCCTTCGGGCCCATGACGCGCTCGCCGACGGTGGCGTCGGGCAAAGCCGAGCTCGGCGGCGACCCGTTGCATGGACAGGGCGGCGAGCCCCTCGGCGTCGGCGAGGTCCATCGCGGCCTTGGCGATGTGCGCGAGGGTGAACGCGGGCTTGGGCCCTCGGTTCGGCGGCTGTCGCACGCCCCAGAGCAGCTCCACGGTGCTGTCCGAATCGAGCCTCCATAAGCCGGACGCTTGCTGCATACGCAGCGTCCGGCGGAAACTGTTTCTTCGCTCGTCGCCAGCGACAAGGGGGCACCATGCCTGAGAACACCGGCCAGCAGCGCAAGGTCATCGCGGACGCCGTCGTCTCGATGGACGGCTACACCAGCACCGGCCCCGAGGACGACATGAGCTGGGCCATGGAGCACATCACCAGCGAGCAGAGCGAGATCATGTACGAGGGGATCTGGCGCGGCGTGAGCACGGCGGTCGTCGGCCGGGTCAACTGGGAGGGCTTCACGTCGGTGTGGCCCGGCCTGACCAGCGACCCGGCCAGCTCGCCAAGGACCCGGGACCTGGGGAACTGGCTGGCCACGGTCGAGAAGGTGGTCATCTCCACGACCCTGGAGCAGAGCGACCTGGACAAGACGGAGTGGACCAACGCCCGGGTCTCCCGCGACCTCGAAGCCGAGGTGCGCTCGCTCAAGGCCGCGCCGGGGCGGGACATCCTCGTCATCAACAGCGCCAGCATCATCAAGGCACTGCTCAAGGCCGACCTGATCGACGAGCTCTGGATGACCGTGGTCCCGGCGACCCTGGGTGGTGGGGTACGGCTGCTGCCCGACGGCCTTGCCTCGACGTGGCGGCTCTCCCACGCCACCACCATTCCGGCCACGGGTGCTGTCGCCCTCTGCTACCGCCGCCCTTGATCCACCGCCTCAGGTGTGGCCCAGAGTCCGCGCGGCGTCGGCGACCAGGGCTTCCAGGTAGTCGCGGGCGCTCCGGGGCGTGGTCAGCGGCGCCGCCTGGCCGGACCACAGGTTGACGAGGTCGGGCAGGCCCCGCTCGGCGGCCGCCCGGCGGATCGGCAGCATGAGCGCGTTCTGGATGGGATACGGGGGCACCGCGTCCTCGTACGGGCGCAGCTCGCGTACGAAACGGTTGGGGATGCCGCGAGCGAGCCTTCCGGAGAAGAGCCTGGTGAGCACGGTCGTCCGGGCGTCGGGCCCATGGAGCGCCCGCTTGTGGACCGCACTGGCGCCCGACTCGTCCGTCGCGAGGAAGCCGGTGCCGATCTGCACTCCGTCCGCGCCGAGGACGAGGGCGGCGGCCACGCCCCGGCCGTCGGCGATGCCGCCCGCCGCGATGACGGGTATCGTCACCGCGTCGGCCACCTGGGGCACCAGCGAGAAGGTTCCCACCAGCGACTCGTCGACGGGCCGGAGGAACGCCCCCCGGTGGCCGCCCGCGTCGCTGCCGGACGCCACGACGGCGTCCATGCCGGCCGCCTCCACCGCCACGGCCTCGTCCACCGTCGTCGCGGTGCCGATGGTGCGGATACCGCGCCGCCCGGCCTCGGCGAGCACCTCCGGGGAGGGGATGCCCATGACGAAGCTGATCACGGGGGGAGCCGCCTCGACGAGGGCCTCCACCTGCTCGGCGAACGACGGCGACGGGGGCAGGCCCGGTCCGGGCGCGGGGACACCGAGCTCCTCGTAGTAGGGGCGGAGCCGGTCGATGTGGGCGGCGAGCTCGGCGGGTTCGGTCTCCCCCGCCTGGGGCACCCACAGGTTGACCGCGAAGGGCCGGTCCGTGGCCGCCTTCAGCTCCGCGACAAGCTTGGTGATCTGCTCGGGTTCGAGGATGTGCGCGCCGAAGGAGCCGAGGCCGCCGGCCTCCGACACCGCGGCGGCCAGCCGTACGGTGGACAGCCCTCCCCCGAAGGGACCTTGCACGATGGGGTGTTCCAGGCCGAACAGCGCCTCGACCCGTCCTCGCGTGATCATCGCGTGTCCCCTCAGCCGGCTGCGACGCCGGTGAACGCCCGGCGCCCGTGCGCCAGTTGCGTGGCGGTCAGGGCCACTCTGCGGCCGAGATTCTCGGCGGTCATCAGATCCGACGTCAGGGGCGCCTCCTCGGGGCCGAGGTCGGACGGGGACTGCGCCATGGCGCCGAGGAAGCCGCCCAGCCTGTTCAGGTCGTCGACGCTTCCGGTCGAGGTGTAGAGCCAGCCGGGCGGCAGGCCCAGGTTCACCCAGTGCATGCCGTGCTGGGCGGCGAACAGGGCGATCGACGTCAATGTGTTGAGCTTGTCGCCGTTCAGGCCCGCGGAGTTGGTGAAGCCGGCCGCGACCTTGTCGCGCCAGCCGAGCGTGGCCCAAACGGAGCTGCTGGCCTCGGCGAACGTCTGGAACGCGCTCGACTGGCTGCCCATGTAGGTCGGTGAGCCGAAGACGATCGCGTCCGCCCGGCCGAGGGCGGCCCACAGCTCGTCGTCCAGGACGGTCACATCGCGCAGATCGGCCTGGGCCCCTGGCACGGAGGACACGCCGGCCGCGACCGCCCGTGCTTGGCGGGCCGTGTGGCCGTGGCCGCTGTGGAAGGCGATGGCGACGGTGATGGGTTCTGACATGGACGGTCCCTTTCTCGGATCTCGATGGAGGCGACACTAGACGACCGGTCAACTAATCTGCAAGTCGTAGTTGACCGGCCGTATACTCGCCGCATGGGACGATCCAGCACCGCGCACGAGCGACTCCTCGACGCCGCCTGCCAGCTGATGCGGCGACGCGGGTACGCCAGCGTCGGGGTCGCGGAGATCTGCGCCCTGGCCGACGTGCGGAAAGGCAGCTTCTACCACTTCTTCGAGTCCAAGCAGGCGCTCACCCTCGCGGTGATCGACAGCCACTGGGCCGGGCAGCGGATGGAGTGGGTGGCGACCTTGTCGCAGCCCGGCAGCCCCCTCGACCGCCTCGAACAGCTCTTCCGTGCCACCCGGACCACTCAGGAGGCCCTGCGCGAGACCGCCGGAGCGGTCAGCGGCTGCCTGCTCGCCAACCTGGCGCTGGAGCTGAGCGGCCAGGAAGCCGCGGTCCAGGCCCGCCTTCGGGAGGTCTTCGAGGACGAGATCGGGCTCATCCTGTCGGTGCTGGAAGAGGCCGCCGCTGCCGGGGACATCCCGGCGGCCAGCGCCGGCCGCGGCACGGCCCGGGCCATGGTGGCGCAGATGGAAGGCATGATCCTGTTCGCCAAGCTGAACGACGACCCTGCTTTGCTCGACGAGCTGTGGGCCCAGACGGCACGCCTCCTGGGCGCGGGAGACGCCGAAGCCTTGGAAGGTGCGGCCGGTCGCGCCTAGATGACCTAGGCGGAAGAAAGCCATCTCATGACGGAGTCGTGCCTTCCAGGCGAGCCCGGTACTCGATCAGGCCGGGCAGGTGTCGTTCGACCTCGGCCTCGTCCTCGAAGTCCCAATGCTCACCGTCACCGAAGCTGTTCCAGTCACTGACCACGCCGAGTTCAGCCGCACGAACGGTGAGCGCGTCCGGCATGGAATCGATGCCGGAAGCGGAGACCACGTCATAGGCCTTTTGAGCGACGTATCCGAAGCGCTCGAACTCTTGGGTCCGACAGTCCTCGTCGGTGAGGGAGTGGAGGACCTGTGGCAACTCCGCGATGCGGTCAGGCGACTCGGCTGCGAACTCGAAGGCGTCACGGCCCAGGCTGATGAGCCACCGCACGAAGTAGAGGAATCCGTCGCCTGACCCGAACCCGTACAGGTGCCAGTACATCCCGTACATGTCCCACACGTGGATACGCCGTTCAGCTAGGTTCATCCACACCTGGTAGTCGAGGATCTCCTCCACCGGCAGGGTACGCAGGTGAGCATCCAGCCACGCCAGACGCTCGGCCCTGGAGCCGCTCTCCCTGTCGGACCGCTCGACCAGGTCCCAGAAGCCGTCGATGTCCATGACGTGCCATGGTCCCAGCCACGGGGCAGCCGCACCACAGGCCGGGGTCCGGGGCGGCAGCCCCGGCTGGGGGTGCGGGGGGGCTCGGCCCCCCGCTAAGACGAGCCCCCCGCACGCGCGAAGCGCGCCCCGGCGAAGGCCCGAGCAGTCAGCTACTTGAGGAGCTGCCGAGCCATGACCATCCGCTGGATCTGGTTCGTCCCCTCATAGATCTGCGTGATCTTCGCATCCCGCATCATCCGCTCGACCGGGAACTCCCGCGTATACCCATACCCACCCAGCAACTGCACCGCATCCACCGTGATCTCCATGGCCGCGTCGGAAGCCGCGCACTTGGCCGCGCTGGACAGGAAGGTGAGGTCCTTCTGCGGCTGCCCGTGCATGGCGAGCTCGGACTTGACCGCGGCGTGGTAGGTGAGCTGCCGGGCGGCCTCCAGCTTCATCGCCATGTCGGCGATCATGAACTGCAGCCCCTGGAAGTCGGCGATCGGCTTGCCGAACTGCTTGCGCTCCTTGACGTACCCGATCGCGTAGTCCAGGGCGCCCTGGGCGATGCCGAGGGCCTGGGCGGCGATGGTGACCCGGGTGTGGTCGAGGGTGGCCAGCGCGGTCTTGAAGCCGGTGCCGGGCTCGCCGATCATGCGGGAGGCGGGGATGCGGACGTCCTCCAGGATGACCTGGCGCGTCGGGGAGCCCTTGATGCCGAGCTTCTTCTCCTTCGGCCCGAAGGAGACGCCTTCGTCGTCCTTCTCCACGACAAAGGCGGAGATGCCGCGGGCGCCTTCGCCGGGGGCGGTGACCGCCATGACGGTGTAGTACTCGGAGACGCCCGCGTTGGTGATCCACATCTTGGTGCCGTTGAGCACGTAGTGGTCGCCGTCGAGCACCGCGCGGGTCTTCATGGCGGCGGCGTCGGAGCCGGCTTCGGCCTCGGAGAGCGCGTAGGAGAACATCGCCTCGCCGCGCGCGACCGGCGGCAGGTAGCGCTGCTTGAGCTCATCGGAGGCCGACAGCAGCAGCGGAACCGTGCCGAGCTTGTTGACCGCCGGGATCAGCGAGGAGGTGGCGCAGGCGCGGGCGACCTCCTCGATGACGATCACCGCTGCCAGCGCGTCCGCGCCCGCCCCGCCGTACTCCTCGGGCACGTGCACCGCGTGCAGGTCCGCCGCGACGAGGGCCTTGTAGACGTCCCAGGGGAACTCGGCCGTCTCGTCGGTCTCGGCGGCGCGGGGCGCGATCTTCTCGTCCGCGATCGCCCGGACGGTCTCGCGCAGCATCTCGTGCTCTTCGGTGGGCGCGTAGAAAGACATGGCACAAATACTAGGACGTCCGAGCATCTTGTTACTAGCCGGTACGGTTTGCCGGAGTAAGGAGGTGGCACAGAGGTAGTAGCGGGGGGCCGGTAACATGCGTCCCGATGAAGGGAGCCTCCACGTGCCAAATCGCCTGACGGTGATCGGAACCGGTTATCTAGGGATCACCCACGCGGCGTGCATGGCTGATCTCGGCTTCGAGGTTCTCGGCCTCGACATCGACGCCGACAAGATCCGCCGGCTGCAGAACGGCGAACTGCCCATCCACGAAGAGGGCCTGGAGGAGCTGCTCCGGCGCGGCCTGGCTTCCGGCCGCCTGCGGTTCACCACCTCCTACGAAGAGGTGGCCGCCTTCGGCGACGTCCACTTCCTGTGCCTCGGCACGCCGCAGAAGAAGGGCGAGTACGCCGCCGACGTCTCCCAGCTCGACAGCGCCATCGAGGCGCTCGCGCCGCATCTGACGCGCGACTGCCTGGTCGTCGGCAAGTCCACCGTCCCCGTCGGCACCGCCGACCGGCTCGCCGAGCGCCTGCAGCGCCTCGCCCCGGCCGGTGCGGGCGCCGAGCTCGCCTGGAACCCCGAGTTCCTGCGTGAGGGCTTCGCCGTCCAGGACACCCTCAAGCCCGACCGCATCGTCATCGGCGTGCGCTCGGCGCAGGCCGAGGAGAAGCTGCGCGAGGTCTACGCGCCGCTCGGCGAGATCCCGATCGTCGTCACCGACTTCGCCACCGCCGAGCTGGTCAAGACCGCCGCCAACGCCTTCCTCGCCACCAAGATCTCCTTCATCAACGCCATGGCCGAGGTCTGCGAGGCCGCGCACGCCGACGTCAAGCAGCTCGCCGAGGCCCTGTCCTACGACGACCGCATCGGCGGACGCTACCTCAACGCCGGTCTCGGCTTCGGCGGCGGCTGCCTGCCCAAGGACATCCGCGCCTTCATGGCCCGCGCCGGCGAGCTCGGCGCCGACCAGGCCCTCACCTTCCTGCGGGAGGTGGACGCGATCAACCTGCGCCGCCGCGCGCGCATGGTCGATCTCGCCCGTGAGCTGGCCGGCGGCTCCTTCCACGGCTGCACCGTCGGCGTCCTCGGCGCCGCCTTCAAGCCCAACTCCGACGACATCCGCGACTCCCCCGCGCTCGACGTCGCCGTCACCATCGGGCAGCTCGGCGGGCTCGTGTCCGTCTACGACCCGATCGCGCTCGACAACGCGCGCAAGGCGCACCCCGAGCTCAGCTACGCCACCTCCGCCGTCGAGGCCGTCCGTGGCGCGAACGTCGTGCTACTGCTCACCGAGTGGGCCGAGTTCCTCGCGCTCGACCCCGGCGAGCTGGGGTCCGTCGTCGCCACCCGCAAGATCGTCGACGGGCGCAACGCCCTCGACCCGACCGTCTGGCGCGCCGCCGGCTGGCACTACCGCGCCCTCGGCCGCCCCTGACCCGCCCGTGCCGGGCTGACCTCTTCCAAGTCCCGGTACGGCAAGCATGGGTCAGACCCAGTCGCCGCACGTGGCCGGGCCCTGTCCAGGGAGACGGCCAGGAGGTGTGCGTGGCCGGCCGCCGTGACGGCCGGCCACACACCCCTCAGGCGCTGGTGAGGATGACCAGCCGCTGGGTGGCGCGCGTCATGGCGACGTAGCGGTCCACCGCGCCCTCGATGCCGTCGCCGAAGCGCTCCGGGTCGACCAGCACGACGAGGTCGAACTCAAGCCCCTTGGCCAGTTCCGGCGTCAGTGACCGCACCCGGGCGCTCTCCGCGAAGCCCGGGGCTCCGATGACGCATGCCGTACCCTCGGCGTGGTCGGCGAGCCAGCCGTCCAGGACGGCGGCGAGCTCCGAGACGGAGCCACGGACGACGGGGACGCCGCTGCTGCGGATGGAGGTCGGCACGTTGGCGTCGGGCAGCGCGGCCCGGATGACCGGCTCGGCCTCCGCCATGATCTCCTCGGGCGTGCGGTAGTTGATGCTGAGCGAGGCCAGGGTGACCCGGTCGAGCCCGATCCGCTCCAGCCGTTCCTGCCACGTCTCGGTGAACCCGTGCCGGGCCTGGGCGCGGTCGCCCACGATGGTGAAGCTGCGTGACGGGCAGCGCAGCAGCAACATCTGCCATTCGGCGTCGGTGAGCTCCTGCGCCTCGTCCACCACGATGTGCGCGAACGGCCCGGCCAGCACGTCCGGGTCGACGGTGGGCAGCTCGGACTCGTCGATGAGGTTGCGCTGGAGGTCGGCCCGGCCGAGCTGGGTCACCAGGCCCTCGCCGTCGTCGTCGGCCTCGATGAGGTGCTCGACGACCTGGGCCATGCGCTCGCGCTGGACCGCCAGCGCGGCCTCCTGCCTGCGCTTGCGCCGGGAGGTCTCGGGGTCGCCGAGCCGCTGCCGGGCGGCGTCGAGCAGCGGCAGGTCGGAGACCGTCCAGGCGTTGGGGTCCTCGCGCTGCAGCCGCCGGATCTCCTCGACGCTGAGCCACGGGGCGCACATCCGCAGGTAGGCCGGAACCGACCACAGGTCGCCGACCAGGTCGTTCGCCTCGATCAGCGGCCAGGCGCGGTTGAAAGTGGTGAGCAGCTCCCGGTTCTGCAGCAGCGACTTGCGCAGCAGTTGGGGGGCGACGTCGCCGTCGTGCTTGTCGGCCAGGATGGTGATCAGGGCGGCCCAGATCTGGTCGCGCGCGTCGTTGTGCGGGGTGCCCGGGTCGGGCGCGTCGAACGCCTCGGCCCAGTCCTCGGGGCTGAGCCAGATGTCCTCCCAGTGGGTGGTGATCGACATGCCCTTGTCCGGCGCGTTCTCGTAGAACTTGACCGCCGGCTCGATGGCCTTGACCAGGTCCGCGCTGGCCTTCAGCCGGGCCACCTCCGGGTCGCTCTCGATCTTCGCCTCCGCACCTTCCGGGACCAGGTCGCGCAGCGTGCAGAGCTGCACGCCCTCCTCGCCCAGGCTGGGCAGGACGTCGGCGACGTAGGCCAGGTACGGCTGGTGCGGGCCGACGAACAGCACGCCGCCACGGTGGTGCCCGAGGCGCGGGTCGGAGTAGACGAGGTAGGCGGACCGGTGCAGGGCGACGACCGTCTTGCCGGTGCCCGGGCCGCCGTCCACCACCAGCGCGCCGCGCGAACCGGCCCGGATGATGGCGTCCTGGTCGGCCTGGATGGTGCCGAGCACGTCCCGCATCCGCGGCGAGCGGTTGGCGCCCAGGCTGGCGATGAAGGCGGACTGGTCGTCGAGCGCGGCGGCGTGCCCCTCGAACCCGTCGGCGGTGAACACCTCGTCCCAGTAGTCGCTCACCCGGCCCCGCGTCCAGCGGTAGCGGCGGCGGTTGGCCAGGCCCATCGGGTTGCCGTGGGTGGCGCCGAAGAACGGCTCCGCCGCGGGCGAGCGCCAGTCGAGCAGCAGCCGCTGGCCGTCCTTGTCGGTGAGGCCGAGGCGGCCGATGTACACCGGCTCGGGGTCGTCCTCGGCGACCATGTGCCCCAGGCACAGGTCCAGCCCGAACCGCCGCAGCGCCCGAAGGCGCGCGCTCAGCCGGTGGATCTCCAGGTCCCGTTCGAGCGCCTCGCGGCCCTTGCGGCCCGGCGCCAGGCGTTCGGCGTCCAGCCGCGCGGACAGCTCGGCGATCGACTGCTCCAGGCTCGCCGCGATGGCGGCGAAGTGCGCCTCGTCCCGGGCGATCAAGGCCGGGTCGGCCTTGGCCGCCAGGTGCTCGGGAAGGTCGAACGCGCTGGTGGACAGCGGGGTCACTACATCGGCTCCGATCTGCGTAGCTCTTTCGGCATTGTTCTGGTGGCGGCTCACGCGGACGGCATCTCCCAGGTGGCGGGGTCCAGCAGCAGCTTCGCCGCCACCTCGGCCCCGTCGGCGCGGATGCGACCGGCGACGGCCGCCGCGCGGTCACGGACCTCGTCGCTCAGCGCCACCCTCAGCCCGGCCGACAGCGACTCGACCGTCGGGACCGGCCCGTCGTGCGCCGCCCCGATCCCGAGCTCGGCCACCCGCCCGGCCCAGTACGGCTGGTCGGCGCCCTGCGGCACGACCACCTGCGGCGCGCCCGCCCGCGCGGCCGTGGTCGTCGTCCCCGCCCCGCCGTGGTGCACGACCGCCGCCACCCGCCGGAACAGCTCCTGATGGTTGGCTTCGTGTACGGCGAGGCAGTCGTCCTGGTCGTCGACCAGCGCCAGATCGGCCCACCCGCGCCCGATCAGCACCCGCCGTCCCTGGGCGCGCACCGCCTCGATCGCCACCTCGGCCGCGTCCGCCGCCTTCCGCATCGGCATGCTCCCGAACCCGACGTACACCGGTGGGGCGCCCGCCGCCAGGAACTCCGTCACCTCGGGCGGGAGCGGCCGTTCGTCCGCCGAGATCCACGCGCCCGTCTGCACGACCTGGAGCGTCCCCCGCCAGGGGTCCAGCACCGGATCCGTCGCCAGCCACGGCCGCTTCCCGATCACGTAGTCGCGCACGTGCCGGACCGGCGCCATCCCGGCGGCCACCCGGCTGCTGTTGAGCGCGTCCCCGAACAACGCGTCGATGCTCTGCGCGTCCAGCTCCCACAGCTCGGCGTTGCCGGTCACCTCCGGCGGGAACGGCCGTCCCAGGTACGCCAGCGGCGCATGGGCCGGCGAGGGCAGCGTGACCTGCTGGAACGTCACCGACACCGACGGCACCCCCAACCGCTCGGCCACCGACCGCGCACCGGCCGCCGCCGGCATCATCCCGGTCGCCATCAGCACGTCCGCCCCTTCGGTGGCCTCCGTGACCGCCTCGAACTGGCTCGCGATCACCTCCGCCGCGCGCCGTGGCAGATCGGCGGGCGCCGGCGGCTGCTTCGCCGTCGTCAGCGCCTTGGCCGACGGGCCGACCGGCACCAGCGGCACCCCTACCCAGTCCAGCCGCGCCGTGAAGTCCTCGTCCGGCGGCGCGCACACCCGCACCTCCGCACCGGCCTCCCGTAGCTTCACCGCCAGCCCGACCAGCGGCTCCACGTCACCGCGTGACCCGTACGTCGACAACACCACTCGCACTTGCTCGTCCCCCGTTTTCGCAGCTTCTGGCCTCGGCGGACGATTCTGCGCCATGACCGGGGGCTTGTGGCAAGCCCCCTGGTGCGCTATACGTTGAGAGTGGAAAGGAGTGACGCCTCCTCTTTTCCCTCGGGCAGCCACACCCCGCTTCTCTCCCACCGCGCCGCGAATCTTACCTACCGCCGACCTGGGCGGGTTGTTCACTCACCGCGCCGACGTGACCGTCCGTCCTGGGGCTGTGATCACCGGGGTGCCCTGCCCCTCACCATCCCCTTCTGACCGACCCGCCTCACGCTCGGGCCCCCGGCGAGGGCTTATGGGGAGCTGGGCCCCCATCAGAGGAGCCCAAGCTCGAACGCGTGAAGCGCGCCCGGGACGGAGGCCGAGGCATTCCCGACTATACAAGTAGGATATGGTGGGATTGAGTCGAGCCTGTGAGGAGCTGTTCCCCCATGTCTGTTTCGCGATCCCTAGTTGTCCTCGTCGCCATGGGCCTGCTCAGCGCCTGCGGCACGGCCACCCAAGCCCAGCCCGGCACCCCGAGACCAACAGGCAGCCCGGTGTACGGCGGCACCCTGACCTACCTGGAACACCAGCCCCCCACCTGCCTGTACCTCCCGGCCGCCGGTTTCTATCCCAACGGCGGCCTGCTCAACCAGCTCACCGACAAGCTGACCTGGCAGAACCCCGACACCTTGGAGATCGAGCCCTGGATCGCCACGAAGTGGGAGGTGAACGCCGACGCCACGGAGTACACCTTCCACCTGCGCGACGGCGTGACCTTCTCCGACGGCTCCCCCCTGGACGCCGCCGCCGTGGCGGCGAACTTCGACGTCTACGGCAAGGGCAGCGAGACGCTGAAGCTCCCCCCGGCCGAGTTCGTGAACAACTACGACCGCAGCGAGGTCATCGACCCCAGGACGGTCCGGTTCCACTTCTCCAAGCCCTCCCCGGGCTTCCTCCAGGGCACGTCGGTCATCGGCGCGGGCCTGGTCTCGAAGAAGACGATCAGCCTGCCGTACGAGGAGCAGTGCCAGCTCAAGAACGTCATCGGCTCCGGCCCGTTCACGGTGGCCGGCCAGATCGTGGACAAGCAGATCGACCTGGCCGCCCGCAAGGACTACGACTGGGCCCCGCCGAGCAGCAAGCACCAGGGCCGCGCCTACCTGGACAAGATCCAGATCATCGTCACCCCGGAGGACAGCGTCCGGGTGGGCGCGCTGACGTCGGGTCAGGCCGACTTCGTGCGCTACGTCCAGGCGTACGACGAGCAGACGGTCGAGAAGGCCGGTTTCCGGATCTACGCCGAGCCGACCAGGGGCGTCAACAACGGCCTGTACCTGCGTCCGGCCAACAGCATCCTGAAGGACCTCAAGGTCCGCCAGGCGCTCCAGCGGGGCACGGACGCCAAGGAGGTCGTCGCCACCCTGTTCACCAAGAGCTACCCGCAGGCCACCAGCGTGCTGAGCAAGCTGGCGACCGGCTACGTCGACCTGTCGAAGGAGCTGGCCTACGACCTCGACGGCGCGAAGAGGCTGCTGGACGAGGCCGGCTGGACGCCGGGCCCGGACGGGGTCCGGGTCAAGGACGGCCGCCGGCTGGAGCTGGGCGTGTTCGTGGCCGGCCCGCAGCCGCTGTCGAAGCAGACCCTCGAACTGATCGCCCAGCAGTGGACCAAGCTCGGCGTGAAGCTGGAGATCCGCCCCGCGGACGCCGGCACGCTGGCCGTGGACATCAAGGACGCGGAGAAGACCGCGGTCAACCACTCGATGGTCGGCCGCGCCGACCCCGACGTGATCAAGAGCCACTTCCACACCAAGAACCGTGACGTCATCCTGTCGAACGACGCCCGGCTGGAGCGCCTGCTGGAGGAGCAGTCGGCCCTGGCCGATCCCGCCAAGCGCGCGGCGAAGGTCGGCGAGATCCAGCGCTACGTGATCGAGCAGGCCTACGCGATCCCGCTGTTCGAGGAGCCCCAGGTGTACGGCGGAGCCCCGAACGTGCACGGGGTCGACTTCGAGGCCGTGGCCAGGCCCACGTTCTACTCGGTCTGGAAGTCGTGAGAGCCCGCTACCTCGCGGGCAGGACGGGACAGGCGGCCCTGGTCCTGTGGGCCGCCTTCACCGTGGCCTACCTGCTGCTCCAAGCCCTGCCCGGCGACTCCATCCTGATCAAGTTCCAGAACCCCGAGCTGGGCCTGTCCCCCGAGCAGATCGCCGAGATCCGGCGGTTCTACGACGCGGGCGGCTACCTGCACACGCTCCTCGGCTTCCTGCGCGGCGACTTCGGCTACTCGGTCGAGACCGGCACCCCGGTGATCGAGCGCCTGGCCGAGGGCCTGCCGGAGACCGCGAAGCTGGCCGGGCCGGCCTTCCTGCTCGCCCTCGTGCTGGCCGTGGTGATCGCGTTCAGCGCGCGCGGGTTCCTGCGGGCGCTGCCGCCGCTGTTCGTCTCGGTGCCGGTGTTCTGGCTGGGCATCGTGCTCATCCAGGTCTTCTCCTTCCAGCTCAAGCTGGTCCCGGTGATCGGCGGCACCCCGGCGCAGCAGCTCCTGTTGCCGGTGGTGACGCTGGCGATCCCGATCGCCGCGCCGATCGCGCAGGTGCTCGGCCGCAGCATCGACCAGACGTTGCGGCAGCCGTTCATCCAGGTCGTCGCGGCGAAGGGCGCCTCGCGGCGGTGGATACTCCACCGGCACGTGGCGCGCAACGCCCTGCTGCCCACGCTGACCATCGCGGGCCTGACCTTCGGCGAGCTGATCGCCGGGTCGGTGGTCACCGAGACGGTCTTCGGCCGCAACGGCATCGGCCGGCTCACCGAGCAGTCGGTCAACGCGCAGGACACCCCGGTCCTGCTGGCCATCGTGGTGCTGGCCACCTGCGTCTTCGTCCTGGTCAACCTGGTCGTCGATCTGCTCTATCCCGTGCTCGATCCGAGGCTGGCATGAAGGTCCTCTCCTGGGCGGTCGTCGCCCTCGTCCTGCTCTGGGCCCTGCTGCCCGGTCTGTTCGCCGGGCAGGACCCGCTCAACGGCGTGCCCGCGGACAAGCTGCAGCCGCCGAGCGTGGCGCACTGGTTCGGCACCGACGCGGTGGGGCGCGACCTGTTCGCCCGCGTGGTGCACGGGTCGGTGCACTCGCTGTCCGGCGCGGCCGTCGCCGTGGGCGTCGGGCTGGTCGCCGGCACGTTGCTCGGCCTGCTGGCCGGGTCGGCCGGCGGGGTGCTGGACGCGGCGGTGATGCGCTTCGCGGACGTCCTGCTCGCCGTACCCGGGCTGCTGCTGGCGCTGGTCGTGATCATCCTGCTCGGCCCAGGCACGGTGAACGTGGCCATCGCGGTCGGGGTCGGCTCGATCGCCGCCTTCGCCCGCGTGACCCGCGCCGAGGTGGTCAAGACCCGCCGGTCCGACTACGTCGAGGCCGCCTTCGGCAGCGGCGGCGGCTTCGCCTCGGTGCTCTGGCGGCACATCCTGCCCAACTCCTTCGGCCCGGTGATCGCGCTGGCCGCGCTGCAGTTCGGGGTGGCCATCCTGGCCATCTCGACGCTCGGCTTCCTCGGGTACGGCGCGGAGCCGCCCACGCCGGAGTGGGGGCTGCTGATCTCCGAGGGCCGCAACTACCTGGCCACCTCGTGGTGGCTGACCACCCTGCCCGGCCTGGTCGTGGTCGCGGTCGTGCTGGCCGCCGGCCGGCTGGCGAAGGAGATCCGATGAGCCTGCTCCAGGTCCGTGACCTCAAGATCCAGTACGGCAGGCGCGAGGTCGTGCACGGCATCTCCTTCGACCTCGACCCCGGCGAGGTGCTGGCGGTCGTCGGCGAGTCCGGCTCGGGCAAGACCACCACCGCCAACGCGCTCATCGGCCTGCACCCCGCCTCCGGCGGCCGGATCCTGCTCGACGGCGCCGACATCGCCGGGTACGGGGAGAAGGCCTGGCGGTCCGTCCGCGGCACCCAGATCGGCCTCATCCCCCAGGATCCGATCACCTCCCTCAACCCGGTCAAGACCATCGGCGCCCAGCTCGGCGAGGTGTTCCACCTGCACAAGCGCAAGGGCGAGGTGCTCGACCTGCTGGAGCGGGTCGGCCTGTCCGACCCGGAGCTGCGCGCGAAGCAGTACCCGCACCAGCTCTCCGGCGGCATGCGCCAGCGGGTCCTGATCGCCGCCGCCATCGCGCTCAAGCCGCGTCTGATCATCGCCGACGAGCCCACCAGCGCCCTTGACGTCACCGTCCAGCGCCGCATCCTGGATCTCATCGACGACCTGCGCCAGGAGTACGGGACGGCGGTCCTGCTGGTCACCCACGACCTGGGGGTGGCAGCCGGCCGCTCCGACCGGCTGGTGGTGATGAAGGACGGCCGCATCGAGGAGCAGGGCCCGACCCCGGCGGTGCTGGCCGAGCCGCGTGCCGCCTACACGGCCCGGCTGCTGGCCGACGCCCCCGCGCTGTCCGGCCGCGACTTCCGCGAGGAGCCCGCGGCGGGCCCAGCCGCGATCGTCGTCACGGACCTGGTGAAGGAGTTCGGCCGGGTCCGGGCGGTGGACGGGGTGTCCTTCGAGGTCCGCCGCGGCACCACCCACGCGCTGGTCGGCGAGTCCGGCTCGGGCAAGACCACGACCGCGCGCATGATCGTGCGCTTCGAGAAGCCCACCGGCGGCACGGTCGAGCTCCCGGGGGCCGGGCCGGACTTCCGGCGGCACGTGCAGCTCGTCCACCAGAACCCCTACAGCTCGCTCGACCCCCGGCAGAGGATCGCCGACATCGTCGAGGAGCCGCTGCGCAACTTCCGGCTCGGCGACCGGGCGGCTCGCCGTACCAGGGTGAAGGAGCTGGTCGAGCGGGTCGCGCTGCCCGCCGACGTGCTCACCAGGCGGCCCCGCGAGCTGTCCGGCGGGCAGCGCCAGCGGGTGGCCATCGCCCGCGCGCTGGCCGTCGGGCCGCAGGTGCTCGTGCTGGACGAGGCGGTCTCCGCTCTCGACGTCAGCGTGCAGGCGCAGATCCTCGACCTGCTCGCCGAGCTGCAGCGCGACCTCGGCCTGACCTACCTGTTCATCACGCACGACCTGGCCGTCGTGCGGCAGATCTCGCACACCGTTTCCGTCATGAACAAGGGACGCATCGTGGAATTCGGAACCACCTCGCGGGTCTTCCAGGACCCGCAGGACGACTACACCCGTGAGCTGCTGGCCGCGGTCCCGGTGAGGGCCGCATGACCAGGCGCCTCGGCTTCTTCACCCGCCTGCTGGACGACGCGCCGGCCGGCGAGCGCTACCGACTGGCCGCCGAGCAGATCGAGCACGCCGAGCGGCTCGGCTTCGACAGCGCCTGGGTCGCCCAGCACCACTTCGACGGCGGCGAGGGCGGCCTGCCCGCGCCGCTGGTCTTCCTGAGCCACGTGGCCGCGCGCACCAGCCGGATCCGGCTGGGCACCGGCATCATCACGCTGCCGCTGGAGCAGCCGGTGCGGGTGGCCGAGGACACCGCGGTGCTGGACCTGCTGTCCGGCGGCCGGCTGGAGGTGGGGGTCGGCGGCGGAGGCACGCCGACGAGCTTCGCCGCCTTCGGCGTCGACAACGCGCGCCGTGCCGAGGTGTACGCCGAGCACCTCGCGGTGCTGGTCGACGCCTGGTCGGGCGGCGACCTGGGCGGCGGCAACCGGCTCTATCCGGCGGCGCCGCGGCTGCTGGAGTCGGTGTGGGAGGCGACCTTCTCGGTCTCGGGCGGCGAGCGCGCCGGGCGGGCGGGCAACGGGCTGATGTTGTCGCGCACCCAGCCGCGCGCGCCCGGCGTGAGCCTGGCCGAGGTGCAGCAGCCGATCGTGGACGCCTACCACGCCAACCTCCCGGCGGGCGTGCCGCCGCGCATCGTGGCCTCCCGCACCGCCTTCGTCGCCGACAGCCGGGAGGAGGCGCTGCGCCACGCCGAGCTGGGCCTGAGCCGGGCGGTGGCCGGCTGGCCGGTGCCGGACGGTGGCGGGGTGGACCAGCTCGTCGCCGCCTGGGACGCGCACGTGGGCACGCCGGAGGAGGTCGTCGCCTCGCTGAGCGCCGACCCGGTCCTGGAGCACGTCACCGACCTGGTCTTCCAGGTGCACTCCATCGACCCGCCCCACCCCCTGATCCTTCGCTCCATCGAGCTGCTGGCGACCGAGGTCGCCCCCGCGCTCGGCTGGACCCCTTCGACCACCTTGAGCAGGACATGAGCATCGACGTCATCGACCACCTCGCCGGCATCGCGCCCGGCTCGGCCCTGGACGAGCTGCGCCGCCGCCGGCCGCGGACCCGCGAGTACGCCCAGCGCAGCTACGAGGCGCTGTTCGGGCAGGCCCGGCCCGACCTGCTGGCGCTGGCCGCGTTCGTCGCCACGCTGCACGAGCAGCCGGCCGTCGCCCGCTTCTACGCCGAGCGGCTCGACCCCGGCCTGGCCGAGTCGATCAGGGCCGAGGCGGAGGCGGCCCGCACCACCGGACCGTACGGCGCCTACCGCGAGCCCGAACTGGCCGCCGAGAACGTGCTCGGCCCGGTCTACCAGGCCGCCGGTCCCTTCGGGGAGCGGATGAACGCCGCCTTCACCCACGCCCACCTGCTCGTCCTGCGCCCGCGCGAGGCCTCGCCCGAGGCGCTGGAGGCGCTGGCCAAGGCGGGCTGGAGCACCGACGAGATCGTCACCGTCGCCCAGCTCGTGGCCTTCCTGGCCTTCCAGATCCGGGTGATCAGCGCGCTGAGAGGACTCCGATGACCGCCTTCACCCAGGACTCGCTCGGCTGGAGCCCGTGGCTCGAACCGCTGGCCGAGGAGGAGCTGACCGCGGCCCACCTCGAAGCGCTCGTCGACCGGGCGCGGGCGGCTTCGCCGTACTTCCGGTTGCTGGCCCGGGATCCGGGCATCCTGCACGCGCGCACACAGACCGACCTCGACGTCTTCTACAACGCCGACGGCGGCCTGCCGCGGGCCGAGCGCGAGCTGGCCGCGACCGCGGTCTCGCGGGTCAACGGCTGCGTGTTCTGCGCCTCGGTGCACTCCCGCTTCGCCACCCACCACTCCAAGCGGCACGACGACGTCCAGCGCCTGCTCGACGAGGGCGTCGAGGGCCCGCAGGAGCCACGGTGGCGGGCGATCATCGACGCGGCGGCGGCCCTCACCGCCACCCCGCCCAGCTTCGACCCGGCGCCGCTGCGCGAGGCCGGGCTCGACGACCTGGCCATCGCCGACCTCGTCCACGCGGCGGCCTTCTTCAACTGGGCCAACCGGCTCATGCTTTCCCTGGGAGAACCCTCATGACCGTGCTCGACCACCTCGTCTACGCCGTTCCCGACCTGGAGGCCGGGGTCGCCGCCTTCACGCGGCTCACCGGCGTCGCGCCGGTCAAGGGCGGCGCGCATCCCGGCGGCACCGCCAACTACCTGGTCGGCCTCGGTTCCGGCGCCTACCTGGAGATCATCGGCCCGGACCCCGAGCAGGACGAGCGCCCGCGCGCCTTCGGCCTGGAGACGCTGGCCGAGCCCCGGCTGGCCGGCTGGGCGGTGCGCACCACCGAGATCGACGACCTGGTCGCCCGCGCCCGCGCGGCCGGGTACGACCCCGGCGAGGTCAGCCCGCTGTCCCGCCGCAAGCCGGACGGCACCCTGCTGGAGTGGCGGCTGACCCGGATCGACAACCCCGAGGCGGTACGGCTGGCGCCGTTCGTGATCGACTGGGGCGCGACCACGCACCCGTCCGAGGGCCTGCCCCAGCTCGAACTGGTCGCGCTGAGCGGCACCCACCCCGAACCGGCGAAGATCGAGGCAGCGCTCCACGCCCTCGGCGCGAAGCTCGACGTGGCCGCCGGCGAGCCCGCGCTCGAAGCGGCGCTGCACACCCCGAACGGCCTGGTGACGTTGCGATGAGCAGCCTGCGCGAGTACCTCGCCCACAAGCGCGAAGCCCTGCTGGCCCGCCGCGCGGCTCCCGGCCCGGGCACGCCCGTCCGGCTCCACGCGCAGGTCACCGCCGAAGGCCGGAGCGGCGTGCGGCGGATCCGGATCCGCGACTTCCAGATCCTCAGCGACAGCGCCACCGACTTCGCCGGCTACGACCTCGGCCCCGGCTCCCCCGAGCTGCAGGCCGGGGTGCTCGGGAGCTGCGTGACGCACATCTTCCTGATCAAGGCGGCCGAGCTGGAGATCCCGCTCGACTCGCTCGCCGTCGAGGTCGAGGCGGAGTACGACCCGCGGGCGCAGGGCGGCGACGACCCGTCGATCCCGAAGAACCCCTACGACTTCCGCTACGAGGTACGGCTCGCCTCCCCTGCCTCCGACGAGGACCTGGCCCGGTTGCAGGCCGAGGTCGAGCGGGTCTGCCCGATCCTCAACCTGATCCGCAATCCGGTGACGGTCAAGGGCTCGCTCGTCCGGGCCGCCTGACCCGGCGCGGGGGCCGCTAGCCCAGCTCGGCGGCCTCCGCGCGCAACCTCTCGCCCTTGGCGTAGGCCTGCTCGCGCAGCTCGTCCTGGAAGCGCACCATCTTCTCGCGCAGCTCCGGGTCGGCCGCCGCCAGGATCCGTACGGCCAGCAACCCCGCGTTTCGGGCGCCCCCGATGGCGACGGTCGCCACCGGCACCCCCGCCGGCATCTGCACGATCGACATCAGCGAGTCCATGCCGTCGAGGTACTTCAGCGGCACCGGCACCCCGATGACCGGCAGCGGGGTCACGCTGGCCAGCATGCCTGGCAGGTGCGCCGCGCCGCCCGCCCCGGCGATGATGACCCGCACGCCGCGGCCGGCGGCCTGCCTGCCGTACTCGATCATCTCGGTGGGCATGCGGTGCGCGGAGACGACGTCGGCCTCGAACGGCACGCCGAACTCGGCGAGCGCCTCGGCGGCCAGCCGCATCACCGGCCAGTCGGAGTCGCTGCCCATGACGATGCCGACGCTCATGTGTACTCCCCGGTGGTGAGGTAGACGGCCGCGTGCCGGGCCTTGGCGCGCACGGTGTCGAGGTCGTCGCCGAGCGCGGTGACGTGCCCGATCTTGCGGCCCGGCCGGACTTCCTTGCCGTAGAAGTGCACCTTGACCGCGGGGTCGTGGGCCATGACGTGCTCGTAGCGGGCGAAGATGTCCGGATCGTCGCCGCCGAGCAGGTTGGCCATCACCACCCAGCGCGCGGTCGGCCGGGGCGAGCCCAGCGGCAGGTCGAGCACGGCCCGCAGGTGCTGCTCGAACTGCGAGGTGCGGGCGCCCTCGATGGTCCAGTGGCCGGAGTTGTGCGGGCGCATGGCCAGCTCGTTGACCAGCAGGCCCTGCTCGGTCTCGAACATCTCGACGGCCAGCAGCCCGGTCACGCCGAGCTCGTTGGCGATCTTGAGCGCGATGCGCTGGGCCTGGGCGGCGTCCTCGGGGTCGAGGCCAGGCGCGGGCGCGATCACCTCGACGCAGATGCCGTCCTCCTGGACGGTCTCCACGACCGGGTAGCTCACCCCCTGGCCGTGCGGGGACCTGGCGACCAGCACCGCGAGCTCGCGCTGGAAGGGCACGAACGCCTCGGCCATCAGCTCGACGCCGTGGCCGAGCACCTCCTCGGCGGCCTTGCGCGTGCGCACGACCCACACCCCGCGGCCGTCGTAACCGCCCCGCACCGCCTTGAGCACGACCGGCCAGCCGTGCTCGTCGGCGAACCGGGTCACGTCCTCGATGCCGGAGATCCGGGTCCACGCCGGACAGGGCGCCCCGATGGCGGTGAGCCGCTCCCGCATGACCGCCTTGTCCTGCGCGTGGACCAGGGCCTCGGCGCCGGGATGGATCTCGACGCCCTCGGCGGCCAGCGCGGCGATGTGCTCGGTCGGCACGTGCTCGTGGTCGAAGGTGACCGCGTCGCAGCCCTTGGCGAACTCCTGCAGCGTGGCGAGGTCTCGGTAGTCTCCGAGTCGCGTGTCGACGATCACGCGGGCCGCGCTCTCGTCGTGGGAGTTGGCGAGAACGCGCAGTTCGACGCCCAGGGCGATGGCGGGGGGCTGCGTCATCCGGGCCAGTTGGCCTGCGCCGACGATGCCGACAACGGGGTTGCTCACGTGCAGTGAGCATACTTGACCCGCTCACCCGGCATTTTCCCGCGCCCACCCTGGGGCTTTCCGCCCCTGGAGCGGACAAGTCGGGTTATTTCCGTTCTTGGGGAGATATTGCGGGGAGCACTCTTTACACCGGCCTCGACCCCGACCCTCCGGCATGGCCGGTACGCTGAGGTGGTCGTGCCCTCTTGACCAGGAAGGACCGTGCGAGGACCGTGCAGTTCCTGAAACGCGCCTACCACCGGTTCACCGACCTGGTCCACGAGCTCGCCAAGTTCGGCACCATCGGGGCCATCGCCTTCGTGCTCGACCTGGGCCTGTTCAACCTGCTCAACGTGGTCATGGGCATCGGCGTGCTGTCGTCGAAGGTGGGCGCCGCCGTCGTCGCGACCACCTTCGCCTACCTCGGCAACCGGTACTGGACCTTCCGGCACCGCGAGCAGTCCGGCCTGGGCCGCGAGTACTTCCTGTTCTTCCTGCTCAACGGCATCGGGCTGCTGATCAGCCTGCTGGTGCTCGGCTTCACCGAGTACACGCTGAAGCTGAGCGACCCGATCAGCACGAACGTGGCCAACCTCATCGGGGTGGGGCTCGGGACCCTGTTCCGCTACTGGAGTTACAAGCGGTGGGTCTTCCTGGAGGCCACCGAGCCCATCCCGACGGAGCTGCCGGCGATCAAGCAGGACCGCTGACCACCCGGTTACGGGCGTTGTCGACGGCCGGGCGGAGGAACAACGCGAACGCGGCCGGGCGCCGCCGTACCAGCTCCAGCCGGCCGCCGTCGGCGGCGGCCAGCGCGCGGGCCAGGGTCAGCCCCAGACCGGTGCCGCCCCGCCCGCTGACATTGCGTTCGAAGACCTTCGGAGCCAGCTCGTCGGCGATGCCGGGCCCCTGGTCGGCCACCTCGATCACCACGTAGGTGTCGCTCTTGCTGGTGGTGACCACGGTCGCGCCCCCGCCGTGGCGGAGGGAGTTCTCCAGCAGCGTGGCGATGACCTGGCCGAATCCGCCCTCGGTGGCCAGGGCGCGCAGCCCGCGGTCGCCCTCCAGCAGAAGCTGACGGCCGGCGCGGCGGAAGGCGGGTTCCCACTCGGTGACCTGCTGGATGAGGATCTCGTCCACCGACATGGGCTCGGCCTGCGCGTGCCGCTGGCGGCGGGCGGCGGCCAGCAGTTCGTCGATGACCGCGGTGAGCCGTTCGGCCTGCACGATCGCGGCCTCGCCCTCCTCGCGTACGGTCGCCGGCTCGTTGGAGGCGGCGACGATCTCCTCCAGCCGCATGGTGAGGCCGGTGAGCGGGGTGCGGAGCTGGTGCGAGGCGTCCGTGGCGAACTCGCGTTCCCTGGTCAGCAGGTCGGAGATGCGAGAGGCGCTGCGGTCGAGCACCTCGGCGACCCGGTCGAGCTCGGGGATGCCGTAGCGGTGTTTGCTGGGCCGGGCGTCGCCCGAACCCAGCCGCTCGGCGATCTTGGCCAGGTCGCGCAGGGGCAGGGTCAGCCGGCGGGACTGGACGATGGCCAGCCCCACCGCGACGGCCAGGGCCGCGGCCGCCAGGGCCACGATGAGGAGCAGGCGCGCGTGCACGTCCTGCTCGACCTCGCCGCGGTCGCGGGTGACGCGGACGTAGACCCCGTCGTCGGATCTGGCGTCCTCCCACATGGCGTGGTCGGCCGCCACCTCACTACCGACGATGATGGCCTTCGGCGGATTGCCGGTGGTGTAGATCTGGATGTAACGGTCAGGGTAGTTCTGCTCGATCTGCTGTGGATCGATGGGGGTTTCCTGGATCTGCGCGTATCCCACCTCCTGAACAAGGCGATTGGCCTCGCCCTGGAGTTCAGCGGCCGCCTCGTCGACGATCAGGCGGCTTACCACCACGCCCAGGGGGACCCCCAGCAGGAGCACCGCGATGACCGCGACGACCAGAGTGGAGGAGAGCAGGCGACGCCGCATCGCCTACTCGCGCTCGAACCTGAAGCCGACTCCCCGGACGGTGGTGATGTAACGGGGCTTGGCGGCGTCGTCGCCCAGCTTGCGGCGAAGCCACGAGATGTGCATGTCGAGGGTCTTGGTGGATCCCCACCAGTTGGTGTCCCACACCTCCCGCATGATCTGCTCGCGGGTGACCACCTTGCCCGCGTCGCGCACGAGGACGCGCAGCAGGTCGAACTCCTTGGTGGTCAGGTGGAGCTCCTTGTCGCCCATCCAGGCGCGGCGCGAGTCGGCGTCGATGCGCACGCCCTGGACCACGGGGGTCTCGGAGGTGCCGCGCCGCAGCAGCGCCCGGACGCGGGCGAGGAGTTCGGCCAGACGGAATGGTTTGGTCACGTAGTCGTCGGCGCCGGCATCGAGGCCGACGACGGTGTCGACCTCGTCGACGCGGGCGGTGAGGATCAGCACCGGGGTGCCGTGCCCTTCGGCGCGGATCCGGCGAGCGACCTCAAGTCCATCCATCTCGGGCAGGCCGAGGTCGAGGACGATGAGGTCTATCCCGCCCGAAAGGGCCCGCTCCAGGGCCTGTGGGCCGTCGGGGGTGACCTCGACCTGGTATCCCTCGCGGCGCAGGGCGCGTGCGAGCGGCTCCGAGATCGAGGCGTCATCCTCGGCGAGAAGTACGCTGGTCATGAAGCGATCGTAGGACCTTAAGCGATCGTTTCCCGGCCACAGCGCGCGGTTTGACTTGTCGTTGACCTATCCATTGACCTGGGCAAACGCAGATAAATGTCGGTTAGTCGGGGTTAAATAACCGCGAACTCCGTCAGGATCGGGGATTCTTTCCGTATCGCAAAAGCGACACGCCCACCGGATAGTCATTCGGCGGGCGTGTCGCAGGAATTCAGGGCGTCTAGTCGGCCGACGGGGGCTCGGCGTAGCGCGCCAGGTAGAGCTGCTCGCCGAGGCTCTGGATGAGGGAGAGCTCGGTCTCGAGGTAGTCGATGTGGTGCTCCTCGTCGGCGAGGATGTCCTCGAAGATGCGGGCGGAGGTGCTGTCGCCCTTCTCGCGCATGAGCTGGATCGCCGGGCGCAGCCGCTGCACCACGCTCATCTCGACCTCGAGGTCGGCGCGGAGCTGCTCCTCGACCGTCTGCCCGATGTGCAGCGTGCCGAGTCGCTGGTAGTTGGGCAGACCCTCCAGGAAGAGGATGCGGTCGGTCAGCGTCTCGGCGTGCCGCATCTCGTCGATGGATTCGGCGCGGGTGTGTGCCGCGAGCTTGGTGTAGCCCCAGTTCTCCTGCATCTTGGCGTGGAGGAAGTACTGGTTGATCGCGGTGAGCTCCGCGGTGAGCTGCTCGTTGAGCAACTCGATGATCTGCTTGTCGCCCTGCATTGAACGGGCCCCTCGTACTATGCGGTCGGAATCAGGTCGTCGGACCGCTTCAGGATCGCACAGATCTTGCGCACGCAAGAGGCACAGTCGGCACCGGCGCCGGTGGTGTCGCGGATCTGCTTGGCAGAGCGCGCACCGGCCGTGATGCAGTCGTGGACCTCGTTCTCGGTCACAGCACGACAGATGCAGACGTACGCCACGGGGGAGAGCCTCTCGAAGTGATAGGTAAGGCACACCTAAGATAGCTCACTTTGGTAAGGCTTGCCTATGTGTCGTGCGACACAGGCATGAACCTCTCAGGACAGGACATTCCACCCCGCGGTTTGGTTACTCTCCGTCGATTGCTGGGTACGGCGCGCTAGAAGACCACCACCGAGCGGAGCACCTCGCCGCGATGCATCTTGGCGAAGGCCTCCTCCACCTGATCCAGGGCGATCGTCTCGGAGACGAACCGGTCCAGCGGCAGCCGCCGCTGCAGGAACAGGTCGATCAGCATCGGGAAGTCCCGGGAGGGCAGGCAGTCGCCGTACCACGAGGACTTGAGCGACCCGCCGCGTCCGAACACGTCCAGCAGCGGCAGCTCCAGCGTCATCTCCGGCGTCGGCACGCCGACGAGTACGACCGTCCCGGCCAGGTCACGGGCGTAGAAGGCCTGCTTGTAGGTCTCGACCCGGCCGACCGCCTCGATCACCACGTCCGCGCCGAACCCTCCGGTCAGCTCGCGGATCGCCTCCACCGCGTCGCGCTCGGCGGAGTTCACCACGTCGGTCGCGCCGAAGTCGCGCGCCCAGGCCAGCTTGCGGTCGTCCACGTCGACGGCGATGATCCGCGACGCGCCGGCCAGCGAGGCGCCGAGAACCGCCGCGTCGCCCACGCCGCCGCAGCCGATCACCGCGACCGTGTCGCCGCGCGTCACCGCCCCGGTGTTGAGCGCGGCGCCCAGCCCCGCCATGACGCCGCAGCCGAGCAGACCGGCCACCTCGGCCGGCGCCTGGGGCGCGACCTTGGTGCACTGCCCCGCCGCCACCAGCGTCTTCTCGGCGAAGGCGCCGATGCCCAGCGCGGGCGAGAGCACGGTGCCGTCGGCGAGGGTCATCTTCTGGGCCGCGTTGTGCGTGGCGAAGCAGTACCACGGCCGGCCGCGCACGCACGCCCGGCACTGGCCGCAGACCGCGCGCCAGTTGAGGATCACGTAGTCGCCCGGCTCCAGGCCGGACACGCCGGGTCCGACCGCCTCGACGACGCCCGCGGCCTCGTGGCCGAGCAGGAAGGGGAAGTCGTCGTTGATGCCGCCTTCCCGGTAGTGCAGGTCCGTGTGGCACACGCCGCAGGCCTTGACCTGGACGACCGCCTCACCCGGACCGGGGTCGGGGACGAGCACGGTCTCCAGGGAGACGGCCTCGCCCTTGCCACGTGCGATGACACCTTGGACTTCGTACGGCATGCCCCACATCGTGAGCAGGCGGCCTGATCACCGTCAAGAGCGCAGCAGGTAGGGCTGCACCGGGCCGAGCCCCGCGACCGTGCGCCTGCGCAGCCGGCGGGTCCGCTCGGGCGCGACGTGCCGGGCCAGGGCCTGGTCGATCAGGACGGTCCCGGGCCGGGCCAGCCCGGTCAGCCGGGAGGCGAGGTTGACCGTGGTGCCGAACACGTCGCCCATCATGGGCACCACCGGCCCGTAGGCCAGGCCGATGCGGAGCTCCGGCCTCACCAGGTCGAGGGCGACCGCGGCGGCGACCTGAGCGGTCGGCGCGGTGAACAGCACCTCGTCGCCGAGCGTCTTGACCAGCCGGGCGCCGTGCCCGGCGATGACGTCGGCGGCGCGCGACTCGAAGCCCTCGACCAGCTCGGCCAGCTCGCGCTCGTCCAGTTCGCGGGCGCGGCTGGTGAAGGAGACCAGATCGGCGAAGCCCACGGCGAGGGTGGCGCGGGTCGGGGCGGCCTCGTCGGTCAGGTCGGCGAGGGCCAGCAACCGGCTGCCCGCGGCGCCGAGCTGGGCCCGCCAGACGTGCACGAGCAACTGCTCCAGATCGGGCAGGAGCCGGCCGGCGGCCTCCATGACCCGGGTGAGCTCCTCGTCGGAGGGCGGGCCGTCGCCGGGCAACATCGCGCCGATCACGATCTCGGCCTGCCACTGGGCCAGGCGGGCGGTGGTCTGGCCGAGTGCCCTGGCCATCCGGATCGCGCTCTCCGCGTCCAGCAGCCCGCCGTCGAGCAGCGTGCGGACGACGCCCAGCGCGTCCACGTCGGCGTCGGTGAAGGCGACCGTGTCGTCGGGCAGCGTCGCGAAACCCAGCGCCCGCCACAACCGCGCCGCCAGCTCGCCGGACACCCCGGCCGCCGCGGCCACCTCGGCGCGGGTGTGCCGGGCCCGCTGGCCGGCGAACAGCCGCTCGATCTGCTCGGCGGTCGGCCTAGACATGCTCGTCGACGTCACCGTCCGAGGCGTCCTCGACCAGGCGGAACAGCTCGGCGCGCACTTCCTGGATCTGCGGGATGTCCTTGAGGATCATCTGCCCCTTCTCCGAGGCCGACTCGACGGTCAGGGTGCCGCAGCCCAGCATGCGCTCGACGATGGTCTGGTCGGAGCTGACCGTGTTGACCTTGGTCATCGGGATCTCGTCCGTCGACTTGTTGAGCACCCCGGTGCTGATGCTGAAGCGGTGCGTGGTCAGCACGTACCCGGTGTTCTTCCACTGCAGGTACGGGACGAACGACCAGATGGTGATGAGGATCAGCGCGAGCGCGCCGATGGCGAGCCGGGCGTAGGTGGCGTACTCCCAGTCGCCCGGGACGAAGTAGAGGCCGGCACCGCTGGCCAGGGCCAGCACGACGAGGGCGGTGAACGGCCCGAGCAGCCGCTTCCAGTGCGGGTGGAACGAGCGCAGCCGCCGCTCGCCCTGCGTGAGATGGTGGTCGGGGAGTGTCATGGCCAAAGGCTAGTGCGCGGCACGCACGTGGACCACGTCTCCCGCGCTCAGGGTGTGTTGCTCGTCCACGACCAAGTGCCCGTTGCGGTCGACGCCGGTCGCGGTGCCCTTCAGCAGCCGCTCGCCGGGCAGCTCGACCCGGATCTCCTCGCCGATGGTGGCGCTGATCGCCTGGTAGGCGGCGCGCAGCCCGCAGCGGTCGGCGTCGCCGTCCGCCTCGCACCAGTCGCGGTAGTGCGTCTCGATCTCGCGCAGGATGTCGCGCAGCAGCGGGTCGCGGTCGAGCCCGCCGGTGCGCTCGTGGTCGGCGGCGGTGCGCCCGGCCGTCTCGATGGCCAGCGAGGTGGCGCCCGGCACGGGGATCTCGTCCGCGCGCAGCGACACGTTGAGGCCCATGCCGACGACCACCGCGCCGTCGCTGCGCTCGGCCAGGATGCCGGCCAGCTTGCGCTCGCCGACCAGCAGGTCGTTGGGCCACTTCAGGCGCACGTCCAGCTCTGCCAGCCGGCGGACGGCCGAGGCCGCGGCGACGCCGAACAGCAGCGGGAGCCAGCCCTGGCGCTGCACCGGCACCCGGGGCCGCAGCAGCACCGAGAAGGTCAGCCCCGAGCGCGGCGGCGCGTTCCACGGGCGGCCGAGCCGTCCCCGGCCGGCGTACTGCGTCTCGGCCACCAGCACGGCGCCCTCCGGCGCGCCGGCTCGGGCGGTCTGGGCCAGGTCGGCGTTGGTCGAGCCGGTGCGGTCCACGACGGACAGGGCGGTCCACAGGCTGCCGGGGCGCACCAGCGCGCGGCTCAGCGCCTGCTGGGACAGCGGCGGCCGATCGAGGTCGGTGTATCGAGAGTCGGACACGTCGTCCCATCGCGGTGGTGAAGGTTGGTCTGGGACCACTGTACGGAAGGGCGGCTGTGCCCGTCCGAGCAGACGAGAGAAGATGGCCGGATGAGCAAGCGTCTCGACCCCCGCAACTGGGCCTCCTGGCGGCCGTTCGGTCTCGGCCTGCGCAAGCCGAACAACTACCTGGAGCTCTGGAAGGCCTTCAAGGCGGTCAAGGGCGAGCGCCGGTTCGCCTGGCGCATCCTCAACCAGGGCACCTGCGACGGCTGCGCGCTCGGCACGCAGGGCATGCGGGACTGGACGATGGACGAGATCCACCTGTGCAACATCCGGCTCCGGCTGCTGCCGCTCAACACCATGCCCGCGCTGGATCACCGGCTGCTGGGCGAGGTGTCCGCGCTGGCCGGGAAGAAGTCCGCCGAGCTGCGGGAGCTGGGACGCCTGCCGTACCCGATGCTGCGCAGGAAGGGCGAGGCGGGGTTCACCCGGATCGGGTGGGACCAGGCGTTGCGGCTGGCGGCCGAGGCGATGCGCGCGGCCGGCGGGTCGCGGTTCGGGGCGTATCTGACCAGCCGCGGGATGCCGAACGAGAACTACTTCGCCGCGCAGAAGGCGGTGCGGGCGATGGGCACCAACAGCATCGACAACGCCGCGCGCATCTGCCACTCCCCCTCGACCGTCGCGCTCAAGCAGACGATCGGCGCGGCGGCCACGACCTGCTCCTACACCGACTGGATCGGCTCCGATGTGATCGTCTTCATCGGCTCGAACCCGTCGAACAACCAGCCGGTCGCGATGAAGTACCTCTACCACGCCAAGAAGGCCGGCACCCGGATCGTGATGGTCAACAGCTACCGCGAGCCCGGCATGGAGAAGTACTGGGTGCCCTCCAACGCCGAGTCCGCGCTGTTCGGCACGAAGATCACCGACGAGTTCTTCGGCGTCAACGTCGGCGGCGACCTGGGCTTCCTCAACGGCGTGCTCAAGCACCTCATCGAGAACGACTGGCTCGACCAGGCCTTCCTCGACGCCCGGACCTCCGGTTTCGAGGAGGTACGGCGGAGCGTCGAGGCCATGGAGTGGGCCGAGCTGGAGGCGCTGTCCGGCTCGACGCGCGAGCAGATGTACCGCCTGGCCAAGCTGCTCGGCGAGGCGAGGACCGGCGTGCTGGTCTGGTCGATGGGCATCACGCAGCACACCTTCGGCGAGGACAACGTGCGCGCGATCGTCAACTTGGCGATGGCGCGCGGTTTCGTGGGCCGCGACAGGTGCGGGCTGATGCCCATCCGCGGGCACAGCGGCGTGCAGGGCGGCGCGGAGATGGGCGCCTACGCCACCGGCCTGCCCGGCGGCCTGCCGATCACCCCGGAGAACGCGGCCCGCTTCAGCGAGCTGTGGGGTTTCGAGGTGCCGGACGAGCCCGGGCGGACCGCGACCGAGATGATCGACGCCGCGCACGCCGGCGAGCTGGACGTGCTGATCTCCAGCGGCGGCAACTTCCTGGAGGTGCTGCCCGACCCCGCCTACTGCCGGGAGGCGCTGTCGCGGCTGAAGCTGCGGGTGCACATCGACATCGTGCTCTCCTCGCAGATGCTCGTCCCGGCCGACGGCGACGTGCTGCTGCTGCCCGCGCAGACGCGGTACGAGATGGCCGGGGGCGTCACCGAGACCTCGACCGAGCGGCGCATCATCTTCTCCCCCGAGGTCCAGGGCCGGCGGATCGGCGAGGCGTGGCCGGAGTGGAAGATCTTCGGCGAGCTCGCGGCGCTGGTGAACCCGGCGGCCGACGTCCGCTACACCGGCACCCCGGCGATCCGCTCCGACATCGAGAAGGCGGTCCCCTTCTACGCGGGCATCGCGGGGCTGGCTCGCTTCGGTGACAACGTGCAGTACGGCGGGCGCCACCTGTTCGCCGACGGGCGGTTCCAGACGCCCGACGGGCTGGCCCGCCTGTCCCCGGTCCGGCTGCCCCGGCTGGAGCGCCCCGACGGCGGCTTCGCGGTGGCGACGCGGCGGGGCAAGCAGTTCAACAGCATGGTCCACGAGCGGCGCGACGGCTTCAACGGCGCCACCCGGGAGGCGGTGCTGATCAGCGCGCACGACGCCGACCGGCTCGGGCTGCCCGACGGGGCGCCGGTCGAGCTCACCTCGCCGTCCGGGGTCTTCGCCGGCAAGGTGCTGCGGGCGCCGATCATGCCGGGGAACCTCCAGGTGCACTGGCCCGAGGGGAACGTCCTGCTGGACGAGGCCCGGCGCTCGCCGGACGCCAAGATCCCGGACTACAACGCCGTCGTCACCCTCCGCAGGCTGCCGTGAGCGCGGGCCGCGGGATTCCGGAGCGGGCCGGGGAGGTGGTCCGGCCGGGGCCCAGCACGCCGGTGCGGGTGCGGACCCTGACCGGCAAGGAGGTGCGGGACCGGCGGGACGACCTGGCCACCGAGGAGCCGCTGGAGATCCGGCTCGCCTCCGGCGCCGACCGCCGGACCGTCGCGATCACCATGCGCACGCCGGGCCACGACTTCGAGCTGGCCGCCGGCTTCCTGCACGGCGAGGGCCTGGTCCCGAGGGACGGGATCGACACCATCGGCTACTGCACCGACGAGGACGTGGCCCCCGAGGCGCGCTACAACACGGTGACCGTCCGGGTGAGCGGCCCGCTGCCCGACCTGCCCACGCTCGACCGGCACTTCCTGACCTCCAGCGCCTGCGGGGTGTGCGGCTCGGCCAGCCTCGACGCCCTGCGCGACCGCTGCTCGGCGCTGCCCGCGGACGGGGTCACGGTCACCGCCGAGACGCTGTACTCGCTGCCCGGCCGGCTGCGCCAGGCGCAGGGCGTCTTCGGCAAGACCGGCGGCCTGCACGCGGCCGGGCTGTTCACCCCGGACGGCGACCTGGTCGCGGTGCGCGAGGACGTGGGACGGCACAACGCGGTGGACAAGCTGGTGGGCTGGGCGGCGCTCGGCGGGCGGCTGCCGCTGGCCGGGCACCTGCTCATGGTCAGCGGGCGGACCAGCTACGAGATCATGCAGAAGGCGCTGGCCGCGGGCGTGCCCGTGGTCTGCGCGGTGTCCGCGCCCTCCTCGCTGGCGGTGGAGCTGGCCAGGGAGTTCGGGCTCACGCTCGTCGGGTTCCTGCGTGAGGAGCGCTGCAACCTCTACGCGGGCGCCGAGCGGGTGAAGGCGTAGGGGTCGGAGAGCACCCTCCTGATCACCTGACCGGCCGCGCCCAGGACCGCCGCGTCGGCGCCCAGGCGCGAGCGGATCAGCGGGGGCGGCGTGGCACGCAGGCCGCCCAGCCGTCCGGCCATGGCCTCGGCGGCCGGGGGCGCGAGCCAGGGGAACAGCGGGGCGAAGATGCCGCCGAGCACGATCCGGCCCGGGTCGAGCAGGTGCACCGCCGAGCCCAGGACCAGGCCGAGGGCCTCGCCCGCCCGGGTGATCGCGCCGAGCCGCACGCCGGACTCCAGGCGGCTCACCAACTCGGCCACCGCGTCCTCTCCCGCGGCGGGCCCGACGAGGGCGTCCTGGCCGGCGTAGACCTCCAGGCAGCCGCGGGCGCCGCAGCGGCAGGGCGGCCCGGCGGGGTCCACGGCCACGTGGCCGAGCTCGCCGGCGAAGCCGTGACAGCCGCGGAAGAGCTCGCCGCCGACCACGATGCCGGCGCCGATGCCGATCTCCCCCGACACGTACAGGAAGTCGCGCTCGCGGGAGCCGAACCACAACTCCCCCAACGCGGCGAGGTTGGCCTCGTTGTCCACCTCCACCGGGCGGCCGAGATCCACGCGGACGTCGTGCCAGCCCAGGTGCGGGGCGTGCTGCAGGACGCCCTCGCGCACCGGTCCTGGTACGGCCAGGCCGGTGCCGGCGATCGTCAGCCCGGAGGCGGCGGCCTCCTCGGCGGCCAGCTCGGCCAGGGCGGCGAGGGTCTTGGCGGGGGTGGTGCCGCGGTTCGTGGCGGGGACCTTGCGGCTTCGCCGTACCGTGCCGGTGAGGTCGAGGACGCAGACGGCGAGGTAGTCGACGTTGACCTCCAGCCCGAGCGCGCCCACCCGGGCGCCGCTGAGCCGGACCGGCACGCCGGGACGCCCGCGCTCGCCGTCGCGGGCGGGGCCGGCCTCCTCGACGATGCCCGCCTCCAGGAGGTCGCCGACCAGCTTGGAGACGGTGGTCTTGGTCAGCCCGGTGAGCTCGCTGAGCGCGGCGCGGCTGAGCGGGCCGCCGCGCTGGACCTCGCCCAGGACGAGGGCGAGGTTGCGGGCGCGCATGCCGTCGTGTCGCACGGGTCTTGACGTTGCCACAGCTCTCATAGTTATTTAGTTCATTATGTGGACTAATCTTAGGCCGACCCCGGAAGACCGCTTCACCTTCGGCCTGTGGACCGTCGGCTGGCAGGCCCGCGACCCGTTCGGCGACGCCACCCGGGCGCCGCTCGACCCGGTGGAGAGCGTGCACCGGCTGGCCGAGCTGGGCGCCTACGGCGTGACCTTCCACGACGACGACCTGCTCGCTGTCGAGCCCGACCGCGAGCGCGCGATCGAGTCCTTCCGCAAGGCGCTGGCCGCGACCGGGCTCAAGGTGCCCATGGCGACCACCAACCTGTTCACCCACCCGGTCTTCAAGGACGGCGCGTTCACCAGCAACGACCGCGAGGTCCGGCGGTACGCGCTGCGCAAGGTGATGCGCAACCTCGACCTGGCCGCCTCGCTGGGCGCGACCACCTACGTCTGCTGGGGCGGGCGCGAGGGCTCGGAGTCGGACGCGGCCAAGGACGTGCGCGCCGCGCTCGACCGCTACAAGGAGGCGCTCGACCTGCTCTGCGCCTACGTCGTCGAGCAGGGCTACGAGATGCGCTTCGCGCTGGAGCCCAAGCCGAACGAGCCGCGCGGCGACATCCTGCTGCCGACGATCGGGCACGCGCTGGCCTTCATCGGCGGCCTGGAGCGCCCCGAGATGGTCGGCCTCAACCCCGAGGTCGGCCACGAGCAGATGGCCGGGCTCAACTTCGTGCACGGCATCGCCCAGGCGCTGTGGCACGGCAAGCTGTTCCACATCGACCTCAACGGCCAGACCGGCCCGCGCTACGACCAGGACTTCATCTTCGGCCACGGCGACCTGAAGAGCGCCTTCTTCCTGGTCGACCTGCTGGAGCACGGCGGCTACACCGGCCCGCGGCACTTCGACTACAAGCCGACGCGCACCGAGGACGCCCAGGACGTCTGGGACTCGGCCGCGGCCAACATGCGCACCTACCTGATCCTGCGCGAGAAGGCCCGCGCCTACCGCGCCGACCCCGCGGTGCAGGAGGCCCTGCGCGCCTCGCGCGTGGACGAGCTCGCCCAGCCCACCCTCGCGCCCGGCGAGAGCCTGGCCGACCTGGCCGGCGACGCCTTCGACCTGGACGCCGTGGCCGCGCGCGGCTTCCACTTCACCCGCCTCAACCAGCTTGCCCTGGAGCACCTGCTCGGAGTGCGGGGATGACCCTGGTCGCCGGGATCGACTCCTCCACCCAGAGCTGCAAGGTCGTCGTCCGGGACGCCGCCACCGGGCGGCTGGTACGGCAGGGCCGCGCCGCCCACCCGGAGGGCACCGAGGTGCACCCCCGGCACTGGTGGGCCGCCCTCCAGCAGGCGGTACGGCAGGCGGGCGGGCTCGGCGACGTGGCGATGGTCAGCGTGGCCGGGCAGCAGCACGGCATGGTCTGCCTCGACGCCGGCGGCGAGGTCGTCCGCGACGCGCTGCTCTGGAACGACACCCGCTCGGCCGGTGCCGCCGCGGACCTGGTGACCGAACTCGGCGGCCCCGAGGCCTGGGCGGAGGCGGTGGGCAGCGTGCCGGTGGCCGCCTTCACCGTGGCCAAACTGCGCTGGCTGGCCACGCACGAGCCGGACAACGCGGCACGGACCGCCGCGGTCTGCCTGCCGCACGACTGGCTGACCTGGCAGTTGGCCGGCTCGCTGGACGGAGGCGCCCGGTTGCCGATGGAGCGGCTGGTCACCGACCGGGGGGACGCCTCCGGCACCGGCTACTGGTCGCCGATCACCGGGGAGTACCGGCTCGACCTGCTGGAGCTGGCGCTGGGCCGGACCGCCCTGGTGCCCGAGGTGCGGCGGCTCGACGGGCCCATCGCGAGGCTGGCGGCCGGGACCGGCGACAACATGGCCGCCGCGCTGGGCGTGGGCGCGGGGCCGGGCGACGTGGTGGTGTCGATCGGCACCTCCGGCACCGCGTTCGCCGTGGCGGACCGGCCGGCCCGGGATCCCAGCGGCGCGGTGGCCGGGTTCGCCGACGCGACCGGGCGCTGGTTGCCGCTGGTGTGCACGCTCAACGCGGCCCGGGTGCTGGAGGCGGCGGCGCGGATGCTCGGCGTGAGCCTGGACGCGCTCGACGACCTGGCGTTGCGGGCCGAGCCCGGGGCCGGGGGGCTGGTGCTGGTGCCGTACCTGGAGGGTGAGCGCACGCCCAACCTGCCCGAGGCCACCGGGACCCTGCACGGGCTGACCCTGCGCACGGCCACCCCGGAGCACCTGGCCAGGGCGGCGGTCGAGGGGCTGCTGTGCCACCTGGCCGACGCCGTCGACGCGCTCGGCGTCGCGGAGCCGCGCCGGGTGCTGCTGGTCGGCGGCGGGGCGCGTTCGCGGGCGGTGCGGGAGCTGGCCCCCGCCGTCTTCGGGCGGCCGGTCGTGGTGCCGGAGCCGGGCGAGTACGTGGCCGACGGAGCGGCCCGCCAGGCGGCCTGGGCACTCGCGGGAGGCAGTGAGCCACCGGCCTGGGCGGCGGCGAAGGAGGAGGTGTTCGAGGCGCCCGCGCAGCCGGGGATCCGGGCTGGATACCGGGAAACTCTTCCGGGGTGACCAGGGCGAGATCGCCGCGAAACTTTTCCGGGGTGATCAGGGATCGCGGAACGAAGTCTTCCGCGATCCTTCCTACTGTTGACCCATGGAAACCTTCCGGATCGACATCCCGCAGAGCGACCTCGACGACCTCCAGCGCCGCCTTCGCGAGGCGCGCCTGCCGAACCAGGTTCCCGGCGCCGGATGGAGCCGGGGCATGCCCCTGGACCACCTCCAGGAGCTGGTGGAGCACTGGACCACCGGCTACGACTGGCGGGTCTGGGAGAAGCGGATCAACGAGCACCCGCAGTTCGTCACCGAGATCGACGGCCAGAAGATCCACTTCCTGCACGTGCGCTCCGCCAAGGCGGACGCGCTCCCGCTGATCCTCTCGCACGGCTGGCCGGGTTCGGTCGTGGAGTTCCTCGACGTGATCGAGCCGCTCTCGCGCGACTTCCACCTGGTCATCCCCTCGCACCCGAACTTCGGCTTCAGCGGCCCGGCCGCGGCCGGCTGGGACTCCCGCCGGATCGCCACGGCCTACGCCGAGCTCATGACGCGGCTCGGCTACGAGCGCTTCGGCGCGCAGGGCGGCGACTTCGGCGCCTTCATCGCCCCCGACCTCGGGCGCGTCGCGCCGGACCGGGTGGTCGGGGTGCACGTCAACGCGGCGAGCGTCGGGTTCATCCCGATGGACGAGGTCGACCCCGAGCAGTTCACCGAGGCGGAGCGGGTGCGGCTGCAGCGGCTCAACGACTACACCTCGGGCGGGAACGGCTACTTCCAGATCCAGGCCACCAAGCCGCACACGCTCGGCTTCGCGCTGGCCGACTCGCCCGTGGGGCAGCTCGCCTGGGTCGCGGAGAAGTTCCACGACTGGGCGCACCCGGCCGGGTCCATCGACCGGGACGTGGTGCTGACCCACGCGGCGCTGTACTGGTTCACCAACACCGGCAGCTCGTCGTCGCAGCTCTACTACGAGAGCATGCACTCCGGCTCCTGGCCGACACCCTCGCCGGTGCCGACCGCGGTGGCCAACTTCGCCGAGGACGTGGCGATCCGGCGGTATGCCGAGGAGGTCAACAACATCGTCCGGTGGAGCGAGTTCGACCGGGGCGGGCACTTCGCCGCTCTGGAGGCGCCGGATCTCTTCGTCGAGGACGTGCGCGCCTTCTTCACCGCCTGACCCCTCCGGTTCTGCGGGTACGGAGGCGGCCCGCCTGCCGTACCACTCCGGGGTGCGGCCAGCCCGGTTGCCGGCCGCACCCCACTTTTTCGACCCAACTATGGAATGAAGCATTCCGTTCTGTTATTCTGGAACAGAACAAGCCGTTCCGATTCAGGAGGCCCCCAGTGACCGCTCTCGACACCCGCCCCGTGGTGGTGGAAGCCCCGACGCCGACCCCCAACCGCTGGCGCTGGATCGCCCTCCTGGTGATCATCACCGGCTCGGTGATGGAGCTGCTCGACGCGACCGTCACCAACATCGCCGGCCCCGTGATGCGGGCCGAGCTCGGCGGCGGCACCTCGCTGATCCAGTGGCTCGGCGCGGCCTACACCCTGGCGATGACCGCCGGGCTGCTGACCGGCGGCCGGCTGGGCGACATCGTCGGACGCAAGCGCATGTTCCTCATCGGCGTGATCGGCTTCACCATCGGCTCGCTGCTCTGCGCGATCGCCGTCTCGCCCGAGACGATCATCGCCGCCCGCGTGGTCCAGGGCCTGTTCGGGGCCGCGATGATCCCGCAGGGCATGGGCCTGATGAAGGAGATGTTCCAGCCCAAGGAGCTGCAGGCGGCCTTCGGCCTGTTCGGCCCGATCATGGGTCTGTCCGCGGTGGGCGGCCCGATCCTGGCCGGCGCGCTCGTGGACGGGCCGGGCTGGCGCATGATCTTCCTGATCAACCTGCCGATCGGCATCGCCACCGCCGTCGCCGCGCTGCGCTTCCTGCCGAACACCAAGCCCACCGGCGGCGTCCGGCTCGACCTGCCCGGCGCGCTGCTCGCCTCGCTCGCCACCGTGCTGCTCGTCTTCCCGCTGGTCCAGGGCGGCGAGCACGGCTGGCCGGTCTGGAGCTTCGTGCTGATGGGCCTGTCGGCCGTGACCTTCGCGGTGTTCGTCGCCTACGAGCGCCGGCGCAAGAGCGACCAGCTCATCGCCCCCAGCCTGTTCCGCAAGCCCGCCTTCCTCGGCGGCATGGCCGTCGGCGCGACCTACTTCGCCGCCTTCGGCGGGGTGTTCGTGGTGATCGGCCTCTACACCCAGCTCGCCCTGGGCTACTCGCCGCTCAAGGCCGCGCTGACCGGCGTGCCCAGCTCGATCGGCATGATCATCGGTATGACCATCGCCCAGGCGAGCGTGAAGTACGGCCGCAAGGTGCTGCTCACCGGCGCGGTCATCATGGGGACCGCGGTGTTGTCCCTGGTCCTGATCGCCGACCCGGCGATCACGCCCTGGCAGCTCGCGCCCTCCCTGGTCTTCGTCGGGCTGGGCAGCGGCCTGATCATGGGTCCGTACTACTCGATCGTGCTGGCCGCGGTGGACCCCGAGGAGATGGGCTCGGCCTCCGGCACGCTGACCGCGATCCAGCAGGTCGGCAACGCGCTCGGGCTGGCGATCCTGGGGACGGTCTTCTTCCAGACCGGGAGCGCGGAGATCACCTTCGCGGCGGCGGCCGGGCTGATCGCGCTGACCCTGGCGGTCGGGTTCCTGCTGCCGAAGCAGGGCCGCGAAGGGGTCGAGCTCGCGCACTGAGCGGCTTTCGCAGCACGAAAAGGGGCCAAGGTCATCCTTGGCCCCTTTCGCTGTCGTCGAGATGATCAGCCGGTGTTCCGGGTGGTCAGCCGGTGTTCTGGAGACCGGCTGCGACGCCGTTGACCGAGAGCAGCAGGAGCGTCGACAGCCGGTCGCGCTCCTCCTCCGACGGCTTCTCCTCCGACCGCAACGCGGTCAGCGCGCGAAGCTGCAGGTGCGAGAGCGCGTCCACATACGGGTCACGAAGCTGTACGGCACGCGACAACACCCGCCGGTTCTGCAGCAGCCGCTCGTGCCCGGTCACGGCCAGCACGAGCCGGCGGGTGCGGTCGTACTCCTCCAGCACCTGCTCGGCGAAGTCCGGCCGGCCGCCGAGCGCCAGGTACCGCTTGGCGATCGAGCGGTCGGTCTTGGCCAGCGACATCTCCGCGTTGTCCAGCAGTGCGGCGAACAGCGGCCACTCGCGGTAGGCCGCCCGGAGCTGCTCCAGGTCGGTCACCGCCTCCAGGCCGCTGCCCAGGCCGTACCAGCCGGGCAGGTTGACGCGGGTCTGCGCCCAGGCGAACACCCACGGGATGGCCCGCAGGTCGTCCAGCGAGCGCGGCGCGCCGAGCCCCCGCCGGGCCGGACGCGAGCCCAGCCGCAACGAGCCGATCTCCTCCAGCGGGCTGACCAGCGCGAACCACTCCGGGAAGCCCGGCGCCTCGGTCAGCGCCCGGTAGGCCCGCTCGGACGCCGTCGCCACCTCCGACGCCAGCGCGCGGAACCGGTCGGCCGCGGCCGAGGTGCGCTCGCCGACCACCGGGGAGGAGGCCAGCAGCACCGCGTTGGCCACCTGCTCCATGTGCCGGCGGGCGATGGCCTGATGACCGTACCGGGCGAAGATCACCTCGCCCTGCTCGGTCACCTTGAACCGGCCCGCCACCGACCCGGGCGGCTGCGCCAGCACCGCGCGGTTGGCCGGACCGCCGCCACGGCCCAGCGCGCCGCCGCGGCCGTGGAACAGGCGGAGCTTGATGTCGTTGGCCGCCGCCCACGCGGTCAGCCGCTCCTGCGCCTCGTACAGCTTCATGGTCGCCGCCGCCGGGCCCAGCTCCTTGGCCGAGTCGGAGTAGCCGAGCATGACCTCCACGCGGCGGTCGTTGTCCTTGAGCCGGCGCTGCACCTGCGGCAGGTCGAGCATCCCGGCCAGCACGTCGGCCGAGTGGTCGAGGTCCGCACCCGACTCGAACAGCGGCACCACGTCCAGCACCGGCGCCTTCGCGCCCAGCGCGAACTCGGCCAGCTCGTACACCGCGGCGATGTCGCCGGCGTTGCGGGTGAAGGAGACCACGTAGCGGGAGCAGGCGTCCACGCCGAAGCGCTCCTGGATCCAGCCGATCACCCGGATCGTCGCCAGGACCTCCTCGGCGCGCTCCGACAGCTCGCCGCCGGCCCTGACCTCCTCCAGCACCGTGGCGTGAACCTGGGAGTGCTGGCGTACCTCCAGTTCGGCCAGATGGAAGCCGAACGTCTCGACCTGCCAGATCAGGTGCTGGAGCTCGCCGTACGCCTGCCGTACGGCGCCGGCGGCGCGCAGGGACTCCTGCGCCAGCCGCAGGTCGGCGAGCAGGTCGGCGGGCGAGCGGTAGGCGAGGTCGAGGTCGCGGCGGCGGGTCGCGCCGATCCGCGCGGCCACGAACAGCAGCCACTGGCGGTGCGGCTCCGACGGCGAGCGGGTGGCGAGCTCGGAGACCAGGTCGGGCTGCGAGTCCGTCGCCGCCTTGATCGCCCCGCGCAGCGCCGCCGACGGCGGCGTGAACTGCGCCGCCGCGGTGATCGTGCGAGCGATGCGGCCGGTCGCCGTCTCCAGCGCGGTCAGCACGTGCTCGGCCTGGATCAGCACCGCCTCGCGGGTCACCTTGGCGGTGACGTTCGGGTTGCCGTCCCGGTCGCCGCCGATCCAGCTCCCGTACCGGATGAACGGCCTGGCCAGCGGCTCCCGCGTGCCGCTCCCCTCCCCCAGCGCCGCGTCGAGACTGCGGTAGACCTGCGGGACCACGCGGAACAACGTCTCGTCGAAGGCGGCCATCGCGGTCCGCACCTCGTCGAGCGGGTCGAGCTTGGTGTTGCGGAGCTGGGCGGTGCGCCACAGCAGGTCGATCTCCTCCAGCAGCCGGCGCCGGCTCTCCGCCCGCTCCGACTCGCCGCGGCCCGGCGTGTTGTACTCCGTGAGCTGCGTGCTCACCCGCTGGATCGCCGTCACCACCGCCCGGCGGCGGGCCTCCGTCGGGTGCGCGGTCAGGACCGGATGCAGCTCCAGCCCCTCGACCAACTGCGCGACCCGCTCCACGCCCAGCTCCTCCACCGCCGACGCCAGCGACTCCCGCTGGCCGCCGTCGTTGTCGCGCTCGCGCAGGATCCGGATCCGGTAGTGCTCCTCGGCGAGGTTGGCCAGGTGGAAGTAGCAGGTGAACGCCCTGGCGATCTGCACCGCCCGGTCGATGTCCCACCCGCCGACCATCGCGGCCACCTCGTCGAACGGCACCTCACGGCGGCGTGCGCCGATCACTGCTTTACGCAGCTTCTCGACATCCGCCAGCAGGTCAGGGCCGCCCTGCTCGGCGATCACCTGGCCCAGCAGTTCTCCCAGGAGCCGCACATCGGCGCGGAGCTCCTCGGGCATCTCGATGACGGCGCTGTGGCGCTCAACCGCCTGGGAAGTCATGCTCAGAGGGTATCCAGGCGCTCTCAGCGGATGGATACCGGTCTCGAGTATTGGACTAGACCACTGTTTCTCCTGGTGAAAGCATGGCCTTCGGCTTCGCATGCCCTTCGAGGTCCCCTCTATGGGCAACCCAAGCTCTCCCCCCTCGCCGGTGCCTCGTCAGGGGGTCAGGTCGGGCGGCTGACGGCCGCGAGGATTTCGGGGAGGCGGAGGCGGGCGAGTTTGGCGGCCAGGTGCTGGCCCAGGAGGGTGGCGGCGAGGCCGTACGGGAGCATGAGGGCGGCGAGCCAGTGGAAGCCCAGGACGACGGGGAGGGCCAGAGGCAGGGCTAGGAGGACGACGGCCATCATGGAGCCCATGGAGCCGAGGAAGGCCTGACCGCCCTGGCCGGGGGCGGCGCCGGTGAAGGCGTTCATGCGTTCGGGGACGGTGTAGGGGATGAGGGTGCTGGTGATGGCACCGGCGCCCAGGGCAAGGCCGAGGACGCCCCACGCGGTGAGGAGGGCGGGGAGGACGGCGGCCGGATTGCCGGTGAACAGGCCGATGGCCAGGGCCAGGGCGGCGAGCAACGGCAGGGCGATGAGGGCGGCGGCTAGGTGACGGCCGCGGATGTCGGTGCGGAAGTCACGCTCCTGCGCGAAGACGACGGCGTTCATCCACAGGGAGCGTCCGTCGATGCCGAAGAGGTTGCTGAGCTGGGCGCCGATCATGATGGCACCGAGGATGCTCAGGCCGATGACCAGGGCGGGGCCGGCGCCGTCGCCGCTCATGGAGAAGGCCAGGGCGCCGGTGACCACGACGGCGACCAGCCAGCTCACGCGGAAGCGCGGGTCGCGGCGGAGGTAGCGGACCTCCTTGTAGACCACGGCGGCCAGGGGCCCGTCGGGCAGGAGTCGGTCGAGCAGGCCGCTGGAGGCGCGTACGGAGGCGGCGGCCTGGGTGGAGGAGTCGGGGGTGACCAGGGCGCGGCCCAGGACCTTGATCCACAGGTAGCCGACGACGGCGACGGTGAGGGCGACCGGGAGCAGCCACAGGGGGTTGCCGGTGGAGATGGCCTCGGCGGTCATGCCGGGCGGGGTCCAGCGGAGGAAACCGGCGGCGCCGCGGAGCAGGGCGGCGGGGTCGTCCAGGCCGCGGTTGACGATGATGTTGGGGAGCTGGAAGAGCAGGACCAGGGCGATCGCGGCGACGGCCAGGAGGTCGCGGCCTCGGCGGGAGCGAAGCAGGCCGGACAGGGCCGTGGTGACCAGGCGGGAGGTCACCAGGCACAGGGCGAACATCAGCGGGACGGCTACCAGGCCGGTGAGGGCCGCTGGGAGGCTGCGGGCCAGGCCGGCCAGGGCGCCGAAGAGGGCGATCAGCGTGGTCAGGGGCCAGGCGCCGGTGGCTGAGGAGGCGAACAGGCCGATCGCGAGCTGGCGGGTGGTCAGGGGGAAGAGGGACAGACGGGCCGGGTCGAGGGTGTCGTCCAGGCCGAAGGCGAGCAGGGGGACGACCGCCCAGCCGATGAGGAAGGCGGTGAACAGGACTGTGCCGAGGTCGGCGGCCACGTCTGGGGGTGCCAGGCGGAGGGCGAGGAGGGAGAGGAAGCTGACGGTCGCCACGAAGAGGGCGGCGAGGAGGGTGAAGACGAAGCCCAGTTTGCGGTCCACCGCGCCGCGGAGGTTGCCGCCGATCAGGCGGAGCTTGAGGGCGGCGAACAGGGTGAAGGGGCGGATGGGCTCCCGGGGCAAGGGCTTGGCCGGGAGGGGCACCACCGGGGTTGGCCTCGCGGGAGTCGGCTTCGGCGAGGTCGGGTCCACTGGGGTCGGGTCCACTGGCGTCGGGTCCGCCGGAGTCGGGTCCGCCGGGGTTGACCTCGCGGGAGTCGGGTCCGTGGGGGTGGGGTCCGTGGGGGTGGGGGTCATTGGGGGGCTCCGAGCCAGGAGAGGCCGTCGCCGTCGGTGCCGGAGGGGCCGCCGACCAGGTCGAGGAAGGCCTGGTTGAGGGTACGGCCGGCGCGGACGTCGTCGAGGGTGCCCTGGGCGACGATGTGGCCGCCGCTCATGACCGAGACCCAGTCGCACAGCCGCTCGACGAGGTCCATGACGTGGCTGGAGAAGACGACGGTCGAGCCGGAGGCGGTGTAGCGGCGCAGGACCTCGGTGAGGGTGTTGGCGCTGACCGGGTCAACGCCCTCGAAGGGCTCGTCCAGGAAGAGGACGGCGGGGTTGTGGAGGAGGGCGGCGGCCAGGCCGATCTTCTTGCGCATGCCGGTGGAGTAGTCGACGACCAGCTTGTCGGCGGCGTCGGACAGGCCCATCACGTGGAGGAGCTCCTCGGCGCGGCGCTGGACCTCGGCTCGGGGCAGGCCTCGGAGGCGGCCGTTGTAGATGAGGAGTTCGCGGCCGGACAGGCGCTCGAACAGGCGCAGGCCCTCGGGGAGGACGCCGATGCGGGCCTTGACCTGGACGGGGTCGGCCCAGACGTTGTAGCCGGCGACCTCTGCGGCGCCGCCGTCGGGGCGGAGGAGGCCGGTGATCATGCTGAGGGTGGTGGTCTTGCCGGCGCCGTTGGGGCCGACCAGGCCGGCGAAGCTGCCTGCGGGCACGACCAGGTCCACGCCGGCCACCGCCATCTGGGGGCCGAAACGTTTGAGCAGGGCGTGGGTGCGGACGGCGGCTTCGGTCATGCCGCCACCTTATGGCTCGCCGGTGGAGGGCGGGAGGCGGGTGTTAGGGGGCTGTGGATAACTCGGCGAGGAGGTCGGGGGGAAGCGGCGGGATCCCCTAAGAAGCGGGGGATCCCCTAAGAGGCGGTGGGGACGGGGAAGACACGGGGGAGCCCTCGGATGTGGCGGGGCGGGTAGGCAGAGCCCTGGGATGTGGCGGGGCGGGAAGACAGGGGAAGCCCTGGGATGTGGTCGGGTGGGAGGGGCCATTAGCCTGTGGGCATGAGTGCCGAGCCCGTGCCGCAGCTCCCCCAGATCGACATCCACACGACCGCGGGAAAGATCGCCGACCTCGAACGCCGGCTGGACGAAGCCGCGCACGCCGGATCGGCCGCGGCGGTGGAGAAGCAACACGCCAAGGGCAAGATGACCGCCCGGGAGCGGGTGCTGGCCCTGCTGGACGAGGGCTCGTTCGTGGAGTTCGACGAGTTCGCCCGGCATCGTTCGACCATGTTCGGGCTGGAGGCCCGCCGGCCGTACTCCGACGGGGTGATCACGGGGTACGGGACGATCGACGGCCGGCAGGTGTGCGTGTTCTCGCAGGACGTCACCGTGTTCGGCGGGTCGCTGGGCGAGGTGTACGGCGAGAAGATCGTCAAGGTCCAGGACATGGCGCTCAAGACGGGCTGCCCGATCATCGGGATCAACGAGGGCGGCGGGGCGCGCATCCAGGAGGGCGTGGTCGCGCTGGGCCTGTACGCGGAGATCTTCAAGCGGAACGTGCACGCCAGCGGCGTGATCCCGCAGATCTCGCTGATCATGGGCGCGGCGGCGGGCGGGCACGTGTACTCCCCCGCGCTGACCGATTTCGTGGTCATGGTGGACCAGACCTCGCACATGTTCATCACCGGCCCGGACGTCATCAAGACGGTCACCGGCGAGGAGGTGAGCTTCGAGGAGTTGGGCGGCGCGCACGCGCACAACACCAAGTCGGGCGTCGCGCACTACCAGGCGTCGGACGAGAAGGACGCGCTGGAATACGTCAAGGCGCTGCTGTCCTACCTGCCCTCCAACAACCTCGACGAGGCGCCGGCCTACGAGCCGGCCGAGGACCTGGAACCGGACGCCGGGCTCGACACGATCATCCCCGACTCGGCCAACCAGCCGTACGACATGCACCAGGTCATCGAGCACGTGCTGGACGACGGGGAGTTCCTGGAGGTCCACGCGTTGTTCGCGCCGAACATCGTGGTCGGATACGGACGAATCGACGGACACCCCGTGGGGGTAGTCGCCAACCAGCCCATGCATTTCGCAGGATGTCTGGATATCAACGCATCCGAGAAGGCCGCGCGATTCATCCGAACATGTGATGCCTTCAATATTCCAATCCTCACTTTTGTGGATGTTCCGGGATTCCTGCCAGGAACCGATCAGGAATGGAACGGAATCATCCGCCGCGGCGCCAAGCTCCTCTACGCCTATGCCGAGGCCACGGTCCCGCTGATCACCGTCATCACCCGCAAGGCGTACGGCGGCGCCTACGACGTCATGGGCTCCAAGCACCTGGGCGCCGACGTCAACCTGGCCTGGCCGACCGCGCAGATCGCGGTGATGGGCGCACAGGGGGCGGTCAACATCCTCTACCGCCGCGAGCTGGCCGCCGCCGAGAACCCCGACGCCGAGCGCGCCCGCCTCGTCACCGAGTACGAGGACACCCTGGCCAACCCCTACATCGCCGCCGAGCGCGGCTACGTCGACGCGGTGATCCGCCCGTCCGACACGCGCCCCCAGGTCGTCCGGGCGCTGCGCGCGCTGCGCAACAAGCGGGCCTCCCTTCCGCCGAAGAAGCATGGGAACATCCCGCTGTGAAGCTCAGCATCGTGCGCGGCGAGGCGACCCCCGAAGAGATCGCGGCGCTGGTCGCCGTCCTGACCACGCGAAACGATCAGACGCCCGCCCCGGCCCCGCGCAAAACCGAATCATGGCGAAACCCGGCAAGATCCATGCGTAAGGCGCTCACGCCGGGGAAGTCGGCCTGGCGGAACAGCGGCCTACCATAGAAGGATCCGAAGAAACGGGTGTCAACTTCCCCGGGACTTGGGAGTATCTAGAAAATAGGCGTATATAGTCAGCCGATCAACTAAGTCCGCGGCCTGGAGGACGACATGGCCATCCCAGACCTCACGCCGCATCCTGTCGCAGCGAAGTACGCCGTGCTCGTGGATGTCGGTTATCTGTATGCCGCCGCTGGTGAAGTGCTCCTTGGGGCCAAGGAACGCAAGGAATATCGGGTGGCCGCCGATGAGCTGATCCAAGCTCTTCAGAAACATGCACTGGAACGTATTTCCGGCGAACTCTTGCGGATCTATTGGTATGACGCGGCTCGTGACCGGGTGCCCACCGTCGATCAGCGGGTCATCGCCCAGCTTCCCTGGGTGAAGGTACGGCTTGGCAACCTGAACGCGCGTGGCCAGCAGAAAGGGGTGGACGCCCAGATCAGGAGCGATCTGGAGGCCCTGGCCAGGCATCACGCGGTGACCGACACGATCCTGCTGGCGGGCGATGAGGACATGGTGCCCGCGGTGGAGGCGGCTCAGGCGTATGGCGTCCGTATCCACCTGTGGGGCGTCGAACCGCCGTACGGCACCAACCAGGCCGAGCGCCTCGTGTGGGAGTCCGACACCGTTGAAGTGATCTCCGCTGATTTCCTGCGTGCCTATTTCAGTCGTGCTCCGCAGCCGGTGACGGTCGCTCCGCCGGTCACCACGCCTTCGCCCGCCCAGGTCTTCGCCGGCCGTACGCAGGTCAAGCCCTCGCTCAAGCCCGGTCAGGTGGCCAAGCTGGGCCCCTCCCGGCCCCGGGTCGAGGAGGTCGGCGAGCACGTGGCCCAGAAGTGGATCCTCACCCGTGGCCGCGACAACATCCGGGACCTGCTGCCCGGGCCGATACTGCCGACGGTCATCGACACCGAGTTGCTGATCGAGGCGGAGAAGGAGCTCGGTCACTCGCTGCGGCCGTACCCGGAGGCCAGGGTGTGGTTGCGGGACGGGTTCTGGGCGCGCGTCTACCGGGAGTTCGACCTGGGGGTCGGCATCTCATCGAAGTAGCGCCTCGGCGACAGCCGTACGGGCGTAGAGGACGTATCGCCCGGTGCGGTGGGCCGAGCAGAGTCCGGCGCGGCGCAACGCGGTGAGGTGGCGGTTGGCGCCCGGCTCCGTCAGGCCGGTGCGCAGCGCCAGGTCCCGCGTCGAGGCGGGCTGGTCGAGCTCGGCCAGCAGGCGGGCCCTGGTCCGGCCCAGCACCGCGGCGAGCGCCTCCGGGGGCTCGCTCTCGCGGCGTTCCCACAGCGTGGCCAGGCCGCGCGGCGGGTAGCGGACCGTCGGCTGCCAGGGCGGCGCCGTACCGGAGAAGATGCACGGCCAGGTGAAGACGGAGGGCACCAGCAGCAGGCCGAGGCCGCGCAGTGGGCGCACCCCGGAGGCGTAGCGGCTGGGCAGGATCAGCGTCTCGCCCGCCCAGCGCACGCCGGGGTCGAGTTCGGCGAGCGTGTGGCGCAGGCCGTGCTCGGCCAACTGCCGGGCGCGATAGAGCACGTCGCCTTCGAGCAGGCTGCGGATCCTGGGCCAGTACGGGTCGATGGCAGCCGCCCAGTAGGCGCTGATCTCGCCGGCGAGGCGGTCGAGGCCGGCCTCGGGGTCGTCGTACAGGGCGCGCAGCGGCTTGGTGTGCGGGTCGTCGAGCTCCTCCCGCACGTGCGCGGCCTGGGCGCGCAGGGTGACCAGTTCGACGTCGAGGTCGGGCACGGGCGTGCTGGGCGGCGGGCAGACGAAGGCCGGGATCGCCCTGGTCGGCACCGGGATGAGGTCGTGCAGCAGCCGCCAGTCCACGTCGCGCAGCCGCCGGGCGACCTGGTCGGCCCAGGGCCGCAGCAGCGGGTGCCCGGCGGGATTCTTGACCACCCGGACGCTGGCGATCACCTCCCAGAGCGGGGACAGGGCGAACCGGGTGTTCGCCACGTCCTCGGCGGTGAAGATCAGCTCCCGTGCCATCGGATTAACGCCTCGCTCAATCGATTGGTCTGTCCTCCATGGTGCTGGATCGTCGGGGCCATGACCACCACGACCCCGATTCTTCGCCATCCGGACTTCCGTCAGCTCTACGCGTCGGCGGCGGTGAGCCAGTTCGGGTCCCAGATCACTTATGTCGCGCTTCCCCTGCTCGCGGTGACCTCGCTCGGCGCGGGGCCCGGTGAGGTCGGATTGCTGGCGTCGCTGGCGACGATCACCGTGCTGGTCGTCGGGCTGCCCGCCGGGGTGTGGATCGACCGGGTGCGGCGGCGGCCGGTGATGATGCTCGCCGACCTGGCGCGGGCGGCCCTGCTGGCCAGCCTGCCGCTGGCCTGGTGGTTCGGCTGGCTGACCATGGGCCAGCTCTACCTGGTGGCGATGCTGACCGGCGTCGGCACGCTCTTCTTCGACGTGGCCTCGCACAGCGTGCTGCCCGGCCTGGTCGGCCGCGATCGGCTGACCTCGGCCAACTCGTTGCTGGTCAGCACGAGCGCGGGCATGGACATCGCCGGGCGCAGCTTCGCCGGCGTGCTGGTCGGGCTGGTCGGCGCGCCGCTGGCCGTCCTGCTCGACGTGCTCTCCTACCTGGCCTCGGCGTTGTTCCTGGGCCGGGTGCGCCAGGCCGAGCCGGCGCCCGAGCCCCGCGCGCCCGGCGAGCGGCTGGGCCGGCAGATCGCCGAAGGGGTGCGGTTCGTCGTGCGTGACGCCCACCTGCGGCCGATCGCGATCCAGGGCGCGCTGAGCAACCTCGGCTACCCGCTGCTGAGCGTGCTGCTGCCGGTCCTGATGATCGACCGGCTCGGGCTGCCCGCGTGGGTGTTCGGCCTGTTCATGGCGGTGGGCGGGGCGGGCGTGCTGGCCGGGTCGGCGACGGCGCACCTGGTGGGCTCCTGGCTCGGCCGCGGGCGCGCGGTCTGGCTGATCAGCCTGACCACCACGCCCGCCGCGCTGGCCGCGCCACTGCTCGACGCCGGGCCCTGGCTCTGGGTGTCGGGCGTGGCCTGGTTCGTGCTGACCTACCGGACCGGCCTGAACAACGTGCTGCTGGTGAGCTTCCGCCAGTTGGTGACGCCGGACCCGATGCTCGGCCGGGTGAACGCGACGATGCGGCTGATCCTGATGAGCGCGGTCGGGCTCGGCGGGCTGCTGGCCGGGCTGATCGGCGAGCTGTGGGGGGTGCGGGCGGCCATGTGGACCGGCGGGGTGATCTGGGCGCTGAGCTGGCTGCCGCTGGTCAACTCACCGCTCAGGCGTGAGGTCTGATTCCCGCGATTCGCGCTCACTAGCTGGGCCTGGGCGGATCACGGTCAGGTCCGATTCCCGCCAGTCGGCGGTCGGCGGGCGGACGTAGAGTCGGTGGCATGACCGCTCAGGACCTCGACTTCGACGCCTGCTACCGGGCAGTCTCCGCGCGGGACGCCCGGTTCGACGGGCGGTTCTACACGGCGGTGAAGACGACCAGGATCTACTGCCGCCCGGTCTGCCCGGCCCGCACCCCGGCGGCGCGCAACGTGCGCTTCTACCGGCACGCGGCCTCGGCCGAGGCGGCCGGGTTCCGGCCGTGCAAGCGGTGCCGGCCCGAGCTGTCGCCCGGCGATCCCGGCTGGGACGTGCGGGGCGACTTCGTCGGCCGGGCGCTGCGCCTGATCGACGACGGCGCGGCGGACGACACCGGCGTGGCCGGGCTCGCCCGGCGGCTGCACATCACCGAGCGGCACCTGCACCGGCTGTTCGTGGCCGAGCTGGGCGTCGGTCCGCTGGCGGTGGCCAGGACCAAGCGGCTGCTGCTGGCCAAGCAGTTGCTCACCGAGACCGGGCTGCCGGTCACCGACGTCGCCTTCGCGGCGGGGTTCGGCAGCGTGCGGCAGTTCAACGCGACCATGCGGGAGACCTACGGGTTCACCCCGAGCGAGCTGCGGGCCACCGCCCGGGGGGCCGCCGCGGCGCCCGCCGAGACGGCGAGCCTCCGGCTCAGGTTGCACCGGCGCGAGCCGTACGACGTGGCGGGCGTCTTCGCCTTCCTCGCCGCGCGGGCCATCCCCGGGCTGGAGCAGGCCGGCCCGGCCTCCTACAGCCGGGTGGTCCCCGGCGGGACGCTGACGCTCACCCCGCAACCGGGGCACATCGCCCTGGAGGTGTCGATCGACGACACCCGGCAGCTCGCCCGGCTGGTGGGCCGCTGCCGGCGGCTGCTCGACCTGGACAGCGACCCGGCGGCCATCGCCGAGACGCTCGGCCAGACCTCCCTGGCCCCGCTCGTCGCCGCCCGGCCCGGGCTGCGCGTGCCGGGCGCCTTCGACGGGTTCGAGCTGGCCGTGCGGGCCGTGGTGGGGCAGCAGGTGTCGGTCGCCGGGGCGCGCACCCTGCTCGGCCGCATCGTCGCCCGCGCGGGCAGTCCCGTCGGTCCCCCTGAGGAAGGCGCCCGGCTCTTCCCCACCCCCGCCGAGCTGGCCGCGGCCGACCTCGACGGGCTCGGCCTCACCACCCGGCGCATCGCCACCCTGCACGCCCTCGCCGAGCGCACCGGCTCCGGCGAGATCGACCTCGACGGCGGCCAGGAACCCGCCGAAGCGGTCGCCCGCCTGCTGGAGGTCCCGGGCATCGGCCCGTGGACGGCCGGCTACATCGCGCTGCGCGCGCTGCGCGACCCCGACGCCTGGCCCGAAGGCGACCTGGTCCTGCGCAAGCGCATGGCCGCCCTGGACATCCCCGACGACCACACCGAGCGCTGGCGCCCCTGGCGCGCCTACGCCGCTCTCTACCTCTGGAGCGCATCATGATCACGGCAAGCATCGAGCCCACCCCCGTCGGCCCGCTCTCCCTCCTGACCCGCGACGGCGTGCTCGTGGCGGCCGGCTTCACCGCCGACCCCAAGGAGATGTTCGTACGGCTGACGCCGGCCCTGCAGGAGGAGGGACTGGAGGTGGTCGACTCGCTGGGCGAGATCTCGGCCGCGGTCCGCGCCTACTTCGCCGGCGACCTCGACGCCCTCGACACCGTCCCGGTCGACCAGCCGGGTTCCGACACGCGCCGGCGGCTGCACCAGGCGCTGCGCGAGGTCAAGGCCGGCACCACGGTCTCCTACGCCGAGCTGGCCGAACGCGCCGGGCTGGCGCGCACCGGAGCCCGGGCGGCGGGCAGCGCGTGCTCCCAGAACCTGATCGCGCCCTTCGTGCCCTGCCACCGGGTGCTGCCCAGCACCGGCGGCTTCGGCGGCTACTACTACGGCACCCACGTCAAGCAGTGGCTTCTCGCCCACGAGGCGCGCCGGCCGTAAGCCTGGCGCTGATGCCCGGGCCCGCCGTCAGACCGTGGTCTGACGGCGGGTTCGTCCCGAGGGGCGAAGGCGTGGAGCAAGATCGCTGCGAGGCTGGGGAGGAATCCCGCCGACCAGGAGGAACCACGCATGCTCGCCGCCCTCGTCACCGCCGCCGGACTGATCGGCGCCCTCACCCTGCCCGTCCCGACCGGTCCGCGCGAGGTGGGCACGGTCGCGCTCCACCTGGTGGACCGGTCGCGGCCCGAACCGTGGGTGGCGGGCCGGCCGTACCGCGAGCTGATGGTCAGCGTGTGGTACCCGGCGGCCGGGTCGCGGCGCCTGCCGTACGCGCCGCACATGACGCGGCGCGCGGGCGAGGACTTCGGCCAGACCGTCGCCCCCGCGATGTTCGGCACGAAACCCGGCGAGGTGGACTGGACCGGCACCAAGACGCACGCCCGGTACGGCGCGCCGGTCAAGGGCGGCAAGCTGCCGGTCGTGCTGTTCTCCCCCGGCTTCGGCGCCCCGCGCTCGGTCGGCACCGCGATCGTGGAGGACCTGGCCAGCCGCGGCTACATCGTGGTCAGCATCGACCACACCTACGAGGCCGCGCAGGTCGAGTTCCCCGGCGGGCGGCTCGAACGGGCCAAGCTGCCGGCCCAGCCGGACACCGCGGACATGCTGAAGGCGCTGCGCACCCGCGTCGCCGACAGCCGCTTCGTGCTCGACCAGCTCGACCGGCTGGCCCGCGGGCACAACCCCGACGCCGCGCGGCGACGGCTGCCCGGCGGCCTGCCCGGCGCGCTCGACCTGTCCAGGACCGGGATGATCGGACACTCGATGGGCGGTTCGACCGCCGCCGAGGCCACGCACGACGACCCGCGCGTGGACGCCGGCGTCAACCTCGACGGCGGCCACCGCGGCCCGGTCGCGCAGAGCGGCGTCGCCAAGCCCTTCCTCCAGATGGCCGCGCAGCCGCACACCCGCGAGAGCGACGCGAGCTGGCGCACCTTCTGGGAGCGCTCGACCGGCTGGAAGCGCGAGCTGCGCTTCACCGGCGCCGAGCACTACTCCTTCACCGACCTGCAGACCCTCGGGCCGCAGGTGCCCGGCGTGCCCGAGGCACGGCTGCGCGGGCTGCTCGGCACCATCGACCCGGAGCGCTCGCTGGCCGCGCAGCGCGCCTACGCGGCCGCCTTCTTCGACCTGCACCTCAAGGGACGGCAGACGCCGCTGTTCGACGCGCCCAGCGCCGAGCACCCGGACGTCGAGCTCATCCCCTGACGGTGCTCATCCCCTGACGGTGCTCATCCTCTGACGTTGCTCTGGACTTCGCCGACCGGCACGTCCCGGGTGCCGCCCGCCTCGATCGGGTCGTAGGCGAAGGGCACCACGTCGTTGTCCACCTCGACCGGCCAGACCGTGTTCACGGTGAGCACGTACACCCCGCGCGGCTGGTCGATCGAGGCCCGCAGGTAACGCACCCCGCAGGTGAACTGCCCGCCCCGCACGTACGGCCGGCCGGACGAGCCGCAGTCCTCCTTGACCTCGGCCCGGTCGGCGGTCGTGCCGGACTTGATCTCGATGTCCTTGAGCTGGGCGGTCACCGTCGCCGACATGACGCCCGGCAGGCTCGCGGTGACCGAGCGCCGGGTGGTGCCGATGCCGTCGATCCACACCCAGGTGGGCAGGTTGACGTAGCTCTTGGCGTCGGGGTTCAGCTTGATCTGCGGCTCGGGCACGGTCAGCGCGGCCCGGGCGATCTGCACCAGTTCCTCCAGCGTGATGCCCGCCGGAGGCGTGGTGCCCGGCGGCACCCAGACGAACGGCTCCAGGCCGCCCCAGCAGGCGTAACCGCCCGGATCGGCGTTGTTGTAGGCCGGTTTCCACCACCGGCCCTCCTGGCCGACCTTGTCCTTGAACTGCTTGAGGAACTCCTGGAACTGGGCCTCGGTGCCGCGCGGGTTCTGGCTGAACCAGCGGGCGCGCAGCAACTCCTGGGTCTGGGCCATCTGCGCGCCGTCGGGGCCGGGTTCGTACCAGCACGGGCGCTTGATGCGGTAGCCGTCGCCGGTGCCGCCCCTCGCGCCGTTGCCGGTGATGACGATGTCGGAGTTCTCCAGCTTGACGCCTGCCGTACGGTCGTCCTGGAAGCCCTCACCGCGCGGGCCGCCGGGATCGAGCACGAGCAGGACCGCTGCGAGCAGGCGAAGCATCACGCGCATCCCTTCAGATCATGTCGGAAGTCCTTGACCCGCCAGCCGCCGTCGTCGTCGCGCCGCAACACGACGGCCTGCAGGTACGGGCCGCGGGTCCAGGCCGGCTGGCGGGCGAGCTCGCGGCCGGTCCTGGACAGCAGGCGCAGGCCGCTCTCGTCCACGCACGCCCCCACCTCGGCGCCGTCGCCGACGACCGCGCGCACGTTCAGGGCGTACAGCCGGGCCTGACCCCGAACCTTCGCGCCGCGGAAGCCGCGCACCCACGCGTGCGCCTCGGCCGCCGCCGCGCCCTCGACCCGGTCGAGGTAGCCGTCGTCCCCGGTCTGTACGGCTCGCCACGAGTCGAGGTAGAGGTCGGTGAAGCCCTTGAGCAGCGCCAGGTCCGCGCCGGCCGGCCAGTCGATGCCCACCGACAGCTCCGGGCCGAGGCGCACGGTCTCCACGGTCGGAGTCGGCGTCGCGCCGGCCTCTTCGGAGGCGGCCGGCGGGGCCGCGGCCTGGCGGGGCGTGTACGGCTTGTCCGCCTGGCCGCAGCCGGCGGCCAGCAGGAGCACCAGCAGCCAGCGCCTCATGCCGTGCTCTCCCTCACCACGTGGATGCGCCACGAGGGCAACAGCTCGTCGATCAGCGCCTCGGTCTCGGGCGCCATGCCGCCGCCGTACGGATGCGAGGCCGAACGCCTGGTCAGGCCCTCGACGACGGCCCGCAGCCGGACGAGGTCGCCGGTCGCGTGCGTCGCGCGCAGCAGGTCGCGCCACAGGCCCTCGTCGTCGGCGGCCAGCAGCAGGCCCGCCCGCACCGCCGCCACCGCCGCGTCCGGCTCGCCGTGGGCCAGCCGTACCTCGCACAACCGGTGCGCGGCGTCGGCCACCCCCGCGCTGACGTCGTACTCCAGCTCGTCGGCGGCCAGCCATGCGTACCGCCCGCGCGGCCGGCCGCTCAGCAGCGGCCCGCGGACCAGGCCCAGCGCCCGCTCCAGCAGGACCGCGCGGGCCGTCTCGTCGGAGTGCGAGCGGCGGACCAGTTCGCGGAAGAGCTCCCAGTCGGTGCGCACCCCCGGGCCCAGCCGCAGCCGCCCGGCCTCGTCGGTGAACAGGTGCTCCGGGCCCAGCCACTCGGCCACCCGGGCGATCGTCGCGTCCCGCACCATCGTCTGCACGCCGCGCGGCCAGAGCACCCCGCCGAGCACCACCGGGTGCACGCCGCCGGGATGCGTGGCCAGGTAGACCATCAGCTCCGTGGCCAGGACCATGCGGCCCTCCTCCAGCGGGTCGACGCCGACGATCTCGATCGGGCCGAGCATCCGGATCTCGACCGCGGGCGGCTGCCGGATGTCCAGCGGCTCGGCCTCGGGGACCGCCTCGCCGTCCAGGTGCTCGGCGGTGGTGAAGAGCTCCACCAGCGCCTGGTAGTGGCGGCGCGGCAGCAGTTGCGCGGTCGTCTCCAGGCCCAGCTCCGGCACGCGGGCGCGGCCGTCGTCGGTGATCTGGATCGTCCAGGTCGCGTGCGGCACCTCCCCGGCGACCACGTACCCGGCGCTGTCCTTGCGGGCCAGCAGGGCCAGGCGGCTGGCCTCCTCCTGGGTCGGCGCGACGGCGCACAGCAGGTAGTGGGCGTCGCGGGGGCTGCCGGTCACCCGGCCGCGCAACACCTCGGCGCGGGGGGCCGCGGTCGCCTCCAGCTCGGGCAGCACCTCGGCGAGGCCGCCCACGGCCTTGATCCGCTCGGGGGCGATGGCGGTGAGCTCCTCGCCGAAGCCGACCAGGGTGATGCGCATGCGGTCCGACCAGCGGTTCGTCGCCAGCTCCACGGCTAGCGCGGCCAGCGCGGCGGTGGTCTGCGGGCCGGTCACCGCGATCAGGCCCTGGGCCGCCTCCAGGTCGATCAGGATCCGGCCCGAGCTGTCGGCGCCCAGCGAGACCAGCCCGGGGTACGGCGCGCCGCCCGGTTGTTCCTCCAGCAGGCGGCCCTCGTGGGCGGGCAGCCGCCAGACCTGGCCGCCGTCGCCCGCCGTCCAGGGGGGCGGGGCGTCGGCCTGGGGCGGGTGGACCCACAGGTCGAGGGTCCTGGAGGACAGGTGGGCGGCGTAGACGGTCGGCGGGGTGCGGTTCTGGGCGGCCAGCTCGGCGCCCAGGAGGCGCAGGCCGATGTCGAGCATCCTGGTGCCGGGGGCGTCCGCGCCGAGCCGGAGGGCGACCTCGGCCTTGGCGGCGTCGCCTCGGGGGCGGGACAGGCGGTGGCCGAAGGCCCTTCGCCAGAGCTGTTCCCTTCTGCGGCGGCCGAGGGCCAGGAGCAGGCCCGCGGCGGCCAGGGAGGCGCCGGCCAGGTAGTCGACCAGGTCCAGGGCGGGGGTGGTGGCCGGGGTTTCCGGTGCCGTGGCTTTCGGTGTCGTGGTCTCCGGTGCTGCGGGTTTCGCGGCTGGTTTGGGGGTTTGGGCCGGGGGTGCGGCCGGCTGGCGGGTTTCCGGCTTGGCGGGGGATTCGGCGGGGGCTCCGATGGCTGCGGTGCCGGTGCGGGCCTCCTTGGGGGCTTCGGCACGGGCTTCGGTGGGGGTTGCGCGGCCTGGGAAGCGTTCGAGGGTGTCCACCCGCTTCTGGTCGCGGGGCACGGTGTGCACGTTGCGGGCGTCGTCCGGCATGTCGAGCACCCAGCCGGGCCGGATCAGGTCCGCCATCTGCAGGCGGGTCCCGTCCGGCTGGGCCTTGTGCTGGTTGAGCCGGTAGATCTCCGGATACCGCCGCCCGTCGCCCAGGCACTTCTCCGCGATCTCCCACAGGCTCTCGTGATGCCGCCCGTGCGGGGGCTGCACGACGTACACCTTCTTGGTCGTCGTGACGGTCTCGACCGTGCCCTCGGCCACGGGCGCCGCGTAGGTGACCGGCGCGAGCCTCGGGGCCTCCACCCGCGTCGCGGCACTGGCCGCGGGGACGGCGACCGCGCTCGCCGTGAACAGCACGAGCACCGCCGAGACCAGCCGGTTGGCCAGCACCTGCGTGCCGCCGGACAGCGGCACCCGCCTGGGCATGCCCACCCGGCGCACTCCGGCGTACAGCTCCACGACCACGCAGACCAGGAGCTGGAACCAGGCCAGCCACACCAGCAGGACCAGCACCGCGAGGATCGTGCTCGGGCCGATCTCGCTGGTGAACAGGTCGAGGGTCAGCAGCTCGGGCGAGAGCGGCGGGCCGGCCAGGGTCAGCAGCGCGTACGGCACGCCGGCGATGAGCAGCACCAGCACCACGAGCGCGCCCAGACCGGCGAGCACGTCGCCCACGGTCCGCCTCGGCGGGATCCGCACCGGCACCGGCACCGGCCTCCGCCTCTTCCCCGGCCTCGGTTCCGGCCGGGGAAGCCCCTGTCCCTGCCCCTGCCGTTGTTCCGGTCGGGGAAAAGGGGAGGCCCCGGGACGGCCCCCCTTGGGGGTGCCCGGACCTGACTGCCCAGAGCTGTGTGGGCGCTTACCCGACGGCATCGGCCCTCCTTCTTCGTCCAGCGTGTTCGTTCACCCCCCGCACCCGCCACCGACCGGCGCGTTTCGGTCTACCTCGTCACCGCGCGTCCGGCCCCGCCGTCGCCTCGCCCTCCATCCAGGACCCGGGAAAGCCGACCGCGCCCAGGAAGAACGCCTTCCACTCCGCCCGCACCCGCACGGTCACCGCCGCCCCGCCCCCGGTCACCTCGCACGTCCCGGCCTCCAGCCCGGTGGAGCGGTGCGCGTCGAGCACCTCCCACGCCCGCGCGCACACCTCCTCGCTGCCGAGCAGCCGCGCCTGGCCGGTCTCGCGCAGGTGCTCGACGTCGATGCGGTCCGCTCCGGCCCTGGCCGCCTGCTCGGCGACGTCGGCCGCCCGCAGCCGCGCGTTGATGGCCGAGCCGCCGTCCACCAGGAGCCCGGCGAGCAGGAAGACCACGACGGAGAAGAGCACGGTGAACACCGACATCGAGCCGCGATCGTCCCTTCGGCTGGTCACTCGACCCTCCGGAAGGTCTCCAGGGGCACCACCGCGTCGCCGGTCAGGTCCTTGACCAGGTCGAACCCCACGAACCCGAGGTCGAGGCGGCAGGTCACGGTCGCGGTGACCTGCCCGCCTTCCGCCCACTCCGTCCCGGCCAGGGACGACTCGGGGCCGTCGCACGTGCCGCCCAGCGCGTGCTGGGTGGTGGCGTCGGCGGCGGCCTCGGCCTCCGCCTTCGTCCGCTGGACGGAGGCCGCACGGGCGGCGTCCCTGGCCGCGCCGTTCACCTCGCCCTGGGCCTCCACCAGGCGGCCGGCTCCGGCTAGGAACATCAGGAACAGCAGGAAGACCGGGGCGAGCATGACGGTCTCCACCGCCATGGAGCCCCGCTCTGCCGGGGTGCGGGAGTGCTTCGCCGTACGGGCAGGGGTCAGCCGCATCGGCCGGTCCCGTCGTCCGGGCGGAAGCACTCGACGGGGCCGCCGGAGCGGGCGGTGATGGTGAAGGCCAGCTCGGGCAGCAGCGGGATGACCTGGACGGCCGAGGCGGTGACCGCGACCCAGCGCTCGTCCTCGCCCCGGGTGGTGGCCTCGACCTGCAGATCGGACAGCAGCTTGGGGCCGACCGCGCGGGCGATCTCCTCGGCCTTGGACTCGGCGTCGGCCGCCCACGAGCCGGAGTCGTAGGGGGCCGAGCGGGCCACCCTCGCCCCCTCCCGGGCCGCGGCCTCGGCGACCTGCCGCCCGTGGAACCACAGGGCGACCTGCACGACGAGCAGGGAGACGGCGAGGATCACCGGCATCAGCAACGCCAGCTCGATCACCGTCGCCCCCCGCTCGCTACGCCGCTTCGGCCTGGGTTCGCGGACGGGGTGGCCGGGCCGTGGGTGCTTCACTCGTCGCCGCCCCCGCCTTCGCCGCCGAAGCTGTTCTGGATGTCGCTCTGCTTCTGCTCGACCAGCGTCTTGATCAGCGTCGCCAGCCCGAGCGCCACCCCCGCGATGATCGCGGTGATGATCACCCACTCGACGGCGGAGGCGCCCCGGGTCGGGGCGGTGCGGGCGCGGTGGATCCGGACGCCCAGATATGCGCGCAGGTAGATGACCCAAGGATGGTTCATGGCTAGGACCCCAACATCTTCATCGCGGCCGGGAAACTGAGAAAGATCACGAAGCCCGCGCACAGCAGGAGCTGGGCGACGAGCATGGACTGCGAGCGCTCCCCCGCCCGCCCTTCGACCTCGGCGAGCTCGCGGCGGCGCAGGGTGGCGGCCCGGGCGGCTAGCGAGGTCCGCACCTTCGCGCCGTCGTCGGCGACGAGCCCCAGCGCGGCGGACAGGTCGCGCAGCTCGTCGACGTTGATCTCCTCGCCGAGCTGGCCGAGCGCCTGCCACGGGGTGATGCCGACGATGCGGGCGCCGGCCAGTGCTTCCTTGATGCGGTACATCGCCCAGTTGGGCTGCTCGCCGCTGACCGACACCGCCATCAGCAGCGCCTCGGGCACGCCGCGCCCGCCGGCGAGGTTCATGGAGACGAGGTCGAGGAAGGCGCCCACGACGTGCCGGAAGTCACGGCGGCGGGTGGCGGCGTCCCGCCGGATCTGCAGGTCGGGCAGGAAGAAGAACAGCGCGGCGACCGCCACGGCCATCCAGAACGGGATGGCGAGCGAGACCCCCCACTCCATCAGCACCAGCCAGGCCAGCAGCACCGGGAAGGCGAGCAGGCCGGAGACGGCGAGCAACACCTTGGTCGCCAGGAAGCCCTCGAAGGAGCGCCCGACCAGGGCCAGGTCCGCCTTGACCGACCGGGCCTCCCAGCCGCGGGCCCCGTACAGGCGGGCCAGGCGCACGCCGAGCCCGCGCCGGAACGCGCCGACCTCCTCGTCCGGCAGGACGAGTTGCAGCCGCGGGCCCTCGTCCTGGCGCACCGCGTCCAGCGCCAGCAGCCGCGCCACCAGACCCGGACGGGCCGGGAACAACGCGCGGATCAGCAGGAAGAGGCCCAGTCCGAGGGCTCCGCCGGCGGCGACCGTCTCAACCACTCTGGTCGCCTCCCACCAGCAGCCGGGTCGGTTTGTCGAAGCGGGCCAGGCGGCGCATCCAGGCGAAGCCCGCCCCGAAGAGGCCGGCGACGACGGTGAGGACGGCCTGGCCGAGCCAGGAGCTGTACTCGGCGACGTATCCCGGGTTCCAGACGACCAGAACCCCGGCGAAGACCAGCGCGGTGATCACGACGATCTGCACGCTCTTGCGGGTCGCGCGGCGCTCGGCCTCGACCCGGCGGCGCATGTCGAGCTCCTCGCGGGCGGAGACCGCCAACGCGCCCAGCACGTCGCGCAGGCCCGGTCCGCGCAGCTTGGCGTTGAGGATGAGGGCGGCGATCACCAGGTCGGCCGAGGGGTCGGCGAGCTCGTCGGCGAACAGCCGTAACGCGTCGGGCAGGGCCATCCGGGTGTGCATCCGGTCGACCATGGCCCGCAGGTGCGGCCGGAGCGAGGGGGCGGCGGCGCGGATGGAGGCCGGGATGGCCTGCTCCAGGCCGGCGGCTCCGGCGATGGTGTCGCGCAGGGATTCGGTCCAGGCGGCCAGGCCCTCCAGGCGTTGCATCGCCGCGCGTTCCTCGGCCGCGCCGCCGGACAGGCCGCGCCAGGCGAAGACCAGCAACACCGTGCCGACCGCGGCGACCGCCCAGCCGGTGGTCACGAGTACGGCTACCGCCGCGACGGCGGCGATGGCGGTGCGGGTGGTGAGGGTGCGGGCGAGCTCGCGTTTCGGGCGCGACGGGCGGGGGCGCATGCCGTACAGGGCCATGATCAGCAGGAACAGGCCGCCACCGGCGGCCGCGCCGGACAGCAGGACAAGGGGGTCGATGAGCGGCATTACCACCCTCCCGGCTGGTATCCGTGGGCGGCGAGCTCCTCCAGGCAGGACACCGGGGCGTGCGGCAGCAGTCCGGCCGGCCCGAGGGCGAAGACCTCGCTGGACAGCACGCGGCCGTCGCAGCCGGTCACCTCGCGGACGCTGGAGACGTAGCGGCGCAGCGTGCCGCCGCGCTCGTAGTCGTTGCGCTTCTCGATGAAGACGACGAAGTCGATGGCCCCGGCGATGAGCATGTGCGTGGCCTCGATCGGGAGGCGTTCGGCGGCCTGGAGGGCGTAGGTGGCGATGCGGTTGAAGACCTCCATGGAGGAGTTGGCGTGGATCGTGGACAGGGAGCCGTCGTTGCCCTGCGTCATGGCGTTGAGCATGGTGACGATCTCGTCGCCCAGAACCTCGCCGACGATCACGCGGGAGGGGTTCATGCGCAGGGATCGGCGGACCAGCTCGGCCATGGTGATCTCGCCCTGGCCCTCGGCGTTGGGCAGGCGTTGCTCGAAGGCGACGACGTTGGGGTGGAGTTCGGGGAACTGGTCGAGGCCCAGCTCCAGGGCACGTTCGACGGTGATCAGGCGCTCGGTGACGGGGATCTCGTTCGCCAGGGCGCGCAGCAGGGTCGTCTTCCCGGCGTTGGTGGAGCCGGCGATCATGATGTTCTTGCGGGCCGCGACCGCGCATTGCAGGAAATGTCCCACCTCGGGGCTCAGGGTGCCGTTCCCGACGAGGTCGGAGAGGAAGACCTTGCCCAGGCGCGCACGGCGGATCGAGACCGCCGGGCGCACGGTCACGTCCATGACCGCCGACAACCGGGAGCCGTCCGGCAGGCGCAGGTCGAGCTGCGGGTTGGCGGTGTCGAACGGCCTGGAGCTCAGCCCCGAGTAGGCGGCGAGGATCTGGATCAGCTCGATCAGCTCGTCGTCGGACTCGGCGACCGGGTCGTGGATCTGCTCCCGGCCGTCGGCGTAGCTGACGAAGACGCGGTCGCAGCCGTTGATGTCGACGTTCTCGACCTCGGTGTCGTCGAGCAGGGGCTGCAGGCGGCCGACGCCGAAGAGCGCGGCGTGGATGCCGGCGGCGAGCGCCTCCTCCTCCTCGACCGTGGGCGGGGTGCGTCCCAGGCCGATCTCGCTCCTGGCGTGCTCCTCCAGGACCCGCGAGATCAGCGCGCGGGCGAACTGGCGCTCGTCCTCGCCGGTCATCGGCGCCAGGCCGTTGGCCGCGTCGAGCCGCCGCTGGTGGGCCAGGCGGTCGCCGACCTCCTGGCGGAAGCGCTTCACCAGACCGTGGTCGATCACGCGCGCCTCCCCTGCTCGGCGTCGGCGCCGGCGAGGCGGCCGTGCAGGCGGCCGGCCAGCTCGCGAGCCGTACGGATGAGGAGGGAACGGTCGAGCCGGCCGCCCCACTGGCCGCGCAGCAGCTCGGCGCCCTTGGGGTCGTAGGCCAGGCCGTGCACGAACTGCACGCTCGGCCCGGCGATGCGGCGGACCTCGTCGATCGAGGCGCGGTACTGCCGCGGGTCGGCGATGACCACGACGCCGGTCTTCTCCGGTTTCGTCAGGCTGAGCCGTTCGCGCAGGTGAGCCACGTGGTCGAGGCTCGCGCGGGTGAAGAGCACCAGCAGCCGGGCTTCGGCGATGAGGTCCGCCAGCTGCGGATGTGTGCCGAGCCGTCCGCAATCGGCGAGCACGTCCGCGTTGGGGAGCGCGGCGAAGCTCTTGCCGAGCGGCCCCCACAGCCAGCTCAGCCCGGCGGCCTGCTCGCCGTGGCTGAGCCCGGCCAGCACGTCGAGCCCGCCGACGATCTTCTGGGTGTGCTCGTGGATCTGCACCGGTTCCAGCCCGCGGCGCGCGATGGCACCGAGCGTGAGCAGCCCTTTGCCCGGATTGAGCACCCCGCCGTCCTGCGCCGGGAGGCGGTAGGCCAGGTCGCCGCCGGACGGGTCGCACTCGGCCAGCAGCACCGGCCGCGGCCACACCGCGGCCAGGGCCGTCGCGCCGGTCGTCACGCCGGGCGCGCCCTTGTCGGCGGCCAGCACGATGAGCGCCACGTCAGCGCGCTCCCGGCAGCTCGGCGACGGCGATCTCCCCGGTGGAGGCGCGGGCCACGATGTCCGGCGACACCGACGAGTCGACGATGATCGTGATGAGTCCGGAGGATCCGGTACGGCCCGGCGGACTGACGCTGTGCACGAGCGCGCTCTGCGCCAGCACCCGGCCGGCCGTCTGGGACGTCCGGCCAGGAACGTAGACGACTTGGACCCGATCCCCCTTGTCGAGACCCGCGGGATATTGCCCCGCCTTGAGAGCCAGGCCCACCTTGGCCTTGCCCGGGCCCAGTTCCTGGCTCGCGGTGATGGTCATCTGCTCGGTCAGCAGCGTGCCGGGCAGGATCGTGGTCGCCGCGAAGTTGCGCACCACCTCGAACCGCCGCGACCACGGTACGTAGTCGATGCCGGTATCGGCGATCTGCACCTCCTGCAACGCCTCGGCGGACATGGGCTGACCCGTCCCGATCTGCTGGGTCACCCGGATCGCGGAGATGCGCTCGCCGCTGCGCATGACCAGCAGCGTGCTGGCCAGCGCTCCGCCCAGGATGAGGAGGACGGCAAGCGCCGCGAGCGCCGGTTTGCGCTCGCGCGGCGGCACCGGCAGCTTGCGCGAGGCGGGCCCGGAGAGCGCGCCGTTCGGGCCCGCCGGGGTGACGGCGGGTTTCTCGCTGGTCCTCATGGGTGGGGGGCTCCCATTACGAGCTCAGATGAATTGTCTAATTCCCCGCCATTATGTGCACCGGATTGTTGGGGCGGGGATGGAATACGGGGAACCATGCTCCTTTCGCAGGTGGGAGCCTGTCAACTCGACCTTGCCCAGACCCGTTTTGTGGAGTCAGTTGCTTATTCCATGAATAGCGTGATAGGAGTCACTTGAGTAACTTGGGACGCATTTATCACTGATTTATCAGGACAAAATCGGCGGGGTGCGGCGGAGGTGGTTAATGGGGGTTGAACAGCCCTCGACGTGGGCGTATACGCCCGGCGACCGGCTCGGCCGGGCGAGCCTGATCGACCATTGGCCGTCTACCCTCGTCCACAGGTTGTCCACAGCCGATTTCCCGGTGTCCGGCAAAAACTCGTCGCGTTTTCCACAGGCGAGGACGCGGCTCCGAGTTATCCACACCTTGGTTTCGTCATGCCGTTGCCGTCAATCGGCGGGCTTACCGTTGTCGCTGGCGTTACGGTGGCCCGGTCGCGAACCTAGGGGGTCGGCACATGCGGATCATGCTCACCGTGCTCGACGAGCGCGGCGATCGTGATGTGGTCGTGGAGGGCGAGGGCGAGCTCACCGTCGGCCGCCTCGCCGACGCTCTGCGGGGTCAGGACGTGCCGCTGGCCAAGGTCGTCCGCCTCAACCGCGCCCCCTACGGCCTCTCCCCGACGAGTTCCTGGGACACCGATCCCCTTTTGAGCGCGCCCGGCCACCCCGCCACCCTGTGGCGCAACGGACGCGAGCTCGACCCCCGGGCCCCCGTCCGGGCGATCCTGCGCGACGGCGACCGCGTGGCCCTGTCCGAGCACCTGGCCCGCCACACGATCACCGACGAGCCCGGCGGAGTGGCCGAGATCCGCGTCGTGGGCGGCCCTGGCGCGGGCCTCGTGCACCGCCTGGGCCTGGGCCAGCACGTCATCGGCTCCAGCGATCTGTGCGCCATCGCCGTGCCCGACCCGTCCCTGCCGCCCGAAGCCGCCCTCCTCCGCATCACCCCCGAAACCATCACCATCGAGCCGGTACGGCATGCGCAACCGCTGACCGGCGGCCCCCGCCGCAAGCTCAAGGGCCGCTACGCCGACGACGTCGCCCAGCTCCTCGGCCGGGCCGAGTCCCGCAGCGCCGCGGCCGTTCCCGAGCCCGCCGACCTGCAGCTCGAGTCCGACCCGGTCACCGAGGCCGTCGACTGGCCCGAACACGCCCTGCTGACCTGCGGCTCCACCGTCCTGGCGCTCACCGCGATCGAGGCGCCCGACGCCCACCTGGCCCCGCGCCCCGAGGGCGGCGTCGCCTACAACCGGCCGCCCAGGCTCCGCCGGCCCGAGCCGGAGCGGCGGTTCGAGCGGCCGGCCGAGCCCCGCCGGACCGAGGGGCTGCGGCTGCAACTGCTGGCCGCGTTGCTTCCCGCGCTGCTGGGCGTGGGTCTGGCCTACTTCCTGGGCCAGTGGTACTTCCTGCTCATCGCCCTGATGAGCCCGTTGATCATGTTCGGCCAGTGGTGGAGCGACCGCCGGCACGGCCGCAAGAAGCACCGGCGGGCGATGAAGGACTACCAGGAACGGCTGGCCGAGTACGAGCACGAGGTGGCCGACGCGCGCCGCCAGGACGAGCTGGCCCGGCGGTCCGACGCGCCCGACGCCGCCGAGCTCCTGCTCACCGCGACCGGGCCGCGGCGCCGGTTGTGGGAGCGCCGGATCCACGACCCCGACGCGCTGCGGCTGCGAGTGGGGCTGGCGGACCTGCCCGCCAACCTGGAGCTGGCCGAGGAGCGCGGCGGGCCGCTCGACCCGCCGCTGTGCCATGCCGTGCCCGTGGCTCTGCCTCTGCGCCGCCTGGGCGTCGCGGGCGTCACCGGCCCGCGCGAGACCACGTCCGGGCTGGTGAGCTGGCTGATCGGCCAGGCCGCCACCCTGCACAGCCCGCGCGACCTGGCGATCGTCGTGCTGTCCGCGCACTCCGACGGCGAGGCGCGCTGGAGCTGGGTACGCTGGCTGCCGCACTGCTCCGGCCAGGGCGTCCTGCCCGCCGACAGCGTCACGCTCGTCGGCGCCGACCCCGAGACCGCCGCCCGCCGGGTCGCCGAGCTCAGCTCGCTGATCGACGAGCGGCTCAACACCTCGATCCCCGAACTCGGCAAGATCCCCACCGGCTGGGACGACCTGGGCGGCCCCGCCACCCCCACCGAACCGGCCTTCGCCACCTACGACGAACGCCCCTTCGACGTCCTCGTCGTCCTCGACGGCGCCCAGGTGCTCCGCGGCCTGCCCGGCATGCCGCAGGTCCTCCGCCAGGGCCCGCGCGCCGGCGTCTACACCCTCGCCGTCGACGACGACCAGCGCCTGCTCCCCGAGGAATGCGCCACCGTCGCCACCTGCGACGACACCGGACTCGTCCGCCTTCGCGGCGGCGGCCTCGACGCCCTCGGGCCCCTGCTCGCCGACCAGGTCTCCCCCTCCTGGTGCGACCGGCTCGCCCGTGCCCTGGCCCCCATCCGTGACGTCAGCCGTGCCGACCTCGCCGGCCAGCTTCCCGGCTCGGCCCGGCTTCTCGACCTGCTCTCCCTGCCCGCCCCCACCGCCTCCGACATCGCCACCCGCTGGACCGACCGGGGGACGACCGCCGCCCCCATCGGCATCGGTCCCGACGGCCCCTTCGCTGTGGACCTCGCGGTTGACGGCCCCCACGGCCTCATCGCCGGCACCACCGGCGCGGGCAAATCCGAGCTGCTGCAGACGCTCATCTGCTCCCTCGCCACCGCCAACCGCCCCGACCAGCTCACCTTCGTCCTCATCGACTACAAGGGCGGGGCCGCGTTCAACGACTGCGTACGGCTGCCGCACACCGTCGGCATGGTCACCGACCTCGACGGCCACCTCACCCAGCGCGCCCTCGACTCCCTCGCCGCCGAGATCCGCCGCCGCGAACGGTTGCTGCTGCGGGTGGGCGCCAAGGACATCGAGGACTACTCACACCACCTCCACACCCTCACCCGCCCAGCCCCTCATTGGTCTGGCGGTGACGGCCCCGCACGGCCCACCCCAGGCCACCCCGGCTTCGCCCCCGCCAACCCTGGTGATCCCGCCCGCTCCACCGCTGGGAACCTTTCGAACTCCGGGACCGGCGGGACCTGGAGCTTCGGGCCCCGTGAAACCGCGAGCTCCGGGTTCCGCCCCACCTTGGACACTGGCGCCGACGGCAGCCCGACTCCCGGTGCCGGTGGGATCTCGGGTTCCGGGGGCGGCTACCCCTCGGGTTCTGGGAGTAGCGGCCCCTTGGGCTCTGGAAGCCGCGGCACCCTGGGCTCCGGCCCGGCGGGGTGGCTCGCCCGACTGCGAGCGGTGGAACAGTCCCGACTCGACGGCCCCTGGCTGACCGGCTCAACCGCCCCCCACGGCCCTGCGGCACCCGCCACGAGGCCACACAACAGCGCCCTCCCAAGCTGGGCAGCAGCCGACCCGGCCCCTACAGAAAGCCACCCCTACGGAGGCGGCCCACACCCCAACGCCCGCCAACCACACGCCTCCCAGGCCCCCGGAAGCCAGGCCCCCGGAACCCAAACACGGGAACCCCACGCCGAAGCTCCCCCAGAAGTCCTGCCAACCAAGAAGGGCCCCTCCGAGCAGGAGCTGGACCCCCTCCCCCGCCTAGTCCTGATCATCGACGAGTTCGCCGCCCTAGTGGCCGAACTACCCGACTTCGTAAGCGGCCTGGTCGACATAGCCCGCCGAGGCCGCTCCCTGGGAATCCACCTGATCCTCGCCACCCAACGCCCAGCAGGCGTGGTAACCGCCGACATCCAAGCCAACACCTCCCTCCGCATAGCCCTCCGGGTCACCGAGCCAGCCGAATCCGCCGACGTCATCGACGTCCCCGACGCCGCCCACATCTCCCGCTCCACCCCCGGCCGCTGCTACGTCCGAGCCGGGGTAGGAGCCGCGACAGCCGTACAGACGGCCCGAATCGGCGGCCGAGGCGGCGGAACCCGATCGAGCGCACCAGTCCGCGTAACGGACCTGACATGGCGATCCCTGGGCCGCGCTCTACCTGCACCGCAGGACCCCGACGACGGTTCAGGCACCACCGACCTGGCCCTACTGGTGGACGCCATCGCCGAGGCAGCCCGACTGGCCCAGGTCCCCGAACAGCCAAGCCCCTGGCTAGACCCGCTACCCGAGCAGGTAGTCATCGCCACCCCAGAACGACACGCTGACCCCACCATCCCGGAAGCTCACCGTCCAAGCGCCACCGCGGCGGAGGTTGCTCCAGTGGAGTTCGGCGTCACCGACCTGCCGTGGGCACAGCAACAACGACCCCTCACCCTCGACCTGGACAAGGGCGGCCACCTACTGATCGCCGGCAGCGCACGCACAGGCCGGTCGACAGCCTTGCGCACCATCGCCGGCCGCATCGCCGCCACAGCCTCGCCCGCAGACGTACACGTCCACGCCATCGACTGCGGCTCGGGAGCGCTGCTGCCGCTGGTGGCCATGCCGCACTGCGGGGCAGTCGTCACCCGAGACCAGCTCGACCGAGTCGAACGCCTCCTCATCCGACTACGAGCCGAGGTAGGCCGCCGCCAACAACTGCTCGCCGAGGCCGGACACTCCTCACTGGCCGAGTACCGAGCAGCGGGCAACCGACTGCCGTGGCTCGTGCTGTTGATCGACCGCTGGGAGGGGTATGCCGCGGCATTCGAGGGCTACGACTACGGCCGACTGACCGAGGCCCTCCTGCAGTTGTTGCGCGAGGGGGCGGCGGTAGGCCTCCGGGCGGTGGTCACCGGGGACCGATCGGCGCTGATCGGCCAGGTCTCCACGGTCTTCGATGACCGCCTCATCCTCCGCCTGGCCGACTCGGCCGACTACGGCCTGGCAGGTCTGCCGATCAAGGAGCTGCCGTCGACCATGCCACCCGGGCGCGCTGTGTCGATGGGCGACCACGGCTTGATCGAAAGCCAGATCGCCCTGCTGGACCCAGATCCCTCGGGGCCCGCCCAGGTGGCGGCCTTCCAGAAGCTCGCACGCCTCGCCCGAGCCGCCCAGAGCGACGAGCGCGCTCCCGGCGAGCGGGCCATCCGAAGCGAGCGCGTCCCGAGCCAGGCGGGCGTGAGGAGGGACCTCTTGAGTGAGATCGGTGCGGGTGGCGGAGGCGTTCCGAGCCAGGCTGGAGCGAGCGGGGACGTCCTGAGCGAGGCCGGTGCGGGCAGCGGGGTCAGTGCGGGCAGCGGGAGCATTCCGAGCCAGGGTGCCCCAAGCCGGAGCGGAGACGGTGGCGGAGGCAACGGCAACGGCAACGGCAACGGCAACGAGATCATCCCGACTCAGAGAGCTATTAGTGGCGGGGGCGGCCTGAGAGAGGGCGGGGTCGGTAGCGCGGGGTGGATTTGGGATGGGGAGCCGCCGTTGCGGGTGGACTCCATGCCGAATCGCATCACCGCCAGCCAGGCCATGGCGCTGGTGCCGGGGTTCGCGCCGCCGTCACCGTTGTGGGCGTTGGTGGGCGTAGGGGGCGACTCGCTGGCCCCGATGGGGATCGACCTGCTCGCCCAGGGCCCGGGGGCGGTAGTGGCCGGGCCGCCACGGTCGGGTCGGTCGTCGGTGCTGCTGACGGCTGCCCGGTCGCTGATCGATCAAGGGACGCCGGTAATCGCTGTCGTGCCTCGGCGAAGCCCGTTGCGGGAGTTGGAGGGCGCGCTTGCCGTACTCGATGGCAACGGGACCGGGCTGCAGGACCTGATCGCCGACCGGGAGCGGTATGTGGTGATCGTGGATGACGCTGAGCTCATCAACCCGGATGCGCCGTTGGGGCTGGTGCTGGATGAGGTGTTGCGGAGCGGGCGGGATGGAGAGCATGGGTTGATCATCGGCGGGGCTACTGGGGATCTGACCACGGCTTATCGCGGGTTCGTGGCAGAGGCACGTAAGCCCCGGACTGGGGTGTTGCTGTCGGTCCAGAGCCCGGCGGATGGGGACCTGTTCAATGTGCGGTTGCCTCGGGGGGCTGTGGGTGGGCCGCCGGGGCGGGGGCTGTTGATCGGCATGGGGGTGGTTACGCCGGTTCAGACCGCCTTGCCGGACCGCGGCGGGGCTTGATCGTACGGCGGGGAGCAGGCCGGAGGTGGCCGACCGGCCGATGCCGTGCTGTGCGGGCGAGCGGTCTTTGGACAGGCGGCCCTTCAGATGGGAAGTCCGGCGGGCGAGGGGCCTGGCTTCCCGCAGACCAGCTGAGGCGCCTGAGCGGGGTTACCTGCGCGGGGCGGCCCGAGTGGGTGGCTCGTCGGGGCAAGTCGAGCGGGCCGCCCCTACGAGCCAAGCCGGACAGCCCGGCAGGTCGCCCGAGCGGACAGCCCGGCGCGTGGCCCGAGCGGACAGCCCGGCGCGTGGCCCGAGCGGACAGCCCGGCGCGTGGCCCGAGTGGGCCACCTGGGAGGTGGCCCGGAGGGCGGAACGGCGGGTTGTCCGAGGGGGCGGCCAGGGAGGTGACCCGGAGGGCGGAACGCGGGCGGTCCGAGGGGGCGACCACAGGAGGTGGCCCCCGCGGGGGAACCTGCGGTGGGTTACTTGCGGACGGTGGATTGGATTTCGTCGATCTGGATGGTGGAGCTGGCCGAGACTTCGCCCTGGGGCAGGTTGAAGTTGGGCGTGCTGGTGACTTCCCAGAGCTGGGTGACGGTGATGGTGTAGCGGCCGCCCAGGGAGGACTTGGTGAACTTGATCCAGCAGCCGGAAGCCAGCGAGGCGCCCTTGGTGTAGAGCGGGCAGGTGGTGCCGGACTTGACCTGGCCGGGGCCGTTGGTCTCGATGCGGATGGCGGAAGGCCGGGCCCGGATGGTGGCGCTGAGCTGGGGGAAGCCGGGGACGGAGGCGGTGACGGAGCGGGGGCGCATGGGGCGGACGCCGATCCAGGTCTCCAGGCCGACGTAGGAGCGGCCGCCAGGCGGGTTGATCTTGATACGGGGCCGGGGCAGGACAAGGTTGGCGCGGGCGATCTTGGCGAGGTCCCAGGGGTCGATGACCTTGTCGTTCTCGGCGACGGGGACCTGCTGGATGACGCGCCACTTGGGGGTGGTGGCCTGGTAGCAGGCCTCGCCCTCGGCGGTCTTGTCGTGAGTCAGGAGCCAGAAGATCTTGCCGGGCCAGCTTTGGTACTGCTTGTACTCGGCGAGGATCTTCTCGATGATGTAGTCGACGAGGACCTCGATGACGCCGCCGAAGACGCCGAAGCGCTCCTGGATGCCGGTGAGGAACTCCACCATCTCGGCATAGGTGAACTTCGGCTCCCACCAGCACTTGGGCGGGTCGAAGTCCGGCGGGATGTGCGTCTTGCCGCCCGGGTTGTGGCCGTTGCCGGACAGGTTGACCTGGGTCTCGACGTAGTACTCGCTGCCGTTGCCGCCGCCGACGGGCGGGTCGGCGAGGGCGGAGGTGGCGCCCAGGGGGATGAGGGTGACGATCGCCAGGAGGAGGGCGAGCAGGCGCCGCTTCATCGGCACTCCTTAGCCGTGTAGTCGGACGTGAAGGCGGCGACCCGCCAGCCGTCGGCCGTCTGCTTCATGAGGACTCGCATCTGGTAGCGGGAGGTGTCGCGCTTGCCCAGCGTCCAGCGCTCCTCGCCCGAGGAGAGGGAGCGGGTGCCGAGCTTGGTGGCGTCGACGCAGGCGGCGAAGCCGATCCTGGCGGGTTCGATCAGGGTGGTGCGCAGGTGGTCGACGCGGAGGTGGCCGGTGGGGCGGACGCCCTCGGCCCGCCAGCCGGCGACGATCTCGGGGAAGATGCCGAGGCCGCCGTCCAGGAGGTCGGCGCGGGACAGGAGGCGTTGGTACTGCTGGTCGCGGCCGTTGGTGGTGATCGCGTACCACCAGTAGGTCCAAAAGTCGCGGAAGGTCTGTACGGCGGCGCGGGCCTCGCCGGTGGGGGTGGGGAAGGTGAGGCGGAAGTCGGCGGGGAGGCGGACCTTGGCGAAGGGCTTGCCCTTGGAGGGGTCGGGCGGGAGGTTCGCCTCGGGGTTGGCGGGCGATGGGTCGCCGGGCGTTGGGTCGCCGGGCGTTGGGTTGCCAGGGGCGGGAGAGGCCGGGTCGCCGGTGGCGGTGCTCGGAGACTCTGGATCACCCGAGCCGGAGGCGGAGTCGGGGCCGGGGCCTGAGCCGGGAGAGGCGGAGGTTCCCGGGCGGCCCGCGGTGTCGGTGGAGCCCGAGTGGCCGAAGCCGCTGGCCTTCTTCGGCGAGGGCCCGCACGCCGTCACCGCGACAGCCGTACAGACGGCAAGTGCCGCGAACCGCCACACCAGCGACGAGCCGGAGGAGCCCGAGGAGGCGGAGGCTGCCAGAGAACGGGGCGAACCCGAGGAACGGGTAGAAGGTTTCTTGGTCATCCCGCCGCCCGTTCCGGCACCGGTGAAGGGAGCAGTTCCTCGATCAAAGCCTCGGTCTCCGGCACCAGCCGCCCCCAGTACTGCGAGTTGGCCGCCCGCTGCCGCAGGGTGCCGACCCAGAACTGGAGGGTGCCGGGGTCGCCGGTGGCGTGGGCGGCGCGGAGCAGGCACCGCCAGAGCGCCTCGTCCCCCTCGGACACCCGAAGCCCCGCGAGGGCCGCCGAGATGGCGCCCTGGGCGTCGGAGACGGACATGCGAAGGTGCCAGAGCCGCTGCGCGGCGTCGGAGACCCGGGCGGTGACCTCGGTCTCGATGGGGTCGCCGGCCAGCCACAGGTAACGCCCGGACGGCCGGTCGGCCAGGAGGGGGCCACGCACCAGGTCAAGGGCGTAGGAGAGGATCGCCGCCTCCTGCCCGGCGTCCTGCCGCGCGACCCGCAGGAGCTCCTTGAAGATCTCCCAGTCGACCCGCACGAACGGCCCCAGGTGCAGCCGGCCCTGCATGTCGAGGAAGAGGTTGGGCCGCCCGTTGACGTCGTCGCCGAGCCAGTCCATCGCCCGGTCGATGACCGCGTCCCGCACGGTCTCCTCGACGCCGCGTGGCCACAGCGCCCCGGCCAGGACGCGCGGGTGCACGCCGCCGGGGTGGGTGGCGACGTAGGCGATGAGTTCCTGGCACTGCGCGATCCGGTCGGGTTCGAGCGGTCCGCCGGCCTGGACGTCGGCCGGGCCGAGGATCCGCACGTCGGCGAGCGCCTGGAAGCCGGGCTGGAGCTGGTGCGCGACCGGCCCCGACGGTGAGGGGTCGCCGAGCGGCAGCCCTTCGCGTCCGGTGGCGCTGCGGAAGAGGTCGATGACCTGCCGGTACTGGTCCTGCGGCAGCAGTTGCGCCTTGACCGAGAAGCCGAGGGCGGGCAGTGTGGCGCGGCCGTCGCCGTGCATCTCCCACTGCCAGACCGCGCCGGGCGTGGCCTCGCCCGCGACGAGGTAGCCGGAGGCCAGCCGGGAGCCGGTGCGGGCCAGTTCGGCCAGGCGCTGGGCCTGCTCGGGTGTGGGCGGCACGGCGGAGATCAGGTACGTGGGCATCCACGACTCGCTCTGCACCCCGCGCGCCCGGCCGGTGAGCACGGAGTCGGCGCCGAGCGCGGCCAGCGCGCCGCGCACCTCGGCGGTCGCGGCCTCCAGCGCGGGCAGGGCCTCGCCGAGGGTGGCGTAGGCGGTGATGCGCTCGGGGGCGATCATCGACAGCTCGACGCCGAAGCCAACCAGCACCAGGTTCATGTGGTCGGACCAGCGGTTGGTGGCCAGCTCGACGGCGACGGCGGCCAGCGCCGCGGTCACGTACTCGGCCGGGCCGCGCAGGTTGATGATGCCGTGCGCGGCTTCGAGGTCGACCAGCACGCGCCCGCCCTCATTCGCGCCGAGCGAGACCAGGCCGGGATAGGGAGCCAGCACGCCGGCCAGCGGCTGTTCGGGCAGGCGCAGGCCCTGGGTGGCGTCGAGCCGCCACACCTGCCCGCCGTCGACGGCGACCCACGGCGCGGGCGCTTCGCGGTCGGCCGGGTGGATCCACAGGTCGAGGTGGGTGGGGGCCAGCAACGCGCCGTAGACCGTGGGTGGGGTACGGCCGGCCGCGCCGAGCTCCTTGGCCAGGTGCCGCAGGCCGAGGTCGAGCAGCCGGGTGCCGTGGTGGTCGGCGCCCAGCAGCAGCGCCTTCTCGGCCAGCGCGCCGGGGCCGGAGGGCTCGGGCAGCCGGCGGCCGAACGCACGGCCCCACAACTGCTCGCGGCGGCGGCGGCCCAGCGCGGCCAGGAGCCCGGCGGCGGCCAGCGAGGCGGCGGCGAGGTAGTCGGGCAGCGCGGACAGGTCGAGGCCCTGGTCCTGGTCGCCGGCCAGCACTTCGGCCGGCCGTACCTGGAGGGTCTGCTCGGCGGGCTGGACCTGCCCCGGCCGGACGTTCATGGTCTGCTCGGGGTCACCGTACATCTGCGAAAGGTCGGCCCGGCCGGGGGCGGCGTCGTCGGCGCGGGACGGGTCGCCCGCCCGGTCGTCGGCCTGCTGGACCTGCTGGTGCGCGGTCCGGCCGTCCAGTTCGGCGGGCTTGTCCGGGTGCCGGTCGAGGATCTCGGGCCGCGAGTCGTCCTCGGCGACGATGTGCACGTTGCGGGCGTCGTCCGGCATCTCCAGCACCCAGCCGGGCCGGATCAGGCTGGCGATGTGCAGCTTCGTCCCGTCCGGCTGCTCCTTGTGCTTGTTGAGCTCGTAGATCTCCTTGTACCTGCGGCCCTCCCCCAGGCACTTCTCGGCGATCTCCCACAGGCTCTCGTGGTGGCGTCCCTCCGGCGGCTGGACGGTGTAGACCTTCTTGGCCTTCTTCACCGGCGCGAGCTGCTCGGCCTCCTGGACCACCGGCTGCGGCACGGCCTGCTGCGCCGCGGCGATCTGGGCGCCGCCGGGCTGGGCCACCGCGTTGACCATGGGCGTCACCACCGCCGCCGCGGTGAACAGCAGCAGCGCCGCCGTCACCAGCCGGTGCGCGAGCGCCTGCGGCCCGCGGGCGAACGGCACCTGCGCCGGCACGCCCACCCGCCGGATGGCCGACCACAGCTCGACCACCACGCACACGACGAGCTGCGCCCAGGCCAGCCAGACCAGGATCGCCAGCATGTCCAGCACCGTGCCGAACCCGACCTGCCTGGTCAGCGCCTCGATCGAGAACTGCTCGGGCAGCGGGTTGCCGAAGAACCGCACCAGCGCGTACGGCACGCCGCCCACCAGCCCGAGCAGGGCGATCACGGAGAGCACGCCGAGCAGGATGTCGAGGCCGGACCTCGACTGCACTCGCACAGGTTGTCGTGACATGCCTTATCTACCTGTTTCCGGTCCGGCCGAGACCTCGGCGGACATGGTTCCCTCGGTGATGCCGATGATCGACAGCAGGATCGCGTTCCACTTGATCTCGACGCCGACCTCGGCGCGGTTGCCGCCTCGCACGCTGCAGGCGGTCATGCGGGCCTTGGCCTCCGCGTGGGCGGTGACCACCCGCCGGGCCCGCCCGCAGGCGGCCGCGGCGTCGCGGATGCGGATCCGCCCGCTGGCGCGCAGTTCGTCCTCGTCGATGGTGTCGGCCGCCGCCCGCGCGCCCTGTTCGGCGATGTCGCCGGCGCGGAGCCGGGCGTTCATCGCCGCGCCGCCGTCGACCAGGAGCCCAGCCAGCAAGAAGAGCGCGAGCGAGAAGACCACGACGAACACCGCCGTGCTGCCCCGGTCGCCGCGCCGTTCCCGCAGCCGTCTCATCCGATCCTCCGGAACTGCTCCAGCGGGGCGACGGCGGTGGAGCTCATCTCCTTGGTCGCGGGGAAGCCGAACCCGGCCACCGAGCCCAGGTCGAGCCGGCAGGTGACGCGGGCGCGCACCTCGCCGCCCTCGGTGAAGTTCGAGCCGGCCAGGCTGACGACGGGGCTCGCGCACGATCCGCTCAACGAGGCCCGCGCCGCCGCGGTGGCGGCCCGTTGCGCGGCGCCGAACTCCCGCTGGACCGACGCGGCCCGGGCGGCGTCGCGGGCGGCGCCGTTGACCTCGCCCTGCGACTCGACGATGACCGCCGCGCCGACGAGGAAGAGGATGAACAGCAGCAGGACCGGCGCCAGCAGCACCGTCTCCACCGCCATCGACCCCCGCTCGCCGTCACCGGCCGGCCGCCTCATCCGCAGCCTCCGGAACCGTTGTCCGGGCGGAAGCACTCGATGGGGCCGCCGAAGGTCGAGGTGATGGTGAAGGTCATGCCCGGCATGAGCGGAACAGCCGCCACGGCGTTGCCGCGGACGGTCACACCTCGTTCGCTGCCGCGCTGCCACGGGGTGACGGTCGCGCTCTCCAGCATCTTGGGGCCCATCGCGCGCAGGATGTCCTTGGCCCGGCGGCTGGCCGTACTCTGCCAGTCACGGGCTCCCGCGCCCGCCGAGCGGGCCACGCGGGCGCCTTCCCGGGCGGCGGCGTCGGCGACCTGGCGGCCGTGGAAGATCAGCGCGAACTGCACGATGAGCAGGAGCACGATCAGCACCACGGGCATGATGATCGCCAGCTCGATGGCCGACGCACCCCGATCGCCCCGCCGTACCCGCGGCAACCGCCCGGCCCGCGCGGAAAACCGCGCACATCGACCGGCCGCCCACCGGACAGGCGGGCGGCCGGCCGGGAAGGCGGGGCGCGCGGGCACGGGCGTCAGCCGCCGGCCGGCTTGCCGCCACCCGACCCGAAGCCGGTCTTGATCTGTTCCTGCCGCTCGGTGACGACCTGCTGGATGACCAGCGCGAGCCCCATGGCGACGGCGGCGATGACCGCCGTGATGATGACCCACTCGACGGCGGAGGCGCCGCGGGAGGGTGCGTTGCGAGCCCGTTCGATGCGGACTCCCAGCATCGCCCGCAGGTACACGACCAGCGGTGACTGAAGCGGATTCATTGGGATGTCCCCTTTCATGATCCCAACATTTTCATTGCGGCCGGATAGCTCAGGAAGATCAGGAAGCCGGCGCAGAGGAGGAGCTGGGCGACGAGCATGGACTGGGAGCGCTCGCCCGCCTGGCCCTCGACCTCGGCCAGTTCGCGCTTGCGCATGGTCTCGGCACGGGCGGCGAGCGACTGGCGGACCTTGGCGCCGTCCTCGGCCACCAGGCCGAGCGCGGACGACAGGTCGCGCAGTTCGTCGAGGTCGACCTCCTCCCCGAGCTGGCCCAGGGCCTGCCAGGGGGTGATGCCGACGATGCGGGCGTTGGACAGGGCCTCGCGGACGCGGACCATGGCCCAGCCGTCGCCGACGGAGGAGGCCATCATGAGCGCCTCGGGCACGCCACGGCCGCCGGCGAGGTTCATGGACACCAGGTCGAGGAAGGCGCCGACGGCGTGCCGGAAGTCGCGGCGCTTGGCCGCGGCGTCCCGCTTGAGCTGCACGTCGGGGAGCATGAAGAAGATCAGCGCGATGACCAGCGCCGACCAGAGCGGGACGCTGAGGCTGAGCCCCCAGCCCATCAGCGAGACCCAGCCGGCCACCAGCGGCGCCGACAGCAGGCCGGCCGCGCCGAGCAGGCACTTGGTGGCCAGGAAGCCGTCCCAGGACCGGCCGAGCAGGGCCAGGTCGGCGCGGGCGGATCGCATCTCCCAGCCGCGGGCGGCGTAGAAGCGGCCCATGGACTCGCCGAGGCGGCGGCGGAACGGGCTGACCTCCTCCCGGCTGATCACGCTGACCGAGATCTCGGACTCGCGGCGCAGGCCGTCCGTGGCCGACAGCCGCGCGGCGAGGCCGGGGCGGGCCGGGAACAGGGCGCGGCTCAGGGTGAACAGGCCGAGCCCGATCAGGGCCCCGCCGAGCAGCGAGATGGTCAGCACGTTCATTGCGGCGTCACCCGGGCCAGCAGCCGCTCGGGCTTGTTGTACTTGGCCAGCCGCCGCATCCAGGCGAACCCGGCGCCGAACAGGGCCGCCACGACCAGCAGGACGAGCTGGCCGAGCCAGCCCTGGTACTCGCCGACGTAGGACGGGTTGAAGATGACCAGCGCCGCCGCGAAGCCGACCGACGCGCCGACGACGATCTGCATGGAGCGCCGGGTGGAGCGCCGCTCGGCCTCGACCTTGCGGCGCACGTCGAGCTCCTCGCGGGCCGAGGTGGCCAGGGCGCTGAGCACCTCGCGCAGGCCGGGGCCGCGCAGCTTGGCGTTGAGGATGAGCGCGGCGACGACCAGGTCGGCGGAGGGGTCGTTCAGGTCGTCGGCGAAGCGATGCAGCGCGTCCGGGAGCGACATGCGGGTGTGCAGGCGGTCGACCAGGGCGCGGATGTGCGGCTGCAGGGTCGGGGCGGCGGCGCGGATGGAGGCCGGGATGGCCTGCTCCAGACCGGCGGCGCCGGCGATGGTGTCGCGCAGGGACTCGGTCCAGGCGGCCAGGGCTTCGAGGTTCTTCATCGCCGCGCGCTCCTCGGCCGCGCCGCCGGCCAGGCTGTTCCAGCCCAGCACGAGCAGCCCGGCGCCGACCGCGACGACCGGCCAGCGGGTGACCGCCAGGACCACTGCGCCGACCACGACCGCCAGGCCGATCCGGGCCGACAGGGCGCGGAGCTGCTGGCGGCGGTCGGCCGGGGTGGCCGCACGTGGGCGCACCTCGGTGCCGCGGATGAAGAGGCCGAGCAGGAACAGCCCGCCGGACAGCATCGCGCCGCCGAGCACCGCCGTCATCAGCGTGTTCACCGCCACCCCCCGTTGTAGCCGGGCTGGTAGCCGTAGTAGGCGAGCTCCTCGATGCACTGGATGGGCGCGTGCGGTACGGCGGCGCCGTCCGGCCCCGGTGCGAACACCTCGGACGAGAGCACCCGCCCGTCGACGCCGGTCACCTCACGAACGGACGAGACGAACCGCCGCAGCCGCCCGCCCCGGTCGTAGTCGTTGCGCTTGGTGATGAAGACGACGAAGTCGATGGCGCCCGCGATGAGCATGTGCGTCGCCTCGATCGGCAGCCGCTCGGACGCCTGCAGCGCGTAGGTCGCGATGCGGTTGAAGACCTCCATGGAGGAGTTGGCGTGGATGGTCGACAGGGAGCCGTCGTTGCCCTGCGTCATCGCGTTCAGCATGGTGACGATCTCGTCGCCCAGGACCTCACCCACGATCACGCGCGAGGGGTTCATGCGCAGCGAGCGCCGCACCAGCTCGGCCATGGTGATCTCGCCCTGACCCTCGGCGTTCGGCAGCCGGTACTCGAAGGCCACCACGTTGGGGTGCAGCTCGGGGAACTGGTCGAGGCCCAGCTCAAGGGCTCGCTCGACGGTGATCAGGCGCTCGTTGGGCGCGATCTCGTTCGCCAGCGCGCGCAGGAGCGTCGTCTTACCGGCGTTGGTGGAGCCGGCGATCATGATGTTCTTGCGCGCGGCCACCGCGGAGGCCAGGAAGCGGCCGAGCTCGGGGCTGATCGTGCCGTTGCCGATCAGGTCGGGCAGGAAGACCTTGCCCAGGCGGGCGCGCCGGATGGACAGCGCGGGCCGTACCGCCACGTCCATGACCGCCGACAGGCGGGAACCGTCGGGCAGGCGCAGGTCGAGCTGCGGGTTCGCGGTGTCGAAGGGCCGGGAGCTGAGCCCGGAGTAGGCGGCGAGGATCTGGATCAGCTCGACCAGTTCCTCGTCGGACTCGGCGACCGGCTCGCCGAGTTCCTCGCGGCCGTCGGCGTAGCTGACGAAGACGCGGTCGCAGCCGTTGATGTCGATGTTCTCGATCTCCTGGTTGTCCAGGAGCGGCTGGAGGCGGCCGACGCCGAAGAGGGCGGCGTGGATGCCGGCGGCGAGCGCCTCCTCCTCCTCGGCGTTGGGCGGGGTGCGGCCGATGCCGATCTCGCTGCGGGCGTGCTCCTCCAGCACCTGCGCGATGAGCGCGCGGGCGAACTGGCGCTCGTCCTCGCCGGTCATCGGCGCCAGGCCGTTGGCCGCGTCCAGTCGCCGCTGCTGCGCCAGCCGGTCGCCGACCTCCTGCCGGAACCGCTTCACCAGTCCGTGGTCGATCATGCGAACGCCGCCCTCGCGAGATGTCCGGTGAGCGTGGTCGCCAGCTCGCGGGTGGACCGGATGAGCAGGGTGCGGTCGAGCCGGCCGCCCCACTCGCCGCGCAGCAGCTCGGCGCCCTTGACGTCGTAGGCCAGCCCGCCGAGCACGAGGTCGGGCAGCCCGGCTCCGGCCAGCACGCGGCGGACCTCGCCGATGGCCCTGCCGTACTCCTTGGGCTCGGCGACCACGACGACGCCCATGGCCGGCGGGGTGCGGGTGCGCTCGGCGAGCGCGGCGCCGAGGGCCGAGACGCGGTCGCGCAGGTGGGCGACCTGGTCGAGCTGCGGCCGGACGAGCAGGACGACCATGTCGCAGGCGGCCAGCAGCCCGGTGATCGGCGCGTACGAGCCGAGCCGGCCGCAGTCGAGCACCACGTCGGTCTCCGGCAGGCCGCGGAGGGCCTGGGCCAGCGGGTCCCAGAGCCAGGTCAGCCCGGCCGCCTGCTCGGCGGCGGTGAGGCCGAGCAGCACGTCGAGGCCGCCGATGAGGCGCTGGGAGTGTTCGAGGACCTGCTGCGGGCCGAGCCCCTTGCGCGCCGCGGCGCCCAGGCTGAGCAGGCCGTGCGCGGGGTTGAGCGCGTGGCCGTGCTCCCCGGGCAGCCGGTAGGCGAGGTCACCGCCGGCCGGGTCGCACTCGGCCAGGAAGGCCTGGCGCGGCCAGACGGCGGCCAGCGCGGTGGCGGCGGTGGTCACGCCGGGCGCGCCTTTGTCCGCGGCGAGGGCGATGAGGGCCATGGCTCACTCGTCCTCGGTGGTCGTCGGCGTGGCCTTGGCGCTGGGCGAGGCCTTGCCGGTCGGCGATTCCTTGGGGCTGGGCGTGACCGGGGTGCTGGCCTGCGGCGTCGGCGTCACCGGGGTGGCGGCGTCGCCGGGCTTGCCGCCCGGCAGGTACGCCAGGGCGACGCGGCCGGCGGAGGCGGCGGCGCTGATGTCGGCGGCGACGGCCTTGTCGATGACGATGTCCACGCGGGCCCCGCCGCCGTCGACCGAGGTCTCGGCGGACTGCACCAGCGCCCGGTCGGCCAGCACGCGCCCGGCCTCGGCGCTGCCTTCCTCGCCGGACACGAAGATCACCTGCACGCGCTGGCCCGGGTTGAGCATCGCCGGGTACTGCCCGGCCTTGAGCGCCAGGCCGACGACCGCCTTGCCGGCGACCAGGCCCTCCTGCGCGTCGGCGGTCATGGCCTCGGTGAGCAGCGTCCCGGTGGTGAGGCCGACCTTGGCGTACTTCTGGATCGCGATGTCGAGCTGGTCGGCCGGGATGTAGGCGACCTCCATGTCGGAGGGCACGGACACCTCGACGAAGTCCTCGGCGACGAAGCGCTGCCCGGCGGGCACGTCGCGGGCGGTCTTGAGCACCGGCACACGGTCGCCCATGATGATCACCAGGTACGCGGTGAGCAGCGCGCCGCCCACGATCAGGAGGACGGCGAGCGCCGCGAGCGCGGGCTTGCGCTCCCGCGGCGCGGAAGGCAGCCGACGGCTCTGGACGGGCTGCGAGGAAGGACCTTGATCAGCCAGGCGCTGCGCTTCGGGCCTGCGGAAGGACTGTTCGGTGGCCTTCATCTACAGGGACTCCAGTGTTAGGGACGCTGGTGACGATTTCCGACAATACCTAGCCCAAGCAACCCAAGTCACACTGACCGCATAAACACCCTCAACCACGTTAGTGGCGAATCAGTGAACGTTTCAGCAAGGATGATCTTTGGCACGGTCCAGGGCGATAACGTCTCAAACGTTATGAAAGTGACGCGACATGACTGAGTTCGTGGGGCTCAACCCAGCCGCCGCGACCAAGCTGGCCACCTCCCTCAAGACCGCGGCCGAAGCGACCGGCCCCCTGAAGAGCGCGCTGTCGGCCGGGATCGCCGAAGCGGGCGCCGCCTTCCCCAGCGGCGCCAAGGGGGCCGAACTGCTCGGCCAGTGCGCGACCTTCCTCGGCGACTCCGAGCGCGACCTGAAATGGCGGATCCAGACCATCCAGTCGGTGCCCGGCGCGCGGCGGGTGCGCGACGACTTCAAGGTCGCCGACTTCCCCTACTCCAGCGCCGACGCGGCCAAGCGGGCCGGCGAGGCGGAGGCGCAGAAGCTGAAGGACGCCTGGGCTGCCTACGAGAAGGACCCCAGGATGAGCACCTTCGACGAGCTGCTGAAGCTGCTCAAGGCCGACCAGATGAAGGATCCGGCCTTCGCCGCGGGCTTCCTCAACAAGCTCGGGCCCAAGGCCTACGGCGACATCATGGCCAAGTGGATGGAGTACAACAAGGACCCGCTCGGCAAGGGCCTGACGCCGGAGGAACTGGAGGAGTTCAAGAAGGAGCTCGGGCCGCTGGTCGACGGCTTCGCCGCGGCCGACGCCGCCGGGCTCATCCCCGACCTGCGCAAGCACATGCTCACCACGCCGGGCCCGGACGTGATGACGGCCATGCTGGCCGCCGCGCCGCAGTCGAAGGAGTTCCTCGTCGAGGCGGGCAAGTACCTCGCCTCCGCGGTCACCGGGCACACCGGGCCTGAGGACAACTGGCGGCTGTACTGGTTCTTCAAGGCGCTCGACGGCAACCCCGAGGCCTTCCAGGCGCTGCTGGCCACCGACCAGAAGACCGCCGACCTGCTGCTGCAGCCGGCCGTACTCGAAGAGGGTCGCCCACCGGGCCTCGACGCCCTGGTCAGCGCCGCCATCGCCCGGGCGCTGACCGGCGGCCTGCCCGGACCTGAACGGCGCAAGGCGCTGGCCCACGCCGCCGGGGCCTACACCGACTCCTTCGCCAAGGACCCGGTGCTCAAGAAGGCGCTCATGGACGGGCTCAACGCCGACCTGAGCGACCCGAAGACCGGCCGCGAGGCCTTCCAGACCCTGGCCAAGGCGCTGGCCGCCCGCGGGCTCAAGCCGGCCGCGCTCAAGGACGCCGAGATCAACGCGATCGTGGCCAAGCACGCCGCGAACTGGCTGCCGGAGATCGCCCGGCTCGCCGCCGGGCGCAACGACAAGGAGCTCGGCTACCTCAGCCCCGGCAAGGGCTGGGACGACCTGAGCGAGAAGGACCTCACCAACCTCATCGCCGGCATCTTCCAGCGGCCCGAGGGCCGCGAGACGCTGGCGGACGGCATGCGCCGCCTCCAGGGCACCCTCGACGTGGGCAACGGCGACCTCAACAACCCCGAGGACCGCAAGAAGTTCACCCTCGCCATGGCGCAGCTCGGCGGCCTCGGCAGCCTGATGGTCGGCGCGGTGCACGACATCGACCTCAAGGAGGAGGAGCGGCGCAAGCTCACCGTCGAGATGCTCATCCTCCCGATCGACCTGACCATCGGCCGCCTGGGCAAGCTCGTGCCCGGCGAGGTGCAGAGCACGCTGTGGAAGAACCTGCTGGAAGAGCGGATGAAGTGGCCGGTCGCCGGCAACCTGGCCAAGACGCTCGACAAGGAGGACAACTTCTTCCAGAAGCTGCCGCTCATCGGCGGGCTGTTCGGCGGCAACGAGAACGGCGAGGCCAGCGACCTGGTCATCGAGCTGTCCGAGCAACATCTCAAGGCCTACGAGGACCGGCTCAAGGTCGCGGGCGCGCCCGCGCTCAGCCCGGAGGACCGGGTGCTGCTCAAGAACGCCATCCAGGGCTTCTACACCGAAGCCGTGGTCGACGCCCTCAAGAAGCGCGGAGGCTGATCGTGACCGACAAGGCCAAGCTGATCGCGCAGGCCGAGGCGAAGGAGGAACTGGCCAAGAAGTTCGAGGGCTGGGCGGGGCAGGTCGAAGGGGTGCTGAAGGAGATCACCACCACGCCCTCGGGCGGGCGGGAGATCTGGACCGGCCCGGCGGCCGACCGCTTCAACGGCACGCTCAGGACCCAGAACTCGAACCTCGGCGGGCTGGCTTCCGCCTGCCGTACGACGGCGGAGAACCTGCGTCGCGAAGCTCGCGAACTACGCGAATCAGCCAAATCTTGACCATGGCCGTAAGGTATCCCCCGTGCCTCCCGACAGAGACAGCACCGACTTCGCGGGGATCGATCCCGTCCAGTTGAAGGGCATGATCGGCGATCTCGACGACGTCAAGTCGCTGATCAACGAGAAGACCCTGGGCCTGGACCGCGACTTCGGCCGGGCCGGGCTGGACACCAAGCACGTCACCACGCTGCGCTCGGTCGCCGACTGGATCCACGGTGAGCTGCCCATGCTCCGCCGCCGCCAGTCGATGACCGAGCAGATCTCCAAGGAGCACGGGGTCCACGGCTTCACCGGGTCAATGGTCGAGTCGGAGTGGGCCGGGCACTTCAAGAGCCCCGAGGAGGCCCAGGCCAAGGCCAAGGAACTCGCCGGGAAGTACGAGCACCCGGCCGAGTTCCCGGCCGACGCCTGGGAGCAGATCCGCAAGTACCAGTTCGACCCCGACTTCGCCGAGGCCTTCGCCAAGGAGCTCGGCCCCGAGAAGCTCGCCCTGCTGGCCGCCCGCGCCAAGAACCCGCGCGCCTGGGGCGACGAGGAGAAGGACGCCGAGGGCCGCTTCCCCGCCATCGCCACCATCCTGGCCGTCGCCAGCCACCGCGGCGTCGTCGACGACAAGTTCGTCGAGAAGATGGGCCTGCCGCTGATGGCCGACCTGATGATGCACGGCACCTGGAACACCCAGACCCTGGTCCGCATCGGCAACCAGGGCGTCAAGATCATGCAGCTCGGCGGCGGCAACGTCATCACCGCCCGCATCCTCGACGCCGTCGCCCGCAACCCGCTCGCCGCTCACGAGGTCTACAAGACCAACTTCGAGCTGATCAACAACATGGCGTACGGCAAGCACATCGGGTGGATGAACACCAAGAACCCCGACCTCGGGGACCCGCTGGGGCGCTTCCTCAAGGCCGCCACGGTGGACGCGGCGGACGCGTTCGAACGGATGAACCCGGGAGCCAAGAACCCGGCGGACGAACTGGTGCTCAAGCTCTTCCAGGTCGTGGCGGAGCACAAGGACGAGCGCTTTCCCTTCGCGGGCGTCGAGGACGCCTTCATCGAGATCGTCCAACGCTTCTTCAAGGGCACCTACACCGAAGATCTCCTCCCCGAAGGCGGCCTCACCTGGTACCAGTCGGTCCAGTTGGTCGCCGACCTGGTCGGCATCTTCGACCCCACGCCGATCTCGGACGGCGTGTCGGGGTTGTTGTCCCTGGGCCAGGGCGACTGGAAGGGCGCCATGCTCTCCATGGCGGCGGTGGTCCCGTACTTCGGGGACGCCGCGGCCAAGCCGATCAAGACCTTCATGACGCTGGTCAAGGCCTTCCCGGCACTCAAGATCTTCTTCAAGGTCCCGGACGACGCGGTCACCGACGTCAACAAGCTCAAGGCCTACGCCAAGGCGATCACCGAGGGCTTCGACAGCCTCAAGAACACCCTCAAGAACGTCGACCTGAAGAACCCCGGCAAGGTCATGGACGCTCTCGGCGTCGTCAACCGCCTGCACACCGACGCGGCCAAGATCTACGCCAAATACCCCAAGTGGGCGGAGCGGGCCAAGAAGCTGGGCCTGCCGACCGACGGCCCGGTCCCCTTCGTCCCGCCGAAGAACTGGGACCCCAACCGCGCCAACGCGGGCAGCGGCATCACCGACGCCTTCGGCAACGTCTGGCAACGCGGCAAGCAGCACGGTCGCGGCCAGAACAACGTGGGCAAGGAATGGGACGTGCAGGTCAAGAAGGACGGCGGCCTCGCCAAGCTGACCGCGGACGGCAAGCATCTCAACGTCGAATGGGAGACCGGGAGGGTGGGCAACTGATGGCACGGCAGGTGACGATCACGCTGAACGTCGCGGCGACCGGCCGGAGCGAGGTGGAACGCCTCGCCACCCCGGTGCTGGACCGGATCGGCGGCTACGGGGACCTGACCGCTGAGCCGTACTGGAAGATCGAGGGGACCTGGATGGTCACCGCCGATCTGGGAGTGCGCGACGGCGAGTCGGTGGCCCTGGTCGGCGAGGTGCTCGGGCTGCTCGGTGTCGAGGCCACGATCGAAGGCGACGACGACGTGGCCGACGCGGTGTGGTTCGACGAGCGCACGCCCTTCGAGGGCATCGACTGGATCTCGATCTCGGCCAGCCACCCCGCCGGAGAACCGCCCGAAACCGAGGACCTGGTCCCGCTGCCCCCTGATCTCGCCCAGCACGAGACGGACACCCTGCTGACCATGCTGCGAGGTGAGGACGATGGCCGACGTTGACAACCCCAAGTGGGAGTACCTCAAGGCGTTGCTGGACAAGGTGCAAGGCATCCAGAACGCCATGGAGAAGAAGCTGAACAAGCCCGCCACCGCCATGGACAGCGGCAAGGTCTGGACCAGCAAGACGGCCACCGACTGGAAGGGCAAGCTGCACGACAAGGTGAAGGCGTACAACACCGCCGTCGGCGCGCTCGATGACGAGCTGGCCGCGATGCTGGCCGCCACGCCGCGCAAGTGCTCGCCCGAGGAGGCCGAGCGCTGGCGCAGGCAGGTGGACTCCTACAACCGCTCGTCGAGGTACTGATGGCTCCCCCCGAGCCTCCGGGCGGCGGTGACTTCGCGGGCATCGACCCGGTCCAGCTCAAGGGCATGATCGGCGACCTCGACGACGTGAAGTCGCTGATCAACGAGAAGACCGTGCACCTGGACCGCGACTTCGGCCGGGCCGGGCTGAGCGCCAAGCACATCACCACGCTGCGCTCGGTCGCCGACTGGATCCACGGCGAGCTGCCGATGTTACGCCGGCGGCAGTCGATGACCGAGCAGATCTCCAAGGAGCACGGCGTCTACGGCTTCACCGGCGCGATGGTCGAGTCGGAGTGGGCGGGGCACTTCAAGAGTCCCGAGGAGGCCCGGGCCAAGGCCAAGGAGCTGGCCGCCAAGTACAAGGAGCCCGGCGAGCTTCCGGCCGAGGTGTGGGAGCAGGTCCGCAAGTACCAGTTCGACCCCGACTTCGCGGAGGCCTTCGCCCGCGAGCTCGGCCCCGACAAGCTCGGCTGGCTGGCCGGACGCGCCAAGAGCCCCGACTCCTGGGGCGACGACGACGAGGACACCGAGGGCCGCTTCCAGGCCATCGCCAACATCCTGGCCGTCGCCAGCCACCGCGGCGTCATCGACGACGACTGGCTGAAGAAGTTCAACCCCACCGGCCGGGGCACCGACTACAACATGCTCGCCGACCTGATGATGCACGGCACCTGGAGCAAGGACGCCGTCGTCAAGATCGTCAACGGCGGGCTCAAGGACGGCTCCCAGAACTACACCATCGCCATGCTCCTGGACGCCGCCGCCCGCAACCCCTTCGCGGCCACGCAGATCTACCAGGACAACTTCGACCGCATCAACGGGATGGTGTCCGGGAACGCCTGGGGCTGGACGCAGATCAAGGACCCCAAGCTCATCGACCCCCTCGCCCGCTTCGTCAAGGCGGCGACGCTGGAGTCGCACGAGAACTACGAGCGGATGACGCCCGGCGGGCCCAACCCGGCCGAGGGACTCATGGCGAAGATCCTCGGGCTCACGCAGACCAAGCGCGGGTTTCCCAGCCCGTTCGGGGACGTGCAGAAGACACTGGACACCATCGTCACCGACTGGTCGGACAAACTCACCGTCCCGAACCCGGAAACGCTCAAGAACGGGACCTACAGTCCGGTGCACCCGCCGCCCGACCCCAAGCTCCCGATCGACTGGGAGCAGGTGTCGCAGGGCAGCATCGGCGACTGCTGGTTCCTGGCCGGGCTCATCGGCGAGCTCAAGCGCGACCCGAACTTCCTGTCCAAGCGTATGGTCCTCAACCCCGACGGCACCTACACCGTCACCTTCTTCCGGGACGGCAAGCCGGTGAAGGCCCGGGTGGACGGCCAGGTCTACTCCAACGGGCAGAACGGGCCGGAGCTGGTCAACATCTATGAGAAGGCCTTCGCGCAGTTCCGCGGGAACGGCCGGTACCGCGGGATCGAGGGCGACTCGGAGTACATCCCGGACGTCGGCGAGGTCTTCTCCCCCAACCGCTGGCGGGATGGCCACATCCTGCGTCCGTGGGAGGACATGACCGGGAAGGACCGCCCGGCCATGGAGCCCGGCGACATCACCTACGACCGGCTCAAGGACCTGGTCGACAAGAAGGTGCCCATGACGATGAGCGTGCCCAACGAGATCAATTTCGATCAGCGCACCGGTCCCGGCAACAAGCTCGTCACCGATCACGTCTACGTCATCGAGAAGGTCTTCAAGGATCCGAGCGGCAAGGAGATGGTCTTGCTATCCAATCCGTGGGGGCCCGGTCCCGAGCAGAAGGTCGAGGTCCCGCTCTCCTGGATCCGTGACCGCGCCCACAACTCCATTCCGCTGCTCAACCGGGTCGAGGTCAGCGGGGAGGAGAAATGAGGTGGCGCTGGATCGTGGCCGCCGGGCTCGCGCTGGTCGTGCTGGGCGCCGTCCTGGGCGTGCGGGCCTGGAACGAGGTGCCGCCCCCCGCGGCGTCCGGTCTGGTCCGGCTCGTCCGGCCGGACAGCGGCAGCCTGCCGCCCATCGACCACGCCTACCCGGGCGGCGAGGTCTCGCTCAACGCCGTGCTCAGTGACGACGAGATCTTCCTCGGTGTCGGCGGCACCCACAGCGAGACCCGCATGCGCAAGGGTGAGACGATCGAGATCCCGGGCGGCAGGTTGACCCTGGTCGAGATCTGGAACGTCTGGCGTCCGTCGCAGGACGCCGTGGACGTCAGGATCGTCACTTCCGGTTGAGCAGGTCTGTGGCCGCCTTGTCCAGCTTCTCCGCCTCGTCCCGAATCTTCCCCGCCGTCTCCGTGCAGCGGGTGCGCCAGGTGCCGATCTCGCCGCGCACCCGGTCGGTCAGCGGGCCGGACCACTCCATCTTGCCCGCGTAGTCGCGCACCTCGTCGGCGAGCTTCTCGACGTGGTCGGCGAAGTCGCGCAGCTTCTTGGCCTGGCCCTGCATCTCCTCGACTTCAGGAGGCGGCATAGATGAATCACCCTTCATTCTGACTTTTACTGACATATACAGTGACATATACAGTGGCCCGTCATGGGAGACCGCGGCTTCAAACCAGACCAACTGGAGCGACTGGCGGGCATGATGGGCCGGCTGAGCACCTCAGCCGACGAGGCCTTCAAGCGGGCGAGCTCGCTGGGCGTGACCCCCCAGATGTCGGCGTTGCGCGAGTTGCCGGGCTGGGCCAAGAAGCAGGATCCCGACCTGCGCAAGCGCGCCGCACTGCTGCGCCTGCAGACCGGCGACCCGTTCGCCGGGCTGGCCTGGGCGGGTTTCTCCCCGCTGGAGATCTCCGCCAACGGCGACAAGCTGGACCCGACGACGCTGGTCTACGTCAACACCGTGGCCGCGTGGGCCGCCGAGAACGGCAAGTCCGACCTGAGCCGGCGGCACGGCGAGGGCATCGACGACTACCTCAAGCGCCTGGAGGCGGCGGCGATCGCCAAGGTCATCCCGGCGCTGGAGCCGCACCAGCAGACCGTGGCGAAGGTGCTCAAGGTCTTCGGCGACGTCCGGAACGTCGCCACGGCGGCGCCGATCGTCACCGCGCAGAGCGCCGCGCTGCTGCGCCTGATGGCCAACAATAAGGCCTGGCAGCCGCTGATCAACAAGCTGACCGGCGGCCGGTGGACCATCCAGACCCGGTCGGCGACCGCGCCCGGCACGTACCTGAGCACGCTGACCCGCAAGCTGTTCATGAAGAGCCAGCTCTACCGCGACTACGTCTCGCTGCTGCCCGAGTACGCCGAGATGGACCGCGTGGGCCAGGCCACCAACGCCGGGCGGGCGCTGCTCGGCGCGCGGGTCAACAACTTCATCAACCTGACCTTCGGCAACAACAACCTGGTCAAGGCGCTGGAGATCGGCACCCACTCCGGCCAGACCGCGACCCTGGCCGGCCAGGCCAACCTGTTCAAGGTCTGGGCCGCCACCGCCGACCCCAAGAAGCTGCAGGCGGCGGCGGTCATCCTCAAGACCGACCCGTCGAAGCTGACCCGGATGGGCGTGCTCGCCAAGAGCGCGGGCGGCCTGCGCCTGCTGGGCGTCGCGGGCGGCGTGGCCTCGACGTTGTACTCCGGCGCGAACGTCATCTCCCAGGGCAACCCGGTCGACGCCTTCAAGCGCAAGGGCGCGGGGTACGTTGCCGACGTCGCCGAGCTGGGCTTCAACGCCTCGCTCACCGCCGCGATGATCGCGCCCAACCCGATCACCATCGGCGCCACGGTGGTCTTCGGCGCGGTCTACGTCGGCGCGAAGGTGGTGGAACACTGGGACGACATCAAGGAGGGCGCCGGCAAGGCGGTGGAGAAGACCAAGAACTTCATCAAGTCCCTCAATCCGTTCGACTGAGGTCCCGTCCGACCGAGGTCCGCCAGAACCGTTCGACGAAGGATGTCGCAGATGCCCTCGCATGACAGTGCCCGTGACCGTTTCCGCCTGGCTCAGGCGCATCTCGGCGTGCTCGGCTGCCTGTACTCGGGCGACGACATCCCCGCCGAGCTGCGCGAGGCTCATCTGGAGCTTCGCCAGGCCGGTTTCCTGGCCGAGGACGACAGCGCCATGCCGGAGCTCGCGCCCTTGGTACGCGCGCTCGCCGAGCCGATCATGGTGGTCAACATCGAGGTCACCGGCCCGGAGGGCACCACGGGCAACGGCGCGATCATCGGCAACGACTCCTGTTTCGTGTACGAGACCTGGCCCGGGGAGATCGAGTCGGAGTACGTGCCGACCGACCCCTCGACGCTGGTGTGGTCGCTGGCCCGCGTGGTCGGCCTGCGCGAGCGCGACGCCAAGCCGCCGCAGGCGCCGGTCATCCAGACCACCATGGCCGCGATGGACGCCGGCTTCGCCGAGCTGGGCCGGCTCGACACCGACAGCACCAGCGAGGCCGCCGAGCCCGTGCAGGCGGCCATCGCCCGTGCCAGCGGCCTGGCCGACCCCGAGCTGACCATCCTGACCCACCTGCTGCTCCAGCTCACCGGCAACTGGCGCGTCACCGTGGCCTGGCCCGGCGCCGACGGCAGGACGACCGACCTGCGCGGCATGGCGGTGCTCGACTGCGGCCCGCTGGGCTACTGGGTGCGCGAGCGACCCGCCGAGCCGATCCTGCCCGGCCAGGTGACCCCGGACAGCGAGCTGCGCCTGGTCTTCGCCGACGCCCGCGAGCTGTGGGACCGGATCGTCAACCTCATCCCGGACGAGATCGTCGCCGCCGGTCCGGACGCGCGGTCGTGATCGTCCTGCACCGCAGCGTCCCGCCGGACGCGGTCATCGTCCTGTCCGGTACGGCGGAGCCGTACGGAACGATCACGGTGAAGGTGCACAAGCGCCCCCGCCTGGCCACGCTCACCTGCGAGGGCCTGCCCGCGACGGAGCTCAGCCACCCCGACACGACCCGCGAGGGCCGGGTGCCGCTGGACGAGCGGACCCGGCTGAGCGTGGGCGGCGTCGAGGCGAGCGTCCGGCCGGGCCGCGGGCTGGCCAAGAAGGACCGGGCGCTGCGCATCTCGCTGGCCGGCCGCGACTACACCTACCGGGCGACGGCGGCCAACACCGAGGAGCTGAGCGGTCTGGTGCGCGCGCACGCCCCGCTGGGCAGCACGACCACGGTGACGCTGCTGGCCGAGCCCCGGCCGGAGGAACTGGCGCTGGCCCTCATCCTCCTCGGAGCGGACACCAACCCGCTAACACTGACAAGAAGCGCCATTTCCGGCGTAGTCGGTTTTCTGCAGCCAGGCCAGGGCGAAGCATAAGCTTTGGTCCCATGATGCGCATCTCCCTCACCGCGCTCACGCGTCACGGCCCGCGCGATGTGATCGCGCAGGCCGACGACACGGTTACCGCGGCCCGGTTCGCCGAGGTGCTCGGCGAGTCGCTCGGCGAGCCCCGCGCCCAGGTCGTCGCCCACCCCAACTGGGCCAGCGGCGCCGTGCACCAGCGGGCCGGCCACCTGGGCGGCCTGTGGGTCAACGGGCGGATGGTGGACCCGGCGATGCCCGCCGGGCGGGTGCTGCGCGACGGCGACATCGTGGCCTTCGACGCGGCGGCGGCCGCGGCCACCCACCGGGGCGAGCCGACCGGCGCGGTCGAGATCCGCCTGTCCGGCGGCCCCGCGGCCGGCGCGGTGCACCGGCTCGGCTTCGGCACCTACACGCTGGGCAACTCGCCCGGCTGCTCCATGCAGGTGCCCGACCCCACCACCTCGCCGCACGCCCTGTCGGTGCACGTGACCGTCAACGAGGCGCTGGTCGAGCCGGCGCCGGGCGCCTACGTGCTGCTGGAGGGCCGGCAACTGACCGGGCCCGAGCGCTGGACGCCGGGGCAGGTGCTCATCACCGGCGCCAGCGTGATGACGCTGAGGCTGCCGGAGAACCCGGACGCGCACCTGACGCCGGTCGAGGGCGGCCTGGCCTACAACCGGCCGCCGCGCCTCGGCCAGCCGCCGCGGATGAAGCCGATCGAGGTGCCGATCGAGCCGCAACGCCCGCAGTACCAGCGGCTGCAACTGCTGACCAGCGTGCTGTTCGGCGTCGGCGGCGTGGTCATGGCCATCGCCTTCGGCCAGCCGCTCTTCCTGCTCATGGCGCTGCTGACCCCGCTGACCATGATGGGCCAGTGGTACAGCGACCGCCGGCACGGCAAGCGCAGCTACAAGGAGTCGCTGAAGGAGTACCGCGCCAAGCGCGACACCTTCGCCCAGGCCCTGGAACACCTGCGGCTGGACGACCAGACCGACCGCCGGGCCGAGCTGCCCGACCCGGCCGAGACCCTGCTGACCGCCACCGGCCCGCGCCGCCGGCTGTGGGAGCGGCGCAGCCACGACGCCGACTCGCTGCACCTGCGGATCGGCGTGGCCGACCAGCGCTCGCTGATCGAGCTGATCGTCGAGCACGGCAGCAACGCCTCAGAGCGCGACCTGCCCGAGGTGCCGCTCTCGCACGCCGTCCCGGTGGCCGTGCCGATGCCGCAGGTGGGCGTGCTGGGCCTGACCGGCGCCCGGCAGACCTCCCGGGCGCTGGGCCGCTGGCTGGTCGCCCAGGCCGCCGCGCTGCACAGCCCGCGCGACCTGGCCATCGTGGTGCTGAGCGCCGACCACGAGGGCGAGGCGAGCTGGAACTGGGTGCGCTGGCTGCCGCACGCCGCCCCGCACGAGGGCGAGGAGTGCCTGTCCCTGGTCGGCGCCGACCCCGAGTCGGCGGCCCGGCGCGCGAGCGAGCTGGTCAACAAGATCCAGGCTCGGCGCAACGCCAAGAAGTCCAGCCTGGACTTCGGCTCGTTCAACGAGGACAAGCGGGTCTTCGCCGGGTACGCCACGGAGAAGCCGTACGACATCCTGGTCGTCCTGGACGGCGCACGGGCGCTGCGCAGCCTGCCCGGCATGCCGCAGATCCTGCAGTTCGGCCCGACCGTGGGCGTCTACAGCATCTGCATCGACGACGACCAGCGCCTGCTGCCCGAGGAGTGCACGACGGTCGCGGTCTGCGACCTCGACCGGCCGGCCTTCGTCCGGCTCAGCGGGGCGATGCAGAGCCCGGACGCCATCGCCGACCAGGTCAACTCGGGCTGGTGCGACCGGTTCGGCCGGGCGCTCGCGCCCATCCGCGACGTCAGCCGCGAGGACGCCGACTCGGCCATCCCCGGCTCGGCCCGGCTGCTCGACCTGCTCGGCATGCCCGACCCGGTGCCCGAGCAGATCGCCCGCTACTGGTCGCGCGGGCGCACCACCCGGGTGCCGATCGGCATCGGCGCCGACGGCCCCTACACCCTCGACCTGCGGCTGGACGGCCCGCACGGCCTCGTCGCGGGCACGACCGGCGCCGGCAAGTCGGAGCTGCTGCAGTCGTTCATCGCCTCGCTGGCCGTGCACAACCGGCCGGACGAGATGAACTTCGTGCTCATCGACTACAAGGGCGGCTCGGCCTTCAAGGACTGCGCCAAGCTGCCGCACACCGTCGGCATGGTCAGCGACCTGGACGGCCACCTCACCGAGCGGGCGCTGGAGTCGCTGGCCGCCGAGCTGAAGCGGCGCGAGCACATGCTGCTCAAGGCCGACGCCAAGGACGTCGAGGACTACAACGACTACCGCGACCAGGGCATGCGGCTGGAGCCGATGCCCCGGCTGATCCTGATCATCGACGAGTTCGCCGCGATGGTGCAGGAACTGCCCGACTTCATCGTCGGCCTGGTCGACATCGCCCGGCGGGGCCGCTCGCTCGGCGTGCACCTGATCCTGGCCACCCAGCGGCCCGGCGGCGTGGTCACCCCCGACATCGCCGCCAACACCAACCTGCGCATCGCGCTCCGGGTGACCAGCTCGGAGGAGTCCAACGACGTGATCAACGCGCCGACCGCGGCGCAGATCTCGAAGACCACGCCCGGCCGCTGTTACGTGCGCTCGGGGGCCTCCTCGCTGCATGCCGTACAGTCGGCTCGCATCGGAGGGCGCCGGCCCGGCCAGGGGCGGGCCAAGACCGAGTACATCGAGATCAACCCGATCACCTGGCAGCGGCTGGGCGCCCCGCTCGGCTCCCGGGCCCAGGCCGACGACGAGTCGCTGATGGAGACCGACCTGTCGGTGCTGGTCGAGGTCATCGGGCGTACGGCAAGCGCCATGGGCGTGGCCGAGCAGCGCAGCCCGTGGCTGGAGCCGCTGGCCGACACGCTCACGCTGAGCGAGGTCGAGCCGGCCGACACCTGGACGAAGCTGCCGATGGGTCTGGCCGACATCCCCTCGCTCCAGATGCGCGCGACCGAGGTCTACGACCTGGCCGCCTCCGGCCACCTGCTGGTCTGCGGCTCGGCCCGCTCCGGGCGCTCGACGGTGCTGCGGGCGCTGGCCGCCTCGGTCGCGACCCAGGCCTCGCCGCGCGACGTCCACCTGTACGCCGTCGACTGCGGCAACAACGCCCTGCTGCCGCTGGTAGGCCTGCCGCACACCGGCGCGGTCGTCGGGCGTGACTCGCCCGACCGGCTCACCCGGCTCACCGACCGGCTGCTCGGCGAGATCGCGCGGCGCCAGCAGGTGCTGGCCGGGCAGGGCTTCGCCGACCTGAGCGAGCAGCGGGCGGCCGTGGCCGAGCACGAGCGTCTGCCGTACCTGCTGGTGCTCTTCGACCGGTGGGAGGGCTTCTACGCGGCGTTCGAGTCCTACGACGGCGGCAAGCTGGTCGACCAGTGGCTGCAGATTCTCCAGGAGGGCTCGGGCGTGGGCGTCAAGGTGGTGATGACCGGCGACCGCAGCACCCTGGTCGGGCGGATCTCCACGCTCTTCGACGACCGGCTCATGCTCAAGCTGGCCGACCCGATGGACTACAGCTACATCGGGCTGCGGGCCAAGGACGTGCCGGACCACATGCCCCCCGGCCGCGCCTTCCGCGCCACCGCCACCATCCGGGAGGTGCAGGTCGGCCTGCTGGCCGAGGACGTGGCCGGTACCGCGCAGGTGGCCGCGCTGCACCAGCTCGGCCGCGAGGCCCGGCTGCGCGCCGGGGAGCTGCCGCGGCACCTGCGGCCCTTCCGGGTCGACGCGCTGCCGACCGGCGTCACGCTGGCCGAGGCCGTGGCGATGGCCGAGGAGCCGCTGCCGGCGGACGCCGTGGTGTTCGGCGTGGGCGGCGACTCGCTCGGGGTGCGCTTCTTCCGCGCCGAGGAGCACGGGCCCGCGCTGGTGGTCGCCGGGCCGCCCAAGAGCGGGCGCTCCACCGCGCTCATCACCATGGGCACGTGGCTGGCCCAGCGGGGGTTCTCGCTGGTCACCATCACGCCGCGGCGCTCGCCGGTGCGTGACCTGCCCGGGGCCTCCTTCACCGGGGAGGCCTCGCCTTCGGAGGTCAAGGAGGCGCTGACCGGGCGGCACGCGCTGCTCGTGGACGACCTGGAGCTGCTGGGCAACGACAGCGAGCTGGCCGAGTGGCTCACCGACTACATCGGCGAGGTGCGCGACACCGGCAACCTGGTGATCGGCGCGGGCAGCGTCGAGGACCTGGACTCGATGTACCGGGGCCCGGTCGTGGCGATGAAGAAGGCGCGCAACGGCCTGCTGCTGCGCCCGACCACCACCAGTCAGGGCGACCTGCTGGGGGTACGGCTGCCGCGCAGCCTGGCCACCGGCGCAGGCCCGGCCGGGCGCGGCCTGCTGGTGCTGGGCGGTATGTGGGAGCTCGTCCAGGTGGCCGGCGGCTGACGCGCTAGGTCAGGGGCTGGAAGTAGAGGTGGACCCGCCGCCGGTCTTCTTGGTCGGCGGCGGTCTCGCCGTGCCGCTTCCAGCGCTCCATGAGCGCGCCCAGCTCGTCGTAGAGCTGGGCCAGTTCCTCGGCGGTCAGCCGCAGCGGCCCGTTCATGCTGGGCATCGTCACGTCCTGCCACTCCTGCGGCAGGCCGGGCATGGCCTCCACCGCCAGCCGCAGCCGTTCGGTGCTGGCCTCCAGCCAGGCCCGTAGCGCGGCCCGCTGGGCGATCTGGCCCACCGGGTCGTCGGCGAAGTCGGAGGGCGTGATCGACAGGCTCTCGGTGGGCACGAAGCGCCACCATCGTTCCCGCCGGTCCCGTGCCAGTTCGGGGGCCTCGGCCACCAGCCCGTGCTCGCCGAGCTGCCGCAGGTGGTAGCTGACCGCGCCGACCGCCTCGTCGAGGCGCTCGGCCAGCATGCCCACGGTGGCCGGGCCGATCTCGGCGATGGCCATGAGCAGCCGGACCCGGGTGGGGTGGGCCATGGCCTTGAGCGTGCCCACGTCGTCCGGGCCGAGTTGCCGCCGAGTCTCCTCCACGCGGGGAATCCTATCCACGAGAGTTGTACAAGAGTTCTTGTACAACTTATCTTGTTGAACCATGCAGCCGTTACGCAGGAACCTCCGCTTCCAGGTGTTCTGGGTCGGCTCCGCCGCCTCGGAGCTGGGCTCGACGCTGTCCGGGCTCGCCTTCCCGCTGCTGGTGCTGGCCATGACCGGCTCCCCCACGCAGGCCGGCCTGGTCGGCGCGGTGGCCATGGGCACCGAGATCCTCGTCGGCCTGCCGGCCGGCGCCCTGGTGGACCGCTGGGACCGCAGGCGCATCCTGCTCGGCGCCGACCTGGTCCGGATCGTCACCATGGCCGGCGTGGGCGGCGCCCTGCTGACCGGCGCGCTGACCATGCCGCACCTGCTGGCGGTCGCCGTCGTCAACGGGGTCGCGAGCGCGCTGTTCCGGCCCGCGCACGGCGCCTCGCTGCGCGCGCTGGTGCCGCGCGAGCAGTTGCCGACCGCCTACGCCCAGGAGCAGACCCGCCAGCACGCCGCGGGCCTGGCCGGGCCGGCGCTGGGCGGCGCGCTGTTCGCCCTCGGCCGGGCCGTGCCCTTCCTGGTGGACGCGGTGACCTACCTGGTCTCCTTCGTCTGCGTGGCGTTCGCGCGGGTGCCCCGCCGTCCCGAGACGCCGCCCGCCCCCGCGCAGAGCATGCGGGCGGACATCGCCGAGGCGGTGCGCTGGATGTGGGACCAGCCCCTGCTCCGGGCGGTCTGCGGGCTGGTGCTCGGCTGCAACCTGGTGGTCAACGCGATGACGATCCCGATCATCGTGCTGGTCGGCGACCCGGTGGACGTCGGGGTGGTGATGGCCGCGCTGGGCCTCGGCGGGCTGGCCGGTGCGGCGCTGTCGGCCCGGCTGATGCGCCTGCTGCCCACCGGGCGGCTCATGCTCGCGGGCTCGTGGCTGTTCGCGCTCGTGCTGCCGCTGCTCGTGCTGCCGCTGGGCGCCTACTGGACGGCCGGGGTGCTGTTCGTCGCGATGCTGGTGGTCCCGGCGCTCAACATCGCGCTGGAGGTCGAGATCGCGCGCTCGGTGCCCGACCACATGCAGGGCCGGGTGCACGGCGCGCTCAACGTCATGTTCTCCGGGCTCACCCCGCTCGCGCCCCTGCTCGGCGGCCTGCTCAGCCAGCACGCCGGCGCGGCGCCTGCCATCCTCGTGCTGTGCGTCGGCCTGGTGGCCTGCACGGTGACGGCGAGTTTCTCCCGGTCCCTACGCGCGAAAGGGGGTCTCCCGGTGCGGGAGACCCCCGTTTCGTGAGAGATCAGGCGCCGGTCGCGGCCTGGATGGCTTCCTTGTTCTTGCGGATGCCGTCCTGGGCCTCCTCAAGAGCCTGGGACACCTTGTCGAAGGAGGACTTGTACGCCTCCCACGCGGACTTGAACTTCTCCGCGTTCGGGCCGGACCACGACGCCGGGATCTTGCCGGCCTCGCCGTCGAGCGCCTTCTTGGCGTCCAGGACTGCGCCCGCCTGGGTCTTGAAGGTCTGGGACATCTTCTCCATGTCCGCGATGACTCCACCGACCTTTGGGTCGCCCATGGTTCTCCCCTTTACCGTCAGTCTCAGAGATAACAGCCATCACAATAGTCACAAATCCCGACATGACGCAGTTATCCAGGCAGAAGAAAGCCCCGACCACGCATGGCCGGGGCTCGAACAGCTCGTTAACGGGTCGCGGACTCGATGTTCCCCCGGTAGGTGTTGATCACGCGGGCGGCCTCGGAGAGCTCCTCGGACATCCGCTGGAAGGCGGCGCGGTAGTTCTGCCAGGCGCTCGCGAACCGATCGGCGCCGGGGCCGGTCCAGGCGCTGCCCACCTTCGCCGCCTCGCGGTCGAGCGCGGACATCGTCGCGCGCACCGCCTCCGACTGCTGGGTGAACTGCGTGGACATGGCCTGCATTTCACCGGGATTGCCACCGAGCAGGCTCTGGCTCATGCCGTACCTCCTGGATAGACGGATGGAGCGCCCTCACCTTAGGCAGCGAGCCCCGCCGTCGCCCCGCGTTATGCCGAGCGGCTATGGTCGTCCAGAGGATTATTCGGACCTATATGGAGCATCCTTGCGCGAGATCGTTGTGACCGGAGGCGGCACCGGCATCGGGTACGCCATCGCGGCCGCCTTCACCGCCCTCGGCGACCGGGTGACCATCACCGGACGCCGCGAGCACGTCCTGGCCCAAGCCGCCGCCAAGCTGGGCGCGAGCCACGCCGCCTTCGACGCCTCCGACCCGGCCGCCGTCGCCGCCGCGCTCGACCGGCTCCCCGCCCGGGTCGACGTCCTGGTCAACAACGCGGGCGGCAACACCAACCTGGACCGCCCGGCCGACGAGAGCACGGACCCGGCCCCCGCCGCCGAACTGGCCCGGCTGGCCCAGGGCTGGCAGGCCAACTTCGCGGCCAACGTGCTCTCCGCCGTCCTGGTCACCCAGGCCCTGCTCCCCCGGCTCGCCGACCACGGCCGGGTGATCTCCATCGGCTCCATCGCCGCCCGCGGCACCCGGTCCGGCTCGTACGGCGCCGCCAAGGCCGCCCTGGAGTCCTGGACCGCGGACCTGGCCTCCGATCTCGGCCCGCGAGGCGTCACCGCGAACGTGGTCTCCCCCGGCCTGATCGTGGAGACCGAGTTCTTCCGCGGCCGTCTCACCGACGAGGGCGTCAAGCGCCGCGTCGAGAGCACCCGCAACGGCCGGGCGGGCACCCCTGACGACGTCGCCGAGACCGTGCTCTTCCTGGCCTCACCGGGCGCCCGGCACCTCACCGGCCAGGTGATCCACGTCAACGGCGGCGCCTACCTCGGTCGATAAACTGCGCCAGGACTCTCGGGGTCAGCGGAAAGGGAGAGACGTGCAGAAGGTTCTGATCGCCAACCGGGGCGAGATCGCCGTCCGGATCGCGCGAGCCTGCCAGGACGCGGGGATCGCCTGCGTGGCCGTCTACGCCGACCAGGACCTCGACGCCCTCCACGTGCGGGTCGCCGACGAGGCCTACGCGCTGGGCGGCGAGTCGCCCGCCGAGACCTACCTCGACATCGCCAAGCTCCTGCGCGTGGCCGCGCAGACCGGCGCCGACGCCGTCCACCCCGGCTACGGCTTCCTCGCCGAGAACGCGGACTTCGCCCAGGCGGTGCTCGACGCCGGCCTGACCTGGATCGGCCCGCCGCCCTCGGCCATCGCCGCGCTCGGCGACAAGGTCCAGGCCAGGCACATCGCCCAGAAGGTGGGCGCGCCCCTGGTCGCCGGCACCAAGGACCCGGTCTCCGGCGCCGCCGAGGTGGTCGCCTTCGCCGAGGAGCACGGCCTGCCGATCGCGATCAAGGCCGCCTACGGCGGCGGCGGCCGCGGCCTCAAGGTCGCCCGCACCCTGGAGGAGATCCCCGACCTGTTCGACAGCGCGGTGCGCGAGGCGGTCACCGCGTTCGGCCGCGGCGAGTGCTTCGTCGAGCGTTACCTCGACCGCCCCCGCCACGTCGAGACCCAGTGCCTGGCCGACCGGCACGGCACCGTCGTGGTCGTCTCCACCCGCGACTGCTCGCTGCAGCGCCGCCACCAGAAGCTCGTCGAGGAGGCCCCCGCGCCCTTCCTCAGCCAGGCGCAGCTCGACCTGCTCTACTCCAGCTCCAAGGCGATCCTCAAGGAGGCCGGCTACGTCGGCGCGGGCACCTGCGAGTTCCTCGTCGGCCAGGACGGCACCATCTCCTTCCTGGAGGTCAACACCCGCCTCCAGGTCGAGCACCCGGTGACCGAGGAGGTCGCCGGGATCGACCTGGTCCGCGAGATGTTCCGCATCGCCGAGGGCGAGGAGCTGGGCTACGGCGACCCGGAGCTGCGCGGGCACTCCATCGAGTTCCGGATCAACGCCGAGGACGCCGGCCGCAACTTCCTGCCCGCCCCCGGCACGCTCACCACGATGCGCGCGCCCAGCGGGCCCGGCGTCCGGCTCGACTCCGGCTACGAGGCCGGCATGACCGTCCCGCAGACGTTCGACTCGCTGATCGCCAAGCTCGTCGTCACCGGCCGCACCCGCCGCGAGGCCCTGGAGCGCTCGCGCCGCGCGCTGGCCGAGTTCGAGATCGACGGCATGCCGACGGTCCTGCCCTTCCATCGCGCCGTCGTCTCCGACCCGGCCTTCACCGGCGAGCCCTTCCAGGTGCACACCCGCTGGATCGAGACCGAGTTCGACAACACCGTCCAGCCGTACGGCGGAGCCGTCGAGAGCGCCGAGGCCGCTCCGCGCGAGACGATCACCGTCGAGGTGGGCGGCAAGCGGCTGGAGGTCGTCCTTCCGGCCGGTCTCGGCAGCACCACCGCTACGCCGAGAGCGAACAAGCCCCCCAGGCGCGGCGGCGCCGGAGCCGGCAAGGCCTCGGCCGCCGGCGGAGACTCGCTGGTCAGCCCGATGCAGGGCACCATCGTCAAGGTCGTGGCCGCCGACGGCGACACCGTGGCCGAAGGCGACACGGTCGTCGTGCTCGAAGCGATGAAGATGGAGCAGCCGTTGACCGCCCACAAGTCGGGTACGGTCACCGGCCTCAGCGCCTCCGTCGGGCAGACCGTCACCGCCGGGGCGGCCATCTGCGAGATCAAGGACGCATAGCGGGTAGGTTCGTCGATAGAGGAACTTCTTCGACCGCCCGTTCGTCCAGAAGGGCGAAGGAGGCTTGTTGCCGATGACCCATTCGCTGCGCCGGGCAGGGGCCGCGCTCGTTGCGCTGCTCGCCGGGCTACTCGTTGTGCTTTCATTCACCTCCGCGGCGCAGGCTGCGGCCGCTCCGCCTGATGCCGCGACGGTTCTCAACACCTGGAAGTCCGGCGACCCGCTCTTCGTGGAGTCGGGCTCGCCGCTCACCAGCGACCAGCAGTCGGCCATCCGTGACGAGCTCAAGGGGGCCAAGTCCAAGGTCTACGCCGTCGCGATGCCCAAGGGCGCCGCGACCGAGGCCGACCTCGGGGCCTACTTCCGCCAGCTCGGCGGCGCGCTCGACCAGGCCGGCCGTACCCAGGCCACGGTCGCCGTCATGATCGGCACCCAGGTCTACGCCGACTCCAGCCAGATCGGCCAGCAGACGCTCAACCGGATCATCGGTCTGTCGGCCAACAACGCCGGCGGCGACGTGACCAAGGGCATGGCCGAGTTCGTCGAGCGGGTCGACCTCGCCGCGGCCGGCAAGACCCGGTCCGCGCTGAGCTCCGGCTCGGTCAGCGGCTCCGGCGGCGGCACCGGCGTCCTGCTCGCGCTGGGCGGCCTCGCCCTCGTGGGCGGCGGCGGCTACTTCCTCTACTCCAGGAACGCCAAGAAGAAGCGCCTGGAGCAGGAGGCCCGCGACCTCGCCGCGGTCAAGACCACCGTGGAGGAGGACGTCACCAAGTTCGGCGAGGAGATCACCGATCTCGACGCCGACGTCAGCCTGCAGGGCGCCAGCGGTCAGCACATCGGGGAGTGGCAGACCGCGCTCGACGCCTACGAGCGGTCCAAGACTCAGCTCGCCACGATCACCAAGGCCGACCAGATCCGCGAGGTCACCCAGACCCTCGAGGACGGCCGGTACGCGCTGGCCGTGGTGAAGGCCAAGGTCAACAACCTGCCGATCCCCGAGCGGCGCGCTCCCTGCTTCTTCAACCCGCAGCACGGCCCGAGCGTGCGCGACGTGCGCTGGGCTCCGCCCGGTGGCGCGGTGCGCGAGGTCCCGGCCTGCGCCATGGACGCCCAGGCGGTGGAGCAGGGTTACGACCCGCACCCGCGTGAGGTCATGATCCACGGCCAGCGCGTGCCGTACTACAACGCCGGTCCCGCCTACCAGCCGTACGCCTACGGCTACTACGGCGGCTTCGGCGACATCATGACCGGCATGTTCATCGGCACCATGATGGGCAGCATGCTCGGCGGCGGCTTCGGCATGGGCATGGGCGGTTACGGCGCCGGCTACTCGGAGGGCTACTCCGACGCCGGTGGCGGCGACTTCAGCGGCGGCGGCGACGCCGGTGGCTGGGGCGACTTCGGCGGCGGTGACTTCGGCGGCGGCGATTTCGGCGGCGGCGACTGGTAACCACCACCCGGCACGACCAAGGAGGGCGCGCTCCCCGCATCGGGGGCGCGCCCTCCGGCGCTTGTTCAGGCGTGCTGGTGCGTGGCCGGGAGGGTGCGGTTCACCTGCGCCTCGGTGCCGGGCGTCACGATCACGAACTGGCCCATCATGCCCTCGTCCTCGTGGCGCAGGATGTGGCAGTGGTACATGTACGGCGTGGCCGGGTCGACGAACTCCCCGAACCGTACGGCCAGCCGTACCGTGGCCTTGGGCGGCACGTAGACGGTGTCCTTGGGCCCGGCCAGGTAGGGCTCGGGCTTGGCCCCGTCCACGTCGAGCACGGCGAACTCCACCTCGTGGATGTGGAAGTTGTGCGCGTAGACGGTGTTGACGATCTCCCAGATCTCCACCGCGCCCGCCGGGACGACCTCGTCGATGCGGGTCATGTCCATCTCCTGGCCGTTGATGGCGTCGGAGCCGTTGAGCGTGAAGCGGCGCACCTTGGCGCCCGCGGGCACCTCGATCGCCGGGCGGTCGCTCAGCGTGGCGGGCAGGGCGGCGGCGGGCTCGAGCCCGGGCGCGGCGTCGAGGCGCAGCAGGTCGAACTCGCGGTCGTCGAGGTCCAGGTCGCCGGCGAAGCTGCGCAGCAGGGCCTGCTCCCCGGCCTTGAACGTGGCCACGATCTCGATCCGCTCGCCCGGCGTGAGCGAGACCCGGGTGACCTGCACCGGGGCGCGCAGCAGGCCCGCGTCGCCGCCGACGACGTGGAAGGCGCGGCCGTCGGCGAAGCCGATGTTGTACTTGCGCGCGTTGGAGCCGTTGAGCAGCCGGAAGCGGATCGCCGGACGGGTCACCTGGAAGGCGGCGTCGAGGGTGCCGTTGACGAGGATGCGGTCGCCCATCAGGCCCCAGGTGGCCACGGGGTCCTCGACCAGCGTGCCGTCGTCGCCGATGACCCGGTCCTGGATGACCAGCGGGATGTCGTCCACCCCGTACTCGCCCGGCAACCCCGCGCCGGCCGCCTCGTCCTTGTCATCGTCGTCGTCGAGGAGGAACATCCCGGCCAGCCCCCGGTAGACGTGCCTGGCCGTCTCGCCGTGCGGGTGCGGGTGGTACCAGGAGGTGGCCGCCGGCTGGTCGATCGTCCACTCGGGGGTCCACTCGCCGCCCGCCGGGATCATCTGGTGCGGCCCGCCGTCCATCTTGGCGGGCAGCCGCATGCCGTGCCAGTGCACGGTGGTCGGCTCGTCGAGCTCGTTGACCACCCGCATCCTGATCCGGTCGCCGCGCCTGGCCCGGATCGTCGGGCCCAGGTAGGAGCCGTTGAACCCCCAGGTCGGCGCGGGTTTGCCGGCGACGAACTCGGTGGTGCCGGCCTTCATGGTCAGGGTGAACCGGCCGTCGGCGCCGGCCTGGAGCAGGGGCGGGATGCGCAGGGGGTTGGCCGGACCCGGCGAGGGGGTGCTGGAGGTCGGACCCTGACCGCAGGCCGCCGTCGCGGTGGCGATCGCGGCCAGCGTCAGGAACTGGCGTCGGGAGAGCATGATCCAAGTATCGGAAGGCCCCCTGGCCACCCCGCCGCCGGGACCGCCCACGGGGGGCGATATGCGAGCCTTGATAGGTTCGTCGGGTGTCGGCAATCTTTGCGGCCTTCGTCCCCATCTGGTGCTTAGGTTTCCTCGGCTGGGCGGCGAGCCGCAGCGGCCGGGTGCCGCCGCAGGCGCAGGGCGTCTTCACCTGGTTCACCTTCAACCTGGCGATGCCCGCGGTGCTCTTCCTCATCCTGAGCCGGACCGACCTGGCCACCATCAGGTTCGGGCCGCTGGCCGCCTTCGCGATCAGCACCGTGGTGATCGGCGGGGCCATGGTGCCGCTGCTGCGTGGCAAGCTGCACGAGCGCATCGTCGCGGTGATGGCCTCCTGCTACGTCAACGCCGGCAACCTGGGCATCCCGATCGCGCTCTACCTGCTCAACGACGTGACCTTCGCGATCTCCGTCATCCTCTTCCAGATCCTGATCATGTCCCCGCCGATCTTCATGGCGCTCGGCGCGGAGAAGCGGTTCACCCTGGCTCCGCTGCGCACCCCGAACCTGATCGCCAGCGGCCTCGGCCTGGCCTTCGCCGCGACCGGCCTCGACCTCCCCGCCGTGGTCACCGGCACCCTGGAGTCACTGGGTGGCGCCGCCGTACCCCTGGCCGTCTTCGCGCTGGGCATGTCCCTGCACGTCCCCCGTGCCGAACTCAGCCGCCCCGGCCTGCTCAGCCTGGTCGTCGCGGTCAAACTCGTGGCCCACCCGGCCATCGCCTTCCTCGTCGGCCACTTCCTGCTGCGCCTGGACCAGCCCGCGCTCTTCTCCGCGGTCGTCTTCGCCGCCCTGCCCTCGGCCCAGAACACCTTCGTCTACGCCAGCGCCTACGGCCGCCCCGCCGGCCTGGCCCGCGACGCCATCCTCGTCACCAGCCTGCTCTCCCTCGCCACCGTCCCCCTCCTGGCCCTGCTCCTGCAGTGATAACGCACCGCGTCTGCCCCGCTTTTCCCGCGTTGGGCTTACGCTGAGTAAGCGGAATCTCTACGATGACGGGAGCTGATCGTGAGTGAGGTGTCGCGCAAGGTGACCATCGCCGAGATCCACGGCCCCATCCTCGTTCCCGACTCCCCGTACCGCATGTGGGTGGACGGCACGCTCGATGACTATCTCCGCGTTCCCGACGGCAGCCGAGTCGAGATCATCGATGGAGAGATCGTCGTGTCCCCTGCCCCCATCACTCGGCACAATCATGCCGTCCGGCACCTCGCCGGCCTGTTCTACCTGCGCGGGGCCACCGGCTCTGCTTACCGCTGGCGCGAGTACCAGACGGAAGGGCTCAACTTCCTGGCCGAGGAGAGCGGCTTCATCCCCGACCTGCTGGTGCTGGACCGGGAGCTCGAGCAGGAAGCCCTCCAGGGAAACGCCCGCGAGCTGCTGCCCGATCAGGTGGAGCTGGTCGTCGAGGTGACTTCAGAAGGCAGCGCCTCCGTGGACCGCCCGCCGACCGCCGGGCAGCGCAGGAACAAGTGGCGCGCCTACGCCCGCGCCGAGATCCCCTACTACCTCCTGGTCGACCTCGACCCACAGGTCGCCACGACCACTCTGTACTCCATCCCCGATCCCGCCTCAGCGGCCTACCTGCACTCGGAGTCCTGGGCTCTCGGCGAGACGACCGTCCTGCCCGATCCGCTCACCCTGGAGATTCCCACGGACACCTGGCTGACCTGGGCCTAGATGCCGATGGCGGCCATGGGCTGCATGAGGCGGCGGGCGGCTTCGGTGATGGAGCCGGACAGGGACGGGTAGACGGCGAAGGTGTGGGCGAGCTGGTCGACGGTGAGGCGCTGCTGCACGGCGACGGAGACGGCGAGGATGAGCTCGGAGGCGCGCGGGGCGACGACGACGCCGCCGAGGATGATCCCGGTGTGCGGGCGGCAGAAGAGCTTGACGAAGCCGTCGTGGAAGCCCTGCATCTTGGCCCGGGCGTTGGTGGCGAGCGGGAGCTTGACGACGTTCGCCTCGATCTCGCCGGCCTCGATCTGCTTCTGCGACACGCCGACGCTGGCGATCTCGGGGTCGGTGAAGATGTTGGCCGCGACGGTGGCCAGGCGGAGCGGCTGGACGGCCTCGCCCAGCGCGTGCCAGACGGCGATGCGGCCCTGCATGGCGGCGACGGAGGCGAGCATGAGCACGCCGGTGCAGTCGCCGGCCGCGTAGACGCCGGGCGCGGAGGTGCGGGAGACCTTGTCGACCTTGACGAAGCCGCCGGCGTCGAGCTGGACGCCGACCTCCTCCAGGCCCATGCCGGCGGTGTTGGGCACCATGCCGACGGTCATGAGGGCGTGGGAGCCCTCGGCGGTGCGGCCGTCCTCCAGGGTGACCACGACGCCGTCGGTGGTGCGCTGCACGGAGGTGGCGCGCGAGCGGCCCATGACGTTCATCCCACGGCGGCGGTAGACCTCTTCGAGGACCTCGGAGGCGTCGGCGTCCTCGTTGGGCATCATCCGGTCGCGGCTGGAGACCAGCGTGACCTCCGAGCCCAGCGACCGGTAGGCGCCGGCGAACTCGGCGCCGGTGACGCCGGAGCCGACGACGATGAGGTGCTCGGGCAGCTCCTTGAGGTCGTAGAGCTGCCGCCAGGTGAGGATGCGCTCGCCGTCGGGCTCGGCGCCCTTGAGGATGCGCGGCGTCGCGCCGGTCGCGACCAGCACCACGTCCGCCCGGATGGTACGGTCACCCGCCCGCACGACCTGCGGGTCGACCAGCCGCCCGGTGGCCTTGATGATCTCGACGCCCTCGGCGGCGACCCGCGCGGCGATGTCGCTCGACTGCGCCTGGGCCAGCTCCTTCACCCGCTGGTTGACCAGCGGCACGTCGATCTCGGGCGTGCCGACGTCGCCGTCGGCCCCGCCGGAGTAGTGGACGCCCAGCGACGGCGCGTCGAGCAGCGCCTGCTTGCGGACCGAGGTCGCGATCAGCGTCTTGGACGGCACGCAGTCGGTCAGGACGCACGCGCCGCCCAGACCGTCCTGCTCCACCATCGTGACTTGCGCGCCTAGTTGCGCGGCCACCAGCGCCGCCTCGTAGCCGCCTGGTCCGCCACCGATGATCACGATCCTCGTCACGTGTCCCATTGTCCCGCATCCGCCAACCAGGAGGTGAAGCGGTACCCTAGGTGGCTATGCCGGTCTACGCCGCTTACGGCTCCAACATGGATCCCAAGCAGATGGCCATCCGCGCTCCGCACTCTCCGATCAGGGGAGCTGGCTGGGTGTCCGGGTGGCGGCTCACGTTCGGCGGGGCCGATCTGGGCTGGGAGGGCGCGCTCGCGACCATCGTCGAAGACGAGTACGAGCAGGTCTTCGTGGTGCTCTACGACGTGCCCGAGTGGGACGAGGCCGAGCTCGACCAATGGGAAGGCGCGAGCCGGGGGCTCTATCACAAGATCCGGCTCCGGGTGCACACGCTCGACGGCGACGTGCTGGCCTGGTTCTACGTGCTCGACGCCTACGAGGGCGGCCTGCCTTCGGCCCGCTACTTGGGCATCCTGGCCGACGCCGCCGAGCAGGCGGGCGCGCCCGACGACTACGTGAAGGACCTGCGGGCCCGCCCTTGCACGTGAAACCCGACGCGGTGCTCATAAACTACTGAAGGTGAGCAACCCATATGACCTTGCCCAGGAAGCCGCCGCCGCGCTGAAGCGGGCGACCGGGCTCGACTCCTTCGACGTCGCGCTTGTCATGGGCTCCGGGTGGGTGCCCGCCGCCGACGCGCTCGGCGAGACCGTCGCCGAGGTCGCCTTCGTCGAGCTGCCCGGCTTCTCGGCGCCCGCCGTGGCGGGACACGGCGGCAAGATCCGCGTCGTCCGCACCGCGGGCGACCGCCTGGCGCTCGTCTTCCTCGGCCGCACCCACCTGTACGAGGGCCGCGGCGTCGAGCCCGTCGTCCACGGCGTGCGCACCGCGGCCGCGGCCGGGGTGAGCACGCTGGTGCTGACCAACGCCGCGGGCGGCCTGCGCCCCGAGACCCAGAACGTCGGCGACCCGGTCCTGATCAGCGACCACATCAATCTGACCGGCGCCAACCCGATCACCGGCACCGCCTTCCTCGACCTCACCGAGGTCTACTCCAAGCGGCTGCGCGCGCTGGTGCGCGAGATCGACCCGTCCCTCGCCGAGGGCGTCTACGTCGCCTTCCGCGGCCCGACCTACGAGACGCCCGCCGAGATCCGCATGCTGCGCACCCTCGGCGGCGACATGATCGGCATGTCCACCGTGCTGGAGGCGGTCGCCGCCCGCGAGGCCGGCCTGGAGGTGCTGGGCCTGTCCCTGGTGACCAACCCCGGCGCGGGCCTGGTCGGCGAGCCGCTCAACCACGAGGAGGTCCTCGAGGTGGGCCGCGCCACCGCCGCCCGGATGGGCGTCCTGCTGGCGAAGGTGGTCGATCGCCTGTGAGCCCGAGCAGCCGCGAGCTGGCCGAGCAGTGGCTGGCCCAGGATCCCGACCCGGAGACCAGGGCCGAGCTGGAGGCGTTGCTCGACGACCCGGCCGCGCTGGAGGCGCGGTTCGGCGCCAAGCTGGAGTTCGGTACGGCAGGCCTGCGCGGCGAGCTCGGCGCGGGCCCCAACCGGATGAACCGGGTGACCGTCCAGCGGGCGGCGGCCGGGCTGGCCCGGGTGCTGGGGCCGGGCAAGCACGTGGTGATCGGCTACGACGCGCGGCACAACTCCGACGTCTTCGCCCGCGACACCGCCGAGGTGCTGACCGGGGCCGGGCTGAGCGCCTCGGTGCTGCCCAGGCCGCTGCCGACGCCGGTGCTGGCCTTCGCCGTACGCAAGCTGGGCGCCGACGCCGGCGTCACGGTGACGGCGAGCCACAACCCGCCGCGCGACAACGGCTACAAGGTCTACTGGAACGACGGCTCGCAGATCGTGCCGCCGGTCGACTCGCAGATCTCGGCCGCCATCGACGCGGTGGGCCGGGTGGACGAGCTGCCGCGCGGCGAGTCCTACGAGACGCTGGGCGAGTCCATCGTGGACGCCTACCTGCAGGCGGTCACCACGCTGCCCCTGGGCGACGCCCGGCTGCTCAAGGTGGCCTACACGCCGCTGCACGGCGTCGGGGCCAGCGTGCTGGAGCGGGCGTTCATGACCGCGGGCTTCGACGCGCCCGAGATCGTCGAGGCGCAGCGCGAGCCCGACCCCGACTTCCCTACCGTGGCCTTCCCCAACCCGGAGGAGCCGGGGGCGATGGACCTCGCCTTCGACCTGGCCGGGAAGATCGGCGCCGACCTGGTGCTGGCCAACGACCCCGACGCCGACCGGTGCGCGGTGGGCGTGCCCCTGGCCGACGGCGGCTTCCGCATGCTCACCGGCGACGAGGTCGGCGGGCTGCTGGCCGAGCACGTGCTGGGCAACACCTCCGGCGACTGCCTGGTGGCCTCCACGATCGTCTCCTCGACGCTGCTGGGAAAGATCGCGGCGGAGTACGGCGTACGGCACGCCGAGACGTTGACCGGGTTCAAGTGGCTGATGAAGGCCGGGGACGGGCTGGTCTACGCCTACGAGGAGGCGCTGGGTTACAGCGTCGGCTCGGATGCGGGGCTGCCGGTGCACGACAAGGACGGCATCTCGGCCGCGCTCAGCGTGGCGAGCATCGCGGCGGCGGCCAAGCGGGACGGGCGGACGTTGCTCGATCTGCTGGACGATCAGGCTCGGCGGTTCGGGCTGCATGCTACGGCGCAGTTGTCGTTCCGGGTGGCGGACCTCTCGCTGATCGCCGGGGCGATGGCGCGGTTGCGGGCTGAGCCGCCTGGGGCGCTCGGGGGGCGGGTTGTGGAATCGGTGGACGACCTCAGCCTTGGGTCTGCTGGGTTGCCGCCTACCGACGGGTTGCGGTATCGGCTGGCCGGCGGGGCTCGGGTGGTGGTGCGGCCCTCGGGGACCGAGCCGAAGCTCAAGTGTTACCTGGAGGTGGTCGTGGCTGGGGATCCTCGGGAGGCTCGGGTTCAGGCTGAGGCGGATCTGGGTGCGCTCAAGGTGGATCTGGCTGGGGCTCTCGGGCTCTGACCGTAGCCCCGTCCCGCCATGCCCGGCTCCCCCACCTCTCGGGCTGGCCGTCCAAGGGGGGAAGAGGGCCCGGGCTGGGGGCGGGAGGCCACCCGAAACCCCGGGCTCCGGGCACTCCCTCCCCCGGGACCCCGGGTTCCGGGCACTCCCTCCTCCCGTACTCCCGCGCACCGGGCACCCCTCTCCCTGCAATCCCGGGCGCCGGGGCACGGGGGCCGGGATTCTGGTCAGGGGGCAGTGGGGGACAAGCGGTTTCCAAGGCGGGCGCGTCAGGATGCCGGGCATGGCTGAGGGGATGTTCCGGGCGGCGGCGTTGCGACGGGTGTTGGAGCGCCGCGACGAGCGCGAACGCTTGTGGTTGCCCGCCGGAAGGGAGTTCGCCGCGTTCTGGGTGGCGGCGGTCGTGCTGCTGCTGGTGCTCGGCGGGCTGGCCCTGGTCCGGGTGCCGGCCCACGTGCAGGTGCCGGCCGTGGTCAAGGCCGGTCAGATCCAGGTGAGCGGCCAGCGGGCGGGCGCCACGGCGGTGGTACGGCTGCCGGGCCTGGAAGCCGCCTGCACGGTGGCCGCCGGGCGCGCGCTGGAGTGCCCGGTCCCACTGCCGGAGGGCGCGCGGGGCGTGGTCACGGTGGAGCGCGGCCACCAGAGCGTGCTGAGCCGCCTGCTGTCGCCCAAGTGATCCACAAGCCGCCGACAAGACCGGCCTGCCAGCATCTCGCGAATGAGCAGGCGAGTCCCCATCCGGATGCAGAGCGGGCTGGCCGAGTGCGGGGCGGCGTGCCTGGCGATGGTGTTGAGCTGGCACGGCCGGCGCACCACCGTACGCGAGGTGAGCGACCGGGCGGCCGTGGGCCGCGACGGGCTGTCCGCGCTGGCCCTGGTGCACACCGCCCGCGAGTTCGGGCTGGAGTCCAAGGCGTTCTCCGTCGAGCCCGAGCAACTGCGCAAGGTGCCGCTCCCGGCGATCGTGCACTGGGAGTTCAACCACTTCGTGGTCGTGGAGAGTTTCGGCCCGCGCGGGGTCCGGGTGGTCGACCCGGCGCGCGGGCGGCGGCACCTGACCCATGCCGAGTTCGACGTCGGCTTCACCGGCGTCGTGCTGGCCTTCGCGCCCGATGACGGGTTCCAGCCGGGCCGGGGCGCCGGGCGTCCCTGGCTGACCGCCTTCCTGCGCGAGGCGCTGGCCGGGCAACGGGCGCTGATCATGCAGATCCTGCTGGTGTCCCTGCTGCTGCAACTGGCGGGGCTCGGCGTGCAGGGCTTCGCGCAGGTGCTGGTGGACACGGTGTTGCCGGTCCGCGCCGACCGGCTGCTGGCGGTGCTCGGGGCCGCGCTGGGCATCGTCGCGCTCATCCATCTCGTGCTGGGTTACCTGCGCTCGCTGGCGATGCTGAATCTGCGGGTGCGGATCGACGGGCTGCTGACCGCGCGCGTGGTCGACCATCTGTTCGCGTTGCCGTACCGCTTCTTCGTCTTCCGGGGAGCCAGCGACCTCGTGCAGCGCAGCACGAGCGTCAGCCTGCTGAGACAGATGCTGACCGGCCAGGTGACCACCGCGCTGCTGGACGGGCCGCTGGCACTCGGCTACGTGCTGATCGTGACCGTGCAGGCGCCGCTGCTGGGCGCCTGTCTGATCGGCTTCGCGCTGCTCCAGGCGGGCCTGCTGCTGGCCACCAGACGGCGGATGATGGAGCTGAGTCAGCGCGAGCTGAGCGCGCAGATCGAGGCCCAGGGCTCGCTGATCGAGGCGATCGGCGGCATGGAGACGCTCAAGGTCTCCGGCACCGAACGCGCCGCCGCGAGGCGCTGGGTGCGGCTGTTCACCGCGCAGCTCAACGCCGACTCGCGGGTGAGCATGACGGAGAACGTGGTCACCACCATGCTGGACAGCGTCCGCTTCCTGGCCCCCGCCGCGCTGTTGTGGGCGGGAAGCTGGCAGGTCCTGTACGGCGGAGCCGGCCTGGGCGCCACGCTGGCCCTGACCGGCCTGGCGGTGGCGGCACTGGGCCCGATCGGCACGTTGCTGTCCAGCCTGCAGACGCTGCAGGAGGCGGTCGTGCACGTGGACCGGCTGGCCGACATCATGGAGTCCGAGCGCGAGCCGCACGGCGAGATCGAGGTCACCCACCTGGGCGGCCAGGTGGAGCTCGACCGGGTCTCCTTCCGCTACGACCCGCGCGCGCCGTGGACGTTGCGCGACATCTCCCTCAAGATCGGCGTCGGCCAGAAGATCGCGCTGGTCGGCCGGTCGGGCTCGGGCAAGAGCACGCTGGCCCGCATCCTGCTGGGCCTCTACGAGCCGACCGAGGGCACGGTCAGCTACGACGGCTTCCCCATGCCCGAGTTGGAGCGCGCCTCGCTGCGCCGCCACTTCGGCGTGGTGACCCAGGACCCCGACCTGTTCACCGGCTCGGTGCGGGAGAACATCTGCCTGGGCCGGCCCGACGCCGGCCTGGAGGAGATCACCGAGGCCGCCCGGCTGGCCTGCGTGCACGAGGACATCGCGGCGATGCCGATGGGCTACGACACGATGTTGTCGGAGGGCACGGGCCTGTCCGGCGGCCAGCGGCAACGCCTGGCGCTGGCCCGCGCGCTGCTGGCCAAGCCGCGCGTGCTGCTCCTGGACGAGGCCACCAGCCACCTCGACACCGTCACCGAGGCGGAGATCGAGAGCAACCTGTCGTGGCTCACCCAGACCCGCATCGTCATCGCCCACCGGCTCAGCACCGTGCGCGACGCCGACCTGATCGTGGTCATCGACAAGGGCCGGATCGTCGAGCGCGGCACGCACCGGCAGCTCGTGGCCCTGGGCGGGCACTACGCGGCGCTGGTCAACGGCCAGGCACCGGCCTTGCAGTGATCTCCAAGGGGATCACAAGCCGCTCGGTCGACAGTGGACCCATCCGTTCCCGAGAAACCAAGGAGCCCTTCATGGCGCTGTCCTTCAACGACCTGGCCCCGGCCGAGCTCCCCGAGGAGGCGCTCGAGTTCGTGACCGGCGGGCGTCCGGTCATCACGCAGCCGACCCTGACCTTCCGCGACGGCTGTATCCCCAACCCCCTTTGATGATCCTCACCCTGAGCGAGCCGGGTGACACGACCGCGGGACTGGTCGTGCCCCGGCTGACCGGGCCCTGCCTGTGGTGGGATCCGGCCTCCTTCCCCGGCGAGTCGAGGATCACCGCCTCGCTCGTCGGCGGGGAGCGCCGGATCGTCCTCACCACCGGCGGCGTGCCGTACGACCTGGGTCAGGTGAGCGCGATCTGGGACCGGCGGCCGGGACAGCCGCGCATCCCGGTCGTGGTCACCGACCCGGCGCACCGGGAGTGGGCCGCGAGCACCGCGGCCGAGCTGCTGGAGGGGGTGTGGGCGAGCCTGCCGGCGCGGCGGCTGCCCGGCCGCCGGGAGGACGTCCGCCTGGCGCAGAACAAGCTGGTGCACCTGGCCAGGGCGGCCGAGCTCGGCTTCAGCGTGCCGGAGACGGTCATGACCAACGACCCGGCCGAGCTGGCGCCGTTCTGGGAGCGCACCGGCGGCGAGCTGGTCACCAAGACCACCTACCCGGCCGACCTCACCCTGTACGGCGAGCGGCACCACGCCTACACCAGCGCGGCCGACCGGCGGCACCTGCGCAGCCGTCACCGGCTGCGGCACGCCCCGGCCATCCTGCAGCCGAACGTGCCCAAGGCCGTCGAGCTGCGCGTCACGGTGGTCGGCGAGCGGGTCTTCACCGCCGAGATCGACTCCCAGGCGGGCGCCTCGACCCGGCAGGACTGGCGGCACTACGAGGACTCCGCCGAGCGCTACCGCGCCGGGAAACTGCCCGGCGAGGTCGAGGCCCGCTGCGTGGAGCTGGTCCGATCCTTCGGGCTGAGCTTCGGCGCCCTCGACCTGATCGTCACACCTGAAGGGGAGCACGTGTTCGTCGACCTCAACCCGAACGGCCAGTGGGCCTGGATCGAGGACCTGACCGGCCTGCCGATCTCCGCGGCCGTCGCCGAGTGGCTGGCGGCATGAGCCTGGGTGAGACGCTGGCCTCGGCCGCGACCCTGCTGCACGGCCTGCCCCGGCGCCGCGAGGGCCTGGGGGAGGCGCGGGCCGCGGTGGCCGCCTGGGCCGCCCGCAACGCCGCGCACGCGCCGCAGCTCGTGGTGGACGAGCGCCCGGACAGCCCTCTGGTCGGCTACGACCTGCTTCTCGACCATCCCGGCGGCGGCACGCTGGCCCTCACCGTCGAGCCGGAGGACGGCCTGCCCTGGGCGGTGGCCTATTCCAGCCACTGGGCCTCCTGCCTGGCCCTGACCGTGAACGGCCAGGACCTGAGCCTGCGCCAGGCGTTGCGCGCGCTGCGCACCTACACCGGACGGGCGGCCACCGTCACCGACGCGCTCGTCGAGCACTGCCTGCTGCTCGAAGCGGCGGCCGGCGAGCAGATCACGCAGGCCGAGGCGCAGGAGGCGGCCGACGCCATCCGGCGCTCGCGCGGGCTGCTCACCGCCGCGCAGTTCACCGCCTGGCTGGCCGCGACCGGGCTGAGCACCTACGACTTCCAGCAGGAGGCCGAGCAGACCGCCCGGGTGCTGCGCTTCCGGCGGCGCAAGGAGGCCGAGCTGGCCCCGGTCCATCTGGCGGTGCACCGGCACGACTTCGACGAGGTCGAGGCGGTGTGGGTCACCTCCACGCTGCCGCTGCCGCCCGAGGCGCTGCCCGAGGCGCCCGCGCCGGCCCGGCCGGCCGGAGAGCTGCCCGAGCCGTTGCGCGCCGCCGTCACCGGGCTGGCCGTGGGGCCGCTGCCGTACGGGGAGGGGTACCTGACCGGGCTGGTGCGCTCGCGGCTGCCGGCCGACCCCGAGCAGGCCCTGCCCGCCGCCGGGCGGGCCGCCTTCCGCCAGTGGCTGGCCGGCCGGCGCACCACGGCCCGCGTCCGCTGGCACTGAGACTTCCGGTCGCTCCTCCCGAGCACCGGGGAAGGGCCCGCGCGCGCCGCACAAGGGCGGCGCGCGGGGCCGTGATCGCCGCAGCACGCGGCAGAGAGGAGGACGTCATGCGACTCAACCTTGACGACCTCGAGGCGGCAGAGATCCGCGAGGAGGACCTCGCGCTGCTCAGCGGTGCGCGCCGCGCCCAGTGGACCAAGGAGGTCGTGGCCGCCAACGGCGCCTACATCATGGGCTACGGCCACTGATCCGGGCTGACCGCTAGCTAGACCGGCCGCGGGGACCGGCGCGAACGCCCCGCGGCCACCTACTCATGGAGGCGACGTGCTGCTCGTCCTGGCCGCCAGGACCGACACCACTGTCGGGACGGTCGTTCCCAAGATCGAGCGGCAGGGGGTCGAGTGCCTGGCGTTCGATCCCGCCACCTACCCGGCCTCGGGCACGGTGACCGCCGACTTCACCGGTGGCAGGCCACGGTTCACCCTGCGCACCGGTGCGGACGAGGTCGACCTGGGCCGGGTGCGAGCTGTCTGGAACCGGCTCGCGACCGTGCCCGAGGCCGCGACGGCGGTCGCCGAGCCGTCCCACCGCGCGCACGCGGCGGGGCAGGCCCGGCGGCTGCTGGACGGCATCTGGGAGACGCTGGCCGTGCCGTGGCTGCCGGGTCCGCCCTCGGCGGTGCGGCGCGCGCACAACAAGATCATCCATCTGGCCCGGGCGGTCGAGCTGGGCTTCACCGCCCCGCCCACGCTGGTGACCAACGATCCGGCCGCCGCCGGGCGGATGTACGAGCGCAGCGAGGGCCGCATGGTCGCCAAGCTCATCGACGACCCGCCCTTCACCCTGCGCGGCGAGACGCACACGGTCTTCACCACGGTGACGACGCGGCGGATGCTCACCGCGCGGCACGCCATCCGGCACGAGCCGGTCATCCTGCAGCCGTACGTCGCCAAGCACGTCGAGCTGCGCGTGACGGTGGTGGGCGAGCGCGTCTTCGCCGCCGAGATCGACTCCCAGTCGCACCGGACCACCAGGGACGACTGGCGGCACTACGACACCGGCCGGGTGCTCTGCCGGCCGCACGCGCTCCCCCGCGAGCTGGAGCGGCGCTGCGTGGACCTGGTCGCCGGCCTGGGGCTCACCTTCGGCGCGATCGACCTCATCCTGACCCCCGAGGGCGACTACGTCTTCCTGGAGATCAACCCGAACGGCGAGTGGGGCGGCGTCGAGGAGGCCTCGGGCCTGCCGATCGGCGACGCCGTCGCCCGCTGGCTGACCGGAGGGACCCGATGACCGCTTTCGGCGCCGCCCTGGAGTCGGCGGTCGCGCTGCTGCGGCGGCTCGACCGCAGCCGGGCCGGGGTACGGCAGGCACGCGAGCTGGTCGCCGGCTGGAGCGCCGCGCATCCCGATCTCAACGCCGAGCTGGTCACCGACCTGCGCCCGGGCTCCCCCGTCGTCGACTACGACCTGCTGCTCGACCACCCCGACGGCGGCACGGTGGCGCTGACCAGCCCGCCCGACGACGGCGTGCCCTGGCTGATCGACCACTCCACGCACTGGGCGGCCAACCAGCTCGTCAGCGTCGACGGCGGCCACCTGTCGCTGCCGGAGGCGATGGTGCTGGTGCGCTCGCTCGGCCGGCACGACGAGATCGTCGAGCTGTGCCTGGTGCGCGCCGCCGTGGCGGCCGACCCGGAGCCGCTCTCCGACGCCGAGCTCCAGGAGGCCGCCGACGACTTCCGGCGGGCCCGCGGCCTGCACGACCGGGCCGCCATGCTCGCCTGGCTGGAGGCCATGGGACTGACGCCGGAGAGCTTCCAGGACTACATCGAGGAGTACGGCAAGCGCCGCCGCTTCCGCCGCCGCAAGGAGGCGGAGCTCGCGCCGGGCTGGCTGGCCCAGAACCCGGCGACCGTCGAGCTGGCCCTGGCGACCTGGGTGATCACGCACTCCCCCACCCCGGTGGCCCTGCCCGAGCCGGCCGAGCAGCCGGTCTGGGAACTGCCGGAGCCGTTGCGCTCGGGCGACCGGGTCGGTCCGGTCCGGTACGGCGACGGCTGGCTCACCGGCGAGGTGCGAACCCGTCGTCCCGCCCCCGACGGCGACGAGCGGGCGCTCCGGCAGGCCGGGCAGCTCGCCTACGCGGCCTGGCTCGCCGAGCGCCGCACCCGCGCGGACGTGCGCTGGCACTGGTGGTGAGACTCAGGCGGGAGCGATCTCCATCTGGAGCTCGGTGACCCAGTCCGCCACCTCGTCCGGGCAGTCGAGGTAGACCTCCCGGGCCAGCCCCAGCGCACGGAAGCCGTTGTCCTCCACCCAGGTGGCCAGCGCCTGGAAGGAGGCGCCGACCCCGTCCATCGGACCGCGGTGGATCAACGTGGCCGCCTGCTTCAGCTCGGGCAGGTCCACCACGTCCAGCCCGCCGGCGCCTTCGCCGTCACCCGCGATGGGCATCGCCGCGTGCACCGACACCGCCCCGTCGGCGGCGTCCAGGTAGTACGCCAGGCACGCGCCCACGGGCGTCAGACCGGTCGCCTGCGCCCGCTCCCAGAGCTGCTCGAACAGCGGCTGGATCACCGGCGTGATGTCCGCCGGCTCGTAGCCGGCCGCCTGGCCGCTCAGCTCCGCCACCCGCACCCGCTCGACCCGCTTCACGATCACTTCCAGAGGCTGCATGGCTCCCTCTTCCTCGATCATCCGGAGCCGCGCCTCGACGCCCTGCAGCCGTTGCAGGTCGGCGCTGATCTGCGCTTCGAGCTGGGCTCTGCGCAGCCGTACCATGCCGTGCAGTTCCTCGGCGCTGACCTTGTCGTCGAGGATCCGGCTCACCTGGTCGAGCGTGAACCCGAGGTCCTTCAGCGCGACGATGCGGTTGAGCCGCGCGAGCTGGGCGGCCTGGTAGGACCGGTACCCCGAGACGGGGTCGACCCGGGCGGGGCGCAGCAGGCCGATCGCGTCGTAGTGCCGCAACATGCGCACCGACACGAGGCCGAGCCTGGCGAAGTCTCCGATGCTGAACATGACTCCTCCAGGTCTACGACCTCACACGGTGTCAGGGTCAACCGGCGGGTGCTCAGGCCAGGACGGCCACGACCACCAGCGCGAGCGCGGCCAGGACCACGGCGAAGGAGTCGTAGGCCCACGCCATCCGGACCTCGCCGGGGGCCGCCTGGCTCATCCGGGCGGCCTCGGCCCGCTGGGTCACCTGCTCGCCGACCCAGTCGGCGTGCGTCTTGCCGGCCATCGCCTCGGCCATGGCCTGCTCGGCCTTGGTGCGGGCGGGTTCGGTGCGGAGCTTGCCGCGCTGGGGCTTGGGCAGGGCGCGCTGCTGGGCCTTGGCCCGCTCGCGGGCGGAGGCCATCGGGGTCCACAGGCGCAGCACGCGCGGCTTGCCCTGGGCGTCCGGCTCGCCGTACTCGACCGAGATCGAGTGGCCCACCTGCACGTCGCCGACGGTGGACCAGGGCAGCGTGACGCTGCGGAACGGGTTGCGCACCACCAGCGCCTCGTCGGTGAGCGTGGTGGCGGGCCGCAGGCCGGTCAGGTAGACCAGCGCGGTGAGCCCGCCCAGCACCGCGGCCGCGACCAGCGTGCCCTTGCCGGTGTAGTTGGCCGTCAGGTCGTAGGCGTTGAACGCCACGAAGGCCAGCCACACCCACCCGAAGACGAACGCGGTGGTGGAGCGGAACGTCTGTTTCATGCTCGCCACTTGAGCTGCGCGAAGCCCGGCTTGATCACGCCGTTGATGAGCGAGAGCCGCTCGTCGAAGGGGATGAAGGCCGACTTCATGGCGTTGACGGTGAACCACTGCAGGTCGTCCCAGCCGTAGTCGAACGCCTCGACCAGCTTGTGGAACTCCTCCGAGACGCTGGTGGAGCTCATCAGCCGGTTGTCGGTGTTGACCGTGACGCGGAAGTTGAGCCGGCGCAGCAGCCCGATCGGGTGCTGGGCGATGGAGTCGGCGGCCCCGGTCTGCAGGTTGGAGGTCGGGCACATCTCCAGCGGGATGCGCTTGTCGCGCACGTAGGCGGCCAGGCGGCCGAGCTTGGCGCCGTCCTCGGTGATGTCGTCGATGATGCGCACGCCGTGGCCGAGCCGGTCGGCGCCGCACCACTGGATCGCCTGCCAGATGGACGGCAGGCCGAAGGCCTCGCCGGCGTGGATGGTGAAGTGCGCGTTCTCCCGCTGGAGGTACTCGAAGGCGTCGAGGTGGCGGGTGGGCGGGTAGCCGGCCTCGGCGCCGGCGATGTCGAAGCCGACCACGCCGACGTCGCGGTAGCGGACCGCCAGCTCGGCGATCTCCATCGAGCGGGCCTGGTGCCGCATCGCGGTCAGCAGCGTGCCGACGCGGATGCCGCGGCCCTCGGAGCCGAGCCGGAAACCCTCCAGGACCGCCTCGACGACCTGGTCGAGGCTGAGACCGGCGGAGGTGTGCTGCTCGGGCGCGTACCGCACCTCGGCGTAGACGACGCCGTCGGCGGCGAGGTCCTCCGCGCACTCGGCGGCGACGCGGACCAGCGACTCCCGCGTCTGCATGACGCCGACGGTGTGGTCGAAGGTCTCCAGGTAGCGCACCAGCGAGCCGGAGTCGGCCGCCTCCTCGAACCAGGTGCGCAGCTGGTCGGGGTCGGTGGTCGGCAGCCGGTCGTAGCCCGTCTCGCGGGCCAGGTCGACGATGGTCTCCGCGCGCAGCCCGCCGTCAAGGTGGTCGTGGAGCAGCACCTTGGGCGCGCGGCGGATCTCCTCGAGAGTGGGTCGCTGGCTCATCTCGTCATCTTAGGCGCTAGTCCCGGTTGGCCGTGTCAGGAGCGAAGGCGGGCAGGCAGACCGCCACGTACTCCGCGCCTTCCGCGCCGGTGCTGTAGCGCACCTTCTCCCCCGGCGAGGTCACGATGGACTGCCCCGCCGACACCTCGGTCACGCCGCCGGCGTGCTCCACCAGGACGGTGCCCCGCAGGACGACGGTGTACTCGGTGAACGACGGCGTCTGGGCGGGCTCCTCCCAGTTGGCCGGCGCCACCATGTGCGCGATGGAGATGGACTCGTCCTCGCTGTTCACGCGGCCGATGTGCTCTTCGATGACCTTGCCGCCGGGCACCGGGATCCGGGTCGCCCCTTCGATCTTTCTCACCACAGGACTCAGTGTGCCACGTCCACCACGAGGCGGTTGGGGCTGGTCTGCGTGCGGATCTCGAACCCGGCCTTGCGCGCCAGGACCAGCCCGACGCCCACGTAGCCCTCGAAGTCGCCGGTGCGCACCACGTCGGTCACGTTGCCCAGGTCGGCCTGGAAGATCGGGCCGCCCTTCCAGGTCGCCCGGCCGTCGTCGGTGTGCGCATTGGCGGGGTGCAGCCGCACGTGCAGGTAGGCGCCGCCCTTGACGTTGATCCTGCGGCCGGAGCCGTCCTCGTGCAGGCCCTTCTCCCAGCGCGCGTCGTAGCCGGGCAGGTCGCCCTTCAGGTCGATCACCACCCGGTCGAAGCCGGCGTGCCGGGCGAAGCGCACCCGCGTCACCAGCGCCGCCTCCCCCTCGCCCTCGGCCTGCCGCTCGCGCGTGTCGGTCGGCACCGGCACGGCCGGGCTCTTGGGAGCGGCGGGCTTCGTGGGATCCACCGGCTTCGTGGGATCCGCCGGGGATGCCTGCGAGCCGCTCGTTTCCGGTACGGCAGGCGACCTCGACCCCGCGGGCATCCCGCCCACCGGCGAGCTGGACCCGGCCGTCGTCGTGCCCGCGCCGCACCCGGCCAGCAGGACCAGGGCGACCGCGGAAGCTGTGACCACGCGTGAGGAGCGCATGACTGTTAGGTTCCCAGCTCGCCCCCGCGCATGCGGCGCGCTATCACGGACCGGCATGGCAGAGGGCCTTCCCCGGAGGGAAGGCCCTCGCCCCCGTGCGCCGGAGGGATTCAGACGGTCTCGTAGAGCTTGGGCTCCTCGACCGCCGGCACGGCCTTGCGGGACTTGATGCCGAAGGCCGAGATGGCCAGCCCGGCCAGGCCGAGCACGAGCGAGACGACGATCGCCGCGCGCAGCGCCTCGATGGTGAGGCCGCCGGTGGACTGGGAGGTCAGGACGGCGGTGCCGATGGCCAGCACGACCGCGCCGCCCACCTGGCCGGAGGTGTTGAGCAGGCCCGAGGCCAGGCCCTGCTCGTCGTCGTGGACGCCGTTGGTGGCCTGGATGTTGAGGGCCGGGAAGGACAGGGCGAAGGCGATGCCGAGCAGGATCATGCCGGGCAGGACCATGAAGCCGATGCTGGGCGTGGCCGAGATGCCGAGGAAGATCGCGTACCCGGCGGCCAGGGCGGCCGAGCCGATGACGATCAGCTTGCCGGTGCCGAAGCGGTCGGCGAAGTCGCCCATCTTGGTGGAGGTGATCGCGACCAGCAGGCCGGCGGGCAGGAAGGCCAGGGCGGTCTGGAGGGCCGACCAGTGCAGCAGGTTCTGGAAGTACTGCATCATCACGAACTGGAAGCCCACATAGGAGCCGAACAGGATGACCAGTCCGAGGTTGGCCCGGACGATCGGCGCGGACCGGAGCAGGCCGAGCCGGACGAGGGGGTGCTTGACGCGCCGCTCGACGACCACGAAGAGGCCGAGCAGGGCGACGGCCAGCGCCAGCGAGCCGAGGGTGCGGAAGGAGCTCCAGCCGGCCTCCGGCGCCTGCACGACGGTGAAGACCAGGAGCAGCATGGAAGCGGTGATCAGGACCGCGCCGAGCAGATCGTAGCCGCCCTCGGCGCGCTCCTCGCGACCGCGCTCCAGCACCTTGATCGCCGCCACCAGCGCGATCAGCGCCACCGGGACCGGCATCAGGAAGGTCCAGCGCCAGCCCAGCTCGGTCAGCAGGCCGGAGAGCACCAGGCCCAGCGAGAAGCCGCTGGCGCCGGAGGCGGTGAAGATGCTCAGCGCCCTGTTGCGCAGCGGGCCTTCGGGGAAGGTCGTGGTGATGATCGACAAGGCGGCAGGGGCGGTGAACGCGGCGCTCACGCCCTTCACGAACCGGGCCGCGATCAGCAGCGCACCGTCGTCGACGATGCCGCCCAGCAGCGAGGCCACCGCGAAGACGCCCAGCGCGACCAGGAACACCCTGCGTCGCCCGAGCAGGTCGGCGGTCCGGCCGCCGAGCAGCAGCAGACCGCCGTAGCCGAGCACGTAGCCACTGACCACCCACTGCAGCGAGGCGGTCGACAGTCCAAGGTCCGCCTGGATGGAAGGCAGGGCCACACCGACCATCGAGACGTCGAGCGCGTCCAGGAAGATCACAGCGCAGAGGACGGTCAAGGCGCCCCAGCGGAAGGAGGAAGAGGAAGAGGACATGAGTCAGAAGATTACATGCACTCGCATCTAATGCAACAGCATTAAATTCCGTTGCATGGGAATTGGTCTCGTGGTAACCTCCGCGTCATGAACGAGGTTGAGGCCTGGCGCGACGTGCTCGCCAAGCACGCCAAGACCATGTGCGCGCTCGAACGCGAGCTGGGCGCCAAGCACGATCTGGGCCCCAGCGAGTTCGAGGTCCTCGACCGGATCGTCTCGAACGACAAGTCCTACCGCGTGCAAGAACTCTGCCACGAGGTGCACCTCAGCCAGAGCGCCCTGTCGCGCGTCGTGGCCCGGCTCGAACGGGCCGACCTCGTCAGCCGCGACGTCTGCCCCCAGGACCGCCGCGGCGTCTCCGTCTGCGCCACCCCGGCCGGCCGCGCCCGCTACGCCGAGGCGCTGCCCACCTACCGCTCCGTGCTCGCCGAGATCTTCGAGTCCGAGTCGGTCTGACCGCTCCCAGGCCCCACGGTCCCCTTTGTGATGACTCACAAAGCTTGACCGATAGCTTTACCGTCCGGTCCAGTTCACAGCCGGACCCCCATGGCTCATCGTGAGGCTGCACCCGACCTCGACCAAGGGAGTCCCTGTGCAGCGCCGTACCTTCCTCGCCGGACTGGGGGCGGTGGCCTTCTCCGGAGCCGTGTGGCAGGAGGCCGCCCTCGCCTCGACCAGGGCGGGAGCCAGCCCCTACGGACCGCTGGGCGCGCCGGACGGCAACGGCGTCGCCCTGCCGGCCGGCTTCTCCAGCCGCGTCGTCGCCCGCTCCGGCCAGCTCGTCGGCGGCACCCTCTGGCACCCCGCGCCCGACGGCGGCGCCTGCTTCGCCGACGGCAGCGGCTGGATCTACGTCTCCAACTCCGAGATCCCGCTGGCCGGCGGCGCCTCGGCGATCAAGTTCAGGGCCGACGGCTCGATCGAGCGCGCCTACCGCATCCTGTCCGGCACCAACCTCAACTGCGCCGGCGGGCGCACCCCCTGGAACACCTGGCTGTCGTGCGAGGAGATCTTCCGCGGCAAGGTCTACGAGACCGACCCGTACGGCAACCGCGGCCCGCAGCAGCGCCCGGCCATGGGCAAGTTCAAGCATGAGGCGGCCGCCTGCGACCCCGACCGCCGCGTCGTCTACCTCACCGAGGACGAGAGCGACGGCTGCTTCTACCGCTTCGTCCCGGCCGTCTGGGGCGACCTGTCCAGCGGCCGCCTGGACGTGCTCTGCTCGACCGCCTCCGGCGGCGTGGAGTGGCGGCCGGTCCCCGACGCCACCCCCGGCGTCTTCCAGACGCAGACGCGCCACCAGGTGAGCGCCGCGCGCCACTTCGACGGCGGCGAGGGCTGCCACTACTCCGGCGGCGTCTGCTACTTCACCGCCAAGGGCGACCGCAAGGTCTGGGCCTTCGACGCCACCCGCATGACGCTCTCCCACGTCTACGACGGCGGCGGCAGCCTCGACGGCGTGGACAACATCACCGGCGTCGCCTCCGGCGACCTGTACGTCGCCGAGGACGGCGGCAACATGGAGATCAACATCATCACGCCGGACGGCGTCGTCGCCCCCGTCTTACGCCTCGACGGCCAGAGCCAGTCCGAGATCACCGGCCCCGCCTTCTCCCCCGACGGCACCCGCCTGTACTTCTCCTCCCAGCGCGGGACCAGCGGCGAGCGCGCCGGCACCGGCGGCATCACCTACGAGGTCACCGGCCCCTTCCGCCACTAGCCGCACGGAGTCACCCCCCACCCCCCGAAAGGAGCACCCGCGTGTTCCGTACGCTGCTCGCCGCCGTGCTGGTGCTGGCGACCCTGGCCCTGCCCGCCAGAGCCGCCACCGCCGGAGAGGTCTACGTCGCGCTCGGCGACTCGGCCGCCTCCGGCCCGCTCATCCCCAACCAGATCCTGCCCCAGCTCGGCTGCTTCCGCTCCGACCGCAACTACGCCCACCTCACCGCCCGGGCCATCGGCGCCGCCGTCCTCCGCGACGTCACCTGCTCCGGCGCCGAGACCGAGGACATGTACCAGCCGCAGAACACCGACCTCGGCGCGGTGCCCGCCCAGCTCGACGCGGTCAGCGCCGACACCACCCTGGTCACCGTGCAGATCGGCGCCAACGACGTGGGGCTGACCGGCTTCATCGAGGACTGCCTCAACCTGCTGCCGCCGCCGGTCGGCGACTACTGCTACGACGACTACCAGTCCGGCGGCCAGGACGAGTGGCGGGTCAAGACCGACGCGCTCCGCCCGGTGCTGGTGCAGCTCGCCGCCGACATCCGCGCCCGCGCCCCGCAGGCCAGGATCTTCGTCGTCGGCTACGCCACCTACGCCCGCGAGAACGGCTGCTACCCGACCGTGCCGATCCTGCGCCGCGACGCCAACTACATCCGCGCCACCCTCATCTACTTCAACCAGATGCTCGCCGAGCAGGCCGCCGCGGCCGGCGTCGGCTTCATCGACCTCCAGGCCCCCAGCGTCGGCCACGACCCGTGCACCGGCCCGAACACCCGCTGGATCGAGCCCTACATCCCCGCCAACCCGGCCACCCCGTTCCACCCCAACGCCAACGGCATGCGCGGCTTCGCCACCGCCGTCACAGCCGCCGTCTCGGGTGCCCATTGATCTTCGGTACGGCAGGCGGCCCGGCCAGGCGCCGGGCCGCCAGCGCCGCGCCGATCCGCTGCAGGTGCCCCGGATCGACCGGGTCCAGCCCGGTCAGCACCACCGCCCGGCGCAGCCGGTAGTCCACGGTGTTCGGGTGCACGTGCAGCAGCTCGGCCGTGCGCCGCCGATCGAGCCCGCTGTCCAGGTAGACCTTCAGCGTGCGCAGCAGGTCTGGGTAGTCGAGCAGCGGGTCCAGCAGCCCCGCCAGCGCCTCGGTCGCCTCGCTCGGCCGGGTGAGCTGGTACTCCAGCAACACGTCCGCCAGCCGGTACGCGCCGGGCGGCAGGTGGAAGAGCCGGACCACCTCCAGCACCTCGCCGGTCAGGTGCGCCGCCCCGGCGACCTCCGCCGCCGCGACCACCTCGGCCGCCGCCCACACCGGCGCTCCGGCCGCCTTGGCCGCCGCCGCGACGATCTCCCCGGGGACCGGCCCGGCCTCCTCCCCCTCGTGGGCCGCCGGGAGCGGGACGAGCACGTGGCCGCCGGTGCCGTCGAGGACCGACAGCACCTGCTCGGCGGCGTGGCGCTGGAGGGCGTGCCGTACGCGGTGGAGCTTGCGCCGGCCCGCGACCGCCGCGCCCGGCTCGGAGGAGCGCTCGTCCGGGTGCGGGCCGATGGCCAGCGCCAGCACCAGGTAACGCGGCGCCAGCCGTACCCCGGCCAGCGCCTCCTGGTCGCCGGCCAGCATCGCCGAGACGGTGGCGTGCATCGCGTGCTGCTCCTGGCTGAGCATGCCCTCGCGCTCCTGCACGTAGGCGGTGCAGACGGCGGCGGTGACCGCCTCGACGTAGACCAGCACCAGCCGGTTGGCGGCCAGCACGTCCGCGAAGTCGTCCGGCTCGGCCTCGGCGAACAGGTGCTCCCAGATGGTCCTGGCGCCCAGGTGGTAGGCGGCCAGCAGCGCCTCCAGCGGCACGCCCTCCTGCGCCCGGCGGGCCGCGGAGGTGCGCAGCGGGGCCAGCTCGGCGCGCGTGGGCGGGCGGCGGTCGCGGAACATGCGGCCGATCACCCGCAGGTTGTGCTCGACGATGCCGAGGATCTCGCCGTCGAGCTCCTCGCGCGGCAGCCGCCGGTAGATGGGGATCTGCTCGGCGAACGCCGTCACCAGCCGCCTGGCCAGCGCCCGCGTCTGACGTTCCAGCACCTCGTGCACGCGGCGCCCGGACAGGGTGAGCGGCTCGGCCATGCTCGAACCCTGCCAAAGGCGGCACCCGGCAGCAAGGGCCCCGGGCGCCGCCCGCGACGGTCAGGCGATGCGGTCGATCACCAGCGGGAGCTGCTCGACCGAGTGGGAACCGACCTCGTAGCCGCCCTCCAGCGCCTCCAGAGCGCGGGCGAAGCGGTCGGTCTCGTCGGCGTGCAGGGTCAGCAGCGGCTGGCCCGCCCGCACGATGTCGCCCGGCTTGGCGTGGAGCATGACGCCGGCGCCGAAGGACACCGGGTCCTCCTTGCGCGCCCGGCCCGCGCCGAGCCGCCAGGCGGCCAGGCCCACGGCGTAGGCGTCCAGCCGGGTCAGCACGCCGGAGGCCGGGGCCTCGACGGTCAGCGTCTCGGCGGCCCGCGGCAGCAGCGCGTCGGGGTCGCCGCCCTGCGCGCTGATCATCCGGCGCCAGGCGTCCATGGCCGAGCCGTCCTTGAGCGCCTCGGCCGGGTCCTTGCCGGAGACCCCGGCGGTCTCCAGCATCTCCCTGGCCAGCCGGACGGTGAGCTCGACGACGTCGGCGGGTCCGCCGCCGGCGAGCACCTCCACCGACTCCTCGACCTCCAGCGCGTTGCCGACCGCCAGGCCGAGCGGCCGGTCCATCGCGGTCAGCAGCGCGACCGTGCGCACGCCCGCGTCCTTGCCCAGCGAGACCATGGTGGTGGCCAGCTCGCGGGCGTTGTCGACGTCCTTCATGAACGCACCGCTGCCCACCTTGACGTCGAGGACCAGCGCGCCCGTGCCTTCGGCGATCTTCTTCGACATGATCGACGAGGCGATGAGCGGGATGGACTCGACGGTGCCGGTGACGTCACGCAGCGCGTAGAGCTTCTTGTCGGCCGGGGCCAGGCCGGAGCCGGCCGCGCAGATGACCGCGCCGGCCGAGCGCAGCACGGCGAGCATCTCCTCGTTGGACAGCGAGGCCCGCCAGCCGGGGATCGACTCCAGCTTGTCGAGCGTGCCGCCGGTGTGCCCGAGCCCGCGGCCCGACAACTGCGGCACGTACGCGCCGCAGGCCGCCACCAGGGGCGCCAGCGGCAGGGTGATCTTGTCGCCCACGCCGCCGGTCGAGTGCTTGTCCGCGGTCGGCCGGTCGAGCATCGACCAGTCCATCCGCTCGCCCGAGGCGATCATGGCCTGCGTCCAGTCGGCGATCTCCCGCCGGTCCATGCCGTTGAGCAGGATGGCCATGGCCAGCGCCGCCATCTGCTCGTCGGCGACCACGCCCTGGGTGTAGGCGTCGATCACCCACGAGATCTGCTCCGGCGACAGCTCGCCGCGGTCCCGCTTGCGGCGGATGACCTCGATGACGTCCATCAAATCCCCCGGGAAAGATCGTCGGGCCCGAAGGCGTACGGCAGGACCTCCGCCATCCGCTTCGGCCCGGCGGGGGTCTCCACGATCAACTCGGGCCCCCCGAACTCGAACAACAACTGGCGGCAGCGCCCGCACGGCATGAGCAGGTTGCCCGCCCCGTCGCAGCAGGTGAAGGCCACCAGCCGGCCGCCGCCCGACATGCGCAGCGCAGAGACCATCGAGCACTCCGCGCACAGGCCGAGCCCGTAGGAGGCGTTCTCCACGTTGCAGCCGCTGACGATGCGCCCGTCGTCGACCAGCGCCGCCGCCCCCACCGGGAACTCGGAGTAGGGGGCGTAGGCGAGCGCCATCGCCGCCCGCGCGGCCTCGCGCAGGGCCTCCCAGTCGATCCGGGGGTCGTTCCGCTCGCTCATCAGTGCCCCTGCCCGCGCCGGTACGGCAGGCCGTCGGCCGCCGGCGGCCGGAGCCGCTGGGAGGCCAGCGCCAGGACCAGCAGCGTGACGATGTACGGCGTCGCCGTGGTGAACTGCTCCGGCACGCTGTCGGTGACCTGGTAGAGCCAGAACACCAGCACGCCCGCCACCGCGGTGATCAGCGCCGGCACGTTGCGGTGCCGCTTGACCAGCAGGTAGACCGCCGCGCCCACGACCAGCAGCGACAGCGTGAACAGCAGCGCGTGCACCGAGGTGCCGCCCTGCCGCAACTGCAGCGAGTCGGTGTAGCCGAACAGCAGCGCGCCGCCGGCCAGCCCGCCGGGCCGGTAGTTGCCGAAGATCAGCGTGGCCAGACCGATGTAGCCGCGCCCGCCCGTCTGGCCCTCGCGGTAGATGCCCGCGGCGACCAGCGACAGGAACGCGCCGCCCAGACCGGCCATGACGCCCGAGACGATCACGGCGACGTACTTGTAGTAGTAGACGTTCACGCCGAGCGACTCGGCCGCCGTAGGGCTCTCGCCGCACGAGCGCAGCCGCAGGCCGAAGGCGGTGCGCCACAGCACCCACCAGGTCAGCGGCACCATCAGCACGGCCAGCAGGGTGAACCACGACACGTTCTGGGTCAGCCCGCGCAGCACCCCGGCCAGGTCGGACAGGAAGAAGATGTGCGTCTGCTCCAGCGAGCGCAGCGGTTCGCCGATCCCCGGGATGCTGAAGGTGCCCGGGCTGGGCAACCGTGGCGACTGGGTGTCGCCACCGCCGGGCAGGTCGGCGAAGACCGCCGCGGCGAGGTACTTGGCCGCGCCGAAGCCGAGGATGTTGATCGCCACGCCGGAGACCACGTGGTCGACGCCGAAGGTCACGGTGGCGACGGCGTGCAGCACCGCGCCGATCGCGCCGCCGATCGCGCCCAGCAGGATGCCCATCCACGGGCCCCACGTGACCGCGCCCCACGCGCCGAACCAGGTGCCGAGGATCATCATGCCCTCGAGGCCGATGTTGACCACGCCGGAACGCTCGGACCACAGGCCGCCCAGACCGGCGAGCCCGATCGGCACCGCCGCCGCCAGCATGGCGGCCATGGTGCCGCCGGAGGTGATGTCGTTGGCCCCGCTGACCACGCGGGTGATCGACAGCAGCAGGATCAGCGCGACCACGCCGCCCAGCACGATCGGCCAGGTCAGCCGGAACTTGCGCGGCTTCTTGACCGCGGCGAGAGCCTGGGAGGTGACGCTCACTTCGATGCCCCTTCCGGCGCGGGAGCCGCAGCCAGCTCTTTACTGACCTTCCGCTGCTCCGCCGCGATGCGGTAGCGGTGCACCAGCTCGTAGGCGATCACCACGGACAGCACGGTGATGCCCTGCATGATCTCGACGATCTCGGTGGGCACGTCGTGCAGGTCGAGGATCTGCGCGGAGTTGTACAGGAAGCCCCACAGGATGGCCGCGAAGGCGATGCCGACCGGGTTGTTGCGGCCCAGCAGCGCGATGGCGATGCCGGTGAAGCCCAGGCCGGCCGGGAAGTCGAGGCTGTAGGAGTAGGAGGAGCCCATCAGCTGCGGCATGCCCGCCAGGCCGGCGATGCCGCCGGAGATGACCATCGCGATGACCACCATGCGCTTGACGTTGACGCCGCCGGCGACCGCGGCCTCCTGGTTGAGGCCGGTGGTCCGCAGGTCGAAGCCGAAGCGCGTGCGGTTGAGCAGGACGTGGAAGGCGATGCCGAGCAGCGCGGCCAGGATGATCAGGCCGAAGACCTTCGACTCGGTGCCGGGGATCAGCGCCAGGCCGGGGATGCGGGACTCCTCGGGGATCGGCTTGGTGCCGATGTTGTTGCTGCCGGCCACGGCCACGCCGAAGACGTTGACCAGGAGGTAGGCGACGAGCGAGGTGGCGATGTAGTTCAGCATGATCGTCGAGACGACCTCGCTGACGCCGCGGTAGGCCTTGAGCAGGCCGGCGATGGCCGCCCAGAGCGCGCCGGTCGCCATGGCCGCGGCCAGGATCACCAGGGCCTGCAGCCAGCCGGGGAGCGGCAGGCCCGCGCCGCCGACCGCCGCGGCGATGATCGCGGCCACCCGGTACTGGCCGTCCACGCCGATGTTGAAGAGGTTCATCCGGAAGCCCAGCGCCACCGCCAGGGCCGAGATGTAGTACAGGGTCGCGCTGTTCAGCGTGAGCACCATCGTGCGCGGCTGCGTGCCGTACTCGACCATGAGCTCGAGCGTCTCCAGCGGCGGGTTGCCGGTGACGGCCAGGACGATCCCGGTGACCAGCGCGGCGAAGACGATGGCCAGCAGCGGCGCGGCCAGCGCCAGCCAGCCGGACAGCGTGACGCGGCCGAGCAGCCGGTTGACGAAGGTGTCCTTGACCACGGGCGAGGTCTTCTCGCTCATGCCGCCTCTCCCGCTCCAGTCATGGCCGAGCCCAGCTCCTCGGGGGTAACGGTCGCCGGGTCCACGTCGGCCACCAGGCGGCCTCGCAGGATCACCTTGAGCGTGTCGGACAGGCCGATCAGCTCGTCGAGGTCGGCGGAGATCAGCAGGACGGCCAGGCCGGCCGCCCGCGCCTCGCGCAGGTGGTCCCAGATCGCCGCCTGCGCGCCGACGTCGACGCCGCGGGTGGGGTGGGAGGCGATGAGGAACACCGGCTTGCCGCTCATCTCGCGGCCGACGATCAGCTTCTGCTGGTTGCCGCCGGACAGAGCGGCCGCCTTGACGTCGATGCCGGGCGTGCGGACGTCGTACTGCGCGACGATGCGCTCGGTGTCGCGGCGCGCTCCGGCCCGGTCGATCCAGGGGCCCTTGACGTTGGGCTTCTGGGTCTGGTGGCCGAGGATGCGGTTCTCCCAGAGCGCCGATTCGAGGAGCAGGCCGTGCCGGTGGCGGTCCTCGGGGATGAAGCCGATGCCCGCCTCGCGGCGCTTGAGCGTGGACCAGGCGGAGACGTCGGTGCCGTCCAGCGTGATGGCGCCGGTGGCGGCCCGCATGCCCATGATCGCCTCGACCAGTTCGGCCTGGCCGTTGCCCTCGACGCCGGCGATGCCGAGCACCTCGCCCTTGCGCACCTCGAAGGTGACGTCGTCGACCAGGATGCGGCCGTCGGCGGCGCGTACCGTGAGGTTGCGCGCCGACAGGGCGACCGTGTCGGTGACGGTCGACTCGCGCGTCTCGGGGCTGGGCAGCTCGCTGCCGACCATGAGCTCGGCGAGCTGGCGGGCCGTGACGTCGCGCGGGTTGACGCTGGCGACGGTGGTGCCCCGGCGGATGACCGTGATCGAGTCGGCGACCTTGAGCACCTCGTCGAGGTGGTGGGAGATGAAGATGATGGTGAGGCCCTCGCGCACCAGCTCCTTGAGGTTCTCGAACAGCTCGTCCACCTCGTGCGGCACGAGGACCGCGGTGGGCTCGTCGAGAATGAGGATCTTGGCGCCGCGGTAGAGGACCTTGAGGATCTCCACACGCTGCCGGGTGCCGACGCCGATCTCCTCGACCAGGACGTCGGGGTCGATGCCCAGACCGTAGGCGTCGGAGATCTCCTTGATCTTCCGGCGGGCCGCCGCGAAGTCGATGCCGACCCCGCCCTTGCGCGGCTCACTGCCGAGGATCACGTTCTCCAGCACGGTCAGGTTGTCGGCCAGCATGAAGTGCTGGTGGACCATGCCGATGCCGACGTTGATCGCGTCGGCGGGCGAGTGGAAGGCGACCTTCTCGCCGTTGACGCTGATGGTGCCCTCGTCCGGCCGTTGCATGCCGTAAAGGATCTTCATGAGCGTGGACTTGCCCGCTCCGTTCTCCCCGACGATGGCGTGGATCTCGCCTTTTTCCACGCTGAGGTGGATGTCGCGGTTGGCGACCACGCCGGGGAACCTCTTGGTGATCCCGACGAGCTCGACTGCTGGCTGGGTGCTGATGTCGGCCTCCCCCACTGGATGGCCCCGGCTTTCTGACTACAGACAGTAACCCAAAAGGCCCGGTGTGTCGGACACCGGGCCCTTGGCGATCAGGACGGATCAGGAACCGTTGGGAACGGTGATCTTCCCGTCGATGATCTGCTGCTTGTACTCGTCCAGCTTGGACTTGATGTCATCGATCTTGCCGCCGGTGACGGAGTAGTCGACACCGCCCGCCTTGAGGTCGTAGACGGTCGGGCCGGCCTTGACCGTGCCGCCGTTGAACGACTTCAGGAAGTCGTAGACCGCGACGTCGACCTTCTTGAGCATCGAGGTGATGATGACGTCCTTGACCGCGGCGTCGGCGGTCAGGGCCTGGTCGGAGTCGACGCCGATGGCGAACTTGCCCGCGGCCTTGGCGGCCTCGAACACGCCGCCGCCGGAACCGCCCGCGGCCTGGTAGACGATGTCGGCGCCACCGTCGAACATGCCCTCGGCCGCCGTCTTGCCCTTGGCCGGGTCGGCGAAGCCGCTGAAGTCCGGCGGCTGGGTGAGGTACTTGGTCTGGATCTTGATGTCGGCCTTGACGGCCTTGGCGCCCGCCTCGAAGCCCGCCTGGAACTTCTTGATCAGCGGAACGTCCACGCCGCCGACGAAGCCGACGTTGCCGGTCTTCGACTTGAGCGCGGCAGCGGCGCCGACCAGGAACGAGCCCTGCTCCTCGGCGAAGAGGAGGTTGGAGATGTTGGCGCCCTCGGCGGCGTCGTCCACGATGGCGAACTTGACGTCGGGGAACTCGCCGGCGACCTTCTTGACCGGGCCGGAGTAGGCGAAGCCGACCGCGATGATCGGGTTGAACCCGCCGGAGGCGAGCAGGCGGAGCCGCTCCTCCTTCTGCGCGTCCGTCTCGCCACCGGCCGCCTCGAGCTCCTTCGTCTCGAGACCGAACTCGCCCTTGGCCTTGTCGAGGCCGGCGGCGGCGGCGTCGTTGAACGACTGGTCACCGCGGCCGCCGATGTCGTAGGCCAGGCCGACCTTGGCGCCCTTCTTGTCGGGAGCCGGGGCAGAGGAGGCGGCACCCGGGGCCTGCGAGGCCTCGGTGGTGGTGCCGGAACCGCCGCCGCACGCGGCGGCGGCCAAAAGCAGAGCACCGGTCACGCCGGTGACGGCCAGTTTGCGGATCAAGTGGGAACTCCCCCTCCGTGCGCACTTCACGTCGCACGCGCGGAACGCACGGCAACTCTCACACTGGGAAGATATTCGTTCACCTGGAGTACTCCATACCCAGGCACAGGTCCGCAATAGGTCCGTTATGCACCTCAGTCCGGTCTGTGATTTCCTGCGAAGATCATCCGGTCGCGACCTTGATCTTGCCGTCGATGATCTGCTTCTTCAGATCGTCGAGCTGAGCCTTGATGTCGTCCACGTGCCCGCCGGTCGTCGCGTAGTCGACGCCGTTCTTGGCCAGGTCGTACATGACCGGCCCGGACTTCACCGTGCCCTTGATCGTGGAGTCGATGAAGTCGTAGACCGCGACGTCCACCTTCTTGATCATCGAGGTCAGGATGCGGTCGCGCACCCCCTCCGAGGCGGTGAGCGCCTGGTCGGAGTCGACGCCGATGGCCCAGCCGTTGGCCGCCTTGGCCGCCTCGAAGACGCCCGCGCCCGAGCCGCCGGCCGCCTGGTAGACGATATCCGCGCCGCCGTCGAACATGCCCTCTGCCGCGGTCTTGCCCTTGGCCGGGTCGGCGAAGCCGCTGAAGTCCGGCGGCTGGGTCAGGTACTTGGTCTGCACCTGGGCGTCGGCCTTGACGTGCTTGACGCCCTGCGCGTAGCCGGTCTCGAACTTCTTGATCAGCGGCACCTGCACGCCGCCGACGAAGCCGACGTTGTTCTTCTTGGTCTTCAGCGCCGCCGCGGCGCCGACCAGGAAGGAGCCCTGCTCGTCGGCGAAGACCAGGTTGGAGATGTTCGTCGCGGCGGCGTTGGCGTCGTCCACGATGGCGAACTTGGTGTCCGGGAACTCCTTGGCCACCTTGGTCAGCGGCCCCGAGTAGGCGAAGCCGACCGCGATGATCGGGTTGTACCCGCCGGAGGCGAGCAGCCGCAGCCGCTCCTCCTTCTGCGCGTCCGTCTCGCCACCGGCCGCCTCCAGCTCCTTGGTCTCGGCCAGGCCGAAGTCCTGCTTGGCCTTGTCCAGCCCCGCCGCCGCCTGGTCGTTGAACGACTGGTCACCGCGGCCGCCGATGTCGTAGGCCAGGCCGACCTTGAGGGAGGAGCCCGCCTTCCCGCCGCCGGACGCGGCCCCGGAGGCGGTCGGGCTGGAACCTGATGAGCCCGGGGTGTCGGATGTGCCGCCGCACGCGGACATGGCCAGGACGGCCGCGACAGCCAGAAGGCCGGTGATGGGACGCACGCTGTCTCCTTCGATAAGCCGTTACCCCAGATGAGTGACCGGCTTCCGGTCAGCACAACAGCGCGGTCAGGCAAAACGTCCACAAAGCAAAGATCTCTACTAGCATTTCTGGATATTTCGGCCTGCCTCGGGGAGCTTGCTTTGCGATGTTTCGCCCGGTTAGCCCTGGTCGGGGTCCTGGCCTTCTCCACCGCCTGCGCCGCCACCGCGCCCGCCGCCCGCACCCTCTCCGGCACCACCGGAGCCGTCCCGCCGGCCGGGGGGACCGGGGTGCCGCCGGGCACTCCCGCCCCGGCGCCGAGCCGGCCCGCCGGGCAGGTCCCGTCCGGTCTGCGCGTCGAGGACGGCGCCACCCAGCCCGTCACCACCCTGGCCGCCGCCCGCCACGAGCGCGTGCACGTCGAGGTCCCGGGCGTCGACAGCGACGCCGACGGCCGCCCTGACCGGGTCGAGGTCACCCTGGTCCGCCCGGCCGGCGACCTCGAGGCCGCCGCGATCATCACCGCCAGCCCCTACCTCGGCGGCGGCAACCGCGTCCGCAACCACGTCGTGGACGTCGACCGCACCGGCCGCCCGCTCAAGGGCCTGCGCGCCCCGCTGCAGTCCCCGCTCACCGCGTCCGAGCCCGACACCTACCTCGACGACTACTTCGTCCCCCGCGGCTACGCCGTCCTGCACGTCCGCCCCCTCGGTACGGCAGGCAGCACCGGCTGCCCGACCACCGGCGGCCGCCCCGAGGTCGCCGGCGCGAAGGCCGTCATCGACTGGCTGAACGGCCGTGCCCGCGCCTTCCGCGAGGACGGCTCCCCCGCCCGCGCCACCTGGGCCAGCGGCGACGCCGGCATGATCGGCGTCTCCTGGGACGGCACCATCCCCAACGCCGTCGCCGCCACCGGCGTCGAGGGCCTGAAGACCATCGTCCCGATCGCCGGCATCTCGAGCTGGTACGCCTACTACCGCGCCAACGGCGCGGTCACCGCCCCGGGCGGCTACCAGGGCGAGGACGCCGACGTCATGGCCGCCTTCACCCTCACCCGCAAGAACCCGCCGGCCGCCTGCACCCGGCTGATCGAGCGGATGACCCGCGACCAGGACCGCCGCACCGGCGACTACAACGACTTCTGGGCCGAGCGCGACTACCTCAAGGACGCCGCGAAGGTCACCGCGAGCGTCTTCGCCGTCCAGGGGCTCAACGACTGGAACGTCCGCCCCGATCAGGCCGTGTCGTGGTGGCAGGCGGTCCGTACGCCGCGGAAGCTGTGGCTGCACCAGGGCGCCCACCACGACCCGATGTCGTTCAGGACCGCCGAGTGGGTGCGCCAGTTGCACGCCTGGTTCGACCACTTCCTGTACGGGCTGGACAACGGGATCACCGCCGAGCCGCCGGTGGACGTCGAGACCGCGCCCGGTCGCTGGGACACGCACGGCGCCTGGCCGCCCGCCGGCGTGCGGACGCTCACCTTCCGTCCTTCCGGGGACACGCTGACCTCCGGACCGGCAAGGCCCGGCCGGGCCCGCTTCACCGACCAGAAGGCCCGCACCGCCGAGCAGCTCGTCACCCGGCTGACCCGGCGCGACCCCAACCGGCTGGCCTGGCTCACCCCGCCGCTGACCGAGCCGGTGCACCTGGCCGGCACCCCCGAGGTCACCACCGGCGCCGAGCGGGCCGGGCCCTCCCCCACGCTGACCGCGCTGCTCGTCGACCTGGGCCCGGGCCGACGCCCCACCGGCGAGCTCGAGCCCACCGGCAAGGAGCGCTGCTTCGAGCCCGAGGTCTGCCAGTACCTGTTCCGGTGGGAGACGGCGAACACGCCATGGAAGATCGTCTCGCGGGGCTGGACCGACGCCCGTTCCGGGACGGTCCGCTGGGCGCTCCAGCCGCAGGACCACGTGTTCGCCAAGGGCCACCGCATCGCCCTCGTCCTGCTCTCCACCGACCCGGAGTACACGCTGCGCTACCCGCCGGGCACCCGCGTCACCGTTGATCTCGGACAGACCTCGCTCCGGCTCCCGGTCTTGCCTGACGGCCGATCTTGACGGAGAGTGCAGTCAACTCTCTTCGTCTGAGGAGCACCCCCCATGCGACGCAGCAGCCCGAAGGTGCTCGCCGTACTCCTGGTGAGCGCCCTGATCCCCGCGGTACCCGCGGCGGCCGCCGAACCACCCGCGATCGTCGTCCAGAACAACGCCACGCAGCCCGTCTTCTCGCGGGCCGACGCCGTCAAGCAGACCGTCTACGTCGAGGTCGCCGGCACCGACAGTGACCACGACGGCCGGCCGGACCGGGTCGCCGTCGACATCCTGCGCCCCAAGGAGACCGAGCAGGGGCTCAAGGTGCCCACCATCATGGAGGCCAGCCCCTACTACGCCGGCATCGACTTCACCGTCCCCAACCACGTCGTGGACGTGGACGAGAACGGCAACCCGGTGCCCACCCTGCGCAGCTCGCAGGCGCGGCCGGAGCCGCTGGTCTTCGACGGCTACTACGACAACTATTTCCTGCCGCGCGGCTACGCCGTCGCCCTGGTCGAGAACCTCGGCAGCGGCCGGGCCACCGGCTGCCCGACCACCGGCGACGTCAACGAGACCGCCGGGCCGAAGGCCGCGATCGACTGGCTCAACGGCCGGGCCAAGGGCTTCGACGAGGCCGGCAACCCGGTCAGCGCCACCTGGTCCACCGGGAACGTCGGCATGATCGGCACCTCCTACAACGGCACGCTGCCCAACGCGGTGGCCACCACCGGCGTCGAGGGCCTCAAGACCATCGTGCCGATCGCCGCGATCTCCTCCTGGTACGACTACTACCGCGCCAACGGCGGCGTCGTCGCGCCCGGCGGCTACCAGGGCGAGGACGCCGACGTGCTGGCCAAGGCGGTGCTGACCAGGCAGGGCAAGGAGATCTGCCGCCCGGTCATGGACGCGCTCACCGCGGCCCAGGACCGGATCACCGGTGACTACAGCGCCTTCTGGGACGCCCGCAACTACCTCAACGACGTGCACAAGGTGCGGGCGAGCGTCTTCGTCGTGCACGGGCTCAACGACTGGAACGTCAAGACCAAGCAGTTCGCGCAGTGGTTCGACCGGGTGCGCACGCCCAAGAAGATCTGGCTGCACATGAGCGGCCACCGCGACCCGTGGAGCCTGCGCGCCCGCGAGTGGTTCCGGCAGTTGCACGGCTGGTTCGACCACTTCCTGTACGGGCTCGACAGCGGCATCCTGCGCGAGCCGGCCGCCGACGTCGAGACCGCGCCCGGCGTCTGGGGCCAGCACCGCACCTGGCCGCTGCCCGGCGCGGTGCCGGTGCACCTGTGGCCCGGCTCCGGCGGCAAGCTGGGCCTGCTGCCCAAGCCGGCGCTGGCCCGCGAGTCGTTCACCGACCAGAAGGAGCGCACCGCCGAGCAGCTCGCCGCCGCCGCGCCGGGACCCGATCCCAACCGCCTGGCCTGGGTCACCTCGGCTCTGCCCGCCGACGTGCGCATCTCCGGCACGCCGACGGTCACCGTCCGGGCCTCGCTGCGGGACGGCGCCTCGCCGTACCTGACGGCGCTGCTGGTCGACTACGGCACCGACGCGCGGCCCACCGGCGCCTCGGTGCCCGCCGGCGAGACCTGGTGCTACGGCGAGAGCGTGCCGGGCGACTCCGGCTGCCTGGTCCTGCGCAACCACGCGCTGGCCGAGACGCCGTTCAAGGTCGTCACCCGCGGCTGGCTCGACGTGCGCAACCGGCACAGCGCCGCGCGCACCGACCCGATCCGGCCGGGCCGTACCTACTCCTTCACCTGGGACCTGCAGCCCAACGACTACGTCTTCAAGCAGGGGCACCGGATCGGGCTCGTGCTGCTGTCCACCGACCGCGACTTCACCCTGCGTTACCCGCCGGGGACCGTGGTCGAGGTCAGTCCCGGCCACTCCTCGATCCGCCTGCCGGTCGTCTTCGGCCGCATCCGCTAGCCCGGCGAAGCCCGCCCGCCGGTACGGCAGAGCTCACCGGCTGGTACGGCACGCGAAAGGGCCCGGTCGCCATCGGCGGCCGGGCCCTTTCCCAATGGCTAGAACAGCTCGGCCAGCGGGTGCTCCTCGGAGACCTCGCTGACCCGCTTGCCCTCCCACAGGGCGGTGAGCGCGGTGTGCGCCATGAGGCGGACCCCGACGCCGATGCAACGCTCGTCCACGTCGAAGGTGCCCTGGTGGATGTCGTAGGTGACGTCCGTCTCCGGCGAGCGGGTGCCGAGCCGGGCGAAGGCGCCGGGGATCGACTCGAGGTACCAGGCGAAGTCCTCGCCGCCGAGCGACTGCTGGGTGGGCACGACCGAGCCGTCGCCCAGCGCGCGGGCCGCCGCCTCGGCGAACATCTGCACGCTCACCTCGTCGTTGACGACCGGCGGCACGCCGCGGCTGTACTCCATCGTCGCCTCGACGCCGTAGGCGCCGGCGACCGACTCCAGCAGCCCCTTGATCAGGTCGGGCGCCGCGTGCCAGGCGTTCTCGTCGAGGCAGCGCACGGTGCCCTCGGCCAGCCCGCCGTCGGGGATGGCGTTGGCCGCCGAGCCGGCCTCGACGCGCCCCCACACCAGGGAGAGCGAGGAGCGCGGGTCGATGCGGCGCGACAGCGCGGCGGGCAGCTCGGTGAGGATCTTGGCGAGCGCGAAGACCAGGTCGGCGGTCAGGTGGGGACGGGCGGTGTGCCCGCCGGGTCCGCTCACCCGGATGGCCAGCTTGTCGCAGGCGGAGGTGATCGGCCCGGTCTTGAGCCCGACGTGGCCGACGTCGACGCGCGGGTCGCAGTGCAGGCCGAAGATGCGGTCGACGCCGCTGATGCCGCCGTGGGCCATGACCTCCAGCGCGCCGCCGGGCAGTTCCTCGGCGGGCTGGAAGATCAGCCGCACCCGGCCGGGCAGCAGGCCGGCGTCGGCCTGCTGGGCCAGGAAGAGCGTGGTGCCGAGCAGGATGGCGGTGTGCACGTCGTGCCCGCAGGCGTGGCAGGCGCCGGGGACGGTGGAGCGGTAGGCCACTTCCTTCTCGTCCTGCAGCGGCAGCGCGTCGATGTCGGCGCGCAGCGCGATGGTGGGGCCGTCGCCGCTGCCCACCTCGCAGGTCAGGCCGGTGCCACGCGGGAGTACGGAGGGGTGGAGCCCGGCGGCGGTGAGCCGCTCGGCGATGAGCCGGGTCGTGCGGTACTCCGCGAACGCCAGCTCCGGATGCCTGTGCAGGTCCCGGCGGAACGCCCTGAGCCCCTGCTCCGTCTCCGCAAGGAACGCGTCGAGTTCGCCCCGCAGCTCACGTCCCTGCATGTGTCACCGTCCCTGCTGTCTGAATACGCCTAACCGCGTCAGCCGCCCGGTCTGGACAACTTCCCGAAGAATTGAATGCCGCACCCACAGGTTTCGGTGCATGAAGATCGTCAGCAGGCTGACTGTGGAGCCCCGATGGCGATGCCTTCGACTTTATCGCTCCGCCAAGGCTTCCCGTGGACAACTACACCAAAAGTTGACCTCGGGGCTGACCGTAACCGCAGGTCGTCACTGTATGTGACGCCGGAAATAGTCACAAGGGATCATTAGATCATGACCCATAGTGCCCATTCTCAAACGTCTGGTCGCACGCGATTCCTGTCACCTCCGGTCCTGACGATCAATCCGCCACGATGCATGCATCTGAGAAGAATGCGTGTTTCACTCGCAGTATGATCACTAATATCCCGTTCGGGGAGAAGCATGCACATCTGAGCATCTTCGAGCCGAGCGAGGGGACCCTGGTGGTCGTGCCCTCGCTCTCCCTGCCACAGGACGAACTCCGCCGGATCACGGGAGCGAGGTGCTACGAGGAACGGTTGCTGTTCCTCGTGCTGACGCTCCGGCAACCCAGGGTCAAAGTGGTCTATCTCTCATCCGGGCCCGTCGATCCGGCGATCGTGGACTACTACCTGTCCTTCCTGCCCGACCCCGAGGACGCCCGCCGCCGGCTGACGATGATCAGCATGGACGAGCCGGACTCCCAGCCGCTCACCCGCACCGTGTTACGCCGGCGCGAGGTCATCGAGCGCGTGCGCGGCCTGCTCGACCAGGACGCCTGGCTCGTGCCCTTCGTGATGAGCGAGCTGGAGGACCGGCTGGCCGACTACCTGGGCCTGCCGCTGTACGGCCCGCCCACCGAGCTGGCCTACTACGGCTCCAAGAGCGGCTCGCGCGAGATCGGCCGCCAGGCCGGGGTGCCCATGGCCCGCGGGTTCAGCGACCTGCGCACGGTCGCCGAGATCCAGGACGCGGTGGACTCCCTGCCCGGCGAGCGTGTGATCGTCAAGCTCAACGACGGCTACTCCGGCCTCGGCAACGCCATCCTGCCCCGCGACGACTGGTCGGCCATCGACTTCTCCGCCGAGGGCGAGACCTGGGACTCCTTCATGGGCAAGTTCGCCGAGCGCGGCGGCGTCGTCGAGGAGTTCATCGAGCACCGCCCGCTCTACTACCCCAGCGCGCTGGCGCGCATCACGCCCGGCGGCGACTACACCGTCGTGGCCACGCACGACCAGGTGCTCGACGGCCACGTCTACCAGGGCTGCACCTTCCCGGCCCGCCCCGAGTACCGCGCGCAGGTCGCCGGCTCGGCGCGCAAGATCTCCCGGGTGCTCGCCGAGCGCGGCGTGGTGGGCCTGTTCGGCATGGACTTCTTCGCGATGAAGACCGACGCCGGCTACGCGGCCCTGCTGTGCGAGATCAACCTGCGCATCGGCGGCACGACCCACCCGTTCGGCGCGACGCTGCTCACCACCGGCGCCCGCTACGACGCCGGCACCGGCCTGCTCATGGCCGGCGACCAGCCGAAGTACTACACCGCCACGGACAACTGCTACACCGGCTGCCGCGGCGGCCAGACCCCCGCCGAGGTCATCAAGGCCGTGCACGCCGCCGGGCTCGGCTTCGACCCGGTCCGGCGCACCGGCAACGTGCTGCACCTGATGGGCGCCATCCCCGAGTACGGCAAGCTGGGCTTCACCTCCATCGGCGACTCCAGGGAGGAGGCCGACGAGCTGCACGCCCTCACCCGGCGGGTCCTTTGCGGGACCGGACGCCCCGAAGGCCGATGACCGCGAGCACCACCGCCAGCACCAGGTTCACCCCGATCAGGATCCCGTGCACGACGTAGAAGCCGGTCGCGTGGCCGTCGGCCAGGTTAAACCCAAGGCTGATCCACTCGAAGATCATGAATGCCGCCAGGGCGATCAGGAATCCGGCGATCTTTCGTGACATCCACATCCGTCAAGTATCGGCGGTGGACGTACGGGGAAGTGTCGGCACATGGTCAAACTCGCGAAGGCTACGCTGAGCCTGCTATGAGGACGAGAATCGGGGCGACCGCGGCCTTCCTCGCCGCGGCCACAAGTGTCGTGTGCGCCGTACCGGCGTACGCGCAGAACCCGCCGGTCGGCGGCGACCTGCTGGGGAGCAGGGGCCTGGTCCGGCCGGAGGGCGTCAAGGCGCCGCCGAAGACGAAGGCCACCTCCTACGTCATCGCCGAGGCCGGCTCCGGCGACGTGCTCGCCGCCAAGGACGCGCACGGCCGCTATCTGCCGGCCAGCACGTTGAAGGCGCTCACCGCCCTCACGCTGATCCCGAAGCTGGACCCCGCCCTGCGGGTCAAGCCCAGCGCCACCGCGGTCAACCAGGAGGGATCCGCGGTCGGCCTGGTCAGCAAGCCGCTCTACAAGGTCGACGACCTGTTCCGCGCGCTGATGATGTCCTCCGGCAACGACGCCGCGATGGCGCTGGCCGAGGTCAACGGCGGGCTGGCCAAGACGCTCCAGGACATGAACGCCGTGGCACACCGCCTGCAGGCCAACGACACCGTCGCCAAGACGCCCAGCGGGCTGGACAAGCCCGGCCAGAGCAGCTCGGCCTACGACCTGGCGCTCATCGCCCGCGCCGGGCTGCGCAACCCGGCCTTCGCCCGCTACATCAGCACCAAGGTCTCCCGCTTCCCGGCGCCGAAGAAGTGGTACGAGATCTCCAACCACAACAAGCTGCTGTGGAACTACAAGGGCATGGTCGGCGTCAAGAACGGCTGGACGTCCAAGGCCCAGGGCACCTTCGTCGGCGCCGCCACCCGCAACGGCAAGACGATCATCGTGGCCATCATGCGGCACGAGGGCTACTTCTGGAACGAGGTGGCCGACCTGCTCGACTGGGGGTTCGCCGCCAGCGGCAAGGTGGTCCCGGTGGGGCGGCTGGTCGAGCCGTTGCCGGACACGCCTGCCGTACCGCCTGCGGCGGCGGCTCCTTCGCCGTCGGCCAGCGCCGTCGCGGCGCCGCTGCTGGACGCGGCGGCGGGCATGCAGGACGGCGGCAGCCGGACCGCCGGCCTGGCCGTCATCGGCGGCGGGCTGCTGTTCGGCACGGTCTGGCTGGTGTACGGCCTGCGCCGCAAGCGGTCACGGGCGCGGTCCTGACCCGAGCATGGGCGACGGGCTCACGGACGCGGTCCTGACTCGGGCATGGGCGCCGGCGAGGGCGGCGGCGGCAGGCCCGCCGTGGCCGTCCACGCGGCGACGTACAGGGTCAGCCGCGCCGAGAAGTTGATCCACAGCAGCAACCCGACCATCACCGTGAACGCCCCGTAGAGCGGGTTGGTCAGGGTGTGCCCGAGCAGCAGCGACGCGAGCTGCTTGAGCAGCCCGAACCCGATCGCCCCGAGCAGCGCGCCCCGCGCGATGACGCGCAGCGGCTGCACGGGCCGCGCGATCCAGCCCAGCACGATCATGAACATCAGCCAGTCGGCCGCCCCCGAGGCCAGCACGCCGGTGAACCAGATCGCCCGCTCCTCGCCCGGCGAGTGGTCGGCCAGTCCCAGCAGGTCGGCCACGAACTCGGTGGCCTGGCTGGCGGCCCCGGCGACCGCGGCCGAGACCAGGATCGTGACGCCGACCATGATCAGCGAAGCCAGGTCACGCAGCTTGCCGAGGAAGAAGTTGAGCGGCGGCGTGGTCGTCATGTACATCTCGCGCAGCGCGCCCCGCAGGGCGTCGACCGCGCCGAGCCCGGCGTAGAGCAGACCGAGCAGGCCGATGATCCCGGCGCTGGCCTTGGAGGCGGCGATGGTCTGCAGGTCGAGCTGGTCGGCCACCCCGGGGAGCTGCTTCTTGATCTCGTCGGTGAGCTGGTCGACGAGCGCCTGGTCGTCGGCCAGCACGTAGCCGAAGATCGAGTAGGCCAGCACGATCAGCGGGAAGAACGACAGGAACGCGAAGTAGGTCACCGCGCCGGCCAGCCGGTCGCCGCTCTGGAACTGGTAGCGCTGCACGGTCCTGATCAGGTGGTCCACCCAGCTCAGCCGCACCCGCCAGTGATCGACCAGCCCGCGCCCGCGCGCTCGGGCCGCGTCCAGGCGCTCCATCAGGCGTGGCATGGCTCTCTCCCGGCTTCTTCTCTTCGCACTGCTGCCCTCGTGGCCGTGGTCGTACCGGTCGCGAGGCCGGCGATGCTCCTGCGGTCGCGCCGGGCCAGGACGACGACCAAGTGTGCCACCGCCAGCCCCAGGACCGACAGCGGACTCTCCAGGGCCGACAGCACCACCAAGGGCAACGGGAAGATCAGGAAGCGGCCGAGCACCGCGCCGCGGCTCGCCGGCCGTCCGGTGCGCGCGTCCACCACGGCCAGGTGCAGCGCCGCCCGGCCCGGCCCCGACCGGTCGCGCCGGACCAGCGGCAGCACCAGCAGGAGCAGCAGGCCGATGGCGTACAGCACCACGTCGCTCCAGAACTCGGCCCAGGCGTGCGCGGTGAGCTGCTGCCAGATCGCCAGCACGATCCACGCCGTCGTCGCGGTGAACCACCACACCGCGAAGTCCAGCAGGTCGCCCAGCACCCGGCGGGTCACCCCGGGCGGGCCGAGGTCCGCGCTCGGCCGCGGCCACGCCGACGGCAACACCTTCGCCAGCGGTACGGCCAGCAGCCAGCCGATCGCCGCGCCCCCGGTGTTGGTGATCAGGTCGTCCACGTCGAACAGCCGGTAGGCGCAGGGGTAGAGCCCCCAGTCCCCGGTGAGCTGGGTGAGCTCGACGGTCAGCGAGAGCACGAACCCGGCGAGCACGGTGAGCCAGAACCCGCGCCGGTAGCGGTAGCGCAGGAAGAAGCCCAGCGGCACGAACAGCACGAAGTTGAAGAAGACCTGCTGGAAGGCCTGCTTGCGGAGCGCGGGTGTGGCGGCCCGCACGATGTCGTCGAGCGAGGCGAGCGGCCGCAGTTGCGGGTGGGCGAGCTGCTGCCGGGCCCGGCAGAACTCCACCGGGTCACTGATTTCGGGCAGGGGGAACAGCGTGAAGGCCACCACCGCGCAGACGTAGAGCACCATGGCCGCCGCCACCAGGCCCGACCAGCCGCCCACCCGGCCGAACCGGCGGTACTGCCCGGCCACGAAGGGCAGGGCGCCGAGCACGATGAAGAACGGCGCCATGATCAGCGCGATGGCCAGATTCGTCGTGTAGACCCCCACGACCACTGGGTTCCCGTGTGATCACCGGGAAATGACCATGATTGCGCCCGCGAACCCTCCGTTCTGGGGCTCAGGCCGACGGTCCCGAGGCCCGTTCCGCGGCGATGCGCGCCTCGGCCTCCGCCCACGCCACCTCGGCCGAGTCGGCCGGTGCGGTCCAGAAGACGAAGGTCGACTCCTTCATCACCCCGCGCTTGCTCCGCATCCCCGAGCGGTGCGGCTCGGTGGCCGCGTAGCGGTGGATCGCCTGCTTGTCGGTCCAGCTCGACAACGTCCAGAAGATCCGGCGTCCGGGCTGCGCCTTCAATGACACGCCGATCGCCCCCGGCGAGCGCAGCGCCTGCCGCCACAACCGCATGGAGGTCACGAAGAAGCCCGGCACCTGCCAGATCGAGCGCACCTCGAACCGGGAGGCCATGACCGTCATCTCGCCGCCGGCCTCGGCGTCGTTCACCTTGATCCAGGGAATCGTGGGCATCGGTTCCATCCTCTCCAGTCTTATCTTGTCACTGACAAGATGCCACGCCATGGCTAAACTTGTCAACGACAAGATTCGAGCGCGAGGAGTGAGAACGATCAGCACCCGCAGCTATCACCACGGCAACCTCCGCCGGGCGATCCTGGAGGCCGCCGTCGAGGCGATCGGCGAGAGCGGCACCGCCACCTGGAGCCTGCGCGAACTGGCCCGCCGCGCCGGGGTCTCGCACGCGGCTCCGGCCCATCACTTCGGCGACAAGGCCGGCCTGCTCACCGCCATCGCCGCCGAGGGCTTCGAGCTCTTCGCCGACACGCTGGCCGAGGCCGGGGCGGATTTCCTGGACGTGGGGGTCGCCTACGTGCGTTTCGCGGTGGCGCACCGGGCGCACTTCGAGGTGATGTTCCGTCCCGAACTGTACGACCGCGCCGCGCCCGAGGTCGCCGCGGCCCGCGACCGGGCCGGGCAGATCCTGGCCCGGGGCGCCCGCACGCTGCCCACCGGCGGCGTCCAGGGCCGGACCACCTCGCTGGCCGCCTGGTCGATGGCGCACGGCTTCGCCGAACTGTGGCTCAGCGGGGCGCTCCCGGCCGAGCTCGGCGACGACCCGGCGGCGGCGGTCCGCCCCGTCCTCCAAGTGCTCACCGGAGGCTTGCACGATAAATGATGCATGACTTATCGTGCAAAGGTGACCGAGTACGCCGACCTGGGCTCAGCCAAGGCGCTGGCCAACCCGCTGCGCCAGCGCATCCTGCGGCAACTCGCCCTCGACGGCGAGGCCACCGCGACCACGCTGGCCAGGAAACTCGGCGTGACCACCGGCGGCACCAGCTACAACCTCCGCGTCCTGGCCGAGCACGGCTTCGTCGAGGAGCTCACCGGCCGTCCCGGCCGGGAACGCTGGTGGCGTACGGCCCGCCGCAACCTCCGCTTCCCGGTGCACAGCGAGCAGGACCCCGCGATGCGCTCGGCGCTCACCGAGCTCGACGAGCTCTGGCGCAGCGGCGACCAGGAGGCGCTCGGCCGCTTCCTGGCCGCCCGCGACGAGCTGGGCGAGTGGGGGGACGCGCTGCCGTACTCGCGGGGGCGGATCCGGGTGACGCTGCCGGAACTCGCGGAGTTCTTCGAGGAGTACCTGCGGCTGATCGAGCGCTACTCGCGTCACGAGGACTCCGAAGACGCCGACGAGCGACGGGAGGTGCTCACCCGCTTCATCGCCTTCCCGAGCATGTGAGACGGGGCCGCCCGAGCGGCAACTCCGGCGGCCCCCAACGGAAACGCTGCACACGATTCCCAAGGAAAAGGAGAGCAGGTCATGCTGCTCGAAATCAAGCTCGCGCTCTTACTCGCCGTCGCCCCCGCCGACCCCGGCGCCATCAGGGAGGCCATCCAGGGCCTGCCCGACGAGACGGCGACCGCCGCGCTCGTCCGGGTCAACGGGCAGACCCATACCTCCGGCTACGCGGACGTGACCGCCCGCACCAAGGTCGCCAAGTCCACGCGCTTCCGGATCGGGAGCATCACCAAGACCTTCATCGCCGCTGCCGCCCTGCAGCTCGTCCACGAGGGCGCGCTCCGGCTCGACGACCCGGTGCTGACCAAGGACGGCAAGCAGATCACCCTGCGGCACCTGCTGACCCACACCAGCGGGCTGTCGCGGGCCAGTGTGCGGGTGGACGACCCGCGCTGGTACCTGAAACACCGTTTCGACACCTACACCCCGGCCGAGCTGCTCAAGCCGGCGCTCGCCGCGCCGCTCGACTTCGAGCCGGGGACGCGGCAGCAGTACAACAACGCCGACTACATGCTGGCCGCGCAGGCCATCGAGCGGGCGACCGGCCGGCCGTACGGGCAGGTGATCACCGAGCGCGTCATCAAGCCGCTGCGGCTGGCGGCCACGTCGGTGCCGGGTACGGCGAGCCGGCTGCCGGAGCCGTACACCCGCGGCTACGTCCGGATCGGCGAGCGCCTGGTCGACGTCACCCGGCAGAACCCGTCGGTGGCCTGGGGATCGGGCGAGATGATCTCCAACGCGCCCGACCTCGACCGGTTCATCCGGGCGCTGTTCCGCGGCCAGGTGGTCAAGGGCGCGGAGCTGGCGGCCATGTTCACCATCCCCGACGTGCCCGCCTTCGGGCCGGGCTGCCCCGGACCCAAAGCCTGCATGGGGATGGGGCTGCAGTCGGCCACCTCCGGCGGCATCACCGTCTGGGGACACGTCGGCGAGCGGCCCGGCTACGCCAGCGGGGTGTTCGCCACCAAGGACCTGGCGCTGCGGCTGGTCTACCTGGTCAACTCCACCGAGTGGTCGCCCAAGGGCGGCAGCCCGGCGGTGGTCCAGAAGATCTACGCCGCGGTCGGCGGCTGAGCGGGGGCGCCCGGCCCGGTGAAGCTCAACTCGGTCACCCGGTCGGCGCCCGCCCGGTCGAGCACGGTGACGCCGGTCGCCGGGGCCAGCGCCCCGGTGGCCCGCGCCCGCCGCACCAGGACCCGCCAGCGCTGGGCGTGCCGGTCGAAGGTGGCGCGAGGCACCACCCGGCCCCGGACCTGCTGGCCTTCCATGGCGGTGGCCGCGTCGACGTCCAGCATGATCAGGTGGAACTCGCGCCCGTGCCGGCGGGCCAGCCAGGCGAAGCCGTACAGGATGTGACTCCAGGTGCCGCGGTTGTGCGCGACGACCGAGTGACCGGCCGCGAGGTTGCGCGCGATGCGGCTGAGATGGGTGCAGTGCACCACGAAGGTGCGCACCGGCTTGGGCGCCCAGGCCAGCGTGCGGGCCCAGCGCAGCCGGGCCTGGCCGGAGTCGATCACGCGCGTCGGGCCGGCCGCCACCGGCCCGGCCTCCTGGCCGGTCAGCCCGTACAGCCGCCGGAGCAGCGTGCTCTTCCCGGCGCCCGGCAGTCCGGTGAGGATGACCAGGGAGCCGGCGGGAAAGCGCAGGCTCCCCCCGGACGTCGTCCCGCCCGCCCCACCGGTGGGCGGGAGGCCGGAGCGGGCGGCCGACGTCAGGTCGCCGGTGGGCCGGGAGCCGGGGGTCATGATTGGGGCCCGCGCGTCAAAGCGCGGGCAGGAAGCCGACCCGGTCGCGCACCTGCTCCATCGTCTGCCGGGCGACCGTACGGGCCCGGCCGGCGCCGACGGCGAGCAGCCGGTCGAGCTCGGCCTCGTCGGCCAGCAGCTTCTCGGTGCGCTCGCGGATCGGCGAGAAGGCCTCGACCACGGCCTCGGCGACGTCCTTCTTGAAGGTGCCGTAGCCCTGGCCCTCGTACCGCGCGACCAGGTCGGGGATGGCCGTGCCGGTCAGCGCCGACTGGATGCGCAGCAGGTTGGAGATGCCCGGCTTGTTGGTCTCGTCGAAGAGCACCTCGGAGCCGGTGTCGGTGACCGCGCGCATGACCTTCTTGCGCAGCGGGCCGGGCTGCTCCAGCACGTCGAGGATGCCCGCCGGGGAGGAGGACGACTTCGACATCTTGGCGGTCGGGTCCTGGAGGTCGGTGATCTTCTCGACCTCCTTCAGGATGTACGGCTCGGGCAGCGTGAAGGTGTCGCCGAAGCGGTGGTTGAAGCGCTGCCCGAGGTCGCGGGTGAGCTCCAGGTGCTGCTTCTGATCGGCGCCGACGGGCACGCTGTCGGCCTGGTACAGCAGGATGTCGGCGGCCTGCAGGATCGGGTAGGTGAACAACCCGACGCTGGCCGCGCTCTCGCCGAAACGGGCGGACTTGTCCTTGAACTGCGTCATGCGCCCGGCCTCGCCCATCCCGGTGAGGCAGTTCATCACCCAGGCCAATTCGGCGTGCTCGCGCACGTGCGACTGGATGAAGACGGTGGAGCGCTCGGGGTCGAGCCCGGCGGCGAAGAGCTGCGCGGCCGCCACCCGGGTACGGCGGCGCAGGTCGGCCGGGTCGGTGGGCACGGTGATGGCGTGCAGGTCGACCACGCAGTAGAACGCGTCGTGCGTCTCCTGCAGCGTGACCCACTGACGCACCGCACCCAGGTAGTTGCCCAGGTGGAAGGAGTCTGCCGTGGGCTGGATGCCGGAGAGAACACGAGGTCTGGCCATAGCCCGCAATTGTGTCAGCTTTCCGGGGGCGGCGGCGACTCGATCACGGTGTGGCGCTTGACGTGGACGCGGGCCACGCGCCGCCCGTCGAGGTCGGTGACGGTCATCCGGAAGCCCGGGATCTCCACCTGTTCGCCGAGGGCCGGCACGTGTCCCAGGACGGCCATGACGAAGCCTCCGAGGGTCTCGTACGGCCCGTCCGGGAGCCGGATCCCGGTCTCGCTGGCGAAGTCGTTGAGGTTGGTCAGCCCGTCGATCTCGATCTCGCCGGGCAGCCGGACCGTGTCGTCCTCGGAGTCGTACTCGTCGCGGATGTCGCCGACCAGTTCCTCGACGAGATCCTCCAGCGTGACGATGCCGGCGGTCCCGCCGTACTCGTCGACCACGATGGCCAGGTGATGCCCCTCGCCGCGCATCTCGGACAGCGTGGACAGCACCCGCTTGGAGGAGGGCACCAGCTTGACCGGCCGGATCGGCACCAGCTCGTGGATCGGCTCGATCCGCCCGGTCAGCACCGGGTCGAGCAGGTCGCGCACGTGCACGAAGCCGAGGATCTCGTCGTATGACTCGCGGTAGACGGGGAAGCGGGAGTGCGGCATCGCGGCGGCCAGCACCGCCGCCTCGGCCAGAGGAGTGTCGGCCTCCATGAACTCGACCTCGGTGCGGGGCAGCATCACCTCGCGCAACTGCCGCTTGCCGGCGGCGAAGACCTCGGCGATGAGGTGCCGCTCGTCGGCGGTGAGCTCGGCGTGCCCGACGACCATGTCGCGCAGTTCCTCGGTGGTCATCTTCTCCCGGTCGGCCTCCGGGTTGCCGCCCAGCAGCCGCACCACCCCGTCGGTGGACTTCGACAGCGCCCAGATCACCGGGCGCGACAGGGTGGCGATCCGGTCGAGCAGCGGCGCGGAGAACAACGCGAAGCCCTCGGCCCGCTGCCGGGCCAGCCGCTTGGGCGCCAGCTCGCCGAGCACGAGCGAGACGTAGGAGATGGCCAGCGTGACCAGGACCAGCGCGAGCGCCGGAGCCAGGGCGACCGGGACGTTCCACTGCACGAGCAGCGGCTGGAGCTGGGTCGCGAAGCGGTCGGCGCCGAAGGCGGCCGAGAGCATGGTCGCGAAGGTCACCCCGATCTGCACGGCCGACAGGAAGCGGTTGGGGTCGCGGGCGAGCCTAGCCACGCGGGCGCCACGGCGACCGCGTTCGCTGAGCTTGCGGACCTGGGACTCGCGGAGCGAGACCATGGCCATCTCGGCCGCGGCGAAGTACCCGCCCACCAGAATGAAGAGCAGGACGAGAGCGATGTTGGCGATCAGCACGTTCACGGCGGTGCCAGCGTACTCGGGCGGCGTATGCTGAAGGCAGCCCTACAATTTCCAACTAATTCCAACAGAGGTGAACATGCGACTCCTGGTCACCGGTGGCGCCGGGTACATCGGCAGCGTCGTGGCCGCTCAGCTCCTCGAAGCCGGCCACGACGTGACCGTGCTCGACGACCTGTCCACCGGCCACGCGGACGCGGTTCCGGCGGGCGCGCGCTTCGTCGAGGGCGACATCGGCGAGCCTCCGCTGGACGGTGTCGAAGCGGTCCTGCATTTCGCCGCCAAGTCGCTGGTCGGCGAGTCGGTGGAGTTTCCTGAGCGGTATTGGGCGAACAACCTCGGCGGCACCCTCAAGCTGCTCGACGCCATGCGCGGCGCGGGCGTCGACCGGATCGTCTTCTCCTCCACCGCCGCCGTCTACGGCAACCCCGAGTCGAGCCCGATCCTGGAGAGCGCGCCCACCCGGCCGGTCAACCCCTACGGCGCCTCCAAGCTGGCCGTGGACACCGCGCTGACCACCTTCGCGGCGCTGTACGGGCTGGGCGCGGTGAGCCTGCGCTACTTCAACGTCGGCGGGGCCTACCAGACCTTCCGCGAGCGGCACGCGATCGAGACGCACCTCATCCCCAACGTGCTGAAGGTGGCCGCGGGCGAGAAGCAGGACGTGTCGATCTTCGGCACCGACTACCCGACGCCGGACGGCACCTGCGTGCGCGACTACATCCACGTCGCCGACCTGGCCCAGGCGCACCTGCTGGCGCTGCAGGCCTGCACGCCCGGCGAGCACCGGGTCTACAACCTGGGCAACGGGACGGGCTTCTCGGTCAAGCAGGTCGTCGAGGTCTGCCGCGAGGTGACCGGCCACCCGATCCCCGCGGTGGTCGGGCCGCGGCGGGAGGGCGACCCGGCGATTCTGGTCGCGTCGTCGGACAAGATCCAGCGGGAGCTGGGGTGGAAGCCGGTGCACTCCAGCATCGAGGAGATCGTCCGCGACGCCTGGACCGCCCTCGTCTGACCGGCTCCTCCACGACGCCCGACGTGTGTTGGACCGCCCGGTTTTCCGGAAAGCCCGGCACGCCGGCCGGATATGTGCTGTCATATCGAAATGTGAGGAACTTTTCACCAAGGGTCACGATGTTTCTCCTTGGCGTCCTCATCCTGATCGGCAGCAGCGTCGCCGCCGCCGGGGTGGTCTTCGCGACCACCGTCACCACCCCGGCCCGGACTCCCCAGCTCTGCACCACCCAAAAGTGAGAAAAGGCACGACCGATAGCATCGGTGGCCGTGCTCCCCCAACCCGGCCCGATCCGGGCACTCACCTTCGCGCTGCTCCCCCGCTCGCTCGGCCGCGGCCTGTTCATGACGGTCAGCGTCATCTACTTCAGCCGCTCCGTGGGCCTGTCCGCCGCCGAGGTGGGGCTCGGGCTGTCGATCGCCGCCGTCGTGGGACTGAGCGCCGGGCTCCCGGCCGGGCGGCTCTGCGACGTGGTCGGGGCGCGGACGATGGCCTTCGCGACCTCCGTGCTCACCGGGGTGCTCCTGCTCGGCTACGCCTTCGTGACCGGCTTCACCGGGTTCGTCGTGGTCGCCTCGCTCGTCGGGTTCGCCGAGGCGGCCGAGATCACCTCGCGCAGCACCCTGGTGGGCTCCGCCGTACCGGCTGAGGAGCGGGTCTCGGCCCGCGCGTACCTGCGGGTGGTCACCAACGTCGGCTGGGCGGTCGGCGGCCTGGCCGCCACCGCCGCGCTCGCCGTCGACACCCGCCCGGCCTACCTGATCATGGTGTACGGCGCAGCGGCCGGCTACCTGCTCGGCGCGGTGCTCATCCTCCGCGTGCCCAAGGCCGCGCCCGCCCTCCGGACCGCCGAGCGCACCGGACCGAAATGGGCGGTGCTGCGCGACCGGCCCTACGCGGTGCTCACCCTCCTGAACGCGGTGCTGTTCGTGCAGCACGGCATGCTCCAGGTGGCCGTGCCGCTCTGGATCGACCACATCGGCGCGCCCGTGGTCATGGTCGCGGTGATCAACTTCATCAACACCGCCGCGTGCATCCTGCTCCAGGTGCGCTTCAGCCGGGGCTCGAACACCATCGCCGGGGCGGCGCGGGCGCAACGGTGGGCGGGGATCTACCTGACCGGCGCGTGCGTGCTCTTCGCCCTCGCGGCGGGCGCCTCCGGGTGGCTCGTGATCGGCGTGCTGGCGCTCGGCGGGGTGTCGCACGTCTTCGGCGAGCTCACCCAGTCGGCGGGCTCGTGGGGGCTGTCCTACGAGCTCGCGCCCGACGACGCGCTCGGGCAGTACCAGGGGATGTACGGCACCGGGCAGCAGCTCGGGACGGTGGCGGCGCCGGCCCTGCTGTCGACCGTGCTGATCGCCTGGGGGTGGCCGGGGTGGCTGCTGTTCGGCGCCGTCTTCCTCCTGGCCGGCCTCGCCGTCCCCCCGGTGGCCCGCTGGGCAGCCCGCACCCGCCCCGAACCCGCGGTAACCGCGGCCGCCAAGCTTTGAGCCGGCCCTGCCTGTGCCGGGGCACCAAGGTTCAGGCCGACGGCACAGGGGCGGGGCGTAGGTTCACCGGCAGGCTGCTCAAAGCCGGGGCGTAGGTTCAGGCGGGCTGCTCAGGGCCGGGGCGTAGGTTCAGGCGGGCTGCTCAGGGGCGGGGGCGTAGGCGGGCGACGTTGTTGGCCGGGTGGCGGTCGCCGAGCCGCGTCGAGTACACATTGGCCGTCACCGGCTGGCGCGACGGGCGCAACGCCAGCCGCAGCCGGGCCACCCCGCCCGAGCCGATCTCCCGCAACCGGCACAACACGTGCCCCGCCCGGTGATGGCAGGCGGCCCCGGTCGCCGACAGGAACCGCCCGGCACCGGTACGGAAGGCCACGAAAGCCCGCTGCGCCGCCCGCGGCCCGCGGTTGCGCACCTCGGCCTCCAGCTCGTACGGCCCTGCGTGACTCAACCGGAGCCGCAGATCCGCGCCCTCGTCCACCGGCGTGCTGGCCACATGGGTGTTGTCGGCCTCGTTGTCGTCCTTCACCTCGGACGTCAGCGTCGCCGTCGCCCGTAGCGGCCCCTTCGCCTTGGCCTGGACGACACCCCCGATGCGCACCTCGCCCGACCCTCCCGCGAGCACGTCCGTCGGCGACGGGCAGACCACCTCGTTCACCGTCCGCCCGGGGCGGCACGTGGCCACGTTCACGTTCACCACGTCCACCCCGGTGGGGATCGTCACCCGTAGAACCGGCAGCACGGCGTCGCCCGGGCCCGCGTTGCGTACCGTGACGCGGTACAGGATGGGCTGCCCGGGCTGGGCCACTCGGGGCTCCGGAGTCACCCGCACGGACAGGTCCGCACCGCCCCACGCCTCGGCGCGAACGACCCCCGGCGCCACTGTCACGACAAGTCCGACCAGACTGGCGAGAAAGCGCCTCATGGTTCAATTCAACGCGGTGACCTGGGAGAACTTGATCTCCGACACGCTTGTGGGGCCAAAGAAACGTCCCACCGCCCCCACATCCTCCCGCACAGGTGGTCACCGGCTGCCCGCCACAGAGGTAGTCACCGGCTTCCCCGCCGCACAGGATCACGCCCCGCCATACCCACACCCCGCCGCACAGGTGGTCGGGGGCTGGCCGCCGCACAGGATCACGCCCCGCCATACCCACACCCCGCCGCACAGGTGGTCGGCGGCTGGCCGCCGCACAGGATCACGCCCCGCCGTACCCACACCCCGCCGCACAGGCGGTCGGGGGCTGGCCGCCGCACAGGGTCATGCCCCGCCGTACCCACATCTCGCCGCATAGGTGGGCGGGGGGCTGGCCGCTGCACAGGGGCGTCCGCCGGTCCTCCCTCCCAATGCGGCGAGGAGCTGGGGCGGCGGGGCATGACCCTGTGCGGTGGGGGAGGGGGGTCGGCGAAGGTGCCTGGGCGGTAAGGAGATGAAAAGACGGGACGTCCGGCTGCGTGCCGGGCGTCCCGTTCAGTTGAGTGCGAGGGTACGAAGGGGAGGCTAGATGAGCCCCAGCTCGCGCACCGCGTCCCGCTCCTCGGCCAGCTCGGCCACCGAGGCGTCGATCCGCTGACGGGAGAACTCGTTGATCTCCAGCCCCTGGATGATCTCCCACTTCCCACCCACAGACCGGCACGGGAACGACGACACCAGCCCCTCGGGCACGCCGTACGACCCGTCGGAAGGCAGCGACACGGAGGTCCAGTCGGTGCCGTTGACCCAGTCGTACACGTGGTCGATCGCCGCGTTGGCCGCGGAGGCGGCCGAGGAGGCGCCACGGGCGTCGATGATCGCCGCGCCACGCTTGGCGACGGTGGGGATGAAGGTGTCGCGGTACCAGGCCTCGTCCACCTGCTCGGCGGCGATCTTGCCGCCGACCTCGGTGTGGAACAGGTCGGGGTACTGGGTGGAGGAGTGGTTCCCCCAGATGGTCATGTTCTTGATCTCGGCGACCGGCACCTGGAGCTTGGCCGCGAGCTGGGAGAGCGCGCGGTTGTGGTCGAGGCGGGTCATCGCGGTGAAGCGGTCGGCGGGCACGTCGGGAGCGTGCTGCTGCGCGATCAGGGCGTTGGTGTTGGCGGGGTTGCCGACGACCAGGACGCGGATGTCGCTCGCGGCGTGGTCGTTGATCGCCTTGCCCTGCGGCTTGAAGATGCCGCCGTTGGCGGAGAGCAGGTCGCCGCGCTCCATGCCGGCCTTGCGCGGCATCGCGCCGACGAGGAGCGCCACGTTGGCGCCGTCGAAGGCGACGTTGGCGTCGTCGGTGATCTCGATGCCGGACAGCAGCGGGAAGGCGCAGTCGTCCAGCTCCATGGCGGTGCCCTCGGCCGCCTTGACCGCCTGGGGAACCTCAAGCAGGCTCAGCTTGACCGGGACATCGGCCCCCAGGAGCTGACCCGAGGCGATGCGGAACAGCAGCGCATAGCCGATCTGGCCGGCGGCTCCGGTGACGGTTACCTTGACGGGCGTGCCCATGGGCGTCCCCTCGTTCGCGGATGGATGGTTGCGGTTGGATGTTACCGCCCGTCAGCCGCACGGGGTCAGGGTGGGTTGCCTGTCCTCGGGGTCGAATCGCACCCGGTTGAAGTACTGCTTCAGCAGCTTGCCCATCTCGCCGTCGCGGTAGAGCCCGGCGATGATGCCCTGGACGGCCCGGCAGGTGCGCGCGTCGTTCTTCGGCAGGGCCACGGTGTAGGGCTCGTTGGTCAGCCGCAGGCCCAGCACCTCGTACTGGATCGCCTCCCGCTGCGCGAACCCGGCCAGCAGCAGGTCCTCGCCCGGTACGGCGTGCACGGTGCCGGCGCGCAGCAGGTCCATGCAGTCGGCGTAGTCGCGGCCGGGGATCAGCTTCACGCCCTTGAGCCGGCTCTGCACGCTGTAGACCGAGGGGCTGTTGTTGGGGTTGCAGAGGTTCTTGCCCTCCAGGTCGCGCAGCTCGCTGATCTCGCCTTCCGCGCGCACGAGCACGTCGTGGTGGGCCAGGTAGTACGGCCCGGCGAAGGTGAGCTCGCTCTTGTCCGGCACGAAGGTGGCGATCACCATGTCGACGTCGCCCCGGGCCAGCATCTTGGCGCGTTCGGCGCGGGCGACCGGCACGAAGGTGATGCCTTCGGGCGTGGCGCCGAGTTCGGTGGCGATGCGGCGGGCGAGTTCGACCTCCATGCCGGTGAAGGTGCCCGACTTCGGGTCCTCCAGGCTGAGGCCGGGCAGGTCGGCCTTGACGCCGATCACGATCTTCCCGGTCTTCGCCACCCGGTCGGCCAGCGCGGCCGGGATCTTTCCGCCCTTGCCGCCCGTGGTCGGCTCCTGCGTGGGCTGCTCGCCCGCCTCGGCGCCGAACATCAGCGGCAGCCCGCCGTTCATCGCCAGTGCCACCACGGCCGCCGCCACCAGCGCCAGGACCAGGCCGAGCCCGATCCACGGGCCCTTCCTGCGGCGCGTGACGGGCGCCTGTACCGGCCACTGCGACCGCTCCGTCGCCGGGTCCGCCGGCACGGGCACGTCCAGCAGCGACTGCACGTGGGCCGGCTGCGGCGGGGCCGTGGGCTCCTGGAACGTGGCCCCCGGAGTGGTCGGCCCCGGCGAGGGGGACGCCGGGCCCTGAGCGGTGGAGCCCTGGGGCGCCGTCGACTCGGCCACGGTCGCCCGCTGCCGGGGGAACGGCGCCGTGTCGTCGCTGACCAGCACCGCGGCCTGGCTCAGCACCGCCTTCGACGCCCCGGCCGCGTCCGGCCGGCCCAGCAGCCGCAGCAGGATCTGGTCCGCCGTCGGCCGCCGATCCGCCTCCTTGGCCAGCGCGTCCCGTACGGCGCCGCGCAACGGCTCGGGCATGGCGCTGACGTCGACCTCGTGGTTGAGGATGCGGTTCAGCACGACCGCGATCGACCCGCCCTCGAACACCGCCTGCCCGGTCGCCGCGTACGCGATCGTCGCGCCCCAGGCGAACACGTCGGTGTACGGGCCGACCTCGTCGCCGGAGATCTGCTCCGGCGCCATGTAGGCCGGCGTCCCGATCGCCCGGCTCGTGATCGTGCCCGTCGAGTCGATGATCCGGGCGATCCCGAAGTCCACCACCCGCGGCCCGTCCGCCGCGATCAGCACGTTGTCCGGCTTGAAGTCGCGGTGCACGATCGACGCCTGGTGGATCGCCACCAGCGCCGTCGCCGTGCCGATCGCGAGCATCTCCAGTTGCCTGCCGCGCAGCGGCCCGTCGGTCTCGACGATCTCCCGCAGCGGCCGCCCGTCGATGTACTCGCTGGCGATGTACGGCGTGTCCCCTTCGAGGTCGGCCTCCATCACCCCGGCCGTGCAGAACGACCCCACCCGCTGGGCGGCCTTCAACTCCCGCGCGAACCTCGACCTGGCGATCGCGTCACCCGTGAACTTCACGTGCAGCAACTTGATCGCCGCGCGCTCCCCTTGCGCGGTCTCGCCCAGATAGACGATCCCTTGGCCGCCTTCGCCGATGCGCCCGGTCAGCCGGAACGATCCCAGCTCTGCGGGATCGCTCGCCACCAGCGGCGCGATCTGCGGCATTCGTCATCCCCACGTTGCACAAAGCCTGACGAGGCAAACTTTACGACGCTCAGGAAGTTCACAGGGACTCGTTAACGCTTCGAGACGTCACAGTTCTCCGACGAAGCCGACAGCGCCGAGCCGTCCTCGCCCGGCTTCGCTTCGATCGTGGTGCTTCCCCACCAGGTTCCGACGGTCGCCGCAAGGCGGAACGGCACCCGCCTGGACTTCCGGCAGTGGGGCCCGGCGTAACGGAGGCCGACGTCGACCACCTCGCCGGGACCGATGCGGGCCGGGAAGTCGGCGTTCAGCAGGCGAAACTCCGTGAGCGAGTTCCCGACCGCGGTCAGCTCGACGGGCAGGGGGCCGTCGTTGCGCACTCGCACGTCCACCTGCAGGAGCTGGCCGGTGTCCCACGTCATGCCCGGCCCTTCCCGCACCAGTTCGACGGAGAGCTGGGGCACGACCAGCCCCTTGACCCAGGGCATGACGGCGACCACAGCCGTCAGCGCCAGCCCCGCGACCGTCCACCGCGCGTACCGCTTCTCCCGTACTCCCGCTCCGATCCGGAAATTCGGCGTGCTAGATCGACAAACTATGCCGTTGCTACCGTAACCCCCGTGATCTACGAAGCGGCGGTACTCGTGGTAGGAACCGCCGCAGGACTGCTGTGGGTGCAGAGCGAGCCGGATCAGCCGCAGCCCGCCCGCCTGGCGCGCTTCGCCAGGCTCCAGCGATTGCCGCCCGGCTTCTTCTCCCCCGGCGTCTGGCACTACCTCCGCGTCACACGGCTGTGGCGCGGCGTCGGGCTGACGGCGGGCGCGGTCGTCTCCGCGCTGCAATTCGGGATCTACGCCTCACCACTGCTGCTCGGCTGGTTCGCCGGGGTTCTGGTGGCCGAACACCGCCTGGCCCGCGCGAGGCCGAGGACGCCGCCCGCGCGGGTGGCCCTGCTCTCGCCCGCCGCCACCGCCTTCTGGTCGGTCTGCCTCGGTGTCACCGTGGGCCTCCTCGTCCGCGTGGTCATCCTCGACCCGGCGGAGCTCACGGCCCGGCTCGGCGCGTTCGCCGCGCTGGCGGTGCTGCTCGCCGTACTGTCCCTGCTGAGCCGCCTGCACACCGCGCACGAGTACGTCGACGAGACCGCCGTCCGCGCCCGTTCGGCCCAGGTGCTGGCCACCGGAGGCGGGGTGAGCACGGTGTGGCTGGCGCTCGGCGCGGCTCCGCTGGGACCCGCCCCGGGCATCGCGGCCTCGGCGCTCTCGCTCGTCGCGCTGTTCATCGGCACCCGCCCGGCGACCGGCCGCCCGAGCTCGCGGCCCTGGTGGATCCCGGCGAGCGCCGGCCTGGTCCTCGCACCGGCGGTGGCGCTGATCCCGCCCGCGCCCACGCCCGGCGCCCAGGTCCACATGGGCGTGCAGTACGCCACCCGCCAGGCCTGCTCGGACGCCGGCTGCACCCACTGGGTCCTGGACGGCGGGCGCCCGCTGCCGGAGGCCGACGCCGACCCCTTCGTGATCCACCCGGACGGAACCGCCGTGGTCTACCGGGACCGGACGACCGGCCGCCTCGTCCTGCGGGACTTCCTCAAGGACACGGCTCGCGACCTGCCGGGCGACGGCGAGCCCGCCTTCTCGCCCGACGGACGGCACCTCGCCACCACCGGCCACCTGATCGACCTGACCTCGGGCAAGGAGCTGCCCATCCCCGGCCTCGTGCGCGTCGTCGGCCTGAGCGACCGGGCCGTCGTCGGCCTCACCGCGCCGCGCACCGCGCTCGACGGCGAGCTCGTCGCCTACGACTTCCAGGGCCGGGTGGTGTCCCGTGCGCCCTTCGACCCGTCCCAGCCCGCCTGGCTGGTACCCGGCGGCAAGGAGGTGTTCGTGCTGACCCGGTGGGGCGACGCCGCCCGGATGGAGGTCGCCACCGGCAAGGTCCGCGCACGGCACCGGCTCGACACCGGCGCCTCGGTCGACTTCCGGGGCTGGGACGGCCCGGACCGCGCTCTCATCAGCGACTGGTACACCCTGCGCATCCTCGATCTGGCCTCCGGGAAGCTCTCGCGGGCGCCGGCCGACTACGCCCGCCACACCGTGCACCGCGAGATCCGCTCATGATCCGCCGCCTCGTCCTGACCCTGCTGCTCGCCGCCGCGGCGGCCTGGTCCCTGCTCCCGCTCGCCGACGCCGGCCGCGATCCCGCCCCGGGCCGGCGCACGTCCCAGGTCGCCGAGCTCGACCGGCAGGCCGGCCCCATCCGGTACGGCTACCGCCCCGGCTGCCTGGACGGCTTCATCGACAGGGACTGCCTGACCTGGCGGCTGGCGGACACGGCGGCTCGCCACTGGGCCCTGCCGGGCGGCGGCGACTCCCTGCGGCTGAGCGGCCGCTTCGCCCTCGTCGGGTTGTGGGAGCAGGGTGTGGTCGTCGTGCACGACCTGACCAGCGGCAAGAAGAGCGAGCACCCGTCCGGGAAAGTCGCGGTCTCCCCGGACGGCACGACGCTGGCCCACCTCTACGAGAGGGTGCTCACCCTCCGGCCCGTCGCCGGCGGGCGCTCCCGCACGGTCAAGGTCGGCGCCGACCCGGTCTTCCACGGCTGGACGGGCCGCGGCGTGCTGCTGACCGTCGCCCGCCGGTCCGCCGAGCCCGGCCGCCTCCACCGGGCCGAGCTGATCGAGTACTCGCCGGACGGAAAGCGGATGGGAGCCACGCCCATCCCGTCCGGCCTCGCCGGACCGCTCCGCATCTCCCCCGACGGCCGGCGGGCGGCGGCTCCCGGTGTGGTGCTCGATCTGGCCACCGGCAAGGTCCTCCACACCTTCCAGGCCGACGAGGTCGCGGGCTGGCTGGATCACTCGCGGCTGGTCGTCCTCCGGTCCACCCGCCATTGGGTGCTCGATCCGGCGACCGGGACGAGCACGCCCTTCGGACCCGACGAGGCCGCGCCGGGCACCCTGGTCCTGAACGACTACCAGTGACATCCTGGCCAGGTGTTCGACATCGTGCTCTTCGGCGCCACCGGGTTCACCGGAGCCCTGACCGCTCGCTACCTGGCCAAGGCCGCTGGGCCTGAGGTGCGGTGGGCGGTGGCCGGGCGGGATCGGGGGAAGCTGGAGGCGCTGGGGCTCGGGGTGCCGGTGCTGGTGGCGGACGCGCGGGAGCCCGGGGAGCTGGCTCGCCGTACCCGGGTGGTGGCCACGACGGTGGGGCCGTACCTGGAGTACGGCGAGCCGCTGGTGAGGGCCTGCGCGGAGGCGGGGACGCACTACGTGGACCTGACCGGCGAGCCGGAGTTCGTGGACTGGATGTACCTGCGCTACGACGCGCTGGCGGCGAGCACGGGGGCCAAGCTGGTGCACGCGTGCGGGTTCGACTCGATCCCGTGGGACCTGGGCGTCCTGAACACGGTGAACCGGCTGCCGGAGGACGTGCCGATCAGGATCGACGGGTTCCTGCGCGGCAAGCTGGGCGCGTCGGGCGGGACGTTCGCCTCGGCGCTGGCGATGATGTCGCGGGTGCCGCAGATGGTGGAGGCGCACGGGCAGCGCAAGGCGGCCGATCCGGTGCCGGAGGGCCGGCGGGTGAGCTCGCGGCCCGGCGGGGTGCGGCACGTGGGCGGCTGGGCGCTGCCGATGCCGACGATCGACGTGCGGATCGTGGGCCGGTCGGCGCGGCTGCTGGACCGGTACGGGCCGGACTTCGCCTACCGGCAGTACTACGCGGTCAAGCGGCTGCCGCAGGCGGTGGCCGCGGTGGCGGGCGCGGCCGGGGTGGCGGCGCTGGCTCAGGTGCCGCCGGCGCGGGAGTGGCTGGCCAAGCGGTTGCCGCGCGGCACCGGGCCGTCGCCCGAGCAGCGGGCCCGGCACTGGTTCGAGGCCACGCTGGTCGGCCGGGGCGGCGGCGAGCGGGTGGTGACGCGGGTGTCCGGCGGCGACGCGGGCTACGACGAGACGGCGAAGATGCTCGCCGAGTCGGCGTTGTGCCTGGCCTTCGACCGGACCCCGGAGCGCGCGGGGCAGCTCACCACCGCGTCGGCGATGGGCGAGCCGCTGATCGAGCGCCTGCGCGCCGCCGGGATCCACTTCACCTGAGCCTGGACCCCGGCCGAGGTCCAGGCTCAGGGCTAGTAGGCCAGGGCCTTGGTGGTGAAGGTCTTGCGCAGGAACGGCACCTTGAACTTGGGGAAGGCCACCGTCGCCGGGTTGCCGTCCGAGGTGTAGCGCATGTCCGGGTTGGCCTTGAGCCAGTCGAGCCACGCCGTCGAGCAGAACTGCGAGCAGTCGCCCTTCTTGTCCATCGCCTTGATCCGCGGGATGTTGAGCGCGTCGTAGCTCTTGCTGAAAGGCGCCTGCGCCGGGGTGTAGCCGGCGAGGAAGACGCCCTGGTGCTCGTAGCCGTCGCCCTTCTGCGCCCACGCCTGCTTGCGCGGCTGGTTGCCGTACGGCAGCGCCAGCGTGACCGGCTTGTGGGACACCAGGTCGCCGACCATCTTGCCGATCGAGCCGAGCTGCTTGGACACCTCGTCCTGGGAGCGGGTGCGCAGGTTGACGTGGTCGAGCGTGTGATTGCCGATGTCGAACCCGTTGTCCTTGAGCCACAGCAGCGTCTGGGCCTGTTCCTCCCTGGTGGTCTTGCCGAACATGTCCCGGGTCACGTAGAAGGTCGCCACCGGCCGGAAGCCGGGGTGCTTGGCGGCCGCCTCGCGCAGGATGGCGACGGCGGTGTCCTTCTTCGGCACGCCCATCTCGTCCAGCGTGAGCTGGGAGGGCGAGGAGTCGTCGAAGGTCAGCACCACCGGGTGCTTGCCCGCCGGGATGTCGATCTTCCCGGTGACGTACTCGGCCGCGGTGATGGGCACGTACCCGTCGGCGGCCAGCCGGTCCAGGTCGGCCCTGAACTTGGCCGGCGTGCGGTCGTCGTCACTGCCCGGCTTGTCGACGATCCTGTGATACATGAGCACCGGGATCTGCCCGAGCTCGTTCGCCTTCACCTTCGCCGCGGCGGCGGCAGCGGCCTTCGCCGCCGCCGCGTCCTTGGCCTGTTTGACCTTCGCCGCGTCCTGTTGCGGAACCGCCTGTGTCGCCACCTGTGAACTGCATCCGCTCACCAGGGCGACGGCCACGATCATGATCCGTGCGCGCATGAGAGACCCCCCGACTACTCCATGTGCCGGAGGTTCTACCCAGAGCTACCCCATAGATCACTTACGGCTTGCGGGCGACTCCGGCCGACAGTCCCAGCCGCTCGATCTGGGCGGCCAGCTCGGGCAGTTCCGGCCGCCACTGCGGCACGTCCACCAGGCCGGGTTCGAGCACCTCGAAGTCGCCGAAGAAGTCGAGGATCTCCTTGCGGGTGCGGACGCTGAGCGGGGCGTTGGTCCGCTTGTAGACGTTCACCCCGTCGTAGTCGCCCTCCTCGTCCCAGGTGCCGTGGGTCAGGGCCAGGAAGCTGCCGGGGGCGAGCCGCTCGCGGAAGGTCGCGACCAGATCGTGGGCGCCTTCAGGCAGGAAGTGCAGGATCGCGATGAACAGCACGCCGACCGGGCGGTCGAAGTCGAGGTGCCGGGCGGCCTCCGCCAGGACCGTCTTCGCCTGCCGTACGTCCTCCTGGAGCAGGACCGCGCCGGTGTTCTCCAGCAGGGCGCGGCCGTGCGCGGCCACGACCGGGTCGTGGTCGACGTAGACGACCTTGGCCTCGGGGCCGGCGATCTCGTGCACGTTGCCCGCGGCGGGCAGGCCGGTGCCGAGGTCGAGGAACTGGTCGATCCCGGCCTCGCGCATCACCCGGACGGCCCGTCCCAGGAAGGCGCGGTTCTCCCGCGCCATGGTCTTGATCTCGGGGAAGGTCTCCAGGACCTGCTCGGCCGCGACCCGGTCCACCTCCAGGTGGTCCTTGCCACCGAGGTAGTAGTCGTACATGCGGGCCACGCTGGGGGTCGTGAAGTCGATCTCCACTGCGCCTCCTCGTCTCACTCGGGAGCCTAGCCGCAAATGATCGAATACCGGGCTGTCGCAGCGAAGCCCGCCACCGGATATCTTGATGTCAAGCAATCTCGCATACGTGGAGCGGAAATCCCGTGACTGATTCGACCATCATTTACACGCATACCGACGAGGCCCCTGCCCTGGCGACGTACTCGTTCCTGCCTGTGATCCAGGCGTATGCCTCCACTGCCGGGGTGCGGGTGGAGAGCCGCGACATCTCCCTGGCTGGGCGGATCATCGCCAGTTTCCCCGAGCGGCTGACCGAGGAGCAGCGCATCGGCGACGCGCTGGCCGAGCTGGGTGAGCTCGCCAAGACGCCCGAGGCGAACATCATCAAGCTGCCCAACATCTCCGCGAGCATCCCGCAGCTCAGGGCGGCCGTCGCCGAGCTGCGCGAGCAGGGCTACGACCTGCCGGACTACCCGGAGAACCCGCAGACCGACGAGGAGCGCGACATCCGCGCCCGCTACGACAAGGTCAAGGGCAGCGCGGTCAACCCGGTCCTGCGCGAGGGCAACTCCGACCGCCGCGCCCCCGCGAGCGTGAAGGCCTACGCCAAGGCCCACCCGCACCGCATGGGCAAGTGGAGCGCCGACTCCAAGACCAACGTCGCCCACATGACCGCCGACGACTTCCGCTCCACCGAGCAGTCGGCGATCGTCGAGCGGGCCGGCGCCCTCAGCATCGAGCTGGTCACCCCCGAGGGGACCAGCGCGCTGCGCGAGCCGGTCAAGGTGCAGGAGGGCGAGATCGTCGACGCCGCCGTGATGCGCGTCGCCGCCCTCCAGGAGTTCCTCAAGGCGCAGGTCGCCCGGGCCAAGGAGGAGGGCGTGCTGTTCAGCGTGCACCTCAAGGCCACCATGATGAAGGTCTCCGATCCGATCATCTTCGGTCACGTCGTGCGCGCCTTCTTCCCGAAGACCTTCGCGAAGTACGGCTCGCAGCTCAACCCCAACGACGGCCTGGGCGGCATCCTCAAGGACGCGAGCGACGAGGTCAAGGCCTCCTTCGAGGCCGAGCTCGCCGAGGGCCCTGCGCTGGCGATGGTCGACTCCGACCGCGGCATCACCAACCTGCACGTGCCGAGCGACATCATCGTCGACGCCTCGATGCCGGCCATGATCCGCCAGTCGGGTCACATGTGGGGCCCCGACGGCAACGAGGCCGACACCCTCGCCGTCATCCCCGACAGCAGCTACGCCGGCATCTACCAGGTCGTCCTCGACGACTGCCGCGCCAACGGCGCCTACGACCCGGCGACCATGGGCTCGGTGCCCAACGTCGGCCTCATGGCGCAGAAGGCCGAGGAGTACGGCAGCCACGACAAGACCTTCGAGATCCCGGCCGCCGGCGTGGTCCGCGTCAGCGACCAGGACGGCAACGTGCTCTTCGAGCACGAGGTCGGCAAGGGCGACATCTGGCGCATGTGCCAGACCAAGGACGCCCCCGTCCAGGACTGGATCAAGCTGGCCGTCACCCGCGCCCGCGCGACCGGCGACCCCGCGGTCTTCTGGCTCGACGCCGAGCGCGCGCACGACGCCAGCCTGATCAAGAAGATCGACGCCTACCTGCCGCAGCACGACACCGAGGGTCTCGACCTCCGCGTGCTGGCCCCGGTCGAGGCGATCAAGGTCTCCCTGGAGCGCATCCGCCGCGGCGAGAACACCATCTCGGTCACCGGCAACGTGCTGCGCGACTACCTGACCGACCTGTTCCCGATCCTGGAGCTGGGCACCAGCGCCAAGATGCTCTCGGTGGTCCCGCTGATGAACGGCGGCGGCCTGTTCGAGACCGGCGCCGGCGGCTCGGCGCCCAAGCACGTGCAGCAGCTCGTCAAGGAGAACTACCTGCGCTGGGACAGCCTGGGCGAGTTCCTGGCGCTCGCGGTCAGCTTCGAGCACCTCGCGCAGAGCACCGGCAACGCCCGCGCGCAGATCCTGGCCGACACCCTCGACCGGGCGACCGCGACGCTGCTCAACGAGAACAAGTCGCCGGCCCGCAAGCTCGGCAGCATCGACAACCGCGGCAGCCACTTCTACGTGGCCCTCTACTGGGCCCAGGAGCTGGCCGCGCAGAACGACGACGCCGAGCTGGCCCAGGCCTTCAGCGCGCTGGCCAAGACGCTGGCCGAGCAGGAGGAGACCATCGCCGGCGAGCTGCTCGCCGTGCAGGGCTCCCCCGTCGACCTCGGCGGCTACTACCAGCCCGACCCGGCCAAGGCCGAGGCCGTGATGCGCCCGTCGAAGACCTTCAACCAGGCGCTCGCCGGCCTGTAACCGCTGTTCAGGGCCCGCCCAGCAGCTTCAGCAGGGCGGGCTTCAGCACGTGGCCGAACTCCATGAACAGGGCCACGCCCACGAGGCCGGCGCCGAGCAGGCTCGTCACGATCATGTCCGCGCGCCGGCTCCGGACCGCCAGTTGCCCGCCGTACCCCGCGAAGCGCAGCGCGGCGGCGACGAGGAGCACCGAGCCGAGGGCGAACGCGCCCCACTCAGCGTCCACGAAGAAGATCCCGAGCAGGGCGACGCCCGCACCCGCCGTCACCAGCGGGTACGGGCCCCAGGTCTCATCGCTCGTCAATAGGCTTCCACTTCTGGTCTCGCTCGCCGATGTACTCGCTGTCCGGCCTGATCAGGCGGTTGTCCGCGTGTTGCTCGATCACGTGGGCCGTCCAGCCCGACATCCGGCTGACCGAGAAGACCGGCGTGAACAGGTCCGTCGGGATGCCGAGGTAGTGGTAGACCGAGGCAGCGTAGAAGTCGACGTTGGGGTAGAGGCCCTTCGTCTCGAAGACGACCTCCTCCATTTCCTTCGACATACGGTAATACTTCGGGTCGCCTGAGGCCGACAGTTCCTCCGACATCCGGCGCAGGTGGGTGGCCCGCGGGTCCTCGGTCTTGTAGACGCGGTGACCGAAGCCCATGATCTTCTCGCCGGCGGCGAGCTTCTCCCGGACCGTCTCGGCGACACGGCCTTCCTCGATGGACTCCAGCGTCTTCATGACCTGCTCGTTGGCGCCGCCGTGCAGCGGGCCCTTGAGCGTGCCGATGGCCGCGACGATCGCCGAGTGCATGTCCGAGAGCGTCGCCGCGCAGACGCGGGCGGCGAAGGTCGAGGCGTTCATCGTGTGGTCGGCGTGCAGCACCAGGCACTCGTCGAACAGCTCGACGTGCCGCGGTTCCGGCCGGCGGCCGGTCACCTGCAGCAGGAAGTTGCCCGCGATGCTCAGCTCGGGGTCGGGATCGGGTACGGCACGGCCGTTGCGCGCGGCGTGGTAGCGCGCGACCAGCAGGGGCTGCTGGGCCACCAGCCGGGCCGCCTTGCGCAGGTTGGCGTCCGGCTCGATGGAGTCCTTGTCGGGGTCGTCGGCCCCGGCGAGCGAGACCAGCGAGCGCAGCGCCTCCATGGGCTTCTGCTTCTCGGCGATCTCCTCGACGTTCTGCGCTACCAGCGCGCCCAGCTCGCGGCCGCGCACCAGTTCCTCGCCGTATCCGGCCAGGTCCTGCCTGGTGGGCAGCTTGCCGCGCTGCAGCAGGTAGGCGGTCTCTTCGAAGCTCGCGCGGCCGCCCAGATCGTGGATGTCGTATCCGCGGTAGAAGAGGCGACCGGCCTTCCCGTCGATGTCGCTCAGCGCGGTGGACGCGGCGACGACATCGGCGAGGCCTTTGGTGGGCTTGTCCGCCATAAGTGGATCCTCCGCTTATCTCGCTCGAAGTCTACCGGTGAGCAGGCAAAACCGACGGAGACGCCCCACGCCAATTTCACGCGGGATTCTCCTTATGGCAAAGGCGATTCCCCATCGCCCCGTCTGGGTAAGCCGGAGCTGTAGCGAAAGTAATGGCAGCCTTCCCAAGGAGGAACCGCCGTGGAGGGGCCCTTCATTCGCATCGAGGACACCGGCGACGTGGTCCCGTTGCGCCCCGAGATCACGACGGTCGGGAGGGGCCGGGGGGTGGACATCCGGCTCACCGACCCGAGCGTGTCTCGGCTCCACGCCGAGTTCGTGCGCCGCGGACCCTACCTGTACGTCGTTGACCTGGGCCTGTCCCGCAACGGCACGCGGGTGAACGGCAGGCCGATCGCCCGGAGGGTCCTCGACGACGGCGACGTCGTCTCCTTCGGCGCGGCCCGCTGCCGGGTCAACGGCATCCCGCGCGAGGACTTCGCGCCCGAGGTGGAGCTGCGCCGGGCCGCCGCTCCCGAGCTGACCAGGCGCGAGGTGGACGTGCTCACCTCGCTCTGCCGGCCCGCCCTCTCGGACGAGGCCTTCGTCGCGCCGGCCACCGCACGGGAGATCGCCGACGACCTCGTCGTCACCGAGGCCGCCGTCAAGCAGCACCTGCTGCGGCTCTACCAGAAGTTCCGCATCCCGGAGGGCACCAACCGGCGCACGCGCCTGGCCAACGAGGTCGTGGCGCTGGGGCTGGTGCGGCCGACCCCCGTGGTGCCGCCGCAGCGCTCGGCGGGCGCGACCCCGGAGTCGCAACCGGTAGGACGTCGCGCTTCCTGAGAACCTTTCGGGACTTGCGCGCATCACACCAGTAGGGGCGGGATTCCTACTGGGGGTAATGAATGCGACTGCTGGTCGCCGGAACGCTTTGCGCTGCCGTTTTCCTGTACGGCTCGGCAGCGCACGCGACCGTCAAGAAGCGCGTGGACTGCAAGGTCGACAAGTGCGTGGCGCTCACGTTCGACGACGGTCCCAGCGTGCACACCGGCCGGCTGCTCGACCTGCTGGAGAAGCACGGCGCCCGCGCCACGTTCTTCGTGACCGGGCAGAACACCCGCGGCAACCACCGGCTGCTGCGGCGGATGGTCCAGGAGGGCCACGAGATCGGCACGCACACCCAGAACCACCCGGATCTGACCAGGTTGTCGGCCACCCGGGTGAAGAAGGAACTGCACGGCCCGATCCCGGACATCGAGGCGGCCGGAGCGCGCGTGACGCTGGCCCGCCCGCCGTACGGGGCGACCAACGCGAAGGTGCGCGGCGTCATGCGGGAGATGGGGCTCGTCCAGGTGCTGTGGGACGTCGATCCGCAGGACTGGCTGGTCCGCGACGCCCGGCGGGTGGCCGGGCGCATCCTCAAGCAGACCGGCCGGGGCGAGGTGGTGCTCGCCCACGACATCCACAAGACCACCGTGGACGCGATGCCCAAGGTGATCAAGGCGCTGCAGAAGCGCGGCTACCGCCTGGTCACCGTGTCAGAACTGCGCGGACTGGTGCCTCCGCTACCGGCTCCGGAATCTTGAGCGGTCCCGCGCCCGGGGTGATCGTGCCCAGGACGCGCGGGCCGGACGCGCCCGTGCAACTGGGCACGGTGGCCGGCAGCCCGTGCGCGGTCAGCCAGCCGAACAGCGAGAAGGCGATCGCCTCCTTCTCGTCGGCGAACGGGCTCACCGTCGCCTCGGCGCTCACCCGGTCGCGGAGCATCCCCATCAGCGTGGGATTGCGCGCCCCGCCGCCCGAGACGACGACGCCGGCCAGGTCGTGCCGCCTGACCTCCGCGGCCACCGTCTCGGCGGTCAGCGCGGTGAGCGTCGCGACCAGGTCCGCCTGCGGCAGCCCGGTCGGCAGGTAGTCGGGGGTGAACAGCTCCTTGCCGGTGCTCTTGGGCGGCTCCAGCCGGTAGTACGGCTCCTCCAGCAGCTTGGCCAGCAGGTCCTGCCGTACCTCCCCCGCCGCCCCGAGCGCCCCGTCCCGGTCGTACGGCGGAGCCGCCGCGTCGATGAGCGCGCACCCGGGCCCGGTGTCATACGCCAGGGCGGCGTCCCGCACGGTGAGGTTGGCGATGCCGCCGATGTTCAGCGCGCCCCAGCGGGGCGGCAGCATGAGGAGGTCGAGGTAGGAGACCAGCGGCGCACCCTGGCCGCCGGCGGCGACGTCGCGAGCCCGCACGTCGGAGACGACCGGCGTGCCGGTGCGCTCGGCGATCCACGCCGGCTGGCCGAGCTGGAGCGTGCCGTACACGCGCCCGTCCTCGACCCAGTGGAACAGCGTCTGCCCGTGCGAGCAGATGAGGTCGACGTCCCGGCCTTCGGCGGCCTGGACGGCCGCCTCGGCGAAGGCCTGCCCGATCAGGGTGTCGAGCGCGCAGACCTCCGCCAGGTCCACCCGGCCCGGCGGCAGCGCCCGCAGGATGCGGGCCCGCAGCTCGGGCGGGTAGGGCAGCTCCCCGGCCTGCTCGACCACCCCGGTCAGGACGCCGTTGTCCAGTGACCAGTCCACGACGGCACTGTCGATCCCGTCGTGGGAGGTGCCCGAGATCAGGCCGAGGACGCGCATCTAGAAGATCACCCGGTGTCCGTTGCTGGGCCGGCTCACCCGGTTGGCGCGGTCGACGGCGAGCGCGTAGTAGTACTGCCCGCGCTTGCCCTCCGGGTCGGTCCAGGTGATGTGCCGGTCGCCCGGGAGCACCGCGACCAGGTTGGCGGCGTTCTCGAACTGCTCGGCGGAGGGCCGGGAGTCGAAGCGGAAGACGGCGAACTGGAACGGCTCCTGCGGGCCCGTGGCCACCACCTTCACCTCGACGCCGCCCGACGTGGTGCGGGCCTGGGCGACGACCGCGCGGTGCGGACGCCGGCCCGAGGCGAGCCGCGGCAGCACCGGCGACAGCGCCGGCCGCTGGTAGTGGTCGGCCACGGCCGTGGTGATCGAGGTGAGCCGGTCGGCGCGCACGTCACCGGCGCTGAACCAGATGTCGCCGGTGATCTGCGGGTGGCTCTGGTTGAGCGTGAGGTGCTTGGACAGCTCCTTCGGGTCCTGCCACTGCGGCGCCTGCGCCGGGTCGCCCGCCTTGTAGGCGGCCTGGCCGATCCACAGCAGCGTGCCGGTGCCGTCGGCCACGTCGGACCACCACGGCACCAGCTTGGCGTAGTCGGCCGGCGGCTGGCCGATGTACCAGTAGAGCTGCGGCGCGATGTAGTCGAGCCAGCCCTTCTTCACCCAGCCGCGGGTGTCGGCGTGCAGGTTGTCGTACGACTGGCCGCCGTTGGTGTCCGAGCCGAGCGGGTCGGTGCCCTTGTTGCGCCAGATGCCGCTCGGGCTGATGCCCCACGCGATCTCCGGCTTGGAGGCCAGCACGCGCTGCTGCATCTCCTGGACCATGAGGTCGACGTTGTTGCGCCGCCAGGCCGCCAGGTCCGGGAAGCCCGCCCCGTACTTCGCGAACGCCTCGGCGTCGTTGAAGGCGGTGGAGTTGGTCGGGTAGAAGTAGTCGTCGAAGTGCAGGCCGTCGAGGTCGTAGTTCTCGATGGCGTGCATCATCGCGTCCTGGCAGAACTTGCGCACCTCGGGCATGCCCGGGTTGTAGTAGAGCTTGCCGCCGAAGGGCAGGATCCACGTCGGGTTCTTGCGGCCCGGGTGGTCGGGGTGCAGCTTGTTCGGGTCGGCCTGCATCGAGACGCGGTAGGGGTTGAACCACGCGTGCAGCGACAGGCCGCGCTTGTGCGTCTCCTCCACGGCGAAGCCCAGCGGGTCGTAGCCCGGGTCCTGGCCCTGCGTGCCGGTGATGTACTGCGACCACGGCTCGTACGGCGAGGGCCAGAAGGCGTCGGCGGTGGGCCGGATCTGCAGGAAGATCGAGTTCAGCTTGCGCTGTTCGGCCAGGTCGAGCCAGGCCAGGTACTCCGCCTTCTGCTCGTCGACGGTCAGTCCCGGCTTCGACGGCCAGTTGATGTTGAGCACCGAGGCGATCCACATGCCGCGCATCTGGCGCAGCGGCGGCGTCCAGGCCGCCGTCTCTGCGCTCGCCTGGGTCGCGGAGAACGGAACGGCGGTGGCCGCGGCGGCGAGGGCGAGGCCGCGGAGTACGGTGCGTCGGGAGGGCGCGCTCATCGTGAACTCCTGGGGGGTGTTGTCATCGAGGGTGACGATGACAGAAAATTACCTTCCGATCAATATTGATGAAGGAAAATGTCATGCTGAGCCGGCTGGCCCTGACCGTCCTGCAACCCGGATTCGACGGCACCACCGCGCCCGACTGGCTGCGCCATGCGCTGGACCAGGGGCTGGGCGGCGTCGTGCTGTTCGCGCGCAACCTGCCCCGGCGCGAACTGGTCGACCAGATCCGGGCGGCCAACCCGGACACGATCGTCGCCGTGGACGAGGAAGGCGGCGTGGTCACCCGGCTCGAAGCCCGCGAAGGCAGCTCCTTCCCCGGCAACCGGGCCCTCGGCGTGGTGGACGACCTCGCGCTCACCGAGCGGGTCGGGCGGGAGATCGCCACCATGCTCGCGGCCTGCGACATCACCCTCAACTACGCGCCCTCGGTGGACGTCAACGCCAACCCGGCCAACCCGGTGATCGGTGTGCGGTCCTTCGGGCCCACCGCCTCGCTGGTCTCGCGGCACGGGGCCGCCTGGATCCGGGGGCATCAGGGGGCGGGGGTGGCGGCTTGCGCCAAGCACTTTCCGGGGCATGGCGACACGGTCACCGACTCGCACCTTGCTTTGCCCACCGTGCACGCTTCCTTGGACACCTTGCTCGAGCGCGACATCGCTCCTTTCGAGGCGGCGATTGCCGCAGACGTAAAAGCCATCATGTGCGGACATTTGCTGATTCCGGCGCTTGATCCCTCGGGGCCGGCGACGCTCAGCCGTACCACCCTGACCGGCCTCCTGCGTGACCAGCTCGGCTTCGACGGGCTGCTCGTCACCGACGCCATCGAGATGCGCGCCGTGGCCGCCCTGCACTCCCCCGGCGACATCGCCGTCCGCGCCCTCGCCGCCGGCGCCGACGCCATCTGCGCCGGCCTGGTCACCGAGGACGAGCTCTACGCCCTCCGCGACGCCATCGTCGCCGCCGTCCGCAGCGGGGAACTCTCCGAGGAACGCCTCGCCGAAGCCGCTGCCCGCGTCGAAACCCTCGCCTCCTGGTGGACCAAACACCCCCGCCCCGCCGTCCCCCTCGGTGGACCTCCCGCGACTCCCGGGGAGGGCGAGCCCGCCGGGGCCTATGCCGCCCGGGCCGCCCTGGAGATCACCGGCACCACCCGTCTGGCCGCCCCACCCCTGGTCGTCGAGATCAGCCCCCGCCACAACCAGGCCGTCGAGCCAGGCACCCCCACCGGCCTCACCGTCGCCCTCGCCGCCCGCCTCCCCGGCACCGACCACATCCGCGTCCCCCTGGGCGCCCCCCTCCCCACCCTCGACGACCGCCCGGTGGTGCTCCTCGTGCACGACACCGCCCGCCACGAGTGGGTACGGCAGGCGTTGTCCGACCTCGTCACCCAACGCCCCGACGCGATCGTCGTCGAGACCGGCATCCCCGACCACCCCATCGGCGCCACCTACATCGCCACCCACGGCCTGTCGCGCGTCGGCGCCGAGGCGGTCGCCGACTGGCTCACCACATGACCCGTTCCACCCCCACCGCCCCCCGCGACCCGGCCACGAGGTCGACGAAGGAGACCTCATGACGGAACCCGCCAACCCGGTGAGCGCGGTGCGTGCCGTACTCCCCTCCCTGACGCCCGCCGCCCAGTCCATCGCCCGGATAATCCTGGACGACCCCGGCGTGGTGGTGCGCAGCACGATCACCGAGTTCAGCGCCATCTCGGGCACCAGCGAGGCCACCATCGTCCGTACCGCCCGGGCGCTGGGCTACTCCGGCTACTCCCAGCTCCGCTTCGCCCTGGCCGCCGCCGTCGCCCGGGACCAGCCCGAACGCCTCGTCCCCGGCGACCTGGGCCCCGACGACCCCCTCACCGACGTCATCGCCAAGGTCACCCGGGCCGAGTCCGACGCCCTGGCCGACACCGCTGCCCAGCTCGACCCCGACGAACTGGGCGCCGTCGTCACCGCCATCACCACCGCCCGCCGCGTGGACGTCTACGGCGTCGGCACTTCGGGCCTGGTCGCCACCGACCTGTCCCAGAAGCTCATGCGCATCGGCCTGTCCAGCCGCCCCTTCAGCGACGCCCACCTGGCCCTCACCAGCGCCGCCCTCCTCCAGCCCGGCGACGTCGTGGTCGCCGTCAGCTACAGCGGCGAGACCACCGACGTCCTCGTGCCCGTCCGCACCGCCAAGAAGGCCGGGGCGCTCATCGTGGCCATCACCAACAACCCGCGCTCCTCGCTGGCCCTTCTGTCCGACCACGCCCTCATCTCGGCCGGACGGGAAACCTCCTTCCGGCCTGGGGCGCTGGCCAGCCGGATCAGCCAGCTCCTCATCGTGGACTGCATCTTCGTCGGACTGGCCCAGCGCACCTACGACACCGCCGAAGCCGCCCTCAAGGCCACCCGCGAAGCCCTCGAAACCTTCCGCGGCCGCTGACCCCCGAAAAGCTGGGCCGTCGGGTGGGGCGCGCTTCGCGCGTTCCGGCTCGGGCTCCTCTCCTGGGGGAGCCAAGCTCCCCCACACCCCCTATCCGGGGGCCTCCCGGCCCCCGGACCCCCGAGTGCGGGGCGGGTTCCGGAGGGGCTGTGTTTTGAGGATTGGCCGTGGACTCATGGCTGGCCGGGCAGAGGTTGGCCGGCTCGGCAGCCGTACGTCTCGAGGGCTTGAGAACGGCACCGTCCGGTACTGGGAGGGCTCGGTTACGGGGTGGGATGGGGTAGGCGGTAGCCGAGCATTGGCCACAGTTCGTCCTTGGCCTCGTGGGTCTTGTCGCGTTGGGGGTCGCGGTGGAAGCCGGCGTTCAAGGCCACCTGTTGGGAGGGGAGGTTGTCGCGGTGGGCGCGGAGCCACAGTTCCCTCAGACCCACCTCGCGGAAGGACCAGGCGGTGAACAGCCTGACGGCTCGGGTGGCTACGCCGCGGTGGCGGGCGGTGGGGGCTACCCAGTAGGAGAGCTCCCCGACCTGTCCGTCGTGGCGGAGGGCGATGTTGCCCAGGCGGTGGCCGGTGGTGGAGTCGCAGATGAGGAAGCCCTCCTCGGTGGTGGACTCGCGCATGCGGAAGATCGCTGCCTGGACCTCGGCGGCGGTCAGGGTGGGCGGGTCGGTCGTGAACCGTTGGATGAGCGGGTCGCGGACGGTCTCGGCGTACCAAGCGGCGTCCTCGTCGGTCCACTCCCGTAGCCGGATCACGCCGTCGTCCAGGTCGCGGTCGGTCATGGGGGCACCCTGTCAGACGGAGGTTCGCCGTTTCGGTCGAAGGTGGAAGGCGGAAGGCCGGAGGCCGAGGGCGGGCTGGCCGTACGGCTTGGGGCTGGCCAAGGGGTGGCCGGCCGTACGGCTAGGGCTTGGCGAGGCCGCAGTCGGGCATGCCGGAGGTCTTGGTGACCTTGATGTTGTCCAGGGACATCCAGCCGCGCAGGGAGGTGCCCTTGACGCCGGTGTGGACCCACATCTTGCCGTACTCGTTGGTGGTCCAGCAGAAGAAGAGGAGGACGGCGCCCTGGTGGAGTTTGGTGACGGTGCCGCAGCGCTTGCCGGAGTACGGGCCCTTCTTGAGGTTGTAGGAGCCGCGCATGACGCCCCAGCCGGGGTCGAGGTTGGAGACGGCGGGGCGGTTGCAGCCGGGGGCGGCTGGCTGGGAGGAGGTGGCGGCGGCGGCCGGGAGGGCGGTGAGGGTGAGCGTTGCGGCGGCGGCGAGGGTGATCAAAGGGAGTCTCATGATGGGTGAGATGCGTGGGGGTGGGTTGTGGTTCGGGGCAGTTTGCGGGGAGCGGTCGATTCTCGGTTGCGTGGGGTGGGCGGGTGGGGCTGGACTAGGCGAGATGGCTTTCCCGCGGATACGGGTGGGCGGAGGAGGACGCTGTGGGTGAGGGTGAGCGGGCTGGGTGTGAGTGCGGGGCCCGGGGGGCTTGCGTGGAGTACTACCACGCGATCTTGTCTGAGGAGCATCTTGATCCGGTGATGTCCCGGTGGCATGGGCCGGTGGTGTGTGCCTATCTGTTGCAGCATCCGGATCAGGGGCATCCGAAGTACCTGGACAGTCAGTTCCGGCAGTTGCAGTTCTTTCTTGACCAGGGGTTGGAGGCGCTGCATCGGGTGGCGGCGCATCAGGTGGCGCGGAACAACCATCGGGTTCGGGCGGGGTGGGATGAGGAGCCGTTGAAGGGATACGCGGCGCTTCCGGAGGGGCGGCCGGCGGGGTTCGGGGCCGCGTTCTGTGAGTTGCCGGTCAAGGACGGGAGCATGGTGCCGGACGGGCATGAGGCTTACGGGCGGCGGATCGAGGCCATCGCTCGGGCGACGGTCGAGGGGTGGCTCGCCATCGCCCCACGCTGACCGGTCGAGGCGGGCTCGCCACCGCCACCCGCTAAATGGTCGGCTCGCCGTCGCCGCCCCGGTGACCGGTGGGGTGACCGCGCGGACCTGCGGGGGCGCGAAGGGGTGGCTGGTAGGGGCAGAGGGCTCAGTTGGTCGGGGGTGCCTCTCCTGAGCCCCGAGGGATGAGGCGGACTGGGATGCGGAGTTCGCGGGGTTCGCGGGTCGGGTCGGCGAGGCGCTTGGCGAGGAGGTCCATGGCGGCATCGCCGATGGCGACCGGGTCCTGCGCGATGACGGTGAGGCCGGGGCGGAGCAGCTCGGCGAGTTCGAGGTCGTCGAAGGCGACCACGGCGGGCTGCTCGGGGCGGCCGGCGAGGTGCTTGAGGACCTCTGCGGTGATGCGGTTGTTGCCGGTGACCAGAGCGGTGACCGGGTCGGATGGGTCGAACATGGTACGGAGCGCGGCGGCGACGAAGTCGGGGCCCGGGCTGCCGAGCCGTACCTCGTGCTCGTTGACGGGCACGTCGTGCCCGGCCATGGTGGCGCGGAAGCCGGCGACCCGCTCGCGGGCGGTGAAGACGGCCGGGTCGTCGCCGAGGTAGCCGATCCGGCGGTGGCCGTGGTGGAGCAGGTGCTCCACGGCCAGGCGGATGCCGGCGGCGTTGTCACTGAGTACGGCGTCGCAGGCGATGCCCTGCGCGGGGCGGTCGACGGCGCAGATGGCCAGGCCCTCGGCGATGTCGGGCAGGAGGTAGTCCTGGCGCTTGGCGATGGGGGCGAGGATGAGGCCGTTGGGGCGGCGGGCGGTGAAGCCCAGGGCGACCTGGCGCTCGCGGGCCGGGTCGTCGTGGGAGGAGCCGATCATGACGACCAGTTCGTCCTCCTCGGCGCGGTGCTCGACGGCCCGGCCGATGGCGGCGAAGAAGGGGTCGGCGATGTCGCGGACGACGAGGCCGATCGCCTGGGTGCGGCCCTGGCGGAGTTCGCGGGCGCCCTCGTTGCGGCGGTAGCCGAGGCGGCGGATGGCTTCCTGGACGCGTTCGAGCGTGTCGGGGGCGACGGTGGTTTCGCCGTTGACGACGCGTGAGACGGTCTTGAGGGCCACTCCGGCGGCCTCGGCCACGTCCTTCATGGTCGGGCGGCGGTGCAGGGCTGACAACGTTATCCCTATCTGCGAGCTGTTGTTGCTCATGGTAACGGGCTGGGGATGACAGCGTTGTCAGGTTTGCGAAGGTCAGGCGGGCGAGGGGCGGCGCTCGGGGTGCCCGCCGTGGCTGGAGAAGGCGGTGGAGGCGGTACAGATGGGGTGCTCCAGCAGCGGGGTGGTGGCGAAGGTGGTGGTTCCCGGCGGCGACGGCGGCATCGAGCGGCCGGCTGGGCCGGGAGCCCCGGCGGACGAGGGACGTCAGAGTCACGTGCCCCGGCGGACGATGGACAGCAGGGGCGGATGAACCGGCGGACGGTGAACGTCAGAGCTCCAAATGACAACGTTGCCATTCACCGATCAAGGCCCTAGTGTGGCGGTCGTCAGACCCGTACAGTCAGGGAGTCCCCGTGCCTTTTCGCCTGCTGTCCGCCACCTCCACCGACCTGTTCGTCGGCACGGAAGCGGAGCCGTACCAGGTCTTGAGAGTCACCGTCGAACCGGCAGGCCAGGACGTCGAGCTGGAGGTCCGGGGTGAGGGGGTCAGGACGGCGAGGCCGGTGGTCGTGCCCGCGGGGGTGGGCACGGTCGAGGTCCCGTTGCGGATCGACCGGCCGGCGGGCGAGGTCGTGTCCTGCGTTGTCACCGCCGGCGGCGAGAGCCTCGACGCGGAGGTGAGGGTCGAGGAGCCGGGCTGGACCATGTACCTGGTCTCGCACTTCCACTACGACCCGGTCTGGTGGAACACGCAGGCGGCCTACACCAGCCCGTGGGAGTTCCTGTCCGGGGACGCCAGCACCCGGCCGCTGTGGGAGCGCAACGCGTTCGCGCTGGTCGAGGCGCACATCGAGCTGGCGTTGCGCGACCCTGACTACAAGTTCGTGCTCGCCGAGATCGACTACCTGAAGCCGTTCTTCGACACCCATCCCGAGCGCCGCGCCGACCTGCGCAAGCTGATGGCCGACGGCCGGGTGGAGCTGATGGGCGGCACCTACAACGAGCCGAACACCAACCTGACCGGCGCGGAGACGACGATCCGCAACATCGTCTACGGCATCGGCTACCAGCGCGACATCCTGGGCGGCGACCCGAGAACCGCCTGGCAGCTCGACGCGTTCGGGCACGACCCGCAGTTCCCCGGCTACCTGGCCGCGGCGGGGCTGACCGGCAGCGCCTGGGCGCGCGGTCCGTTCCACCAGTGGGGCCCGATCAGCAAGAACTTCAAGGAGGCCAAGAACGACGCCACCTTGATGCAGTTCCCGAGCGAGTTCGAGTGGATCTCGCCCTCGGGCTTGGGCGTGCTCACGCACTACATGCCCGCGCACTACTCGGCGGGCTGGTGGATGGACTCCTCGCCGTCGCTGGAGGAGGCGCTGAGCGCGGTCTTCGAGCTCTACCAGGCGCTCAAGCCGGTCGCGGCGACCAAGAACATCCTGCTCCCGGTCGGCACGGACTACTCGCCGCCGAACAAGTGGGTCACCGAGATCCACCGCTGGGTCGCCGACCGGTACGTGTGGCCGCGCTTCGTCTGCGGCACGCCGCGCGACTTCCTCGATGCCGTGACCGCCGAGCAGGCCACCTTCAGCCCGCAGACGCGCGACATGAACCCGATCTACACGGGCAAGGACGTCTCCTACATCGACACCAAGCAGGCCCAGCGCGCCGCGGAGGTGGCCGCGACCGACGCCGAGAAGCTGGCGGCCTTCGCCTCGCTGCTCGGCCTGGGCCGCTACCCGCACGCCGCGCTGGACAAGGTGTGGCGGCAGCTCGCCTACGGCGCCCACCACGACGCGATCACCGGCTCGGAGTCCGACCAGGTCTACATCGACCTGCTCACCGGCTGGCGCGAGGCCCACGACCTGGCCACGGACGCGCGGGACCGCGCGCTCGACGCGCTGACCGCGCAGATCTCCGTGGACGGCCGCAGCGTCGTGGTCACCAACACCTTGTCCTTCGCCCGTGACGGCCTGGTCCGGGTTCGGCCGGCGCCGGGCCTGACGGTCGAGGGCGAGGCGCTGCTGGAGGACGGCGTGCTGACCTTCCTCGCCCGCGAGGTGCCCTCGATGGGCTGGCGCACCTACCCGCTGGTCGAGGGCACGCCCGGCGGCTGGGAGCCGGCGGAGGGCTCGGTCGTCGAGAACGAGCGTTACCGCGTCACGGCCGACCCGGCGCGCGGCGGCACGCTCAGCTCGGTGCTCGACCTCGCCGCCGGCCAGGAGCTGCTCACCGGCCAGGGCAACGAGCTGCGCCTGCACGCCGAGTACCCGCAGCACCCGGACATGGGCGAGGGCCCTTGGCACCTCATCCCGACCGGCGAGGTCAGCGGCTCGGCCGAGCGCCCGGCGACGGTCCGGCGGGAGCGGTCCGCGCTCGGCGAGCGCCTGATCATCACCGGCGAGCTGGACGAGCTCGCCTACGAGCAGATCGTCACCCTCTGGGCCGGGTCCGACAAGGTGGACTTCACCACCCGCGTGCTCGACTACACCGGCGCCGACCGGCTGCTCCGGGTGCGCTTCCCGGCCGCGGTCCCCGGCGCGCTGCCGGTCTCGGACGTGGCCGGAGCGGTGATCGGCCGCGGCTTCGCCCTGCCGGAGGCCGACGCCGCCGAGCACCCCTGGACCCTCGACAACCCGGCCAACACCTGGTTCGGGCTCTCCTCCACCGCGCGGGTCGAGCTCGGCGAGGCCGGCGCCCGCGCGATCGGCGTGGCCGAGGTGGTCGTGCCCGCGCTGGCGGACGCGCCCGCCGCCCGCGACCTGGTCGTCGCGCTGGCCCGCGCCGGCGTCACCGCCACCACCTCCAGCGCGCCCGGCTCCCGGTACGGCTGGCTCGACGTCGACTCCAACCTGCCCGACGTGCGCATCATCCTCGGCGGCCCGGAGCACAACCCGCTGGCCGCCGAGCTGCTCGGCCAGGTCTCCCCCGCCTTCGCCGAGACGCTCGCCGCCGAGGGCCGGGTCTGGGTGCCGGCCGAGCGGCCCCTGGCGGAGGTGTGGCAGCCCAGCGCCGACCTGCGCGGCCTGCGCTCGCTGCCGGCGCTCATCGTCGCCGACGCGGCCGAGCTGGTCGCCGACCTCGACGACGCGCGGATCGCCGCCACCTGCCCCGAGGGGAGCGAGGTGCTGGAGGACCGGACGGTCGCGCTGCTCACCTACGGCCTGCCGGGGTTCGCGGTCGATCCGTCGGGGGCGCTGCACCTGTCGCTCATGCGCTCGTGCACGGGCTGGCCGTCGGGCGTCTGGCTCGATCCGCCTCGCCGTACCACGCCGGACGGTTCGGGGTTCCAGCTCCAGCACTGGACGCACGAGTTCGCCTACTCGCTGGTCGGCGGCGCGGGCGACTGGCGTGAGCTCAATCTGCCGGCCGCCGGGCAGGAGTACATCACGCCGCTGCTGCCGCGCCTGGTCGACGGGCCGGGCGGCGACCTGCCCGCGACGCACTCGCTGCTGCGCGTCGATCCGGCCCGTGACGTGCTGGTCAGCACGGTCAAGGCCGCCGGCAACCCGCACGCGCACGGCCTGGCCGCCGACGCCGCCGACGGGGTGACGTTGCGCCTGGTCGAGTCCACCGGGCTCGGCGCGCGGGCCGCGCTGCACTCGCCGGTGCTCCCGGTCGGCTCGCTGCTCGCCTCCGACCTGCTGGAGAACCGGGGCGGGCCGGCCTCGTTCGAGCTGGCCGGATCGGAGGTGGCCACCTACCTCGCGCCCGTGCCGCTCACCGCCGAGGGCGAGGAGCTCGGGCTCACCGCCGAGGCCGCCCAGCCGGTCTACAGCCGCTACTGGCTGCACAACAAGGGGCCCGCGCCGCTCGGCTACCTGCCGGTCTCCGTGGCGATCACGCCCGGCCTGGTCACCTCCGCCGAGCCGTTCGAGGCCGAGGTGGTCGTCGCCTCGCACCTGGTCGACGCCGCGCACGAGGGCGTGGTCACGCTGGAGGCGCCCGCCGGCTGGAGCGTCAGCCCGGCTCAGCGCGCCTTCCGCGTCGAGCCGGGCGGGCACCTGCGCTTCCCGGTCACCGTCACCCCGGCTCCCGGTGCGGGCGGGCTGCACTTCGTCGCCGCGCGCACCGACTTCGCCGGGCAGAGCGTCGAGGACGTGCTCACCGTCGCCCTCGGGCCCGTCCCAGAGCTTCCGGTGCCCGGGCCGGTCCCGGAGGACGCCGTGGCCGCCCAGGGCACCCGGCTCGACACCGCCCGGCCCACCGGGCTCGTCGTCACCTCCGTGACCGACTCGCTGACCCTCCGTCCCGGCTCCTCCGCCACCGTCGGCGTACGGCTGGCGAACACGAGCGCCGGGCCGATCCGCGGCGAGGCGCAGCTCGCCTCGCCGTGGGGGACGTGGGAGATGTTGCCGTCGGTCGTCCAGGGCTTCACCGTCGAGGCCGGGGAGAGCGTCGAGGTGGCCTTCCCGGTCGAGGTGCCGCTGGACATGGCCGCCGGGCACTCGTGGGCGCTGGTGAAGGTCATGTGGTTCGGCCGCTGCCAGTACGCGCCCGTCGTCCGGCTGGAGGTCACCCGATGAGTCATGGGCACGGGCATGGACATGGGCACGGGCATGACCACGATCCCGGGTACGTCCCGGTGCGCACCCGGCCGCCCGCGACCGGCGCGGCCACCGCGCCCGGTGTCGGCCCGGTCATCGGCTGGGTGAACGGCCACCCGATCCCCCGCCTGCCGCTCGACCGGCGCCTCGCCGACCTGCGCGAAGGTCCCCTGCACGCCGCGCTGCCCACCCCCGGCAGCGCGGAGGACCGGCAGCTCGCCCGCTGGCTGACCCAGGTCATCCTCACCGAGCTGGTCTGCGAGGACGAGGCCCGGGCGCTCGGCCTCACCCCCGCCGAACTGCCGCCGCTCGACCGCCTGGCCGCGGTCGAGCTCGGCTCGATCAACGCCTCGGCGGTCAACGGCAACCCGTGGGTGCGCGCCCTGTACGAGCACGTGCCGGCCCAGGTGCCCGCCGCCTGGCAGCAGCCCGAGGCCGCGCCCGCGACGGCCGCGCTGCGGATCCGGCACCGGCTCTACGCCGCGCCCCCGCCCGAGGGCGTCGCCGAGGACGACCTCGACGACCTGGGCGTCACCGCCCTCGGCACGCTGCCCGCCGCCATCGCCGCGGAGCTGGACCGCCTGCCGTACGGGACCCTGGCCGGGCCGGTGGCCGACCACCTCGGCTGGCACCTCGCCGTCGCCCGTCCCGCTCCCCCAGCCGGTACGGCGGAGCCGGACGCGGGCCTCGGCGAGGCCGCCCGGCGGCGCACGTTCGCCCAGTGGCTCGACACCCTGCGGGCCGAACGGGTCGAACTCGTGCCCGGCCTGGAGCATCCCGGCGATCCCCGCCAGCCCGACAACCACCACAAGCACTGATGGACTGCGTCCTCGCCCTCGACATCGGCGGCACGAAGCTGGCCGGCGCCCTGGTCGACCCCGCCGGGACCGTGCTGCGGTCCGCGACGCGGCCGACCCCGGCGGCGGACGTGCTGGGCACGCTGGCCGATCTGGTCGCCGAGCTGCTGCCCGGCGCCACCCCCCGCGCGGTCGGCATCGGCTGCGCGGGCCCGCTGGACCTGGCCACCGGGGCGGTCAGCCCGGTCAACATCCCGAGCTGGCGCGGCTTCCCCATCCGGGACGAGCTCGCCGCGCTCACCGGCCTGCCCGCCGTCCTGGCCGGGGACGCGCAGTGCTTCGCGCTCGGCGAGCACTGGGTCGGCGCGGGACGCGGGGCGGCCTCGCTGCTCGGCGTCGTCGTCTCGACCGGGATCGGCGGCGGGTTCGTGCTCGGCGGCGTCCCGCTGCTCGGGCCCACCGGCAACGCCGGGCACGTCGGGCACATGAGCGTGGACCCGTACGGCGAGCCGTGCGACTGCGGCGGCCGAGGCTGCGTGGAACGGTACGCCAGCGGCCCCAACCTGACCCGCTGGGCCCTGGCCGCCGGCTGGCAGCCGCCCCGCGACCGGCCCGATGCCCGGGACCTGGCCAAGGCGGCGGCGAACGGCGACTCGATCGCGCTGGCCGCCTTCGAGCGGGGCGCGCGGGCGCTCGCCGCGATGATCGTCTCGGCGGCCGCCGCGGTGGACGTGCGGACCGTGGTGATCGGCGGCGGCGTGGCCGGCGCAGGCGAGATCCTCTTCGCCCCGCTCCGCAAGGCCCTCGACGACCTCAGCGGCCTGGCCTTCCTCCGCTCGGTGGAGGTGGCCCCGACCACGCTCGGCGTGCGAGCCGGCCTGGCCGGGGCCGCGAAACTGGCCTGGTCGGCCGTGGCCTGACCCCTACTGCCGCTCGGCCCAGCGTGCCTCGCGCCGCTCGATGATCCGGCGGGTTACCGGGATGATCTCCACGAGCTTGCTGCCCAGGTAGGCCCCGATGAAGGCGAGTGCCACGAGCACGATCGGACTGGTGGAGAAGCCGGTCATGGTCACGTAGGCATGCAGGATGACATCGAGCAAGGGGAGCTCCCGAGGGATACGTGGCGAGTGCCGTCGGCACAGGCTAGCCGAACTTGGCGGAGGTTTGACCGGTTTCGACCTATCCCTTGAGCAAGGGTCACCTATCCCCCGGAACGGCGGCGCCGGCCGTACCAGAAGCACGACCGGCGCCGGTGAACGCGGGGATCAGTGGAAGAAGTGCCTGGTCCCGGTGAAGTAGAGGGTCACGCCCGCCTGCTCGCAGGCGGCGATGACGTCCTCGTCGCGGATCGAGCCGCCCGGCTCCACGATGGCCTTGATCCCGGCCTCGATGAGCACCTGCGGCCCGTCGGCGAAGGGGAAGAAGGCGTCGGAGGCGCAGACCGACCCGGCGGCCCGCTCGCCGGCGCGGGAGACCGCGAGGCGGGCGGAGTCGACCCGGTTGACCTGGCCCATGCCGACGCCGACGGTCGCCTCGCCGGCGGCCAGCAGGATGGCGTTGGACTTGACCGAACGCGAGGCCCGCCAGGCGAAGGCCAGATCGCGCAGGACCTCGGGCGAGGCGGCGGGACCGGCCTTGAGCTCCCAGCTCGCCGGGTCGTCGCCGGGGGCGTCGATCCGGTCGGTGCTCTGCACGAGCAGACCGCCGTCGATGCGGCGGAACTCGGCCGCGCCGGAGGGGCCCTCGGGGCAGCTCAGGATGCGCAGGTTCTTCCAGCGCTCCTTGAGGATGTCGAGCGCCTCGTCCTCGTAGCCCGGGGCCACGAGGACCTCGGTGAAACCCTCGGTGAGCTGGCGGGCCAGCTCGGCGGTGACGGTGCCGTTAACCGCCACGACGCCGCCGTAGGCCGAGACCGGGTCGCAGGCCAGCGCCTTGCGGTGCGCGTCGGCCACGTCGGCGCCGACGGCGATGCCGCACGGGTTCTGGTGCTTGATGATCGCGACGGCCGGCTCGGTGAAGTCCCAGGCCGCGCGCCAGGCGGCGTCGGTGTCGAGGTAGTTGTTGTACGACATCTCCTTGCCGTGGAGCTGGGTGGCGCCGGCCAGCCCGCCCGTGCCGGAGGTGTACAGGGCCGCGGACTGGTGCGGGTTCTCGCCGTACCGCAGCGGGCTCTCCAGCTCCCAGGTGGCGCCCATGAAGCCGGGCCAGTCGCCGTCGGCGGCGTAGACGTTGGCGAACCAGCTCGCCACGGCCACGTCGTAGGCGGCGGTGTGCGCGTAGGCGCGACCGGCCAGGCGGCGACGCTCGGTGAGGGTGAAGCCGCCCTCGCCCAGCGCGCGGACGACCTCGCCGTAGCCGGCCGGGTCGACCACGACCGCGCAGGTGGCGTGGTTCTTCGCCGCCGCGCGGATCATCGCCGGGCCGCCGATGTCGATCTGCTCGACCGACTCGGCGTCGGACGCGCCGGAGGCGACCGTCTCACGGAACGGGTAGAGGTTGACCGCCACGAGCTGGAACGGCTCGACCTCCAGCTCCTCGAGCTGCGCCACGTGGTGCGGCTTGGTCAGGTCGGCCAGCAGCCCGGCGTGGACGCGCGGGTGCAGCGTCTTGACCCGGCCGTCGAGGCACTCGGGGAAGCCCGTGAGCTGCTCGACCTTGGTGACGGGCACGCCGTAGGAGGCGATGGCGGCAGCCGTGCCGCCGGTGGAGACGATCTCCACCCCGGCGGCGTCGAGTGCCTTGGCCAGCTCCTCGAGGCCGGACTTGTCGTAAACCGCGATCAACGCGCGCCGGATGGCGATGCGGCTCGCGCCGGCGCCTTCGCTGTGCTCAGCCACGCTGAGAAACACCCCTCCTGGTTAGATGCCCTGTCTGTCACCGCCGCCGGGTGGGTCCGGCGGTGGTCCAGCCCTGTCAGCCGCCGATCCGGACGTGCCGCCCGGTGACGGTCCAGCCTTCACGGGCCATGCGGCCCACGGTGTCGACGAGCAACCCGCGCTCGACGCTCTTGATGCGCTCGTGCAGCCGGGCCTCGTCGTCGCCGTCGAGGACCCGCACGGCCTCCTGGGCGATGATCGGCCCGGTGTCCACCCCGGCGTCGGCCAGCATGACCGTGCAACCGGTGATCTTGGCGCCGTAGGCCAGCGCGTCTCGTACCCCGTGCGCGCCCGGGAAGGCGGGCAGCAGCGCCGGGTGGGTGTTGAGCACCGGGAACGCCTCCAGCGTGGGCGCGCCCAGGATCTTCATGAATCCGGCCAGCACCACCAGGTCCGGCTCGTAGGCGGCGATCCGGGCGGCGACCGCCTCGTCCCACAGGGCGCGGGAGGGATGATCGTTCAGCCGCTCCACGAACGTGGGCACCCCGGCCCGCTCGGCCCGGGCCAGCCCCTCGATCCCGACGCGGTCGGCGCCGACGGCCACCACGGCCGCGCCGTACGACGGATCGGCTGTGGCGTCCAGAAGGGCCTGTAGGTTGGTTCCAGAGCCGGAGACGAGGACGACCAGCCGCCGCCCCACAGAATCGGACACGCACGCTCCAGTGTTGGGTGGGTAGCCAGGGTATCGGGTCTGGAAACCGGCGAAGTGAGAGGGAGGCCCAGTGACGATACCTGTCCGCGTGCCCGCCGAGGCGGCAGGGCGCAGGGCGGTCTGGCTGTCCATCGCGGCGCTGGCCATGGCGTTCATGCTGCCGTTGGCCGGCCTGGTGCTGGCGGTCTTCGCCCTGGTGGCGGGGATCCGCGCGCTGCCGCTGCTCCGGAAGGAGGGCAAGTCGGTGGGCGCCGCCGTGGGCGGGATCACCGTCTCGTCGGTCGTGCTGCTGTTCTCCGGGCTGGCCGCCGCCCTGCAGTTCTACCTCGCCGACGAGTTCACCGCCTACCAGGAGTGCCTGAAGGGCGCCGGCACGGTCTCCGCCGAGGGCGAGTGCTTCGCCGCCTTCAAGCAGGCGACCGAGAAGAAGCTCCCGGCGGACGTGCTGCGCTACCTCCAGCCCTAGTCGCGGTCCCAGGCGTAGGGGTCCATGTAGATCACGTGGCCCCCGCGGTCGTCGGTCTCGTCCACGATGTCGCGCCGGGTCGACTGCGCGGCCACCTCCGCCGCGGCCGAGGCGTGCTCGTCCATCCAGTCGTCGCGGATCACCGGGATCGGCTGGGTGTCGGCCTCGGTGGCGTCCATCCAATGGCCGGGCAGCGGCTTGGGGTCGGCGTCGGCCAGGCCGACCTTGCCCGCCACCCGCGCCAGCGCCGCACCCGCCTTGCGCACCTTGCCGGGCTCCTTGCGCGCGTCGCGGTAGAGCAGCGCCCAGTTGGCCAGCCCGGCCGAGATGCCCGCGGCCACGCCCACCTCCAGGGCGACCGAGAGCGCTACCTCCCACGCCGACGGCCCGATCGCCGCCAGCCGGTCGCCGCGGATCGGCCCGCCGGACAGCGCCGCCAGCCCGCCCGCCACCAGGCCGGTGGTCAGCCCGGTCACGAACCCCCACAACGGTGCCGCCTCGTACGACGGCGACGGCGCGATCCGCACCACCACCACGCCGGCCACCGCGCCGGCCGCGAACGGCAGCGCGATCACCGCCATCGCCCAGGCCGGCGCCGGCCCGCTGTCCGGAAGCGCGCCGAGCAGCGGCAGGATCGGCATGCCGTCCAGGTTCACCCCGGTCGGCGCGACCAGCGTCCCGGTGCCGACCGCGAAGCCCGGCCCCGCGATGTAGGCCATCGCCCAGATCGCCGCGTTCGCCAGGTAGAGGAGCTGGATCAGCAGCAGGAGCAGCCCGCCCACGAACCCCGGCGACAGGGCCGAGGTCAGGTCCTTCACCTGGCCGATGTTGATCAGGATCGCGCTCAGGATCACCAGCAGGCCCGCCGCCAGCATCAGCGCCGTCGCCGTCGCCGTGCCCAGCGCCACCGCCCGCACCCGCTCCGGCAGCAGCCGCAACATCGAGCGGAACGGCCCGATCGTGCGCGCCGTCGCCAGCGCGCCGCACAGGAAGGCCAGCAGGAAGTGGCTCAGCAGCGCCTCGCCCACGTACGGCTGGGTCACCTCGTTGCGGGCCACCAGCGCGATCACCCCGGCCAGCAGCGCGTACGGCGCGGCCAGCGACACCCCGGCCTGCACCACCAGCACCAGTTGCGCCCGGCGCCGTGCGGTCGCCTGCTCCTTGGGGCTGTTCTTCGGCAGGGCCGCCGGCAGCCGCAAGCGCAGGTCGGCGTCGCGCGCCATCCACCGCCCGCCGCGGTACAGCAGGATCGCCGGCAGGACCATCAGGCCCAGCGGGAGCAACCCCACCCGGCCGCCCGGAATCGCGAACCCCGCATGATGCGCCGCCAGCCACACCTGCGCCGCCGTGCGGAACACCCCCGGCAGCCCGGTGCCCAGCGTGCCCTTCGGCGCGGCGATCCACCCCACGAGGGTCAGCGTCGTCAAGGCGGCCAGGCCCACGCCCAGAGTCATCGCGGCGGCGAGCATCCCGGACACGGGAAGCGGACGCCGGCTCTCGTCGTCATCCCCCGTCATACCGGGGAATCTGCCGAGCACCGACCGGGGGGCCGTCCGTAGCTGGTCGAGAAGCGCCGTCACAGTATTCGATGTTCTCAAGTTTTCGGTCAAGTGCACTCGCCGACACCCCGCGAAGCCCCATTCTCCCGCCCATCCACCCACCTGGAGTCCCCGCTTCGGCATCCACAGGACTGTCGGAGGCGGCTGCCACCATGATCCACATGACGCCACCACCCCCTGACTTCACCTGGCTCTACGGCGAGTACGGCGAATACGGCTACTCCTTCCTCTACGTCCGCGACACCCCCGAGCGTGCCGTCGCCCGGCTGGGCGGGCGGTGGCCGGACTTCATCCCCGGCCCGTTCCCCGAGGACGCCGACCAGTTGTGCTCCCCCGGCGAGCCGGCCGGTGTCGCCGCGATCGGCGACTGGACCTTCGTCATCGAATCCGACCTGCGCTACCTGTACGAGGACCTCCTGGCCCGGCTCTCCGAAGGCACCACGCTCGTCACGCAGGCGGCGCTCAGCATCGAGGGCGCCGACAACTTCGCCTGGTACGAGGACGGAGCGGTCAGGTTCGGGTGCGGGAGCGATGACGGGTTCTTCAGGGAGCCACCGGACGAGCTCACCGCCGTCCTGGCCGAGGCCGACCGGTTGTTCCCCGAGGCACAGCTCTACGAAGGGCCGGCGTTCATGCTCGTCGAGCACCTGACCGGGATCCGGCTGACGGAGGAGCTGGTGCGGGGCCTCGACTTCTCCTGGGGCCATCTGCCGCCTCCCCGGTAAGGGACGCGGCCATCCTGTCGGTGGCGACTGGCAGCATGGGCGCATGATCGAACGGGCACCCCACCACCGCTGGCTGATCGGCGACGACGGCGGCCTCAGCCACCTCTACGTCCGACTCCCGGTGGAGGAGGTGGTGGCCCGGCTGGGCGGGACGATGGCAGGCTTCGCCCCCGGCACCTTCCACGGCCCCGACCGACACACCGGCGGGTCCGGGCTGTCGATCGGTGTCGCGCCTCTGCGCGGCTGGACCTACATCCAGGACGGCGGCCAGCTCGCCGTCACCGGTGCCGTGCTCCCCCTGTCGGAGGGCACGCGGGTGGTCGCCCAGTACGCGCTGGGCATCAAGGGGCTCGACTACTTCTACTGGGCGGAGGACGGGGAGATCCGGTTCTGCTTCATCGCCCAGGAGGGTTACTCGGCGCCGGTCCCGGAGGAGCTGCGGGAGACGATGGAGGCGATCAGGCGGCTGTATCCGCCGAGCGCGGATCCGTCCACGGGGCCGACCTTCCTGCTGTCGGAGCGGCTGACCGGGTTCAGGCTGGCCGAGGAGGAGCTGATGGCCGCGCCCTTCCTGTGGGGGACCGTACCGGACCGTGGCTACGAGTTCGCGCCGTGTCCTGACGACGCGTTCCCGTGGCCGGTCTGAAGCCAGGAAAGCCCCGCGCCATGGCGGCACGGGGCTGTTCCAGGCAGGGCAGGGGTGCTCAGCGGGCCTGCATGATCTCCCGCATGAGGCGCGCCGTCTCGGAGGGGGTCTTGCCGACGCGGACGCCGACCTTCTCCAGGGCCTCCTTCTTGGCCTGCGCCGTACCGGCCGAGCCGGAGACGATGGCGCCGGCGTGGCCCATGGTCTTGCCCTCGGGGGCGGTGAAGCCCGCGACGTAGGCGACGACCGGCTTGGTGACGTGCTGCTCGATGTAGGCCGCGGCCCGCTCCTCGGCGTCGCCGCCGATCTCGCCGATCATGACGATGGCGTCGGTGGCCGGGTCGTCCTGGAAGGCCTGGAGCGCGTCGATGTGCGTGGTGCCGATGACCGGGTCGCCACCGATGCCGACGGCGGTGGAGAAGCCGAAGTCACGCAGCTCGTACATGAGCTGGTAGGTGAGCGTGCCGGACTTCGACACCAGGCCGATCCGGCCGGCGGTGGTGATGTCGGCGGGGATGATGCCGGCGTTGGAGGCGCCGGGCGAGGCGATGCCGGGGCAGTTCGGCCCGATGATGCGGGTCTTGTTGCCCTTCTCGACGGCGTAGGCCCAGAACTCGGTGGAGTCGTGGATCGGCACGCCCTCGGTGATGACCACGCAGAGCGGGATCTCGGCGTCGATGGCCTCCTTGACGGCGTCCTTGGTGAACGCCGGGGGCACGAAGACGACCGAGACGTCGGCGCCGGTGGCCTCCATGGCCTCCTTGACCGAGCCGAAGACCGGCAGGTCGAGGTGGGTGGTGCCGGCCTTGCGGGCGTTGACGCCGCCGACGACGCGGGCGCCGGAGGCGAGCATGCGCTTGGCGTGCTTGGTGCCTTCGCCGCCGGTCATGCCCTGGACGATGATCTTGCTGTTCTCAGTGAGCCAGATAGCCATGGTTTACGCACCTGCCGCGAGCTCGGCGGCGCGCTTGGCCGCGTCGTCCATCGTGTCAACCAGCTCGACGCCCTTGAGGGCGGCGTCGTGCAGGATCTGCCGCCCGAGGAGGGCGTTGTTGCCGTCGAGGCGCACGACCAGCGGGCGGGTGACGGCCTCGCCGCGCTCCTCCAGGAGCTTGAAGGCGGCCACGATGCCGTTGGCCACCGCGTCACAGGCGGTGATGCCGCCGAAGACGTTGACGAAGATCGACTTCACCGCGGGGTCGGAGAGGATGATCTCCAGGCCGGCCGCCATGACCTCGGCGCTGGCGCCGCCGCCGATGTCGAGGAAGTTGGCGGGCTTGGGCTTGCCGGGGAACTGCTCGCCGGCGTAGGCGACCACGTCGAGCGTGGACATGACCAGGCCCGCGCCGTTGCCGATGATGCCGACGTTGCCGTCGAGCTTGACGTAGTTGAGGTCCTTCGCCTTGGCCGCGGCCTCCAGCGGGTCCTCGGCGGCCTTGTCCTCCAGCGCGGCGTGGTCGGCCTGGCGGAAGGAGGCGTTGTCGTCGAGGGTGACCTTGCCGTCGAGCGCCTTCACCTCGCCGTCCGCGGTGAGGATCATCGGGTTGACCTCGACCAGCGTGGCGTCCTCGTCGACGAAGACGCACCACAGCTTCTCGATGAGCTCGGCGGCGCCGTCGAGCGCCTTCTCCGGCAGCAGGCCGGCGGCCGCGATCTCGCGGGCCTTGGCGCGGTCGACACCGGTCAGCGGAGAGACCGGGACCTTCGCCACCTTCTCCGGCGTGTTGTGCGCGACCTCTTCGATGTCCATGCCGCCGGCGGCGGAGCAGATGGCGAGGAAGGTGCGGTTGGCGCGGTCGAGCAGGAAGGAGAAGTAGTACTCCTCCGCGATCGCGCTGGCCTCCTCCACGAGCACCTTGTGGACCGTGTGGCCCTTGATGTCCATCCCGAGGATGTCGGTCGCCTTCTTGACGGCGTCGTCGGCGTCGTCGGCCACCTTGACGCCGCCGGCCTTTCCGCGCCCTCCGGTCTTGACCTGGGCCTTGACGACGACGCGGCCGGTCAGCTGCTCAGCCGCGGCGCGTGCCTCCTCCACGGTGTGCGCGACGACTCCGCGCGGCACCGGGATGCCGTAGTCCGCGAAGAGCTCCTTCGCCTGATGTTCGAACAGGTCCACGAGGGTCCGTCCTTGCTTGTCCGAATGATGTCCGACGGCCCGGGCCACCCCGTGTGCCGGGCGTTTCCGCCAGTGAAGCCTAGCCTTTGGCCGGACCTGACCTGGTCATCGGGGCGGAGATATCTCGCGATGTGACAGCGATCTCACTTCCTGGAACGCGCGCGTGCACGAAAGCTTCACATTTATCCCGTTGATAACGGTTGATCCTGAGATCCAGTTGTGACTCCAACTCTGGATGATGTTGTCCTCACTCCCCTCGAGAAAGATCTCTATGAAGCGCATCATCGCGGGGGTAGCCGCCGCGGCGGCCTCCCTCCTGCTGTTCGCCGCCCCGGCGCAAGCCGCCCCGACCCGGGCCGCCGCGCCCGATCCGGTCGCGGCGTTGAAGAAGGCGTACGCCGAGGGCCGGGGCGTCAAGATCAAGGAGTCGTCCTACAGCTCCAGCATGTTCGGCAAGGACGCCTCCGGCACCTCCCGCGGCGTGGTCGGGTTCGGCCCCCGTGGCGTCTCCGCCTACGACATCGTCCAGCGCGACCCCACGCTGGGTCGCTCGCACCTGATCCACGTCAAGGGCGACACCTACGCCGACGCCAAGTGGGTCGGTGACCTGCCCGAAGGCATCAAGTGGGTCAAGTACTCCGGTGAGCGCCCGGTCGCCGCCACCATCCAGCCGATCAACATCTTCGACGCGAAGGTGCTTCGGGGCGCGCTGGCCAAGGCCAAGCTGGTCAAGGGCGGCGAGTACCGCGGCTCGATGAGCTTCAAGCAGCTCGCCACGCTCTCCGGCCAGAAGCTCAAGGGCGACCTCGGCAAGTTCATGAGCAAGATCAAGGTCTCCTACCGCATCTTCACCGGCCGCTCCGGGCTCGTCTCGCGCGTCCGCAGCGAGATGACCATGGACTTCGGGCTGCTCGGCAACCTGCGCAGCGTCGTCGACTCGCAGTACTACGAGTGGGGCCTGAAGGTGAAGATCCAGGCGCCGCCGAAGGACGAGGTCATCGACGCCAAGGACCTCAACAGCGCGCCCGCCGACCCGCCGGCGTACGAGGTCGTCCCCACCCAGTGATACCCGTTGGGTTGGTCGAGACCTAGCCGATACGCGGCAGCAGCAACGTTTCCCGGGTGAAGCGACTCCTTGCGGGGCTCCTCTCGGCAGCGTTGCTGCTGTCCGCCGCGCCGGCCCACGCGGCACCCTCCGTCCGGCCGCCCCGGACCGTCAAGTTCACCGAGCGCGTCTTCCTGGCGGAGGACGGCCGGCGGACCCTGTTCCTGCGCCGCTCCGGCGCCTTCCGCCTCGGCGACTCCGGCGTCGCCGCCGCCGACGTGACCGCCCGGCTGGCGATCACCCCGGCCGACCTGCCCGGTGAGGCCTTCACCTGGCTGGCCGCGCCGGAGCGGACCATCCGCGTCGGCACGACGTCCTATCTGTCCGGCGGGTTGTACGGCACGCTGCTCCCGGAAGGCAGAACCTGGTACCGCTATCCCGGCGGCCCGGCCGCGGGCGTGACGGGCACCTACAGCCAGTTGCTCAACATCGCCGAGCCCCGTACCCGCGCCACGCTGCTCAAGACCGCCAAGCGCACGTCGTACGGCTATCGCGGCACGATCACGCTCGGCGCGCTGTACAAGCTCTCCCCCTGGTTCCGCGCCTCGGCCGCGTCCAAGCCCAAGAAGCCGGGGATCGTGCTCTCCTGGCGGCTGACCGTGGACGCGGCCAAGCTGCCCAAGCGCCTGGTCACCGCCTACACCAGCTCCGGCGAGACGGTCATCGCCGACACCCGCTACTCCGGCTGGGGCTCCGCCGTCACGATCGTCCCGCCACCGCCCGACCAGGTCGCCGACGAGCTGGCCACCGGGGAGGAGCCGCCTGCCGTACCGCCGGTGGTCGGTACCCTGTGATCGTCACGGCCGGGGCGGCGAATGCCACAATCGCCGCATGAGCCGTGAGAGCCGTGTGAACCGCCTGCTGATCGTCAACGCGCATCCGCTCGAACCGGTCACCGAGCAGCTCGGTGACCGGTCCTGGATCGAGCTCGCCGACGGGCTGATCGCCGCCACCGGCACGGGCGCGCCTCCCGCGGTGCCCGGCGACGTCCGGGTGCTCGACGCCGCCGGGGCCACCGTGCTGCCCGGCCTGATCGACGCGCACGTGCACCTCACCGCCAACACCCTCGACCCGCGCGAACGCGACTCCTGGACCCCCGGGTACGCGGCGATCCGGTCGTTGCGCGCCGCCGAGGAGATGCTGGCGCGCGGCTTCACCACCGTCCGCGACGTCGGCGGCGCCGATCACGGCCTGGCCCAGGCGCTGCGCGAAGGGCTGGTCCGCGGGCCCCGGCTGATCCACGGCGGCAAGGCGCTCTCCCAGACCGGCGGGCACGGCGACCTCCGGCCGCTGTCGGAGGACGGCCGGCCGTGCTGCGGCCACCAGCCCGGCTTCGCCCGCATCGCCGACGGCGTGGAGGAAGTACGGCTGGCCGCCCGCGACGAGCTGCGCAAGGGCGCGGCCCACCTCAAGCTCACCGTCTCCGGCGGGGTGGCCTCGCCCCACGACGAGGTGTCCGCGGTGCAGTACACGCTGGAGGAGATCACCGCGGCGGTCACCGAGGCCGGCAACGCCGGCCGGTACGTGACCGTGCACGCCTACGGCGCGAAGGCCATCAACCGGGCGCTGGAGGCCGGAGCGCGCTGCGTCGAGCACGGCAACCTGCTCGACGACACCACGCTCAAGCTGCTCCTCGACCGGGACGCCTACCTGGTGCCCACGCTGGTCACCTACGAGCAGCTCGCCGAACGCGGCCGGGAGGCCGGGCTCGCCGAGGGCTCGTACCGGAAGATCGTGGAGGTGCGCGAGGCCGGGTTCGCCGCGCTCGACCGGGCGCACCGCGCCGGGGTCAACCTGGTCTACGGCTCCGACCTGCTCGGACCCATGCGGGTGGCGCAGCTCCAGGAGTTCACCCTGCGCGCCCGGGTGCAGCCGGCCGCCGCGGTGCTCCGCTCGGCCACCAGCACGGCGGCGCGGCTGCTCGGCCAGGAGGGCCGGCTCGGCACCCTAGCGCCCGGTGCGCACGCCGACCTGCTCGTCCTCGACGGCGACCCGCTGGCCGATCTGTCCGTGCTGACCCGCCCGGAGCGCCACCTGCGGCACGTCATCCAGGCGGGCGCCGTCGTCTCCTGAACCGCGGCGACGTTGACCTGCCTGGAGGGCTCAGGCACCCAGGCGCTCGGCGCGCAGCTCGCGCCACTCCAGCGAGTGCCGGATCCCGTCGGCCACCGAGTAGCGGGCCTTCCACCCCAGCACGCGCTCGGCCAGCTCGACCCGGGTGTAGGAGCCGATGACGTCACCCGGCCGCCGGTCCCGCTCGACGATCTCGATCGGCCGGTCGGCGACCTCGTTGAACAGCTCCGCGAGCTCGCGCACGGTCGTGCCCTGCCCGGTGCCGAGGTTGATCACCGACACGTCGAGCTCGTCGAACCGCCGCAGCGCCGCGACGTGCGCCTCGGCCAGGTCCCACACGTGGATGTAGTCGCGGATCCCCGACCCGTCGGGGGTCGCGTAGTCGACCCCGGTGAGCTCGAACGGCACGCCCTCCTCGTAGGCCTGGATCATCTTGCCCAGCGCGTGCGAGGGCCGGGCGAGCTGCAGCCCGGTGCGCATCTTGGGGTCGGCCCCGATCGGGTTGAAGTACCGCAGGGACAGCACCCGGATCGGCTGCGTCGCGGCGATGTCGGCGAACATGCCCTCGCACACGGCTTTGGTCCGGGCGTAGGGGCTCTGCGGGTCGAGCGCGGAGCCCTCGTCCACGGTCAGGTCGTCACCGGGCGCGTAGATCGACGCCGACGAGCTGAAGATCATGCGCTCGCAGCCGTTCCTGATCAGGTGCTTGACCAGGTCGAGCGTCTTGACCACGTTCGCCTCGTAGTAGCCGATCGGGTCGGCCACCGAGTCCGGCACCACGATCAGCGCGGCGCAGTGCACGACCGCCTCGATGTCCGGGTGCTCCCGGAAGATCCGGTCGATCAGCTCGCCGTCGGCGATGTCGCCCTCGTAGAACTCCCGCCCCTCGGCGAACTCCCGCCGCCCGGTCACCAGGCTGTCGAGGATGACCGGAACGATCCCGGCCTCCTCACACGCCGAGGCGACCGTGCTGCCGATGTAACCCGCTCCACCCGTTATCAGTACGCGCACATCGGCACCCTACCCAACCTGCTCGGGGCCGAGTTCCGATCATGCGCCCGGCTAGAGCTTCTCCAGCGGTGCGTAGGCGAGGAGCAAGGTCTTCTCGCCGCCCGTGCCGAAGTCGATCTTGACCTTGGTCTTCTCCGCCACCCCGTCCACCGACACGACGGTGCCGAGGCCGAAGGCGTCGTGGGAGACCCGGTCGCCGGGCGAGAGGGACGGGACGGTCCTGCCGCTCTTCTTGGCGGCCGGGGCGGCGACGGCGCTCTCGCGCTTGGTCGCCGCCGACCAGGCGGACTTGTCGGGATCGGTACGCCACTCCAGGAGGTGGCCGGGCACCTCGCTGACGAAGCGGGAGGCGGGGTTGAACGAGGGCGCGCCCCACGAGCTGCGCACGGCGGCCCGGGTGAGGTAGAGCCGCTTCTGCGCCCGGGTGATGCCCACGTAGGCCAGCCGCCGCTCCTCCTCCAGCTCCTTGGGCTCGCCGAGGGAGCGTACGTGCGGGAAGACGCCGTCCTCCATCGCGGTGAGGAAGACCACCGGGAACTCCAGGCCCTTGGCGGTGTGCAGGGTCATCAGGGTGACCACGCCCTGCCCGCCGTCCGCCTCGGGGATCTGGTCGGCGTCGGCGACCAGGGAGATCTGCTCCAGGAACTCCACCAGCGTGCCCTCGGGGTTGGCCTCCTCGAACTCGGAGGCGACCGAGATGAGCTCGTTGAGGTTCTCCAGGCGCGACTCGTCCTGCGGGTCCTGGGAGGTCTCCAGCTCGGCGCGGTAGCCGGTCGAGACCAGGATCTCCTCGGCCAGCGCGGAGGGCGGCATGCCCTCGGCCTTGCCGATGAGGTCTTGCATCAGCGCGACGAACTCGCGGATGGCGTTGAGCGAGCGCGCGGCCAGGCCGTACGCCTCCTCGGCCCGCTTCAGCGCCTCCCAGAACGGGATGCGCTGCTGCGCGGCGAACGCCTCCAGCATCGACTCGGCCCGGTCGCCGATGCCGCGCTTGGGCACGTTGAGGATGCGCCGCAGCGAGACCACGTCGTTGGGGTTGGCCACCACCCGCAGGTAGGCCAGCAGGTCCTTGACCTCCTTGCGCTCGTAGAAGCGCACCCCGCCGACCACCTTGTACGGCAGGCCGGTGCGGATGAAGATCTCCTCGAAGACGCGGGAGGCGGCGTTGGTGCGGTAGAAGACCGCGACGTCGCCGGGCCGCACCTGCTCCTCGTCGTGGAGCCGGTCGACCTCCTGCGCGACGAAGACCGCCTCGTCGTGCTCGTTGTCGGCGACGTAGCCCACGATCAGCGGCCCGTCGCCCTGCTCCGACCAGAGGTTCTTGGGCTTGCGCCCCTCGTTGCGGGAGATGACGGCGTTGGCGGCGTTGAGGATGTTCTGGGTCGAGCGGTAGTTCTGTTCGAGCAGGATCGTGCGCGCGTCGGGGTAGTCGCGCTCGAACTCCAGGATGTTGCGGATCGTCGCCCCGCGGAAGGCGTAGATCGACTGGTCGGCGTCACCGACCACGCACAGCTCGGACTGGTCGGCGCCGGAGCGAACCAGCTCGCCGTCGGCGGTGTGCAGGGACGGCCGGCCGACCAGCTCCCTGATGAGGATGTACTGGGCGTGGTTGGTGTCCTGGTACTCGTCGACCATCACGTGCCGGAAGCGCATGCGGTAGTGCTCGGCGACGTCGGGGAAGAGCTGGAACAACGTCACCGTGTTCATGATGATGTCGTCGAAGTCCATCGCGCCGGCCTCGGTCAGCTTGAGCTGGTACGACTTGTAGGCCTCGGCGAGGGTGCGCTCCAGGTGCGACCCGGCCCGCTCGACGGCGGTCTCGTAGTCGATCAGCTCGTTCTTGAAGTTGCTGACCTGGGCGGAGAACGAGCGCGGCGGGTAGCGCTTGGGGTCGAGCTCCATCTCGCGGCAGACCATCGCCATCAGCCGCTGCGAGTCGGCCTGGTCGTAGATGGAGAAGCTCGACGGGAAGCCCAGCCGCTTGGCCTCCCGGCGCAGGATCCGCATGCACGCGCTGTGGAAAGTCATGATCCACATCGCCTTGGAGCGCGGCCCGACCAGCTTGTCGATGCGCTCCTTCATCTCCCGCGCGGCCTTGTTGGTGAAGGTGATCGCGAGGATCTCCCCCGGGTGCGCGTCGCGCTCGGCCAGGAGGTAGGCGATGCGGTGCGTCAGCACCCTCGTCTTGCCCGACCCCGCCCCCGCGACGATGAGCAGCGGGCTGCCATGGTGGATCACGGCCTCGCGCTGCTGGGCGTTGAGACCGTCGAGCAAGGGGTTGTCTATCGAGACTTGGGTCGGCACGCCCCTAGGGTAAGACCCGCCACCGACGGAATGTGCGCCAGACGGCGACGGTTGATACGAACATGCTTCCGGAGAACGAGATCAAGCGCGTGCTGACCGTCACCGCCCACCCCGACGACATCGACTTCGGCGCAGCCGGGACGGTCGCCGGGTTCACCGACCGGGGCGTCGAGGTGATCTACCTCGTGGTGACGGACGGGGACGCCGGAGGCAACGAGCGCACCCTCGACAACGGCGGCATGGCCGAGCTCCGCCGCGCCGAGCAGATCGCCGCCGCCCGCCACGTGGGCGTCACGGACGTGCGCTTCCTCGGCTACTCCGACGGCACCGTCGTGCCCTCCCTGGAGCTGCGCCGCGACATCGCCCGGGTGATCCGGCAGGTCCGTCCCGACCTGGTGATCACGCATCACCCCGACCGCAACTACCAGTTCATCGCGCCCTCGCACCCGGACCACCGGGCCGTGGGCGGCGCGGCGCTGGACGCCGTGTATCCCGACGCGCGCAACCCCTACGCCTTTCCCGAGCTCTTCCTGGAGGAGGGGCTGGAGGCGTGGACGGTCCGCGAGGTCTGGCTGACCAGCGGTCCGACGCCCGACCACTTCGTGGACGTCACCGACGCCGCCGACCGCAAGATCAAGGCGCTGCTCTCGCACACCAGCCAGGTCGCGCACGTCGAGGGGTTCGAGGAGAACATCCGCGCCCGCTTCCAGGAGTGGGGCAGGCGCGCCGGCCTGCCCGACGGGCACTACGCCGAGGGCTTCCAGGTCGTTCCGACGGCCTGAGTGTCGTCTTTGGGGGCGATCCGGGCGAAGAGGTAGCCGAGCGAGTTCGTCGCGAAGTGCAGCAGCGACGGGGTGAGCAGGCCGCCGCGCCGGCGCAGCTCGCAGAAGAGCACGCCGGCCGCCGCCGTCGAGACCACGCTGCCGGCGACGATCCGGGCGGTGTCGGCCCGGCCGGGACTCTCCTCGCCTGCGGTCACCGCGGCCAGCGCGGGGTTGGCGCGGGCCATGTCCATCGCGGGGAGGATGTGCCAGAGGCCGAACAGCGTGGAGGACACGGCGGTGGCCCACGGCGTGCCGTACTGCCGGCGGAGCATGCCGTACAGCGCGCCGCGGAAACCGGCCTCCTCCAGCAGGACGGTGCCGACGGGCACCTGGAGTAGGGCCTCCTCGAAGGCCCGCGCCCGGGTCAGGGACAGCGCCCGCTCGTCGCGGAACAGGGCGCGGGTGCGGGGGACGGAGATGCCGGCGCCGTAGACGGCGGCGACGCCGAAGGCGAGCGCGCCGCCCGCGATTGCGCCGCGGCGGCCGTGCTCGAAGCCGAGCTCGGCCCAGGTCAGGCCGCTGCGGCGGGCCATCGCGACCAGCGCGCCGGTGGCGGCGGCCGAGGTGAGCGGCGCCCAGCGGCGGGCGAGGCGGTTGTTGAGCACGTTGGCCGCGGCGAGCACCGCCACGGACGCGCCCAGCACCGCGAGCGGCCGCGAGGAGGGCTCAGGCGAAGGCGAAGGCGATGACCGTGGCACCCCTGCAGACTACGACGCCGCGGGTGTGCGCCAGCCTGCGGGGAAGCGCAGGCGGCGGCGTTCGTCCGGGGTGAGCCCGCCCCAGATGCCCTCCGACTCCCCCGCGCGCAACGCGTACTCGCGGCACTCGGTGAGCACCGGGCACCGGCCGCAGACCGCCTTGGCCTGCACCTCCTGCAGGCGAGAGGGGGCGAGCGGGAAGAACAGCTCCGGATCACTTGACCGGCATGCCCCCCTGCGCAGCCAGTCGGCCTCGTCGGCGATTCCCATGGCTCAACGCTAGGACCAGCGGCCCGCGCGCGCATCATCCTGCGGATGGACACGCCCGTACACCACCGGGAGGCCCCGCCGGCGCGGTCAGACCGACCAGGTGTGCACCGGTTCGTTGGTGTGCATGAGCTCCATGTAGTCGAGGGTCATCCGGCGCAACGCCTCGTGCCGGTCGGCGCCCTTCTCCGCGCGCACCCGCTCCACCTGCCAGGTCGCGCCGGTGCGGTGGGTCAGGCAGCGGCCCTCGATGACGCCGAGCAGCCGCGCGGCCACGTCGGAGTCGACGTTCCACTCCCGCAGCCCCTCGTAGGCGAGCGGCAGCAGGCGGCGCAGCACGAGTTCGGTGGCGGGCACCTCGCCCATGCCCGGCCAGTACAGCCGGGCGTCGATGCCGTGCCGCGCGGCGGCGTTGAGGTTCTCCTCGGCGGCGGCGAACGACATCCGGCTCCAGATCGGCCGTTCCAGGTGCGGGAGCACGCGCATCAGGCCGTAGTAGAAGGCGGCGTTGGCGGCGACGTCGAGCACCGACGGCCCGGCGGGCAGGACGCGATTCTCCACCCGCAGGTGCGGGGTGCCGTCCACGACCGCGTACACCGGCCGGTTCCAGCGGTAGATCGTGCCGTTGTGCAGGGTGAGCTCGTCGAGGTCGGGGATCTCGCCCCGGTCGAGCGACTCGCGCGGGTCCTCGTCGGAGCAGAGCGGCAGCAGCGCCGGGAAGTAGCGGACGTTCTCCTCGAACAGGTCGAAGACGCTGGTGATCCAGCGTTCCCCGAACCACACCCGGGGCCGCACGCCCTGCTCCTTGAGCTCGTTCGGGCGGGTGTCGGTGGCCTGGGTGAACAGGTCGATCCGGGTCTCCTGGTGCAGCTCGCGGCCGAACAGGTAGGGCGCGTTGGCGGCCAGGGCGACCTGCGGCCCGGCGATGGCCTGGGCGGCGTTCCAGTGCGCGGCGAACTGCTCGGGCGAGACCTGGAGGTGGAGCTGGACGCTGGTGCAGGCGGCCTCGGGGGCGACGCTGTCGGCGTAGGTGTCGAGGTGCTCGACGCCCTCGATGCGCAGGTGCAGGTCCTCGCCGCGGGCGGCGAAGATCTGCTCGTTGAGCAGCGCGTAGCGGGGGTTGGCCGACAGGTTGCCCGCGACCAGGTCGGACTCGCGGATCGTCGGCAGGATGCCGATCATCAGCAGGTGCCCGCCCACCGAGCGGGCCCGTTCCTCGGCGTGGTTGAGCCGGGTGCGGACGTCGTTCTCCAGGTGCAGCGCGCCCTGGCCGGCCAGGCTCTGCGGCTGGACGTTGATCTCCACGTTGAACTGGCCCAGCTCGGTGGCCCAGTCGGGCCGCTCGATCGCCTCCAGCACCTCGGCGTTGCGCATGGCGGCCTCGCCGTGCTCGTCGGTGATGTTGAGCTCGATCTCCAGCCCGGCCTGCGGGCGGTCGAACTCGAAGCGGGCCTCGCGGAGCATCCGGGCGAAGACGTCCAGGCAGCCGCGCACCTTCTCCCGATATTTCCGGCGGTCTTCTCGACTGAACACGACGACTGGCACGTCCCTGCCCATATCGGGAATGTCCCACGGGGACGCGCGCCTGCCAAGAGGATCAGGAAACTGCGGCCAGCCGCGGCGCGGCCTGCTCGGCCACCGTGTCGGCGAACGCCCGCAGCCTCGCGGTCCGCTCCCCGGCCCGCCACACCAGCCCAAGCGAGGAGGCCGGCAGCCCCTCCACCAGCACGAACCGCACGTCCGGCCGCCGGTGCAACAGCGCCGACGGCCGGCAGAGCAACATCGCCCCGCGCCCCAGCGCCACCAGCGTGAGCCCCTCCTGGCTGGTCGACACCTGGGCGCCGCGCGGGATCGGCACCCCCAGCGGCGTGTACGGCGGAGCAGACCGCTCCCGCCAGCCGCGCGGCGCGCTCGGCGGCAGCCCGATGAGCGACACCCCCGCCAGCTCCTCGGCCTGGATGACCTCCCGCCCGGCCAGCGGATGCCGCACCGGCAACGCGAGCTGGTACGGCTCGCGGTTGAGCTCGGCGCCCTCCTCCAGGTCGCTCTCCCCCGTCGGCAGCACGGTGAACACCACGTCCACCTCGCCGCGCCGCAACGCCCCGTAGGGATCGGACAGCGGCACCTCCACCAGCTCCACCTCGCACTCGGGGTACCGCTCCTGGAAGGTGCGCAACCCGGCCACCGCCAGCCGCGTCGGCGCGCCGTGGAAACCCACCCGCAGCGTGCCGTCGACCTTGCGCGCGGCGGCCTTGGCCCCCTCGACCGCCGCCAGCAACGCGTCGTAGGCCGGGCGCAGCTCCGCCAGCAGCCCGCGCCCGAGCGGGGTCAGCGCCACCCGCCGGCTGGTCCTGTCCACCAGGCGCCCGCCGATGCTCAGCTCCAGCTCCTTGAGCAACTGGCTGACCCGGCCCGGCGACAGGTAGAGCCGCTCGGCCGCCCTCGCGAAGTGCAGCTCCTCGCTCAGCACGACGAAGCACTCGATCTGCCGGAACTCCATGGCCACCTCCGTCGCGATCGTTTAGCCCGACTAATGCAAGCCTTCGAGCTTCGTCATTGTTCCGCGATTCCGCACGAAGCAGGCTGAGCTGCATGGTTGCTCTACAGACTCCTCCCGGATCCCGTACCGCCCGTTGGCCCGCCGTGTTCACCGTGGCGGTGGGCACCTTCACCGTCGTCACCAGCGAGATGTTGCCCGTCGGCCTGCTCACCCCGATCGCCCGCGACCTGGGGGTGAGCGAGGGCACGGCGGGGCTGATGGTCGGCGTGCCCGGCCTGGTCGCCGCCTTGGCCGCCGCCTCGTTGCCCGCCGCGGCCGGCCGGGTGGACCGCCGGACCGTGTTGCTGAGCCTGGCCGGCTTGCTGATCGTGGCGAACGCGGCCGCCGCGCTCGCCCCGTCGTTCGCCGTGTTGCTGGCCGCCCGGGTGCTGGTGGGGGTGGCGATCGGCGGGTTCTGGGCGCTGGCCGGCAGCGTCGGACCCCGCCTGGTGCCTCCGTCGGCGGCCGGGCGGGCGGTGGCCATCGTGACCGGCGGGGTGGCGGTGGCCTCGGTGCTCGGCGTGCCGGCGGGCACCTTCCTCGCCGACCGGTTCGACTGGCGGTGGGCCTTCGGCGCCATGGCGATCGTCGCCGCGCTCGTGCTCGTCGCGCTCGCCGCTCTGTTGCCCTCGCTGCCCGCCGACGGCGGCGCCCGGCTGCGGGACGCGCTGCGCTCGCGGGCGCTGCGGCCCATCATGATCGTCACCGGGTTGCTGATCGCGGGGCACTTCGCCGCCTACACCTACGTCCGGCCGGTGTTGTCCGGGGTCTCCGACCTCGACCCGAGCCTGCTGCTGCTGGCGTACGGCGCGGCGGGCATCCTGGGGAACTTCGTGCTCGGGCCGCGGGCGGCCGGGGGCGCGCGGCGCGTGCTGCTGGTGATGGCGGCCGGGATCGCGGTGACCGCCCCGCTGACCGCGGTGCTCGGCTGGCCGGCGCTGCTGGCGTGGGGCCTGGCCTATGGCGGGGTGGGGGTCGCGGTGCAGTTGTGGGTGTTCGAGGCGGGCGCCCGGGTGCGTGAGGCGGGGCTGGCGTTGCTCACGATGGTGTTCAACCTGGCCATCGCGCTCGGCTCGGTGCTCGGCGGGGTGGCCGTGGACGCGCTGTCCGCCTCCGGGGCGGTGTGGCTGGGCGCGGGCCTGGCCGTGGCGGGCCTGATCGTGGCCGCGGCCTGGCGTCGCGCCCCGGAACCGGCCTGAACCCGGGCCGCGACCGCTCGCCGTACAAGGTCAGACGGTGCGCCTGCCGTACCAAAAGGGGTCAGACCAGGCGGCGGGCGGTCGCCCAGCGGGAGAGCTCGTGCCGGTTGGAGAGCTGGAGCTTGCGCAGCACGCTCGACACGTGCGTCTCGACCGTCTTGACCGAGATGAACAGCTCCTTGGCGATCTCCTTGTAGGCGTAGCCCCGCGCGATCAGCCGCAGCACCTCGCGCTCCCGCTGGGTGAGCGAGTCGAGCTCGGGGTCGATCGGCGGGGCCTCGGAGGAGGCGAAGGCGTCGAGCACGAACCCGGCCAGCCGCGGCGAGAAGACCGCGTCGCCCTCCGACACCCGGCGGATGGCGTCGGTCAGCTCCCGGCCGCTGATGTTCTTGGTCACGTAGCCCCGCGCGCCGCCGCGGATGACGCCGATGACGTCCTCGGCCGCGTCGGAGACCGACAGCGCGAGGAAGCGCACCTGCGAGCCCGACCCGAGGACGCGGCGCAGCACCTCCTGGCCGCCGCCGCCGGGCATGTGCACGTCCAGCAGCACCACGTCGGGGGTGAGCTCGGCGATCGCCTTGACCGCCGACTCCACGTCCTCGGCCTCGCCCACCACCTGGATGGAGTCGCCGAGCTCGGCCCGGACGCCGGAACGGAACAGCCGGTGATCGTCGACGATCAGTACCCGAATCATCTCTCCACCTTCATGGTCAGCATCACTTCCGTGCCCTCGCCCGGCTCGCTGCGCACCCGCGCGGTCCCGCCGTGCCGTTCCATCCTGCCAATGATGGACTCCCGGATGCCCATCCGGTCCAGCGGGACCTCGTCGAGGTCGAAGCCCTTGCCCCGATCCTTGACCGAGATGAAGACCTCCTCGCCCTCCACCTCGGCGTAGACCGAGATGACCGGGCTCTCGGAGTACTTGCCGGCGTTGACCATGGCCTGCCGGAAGGCCTTGAGCATCGCGTCGAGCTTGGGGTCGAGCGCGGTGTCGCCGACGCAGACGATCTCGACCGAGACGCCGTGCGCGTCCTCCTCCTCGGCGGCGATCCGGCGCACGGCCGCCGCGAAGGTCGAGTCGGCGTCCTGGGCCGGCTGGTAGAGCCAGTTGCGCAACTCCCGCTCCTGCGCGCGGGCCAGCCTGGTGACCTCGCGCGGGTCGTGCGCGACCCGCTGGATCAGCGTCAGGGTGTGCAGCACCGAGTCGTGCACCATCGCGGCGATCTCGGCCTTCTCCTCCTGGCGGATGCGCTCACGCCGTTCGAGCTGCAGTTCCTTCCACAGGCCGGCCAGCCACGGGGTGGCGATGAAGATGAGGCCGCCCACGACGACCAGGGTGAAGATGAGGCCGTTGCGCGCCGCCTCCAGGGCGTCCTGCGTCACCAGGAAGCCGATCGCGCCGCCGATCACCAGGATGACGCCGAGCAGGGTCCGCACCCGGTGCTTGCGCATGCCCTTGGTGGCGCCGCTGACCCAGTTCGTGCGCCGGTCGGGATCGGCCTGCTGCCAGAGGATCAGCGCGCCGATGCCGCAGACCGCGAACGGCAACATCGCCACCCCGCCCCGCGAGGCGCCGGTGAGCCAGCCGAAGGCCAGGACCGCGATGCCGATGGCGGTGAACGCGCTGAGCTGGCTCCAGTCGCGCGCCGGCGACGGCCCTTCGTACGGCTCCCGCGGTGTGATCATCCACAGGACGGCGTAGACCACCAGGCCGACGCCCTCCACCGCGCTCAGCAGCAGGAAGGCCAGCCGGATCACCACCGGGTCGAGCCGGAGCTGGCGGGCCAGCCCGTGGGCGACCCCGCCCACGAGGCGGCCGTCCATCGGCCGCATCATCCGGTGGAACGGCTCGGCTACGTCCTTGTCGACGGAACTCACCTCATCACGCCGAATCGAACCCTGCATCTGTGGTCCTCTCGACGCTAGTACAACGTTCGTGCAGCCTGAATCGTCACACGGGCCCGGTGTGCGGGACATCAGGGATATCCCCTGAGCTGTCCCGACACCGCCGCCTAGGGGTCGGCTCAGGGGAGTCCCCGATGCGGGCGAGGCGCGCTCACGCCACGATGGTCCTATGACAGCAGCACCGCCGCCGCCACTCCGGCCCCTGGCCCGCAGCTCCGAGGGACGCATCCTCACCGGAGTCAGCGCCGGGCTGGGCCGCTACACCGGCATCGACCCGGTGGTCTTCCGTGCGGCCTTCGCGGTGCTGGTGCTGGGCTCCGGCGTGGGGGTCTACCTCTATCTTGCCGCCTTCCTGCTGATGAAGGCGCCGCGGGGCGGGCCGGGGTACGTCGAGCAGTGGACCCGGCGGGACTTCTCCGGTGACACGGTGTTCGCCCTGCTGACCGCGGTGCTGGGGTTCGGGCTCACCGTCAACCTGGCGACCGTCGCGTTCGGGACCGGGACCCTGGTGGTGGCCATCCTGATGGCGGTGGGGCTGCTGGCCGCGCACGCCAACGGGGTGGATCTGCTAGGGATCGCGCGGTCCATGCCGGAGCGGCTCAACCGCCGGCGGGCGGCGACCCGGCAGCCTCCGGTGGCTCCGGCGCCGCCGTACGAGCCGTTCACGTCCTTCGACACCGGTGCCACTCCTTTCGGCACCCCCGCCGCGCCCTTCGACACCCGCGCGTACGAGCCGGCCCCGGCCTACCGGCCCGCGCCGCCGCCCGCGGCCCAGCCGAGCCCCCAGGCCGCCCGTCCGCAGCCTGAGCCGGAGCCGCTGACCGAGCCGATCGACGAGCCGGTGGCCGCAAGGGCCGAGCCGATCGACGAGCCGGTGGCCGCAGAAGCCGAGCCGGGGGCTTCGCCGTACGTGACGCGACCCCACCCGAACCTCGCCTACGGCGAGCCGTTCGCCCCGCACGGCCCCTACCAGCCGCTGGACCCGCGCCGGCGCGCCGGTCACGACCCGGGCCTCCACCCCGGCGAGACGATCATCCGCCCGCGCCGCCCGGCCAAGCGGCCGAGGTCGTACATCGGCGTGCTCACCTTCCTGCTCGCTCTATTCATTGGAGGCGTCGTCGTGGCCGGCCAGATCACGTCCGCGTCCGGCATGCCGAGCCTGACCGTCGTCGGCGGCGCGATGCTGATCACCGTAGGCGCCGGCCTGCTGGTGGCGACCTGGTGGGGAAGGGGCGCCGGCCTGGTCGCGCTGGGCACCGTCCTGGCGCTGACCATCTCCGCCGGCCTGGTGCTCGGCGGCGTGCCCAAGCGGCTGACCGACACCGTGTGGACGCCGACGAGCATGGCCGAGGTGGCCGACCCCTACCAGGTCGGCCTGGGCGAGGCGACGCTCGACCTGACGCGGCTGCCGCTGGCGGCCGGGTCGCGGACGACCTTCAACGCGTCGGTGACCATCGGCGAGCTGATCGTGGTGCTGCCGCCCACCGTCCAGGTGGAGGTGCACGCCACCGCCCGGATCGGTGAGATCCGGGTGGACCACTCCGTCATCGACGGCACGGACATCGAGGTGAACAGGGTGCTGCAGCCGGAGACGCCCCCGGAGGGCGCGGCGGCCACGATCGTGCTGCGGATCAAGGGCGGCGTCGGCGACGTGGTGGTGCGGCGTGCGGCGTGAGATGGAGGAGCGCCCCCGGCGGGTGCACCGTACCGACTGGATGGCCCTGCTCAGCGGCCTGCTCTTCATCGTCCTGGGCATCCTGGTGGTCACCGGGGAGCTGCGCGACTGGATCGTGCTGACCGCGGTGACGGTCGGCGGGCTGGGGATCGCCGGGGTGGTGGCGGTGATCGCCCGGCTGGTGCGCGGAAAGTAGGCCGTGCAGGCAATCCGGAGGTAAGTGACCCTTGACCTCCGGTTCCCCCGGCGTAGCTTGGCATCTGTCCGCCATATCCCTTCAAGGGAGGACGTATGCCCCTAGTTACCGTCACTGTCGACGGCATCAAGTACGAGCAGCAGTGCGAGCCGCGGCTCCTGCTCGTCCATCTCCTACGTGAGCGGCTGGGCAAGACCGGCACCCCGATCGGCTGCGACACCAGCAACTGCGGCGCCTGCACGGTGCTCCTCGACGGCAAGAGCGTGAAGAGCTGCTCGGTCCTGGCGGTCCAGGCCGACGGGAGCGACGTGGTCACCATCGAGGGGCTGGCGAGCAACGGCTCGCTGCACCCGATGCAGCAGGCCTTCCACGAAGAACACGCCCTGCAGTGCGGCTACTGCACCCCCGGCATGGTCATGGCCGCCATCGACATCCTGCGGGACGATCCAGACCCGTCCGAGGAGGCCATCCGGGAGGGCCTCGAGGGCAACCTGTGCCGGTGCACGGGCTACTGCAACATCGTGCGGGCCGTCCGCCGGGGCGCCCAGGAGATGAGCAAGGCCGACAGGGCGGTGAACACCCCGTGAGCGAGCTCGACGCCGGCCTGATCGCCGAGCAGATAGAGGTCACCGGCGAGCAGAAGCAGAACGGCCACGAGGTGGGCCGGGCCCGGCGCCGCAAGGAGGACGCCCGGCTGCTCACCGGCCGCACCCAGTGGACCGACAACATCCAGCTCCCCGGCCTGCTGCACGTCGCGTTCCTGCGCAGCCCGATGGCCCATGCGCGGATCGGCCGCGTGGACGTCTCCGGCGCGCTGGAACTGCCGGGCGTGGTGGCCGCCTTCTCCGGGCGCGACTTCGCCGCCGAGCAGGGCAGCCTGCCCTGCGCCTGGCCGGTCAGCGAGGACATCGTCATCCCCGACCACCCGGCGATGGCCGTCGACGAGGTGCGGTACGTGGGCGAGGCGGTGGCCTGCGTGATCGCCACCGACCGCTACCAGGCCGCCGACGCGCTGGAGGCCATCGAGGTCGACTGGGAACCACTGCCGCCGGTGCTCGACATGAACGACGCGCTGGCCGAGGGCAGCCCCAAGGTGCACGAGGCGGGCAACCGGGCCTACACCTGGAAGCTCGGCGTGGGCGACATCGACGCCGCCTTCCGCGACGCGCCGGTGGTCGTCGACCGGACCTACGTCCAGCAGCGGCTGATCCCCACCGCGATGGAGCCGCGCGCGGTGGTCGCCACCACCGACGGCGAGAGCTTCACCCTGTGGTCGGCCACCCAGATCCCGCACGTCCTGCGGGTCATGCTGGCCCTGACCACCGGCATCCCCGAGCACCGGCTGCGCGTCATCGCCCCCGACGTCGGCGGCGGTTTCGGCTCGAAGCTGCAGGTCACCGCCGAGGAGGTGCTCTGCCTCCTGCTCACCCGCAAGCTCGGCAAGCCGGTCAAGTGGACCGAGAGCCGCTCCGAGGGCAACCTCACCGTGCACCACGGCCGCGACCAGATCCAGCACGTCTCGCTGGCCGCCGAGGCCGACGGCCGCATCCGCGGCGTGCGGGTGGAGCTGCTCGCCGACATGGGCGCCTACCTGATGCTGATCACGCCGGGCGTGCCGCTGCTCGGCGCGCTGATGTACAACGGCATCTACAAGATGGACGCCTACGACTTCTCCTGCACCGGCGTCTTCACCACCAAGATGCCCACCGACGCCTACCGCGGCGCCGGCCGCCCCGAGGCGACCTACGCCATCGAGCGCCTGATGGACGAGCTGGCCCACGAGCTGAAGATCGACCCCATCGAGGTACGGCGGCGCAACTGGATCAAGCACGAGGAGTTCCCGTACACCACGATCGTGGGGCTGGAGTACGACTCGGGCAACTACGAGGCCGCCACCGACCGGGCCCTGTCGTTGTTCGGCTACGACAAGCTCCGCGCCGAACAGGCCGACCGGCGAGACCGCGGCGACCCCGTCCAGCTCGGCATCGGGGTGAGCACCTTCACCGAGATGTGCGGCATCGCGCCCAGCCGGGCCCTGGGCGGTCTCAACTACGGCGCGGGCGGCTGGGAGCACGCCTCGGTCCGGGTGCTGCCGACCGGCAAGGTCGAGGTGGTCACCGGCAGCTCGGCGCACGGCCAGGGGCACGAGACGGCGTGGAGCCAGATCGTCGCCGACTCGCTCGGCGTGCCGTACGAGGACGTGTCGGTCCTGCACGGCGACACCGCGATCTCGCACAAGGGCATGGACACCTACGGCTCGCGCTCGCTGGTGGTCGGCGGCATGGCGTTGCTGGCCGCCTGCGACAAGGTCAAGGACAAGGCCAGGAAGGTCGCCGCGCACGCGCTGGAGTGCTCGCCCGACGACCTGGAATTCGTCCAGGGAGCCTTCCGGGTGAAGGGCACCGGCGCGCAGAAGACCATCCAGGAGGTGGCGCTGGCCACCTTCACCGCGCACGACCTGCCCGACGGCGTCGAGCCGCGGCTCGACTCCGACGCCACCTTCGACCCGCAGACCTTCTCCTTCCCGCACGGCACCCACCTGTGCGCGGTGGAGGTCGACACCGAGACGGGCCTGACGAAGATCCGCTCGTACGTGGCCGTGGACGACGTCGGCAAGGTGGTCAACCCGCTGATCGTCGAGGGCCAGGTGCACGGCGGTCTCGCGCAGGGCATCGCGCAGGCGCTCTACGAGGAGGCCGTCTACGACGCCGAGGGCAACCTGCTGACCTCGACGATGGCCGACTACCTGCTGCCCAGCGCGGCCGACCTGCCGGACTTCGTCACCGACCGCACCGAGACCCCGGCGACCACCAACCCGCTGGGCGTCAAGGGCGTCGGCGAGGCCGGCACCATCGCCTCCACCCCGGCGGTCGTCAACGCCGTCGTGGACGCCCTGCGCCCGTACGGCGTGCGCGACATCCAGATGCCGTGCACGCCCGAGAGAGTCTGGAGGGCCCTGCAGTGATCCCGGCCAAGTTCGACTACGTCCGTGCCGGCTCGCTCGCCGAGGCCGCCGAGGCGCTGGCGAGCGACGAGGACGCCAAGGTCATCGCGGGCGGCCAGTCCCTGCTGCCGCTGCTGCGCCTGCGCCTGGCCTACCCCTCGCTGCTCGTCGACGTGGGCAGGCTGAGCGAGTTGCAGGGCATCCACGACCGCGGCGACCACGTCTTCATCGGCGCCGCGGCCACGCACGACGAGGTGGTGCGTTCCGGCCTCGTCCGGGACGCCTGCCCGCTGATCGCGCTGGCCACCGCCACCGTCGCCGACCCCGCGGTACGGCACCGCGGCACCTTCGGCGGCTCGCTGGCGCACGCCGACCCGGCGGGCGACCTGCCGGCCGTGGCGCTCGCGCTGGAGGCGGTCCTGGTGACCTCGCGGCGCGAGATCCCGGCGGCCCGCTTCTTCGTCGACTACCTGGAGACGGCGCTGGAGCCCGGCGAGGTCCTCGTCGGGGTGAAGGTGCCCAAGCTCGGCCCCGGCTGGGGCTACCACTACGAGAAGTTCCACCGCACCGCCCAGGCGTGGGCGATCGTCGGGGTGGCGGCGGCGGTGCGCCGTTCCAACGGCACCATCGCCGAGGCCAGGATCGGTCTGACGAACATGGGACCGACTCCGGTGCGCGCGCGGGGAGTGGAGTCCGCTCTCCAGGGCATCGAGCTGGGAGACCAGGTTCGGCAGGCGTGCGCTCGCGCGCCCGAGGACACCTCGCCCCCCTCGGACCTGCACGCACGACCCGACTATCGTCGCCATCTGGCGCACGTGCTGACGTACCGCGCCGTTCAGGCGGCTGCCGGGTCGCCCTGACCGGGCTGCGGGGGCGCCCCTTGGCGGCGCCCCCGCACGGGTCGCACCATGGAAGCAGGCGGAAGGGGAGCGGTCATGGCGATGCGGTTCGAGCACGAGTTCTCGATCCCGGTTCCGGTCGAGCAGGCGTGGGCGGTGTTGCTCGACGTCGAACGGGTGGCTCCGTGCCTGCCCGGCGCCAGCCTCGACATCGTCGAGGGGGACGAGTTCACCGGCAGGATGAAGGTCAAGGTGGGTCCGATCACCGTGACCTACAAGGGCACGGCGGCCTTCGAGGAGATCGACAAGGACGCCTACAGCCTCCGGTTGAAGGCCGGCGGCAAGGAGGCCAGAGGGGCCGGCACGGCCGAGGCCACGGTCAACGCGCGGCTCGCGCCGGCCGGGGACAGCACGATGGTCAAGATCGAGACGATGTTCCACGTCACCGGCCGGCCCGCGCAGTTCGGGCGGGGCGTGATGCAAGAGGTCGGCGGGAAGCTGATCGACCGGTTCGCGGCGAACCTGGCCGAGCAGCTCGCGGCCGACCACGGCTCGTCGCCCGAGCCCGACGCCCTCGCGGCGACCGGCCTCGCGGACAGCGAGCCCGCCGGCGACGGGACCTCGGTCGCCGACGGCTGGGGCGGTGAGCGGCACTTGAGCGCCGTGCCCGAGCCGCCGCGCGACACCTCGCCGGCCGGGGCCATGCGCACCTCGCGCACCCCCGACGAGGAGGCCCTGGATCTGCTGGAGATCGCCGGCACCCCGCTGCTCAAGCGGGCCGCTCCGGTGGTCGGGGCCGTGGCCTTCCTGCTGGTCATCGCGTGGTTGATCAGGAGGATCTTCCGGTAAAAGCTACGGCAAGTCCGGACACATCACCCCAGCGCGGGGCATGTCTCACTCCGAGCGTCTCATTCTCGGGGGGGAATCGGCATGCCGGCCTGCAGCGTGGTCGTGATCACCTACAACGACGCCGCCCGTCTGCCCAGGGCCGTGCGTTCGGTGCTGAACCAGACACTGCGCGACCTCGAAGTGATCATCGTGGACGACGACAGCACCGACGACACCGCACGGGTGGCCGGGGAACTCGCGCGCGCCGACCGCCGCGTGCGCTACATCCGCCGCAAGACCAACAGCGGCGGCTGCGGCGCACCGCGCAACGACGGCATCGACGCGGCGCTCTCGCCCACGGTGATGTTCCTGGACAGCGACGACGAGCTGCCCAGGCACGCCGTCAAGAGCCTGCTGGCCGAGCTGGAGCGCACCGGCGCGCAGTTCGTCGCCGGCCAGATCTCCCGGCTGTACGAGACCAGCCGCCGCCAGCAGCGCTACTACCCGCACCTGTTCGCCAGGCGCCGCGTCGTCGAGGGCATCCGCGCCGAGCCCGAGCTCTTCCTCGACAGCTTCAGCACCAACAAGCTCTACGACGTGGCCTTCCTGCGGTCCAAGGCGCTGCGCTTCCCGGAGGGCGTGCACTTCGAGGACCACGTCTTCTCCGCCGAGCTGTACAGCGTCGCCGACCGCTTCGCCGTCGTGCCCTGGGTGGTCTACCTGTGGCATCGCGCGCCCGACGACACCTCCATCTCGCTCAGCCACAAGGAGATGGAGAACGTACGGCAGCGCGTCCGTGCGGCCGGGACCAGCGACCGCATCCTGACCGAGCACGGCCTGGCCGACCTGGTCCCCGAGCGCCAGTACCGCTTCCTGCGCCAGGACCTGCCGGTCTACCTGCACTGGCTGCCCTCCCGCGAGCCGGTCTGGGTCAAGGAGTTCGCCGCGGTGGTCCGGCCGTACCTGGCGGGCGTCCCCGCGGAGGTGCTGGAGCGGGTGCACCCGATCGTGAAGGTCTGCTGCGCCCTGATCCTCGACGACCGGCCGGAGGAGCTGGTCGTCGCGGCTCGCTCGCTGACCGGGCCCCAGGCGCCGCCGCGCGCGGCGGTCCGGCAGGACGGCCGCACCTACTGGGGCACCACGGTCGCCCCCGGCCTGGACATCACCCGGCTGCATCTGGCCGAGCTGCCCTTCCCCGCCTCGCGGTTGCGGCACGAGGTGACCGACGTGGCCGCCGACGGCGAAGAGGTGCGGATGACCGTGCACACCTACGACCCGTTCGGGGCGCTCCCCGCGGAGTGGGAGGCCTTCCTCGAAGTCGGCGGGGAGCGGATCCCGATCGACCCCCAGCCGTCGGGCTCCGGCGGATACGTCAGCGAGATCACCTTCGTCCCCGGCAAGGGCGGCGACCCGCGCCTCGGCTTCACCCGGCTGTCGGACGGCCACACCACCACCGACCGGCTGCTGGTCGACCCCGAACTGCCCCCGGTGAAGGCGCGGGGCTACACCTTGGAGCCGGTGGGGCGCGCGGCCTTCCTGCGGGTCAAGGCTCCGCCGTACCGGACCAGGCTGCTGCGGCGGGTGGCGAAGAAGGCCCTGCGCCGCTGGAGCACCCCGCAGAACAAGCTCAAGGTCTACAAGGTGCTCATCCGGGTAGTGCCGCGGCGAAGGGATCTCGCGCTGTTCGAGTCCGACTGCGGTAAGGGATACACCGGCAGCCCGCGCGCGCTGTACGAGGAGCTGCGCCGCCGCGAGCTGCCGGTGACCGCGGTCTGGTCGGTGGCGCGCAACCGGGCGCACTTCCCGAGCGACGCCGTCCTGGTGCGCCGGATGAGCTGGCGCTACATCTGGACGATGGCCAGGGCCGCCTACTGGGTGGACAGCCACGGCTTCCCGCTCGACTTCCCCAAGCCGCCCGGCACCCGTTACCTGCAGACCTGGCACGGGCAGGGCATCAAGTCGATCGGCTTCGACGCGCCCGACCTGCGCGCCGACTTCGCCCGCCCGCGCGAGCAGTGGCAGGAGGCGATCCGCCGCTGGGACGCGCTCGTCTCCCCCGGCGCCGAGTTCGAGCGGATCTTCGTCACCGCCAACCGCTACACCGGCCCGATCCTGCGGTACGGCACGCCGCGCTGCGACGCGCTGGTGAGGGGCGAGGCGCCCGAGGGCCTGCGGGAGGCGCTGGAGATCCCGCCCGGCCGCAAGGTGCTGCTGTACGCGCCCACCTACCGCGACGCGGCCAAGTACACCGGCCGCTCGGTCCGGGTCGATCTCGACCTGCTCGCCGAGGAGCTGGCCGAGGAGTGGGTGCTGCTGCTGCGCACCCACCCGGTGGACCGCTACCGGGTACCCCAGCACGTGCGGCACTTCGTCCGGCCGGCCGGCTCCTACCCGGAGATCAACGACCTGATGCTGCTGTCCGACGCCCTGCTCACCGACTACTCCTCGGTCAGCAGCGACTACGCGGTGACCGGCAAGCCGATGCTGTTCTACCTCGACGACTGGGAGGAGTACCGGCGCACCGAGCGCGGCGTCTACCACGACCTGCCCGCCATCGCCCCGGGGCCGTGCGTGCGCACCACCGAGGAGCTCATCGCCTGCCTGCGCGACCTGCCCGCGGTGCACGCCTCCTACGCCCGGCGCTACGCCGAGTGGCGGCGGCTGTGGTGCGCCGAGGAGCGCGGGCACGCCTCGGCCCGCGCGGTCGAGGACTTCTTCGCCGGCTCGCTGGCCGTACCGGAGCTGAGCCTGGTCTGGGGGACGACGACATGACGCCGGTCACGTTCGCCTGCATGGACGCCGACACGCTGGGCGGCATCCAGCAGATCACCCACACCCTCGCGCAGGGCCTGGCCGAACGCGGCCACGAGGTGCGGGTCATCGGCCTGCACCGCGACGGCAGGCCCTTCCGCTACGTCGAGCGCCCGCTCTACCGGCAGGCCGTGATCAACCACACCCCGATCGGCGTGGAGCGGCGGCGGTGGGCCGACCGGCGGCTGCGCCTGGCGCTGCCGTCCGAGGGCTTCCTGGTGATGACCTCACCCGGCGTGGTCACCCGGCTGGCCGGGCTCGACGGCGGGCTGCTGCGCATCGGGCAGTACCACGGCTCCTTCGAGCACGCCCGCGGCTCCTGGCACCTCGGCTCGATCCGCGCCCACTACTGGAAGCTGGAGCAGGCCGTCTTCCTGAGCGAGGCGGACGCCTGCCGCTTCGCCGAGGACGGCCTGCTCCCCAACACCTGGGCCCTGCCCAACCCGCTGCAGAGCTGGCCGGAGCAGGTCTCGGCGCTGGATCACCGCCGGGTGCTGGGCGTCGGCCGGCTGGAGGGCGTCAAGCGGTTCGACCGGCTGATCAGCGCGTTCGCGCTGGCCGCGCCGCCGCCGTGGGAGCTGCACCTGATCGGCGACGGGGCCGAGCTGCCGCGGCTGCGGGCGCACGCGGCGCGCGAGGGCGTGGGCGACCGGGTGGTGTTCCGTGGCCGGGTGCCGGTGTCGGCTATGCCCGAGGAGTACCGCAGGGCGGCGGTGCTCGGGCTGACGAGCGAGCACGAGGGGCTGCCGCTGGTGCTGCTGGAGGCGGCGGCGCACGGAGTGCCCGCGGTCGCCTTCGACGTCTCCGGCGGGGTGCGCTCGGCCGAGCCCGTGCTGGTCCCGCCGGGTGACGTGGACGGCTTCGCCGAGCAGCTCGGGAGGCTGCTGGCCGATCACGACGAGCGGCGGCGCCTGGGCGCCGCCGCTCGCGCGCGGGCGGCCGACTTCCGCCTGGAGCGGGTCCTGGACCGCTGGGAAGAGCTCTTCGCGCACATCACCCGGTGACCGGGGTCAGACCCGCTGTGCCGCCTCGGCCTCGGCGCGCTGCTGCGGGACGCCGGCCAGGGCGCGCTGCCCGGTGGTCAGCATGGCCGCGACCGGGCTGGGCTCGCGCAGCCGGGCGATCCGGTCGCGCATGGCCTTGCGCATGCGCGACGAACGCCGCTTCTGCAGCGTCTTCTGCAGCGCGGTGAGGTGCTCCTTCGGCGGCTTGGGCGCGCCGCTGAGCTCGTAGCCCCACGCCTGGAGCCGGTCGCCGAACTGGTCCTCGCACAGCGCGATCTCCCACGGGTCGAGCCGCTTGGACCAGCTTCCGACGCGGGCCTTGGTGACCTCGCCGTGCGTGTTGCCGTGCCAGACCTTGTGCAGCGGGACGACGGTGTCGGCGGCCTCGCGCGGCGAGATCACCGAGGGGTCGAACTCCTCGCCCAGGAAGTCGCAGAGCTTCTTCATCTCCACGTCCGTGGCGTCGGTCAGGTCCTCGTAGCGCAGCTCGTAGTAGGTGTCGGCGGGCAGCGACTTCTTCAGCTTGGCGCCGTGGTCGATCGCCTCGATCCAGGTCGCCATCGCGTGGAAGGAGTCGGCGGTGTACCAGGGCATCTCCTTGAGCGAGGAGACGCAGTCGCGGCCGTCCCTGACCAGGTGGATGAACTGGGCGTCGGGGAAGAGCCGGCGCAGCAGGTCCACCTGCTTGACGTAGCTCGGGCGCTTGTCGCCCCAGCGGGCCTTGCCGAAGCGCTCGGCGTACATGCGGAAGGCGATGCCGAGCACCGAGCCGAAGGAGCCGGGCCCGTCGACCACCTCGCGCACGAAGTCGTCCTTGTCGATGCCGAGCTCGCGGAACTTGGTGCTGCGGTCGCCGGCGATCCACTCGGCCAGCGAGCGGCGGCGCTCGGCCAGGCGCATGTCGCCGAAGGCGCGGCGGCGCTGGTAGGCCGGGATGACGAAGCGGGTCTCGGGCGCGACCGCGATCCTGGGGTGCGAGTGCAACATGAGCTGCAACATCGTCGTGCCAGAACGCGGGCAGCCGATCACGAAGACGGGACGGTCTGAAGCCATTTTCTATCCCCCGATTAGCGCGTGTTCGCGGCTCTCCCGGGGCTGCGCCAGGGCACGGCGGGTGAAGAGCCACATCCGGTAAACAATGAAGATCTCGTTGGCCAGCAGCAGGAGGCTGGCGACGGTGGCGACGGGGATCAGCGCGGCCGGCCCGACCAGCGGCGCGACCACGAACACCGCGGCATGGAACTCGATCCCGCTGATCAGGTGCGAGCGCACCCGGTGCCGGGCGAGCAGCCGGTTGACCCGAGGAAGCACCCGCCGTGACGGCTGCCGGGGCTCGGCCTGCGGCTCCCGCGGCCCTCTCAGCTCCCGTACGGCTTCGCGGACCCGCTTCATCTGCGGCGCGTTGACGTACCGGAACAGGTCGAGGATGGCCACCGTGGCGCCGAGGACGATGTAGCCGACCTCGCCGGTCAGCGTGTACTGCCCGTAGGCCAGCCCGGCCGCGCAAAGCACCACCCGGATCCGGTCGCCCACGTAGTCGAGCCAGAGCCCGAACGGCGTGCCCGTGCCCTTGAGCCGGGCGAGCTTGCCGTCCACGCAGTCGACCATGAAGCTCAGGTAGAAGAAGACCGCCCCGAGGACGAGCTGGTCGACGCCGAAGGCGACGGCCGAGGCCGCGCCGAGGAGCAGGGAGACGACGGTGACGTCGTTGGGGGTCAGCCGGGTCCGGTTGGCCACCAGCAGGGTCAGCGGGCAGGCCAGCGGGTCCACCACGTACACCGTCCACCAGGAGTCACGCGTCTTGCGGGTGGCGTGCACCTGGGCGATCGTGAAGCTCATTCAGGCCACCCTCACCGGTTCGCGGCGGCTGGGGAAGGTCGCGACCGCGGCCACCGGCCCCGGCTCGCGCAGCCGGTTGAGCCGGTCGCGCAGCGAGGTGCGCACCCGGCTCGCGCGGCGCTTGGCCATCGTCTGGTGGAAGGCCTGCACGTGGCTCTTGTCCGGCCGGGCGGCGCCGGTCAGCTCGTAGCCGTTGGCGCGCAGCCGGTCGCCGAGCACGTCCTCGCAGAGCTGGATCTCCCAGTTCGCCAGCCGCTCGGCCCAGGAGCCCACCCGGGCGGTGGTCACCTCGCCGTGCGTGTTGGTGTGCCAGGTCTTGCGGCTGGGCACGGCCACGCCGGCCAGCATGTGCGGCTCGCACATCGCCGCGTCGAAGTCCTCGCCGAGGAACAGGCACAGGCGTTTGAGCTCGCGGGCCGGGTCGTCGGTGAGGTCCTCGTAGCGCAGCTCGTAGTAGCTGTCCTCGGGGAGCGTGCGGCGCAGCTTGCGTCCGGCGTCCATCGCCTCGGCCCACGTGGCCACGGCGTGGTAGGAGTCGAGGCTGTACCAGGGCATCTCCTTGAGCGAGGAGACGCAGTCGCGGCCGTCCCTGATCAGGTGGATGAACTGGGCGTCGGGGAACAGCCGGCGCAGCACCTCGGTCTTGCGCACGTAGCTGGGCCGCTTGTCGCCCCAGCGGGGCTTGCCGAAGCGCTCGGCGTACATCTGGAAGACGGTGCCGAGCACCGAGCCGAGCGAGCCGCCCCCGCGGGCCGCCTGGCGGACGAAGGCCTCCTGGCTCAACCCCAGGTCACGAAATTTCGTGCTCCGTTCGGTTGCGATCCATTCGGCTAGATTGTGGCGATTGCGGAGGTCCCGCATGTCGCCGAACTCGCGCCGCCGGTAGTACACCTGCTCGACGAACCGCGTCTCCGGCGGCACCGCCAGCCTCGGGTGCGCGTGCAACATCAGCTGCAGCATCGTCGTGCCCGATCGGGCACAGCCAATGACGAACACTGGCCTCATCAGGTCAAACCCCCCGTTGAATCGCAGCCTGCCGGGTGAAGATCCACAACCGGTAGACCAGGTGCACCTCGTACCCCAGCAGCAGCGCCCCCGCCACCACCGTCATCCAGACCAGCACCACGCCGCTCCCCGCGGCCACCGCCAGCAGCGGCGCGGCCACGAAGACCGCCGCGTGGAACTCGATCCCGCTGAACAGGTGGCTGCGCATCCTGCGCCTGGCCAGCCGCCTGGCCCACCGGCCCTTGGCGGCCCGCGTGCCTTCCGGCAGCTCCTCGCGGACCCGCTTCATCTGCGGCGCGTTGACGTACCGGAACAGGTCGAGGACGGCCACGGCCGCCCCCATCACCACGAACATGACCTCGCCGGTCAGGGCGTACTGCCCGTAGGACAGTCCCGCCGCGCAGGCGACCACCCGGAGGCGGTCGCCCACGTAGTCGAGCCACAACCCGAACGGCGTCCCCGTCCCCTTCAACCGCGCGATCTTGCCGTCCACGCAGTCGACCAGGAAGCTCAGGTAGAACAGGATCGCCCCCGCGATGAGCCTGTCCGCCGCGAAACACCCCGCCGCGGCCATCCCCAGGATCAGGGAGAACACGGTGATCTGGTTCGGGGTCAGCCGGGTACGGCTGGCGATGATGCGGGTCAGCGGACAGGCCAGGGGATCGACCGCGAGGACGGTCCACCAGGCGTCTTTCCGCTTCCGTGTCGCATGCACGTCGGCGAGCGAATAGGTCCGCATGGATTCCAGCATGGCGACGTTCTGCCGTTCCCCGATTACTCTCTGGAACTACTGGAGGATGTCCATGCCTCTTCTTGACCAATGGGCGAACGCCACCGGGGCCAATCGGGAAACACGCGGTCCACGACCCGCGCGCTGGCCATGCCGTCGTCCAGGGGGCAGAACTTGGCCACGAAGGCCGCGTAGAGCCCCTGGTACTTCGCCGTGGTCTCCTCGATCCCCCGCACGGCCTCGACGACCTCCTCGGTGCTGCGCAGCAGCGGGCCGGGGGCCTCGGCCTCGAAGTCGAAGTAGAAGCCGCGCAGCGTGTCGCGGTAGTGCTCCAGGTCGTAGGTGTAGAAGAGGATCGGCCGGCCGGTGACCGCGAAGTCGAACATGGCCGAGGAGTAGTCGGTGATCAGCAGGTCGGCGACCAGGTAGAGCTCCTGGATGTCCGGATAGAGCGAGACGTCCAGCACGAAGTCGTGGCCCACCGGCCGGACGTGGTCGGTGACGTTGGGGTGCCGGCGCACCAGCACCACGTGGTCGTCGCCCAGCTCGCGCCACATCCGCTCCAGGTCGAGCTTGAGCTCGAAGCGGTACTTGCCCTTGCCGTGGAACTTGTCGTCCCGCCAGGTCGGCGCGTAGAGCACCACCCGTTTGCCGGGCGGCAGGCCGAGCCGTCGCCTGACCTCCTCAACCAGGTCGGCGCGGTGCAGCACGTCGTTGCGCGGGTAGCCGGTCTCCAGCAGCTCGCCCTTGAACCGGAAGGCGCGGGTCAGGATCGGCGAGCACCACGGGCTGGGCGAGACCAGGTAGCTCCACTGGTCGATCTCGGTGGCCAGCCGCTCGTGGTAGTCGGGCTTGGCGAAGAGCACCTTCTCGATGTCGAAGCCGATCTTCTTCAGCGTGGAGCCGTGCCAGGTCTGCAGCACGGTCTGCCCCTCGCGGCGGCGGAACCAGCCGGGCAGGTGGGCGTTGGTGACGATGTAGCGGCTGCGGGCCAGCGCGTCGTAGTACTCGGCGCCGTGCAGCCGCACCGGGGTGACGCCGTCGGGCAGCGCGACCTGGCCGTCCCGGACGTTCCACGCCATCGGCAGCTCGCAGCCGCGGCTCAGCAGCTCCTCGTAGATCGCCTTCGGGCTGTCGGAGAACTGCTTGCCGGTGTAGGAGTCGAAGAAGATCTCCTCGCGCAGCGGCAGGCCGCACCGGGCCGGGTAGTAGACCTCGCGCAGCCGCGCCTGGTTGGTCGCGCCGCGCTCGTCGGGCCGCAGGTCCCTGGGGACGGCCAGCAGCGCCCGGCCGTCGAGGTCGGCCAGCAGGCTCAGCGTGCGACCGGAGTGCTCGCAGGTCAGCGGGTCGAGCGCGGTGTACTCGACCGGGATGTCGCCGGCCGTGGTCCGGACGGCCAGGCCGTACTCGCCGGCGGGCAGCGGCAGCCGTCCGGCCGGGGAGTCCAGTTCCATCGGCGCGAGCGTGCCGGTCACCGTGCGCCCGTCGCACGTGGCCGGGAAGGCGTACTCCGCGTTGCTGTCCCGCGAGTCCAGCACCAGCTCCACCGCGCCCTCCACCGGGTACGGCAGGCCGGCGCGGAGGCCCAGCCGGGCCGAGCCGTCCCAGGCGGGCTCGGCCAGCACCGCGGCCGGAGCCTGGTCACGCACCTGGAACTCGCCGTTGAGCCCCGGCCCGGCCACGAGCTGCCGCTCGCCCACCATGTGCCGGGTAGTCATGGCGCCCGGCTCGACCCGGACCGGCGACTGCCCGGCCTGGAACGACCACTGCGCCACGAACTCCAGCACCCGCGCCTCCCGGCTGTCCGGGTCGAGGTCAGGCCGCCTGGCCTGGACCAGCGCCGACAGCGGCAGCGACGCGACGCGGGAGCCGTCGCGCGAGGCGACCGGGCAGACCAGCGTCCGGCCGCCGTGCGGCTTGCTCGCCACGAGCGCGGCGTGCGGCCCGAAGCGCCCGGAGAGGATCAGCTCGCCGCCGTCGATCCGCCACGAGGTGACGGTCGCCTCCTCGGCCGCGACGTCGATCACGAAGCGGCCGAGCGAGTTGCGGCGCGGCGTCACCTGCACGCCGCCGGCCGACCGGCCCGCGCCCGCCTCGCGCGCCAGCGCCGGGGTGAGCTGGGCCGCGGCCTCGCGTCGGACCAGCCCGCGGTGGATCACGGTCAGCATGATCCGCCAGCGGCCGGGCCGCAGCCGCGCCGGATCGACGGTGAAGGCGAAGCCGCCCCAGACCGGGTGCTTGCCCTTGCCCAGCGGCGGGGCGGCGGACTTCTTCACCGCCAGCCGCACCCGGCGGCCGCTCTCCTCGTGCACTGCGGCGGCGAACACGAACTGGTCGAAGCGCCGGGCCGGGCGCAGGTAGCGGATGCCGGCGCGGCCGGTGACGACCAGCTTGCCGTCCTGCCAGTGCAGGGAGTCGACGCGCTGCTGCACGTCGAGCTCGCGGTCCACGCGCAGCGTCGGCTCGGGCAGGCCGGGGACGGGGCAGTCGAGCTGGTATTTGGTGCCTCGCCGTACCGCGCGGATGCGGCCCTGGCGTTCCCAGGCGTGCACCTCGGCCAGGCCGGCCAGGTCGCCGCCGCGGATGAGGTGCCACTTGATCCGGCGCAGCACGTGGACGGCGGCCATCGAGCCGGGCGTGGCCTGGTCGGCGTAGGCGCCGGCCAGCTCGCGGAAGGCGGTGCGGAACTCCTCGTCGCCGGTCTCCACCGCCTCGAAGAAGTTGGACAGCTCGCTCTCCAGGACCATCCGGTCCCAGGCCGGGACGTGGCCGGGGCTGCGGCTGCCCAGGAACTCGCGCACGCTCCTGACCGAGGAGAGCCGGTCGACGACGCCTTTCACCTGGGCGCGGTCCTGGGTGATGGACAGCCGCTCGCCCTCGCGCTCGCGCCACAGGTAGATCGGCGCGGGCACCATGTCCACCGACCGGGCCAGGAAGTGGCCGGGCAGCGCGACCGCGATGTCCTCGTACAGCACGCCCTCGGGGAACGACAGCCCGTGGGCGTCCCAGAAGGAGCGCCGCCACAGCTTGTTGGTGACCAGGCGGTCCTTCATCAGGATCTCGCGCTCGGTGACGTGCGTCCGGGTCGAGCACTCCTCGAAGATCGCCTTGTGCATCCGCGACGGAGTGACCCGCCGGCCGTTGAAGCGCTGCACGTTGCCGGTCACCAGGTCGGACCCGGTCGCCTGCAGGGTGGCGACCAGGGTCTCGACGGCGTCCAGGGGCAGGAGGTCGTCACTGTCGACGAAGGCGAGGTAGTCGCCGGTCGCGGCCCGGATGCCGGTGTTACGGGCCGCGCCGAGGCCGGCGTTGGCCTGGCGGAGCAGCCGGAAGCGCCGGTCGCGCTCGGCGAACTCGGCGGCGATCTCGGCGCTGGCGTCCGGTGAGCCGTCGTCCACCATGACGATCTCGAGCTCCGGCCAGGTCTGCGCGGCCAGCGAGGCGAGGCAGGCCCGCAGATAGGGTTCGACGTCGTAGACGGGGACGACGACGCTGACACGGTCCACGGAGGGTCCTCCGGTCACTTGCGGATCAACAGGACGGTCTTGCCGGGCAGGTCGTCCACGACGGCGAAGCGCGCGGGGTCGAACTGGCCGCGCTGGAAGCTCACGTCGCGCCAGCGCCAGTCCCGCAGCACGAAGACGTCGATCGCGCCGAACGCGGTCGAGGCCGAGGCCTCGGCGAAGGCTTGCGGATCGGTCACGGCGGCGAGCCGGACCAGTTCGGCCCGGCGCTCGTCCCAGCGGATGAGGGTGTTGGCCGACGTCCGGTCGACCGAGGTGAAACCGCGCCAGGGCAGGTAGGCGAACAGGCGCTCGTCGGCGGAGAGCACCCGGGGCCGGGCGCCCCGGCCGCGTACCTCCTCGACCCGCGCCCTGATCTCCCGGGCCGGGAAGGCGGGCTCGTGGTGCGCCCTGGCGGTGTAGAAGTGCGTGGCCGACGGCCACTTCGCCGCCCAGGGCTGCACGCCCTCGGGCAGGGCCAGCCGCCAGTAGGACACGCCCGCCCACAGCAGCACGACGGCCAGGGCGGCCACGCCGTACTCGCGGGCGGCGTGCCGCTTGAGCAGGGTGGCGACGGTGAGCACGCCGGCGGCGACCAGCAGCGGGCCGAGCAGGCGCGAGGTGTAGTGGAAGAAGCCGGTGTGCCCGTCGGCGACGAAGCGGGCCATCATCAGCACCCGGTAGGCGTAGGCGCCCGCGATCAGGAGGAGCAGCGGCTGCGCCCACCAGGCGGTGCGGCGGTAGCCGATCACCCCGGCCAGGCCGGCGAACTGCAGCAGGCCGAGCGGCGTCGGCTGCAGGAAGGGGAAGGGGTTGGCCACCAGGTCCGGCGCCACGTACAGGTCCGCGACCGCCTGCCCGCCCCCGGCCAGTGTCGCCGCCAGGTACGGCACGACGTACACCCCGGAGACCAGCGCCGCCACCCCGGACACCTTGAGCAGGCGCAGCAGGTAGGCCCGGCGGTCGTCGTGCCGCCACCAGGTCAGCCCCGCCAGCGCGAGAATGCCGAGCGAGCCGTAGATCAGGAAGCCCTGGTAGGTGATGACGATCAGGCCGCCGATCGCGCCCGCCGACCACCACGGCAGCCGCCCGCGCGGCGGCGAGCCGAAGGTCAGCAGGATCCACGGGATGACCACCAGCACGGCGACCACGCCGAAGGCCTTGCGCGGGTCGCCGAAGGCCACCAGGCTCGCCGCCGCGACGGCCAGCGCGACCGGCGGCTTCACCAGCCGGCTCCACAGCAGGAAGGCGGCGACGACCGCGCCGGAGACGGTGAGGATCTCGGCCTCGGCGACCAGCCGCCAGGCCGGGACCCCGCTCAGCGCCGAGGCCCGGCCGATCAGCCAGGGGTAGAGCATGGGGTACTCGGCGGGCACCTCCTCGACGAAGGCGTCGGCGCTCCAGGGCGTCACCGAGTACCTCGTCGCGGCGGCGGCGATGCGGCCCATGTCGCCGAAGAGCCCCGCGAAGCCGTACGGCGTGCCGTACAGCATGGTCTTGAGATCGAGGGCCACCCAGCCGGCGAACAGGCCGCAGGCCACGGCCGAGACGCGCAGCCGCAGCGCGGCCGGCACGAGCACCAGCGCGAGCAGGCCCAGCACGGTCAGGGGCAGCAGGACGCCGCGCACGGCGAAGGGATCGGGCCGGATCCATCCGACCAGGACGAACCCGGCGGCGGTGGCGGCCAGCCAGACCGGCACGGACAGCCAGCGCGGATCGGGCCACCGACCCGCGTCGGCTCGGATGGGGGAAATCGACCGGGGCGCGCTCGCCAGACGGGTCGTCATACCAGCCAGGATGGCGATCTGCAGGGGGGAGGCAGGCCGGGCATGGGCACACGTGGAGCCACGGCTGACCGAGTCTTGACCTGAGCGCGCACGGTAAAGCTTGCGCCAAGCGAGCAGGATGCGCCGACTACTCTCCGCGACAGCCACTTACAGTCCGTTGCGGACTGTAAATCGCCAGGCTCATGAGGAGTCCGCTGATGGACCCAACGATTCCGCCCGCTCGCCCGCACATCGGGGAGGCGGAGATCGCAGCCGCCGTCCGAGTCCTGCGCAGTGGTCAAGTGGTGCAGGGGCCGGAGGTCGCGGCCTTCGAGGAGGAGTTCTCCACCTGGGTCGACGGCCGGCACTGCGTCGCGGTCAACTCGGGCACCTCCGCCCTCCACCTGACCTTCCTCGCGCTGGGCGTCGGCCCGCAGGACGAGGTCATCGTCCCCTCCTTCTCCTTCGCCGCGACCGCCAACGCGGTACGGCTGGCCGGCGCGACGCCGGTGTTCGCCGACATCGACCCGGCCACCTACTGCCTCGACCCCGAGGCGGTGGCCGCGGCCATCACCCCGCGCACGGTCGCGATCATGCCGGTGCACCTGTACGGTCACCCGGCCGCCATGGACCGGCTGCAGGCGCTCGCCGAGCGGCACGGCCTGGCCGTGGTGGAGGACGCCTGCCAGGCGCACGGCGCGGCCCTGCACGGCCGCCCGGCCGGCGCCTTCGGCACGGCGGGCTGCTTCAGCTTCTACCCGACCAAGAACATGCACGCCCTCGAAGGCGGCATGATCACCACCGCCGACGCCGCGCTCGCCCGAACCCTGCGCCTGCTGCGCAACCAGGGCATGGAGCAGCGCTACGCCAACGAGATCGTCGGCGCGAACATGCGCATGACCGACGTGGCGGCGGCCATCGGCCGCGTGCAGATGGGCCGGCTGGCCGGCTGGAACGAGCAGCGCCAGGCCAACGCCAAGGCGCTCGACGCGCAGATCACCACGGTGCCGACCCCGGTGGTCGCCGACGGCGCGCAGCACGTCTACCACCAGTACACCGTCCGGATCGAGGGCGACCGCGACGCCGCCCAGGCGCACCTGACCTCGCGCGGCATCGGCAGCGCGGTCTACTACCCGACGCCCATCCACCGGCTCGCGCCCTACGCCGGGACCGGCCCCTGGCACCTGCCGGAGACCGAGCGGGCCGCCCGCGAGGTCCTGTCGCTGCCCGTCTACCCGGCGCTCGGGGAGGGCGACATGGCACGGGTCGCGAAGGCGGTGAACGAGCTGTGAGGCCACTGCGGGCCGGGCTGATCGGGCTCGGCGCGATGGGCCGCAACCACGCGCGGATCCTGTCCGGGCTCGGCGGCGTCGAACTGGCCGGCGTCGCCGACCCGGCCGCCGACCGGGTGGGCTGCGCGCCGGGCGTCCCGGTCGTGCCCACCCTGGAGGCGCTGCTGGCGCTCGGCATCGACTACGCCGTGGTGGCCTGCCCGACCGCGCTGCACGAGGAGATCGGGCTCGAACTGGCCCGGCGCGGCGTGCACGCGCTGATCGAGAAGCCGCTGGCGCACACCGTCACGGCGGCCCAGCGGCTGGTCGCCGCGTTCGAGGCGGCCGGGCTGGTCGCCGGCGTCGGGCACATCGAGCGGTTCAACCCCGCGCTGCGCAGCCTGCGCACCCGGCTCCAGGCCGGCGAGCTGGGCGAGCTGTTCCAGGTCTCCACCCGCCGCCAGGGCCCCTTCCCGCACCGCATCGCCGACGTGGGCGTGGTCAAGGACCTGGCCACGCACGACATCGACCTGACGAGCTGGGTGACCGGCCAGGAGTACGTGTCGGTCTCCGCCTTCACCATGTCGAAGAGCGGCCGGCTGCACGAGGACATGGTCTCGGCGGTCGGCCGGCTGTCCGGCGGCGCGATGTGCAGCCACCTGGTCAACTGGCTCAGCCCGCTCAAGGAGCGCTCGACCGTGGTGACCGGCGAGCGCGGCTGCTTCGTGGCCGACACGCTCACCGCCGACCTCACCTTCTACGCCAACGGCGCCGTCGACACCGAGTGGGAGGCGCTGCGCACCTTCCGCGGCGTGTCAGAAGGGGACATGGTCCGCTTCGCGCTGCAGAAGCGCGAGCCGCTGCTGGTCGAGCACGAGACCTTCCGCGACGCGGTGCTCGGCGTCTCCGACGAGATCGTCACCCTGCGCGAGGGCCTGCGGACCGTGGAGGTCTCCGCCGCGGTGCTGGAGTCGGCCGCCACCGGCCGGACCTCCGTCCTCGACCACCAGCGAGAGGCCTGCTTCGTTGGCTGAGACGCCCGACGTGACGGTGATCGTCGCGGTCTACAACACGATGCCGTACCTGACCGACTGCCTCACCTCGCTGGCGGGGCAGTCCATCGGGCTGGAACGGCTGCAGGTCGTCGCGGTCGACGACGGGTCCACCGACGGCAGCGGCAAGGAGCTCGACCGCTTCGCCGACCTCTACCCCGGCGTGTTCAGCGTCATCCACCAGGACAACTCCGGCGGGCCCGCCGCGCCGAGCAACCGCGGGCTGGAGGCGGCGCGCGGCCGGTACGTGTTCTTCCTCGGCGCCGACGACCACCTGGGCGCCGAGGCGCTGGAGCGGATGGTCGCCTGCGCCGACGAGCACGGCTCCGACGTCGTGCTGGGCCGGACCGAAGGGGTCAACGGGCGGCACATCCTCCAGGACGTCTACGAGCGCACCGAGCCGGACCTCAGCCTCTACGACTCGGCGCTGCCGTACTCGCTGTCCAACACCAAGCTCTTCCGCCGCTCGCTGATCACCGAGCACGGGCTGCGCTTCCCCGAGGACATGCCGGTCGCCAGCGACCAGCCGTTCACCATCGAGGCGTGCGTGCGCGCCCGGCGCATCTCGGTGCTGGCCGACTACACCTACTACTACGCGGTACGGCGGGCCGACGACAGCAACATCACCTACCGGACCGGACCGCTGGCCCGGCTGCGCAGCGCCGAACAGCTCATCACCTTCACCGCCGGCCTGCTGCCGCCGGGACCGCGCCGCGACGCGGTGCTGGAACGGCACTTCGCCTGGGAGCTGGCCAAGCTGCTGCGGGTGGAGTTCCTCGACTTCGAGCCCGACGAGCAGGACGCCATCTGCGAGCGGGTCGACGAGCTGTCGTGCCGCTACCTCACCGACCGCATCCGGGCCGGGCTCACCCGCACCCAGCGCTACCGCCTGGCCCTGGCCGCCCGGCGCGACGTGGCCGCGCTCTGCCGCAGCCTGCGACGGCCGGGCACCGAGCCGCTGGTGCTGGAGGGCGACGAGGTCTTCGAGCGGCTGCCCGGCTACGGCAGCCTCGACCCCGAGTGCTTCGCCTTCCAGGGCGCGGTGGCCAAGCGCGTCGCCCGCGGGATGCGCCTGGAGCTGTCCCCCGCGCGGGGCGGGTTCACGATGCGCGTCACCGTGCCGCTGCTCGGCGCGTGCGCCCGCGTCCCCGCCGACCTCGCCCTGCTGGGCGCGCCGGCAGAGGTGAGCAGGGCCCTGGCCGCCGACGGGTCGGGCACCGTGCTGACCGCCCGGCTGAGCGCCCGCCGCCTGGTCCGCCAGCTCGGCCGGCGGCGGCTCACCCTGTCCTTCTGCGCGGGCGGCGAACGCTACGAGATCAGCCTGCCCGCCCCCGCCGCACCGCAGCGCACCTGGGCCTGGCACCGCTTCGGCCCGCGCCGCGCGCTCCTGCAGAGCGGCAAGCACGACAACCTCCTGCTCGTCGTGTCGAAGATCTCTCTCCGCCCCCTACGAAGGAGACAGCCATGAAGATCTGCGTCGTCGGGCTCGGCAAGATCGGACTCCCCCTGGCCGTGCAGTACGCCGCCAAGGGCCACCACGTCATCGGCGCCGACATCGACCAGCACGTCGTCGACCTGGTCAGCCAGGGACTCGAGCCCTTCCCCGGCGAGGCGGAACTCGACCTGCGGCTCAAGCGCGCGGTCCAGGACGGCCTGCTCACCGCGACCACCTCCACCGAGGCCGCCGTCGCGGTCTCCGAGGTCGTCGTCGTGGTCGTGCCGCTCTACGTGGACGCCACCGGCGAGCCCGACTTCCGTGCCATGGACGCGGCCACCAGGGCCGTCGCCACCGGCCTGCGGCCCGGCACGCTGGTCAGCTACGAGACGACCCTGCCGGTCGGCACCACGCGCGACCGGCTGACGCCCCTGCTGGAGGCCGGCTCCGGCCTGACCGCGGGCGTCGGCTTCCACGTCGTCTTCAGCCCCGAACGGGTGCTGACCGGCCGCGTCTTCGCCGACCTGCGCCGCTACCCCAAGCTGGTGGGCGGCATCGACGCCGGCTCCGCCCAGCGGGCCGTCCGCTTCTACGAGGCGGCGCTCGACTTCGACCGGCGCGACGACCTGCCCCGGCCCAACGGCGTGTGGGACCTCGGCTCGGCGGAGGCGGCCGAGCTGGCCAAGCTGGCCGAGACGACCTACCGGGACGTCAACATCGCCCTCGCCAACCAGTTCGCCCGGCACGCCGGCACGCTCGGGCTCGACGTCATGGCCGTCATCGAGGCCTGCAACAGCCAGCCGTACTCGGCGATCCACCGGCCCGGCATCGCGGTCGGCGGCCACTGCATCCCGGTCTACCCGCGGCTCTACCTGTGGAACGACCCGGACGCCACGGTCGTGCGCGCCGCCCGCGAGGCCAACGAGGCCATGCCCGGCTACGCGGTCGGCCTGCTGGCCGGGGCGCTCGGCGGCGACCTGACCGGCGTGCCCGTGCTGGTGCTGGGGGCCGCCTACCGGGGCGGGGTCAAGGAGACGGCCTTCTCCGGAGTCTTCCCGACGGTCGCCGCCCTGCGGGCCGCGGGGGCCGAGCCGTACGTCTCCGACCCGCTCTACACCGCCGACGAGCTGGCCGCGCTCGGCCTGCCGCCGCACCGGGGCGAGCCCGTCGCCGCCGCGGTGGTCCAGGCCGACCACGCCGACTACCAGACCCTCGGCTCGGCCGACCTGCCCGGCGTGCGCGTGCTCGTCGACGGCCGCCGCATCACCGATCCGGGCCGCTGGACGGCGGCCCACCGAATCGTCATCGGCGGCTGACGCTGCCGCCACGACCTGAGGACTCTTCGTGCCAAGACTTGCCGTCATCGTCGGAAACTCCATCACGGGCGACTCCCGCGTCCAGAAGACCGCCCTGGCCGCCGCGCGTGACGGCTGGGAGGTCACCCTCATCGGCCGCAGCACCAGCGGCCAAGCCGAGCGTGCCACCATGGGCCCCGTCGAGGTGCTCCGGATCACGGTGGGCCCGCAGATGCGGCGGCGGGCCAAGAACCGGAAGAAGGACCAGCGCGGCCTGCGCGCCCGCATCACGCAGTGGGGACTGCCCGACGAGCGGTCGCTGGAGGAGTACCGGCACGCCTACCGGGCCTGGCTGCGGGAGAAGACCGCCGAGATCGGCTGGACCTACCAGCAGCGGGGGCTCACTCCCCTGCTCACCCGCAAGAGCACGCGGCTGCTGCTCCAAGTGGCCAAGCGGGTGCACCGCGACCGGGTGCGGCTGTTCCAGTGGGAGCAGCAGCGCGAGCGGACCGACCGGGTGACGGGCGACTGGCGCAAGGACATGCCGGAGCTGCTCGACCTCGACCTGGCCTTCGGCCGGGCCCTGGAGAAGTTGCAGCCGGACGTGATCCACGCCAACGACATCACCATGATCGGGGTCGCCGCGCACAGCGCCGCGCGGATGCGGCTCAAGGGCCACGAGTGCCGCTGGCTGTACGACGCGCACGAGTACGTCCGCGGCGTCGACTGGAAGAACCCGCAGCGCGAGGCCGCCTACAACGCGCTGGAGGCGGAGTTCATCCACCGGGCCGACGCCGTGGTGACGGTCTCGCCGGAGATCGCCGAGACCCTGCGCCGGGAGTACCGGCTGCCCGCGCTGCCTCTGGTCGTGCGCAACACGCCGATCCGGGAGACCGAGGGCCTGGCCGAGTCCGAGGCCAGCGTGCGGGCCGCGTGCGAGCTGCCGGACTCCACGCCGCTGCTGGTCTACTCCGGCTGGCTGGACGTCGAGCGCGGGGTGGACACCGCCGTCGAGGCGCTGCCCGCGCTGCCCGGCGTGCACCTGGCGATCGTCTCGGGGCGGGCCAACCAGTTGCTCGACGAGCTGCTGTCGCAGGCGGGCAAGCTGGGCGTGCGCGACCGCGTGCACGTGGTGCCCTACGTGCCGCAGGCCGAGGTCACCCAGTACCTGTCCACGGCCGACGTCGGGCTGATCTGCTCGCGCCGCTCCCCCAACTACGAGATGTCGCTGCCGACCAAGCTGGCCGAGTACCTGCACGCCGGCCTGCCGGTGGTGGTCAGCGACGTCCGCACCGCCTCCGCCTACGTCACCGAGCACCAGGTCGGCGAGGTGTTCGTCTCCGGGGACCCGGTCACCTTCGCGCAGGCCGTCCAGCGGGCCCTCGACCGGCGGACGGAGCTGGTGGCGGGCATCTCCGACGAGGTGCTCGACGAGCTGTCCTGGGAGCACCAGAGCGCCGGGCTGCTGCGGCTCTACCGCGAGCTGGCCCGCGAGGAGCCGTCCGCCCCGGCCGAGGTCGTCCCGTGGGACGCCCCCGAGGTCCGCACGCGCGGCGAGCACGAGACGTGGGCCGGGCTCGGCGAGACGCCCATCCGGCTCGGGCTCGGCCCGGCGAACTACGCGGGCCAGCTCGCCGCCTTCGCCGGCGCGCTGACCGCCCGGCGCCAGGACGTGTCGGCGGAGGTGCTGATGTACCGCAAGCCGAACAGCTCCTTCAACTATCCGGCCGACGTCTACGTGAACCCGGCGCGGCTCGGCGACCCGGCCTGCCAGGCCGAGCAGATCCAGCGCATCATCGGCCGCTTCACGCACTTCATCGCCGACGGCTTCCTGCCGGTCCTGGGCCGGCTCAACGGCGACAGCATCGAGGGCGACCTGCCGGCGCTCCAGCAGGCCGGCATCAAGGTCGCGCTGCTGGCCCACGGCAGCGAGATCCGGCACCCGGTCCGGCACCTGGCGCGGCACGAGTTCTCGTTGTTCCAGGACGCGCCCGCCGACTCGGTGGAGAAGCTGGCCAGGATGACCGAGCGCAACGCGCGGATCGCCGTCGAGTCGGGGCTGCCGCTCTTCGTGACCACGCCCGACCTGCTGGCCGACCTGCCCACCGCGACCTGGGCGCCGCTGGTCGTGGACGTGGACGCCTGGGCGTGCGACCGGCCGGTGATGGAGCGGGCGCGGCCCATCGTGGTGCACGCGCCCTCGCGCCGGTGGAAGAAGGGCACCGACCGCATCCTGCCCGTGCTGACCGACCTGCACGAGCGCGGCGTCATCGACTTCCGGCTGGCCGAGCAGGTCACCTGGACGCAGATGCGCGACCTGGTGCACGAGGCGGACATCGTCGTCGACCAGTTCATGATCGGCAGTTACGGCACCTTCGCCTGCGAGGGCATGGCGGCCGGCAAGCCGGTCATCGCCTACGTGAACGACCACACGGACGTCACCGGCACCGCACGCCCGCCCATCGTCAGCGCCACCGTGGCCACCCTCGGCGAGACCCTGGAGGCGCTCGTCGCCGACCCGCAGGGGACGAGCGCCATCGGCATCGAGTCGGCGAAGTACGCCCGCACCTACCACGACGGCACGTGGACGGCACGGGCGCTGGCCGACTTCCTCACCTGACCCCTCAAGGCAGGTGAGGAGGCCGCCTGACCGCTCAGGGCAGGCGCTGGGCCAGGATCTCCACCGCCCGCCGGGCCGCGTCGCCGCTTCCGTAGGGGGCGGCGCGCGGCGCGGTGGGCGCCGGCCGCATCACCGTCGCGGCCCACTGCGCCCGGCCCAGCTCACTTGGGTCGGGCACGAGCACGTTCCACCCGTCGGCCAGCGTCTCCGGCCACTCGGTCTCGGTTCGGACCGTGGTGCACGGCCGCTCCAGCAGGAACGCCTCCTTCTGCAGCCCGCCCGAGTCGGTGACCACCCCCACCGACCCCATGACCGCCGCGACCATCCCCGCGTACGGCAGCGGCCGTCCCACGCGGACGGCCCCGCGCTCCAGCTTCACCCCGTGCTGCTCGGCCCTGGCCAGCAGCCGCGGGTGGGCCAGCAGCGCCACCTGGACCGGCAGGTCGGCCAGCGCGTCGGCGATCCGGCCGAGCCGCTCGGCCGAGTCGGTGTTCTCCGCCCGGTGCACCGTGCACAGCAGGTACGGCTCGCCCGGGTCGAGACCCCCCGGCAGCGCGGGCACGGCCGGCTGGGCGAGCAGCGCGTCCCTGACCTGGTGGCAGACGTCCACCATCACGTCGCCGACCAGCACCGAGCGGGCCGCGAGCCCCTCGGCGGCCAGGTGCCGCATGGCCACCTCGGTCGGCGCGAGCAGCAGGTCGGCGGCGTGGTCGGTGAGGACCCGGTTGTGCTCCTCCGGCATCCGCCGGTTGAAGGAACGCAGCCCCGCCTCCAGGTGCGCCACCGGCAGGTGCAGCTTGACCGCGGACAGCGTCCCGGCCAGCGTCGAGTTGGTGTCGCCGTAGACGAGCACCCAGTCGGGGCGCTCGGCCTCCAGGACGGTGTCCATGGCGGTGAGGATCTGGCCGGTCTGCGCGCCGTGGCCGCCGGAGCCCACGCCGAGGTTCACGTGCGGGGCGGGCAGGCTCAGGCCGGCGAAGAACACCTCCGACAGGTCGGCGTCGTAATGCTGGCCGGTGTGCACGACGAGATGTTCGTGCCCGGCTTTTTCCAGCGCCTGGGCGACGGGCGCCAATTTCACCAGTTGGGGCCGGGCGCCCACCACGCTAAGAATTTTCACGCTTTATCCCCCGATCAGAGAAAGGCCAGCTTCATCGGCCCGATAAACCTCGGACATGACCGGGCACAGCCAGGTCCCGTCCTCATGCTCCACCAGCCGGGTGCCGTGCCGGCCCACCCAGCCGATCCGCTTGGCCGGCACCCCGGCCACCAGCGCGTAGTCCGGCACGTCCCGCGTCACCACCGCGCCGGCGGCCACCATCGCCCACCGCCCGATCCGCACCGGCGCCACGCACACCGCCCTCGCCCCGATGGAGGCGCCCTCCGCGATGCTCACGCCCACCTGGATCCAGTCGTCGCCGCCCTTCAACCGGCCGTCCGGGGCGACCGCCCGCGGGTTGTGATCGTTGGTGAGCACGACCGCCGGGCCGATGAACACCCCGTCACCCAGCTCGGCCGGCTCGTACACCAGGGCGTGATTCTGGATCTTCACGTTCCGCCCGATCCGCACCCCCGCCCCGACGTAGGCCCCCCGGCCGACCACGCACCCGTCGCCCAGGACGGCGCCTTCCCTGATCTGCGCGAGATCCCAGACGCGCACACCTTCGCCCAAGCGGGCTTCGGCTGATATCTGCGCATTATCGGCGAGAATCATCTCGGAATACCGCTCCCCTCGGAATCAGAAACTCGGGAATTGTATCCGCGCCCTCGTTTACCGATCCCGGAATTGCACCGCCTTTGCGGAGCCGCGAGGGGGACGCCGGGCAGTCGTGTCGACGGAGTGCGGGCAGGGGCGGTAGCGTCCGATCCCATCAGCCTGCTTCCGAGCTCAGGAGAGAGTCCGTGTCCTCTCACCCGTCCGCCGCTCCGCTCCCGCTGGGCACCGAGGTGTTCGACCGCCGCCTGCTCCTGGACGACGCGTGGCGGTTGTACGTAGACGCGCCCAAGGCCCTGCGGCTGAAGCAGCGGCTGCGCGTGCTGGTGTGCCCGTTCGAGGAGGTCGTGGGGTTCGTGCCCAAGGGGTCCAGCGTGCTGGACATCGGGTGCGGCTCGGGGCTGTCGCTGGCGTTGATGGCGGCGCGGGGGCGGGAGATCGAGGGGCACGGGTTCGACCCGTCCGAGGTGGCGATCGGGCTGGCCCAGGAGATGACCAAGCATCTGGCCGGCAGCGGCTCGACCCTGCACTACGAGCACCGCGACGCCAGGCGGGAGTGGCCGGACCGGCAGTTCGACGTGGTCAGCATGCAGGACGTGATCCACCACGTGCCGGTGGCCAGCCAGCGCGAGGTCTTCGACAAGGCCTGCCGAGCCGTACGACCGGGTGGGATCTTCATCTACAAGGACATGAGCCTGCGGCCGCGCTGGCGCAACTTCTTCTGCCGCGTGCACGACCTGATCATCGCCCGGGAGTGGATCTACCCGATCCCGGTGGCCGAGGTGGAGGGGTGGGCGGCCGAGAACGGGCTGACGGTGGAGGTGGCGAAGACCGCCCACCGCGTGGTCTACGGCAACGACCTGCGGGTCTTCCGGAAGGCCGCACGATAGCCTGGGGTCCCCCTCACCGCTAGGAAAGCTGTCGCGTGGAAACTACCGAGATCCGCCGCCTCGTCCAGCTCGAAGAGACCCACTGGTGGTACCGCGAGCGCCGGGCGATCCTTCGCAAGGAGCTCAGGTCGCTCAAGCCCGGCCGGGCGGTCGACATCGGCGCGGCCGGGGGCGGCAACACCCGGGTGATCGCGAAGGCCGGCTGGCGGGCCACCGCGACGGACTTCTCCGACCTGGCGGTGGAGGTCGCGCGCGAGCGCGGGCTCGACGCGGTCCAGGCCGACGCCCGGAAGCTGCCCTTCGAGGACGGCGAGGCCGACCTGGTGACCGCCTTCGACGTGCTGGAGCACATCGAGGAGGACGACCGGGTGGCGGCCGAGATCGCCCGGGTGCTCCGGCCGGGCGGCACGGCGCTGATCGCGGTGCCGTGCGACATGGCGTTGTGGTCGGCGCACGACGAGGCGGTGGGGCACGTCCGCCGCTACGCCAAGGACGAGCTGGTCCGCGTGGTCACCGGCGCCGGGCTGGTGGTCGAGCGGGTGTGGTCGTGGAACGTCCTGCTGCGGCCCGTGGTGGTCCTGCGCCGCAAGCGCTCCACCGGCAGCGACCTGGAGGAGCTGTCCGGCCTGGTCAACGCCGGGCTCACCGCGATCATCACGCTGGAGCGCTACCTGCCGGTGAAGGGCCTGCCCGGGGTGACGTTGTTCCTCCGGGCGCACAAACCCTGAGACCGTTTACCTGAGCGGGGGCAAACCTTGACACAATGGCGCCCGTGATCGGACAAGGACTACTGGCGCTCGTGCTCGCGGCGACACCCCTGCACCCGGCCACCCAGGCGGCGGTCGACTGTTCCAAGGTCAAGTGCATCGCGCTGACCTTCGACGACGGGCCGGGCAAGCGCACGGGCGAGTTGCTGAAGACGTTCAAGAAGGCGAAGGCCAAGGCGACGTTCTTCCTGGTCGGCCGGGCGGTCGAGCGGGATCCCGCGCTGGCCAGGCAGATCGTGGCGGACAAGCACGAGGTGGGCAACCACACCTACTCCCACCCGAGCCTGACCTCGCTCGACGACGAGGCCATCGCCGACGAGCTGGCGGTGACCCAGCAGGCGATCAAGGCGGCCACCGGGGTCCGCCCCAAGTACTTCCGCCCGCCGTACGGGCACAGTGACGACCGCGTGCTGCACGAGGCCTACCTCCAGGACCTGGCGCAGGTGAAGTGGACGGCCACCAGCCTCGACTGGAGCATCCGGGACACCGAGCGGATCAGGAACAAGGTGCTCAAGCTGGCCAAGCGCAACGCGGTCATCCTGATGCACGACCCGGTGCCGCAGACCGTGGCCGCGATGCCGGAGGTGCTGGCCGAGCTGAAGAAGCGGGGTTTCCACCTGGTGACGGTGTCGACGCTGCTCGGTGAGCGCAAGCTGGCGCCTGGCGAGAAATATCCATAAAAGCGGCAGAATGCGGTAGAGCGCCCCTGTGGGGATGGAGCGCTACAGGGGTGGGACGACAGTGAGCAAGAACGCCAGGGTGTCTTTCGCGACCTTTGCCGCGATTCAGGCGATCTTGCTGTTGTGGTGGGCGGCCTTCTACCCCGGCCTGTTCAGCCGCGACTCGGTGCTGTACCTCAGCCACACGCTGGCCGGCCCCTGGGTGAGCGACCACTCGGTGCTCTACGACGCGCTGATGTGGCTCAGCTTCACCGTGACCGGCGACCTCGGCGCGGTCACCCTGCTCCAGACCACCGCGATGGCGGCGGCCCTCACCTTCCTCGCGCAGTCCCTCAAACGCCTCGGCTCGCCGCCGCGCAGCACGACCGTGCTGGCGATCGTGCTCCCGCTGCTGCCGCCGGTCGGCGCGTTCACGGTGGCGTTGTGGAAGGACGTGCCGTTCACCATCTGCGCGATCACCATCGCCGCGGTGGCCTGCCGCGGCCTCGATCGCCGCAACCTGCTGGTGCTTGGCGCGCTCTTCGTCGGCCTGGGGCTCTTCCGCGCCAACGGCTTCCTGGTCGTGGCCGTCGCCGTCGTCGTGCTGCTGCTCGTGGTCAGGACCATGCGGGTACGGCTGGCGCTGACCGGCCTGGTCGCCGCGGTGATCCCGCTCGGACTGAACAACGTGGCCTTCCCCGCGGTCGGCATCACCGCCCCGTCGGCGACCTACGTCTACCACACCGCCTTCGCCGACCTGGCCTACGCCTTCCACGAGCGCCCGGGGCGCTTCCAGCCGCGCGAGATCGAGGTGCTCAGCCAGGTCGCGCCGCTCTCGCGCTGGTGGCAGGGCGGCTCCTGCGCGACGGTCAACCCGCTCATCTGGCGCAAGGACTTCAGCTGGCAGCAGGCCGAGGTGCACTCGGCCGAGCTGCTGAACATGTGGAAGCGGCTGCTGCTGGAAAGCCCCGGCCAGGTGATCGACGCGCGGTTGTGCCGGGGCGCCATCGCCTGGCGGATCGCGGCCGACGCCGAGGCGGAGGGCGGGCTCACCTACCACTTCTCGCGCCGCCCGACCGCCGACGAGTACGTCGGGCCGGACAAGGTCACCGACTTCCCCGGCCGCGAGGTCTTCACGCTGCGCACCGACTTCCCCGGCCTGTACGGCGCCGCCTACTCCTGGCTGGACCTGACCTACCGGCTCGACTGGCTGATGTGGCGCGGCGCGTTGTGGAGCTACCTGACCTACCTCGCGCTCGGGCTGGCCGCGATCGTGCGCCGGCGGCGGGCGGTGCTGGCGGCCGGGGCGATCGTCATGGGGCAGCAGCTCGCGGTGCTGGCCAACATCTCGGCGCAGGACTTCCGCTACATGGCCTCGCCGATCTTCATCGGGATGTTGCTGCTGCCGCTGCTAGTTTCCAGCACCGCCGAGCTGATCCGCCGCCGCCGGGCCAGGCGCACCACCGGCGGGGTACCGCTTGCCGTACCGCAGCCGAGGCCCGAACCTCTGCCCCTGAAGGAGCCGGCCGGCTCGCAGCACTGGCGGCGGTTGCCGGTCACCGGCGGGCAGGTGCTGTTGTGGCGCGCTCCTCACCAGGCCCGCCGAGCCACGCGCGCTCCCGGGGCACGCCGAGACTGGCTGGTGTCGCGCCGCGTGGTGTGGCACCCGCAGCGCCAGGACGCCCGGCCCTGAACCAGGGCGCAAGCAAGGCGGTGAAAACGGTCAGTGCCGATGGATCCGGACACTGACCAGCAGGCCGAGCAGGGCCGCGATCACCAGGGCTGCCGCCCAGTTGACCACGACCACCAGCCAGCCCAGCACCACCGCGACGACGGTCACGGCCGCCGCCACGCCGATCGCCAGCCAAGGGACGAAGCTCCGCATGGTGCCTCCTCCCTTGCCAGGCTACTCCCACTCGATGGTGCCCGGGGGCTTGCTCGTCACGTCGACGACGACCCGGTTGACCTCACGGACCTCGTTGGTGATCCGGGTGGAGATCCGCGACAGCACGTCGTAGGGAACGCGGGCCCAGTCGGCGGTCATCGCGTCCTCGGACGTCACCGGCCGCAGCACCACGGGGTGCCCGTAGGTGCGCCCGTCACCCTGGACGCCGACCGAGCGCACGTCGGCCAGCAGCACCACCGGGCACTGCCAGATCTCCCGGTCGAGCCCGGCCCGCGACAGCTCCTCGCGGGCGATGGCGTCGGCCTCGCGCAGCAGGTCGAGCCGCTCGCGGGTGACCGCGCCGACGATGCGGATGCCCAGGCCGGGGCCGGGGAAGGGCTGGCGCCAGACCATCGCGGCGGGCAGGCCGAGCTCCTCGCCGGCCCGGCGCACCTCGTCCTTGAACAGCGTGCGCAGCGGCTCGACGAGCTGGAACTGCAGGTCCTCTGGCAGGCCGCCGACGTTGTGGTGGGACTTGATGTTGGCGGTGCCGGTGCCGCCGCCGGACTCGACCACGTCGGGGTAGAGGGTGCCCTGCACCAGGAAGTCGACCGGGCCGTCGGCCAGGATGGCGCGCTGCTCGTCCTCGAAGACGCGGATGAACTCGCGACCGATGATCTTGCGCTTCTCCTCGGGGTCGGTCACCCCGTCGAGCGCCTTCAGGAAGCGGTCGGCGGCGTCGACGACGCGGAGCTTGACCCCGGTGACCGCGACGAAGTCGCGCTCGACCTGCTCGGCCTCGCCCTTGCGCAGCAGGCCGTGGTCGACGAAGACGCAGGTCAGCCGGTCGCCGATGGCGCGCTGCACGATCGCGGCGGCGACCGCGGAGTCGACGCCGCCGGACAGCGCGCAGATCGCGCGGCCCTCGGGGCCGACCTGCCGGCGGACCGCCTCGACGGCGTCCTCGACGATGTTGAGCATGGTCCAGTTCGGGCGGCAGCCGGCGGCCTCGAGGAAGTGCTTGAGGACGGTCTGGCCGTGCTCGGAGTGGAGCACCTCGGGGTGGAACTGCACGCCGTACAGGCCGCGGTCGCTCGACTCGAAGGCGGCGACGGGGGTCTCGGCGGTGGAGGCGGTGACGATGAAGCCGACCGGGGCGGCCGAGACGCTGTCGCCGTGCGACATCCAGACCTTCTGCTTGGCCGGCAGGCCGGCGAACAGCACGCCCTCGCGGGTGACGTCGAGCGCGGTGCCGCCGTACTCGGCGGTGCCGGTGCGGGCCACCTCGCCGCCCAGCGACTGGGCCATCACCTGGAAGCCGTAGCAGATGCCGAGCGTCGGCACCCCGGTCTCGAACAGGCCCTCGGGGGCGGCCGGCGCGCCCTCGGCGTAGACCGAGGAGGGGCCGCCGGACAGGATGATCGCCTTGGGCTTCTTGGCGAGCATCTCGGAGACCGGCATCGTCGAGGGCACGATCTCCGAATAGACGTGGCATTCGCGCACCCGCCGGGCGATGAGCTGCGCATACTGCGCACCGAAGTCGACCACGAGCACTGTGTCGAACTCAGACACCGAGAAGACCCCCAAGCAAGGTGGATGCGGTGTCCCCAGTGTATCGGCGCGTCATTCGTACCTGGGCAGCGGTGGCAGTCCTCCGGCCAGCAGGGCTTCGGTCTGCTCGCGCAGGCCCGCCGGGTAGCCCGGATGGGTCAGCAGGAGGAAGCGTTCCTCGCGGATCGCCTCGACGACCTGCCCGGCGACCCGCTCGGGCTCGATGCCCCGCTCGACGATGCCGCCGATGATCTCGTTGCCGTCGCGCTCGTCGGGCGTGCGGCCGGTGGCCAGCTCCGGCGGGCGCACCCGCTCGGAGCTGGCGATGGCGGTGCGGACCCCGCCGGGGCACAACGCGGTCACCCGCAGCTTGCTGCCGGCCAGCGCCAGGTCCTGGGCGAGCGACTGCGAGGCGGCGAAGGCGGCGTACTTGCTGACCGAGTAGGCCCCGGAGTACGGCGCGGCGAACAGCCCCGAGATGGACACGGTGTTGACGATGTGCCCCTCGCTGTCCTGCTGGATCATCCTCGGCACGAAGGCGTGGATGCCGTGCAGCACGCCCCACAGGTTGACGCCGAGCAGCCAGGCGAAGTCCTCGGGCTCCCGCGTCCACATGCGCCCGCCCTGGAAGACGCCGGCGTTGTTGCACAGCACGTGCACCGCGCCCAGCTCGCCGAAGGTGCGGTCGGCCAGGTGGTGGACGGCCGCGCTGTCGGAGACGTCGGTGATCTGCGTCAGCGCCTTCACCGCCGAGGCCTTCTCGACCAGGGCGGCCGTCTCGGCCAGACCGCCCGGTTCGACGTCGGCGAGCATGAGCGTCATGCCCTCCGCCCCGAGGCGCAGGGCCAGGGCCCTGCCGATGCCACTCGCCGCGCCGGTGATCACCGCGACCCTGCCGGAGAGCTCTCGCATCCCACGCCTCCCAAGCGCACGCTTGGGGACGACGTTAGAGGATCCGGTCCAGCAAGCCAAGCGGCGGCGAGCCCAGCTCCAGCATCGCGGCGTGGAACTCCTTCAGCGACCGGCCCTTCGCCCGCTCGCGGAGGTCCATGATCAGCAGCTTGCCCCAGGTGTAGCGGCCGTAGGTCGGGTCGAAGGTGGCCCGGCGGGCCTCCGACAGCGCGGCGGGCCCGGCGAGGTGCGTGTCGCTCTCGAAGCGGCGCGCGCCCTCCTCGACCGTCATCTGCCCGGTGTGCACGCCGATCGCGCAGGCCAGCCGGGTCACCCGGATGAGCGCCTCCAGCCAGACGCCGATCTCGAAGCGCGGGTCGCCGTCCTGGAAGCCCTGCTCGACGCAGAGCTCCTCGCCGTAGTGCGCCCAGCCCTCGGCGAAGGAGCTGGACAGCAGCAGGCGCCGCACGTCGGAGGAGACGTGCCGCAGCGCGCGGCCGTGCGAGAAGTGGCCGGGCGCGACCTCGTGCACGTTGATGGCCGGGAGCGTGGTGTCGCTGAACACCTCCAGCCACTCGTCCTGCTCCTGGCGCGACCAGGTCGGCTCCGGCGGGGTGATGTAGTACCAGGACGGGCCCTCCGGCTCGCCCGGCGCGTTCCAGCTCATCATCGCCATCGCCCAGCGCCGCGACTCCGGCGCCAGCCCCACCCGGCACTCGCCGTCGTGGAAGGGGACCAGGTCCTTCTCCCGGGTGAAGGCGATCGCCGCCTCGGTGCCGGCGCGGGCCGCCTCGATGACGCCGTCGGCGTCCGGGTGCTGCTCCACCAGGTCGCGGGCGACGTCCAGCGGGTCGCCGTCGCGGCCCAGCCGGCGGCAGGACTCGGCCAGGCGGGCCATGAGCCGGTCGCGCTCGGCGTCGGCCCGCGCGGCCAGCGCGCCGAGGTCCACCTCCAGCCCCTCGCTCGCCCCCATCAGGCGGGCCAGCGCCGGGGCGCCGAGCGAGGCGTCGGCCGGGCCGTGCTCGGCGGCGTGCGCGACGTGCTCGGCCAGCCGGGCGTGGGCGGCCAGCGCCGCCGGGTCGGTGATCCCGGCCGCCAGGCCGCGCACCGCGCCGAGCGTCGCCCGGGCCACCGGGGCGCTCACCTCGTCGAGCGAGGCGATGGCCATGTCGACCGCCTCGGGCCAGCGCGCCAGGTGGGCCGCCTTCGCCGCCGCCCGCTCGGCCTCGGGGGCGTACTCGCGGTCGTAGCAGGCCAGGTCGAGGTTGCTCGCGTGGATCAGGGGGTTCTTGCGGTGCAGGCCGAGTTCGCCGTACTGCACGCGGAAGGCCTCCTCGAAGACCTCCAGGTGGGCGGCGTCGTAGGGGTCGGCGGGCGCCTCGCCCTGGCCGAGCCGCGCCAGGCCCGCCCGGACGCCCTCGGGTGAGAGGTCCTGGATCCGGCCGTCGTATTCGTGCCGGCCGCCGTGCTCCCTGGCCTCGGGCACCATCAGGTCGGCGGCTGCGCGCAGGCGCGCGTCGAGTTCGGTCATGCCCCGACGGTATGCCCTCCGGCGCCTGCCGTACCGGCGGGGACGAGCCCGGCCACGGGCGGTGGCCGGGCTCGCGCGCGGGCTCTAGCGGACGCCCCTGATCTTCATCACCCCGAACGAGGCGATCAGCGAGATGACGATGCCGACGATGAAGAGTGAGGCGTAGCCGCCGAGGTTGAGGACGACGAAGGCGGCGATGGCCGGGGCGAGGATCTGCGGGCCGGCGTTGGCGATGTTGATGACGCCGAGGTCCTTGCCGACCTCGTGCGCGTTGGGCAGCACCTTGGTCACCAGGGCCATGTCCACCGCGCCGTAGATGCCGAAGGCGATGCCGTGCACCACGTTGTAGATGATCATGCCTTCGAAGGTCGGCATGAGCAGCGGGATGACCAGCGAGACCGCGGAGGCGATGCCGGCGATGAGGGCGAAGAGCCGGAAGCGGTTGACCCGGTCGGACAGCGGCCCGACGATCACCACGGCGGCGATGGTGGAGACCTGGCCGATGAGCATGAGGATGCCCATCTTCTGCACGACCTCGCCCTTGGGGATGCCGATGAACTCTTCCAGCAGGAAGAAGTTGAAGGTGAAGATGATCATGTAGCCGGCCATGACCCCGAAGCGGGACAGGAAGGCCCAGGCGAAGTCGCGGCTCTTGAGCGGGCGGACGAAGCCGGCGAAGAACTGGGCCAGGTTGAGCGGCTGCGGCGGCAGGTCCCGCGAGTCCTTGTCCGGGCTGCCGAAGACGATGAGCAGCGCGGCGGCGGCCAGGACGACCATCACGATGTAGTACGCGCCGCCCTGGGCCAGCTCGGGGTAGGCGATGAAGACGATCGAGGTGACCACGGTGGCCAGCGGGACGCCGAGGCCGACCAGGCCGGAGAAGGTCCCGTAGCGGCGCTCGGGCACGCGGTCGGGCAGGATCGCGGTGACCGCGGCCTGGTAGCCGTTCATGATGGCCTGCACCGCGGCCCAGCTCAGGCCGAGCATCAGGACGGTGCTCGCGCTGGCCTGGACGGCCAGGGCGATGATGCCCAGGGCGACGCAGCCGAGGATCCACGGGGAGCGGCGGCCGAAGCGGGAGCGGGTCCGGTCGGAGATCTGGCCGAAGACGGGGTTGGCGATCGTCGCGAGCAGCGGGCCGATGGTGTTGGCCAGGCCGAGCGCGGCGACGTTGTTCTCCCCGGTGATGCGCTGCACGTGGGCGGGCAGGACGAAGGCGCCGACCGTGAGCCAGAGGAAGAAGACCGCGGCGTTGGCCACCGGGAGCGTCACGTACAGCGGGCCGAGGCGGAATCCGGGAGTGACGGCCGTGGGGGGAGCAGCACCCTGCACTTGCTTCATGGGGGCAGGACCTTCCTGATCAAACGCGTGGTGATACGTATCACCCGACGATTGCTCTGGACTGTAGGTCGCCCGGGCACGCCTGACAAGGCACCGTGCCAAGTTGTTACCGCGCGGCACCCGGCCGGCGTAGCGAGATGATCAGGCGCTGTCGCGCGCCACGAGCAGCGGCCGGGCCAGCGTGATCACTTCGCCCGCCTCGAACTCCCGCTCGCCCCGGATCACCGCGTCCAGCAACGCCACCAGCTCGGCGGGCGTGCGGGTCGGCTGGAAACCCACGCTGGTCAGCCTGGGCCGCATCAGCTTGGCGATCGGCAGGTCGTCGGCCCCGACCACCGCGACGTCCTCCGGCACCCGGACCCCGGCGTCCTGGAAGGCGCTGATCAGCAGCATCGCGTACTCGTCGTTGTAGGCGAAGATCCCGTCGGGCAGGTCGTCCCGTACGGCCAGCCGTCCCGCCTCGGCCTCGGAGAAGGCCAGGTCGATGCGCTCGGCCTGCGGCGCGACCTCGCGGACGCCACGCCAGCGGGCGGCGCCCATCTCGTCGATGCCCTCCTCGCGCGGCACGATCGCCGCCAGCCTGCTCCGGCCCCGTGCGAGCAGGTGGCGGGCGGCGAGCGCGCCGATCTCCCGGTGGTCCATGACCACCGAGGGCACCAGGTCGGAGGGACCGTCACCCATGCCGAGCACCGCCCGCGTGCCGGAGGACCGCAGCAGGTCCACCGACGCCCGGGTGAGCCGGTCGGTGTCGACCAGGATCGCCACCGGGCGCAGCTCGGCCCAGACCTTGGCCGCGGGCACGCCCTTCAGCCGCCGCTCGCCGTAGTGGACCATCGTGTAACCGCGCTCGGCCAGCTCGTCGCCGATGGCGTCGAGCCAGCTCGCGGCCAGCCGTCCGGTCCGGGCGGCGGGCAACGGCATCAGCACCAGGCCGCTGTGGCCGGTGCGCAGCGCCCGGGCGCTGGCGTGGGGCACGTACCCCAGCCGGGCCGCCGCCTCCCGCACCCGCTCCCTGGTCTTCTCGCTGACCCGGGCGTTCGGGTTGTCGTTCAACACGTAGGAGACGGTGGCCTGGGAGACACCCGCGGCGCGCGCCACATCCACACTGGTCGGCGGTCGCCGTTGGATATCGTCGGTCACTCCTGGCATGCTACCAACAGCTTATACGTATAATTCGCTTCTCGGTGGCCTGTCAACCCGCCGCCTCGACCGCGTCCAGCAGGGCCTCCATCGTCGCGTCGCCGGTCGCGGGAGCCATCACCGAGACCCGCAGGTGCCGCACACCGTCCAGCTCGGCCGAGCTGAGGTGGAAGGCGCCGGCCGCCATCAGCCGCTCCCGGATCTCCGCCTGGTCGCCGCTGCCGTAGCGGAAGCAGACGATGTTGCTCTCCGGCTCGTACGGGAAGGTGAAACCGGGCCGCTCCCGCCCGAGCTCCCACAGCCGGTGCGCGGTGGCGTACTGCCGGGCCACGTACTCCCCCAGGCCGTGCTCGCCGCGCCAGGCCAGGTTGAGGAAGACCTTCAGGCCCAGCCCGCCCTTGGTGCACTCGACGGTCCGGTTGATCAGGTCGAAGCCCTGGTCGCCGTAGAAGATGTAGCTCGCCTCCTGCTGGAAGGCCGCGTCCAGGTCGGCCTCCCTTCTGGTCAGTACGGCTGCCGCCAGGGAGGAGGTGCGGAGCATCTTGTGCGCGTCCCAGACCACCGAATCGGCCAGTTCCACCCCGTCCAGCAGGTGGCGGAGGCCGGGACTGAGCAGCGCCGAGGCGCCGTGCGCGCCGTCGACGTGGAACCACACGCCACGCTCGCGGCACCACTCGCCGATCGCGCGCAGGTCGTCGTGGAGTCCGGTGCCGGTCGCGCAGGCGCCGGCGACCAGGGCCAGCACGCGGCGGCTCTGGCCGGAGCCGGTGCGCAGCCGCCCATCCACCACGTCCGGAAATCTCGTGACATCGAGGCGGCCCAGCCGGTCGGTCGGCAGCGTCACCATCGCCCGGCGGCCGAGCCCCAGGATCGACACCGAGCGGGCCACCGAGTAGTGCGCGGACTCGGGCGCGAGGACCACCACGTCCCCGGGCACCCCCTCCTCCCAAGCTTCAGGTACGGCACGCGCCCGCGCGGCGAGCAGGGCGGTGAGGTTGGCCAGCGACCCGCCGTGCGTCAGCACGCCCCCGCCCTCGGCGAAGCCCACCTTGCCGAGCATCCACCGGATCACCTCGAACTCGACGGTCGCCGCCGCCGCGCCCATCTCGTAGATCGCCATCGGGTTGTTGATCGTGCCGTGCACGAAGTCGGCCAGCGCGGCCGGGAAGTCGGGCGAGGCGGTCTGGTGGGCCAGGAACCCCGGGTGGTGCAGACGGGTGCCCTCGGCGAGGAAGTCGCGCAAGAAGGGGCGGTAGGTGTCGGGGGTCATCCCGCCCTTGGCGATCCAGTCCGCGAGGCCGAGCCGTTCGGCCAGTTCGCGGGGTGGGCGGCGGCGGAGGACCGGGGGCGTGCCGCTCTGGCTGGCCGCTACGTAGGCGGCGAGTTCCTCGACGGTGATGCCGGTGGCTGTAACGAACTCCTCAATACTCCACATAACCCGAAATATGAGTGAGTGGCGGGGTCTGGTGCTAGATCGGGCGAATAGGAGGGCAGGGGCGGTGCATAACGCCGAACTGGATTCGATCGATCTGGCCATTCTGGCCGAGCTGCAGAACGACGCTCGGCTGCCCAACAAGGACCTCGCCGCGCGGCTCGGGGTCGCTCCGTCCACCGCGCTTGAGCGGGTGCGGTCGTTGCGCCGGCGTGGGGTGATCACCGCTTTCCGTGCCGAGGTGGATCTGGCCCGGCTCGGGCGGCCGTTGGAGGCGCTGCTCGCGTTGCGGGTGCGGCCGCACACCACCCAGCTCGTCGAGCCGCTCCGGGCCTTCGTCTTCGGGTTGCCGGAGACGATCACCATGTTCCATGTCGCCGGGGCCGAGGACTTCCTGGTGCACGTCGCCGTCCGGGACGCCGACCACCTGCGGCGGCTGACCCTGGAGCACTTCCTGGTGCGGCCGGAGATCGTGCACCTGCAGACCACGCTCATCTTCAAGACCGAACACCAGCCCATCCAACGCCCAGCCACCCCCTGAACCGCCCCCTGAGAGGTGGAGGCCCCCGAGCCCCTTGCGACCCACCCGCTGACCGGGCGGAGGCCAACGGACCGCCAGCCGAGCCCCCTTAGGCCGCCCTCTGACCAGGCGGAGGCCAACCGACCACCCGCCCACGCCACCCCCTACCGGGCGGAGGCCAACCGACCGCCCGCGCCCGGGCACCTCTGAGTGAGCAGCCCGTGCGGCCTTTCAGTCGCCCCCTTGAGCGGCGGAGATCACTGTGAAATCGGTTGAGGGTGAACGGGCGGGGCTGGCACGATCATGGATATGGCCCTGCGCGTCACCACTCTCGCCGAACGTCCCCATCTCGCCGACGCCACGGCGGACATGCCCAGCGCATGGCCCATGTTCATGTTGAACGACCCGATGGCCGACCTCTACTACCCGTTCTGCGCACGCGACCACGCCGAGCACATCCTGGTCGCCGACGACGACACCGACCCCGACGTCCCGGTGGCCCGCGCCTACACGGTGCCGTTCGCGCTGGCCGGGGACGAGTTGCCGGACGACGGCTGGGACGGGGTCATCCGCCGCAGCCACCTGGCCAAGGAGCGCGGCCGGGAGCACGACCGCATCTCCGCCCTGGAGATCAGCATCCGCCCCGACCTGCTCGGCAAGGGCCTGTCGGGAGTGATGCTCGACGCCATGCGCGGCAACGCCATCCGGCTCGGCTTCAGCGAACTGGTCGCGCCGGTCCGGCCGAACCAGAAGCACGTCGAGCCCGAGACGCCCATGGAGGAGTACGCCTTCCGCACCCGCGAGGACGGCCTGCCGTACGACGCGTGGCTGCGCGTGCACGTGCGGGCCGGCGCGCGGATCGCCAAGGTGGCGCCGCGGTCGATGACGATCAGCGGCACGCTCGACGAGTGGCGCGGCTGGACGGGCCTGCCGTTCGACACCCCGGGCCAGCAGATCGTGCCCAAGGCGCTCTCCCCCGTGCACGTCGACCTCGTCCAGGACCACGCGGTCTACGTCGAGCCCAACGTGTGGGTCGTGCACACGCTCTGACGGCCCCCGCCGGTCGAAGAATCGTGCCCCCGGCCGGTCAGGCCACGCAGAACTCGTTGCCCTCCGGATCGGTCATGGTGATCCACTCGGTCGGCCCCTGCCGGCCCTCGTGCAGGAAGGTCGCGCCGAGCCCGGCCAGCCGCTCCGCCTCGGCCTTGATCTTGTCGGCCCCCACGCGCACGTCGAGGTGGACCCGGTTCTTCACCGTCTTGCCCTCGGGCACGAGCTGGAAGAGCACCCGCGGCGCCCGCTCCAGGCCCTCGGGATGCCGGATCGCCGCGCCCTCCTTCCACACCAGCGCCCCCTTGTGCACCAGCGTGTCGGACTCCGTGGCATGGCCCTGCTCGACCATGCTCCGGATGAAGGCCTCGTCCTGCTTCTCCACCTCCCAGCCCAGCGCCTCGGCCCACCAGTCGGCCAAAGCGTGCGGGTCTGCGGAGTCGACGGCAACCTGGAAGTCGTAAGCCATGAGGGAACCTTAACCAGCGGGTCTGACAGAAAACCTGAGCGCGCCCGGCGCCGTGGCGGGCACCACGGGACTGCGCGGGCCCACCGGCTCCACCCGCCGGTACGGCAGGCCGGGCGCGGGCCGCGGGTCGGCCTCGCCCAGGTTGGGCCAGAAGGACATCGCCCGCTCGGCCTGCGCGGCGATGGTGAGCGACGGGTTGACGCCGAGGTTGGCCGAGACCGCCGAGCCGTCCACGACGTGCAGGCCGGGATACCCGAAGACCCGGTGGTAGGGGTCGATCACGCCCTCGTCGGCCGAGGCGCCGATGACGCAGCCGCCGAGGAAGTGCGCGGTGGTCGGGATGTCGAACAGGTCGAGCCAGGTGCCCCCGGCCACCCCGCCGACCTCCTCGGCCGCATGCCGTACCGCCTCGTGACCGGCGGGGATCCACGTCGGGTTGGGCTCGCCGTGGCCGGGCGAGGCCCGCAGGCCGAAGCGGCCGCCACGGACGATGAGCGAGTTGTCCTTGGCCTGCATGACCAGGGCGATCACCGTACGGCGCGACCAGTCGCGCAGGTTGAGCAGGCGGGCGGCACGCAGCGGGTCACGGGCTACCTCGCGCAGGAAGGCCGCCCAGCGCCGCCGGCCGCCGTCGATGAGGAGAGTGCGCAGCAGGCCCATGGCGTTGGAGCCGTCGCCGTACCGCACCGGCTCGATGTGCGTGTCGGCCGTGGGGTGGATGGAGGAGGTGATCGCCACGCCCCGGTTGAGCGGCTCCTCCCCCACCGCCGGGCGCTCGACGCCGAGCAACGCCTCGGAGTTGGTGCGGGTCAGGTGGCCGAGCCGGGCCGACAGCCCGGGCAGGCTGCCGTCGGCCCGCAGCCGGTGCAGCAGCCGCTGCGTGCCGTACGTCCCGGCCGCGAAGACCACCTCCCGCGCGGTGAAGGTACGGCGGAGCCGCCACGACCCGGTCTTGCGCACGGTGATCAGGTAGCCGCCCTCGGACCGGGGCCGGACGGAGGTGACGGTGCACTCCGGGTAGACCTTGGCCCCGGCGCGTTCGGCGAGGTAGAGGTAGTTCTTGATGAGCATGTTCTTGGCGCCGTGCCGGCAGCCCGTCATGCACTCGCCGCACTGGACGCACCCCCGGCGCTCCGGCCCGGCGCCGCCGAAGTAGGGGTCGACGCCGTCCTCGCCGAAGTAGACGCCGACCGGGGCCAGGCGGAAGGTGTCGCCGCAGCCCATCCGCTCGGCGACCTTGCGCATCAGCGCGTCGGCCGGGGTGAAGGCCGGGTTGGTGACCACGCCGAGCATGCGCCGGGCCTGGTCGTAGTAGGGGGCCAGCTCGGCCCGCCAGTCGGTGATCGAGGCCCACTGCGGGTCGGCGAAGAACGGGTCGAGCGGCTCGTACAGGGTGTTGGCGTAGACCAGCGACCCGCCGCCCACCCCGGCTCCGGCCAGCACCATGACCTTGCCGCCCGCCTCGCCGCGCAGCACGTGGATGCGCTGGATGCCCTTGAGGCCGAGCCACGGCGCCCACAGGAAGTCGCGGGCGTGCCAGGAGGACTTGGGCAGCGTCGACTCGTCGAAGCGGCGGCCCGCCTCCAGGACCGCGACGCGGTAACCCTTCTCGGTCAGTCGCAGCGCCGAGACGCTGCCGCCGAAGCCCGAACCGATCACCACGACGTCGTACTCGCTCACGGTGCCTGAGCTTAGTTCGTTTGTTCAGACCGGAAGGCTCAGGCAAGAATGACCCACTATGACGCTGTTTGCGCCGCTCAACGCATCGGACCCGGAGAGACTGGGGGACTACGCCCTCCTCGGCCGGCTCGGTGAGGGCGGGCAGGGAGTCGTCTACCTCGCCACCGCGCCCGACGACCGGCAGGTCGCGGTCAAATGGCTGCGGCCCGAACTCGCCGGGGACGAGGTGAGCGTCACCCGCTTCCTGCGCGAGGTGCACGTCGCCGAACAGGTGGCGCCCTTCTGCACCGCCGCGGTGCTGGCCAAGGGCGTGGCACAGGAGCGGCCGTTCATCGTCAGCGAGTACATCGAAGGGCCGTCGCTGCAGCGCATCGTCCTCGACGACGGGCCGCGCAGCGGGAACGGGCTGCTGCGGCTGGCCATCGGCACCGCGACCGCGCTGGCCGCGATCCACCAGGCGGGGATCGTGCACCGGGACTTCAAGCCGGCCAACGTGCTCCTCGCCGCCGACGGGCCCCGGGTGATCGACTTCGGCATCGCGCGGGCGCTGGACGCCAACGTCACCATCAGCAACATGCCGGTGGGGACGCCGTCGTACATGGCGCCCGAGCAGATCATGGGCGAGAAGGTCGGGGCGGCGGCCGACCTGTTCTCGTGGGCGAACACCATCGTGTACGCGGCCACGGGGCGAGCGCCGTTCGGGAACGACACCATGCACGCGGTCATCAACCGGGTCCTCAACCAGCCGCCCGACGTGAGCGCGCTGGAGGAAGGGCCGTTGAAGGAGGTCGTGCTGGCCTGCCTGGCCAAGGACCCCGGCGCCCGGCCCACTGCGGAGCAGGTCATCCACCGGCTGCTCCACCACCCCACCGCCCTACCCGACGCCGCCGCAGCCGCCGCCGGCCCCCCATCCCTCGCCGGCCCCCACGCTCCCGGTTATCCCGACCACCCGGGCGGGCCTGGGCGCTCCGGGGCGCTCGCACAGCCCACTCCCCCGCCCGGCGGCCACCCGGGCGCGCCCCAGGGGTGGGTGGGGGAAGTGGGACAGGCTGGAGGCCCCGCGAGCCAAGGCGGGCACCCCGCAGGACAGGGCCGGGGTCCCGTGGGTCAGGGCGGGGGCCCCGGGCGGGCTGGGCGGGGAGGCTGGAGCGGGAGGCGGGGGCTGGTGATCGGGGCGGCGGCGGCGTTCGTGGCGGTCCTGGTGACCGGCCTGCTCCTGATCGCCCCCTGGAGCGCGGGAACCCAGGAGCCCCAGGTCGCCAAGCCACCCCCCGGCGGACCCACAGAACAGCCGGGTAAGCCATCCGACGGTTCCTCCAGGCAACCAACCAAGCAGCCCACCCAGCCCCCCACCGAACAACCGAAGCCCAAGACCAAAGCCACCCCCGTCCCCCTCCCCGGCGGCAAGGCGACCCTCTACGAGACCCGGGACGACCCCGTCCGCCTGACCTCCTACGAGATCCGCAACAGCGACGGCGAGTGGGTGGACTACGCCCGCGCCTCCCTGACCGGCAAGTTCGCCACCTATCCCGCCCACTGGGAGTCCCTCGTCTCCCCAAACGGCCGCTACCTGGCCGGCCGCGCCCGCGACTACACCCCCGACGGCTACGACCCGGTGATCATCACCGACCGCGAGACCGGCGCCCGCCACACCGTCAAAACCGTGAAACGCCCGCTCAACGCCAGCCTGCGGGCCTGGTCCAAGGACGGCACCCGCCTCCTGCTCAACGTGGAGCGCAACGTGGGCGGCGAGTGGGCCAACCTCGGCTTCACCGTCATCGACGTCCGGTCCAAGAAGGCCAGTACGGTCACCACCAAGGGCCGCTCAGCCTTCGGCTGGAACGGCGCCGGCGACGGCGTGGTGAGCTGGGACGCCGAGGCCGGCGCGCTGCAGTTCCTCGACCTGTCCGGCCGGCTCCGCCGTACCGTCAAAGAGGTAGGCACCCTGCCGGCCGGCACCGACCGCCTCTTCTCCCCGTCGGGCCGGAGGTTCGTGACGACCTGCGCGGACGGCCGGCACTGCGTCTGGGACACCGCGACCGGCGAGAACACCACCCGTTTCACCTCCGACTGCGACAAGGTGCTCGGCTGGTTCGACGAGAACAGCCTGTACTGCTGGGAGCTGGACAATGGCCGCCGCCACGAGGTTCGGGTGGTCGGTTTCGACGGCCGGGCCGACCGCCTGCTGCTGGAGAGCGAGAAGGGCTTGGAGCTGAGCCCGGTGTTCACGCTGAACCATCCGACGTCATGACGCGTGTTAGGGACATGAAGCTGATCCGCACGGCCGCCGCCTCGGCCGCTCTCGCCGCCGCCTGTGCGGCCTGCACCGCCTCGCCGGGTTCTGAGCAGGCGGCTCCGCCGCGTTCCACGGTCGATCTGAGCGCCAACATCCGCCTGGTCGCCTACGACAGTTGCGAGGATCTGCTGGGCAAGTTGCGGGAGAAGGCCGCCGAGCAGGTCGGGCCGTACGGGTTCGGGATGGGCGGTTTCCCGGAGGCGTACGCGCGTTCGGACGTGCAGCCGGCGCAGGCCGACACCGCCATGGCGGAGGGCAAGTCCTCCGACTTCTCCTCGACGAACGTGCACGAAGCCGGTGTGGACGAGCCCGATCTGGTCAAGACGGACGGCAAGCGGGTGGTCACCGTCTCCAAGGGCGTGCTGCGGGTGATCGACGCGGCCACCCGCCAGGTGACCGGCACGCTGAACCTGGTGGACGACGAGCAGGACGCCTACATGCCGGCCAACCTGCTGCTCAGCGGTGACCGCGCGCTGGTGCTGACGCAGGACAGCCAGGTCTCCGGCGGGACCTACCTCGCCGACTACATCGCCCCGACCTCGCCCCGCTACGTGCTGGTGGACCTGTCCGGCGAGCCCAAGGTGATCGGCACCATCAAGACCTCCGGCACGCACGTGGACGCCCGGATGGTCGGCTCGACCGTCCGCCTGGTCACCCGGAACATGCCCAACATCACCTTCCCGCAGGCCAAGGGCGATGTCCCGGAGTCGGAGCGCAAGAAGGTCAACCAGGGCGTGGTCCGCCAGGCGCCGATCGAGGCCTGGCTGCCGAAGATCCAGATCACCGACGCCTCGGGCGCCGAGCGCAGCGCGAGCGTGCCGTGCGAGCGGGTCAGCCACCCGCAGGACTACACCGGCACCTCGATGCTGACCATGCACACCATCGACCTGGCCCAGGGGGTGACCGCGGCCGGCACCGACCCGTCCAGCCTGGTCGCCGACGGTGAGACCGTCTACAGCAACGGCACCGGTTTCTACGTCGCCAGCAATCCCCGCTGGTGGTGGCCCGGGCCGATCATGTTCCGCGGCGGCGCGGAGAGCTCGGCGAGCGCTTCGCCGGTGCCGCCGGAGGAGACCGAGGTGCACCGTTTCGACATCAGCCGGCCGGGCGCGCCGCGTTACGTCGCGAGCGCCAAGGTCCCCGGCCGGCTGCTGAACCAGTACTCGCTGTCGGAGCACGAGGGCCACCTCCGGGTCGCGACCACCCTGTCGAACGGGGGCCCGCAGCCCACCCAGCCGCCCGAGGACGCCAGCTCCAGCGGCGTCTACGTCTTCAAGACCGACACCATGCACAAGATCGGCGAGGTCACCGGCCTGGGCAAGGGCGAGCGCATCTACTCGGTGCGTTTCATGGGCCCGACCGGCTACGTCGTCACCTTCAAGCAGGTCGACCCGCTCTACACCCTCGACCTGCGCGACCCCGCCGCGCCCAAGGTCACCGGCGAGCTCAAGATCACCGGCTTCTCCGCCTACCTGCACCCGGCGGGCGAGGGACGGCTGATCGGCCTGGGCCAGGAGGCCAGCGAGAAGGGCCGCACGCTCGGCACCCAGCTCTCCCTGTTCGACGTGCGCGACCCGGCCAACCCGACCCGGCTCTCCCAGCTCTTCCAGAAGGACTCCGGCTCCGAGGCCGAGTGGGACCCGCACGCCTTCCTGTACTGGCCGAAGACCGGCCTGACCGTGGTGCCGCTGAACAGCTACAACGCCAAGGGCGTCAACAAGAGCGGCGCGCTGGTGCTGAGCGTGACCGACTCCGCGGTGACCAAGCTCGGGATGATCAGCCACCCGAAGGTCGAGCAGAAGGACTACACCTACGAGCCCGGCATCCAGCGCAGCCTGGTCATCGGCGACTCGTTGTGGACGCTCTCCGAGGTCGGCTTCAAGATCAACGACCTGGCGACGCTCACCGAGCAGGCGTTCGTCAAGCTGGGGTAGGCACCTCCAGCTCGCGCAGGGCGCGGCTGCCCGCCATGGCGGCGCAGACCACCACGAGCAGCCCGCCCAGCGCCAGCAGCGCGCCCGAGCCGCCGAGCGTCTCGGCGAGGGTCCCGCCCACCAGCGGGCTCAGCGGGACCAGCGCCATCGCGCTGGCCTGCAGCAGGGCGCTGACCCGGCCCATCATCTCGTCCGGCACCAGGGTGGACAGCAGCGTCTTCAGCACCACGTTCAGTGCCGGTACGGCCAGCATGCCCACCGCGATCGGCACCACCGGCCAGTACCGGCCGAGCGGCAGCGCGGCGAGCATCATGCAGCCGGCGAAGAGCGCGATCACGGTGAGGAAGAGCGGCCCGGCGGGCAGCAGCCGGCTCACCCGCGCGGCCAGGAGCGCCCCCGCCAGCCCGCCGACGCCCAGCGAGCCCACGACCACCCCGGCCGCGGTCGCCTCCCCGGCCCGCACGATCAGCGGGATGATCATCGAGTTGAGCATGAGGTTGGCGCCGAGCCCCAGCGCGATGGCCGCCCGGATGCCGGGCTGCCGCCACAGCCAGCCGGCCGCCTCGGCCACGTCGGCCCGCATGCTGCGCCGTTCCCGCGGCTCCCCCTCGGGCCGGCGCGGCACCCGCGCGGCCAGGACGCACGCCGCCGAGATCAGGAAGCTGATCGCGTCCACCAGGAACGGCAGCGTACGGCTCGCCGCGAACAGCAGCCCGCCGAGCGGCGGCCCGGCCAGGTTGGCGGCGTGCGAGCGCGCCTCGTCCTGCGCGAAGGCGGTGGGCAGCTGCGCCGCCGGGACCACCGCCCGGATCGCGGCCTGCTGCGCCGGCTCGAAGAAGGCCAGCGCGGCACCGCCCACCACGGCGGCTCCCAGCACGTGCGCCACCGAGACCCCGCCGGCGTAGTCGGCCACCACGACCGAGCCCCAGGCGGCGAAGGCCACCAGCTCGGCCCCCACCAGGATGCGCCGCCGGTCGAGCCGGTCGACCCAGACCCCGGCCGGCAGCGAGACCAGCGTGCCGGCCGCCATCGCGAGGAAGCTCACCAGGCCCGCGTAGGCCGCCGAGCCGGTGATGCCGAGCAGCAGCAGCGGCACCGCGATCCCGCTGATCGACGAGCCCAGCGCCGAGGCGGTGCCGCCGAGCCACAGGAGGTGGAAGCTCCGGTTTCGCCGTAACGGCGGTAAATCAGCCACCAGTTCCTTTTAGCGCATCCGTTCCGGAACCACCACCGGAACGATCTCCGGAGCGCCGAGCCGGATCGCGTCCGCCTCCTGGTCGCTGTCCTGCTCCTGCGAGCGGCGCTCGGCCTCCACGCGCTTGGTGAAGTACTCGACCTCCCGCTTGACCTGCTCGGCGTCCCACTCAAGTGGCCCGGCCAGCAGTTCGGCGGCCTCCTGGGCGACGGCGACGCCGCGGTGGAAGGTCTCGATGGAGACATGCGTGCGCCGGGTGAGCACGTCGTTCAGGTGGCGGGCGCCCTCGTGCGTGGCCGCGTAGACGACCTCCGCGCGCAGGTAGTCGTCGGCGCCCTGGAGCGGGCGGCCCAGGTCGGGGTCGGCGACGATGAGCTCCAGGACCTCCTCGATCAGCGAGCCGTACCGCTGCAGGAGGTGTTCGATCCTGGCCACGTGCAGGCCGGACTCGTGCGCCAGCCGGTGCCGCGAGTTCCACAGCGCCTGGTAGCCCTCCGCCCCGGCCAGCGGGATGCGGTCGGTGCACGAGGGCGGGACCCGCTGGTCGAGGCCGTGCGCCACGGCGTCGACCGCGTCCTTGGCCATGACCCGGTAGGTCGTGTACTTGCCTCCGGCGATCATCACCAGGCCGGGCACCGGGTGGGCGACGACGTGCTCGCGCGAGAGCTTGGAGGTCTCCTCCGACTCGCCCGACAGCAGTGGCCGCAGCCCGGCGTAGACGCCTTCGACGTCGTCGCGGGTGAGCGGCACGCTGAGCACCGCGTTGACGTGGTCGAGCAGGTAGTCGATGTCCACCCGCGAGGCCGCCGGGTGCGCCTTGTCGAGCGTCCACTCGGTGTCGGTGGTGCCGATGATCCAGTGCCGGCCCCACGGGATCACGAAGAGCACCGACTTCTCGGTGCGCAGGATGATCCCGGTCAGCGAGTGGATGCGGTCGCGCGGGACCAGCAGGTGGATGCCCTTGGAGGACTTCACGTGGATCTGGCCGCGCCCGCCGACCAGCTCTTGGATGTCGTCGGTCCAGACGCCGGTGGCGTTGACCACCTGCCGGGCGCGGATCTCGACCTCGCCGCCCTCCTCCAGGTCGCGCACCCGCACGCCGGTCACGCGCTCGCCCTCGCGCAGGAAGCCGACGACCTGGGCGCGCTGCGCGACGTGCGCCCCGTAGGCGGAGGCGGTGCGCAGCAGGGTCATCACGTAGCGGGCGTCGTCCACCTGGGCGTCCCAGTATTGGATCGCTCCCGTGAAGGCGGTACGGCGCAGCGCCGGGGCCAGCCGCAGGGCACGCGTACGGGACAGGTGGCGGTGCGCCGGAACGCCCCTGGTCAAGCCGGAAGCGTAGCCCAAGGTGTCATAGAGCGCCACGCCCGCCCCGACATAGGGACGTTCCCAGCCGTAGTGCGTCATCGGGAACAGGAACGGCACCGGCCGCACCAGGTGCGGGGCGATGCGCTGGAGCAGCAGCGCTCGCTCCTGCAAGGCCTCGCGCACCAGCTCGAAATTGAGCTGCTCCAGGTAGCGAAGCCCGCCGTGGATCAACTTGGACGAGCGCGAGGAGGTGCCGGAGGCGAAGTCCCGCGCCTCCACCAGGCCCACGTCCAGGCCACGCGTGGCGGCGTCGAGCGCGACGCCCGCACCCACCACGCCACCGCCGACCACCACCACGTCGAGCTCACGGGTGGCCATGGCGTCCAGAGCCGCCGTGCGCTCGGCGGGTCCAAGTCGAGCGGTGCCAAGTCTTGCCGTCATCGAAACCCCCAGGTGTCGCGTCTGCGTCCGAAACGTACCCGCTTTGGGGGTGGTCGAGCGATCAGGCCCTGATGACCTTGACCCCCGCGTCAGTGAACCGCGAGGCCTGCTCTTCCGGCAACCGCTCGTCGGTGACGAGCGTGTCGATCCGGGACAGTTCGCAGATCCGGGCGAAGGCCCGCCGGCCCACCTTGGAGGCGTCGGCGACCACCACGACCTGGGCGGCCCTGCTGATCAGCAGGCTGTTGACGCTCGCCTCGCCCTCGTGGTGGGCGGAGGCGCCCTGCTCGACGTCGATGGCGTCGACGCCGAGGAAGGCGACGTCGAGGGTGACCTGGTCGAGGATGCCGTTGGCCAGCGGCCCGATCAGCTCGTAGGACTGCTGGCGGGCGACGCCGCCGGTGACGACGATCTTGACGTGCTGCCGGACGGCCAGCTCGGCGGCGATGTTGAGCGCGTTGGTGACGATGGTGAAGCCCGACTCCAGCGAGGAGCGCGTGGCCAGGTTGCGGGCCAGCTCGGAGGTGGTGGTGCCGCCGTTCATGCCGACCACCGCGCCGGGCCCGACCAGCTCGCCGGCGGCGGCCGCGATCCGGTGCTTCTCATCGGCGTGCCGGGCGGTCTTGTAGCGCAGGGGCAGGTCGTAGCTGACGCTCTGCGCCACGGCTCCGCCGCGGGTGCGCATGAGCATCTGCTGCTGCGCTAGTTGGTCGAAGTCCCGCCGCACGGTGGCCGTGGAGACGTCCAGCGCCTCGGCAGCCTGCTCGACCGAGAGCCTTCCCTCCTCGGCGAGGAGGGCGAGAATCGCGTTCCATCTGTCGTAGCGACTCATGCGCCAAGACTAGCGAAACCCGGCCCTGCCCAAATCTGCAGCTTTGTGCTATAAAATTGGCAGAAACAAGCATCTATGGAGGTAAGTGGTGGCCACCCACACCGAGGCCGAAATCGCGTCCCAGCCCGACTGCTGGGAGCGCGCCGTCGAGAGCGTGCCCACCGACGCCCTGCCCAAGCCCGGCGAGCGGGTCGCCGTCGTCGGCTGCGGCACCTCCTGGTTCATCGCCATGGCCTACGCCACCCTGCGTGAGCAGGCCGGACTCGGCGAGACCGACGCGTTCGCGGCCTCGGAGTTCCCCTTCGGCCGCCGCTACGACCGGGTGCTCGCGCTGAGCCGGTCCGGCACCACGACCGAGGTGCTGGAGCTGCTGCGCCGTAGCGACCTCAAGGCGACGGCGATCACCGCCGACCCGAACACGCCGATCATGACGCTGGCCGACCAGGTCGTCGTGCTCGACTACGCCGACGAGAAGTCGGTCGTGCAGACCCGGTTCGCCACCACGCAGCTCGCGCTGCTGCGGGCCAGCCTGGGCGAGGACCTGACCGGCGCGATCGCCGACGCCCGCGACGCGCTGGCCGCGCCGCTGACCGGCGTGGAGGCCGAGCAGTTCACCTTCCTCGGCGCCGGCTGGTCGGTCGGCCTGGCACAGGAGGCGGCGCTCAAGATGCGCGAGGCCTCCCGCTCCTGGACCGAGGCCTACCCGGCGATGGAGTACCGGCACGGCCCGATCAGCATCGCCGGCCCCGGCCGGGTGACCTGGATGCTCGGCGCCGCCCCCGAGGGCCTGCGCGAGCAGGTGGAGGCGACCGGCGGCACCTTCCTGGAGTCGGGCCGCGACCCCATGGCCGAGCTGGTGCTCGCCCAGCGGGTGGCGGTCGCCCGCGCCTTCGCCCGCGGACTGGACCCCGACGAGCCGTTGCACCTGACCCGATCTGTGATTCTTTCTTCATGAGCCTCACACTGACCGACGCGCTGATCGTCACTCCCGACGAGACCCACGAGGGCTGGCTGACCATCGAGGACGGCCGGATCACCCACGTGGGTCATGGCGCGGCCCCCCGCCCCGGGCACAGCCTCGGCGGCAAGCACGTCCTGCCGGGCTTCGTGGACATCCACAACCACGGAGCCGCCGGGGGTTCCTTCCCCACCGGCGACCAGGCCGCCGCCCGCACCGCGGTCGAGCATCACCGCCGGCACGGCACCACCACGCTGGTCGCCTCGCTGGTCACCGGGCCGCTCGACGACCTGGCGGCGGCCGCCTCGTCGCTGGCCGACCTGTGCGAGGACGGGCTGCTGGCCGGCCTGCACTTCGAGGGCCCGTACATCAGCAAGGCCCGGTGCGGCGCGCACAACCCCGCCCAGCTCCGCGAGCCGAACGTGGCGGAGGTCGAGCGGCTGATCAAGGCCGGCCGCGGCCACGTCCGGATGCTCACCATCGCCGGCGAGCTGCCCAATGCCCTCGACGTCATCCGCCTGGCCGTCGCCGAGAACGTGCTGGCCGCGCTCGGCCACAGCGACGCGACCTACGAGCAGACGCTGGTCGGCATCGAGGCCGGCGCCCGCGTGGCGACCCACCTGTACAACGCGATGCCGCCGCTCGGCCACCGCGCCCCCGGCCCGATCGCCGCCCTGCTGGAGGACCCGCGGGTCACCGTCGAGCTGATCAACGACGGCGTGCACGTGCACCCGGCCATGCTCAAGCTCGCCTACGCCGCCGCCGGGCCCGCCCGCACCGCGCTGATCACCGACGCCATGGCCGCCACCGGCCTCGGCGACGGCACCTACCTGCTCGGCTCGATGGAGGTCCAGGTCAGCGCGGGCGTCGCCCGGCTCACCGAGGGCGGGTCCATCGCCGGCAGCACCCTCACCATGGACGAGGCCCTGCGCCGCTCGGTCCGCGAGGTGGGCCTCAGCCTGCCCGAGGCCTCCGTCGTCGCCTCGCTCACCCCGGCCCGCGTGCTCGGCCTCGACGCCGAGATCGGCTCCATCGCCGTCGGCAAGCGGGCCGACCTGGTCGTGCTCGACGCCGACCTGTCCGTCGACACCGTCATGAAGCAAGGCGCCTGGATCTGATGATCGTCACCGTGACGCTGAACGCCGCCCTCGATGTCACCTACCAGGTCGGCGAGGTCGACTGGGAGGGCGTGAACCGCGTCCGGTCCGTGCACCGGCGAGCCGGCGGCAAGGGCGTCAACGTCGCCCGCGTGCTGGTCGCCCTCGGCCAGGAGGTGATCGTCACCGGCCTCGCCGGCGGCCTCACCGGCCAGGCCATCAAGGCCGACCTGGAGGCCTCCGGCCTGCCCGACGCGTTCGTCCGCGTCGCCGGCGAGTCGCGCAGCACCCTGGTCGTCGCCCCCTCCCACGGCGGAGCCGCCCTGTTCAACGAGCCGGGACCCGAGGTCTCGGCCGCCGAGCTGGCCTGCTTCCTCGACACCTTCGACGGCCTGGCCAAAGGCGCCCAGGCCGTGGTGGTGTCCGGCAGCCTGCCGCGAGGGGTGCCCACCGATGTCTACGCCGAGATCGCGCGGCGGGCCGCCTGCCCGGTCATCGTCGACGCCGACGGCGAGGCCCTGCGCCAGGCCGTCCCCGGCCGCCCCGCGCTGATCAAGCCGAACGCCGAGGAGCTCGCGCGGGCCGTGCCCGGCGCCTCGCCCGAGGAGGCCGCCCGCCACCTGATGGCCGAGGGCGCCGGGGCCGTGGTCGTGTCCATGGGCGCCGACGGCCTGCTGGCGGTGACCCCGGAAGGCGCCTTCCGTGCGCGCATGCCGTACCGGGTGGAAGGCAACCCGACCGGCGCGGGCGACGCGCTGGTCGCCGGGCTGGCCCTGGGCCTGGTCGGCGGCGAGCCCTGGCCGGAGCGCCTGCGCCGCGCGGCGGCGCTGGGCGCGGCGGCCGTGGCCACCCCCGTCGCCGGGGAGATCGACCACGAGGTCTTCTCCGAGCTGCAGCCCAAGATCGTGATCGAGTAAAGGGAGCCCCAGATGCCTCTCGTCGGAACCGGCGACATTCTCGCCAGCAGCCCCCACGGGGCGGGCGCGTTCAACGTGATCCTGCTGGAGCACGCCACCGCCATCGTGGCCGGGGCCGAGGCGGCCGGGCTGCCGGTCATCCTGCAGATCAGCGAGAACTGCGTGCGCTACCACGGCGCGCTGGAGCCGATCGCCGCCGCCTCGCTGGCCGTGGCGCGCGCGGCGAAGGTGCCGGTCTCGGTGCACCTCGACCACGCCACCGACCGCGCACTGGTCGAGCAGGCCGTCGAGCTGGGCGTCGGCTCGGTCATGTTCGACGCCTCCGCGCTGTCCGACGAGGAGAACGTGGCGCAGACCGCCTCGGTCGCCGAGTGGTGTCACGCCCGGGGCGTCTGGGTGGAGGCCGAGCTCGGCGAGGTGGGCGGCAAGGACGGCGTGCACGCGCCCGGCGCGCGCACCAAGCCGCACGAGGCGGTCGACTACGTGGCCCGCACCGGCGTGGACGCGCTCGCCGTCGCCGTGGGCAGCTCGCACGCGATGACCACCAAGGACGCGGTGCTCGACCTCGGCCTGATCGCCGAGCTGCGCGCCGCCGTGCCCGTGCCGCTCGTCCTGCACGGCTCGTCCGGCGTGCCCGACGAGACGCTGCGCGAGGCGGTACGGCACGGCATGAAGAAGATCAACATCGCCACGCACCTAAACAAGGCGTTCACCGGCGCGGTCCGCGAGCACCTGGCGGCCAACCCGTCGAACGTGGACCCGCGCAAGTACGTGAAGGCCGGCCGCCAGGCGGTGGCCCGCGAGGTCGAGCACCTGCTCGGCGTGCTCGGCTAGAGCTCCTTGCGGAAGTGCACGGCCTGGCGGCCCTTGAGCCCGACCACGCCCTGCGACACGTACCCCAGGGACTCGTACAACCGGATGTTCCTGGCCATCTTGACGTTGGTGTAGAGGCGCAGCGCGCTCAGCCCGAGCCGCCGCGCCTCCGCCTCCGCGAAGGCGAGCAGTTCCCGCCCGATGCCCTGCCCGTGCAGCCCCGGGCGGACCGCGACGTTGTCCACCAGCAGCACGTCCGGCTCGGGGATCAGCACGATGAGCGCCCGGTCGCCGTCGAGGTGCACGTGACCGGCCTCGATCAGCGCGCGGTAGTCGGACTCCAGCGGCAGCGGCGGCGTGCCGATCACCTCGATCCACGGCTCGTAGGCCGCCCGCACGATCTCCTCGACGGTCTTCCGGTCGTCCTCGGTCGCGATCCGCATGGCCGCGATCCTAGCCAGAGCGGAACGGCGGGCCGCGACCCCGGTCAGAGCACTCGTTCGACGGCGGCGTCGACCAGCCTGCGGACCTCGTCCTCGGTGAAGATGTCGGGCAACGTCAGCCGCTCGACGATCAGCCAGTTGAGCGCCAGGTACAGCAACAGCACCGAGGTGTCGTCCCCCGGCAGGCCCGAGGCGGCCTGGTAGGCCAGGTTGGCGTCGATGTCCTCGCGGATCCGCTTGGTCAGCACCGCCCGCAGCTCCGGCCGCCGGGTCGCCTCCAGCCGCAGCTCCAGCAGGGCCAGGTAGCCCGAGCGGAAGGCGGTGATGCGCTCGACCAGCTCCTGCATCAGCTCCACGTAGCGCTCGCGGGTGCGCGGCCCGGTGTGCCCTTCGGCCAGGGTGGCGTCGTCCGGCAGCAGCCGCTCGTAGATCCGGCCGCCGGCCTGGGTGAACAGCTCGTCGCGGTTGGCGAAGTAGTTGGACGCCGTGCCCGGCGGGACCTCCGCCTGGGCGTCCACCGCGCGGAAGGTCAGCCCGCGGGCGCCCTCCCGGGCCAGCACCTCGATCGCCGCGTCCACCAGCGCCTGCCGGCGTTCCGGATTCTTCCGCATTGACACCACTCCACATGTAGTACTACGGTGAAACCACTCCAAACAGAGTACTCCAAACGAAGTGAGATGCATATGCGAAAGCTCGTGTACTACGTGGCCCTCACCATCGACGGCTACATCGCCGGCCCCAGCGGCGAGGTCGACTTCTACCCCGTGGCCGACGACATGATGGCGTGGATGAACGAGCGTTACCCCGAGACCGTGCCCACCCACGTGCGCAAGATGGTGGGCATGCCGGTGGACACGCCCAATGTCAGCTTCGACACCATGGTCATGGGCCGCGGCACCTACGACCCGGCCTTGGAGCACGGCATCACCAACCCGTACGGGCACATGCGCCAGTACGTGGTCTCCACGACGCTCGGCGAGATCGCCGACCCCGCCGTGGAACTGGTGACCGGCGATCCCGTCGAGCTGGTGCGCGAGCTCAAGGCGGAGGAGAGCGACAAGGACGTCTGGCTGGCCGGTGGCGGCAAGCTGGCCGGCTCGCTCTTCGCCGAGGTCGACGAGCTGGTGATCAAGTCCTACCCGGTGGTCGGCGGCGCCGGCCTGCCCGCCTTCGCCGGCGGGTTCACCCCGACCGCGTTCACGCCGACCGCGCGTCAGGAGTTCAGCAACGGCGCCCAGGTCACCTGGTTCAGCCGCGCATGATCGGGAGCACGGGTGCCGGGGTGAACCACCCGGCACCCGCCCTCGTCAGTAGGGTGTGACCTTCCGTCTAGTGGCCCTTCTCGGCTTGATCGCCTCGCTCGTCCTGGCGAGCCCGTCGGCCGCGTGCGCCTGCAAGTGCGTGCCTTTCACCCTGGCCACCGGGGTGCAGAATCCCGTCATCTTCTCGGGGACCGTGACCACCAGCCGCCTGAGCGGCAACCGGGTCGTCGTCACGCTCGCCGTGGACCGCGTCTACAAGGGCAAGCCGGGCCGCACCGCCCGGGTGACCACCGCCACCGAGTCCGCCGCGTGCGGCTTCTCCTTCGCCAAGGACCGCCGCTACCTGGTCTTCGCCACCGAGCAGGACGGCCTCCTGGCCACCACGAGCTGCGCCGGGACCCGCCGGATCAAGCCCGGCCCCGGCCTGGTCCCCGCCGGTGCGGCCTTCGGCGACCCGTTCCGCGAGCAGGAACTCCTCGCCGCCCTCGGCCCGGCCGCCTCGGGCACCGAGCGCCCCGAGACACCGGCCAAGCCCACCTCCAGCACGGAACGTCCCGCGGAGATGGCGACCACGAGTCCGGTGGCGGCCTCCTCGGGAACCGGCACCACGCCGGCCGTCGTCGGCGGCGCCGCGCTCCTGCTGGCCCTCGGCCTCCTGCTCGTCCTCAGGCTTCGCCGGAACCGATCGGAGTAGACCATGCGCATCCTCGCCGTCCTCAGCCTCCTGGCCGGGCTGGTCCTGATCCCGGCCGGCGCCGCGTGCGCCTGCTCCTGCGCGCCCTTCGAGCCGGTCCGCGCCGCGAAGGAGACGCCGCTGATCTTCACCGGCACCGTGACCGACCTCCGCCCCGCCCCGTCCACCGGCCCCGCCGGTCCGACGCCGATGATCGCCACCATCCAGGCCGATCACCTCTACAAGGGCGAGCCGCGCGCCACCTACGAGGTCGCCACCGCGTCCGACAGCGCCGCCTGCGGCTACAACTTCAGCAAGGGCACCCGCTACCTGGTCTACGCCGGCACCGGCGAGTCCGGCCTGCTCGGCGAGCAGGACCCGGGCACCGGCTTCCACACCTCGCTGTGCTCGGGCAACGCGGTCGTCGCCGCCGGGCGTGGTCCCGTGACCACGGCCGACTTCCCCGAGCCGGCCAAGGCCGAGGCCGTCCTGGACGCCCTCCCCGCCCCCCAGCCCGCCCCGGCCGGCAGGCCCACCGGAAACACCTCCGACCCGGCTCAGGACCCCTCGGCCGTCCCGGCCGCCGGGTCCGGGGCCGCCTCGCCGCCGTCGCCGCTGGTCCCCGCCGTCGTGGCCGGGGCCGCCGCCGTGCTCGGCCTGCTCACCTGGCTGCTGGTACGGCGCCGCCGTACCCCGTCCGCGACCTGAACCCGGGTCAGCCGGCCGCCCCCTCCTCGGGACGCGGCCGGCGGACCGGCGTCAACGACCCGGCCACCGCGATCAGCACGATCCCCGCCCCGGCGGCCAGCATCACCGCGGGCACCCCGAACCCCGCCACCGCCAGCGTGAGCAGCGCCGCCCCCGCCGGCCCGAGCGCGAAGTGGATCGTCCAGAACGCCGAGGTGACCCGCCCGAGCAAATGGCTCGGCGTGATCTCCTGCCGCAACGTCTGCGAGCAGATCCCGGCCACCGCCTGCCCGAGGAAGTACCCCATCATGATCGCGGCGAGCCCGATCACCCCCGGCCCGACCCCCACGGCCGCGATCACCAGGCCGGAGAAGCTGACCGCCCCGATCCACGTCCCCCCGAACCCGAACCGCCGGCGCAACCGGGTGAGCGCGCTGGCACCCAGGATCGAGCCGACCGCCCCGCAGGCCAGCACGAGACCGACCGCGTCGTCGTTCTGCCGCAGATCGTGCTTGAGGTAGTAGATGACGATGTCGTCCAGCCCGCTGGTCAGGAAGATGTAGCAGGTCAGCAGGATGGTCAGCGCCCGCAGCACCGGCTGGCGGAACAGGAAGCGCGCCCCGTCGAAGAAGCCGCCCCGATCGGCCGCCGCGACCGGCTCGGCGGGCCGCAGCCGGACGAGCAGCAGCCCCACGGCCGAGACCGCGAAGGTCAGCGCGTCGATGCCGAGCGCGACCGCCGGACCGTACAACTGGGAGGTGAGGCCGGCCAGCGCCGGCCCGCCGATGCCGCCGAGCGCGTAGACCGCGTACAGCCGGCTGTTGGCCTGGGTGAGCTGCTCCCGGTCGTCCACCAGCGCGGGCACCACGGTGACGTAGGTGACCTGGAACAACATGCCGATCGCCGCCGCCAGCGGCATGATCACGTACAGCAGCCAGATCTGCGGCGAGAAGAACCACACCACCGGCACCGCGGCGAACAGCACCGCCCGGACCACGTCGCACAGGATCAGCAGCCGCCTGCGGTCGAACCGGTCGGCGATCACCCCGGCGAACGTCCCCGCCAGCAGCGAGGCCACCGCGGAGGTGCCGGTCAGCAACCCCATCTGCACGACCGAGCCCGTCTCCTGCAACACCAGCAGCGGTACGGCTATCGCGGAGAAGGAGTCACCGGCGACGGACAACGCCTGGATGGTGAGGAAGATCAGGAAGTTCCGGTTTCTCCACAAAGACACCCGCCCGATCATGCCGCACCGGCCCACCCCACCGACAAACTCTTTTCCCCGGCGAGCACCACGGTCACCTATGCGGCGAGCACCCCGATCCCCGGGAAATGCTCCTGTGCGGCGAAGCCAGACCCCCGCCGCACAAGGAAAAGCCCCTACCGCTGAGGCGGCGCCACCACAACCTCAACCCGCTGGAACTCCTTGATGTCGGAGTACCCGGTCGAAGCCATCGTCCGCTTCAACGCCCCCATCAGGTTCATCGACCCGTCAGCCGCACTGGACGGCCCATGCAGCACCTGCTCCAACGACCCGACCGTCCCGAAATGCACCCGCTTGCCCCGAGGCAGATCCGGGTGGTGCGCCTCAGACCCCCAGTGGAACCCGTGCCCGGGCGCCTCGGTGGCCCGCGCCAGCGGCGACCCGACCATGACCGCGTCCGCCCCGCAGGCGATGGCCTTGGCGATGTCACCGGAGGTCCCCATGCCACCGTCGGCGATCACGTGCACATACCGGCCGCCGGACTCGTCCATGTAGTCCCGCCGCGCCGCGGCCACGTCGGAGATCGCGGTCGCCATCGGCACCGCCACGCCCAGCACCGTGCGGGTGGTGTGCGAGGCGCCGCCGCCGAAGCCGACGAGCACGCCGGCCGCGCCGGTGCGCATCAGGTGCAGCGCCGCGGTGTACGTGGCGCACCCGCCGACGATCACCGGGACGTCGAGCTCGTAGATGAACTGCTTGAGGTTGAGCGGCTCGGCGTTGCCCGAGACGTGCTCGGCCGAGACGGTCGTGCCACGGATGACGAAGATGTCCACCCCGGCGTCGATGACCGCCTTGTGGTACTTCACCGTCTTCTGCGGCGACAGCCGTACCGCGGTGGTGACGCCGGCGGCGCGGATCTCCTCGATCCGGCGGCCGATCAGCTCCTCCTTGATCGGCTCCGTGTAGATCTCCTGGAGCCGGCGGGTGGCCGCCGCGTCGTCGAGCGTCGAGCACTCCTCCAGGAGCGGCAGCGGGTCCTCGTACCGCGTCCAGAGCCCTTCGAGGTCGAGCGGGGCCAGGCCGCCGAGGCGGCCGATCTCGACGGCGGTGGCCGGCGAGACCACGCTGTCCATGGGCGCCACGACGAGCGGCGACTCGAAGCGGTAGGCGTCGATCTGCCAGGCGATCGAGACCTCTTCGGGGTCGCGGGTGCGGCGCGAGGGCACCAGGCCGATCTCGTCGAGCGCGTAGGCACGGCGACCGGACTTGCCGCGGCCGATCTCCACCTGCTGGGTCATCTGTATTGCCTTATCTTCCGTGGTAGTTCGGGGCCTCGACCGTCATCTGGATGTCGTGCGGGTGGCTCTCCTTGAGTCCCGCCGACGTGATCGGCATGAGCTGGCCCTTCTCGTGCAGCTCGGCGATCGTCCGGGAGCCGGTGTACCACATGCCCTGGTGGAGGCCGCCGACGAGCTGGTGCACGACCGCCGCGACCGGGCCGCGGTAGGGGACCTGGCCCTCGATGCCCTCGGGGATGTACTTCTCCTCGGTGGACACGTCGGCCTGGCCGTACCGGTCCTTGGAGAAGGAGGCGCCGCCGCGCTCGCGGTTGCGGACCGCGCCCAGCGAGCCCATGCCCCGGTAGGACTTGAACTGCTTGCCGTTGATGAAGATGAGCTGGCCGGGCGACTCCTCGCAGCCGGCCAGCAGCGAGCCGAGCATGACGGTGTCGGCGCCGGCGGCGATCGCCTTGGCGATGTCGCCGGAGTACTGGAGGCCGCCGTCGCCGACGACCGGAACCCCGGCCGGGGCGCAGGCGAGCGAGGCCTGGTGGATCGCGGTGATCTGCGGGGCGCCGACCCCGGCGACCACGCGGGTGGTGCAGATCGATCCGGGGCCCACGCCGACCTTGACCGCGTCGGCGCCGGCGTCGACGATCATCTGCGCGCCCGCGCGGGTGGCGATGTTGCCGCCGATGACCTGGACCTTGCTGTTGGCCTTGAGCTTGCCGATCATGTCGGCCAGGCCCTTGGAGTGACCCTGGGCGACGTCCACGACGATCACGTCGACGCCCGCGTCGATCAGGGCCTTGGCGCGCTCCTCGGCGTCACCGGCCACGCCGATCGCCGCGCCGACCATGAGGCGGCCGTCGGCGTCCTTGGTGGACAGCGGGTACTGCTCGCTCTTGGTGAAGTCCTTGACCGTGATGAGCCCGCGCAGCCGGCCGTCGGCGTCGACCAGGGGCAGCTTCTCGATCTTGTTCTGCTTGAGCAGCGCGAAGGCGTCGTCGCTGGAGACGCCGACCGGGGCGGTGACCAGCGGCATCGGGGTCATGACCTCGCGGACCGGGCGCGCGTGGTCGGTCTCGAAGCGCATGTCGCGGTTGGTGACGATGCCGACCAGGGTGCCGTCGGCGGAGGTGACCGGGACGCCCGAGATGCGGTAGGTGGCGCACAGGCGCTCGACGTCGGCGAGGGTGTCGTCGGGGGTGCAGGTGACCGGGTTGGTGACCATCCCGGCCTCGGAGCGCTTGACCAGGTCGGCCTGGGTGGCCTGCTCCTCGATCGACAGGTTGCGGTGCAGGATGCCGATGCCGCCCTGCCGGGCCATCGCGACGGCCATGCGGGCCTCGGTCACGGTGTCCATCGCGGCGGACAGCAACGGGACGTTGAGCGTGATCCCCCGGGTCAGGCGCGACGCGGTCGAGGCCTCACCCGGTTGCATGTCCGAATACGCGGGCACCAGTAGCACGTCATCGAACGTGAGACCGGTTTCGGTGAATTTGGACATGCGGCGGACCCCTCCCCAGCGCTGACGGTGGTATCAGTCTAGGGGGTGGGCCAAAATCGGCTGTGCCCGGCGGGGAACCCCGGCCCGGAAGGCGTCACAGGGGTCATGGCCGCGAGGTCAGCGGCCGGGAGGACGACGACCCCCACGAGGGGACGACCCGAGGTCCTCCCCCTGGACCGTCGTCCGTCCCGGCACGCGAAAGCGCCAGGGGATCGGCCGGCCGGTGATCCGACCGATCCCCCAGCCACCGGCACCGCGCGGGGCGCGCTCGGGCCACCGAACCCCCCTCCGCGTCCTGATGGCCACGCCACTCGCGTCCTGGTGCCGACGCTGGGTTAAGACTGCGTTACTGGTAGATGCGCACGCAATGTCAAAAAGTGCAATTGCACGAAGTTGCACGCCCCGCGCCCGAGTCCGCGCAACCCCCGGACAGGAGCGGGCTTCCGGGTTATCCTCGCGGCACGCCGGACACCTCCGTCAGCCGCGACCCCCCTACGGAGCCCGCACATGCGCTACGAGACCTCCTCACCGCCTCCCGTGCTCGGCGAGGCGGGCGACCCGCTGGAGACCCTGGGCCTCGACCCGGCCCAGGCCGCCCTGTACACCGCGGCGTTGCGCCTGCACCGCGCCACGGTCCGCGAACTGGCCCAGGCCATGGACGGGCCGGTCGACGCGGTCGGCCGCCAGCTCGACGAGCTGGTCCGGCTGGGCGTGATCGACGAGCGGTCGGGCCAGTACCTCGCCCGGCACCCCGCCGCCGCGCTCGGCCGGCTGATCGCCGAGCGGCTCGACCGGCTGGCCGAGGAGAGCCGGCGCATCGACTCGGCCCTCAGCTCCATCCGCAGCCTGATCCGCGACTACGACGCCGGGCGCGACTTCCAGGACGGTCCGATCGCGGTCGAGGCGGTGAGCGGGGCGGACATCCTCTACGAGAGCGTGGTGGGGATGGCGGTCCAGTCGCCGTCGATGGAGGTGCGCACCGTCATGCCGGACGAGCGCACCATGGACGACTTTGTCCAGAAATTTGCGGATCTGTGGGTCGATGCCCAGGAGCGCGGGCTGCTCACGGTCAACGCGATCATCCCCGTGGCCACGCTCTCGCAGCCCGGCGTGCGCGAGCAGGCGATGCGCCTCATCGAGACCGGTGGCCAGGTCCGCACCCTCGACCGGCTGCCGAGCTGGTTCATGACCGCCGGTCAGGGCGTCGCGGGGCTGCCCGCGCAGTGGGGCGGCAACCTGCCCGACCACGCCTACAACTTCTACCTGGTCCGGGCGCACATCGTGGTCGGCGTGCTGCGCGCGCTGTTCGCCGAGCTGTGGGGCCGCGCGGTGCCGCTGCCGTGGGGCCGCCGGGCCGACGGCATGACGCAGGTGATCCGGCTGGCCGCGCAGGGCATGTGCGACGAGTCGATCGCCCGCCAGCTCGGCATCTCGGTGCGCACGGTGCGGGCCCGCTTCGCCGACGCGATGACCGAGCTCGGCGCCCAGTCCCGTTTCCACGCCGGCGTCGAGGCCGCGCGCCGGGGGTGGCTCAGCTCCTGATGGGCGGGTGATCACCCACCACCTCGGCATCCCGCTGCGCCCATGGGTGCTCTCGACGGTTTCGGTCACTATGGTGGGAGGGTGCTGGACGACGTCCCCCGCGACCCGTTCGCGGACGACCCCGACGATCCCGCCTCGGCGATGGGCGAGCTCGACGACCCCGTGCCGCTGACGGCGGCCGAACGCGACGAGGCGATCACCGACCTGGCCGACGTCGACGTCTTCCGCACGCTTCTCGAGCCACAGGGCGTGGTCGGGCTCGTCCTCGACTGCCCGGAGTGCAGCGAGCAGCACTACTTCGACTGGGAACTGCTCCGCGGCAACCTGCGCCAGATGATCGACGACGGCCGGCCGCAGGTGCACGAGCCGGCCTTCCACCCCGACCCGGCCAACTACGTGAGCTGGGAGTACGCCAGGGGCTACGTGGACGGCGTCATCGACACCGAAGAGCGCCGCTGACCGACGTCCTCCACCAGGAGGGCCAGCAGCCGCGCCGCCGGATCGTGCGGATCCGGCGCCTCACCACGAGACAGGGCGGTGAGCAGTTCGTCGGTCGCCGCCACCTCACCGAGGTGCGCGACCTCCCCGCCAGGCCCTTTCGAGCCCCAGAGCTCCGGCGTCAAGCCGACTCCAGCTCAACCATCTGCCGCAGTCTGGCCAGCGCTCGATGCTGGGCGACGCGAACCGCTCCCGGTGACATGCCCAGAACATTACCGGTCTCCTCGGCCGACAGCCCCGAGACCACCCGCAGCAGGAGCAGCTCGCGCTGGTTGTCGGGCAGCCGGGACAGCAGCATCCTGGCGTGCTCGACCTCGATGTAGCGGACCACGGTCTCCTCCGGCCCCGGCCCTTCGTCCGGCCCGTCGGGGAGATCCTGCGTCGGTACGGCGGAGCGGATCGAACTCCGCAACGCGTCGGCGACCTTGTGCGCCGCGATACCGAAGACGAAGGAGGCGAACGGCCTGCCCATATCCCTATATCTGGGCAAAGCGGACAATACGGCGATGCAGACCTCTTGTGCCACATCATCGGCTATGTGATATTGCCCGGAAACCCGGCCCAGCCTGGCGCGGCAATAGCGCACCACCATCGGCCGCAGTTCCCCGAGCAGGGATTCGATCGCGCCGCGATCCCCCTGCACGGCCAGGCTCGTCAGTTCTCTAAGCTCGGAGTCATCCGTTCGTGCCGGAAGTCTCGACGCGAGCCTTACCCCAATTTTGGCGTCGGCGACGCTTCCCTCGCTCACGATAGGCATGATGCCCGCGCTGATCCGCCCTGTCGTCATAGCGAACGGCTACGGATTGGTCACATTGAGGCGACGATAACCGCGCGTAATCAATTGACCACACTAAGCCTTTCGGGTGCTCTGAATATTTCACCAGATAACCCGAAATGCGCAGTAATTGGCAGATGGGGCGCGACGCTTTAGTGGGGCTGTTGGTTTACGCAGGAAATACTTTTCATCCTTCCTGTGATGCTTGCCGCCATCTGCCGGTCAATCCTCCTGAGGCGGGCGGGCGTTACATCCCAGACCGCACCGGACTGCCATGCCGTACCCGGGAAGCACCCTGTGCCGGAAACGCGAACGGCCCGCCCCGGAGGGCGGGCCGTACATGGTGCGGTGAGCCGGAGGCTCAGTGGCCGTGGCCGTGACCGTGGCCGTGACCACCGGCGGCCGGGGCCTCCTCCTCGGGCTTGTCCACGACGAGCGCCTCGGTCGTGAGCAGCATGCCCGCGATGGAAGCGGCGTTCTGGACGGCCGAGCGGGTGACCTTGACCGGGTCGATGACGCCCTGGGCGATCAGGTCGCCGTACTCGCCGGAAGCGGCGTTGTAGCCGTGACCGGTGGTCAGGTCGGACACCTTGGCGGTGACGACGTAACCCTCCTGGCCGGCGTTCTCGGCGATCCAGCGGGCCGGCTCGACCAGCGCGCGGCGCACGACGCCGACACCGGTGGCCTCGTCGCCGGTCAGGCCGAGGTCGTCGAGCTCCTTGCCGACGTGGATCAGCGCGGAGCCGCCGCCGGAGACGATGCCCTCCTCGATCGCGGCGCGCGTCGCGGAGATCGCGTCCTCGAGACGGTGCTTCTTCTCCTTGAGCTCGACCTCGGTGGCCGCACCCACGCGGAGCACGCACACGCCGCCGGCGAGCTTGGCGAGACGCTCCTGGAGCTTCTCGCGGTCCCAGTCGGAGTCGGACTGCTCGATGGCGAGCTTGATCTCCTTGACGCGGTCCTCGATGGCCGCCTCGTCACCGGCACCGTCCACGATCGTGGTGGTGTCCTTGGTGACGACGATGCGGCGGGCCTGGCCCAGCACCTCGAGGCCGACGTTCTCCAGCTTGAGGCCGATCTCCTCGCTGACGACCTGGCCGCCGGTGAGGATCGCCATGTCCTGGAGCATCGCCTTGCGGCGGTCGCCGAAGCCCGGAGCCTTGACGGCGACCGAGGTGAAGGTGCCGCGGATCTTGTTGGTGACCAGGACGGCCAGGGCCTCGCCCTCGACGTCCTCGGCGACCACGAAGAGCGGCTTCTTGGTCTGGGCGACCTTCTCCAGCAGCGGCAGGAACTCCGCGATGGAGGAGACCTTGCTCTGGGTGAGCAGGATGTAGGCGTCCTCCAGGACGGCCTCCATCCGGTCCGCGTCGGTGACCATGTAGGCCGACAGGTAGCCCTTGTCGAACTGCAGGCCCTCGGTGAACTCGAGCTCCATACCCATGGCGTTGGACTCTTCGACGGTCAGGACGCCGTCCTTGCCGACCTTGTCGAAGGCCTCGGCGATGAGCTCGCCGATCTTGGCGTCCTGGGCCGAGATGGTGGCCACGCTGGCGATGGACTTCTTGTCCTCGACCGGCTTGGCGCTGGCCAGCAGCTTCTCGCTGACGGCGCGGGCGGCCTTGTCGATGCCGCGCTTGAGGTCCATCGGGTTGGCCCCGGCGGCCACGTTGCGCAGGCCCTCCTTGACCATGGCCTGGGCCAGCACGGTCGCGGTGGTGGTGCCGTCACCGGCGATGTCGTTGGTCTTGGTGGCGACCTCCTTGGCGAGCTGGGCGCCAAGGTTCTCGTACTTGTCGGTGAGCTCGACCTCACGGGCGATGGTGACACCGTCGTTGGTGATGGTCGGCGCACCGAACTTCTTGTCGATGACCACGTTGCGGCCACGCGGGCCGAGGGTCACCTTCACGGCGTCCGCGAGCGCGTTGACACCGCGCTCGAGCGAGCGACGGGCCGACTCGTCGAACTCCAGAATCTTCGGCATTGCTAGCTGAGTCCTCTCCTGCGTCGAAAGCCCCGGGCACAGAAGGACTGGACCCGGGGCTTCGACATATCCGACTTACTTCTCGATGATCGCGAGAACGTCGCGGGCGGAGAGCACCAGGTACTCCTCGCCGCCGTACTTGACCTCGGTGCCGCCGTACTTGCTGTAGAGGACGATGTCGCCCTCCTTGACGTCAAGCGGAATCCGCTTGTCGCCGTCCTCGTCCCAGTTGCCCGGGCCCACAGCGAGGACCCTGCCCTCCTGCGGCTTCTCCTTGGCAGTGTCAGGGATGACAAGGCCGGAAGCGGTCGTCTGCTCAGCCTCGAGCGGCTGAACCACGATGCGGTCGCCGAGCGGCTTAACGGGAACCTTGGTGGCGGTCGTCACGATCGGACCTCCCCTTCAGATTTGACTGATCTAGAAGAGGCGACCAGCGGCCTGCCGTCGCGGGTGTCAGACCTGCCTCGTCGCTTTTGTGTTTGGCACTCTCAAGGGGAGAGTGCCAACAGGAAACATATGCAAGCGGGGCTTGACAGTCAACACGAACGGCTTCAGGGCGCGTACGAGCCTTCCACCAGGTCGGACAGGACGCCCAGACGGGTCGGTACCCACCCGTGAGCCTGTCGTGTTCGCGCGGAGCTGACACGCTGGCTCCTCGCGAGCGCCCCGGCGAAGGGCTCGCCGAGCATCTGCGCGGCCTCCGCGAGCGGCCACGGCCTGGCCTCGGGCTTCACCCCGGCCGCGCGCGCCGCCGCCACGGCCACCTCCTCGACCGGCACCGCCTCCTCGGCGATCGCGTGCAGGATCTCCCCCGAGACACCCCGCTCGGCGGCCAGCACGACCAGGTCGGCCAGATCGTCCACGTTCACGAAGGTCCAGGTCGGCGCCTGCCCGTCCGCGCTCACGTAGACGCCCGTGCCGCGCTCGGCGGCCACGGACTTGAGCAGGGCGACGATGCCCTGCCCGCGACCGTGCACCACGCCCGGGCGGACCACCGAGCCGCCCGCGCCGAGGACGAGCTGCTCGATCTCCGGGCGGTGGGCGACGATCGGGTACGGGTCGACCGGGCTGTCCTCCGTGCCGTCACGCGTCTCGCCGAGCACCCAGACGCCGCTGAGGTAGTGCACCGGCCTGGCGGCCAGCGCGGTCACCGTCGCCAGGTCCACCTCCGGGTCGCCGGTGAGCTGGGCGGCGTGCACCACCGCGTCCACGTCGGGGGTGACCGCCGCGGCCACCGCCACCGGGTCGGCCAGGTCCGCCACCCGCTCTTCGTACGGCAGGCGGCCTGCTTGCCGTACCAGGGCGACCACCTCGTGCCCGCGCTCCAACAGCTTCTGGGCCACCACGCCGCCGATGTATCCGGTCGCGCCCGCCAGCAGGATCTTCATGTCTCCACCTCAAACACTTCGACATCAAAGCTTTCGTCGAGCCAGGACGTTAGCTCACTCCGGCGAACATTTCAACATCGAAGTTTTCGATATGATGGACGCATGGAAGACTCCGTGGACCGCTTCCTCGGTCAGTGCGTCGCCGCCAGCCCCGGCCTGGACGTCTCCCCCGCCAACGTCGTCGCCCGCCTCACCCGCGCCGCCCGCCGCCTCGAACTGGGCATGAAGGAGCACTTCGCCCGCGAGGACCTGGAGACCTGGGAGTTCGACACCCTCGCGACCCTGCTGCGCAGCAACGCCGAGCACACGATGTGCATGAAGGACCTCGCCTCGGCCTCCCTGCTCAGCTCCGGGGCGCTCACCAACCGCATGGACCGCCTGGTCGCCCGCGGCCTGGTCGAGCGCGGGCCCGCCCCCGGCAACCGGCGCATGGTCCTGGTCACGCTGACCGAGGAGGGCGCGCGGCTGACCCGCAGCCTGCTCGACGGCCACATCGCCAACAAGCGCCGCATGCTCGCCGGGCTCACCGACGACGAGCAGGACCAGCTCGCCGGGCTGCTCCGCAAGCTGCTGATCTCGATGGGAGACGTGCCGGACCCCGAGTGAGGTGCACTACCGTCGGAACACGTGGACCTCGACGCCTTCCTCGCCCTGCATACCCCGCGCGGCCAGGCGGCCCTCGCCGAGGCGGTCGAACTCACCGGCGCCGACCCCGTCGCCGCCGCCACCCGGCTGCGGAAGACCTACGACGCCGCCCTGACCTCGGCCGCTCTCACCCAGGCCGGCCTCCGCGCCCGCGCGCAGGCCAAGTTCGGGGCGGACGCGGCCCGCATGTACTTCACCCCGCACGGCCTCGAACAGGCCACCCGGGCCGACGTCGCCGCGCACCGCGCCCGGCGGCTGGCCGGGCTGCACGTCGTGGACGTCTGCTGCGGCGTCGGCGGCGACCTGCTGGCCCTGGCCCGCGCCGGCTGCCGCGTCGACGCGTGCGACCTCGACCCGCTCACCGTCGCGGTCGCGCAGGCCAACGCCGACGCGCTGGGGCTCGGCGACCTGATCTCCGTCCGTACGGCTGACGCCGCATCGATCGACCCGGCGGGGTACGACGCCCTCTTCGCCGACCCGGCCCGGCGGACCGCCCGAGGGCGGACCTTCGACCCCAACGCCTACTCCCCGCCGTGGCCCGTCGTCCTCGACCTGCTGGCCAGAGCTCGGGCGGCGTGCGTGAAGGTCGCGCCCGGCCTGCCGTACGAGCTGATTCCGGAGGACGCGGAGGCGGAATGGGTCTCCTACCGCGGCGAGGTCAAGGAGGCGGCCCTGTGGACCGGCCCCCTGGCCGGGCACGACCCCACCCCGCCCGGGCTGGAGGAGCACGCGCGGCGGCGGGCGACGCTGCTGCCCGGCGGCCACACGCTGACCCCCACCGGCGCGGTGGCGGCGAGCGGCCCGGTGGCGAAGTACCTCTACGAGCCCGACGGCGCCGCCGTGCGGGCCCACCTGGTGGCGGAGGTCGCCGACCTGGTCGGCGGGCACCTGATCGACCCGATGATCGCCTACATCACCTCAGACGTGGCCGTGGACAGCCCATGGGCGGCAAGGTACGAGATTCACGACACCCTGCCTTTCTCCCTGAAACGCCTCCGCGCCGTGCTCCGTGAGCGCCAAGTCGGAAATGTCACCATCAAAAAGCGGGGCTCCGCCGTGGATATCGAGCGCCTGCGCGCGGACCTCCGGCTTTCCGGCCCGAATACCGCCACCGTTATCCTGACCCGCATTGCGGACAAGCCTTTCATGCTGCTCGGATCACCGCATCCACCTGCGTAAACCGGATAATCGCCCTCTTTTATCGAGCGACAGAAGAAACCTTGATCCAAAGGCTAGGGTGGGCGCGCGGGAGTTTTCCCCCTAGGCAAACCGGACCAATCCTACCGCCGCGCTGAAATGCCGTAGGCGAGTGCAAGGAGTTTTCGGTGGATCATTCCAACCACGTCGCCCTTCTTCAGCCAGGCAGTAGCAGCCAGGCCGTTTCCGACCGAATGCGGGAGCTGCTCGCCCGCGCCGCCCAGGACCACGTCTACGAGCAGCGCACCCAGGGCGCCGTCCTCGACGAGATCCGCCAGCGCCTCGAAGGCATGGAGTGGCTGCTGCGCGAGGTCCGCGAGCGCGAGCTCGGCGGCCTCAGCGGCGTGCTCGACACCGTCAGCGGGCGGCTCGACGACATCACCACCCGGCCGCCGTCCTGGGCCGAGAGCCTCGCCCAGCACGTCGAGGCGGTCCGCGACCACGTCGACGTCGTCGGCGACCGAGTCGGCGTGGTCGGCGAACGCGTCACCCCTGTCGCCGAACTGCCCAGCCTCTGGGCCGACGTCGGCACCGTCGGCGAGAACGTCGACGAGGCCCTCAAACGGCTCCACTCGGTCATCGAGGGCACCGAGGGCATCGCCAAGCGCCTCACCGACGTCACCGGCAAGCTGGGGCAGCTCGGCGGGCACATGGAGGCCGCCGCCAACCGCTTCACCCGGCTCGACAAGACCCTGTCCGACCTCACCGCGCGGCTCGACCGCGTCGAGGGCGGCGTGGCCGACCTGTCCGACGGGATCGACGACAAGCTCGCCGACCTGTCGCTCCGCCTGGACGACAAGCTGACCGACGTGTCCGGACGTCTCGACGGGCGGTTCACCGACCTGTCCGGGCGTCTCGACACGCGGTTCACCGAGCTGTCCGGGCGCTTCGAGACCAGGCTCACGGAGGTCTCCGGCCAGGTGGAAACCGGCCTGACCGAGCTGGCCGGCCGCTTGGAGGCCGACCACGCGGAGCTGACCGCCCGCATCGACACCGGCCACACCGAGCTGACCACCCGCTTCGACAGCACCCACGCGGAGCTTTCGAGCCGCTTCGAGACCGGCCAGGCCGGGTTGGCGGGCCGCATCGAGACCAGCCACGCCGAGCTGGCCGGCCGCTTCGACGACAAGCTGGCGACGACCGGCGAGCGCCTCGAAGGCAACCTCACCGCCGCCACCGAACTCCTCTCCAGCGCGGTCGAGCAGGTCGGCACCCGCGTCGAGGACATCAGCACCCAGGTCGACCACGCCGAGAACGCCCTCGCCGGCCGCCTCGAAGGCCTCGGCAGCCGCGTCGAGCGCGTGGACGGCCGCCTCATCGCCGTCGACAACCGCCTCGGCAACATCGACAAGCGCATCGAAACCGCCGACGCCTGCCTGGCCGACATCGACACCCGCCTCGACGGCGTCGACACCCACCTCGGCGACCTCGACACCCGCGCCGTCGCCACCGACAAGCGCCTCACCGCCATCGACGGCCACCTGCGCCGCCACGACGACCGCTTCGACACCCTCGACGGCCGCGTCGACAGCCGCTTCACCACCCTCGACGAGCGCTTCACCACCCTGGACGAGCGCCTCGCCACCGCCGACACCCGCCACGAGGCCCGCTTCAACAGCCTCGACGCCGGCCTCGGCGCCCTCGACGAGCACGTCGCCACCCGCTTCGACGCCCTCGACACCCGCGCCGACACCACCCGCGAACAGCTCGAAACCGTCGACGACCACGTCGAGGCGGTCAACCAGCGCATCGGCCAGCTCCCCGCCGTCCTCGCCGTCAGCCAGCAGGTCGGCGAACTCCTCGACGGCGTCACCATCGAGCACGTCAAGCGGCTCGACGCCCTCGACGAGCGCCTCGCCACGGCGGCCACCACCCTCACCGAGGTCATCCAGGCCCGGCCGGACCGGGACGAACTCACGGGTACGGTCACCGGCATCATCGAGCCGGCCACCACCGACCTCACCAAGCGCCTCAGCGCCCTGGAGGAGACCATGCTCGCCTTGGCCGAAGCCCTCCTCCGCCCGTCCCGCCCCAAGGACTGACCCACTGCTCGGGCCTTCGTTCCGGGGGCGCTTCGCGCCGGGGGGCTCGGGCTCGCTTTCCCAGGGGGCCTCCCGGCCCCCTTCGACCCCCGTTGACCACGCGATCTCCACCCCGCAACCGCACGGGCCTTCGTCTCGGAGGGCGCTTCGCGCCAGGGGGCTCGGGCTCGCTTTCCCAGGGGGCCTCCCGGCCCCCTTCGACCCCCGTTGACCACGTGGTCTCATCTCGACTCCGGTGAGCTCTCACCCGTCCCTACTCGCGGGACCGGTCTTCGCTCCGAGAGCGCTTTGCGCCTCACTGCTTGGACTCGCCCTTCCAAGGGCCTACCGGTGCCCTTCGGTGCCCGTTAACCCACGCGGTTTCCTGCGGCGGCGGGTGATGCGGCTGGTTCCCGCGTCTTTGGGGTCGTCTTGAGAGGGAGGAGGCTTCTGGGGTTGGTGGCCAATCGTTGACGGCCTGAGACACCAAAGCCTGGAGGGTCGGTGGGCCTGCCGGTGTGGCGCCCGGAAGGGTGTGGGGCCCGGGAGTAACTGCTCCCGGGCCTGGTGGTGCGGCGTGGTTGGGGATGAGCGCGGCGGGGCCACCTGGGGCGCGGCTGGCGGGTAGCCGGCACCTGTACCCAAGAGGCCTGTTCCCGGCGGCCTGCTCAGCGCTGAGCCGCCGCGGAGGGCCGGACTGCCTGCCGTACCGGGGAGAGGCGGAGGGCGCACAGAGCCATCCACAGGAGGTCGGCGCCGATCGCGATGCGCTCGGTGACGCCCAGGACCGCGGGCAGGGAGCGGGTGGCCATGGCGTCGACCAGGGTGACCATGAAGAGCACCAGGCCCACCACGACGACCACGGTGGTGGCGGTGAACAAGGGGTCACGCGGCAAGGCCCGGCCGAGCACCACGCTGGCGATCACGAAGGACAGCAGGGCGACCCAGGCGGCCAATCCGTGGACGGTCTCGGAGACCGAGGGGTTGTCCCACTGGCCGGGCGGGTCGGCGGGGAAGATCGCGGCCAAGAGGATGCCCACCGACCAGAGGCCCAGAAGCCAGGTGCCAAGGCGGCTGACGCCGCTGCGGGCCACCAGCCAGGTGAGGGCCGCGGAGCCGGCGGCGATGCTCAGGAGTCCGGCGGTGACCAGCCAGCCGGCGTCGGTGTTGACGAAACGGCTCACTGTTTCGGCGACGACGCTCATCTCGGTGTTGACCACGTCCGAGGCGGCGAAGGCGAGGGCTCCGAGTGCGGCACCGGCGATCACTGTGTTCTTCATGGGGATGACGTTAGGGAGCAGGTGGATGGCCCGGCGTCATCCGTGGGGAGGCTGGCGACTACCGCAGAAGTTGTGAGGCCGTGAGGTGCGTGTGCGCCTTCGACAGGTGCGGTACACAATGGGCGGCATGGCGGAGATTCACCACACCACCGCGAAGCCCACCAAGCTGGAACTGCTGACCGAATGGCTCCCTACCCGGCTCTGGTATCGGGGCGGCTCGGGAGCGCCGGAACTGGCCAAGGCGGGCGGCTTCCGGCTCGACGACCCGGAGGGCGAGGTCGGGATCGAGTTCCTCATCGTCACCGACGCCGCCGGCGACCAGCCGGTCACCTACCTGGTGCCGCTCACCTACCGGGGAGCGCCGCTCGACGGGGCCGAGGACGCCCTGGTCGGGACCATGGAGCACGGGGTGCTGGGCAAGCGGTGGGTGTACGACGGGTGCCACGACCCGGTGCTGGTGGCGCAGTTGGTGGCGTTGATCGAGGGACGAGCCGAGGCACAGGCCCAGGACGTCAGCGACACTCCTGACCGGGATGTCGCGAGCTCCGGCGCGGCTCTCTCCGAGGCCGACCTCGCCGCGGGCGCGGCCGACGACCAGAACGGCACCGAACTGGCCGGGGCATTGCGGCTGAACCGGGTCCTGCACGCCGCGCCGGAGGCGACGGGCCACGTCGTCTGTTCGTGGCGGACGACGACCGGGACCCACGCTCGAGGCCCCTTGGTTGTAGCGCGCTAACTCACCAGCGCATAGCTTCCTGGGCGCGACTCCCTGGCTTACCTGCGGAACTCGGATGGGCGGCGCGGCTCGGGCTTCGGGCTTGAACGCTCGCGGGCGCCCGCCTGCGAGCACAATCCGGGTCGCGCACCGCCGAGAGCCAGGTCAACCGGCCGAACACCGCAACTCAGCAGGACCGGTGTACAACTCGTGCGACGTCGCACCGTCGCTCACACCAGGCGGACAATGCCCATCACAGATCGCTGGCCAGGGTCACCTTCTTCCGGAGCCCGTTACCCTGCCTGCGAGGCCATATCCCGTCGTGCTGCAACCGTCCGACGACGATGCCGGGAGCGATACCGAGCTCTCGCGCGAAGGCGCGTACAGATTCCAGAGATTTCAGGTTTCTCAGCCGGTCCGCCTGGCTGTCTGGAATGAGGAGATCACAGGCGAAGCGATTGGCCTCGGCCTCCATCGGATCGCCACCGGCCACTTCGTCATCGATCCACGTTTCACCCTTCCCATGCAGCAGGATGTGCCCGATCTCATGGAAGAACGTGAACCAGAAATGATCATCAGTGCGATACCGGAGGCTGAGGAGCAGCATCACCTTGTCGGTCGCCAGCCATCGAGTAGCGCCACTTGCCCGGGTCCCCTTCACCTCTGACATGAAGACCACCGCGACACCGGACTGCGCGCAGATGTCACGCATGATCGGCACGATGAGTTCCGGAGGCTGGAGAGTGAGCTGGCGGAGCCGGGGCAGCGCACTTCTCAGCCCGCCCGGATCGAAGGCGCGGCATTCGATGTCGCGCGCGGCGAGTTCTCCCAGTCTGAGCCAGCTTGCGACCGCGCCGGGGACGGCCTCGAAGGATTTCGTCTGGCGGAAGGCGGCGCTCGGGCGTTCATACAGGTCTCGCCAGGTGGAAAGGTGCGCCACCCCGAAGAAGCCGAGCAGTTGCTGAATCCTCGAGATCCGGTCCTTCGGCTCCTCCGGTAGAGCGCCACGCCTGATCAGTTCGCGTAGCGGCATCTCCTGCAACCAGGGAAGAGCTTCGGTCAGTTCCTCCTGAAGCCGCAGGCGCTGCTGCGTGGACTGGTAGTCCGCCTCCAGCCGGTTCCATAGCCGGGAAGGCATGCCGGTGACGAGTTCGAGCCGCTGCGCTATCTCGGCGCTCAGCGGCACCAGCCCTTGGACCAGACGATTGACGTGCTTGGGACTGAGGTCGAGCCGGGTGGCGAGTTCGCGCTGTGTCATTCCCAGCTCATCGAGATACTCGCGGATGGTCTCGCCGGGCGGCACGGCGTAGTCAGGAACGCCGGGCGAGGTGAAGTCGATCGCGGACATCAGTGGTCACGCTCCTTCCTGCTCGTCTCGTCATCCGTGGTAGTCGACGATCTCGATGACGAGCGCCGCCTCGTCTTCCGCCAAGCCTTTGGCGGCTTTCTCCTCCGCGCTCATCAGTCTGAACACCAGGCGCCAGCCCTGATGGAGGTCCATGGCATAGCAGCCACCGTACTTCCCGTGCAGCGGGTGGCACCGGCCGGGCATCGCGAAAAGATCGTCAAGACAGTCCGCGACCCGTAGGGCCTGCAGCCGCTGCCCCACCTTCCGGGCTCCCTCCTGGCCGTACCGCTTGACCAGGTCCCGTGCGGAGTGGCAGAGGAGTTCGAGGCGGTTGTCCGCATAGAACACCTCCAACTAGGCCGACCTCCCTAGATTAACCAATCTGGTAAACGAGTCAGCTTCCAACGAGGCCACGTTAGCGTTCCTCGGGCAGGCGGAACCGGAGTTTGCTCTGGGCGGACACACAGAGCCCCGAGAAGCAAGAAGTCCCGCGGAGCGCGCAGAAGCCGCTCCGCGGGACTGAGGACGGTCAGCCGAGGTGCAGGGTCAGACGTGCACCGTGGTGATCGGCATGGACGAGTCGGCCGGCAGGTCGAGCAGCGACGGCGTGATCCCCGCCGCCACGAGGTTCGAGCCCAGCGCCGCCACCATGGCCCCGTTGTCCGTGCAGAGCCCCGGCCGGGGCACGCGCAGGCGGACGCCGGCGGCGTCGCAGCGCTCCTGGGCCAGCGCGCGCAGCCGGGAGTTGGCCGCGACGCCGCCGCCGATGAGCAGGTCGTGCACGTCGTACTTCTTGCACGCCTGCAGCGCCTTGCGGGTCAGCACGTCGACCACGGCCTCCTGGAAGGAGGCGGCGACGTCGGGCACGTGGATGGACTCGCCGGCCGTGGTGCGGGCCTCGACCCAGCGGGCGACCGCGGTCTTGAGCCCGGAGAAGGAGAAGTCGAGCGTCCCGTCGTCGAGCTTGCCGCGCGGGAAGGCGATAGCCGTACCAGAACCTGAGGTCGCGGCGCGGTCGATGTACGGGCCGCCGGGGAAGGGCAGGCCGAGCACGCGGGCGACCTTGTCGAAGGCCTCGCCGGCGGCGTCGTCGACGGTGGAGCCGAGCGAGATGACCTCGTCGGCCACGTCGGGGACGAGCAGCAGCGAGGAGTGCCCGCCGGAGACCAGCAGCGCGATGCAGGGCTTGGGCAGCGGGCCGTGCTCCAGCTGGTCGACGGCCACGTGCGCGGCGAGGTGGTTGACGCCGTAGAGCGGCACGCCCAGGCCGAGGGCGTAGGACTTGGCCGCGGCGACGCCGACGAGCAGCGCCCCGGCCAGGCCGGGGCCGGCGGTGACGGCGATGGCGTCGATGTCGGAGAACTTCAGCCCCGCGTCGGCCAGCGCCCGCTCGACCGTCGGGGTCATCGCCTCCAGGTGGGCGCGCGAGGCGACCTCGGGCACCACGCCGCCGAAGCGGGCGTGCTCCTCCACGGAGGAGGCGATGGTGTTGGCCAGCAACGTGTGCCCGCGGACGATCCCGACGCCGGTCTCGTCGCAGGAGGTCTCGATACCCAGGACCAGCGGTTCGTCAGCCATCCAGCTTCCTCTTCATCACGATCGCGTCGGTGCCGTCGTCGTAGTAGCGCCGGCGCACGCCGATCTCCACGAACCCGAAGCGCTCGTAGACGGCCCGGGCGCCGGGATTGTCCGCCCGCACTTCGAGGAAGACCTCGATCGCCCCCCGGCGGAAGGCCTCGTCGAGCAGTTCGGTGAGCATCGCGCTGCCGATGCCCCTGCCGCGGTGCGCTTCGAGCACCGCGATGGTCTGCACGTCGGCCTGGTCGGCCGCGGCGGCCAGGCCGGCGTAGCCGACGATCTCGCCGCCCTCCAGGGCGACGACGTAGTGCCGGGTGCGCGGCTGCTCGTCGAGCTCGCCGCGCATCATCGCCTCGCTCCACGCGTCGAGCGGGAAGGTCTCCCGCTCGATCGCCATGACCGCGGGCAGATCGTCCCGGGTCATCGGGCGCAGGTTCACTGCGTCACCTTCTTGGGCGCCGCCGGCTCCACCGCGTCGGGCCGGCGCAGGTAGATCGGGCGGGGCTGGTCGAGCTGCTCACCCGCCGCCAGCCGCGTGGCCGCCAGGGCGGCCAGGTGCCCTCCGAAGGGGTACGGCGGAGCCACCGATTCGCCGAGCACGTCGGGGAACATCCCCGGCCCCACCACGGGCAGCCCCTTGACCGGCACGTCGGCGGGCCGGTCGACGAACGGCCCGTCCAGCCGCTCGCGGAACCCCGCGTACCGGGCCCAGAACACCTCCCGCCGCCGCGCGTCGGTGGCGACCAGGAACTCCCGCTCCAGCCCGCTCCCGTAGGCCAGCGCGTCGAGCGTGCACACGCCGTACGCCGGGACACCGAGCGTGGTGGACAGCCCCTGCGCGGTCATCAGCCCGACCCGCAACCCGGTGTACGGGCCGGGGCCGGTGCCCGCGACCAGCGTGGTGACGTCGCGGATCGAGGCGCCCGCCTGGGTCAGGACCTGTTCGATGATCGGGACCAGCAGTTCCCCGTGGCGCCGCGCGTCGACCGTGGTGGACTCGGCGAGCACCCGCTCCCCGTCGTGCAGGGCAGCGGTGACCGCGGGCGTCGCGGTGTCAAAGGCCAGAAGCAGCACGAAGAAAGAGCTTACTGGCCGTGGAGGCAGTGCTTCAGCCAGTCGAGCGTGACGGCGCCCTGCGCGCGCTGGAACGAGCGGACCGTGGGCAGCCCGGGCGGGGCGGGCAGGCGGCTCTGCCGGACGAGGTAGCCGGCCAGCGCGGACACCACGGGGAGGCTCGGGTCGGGCAGCAGGTCCTGCGGCGGCGGCCCGCCCTGCATCCGCACCGAGGGCAGCATGCACAGCCAGTCGAACCAGGCCGCGCCGACGCAGGCGTAGGGCCAGTCGACGAGGTAGACCCGGTCGTCGGTGAGCAGGACGTTGTCGGCGCGCGTGTCGGCGTGGATCAGCGTGCCGCCCGCGGCCGCCTCGGCCCAGCCGGACTCCAGCTCGGCCAGCCGGTCGAGGTTGGCCAGCGCCCACGGGTCCAGTCCGGTCAGGTCCTCGCCCTGCAGCAGCCGCCAGCCGCGGAACTTGCCGCCGTACTCGGCCGCCACGGTCGGCAGCCCGGCCGGCGCGGTGATCTTGCCGAGCTCTTCGAGGACGTCACGGACCCGCTCCAGCTCGTCCGCGCGCCAGGGCAGGGCCGGATGCCGGCCGTCGACGTCCTCGAAGACGAGGGTCACCCAGCCGTCGAGCTCGAAGGTGTGCAGCATCCGGGGCATGGGCGTCTCGGCGGGCAACATCGCGGCCACCCGCGCCTCGGCCCGGTAGATCTCGACCGAGTCGGGGTTGGGCTCCGGCCCGATCGCCTTGACGAAGGCCCGGGAGCCGTCGGCCAGCCGGATCCGGACCGCGGCGGCCGGGGAGAAGCCGCCGGTCTGGGTGACCGCCTCGGCCACCGGGGCGCCGAGCACCCGTTCGACCTCGGCACGGACCCGGGCGGGCACCTGTTCCCAGGGGACGCGGACGCCCGACGCGGGCGGATTGTCGCTCATTTCACCAGGGTGGCATAGACGATCACGTTGTCGTCGTACTCGTTCCGGTCGAAGTCGAAGGTGCCCCCGCAGGTCACCAGCTTCAGCCCGTCCTGCTCGTAGACGCGCTCGGCCGGGAACTCGTCCTTGTCCACCTGCTCCATGGAGGTGACCTTGTACTTCGCCACCTTCCCGTCGCTGCGCTCGATCTCGACCAGGTCGCCCTTCTTCAGCTTGCGCAGCTTGTAGAAGACGGCCGGCTCGGTCTTGGTGTCCACGTGCCCGACGATGATCGAGGCGCCCTTGTCGCCGGGCACGGCGCTGCCCTTGAACCAGCCCGCGAGCTTGGGCTTCTCGTACGGCGGCAGCTCCATCTCGCCCGTCTTGGTGGTGCCGAGCTTCATCAGCGGCGCCTCCAGGTCGAGCGAGGGGATGCCGATGCTCTGCGGCACGACGGCGGCGACCGCCGGCGACTGGTCCTGGACCACCTTGCCGAAGGCGACCATGACCAGGCCGGTGGCCGCCCCCGCCAGTACCACCCTGCTGAACTTTGCCATGGCTCAGGCGCGACGACGCCTGACCGCCAGCCCGATGCCGCCGGCCAGCGCGAGGCCGAGAACGATCCCGGCCGGCCCGAGCGGGAAGCCGCCCTGGTCGTCGTCGATGTCCTTGCCGTAGGTGCCGCCGCCGCCGGCGCCGATGCGGGTGGGCCGCGCGGTGGGCGGGCGGGTGGTCGCCGGCGGGCGCGTGGTGGCGGGGGTGTCACGGATGACGCGGAGCGTCGCGCGGCCGGTGTCGTTGGTGCCCTCGCACTTGACGTCGACCGTGTAGGTGCCGGGCTTGGCGGTGCGGGCGACCTCGGCCTGGCCGCGCACCCACGGCAGGGCGGGCGTGGCGGTGGGGTTCGCGGTCGGGCTGGTGGCGGGGGCCGACTGGAGTGTCACCGCGGAGACGAAGGCGTCGGAGGTCGCTCGGCCGGTGTGCGCGGGGCCGCCCTGCGGCAGCGGGCAGTTGGCGAGGATCCAGACCTTGGAGGTGTCCCCCTCGGTCACGTTGTCCGGGTTGAGCTGGATGGGGATGTTCTGCCGGCTGACGGTCGCGGAGGGCGTCCCCGTCGCGCCCCCGGTCGGTGTCTCTGTCGGGCTGGGCGACGCTTCCGCCGCGCAGCCGACTAATCCCAGCATGAGGATGGCACCCGCGTACGCGACTTGCCGGCTCCTGTGCACCACCGCACCCCACTCCGCCGTTTGACCCCAGCATCTACCGAAAGTCGGTGAAATGCCTCACGTTATGCCCAGAAAGTGCCCGGGCAACCCATGATCCATATGGTGCCAGGGTGAGCAGCGGATAACCCGGCTTTTACCCTTGCCGCGGATCAGACGGCGTGTCGGCCCACCGGTCCCCCACGCCACGGAGGCTGATCTCGCGCTCGTCGCTCTCGCGGGAGATGTGCACCTCCAGGCGGTCCTCCGCGAGGTTCTCGACCTTGCCCTCGCCCCACTCGACGACGGTGACCGAGTCCTCCAGCGAGGCGTCGAGGTCGAGGTCGTCCACCTCCAGGTCGCCGCCGAGCCGGTAGGCGTCCACGTGCACCAGCGCCGGGCCCCCGCACAGCGACGGGTGCACGCGGGAGATGACGAAGGTGGGCGAGGTGATCGGGCCGCGGACCTTCAGCCCCTCCGCGATGCCCTGGACCAGGGTGGTCTTGCCCGCGCCGAGCGGCCCGGACAACACCAGCAGGTCGCCCGCGCGCAGCCGCGCGGCCAGCCGTACTCCGAAAGACCTCATGTCCTCCGCGGTCGCCACCTTCATGCTTCCACCCGTTTCACCAGTTCCTTGAGCGCGTCGTTCACCACGTCCGGCCGCTCCAACTGGATCAGGTGCGAGGTGTCGGGCACCTCGGTCAGCTGGGCCTTCGGCAGCGCGGCGGCGATCGCCTTGCTGTGGTCGGGCGGGGTCAGCCAGTCGCGATCCCCGACCATGATCGCGGTGGGCACGTCGTCGAGTACCGACAGCGCCGAGAGCTTGTCGTGGTTCATCAGCGCCGAGTAGAAGTTGGCCACGACCTCGGTGGGCGTCGCCCTGATCATCGACTCGGCGAAGTCGACGATCGTCGGGCTGACGTTCTTGGAGTCGCCGAAGCCGATGTAGCGGGTGATCAGGAAGGCGATGTCGCTGCCGGCGTGCCGGGTCTTGTCGACCAGGCTGCCGCGCCGGCCGAGCAGGGAGACCGTCGGCGGCGCGACCTTGTGCACCGCCTTGGACAGCAGCGCGGGCAGGCCGAGCGTCAGCTCCGCCAGCTTGCCGGCGGACGTGGCCAGCAGAGCCGCGCCCCTGATCCGCTCGCCGAACAGCTCCGGGCGCCGGTCGGCCAGCGCCATCATGGTCATGCCGCCCATGGAGTGGCCGATCAGCACGCACGGCCCGGGCACGAAGGCGTCGAGCACCTCGGCCAGGTCGTCGCCGAGCCGGTCGATCGTGCAGTCCTCGGCCGGGGCCCGCTGGGACAGGCCGTGCGAGCGCTGGTCCCAGAGCACGATGCGGTGGTTCTCGCGCAGCTCGCGCCGCTGGTAGTGCCACGACTCCAGGTTGAGGCAGTAGCCGTGCGAGAAGACGAGGGTCAGCGGCGCGTCCTCCGGCCCGTCGATCTCCACGTGCAGCGCGATGCCGTCGGAGGTGATCAGCGTGCGCTCGCGCCCGCGCAGCTCACCGAGGGGCTCGCTGGCGGCGGGGTCGGGGCGGAGCCTGATGCGGCCCACCGCGTACCGCTTGGCCAGCGCCACCGCGGCCACGCCGGCGGAGGCGGCGCCGACGATCGCGCCGGCGATGCCGACCTTCCTCCGAGCTGTCGTCGTCATGACCTCACTCCACGTACACCCGGCGCACCCGTGACCCGATTCTCGTCACGATCTCATGCGTGATCGTGCCGAGGTTATCCGCCCATTCCTGTGCGGTGGGCTCGCCCCCCGTCCCAGGGCCGAACAGCACGACCTCGTCGCCGTCGCGGAGCGGGGAGTCACCCACGTCGATCATGAACTGGTCCATGCAGACCCGGCCCGCTATGCCGCGCCGTACTCCGCCGACCAGAACCTCCACCCGCCCCGTTGCGTGCCGGAGGATGCCATCGGCGTACCCGAGGGGGACGAGCCCAAGCGTGCTCTCCGCTTCGGTCACGTAGAGCTGCCCGTAGGACACTCCCGACTTGCCGGGCACGCGCTTGGCGAGGGCGAGCTGCGCCACCAGCGTCATCGCCGGGCGCAGCCCGAAGTCGCCCTGCTCGGGGATGGGTGACAGGCCGTACATCGCGATGCCGGGACGGACCAGGTCGAAGCGGGTGCGCGGCAGGGTCACGATGGCCGCCGAGTTGGCCAGGTGCCGGATCACCTGCGAGCCGGCCAGCCCGGCCTGCTCGGCCAGCTTGAGCGCCTGCTCGTAGGCCTCGATCTGCGCCTCGACCGACGGGTGGCCGGGCAGGTCGGCGCAGGCGAAGTGCGACCACAGGCCGACCAGCTCGATGACGCCCTCGGCTTGCAGCCGGGCCGCCTGGCGCAGGAGCCCCGGCCAGGCGGCCAGCGGGGAGCCGCCGCGGCTCATCCCGGTGTCGGCCTCCAGGTGCACCCGCGCCTGCACGCCGGTACGGCGGGCCGCCCCGGCGATCTCGCCGAGCCGCGACTCGTCGGAGGCCGACAGCTCGATGTCCTGCCGCAGCGCCTCCTCCAGCGGCTCGCCCGGGGTGAGGATCCACGACAGCACCGGCACGCTCACCCCGGCGGCGCGCAGCGCCAGGGCTTCGCGCAGGTAGGCCGTCCCGAGCCGGGAGGCCCCGCCCGCGACGACGGCCTGGGCGGCGGGCACGAGCCCGTGCCCGTAGGCGTCGGCCTTGACCGCGCCCATCAGCTCTACGCCGCCCGCGTACTCCTTGAGCAGCGCGACGTTCGCCCTGATCGCGCTGAGATCGACGCGTGCCTCGGCTGGGAAATGCATCTTTCCAGTCTGGCAGCTCAGTCCGGTGCTCGTCCCAGGGATCGCCGCGCCCGCGGGATCGCGGCGGCCACGTCGGAGGCGGTCAGCGGCCCGCCGGCCAGCCGCGCGGCGCGACCGTGCAGGTAGGCGGCGCAGGATCCGGCGTCGTAGCAGCTCAGCCCCTGGGCCAGCAGCGCGCCGCCGATCCCGGAGAGCACGTCGCCGGTGCCGCCGGTGGCCAGCCACGCCGAGCCGGTGGTGTTGACCCGGGCCGGCCGCTCCTCCTCGGCGACCACCGTGGTCGAGCCCTTGAGCAGCACCGTCGCGCCCAGCTCGGCCGCCGCCCGCCGGGCGTGCTCCAGGCGCGCGGCCTCGATCGGTTCGCGGGCGACCCGCAGGAGCCGGCCCAGTTCCCCCGCGTGCGGGGTGAGCAGCACCGGCGCGCTGCGCAGCAGCAGGGACCGGTCGCGGGCGACCAGCGAGATCGCGTCGGCGTCGATCAGCACGGGCACGTCCGAGGCCAGCACGCGGGCGGCCAGCTCGTGCGCCCACTCGTCGGTGCCGAGGCCGGGGCCGAGCACCCACGCCTGCACCCGGCCCACCCCGTCGAGCGCGGGCCGCTCCAGCTCGGTGATCACCGCTTCGGGCCAGTGCGCGCGCACCTGCGCTACCGGGGCCTCGCGGCCGACGTACCGCACCATCCCGGCGCCCGCCCGCAACGCGCCGCCCACGGCGAGCACGGCCGCGCCGGTGTAGGCGTCGCTGCCCGCGGCGATGCCGACCACGCCCCTGCGGTACTTGTCCGACTCCACGCCCGGCGAGGGCAGCAGGTCGGCGACGTCCGCGCCGGTCAGCGCCGCCACGTCGGGGTCGGGCAGGTAGCGGCCCAGGCCGATGTCGACCAGCTCGACGCGGCCGGCGAAGGCCGCGCCCGGATCGATCAGCAGGCCGGTCTTGTAGGCGCCCATCGTGACCGTGACCTCGGCCCTGACCGCCGCTCCGTGGGCCTGGCCGGTGCTCGCGTCCACGCCGCTCGGCACGTCCACGGCCACCACCCGGCCCGCGTGCGCGGCCTCCGCGGCCAGCCTGGCGTACGGCTCGCGCAACGGCCCCGAGCCGCCGATGCCGACCAGGCCGTCAAGCACCAGGTCGGCCGCCTCCACCCGGTCGCCCACCCGGCCGCCGGCCGCGCGGAAGGCGTGGAGCCCGGCCTCGTGCGTCTTGGAGCCGGCGAGCACCGCCGTCACCCGGGCGCCCCGGCGGGCCAGCCGCGCCCCGGCGAACAACGCGTCGCCGCCGTTGTCGCCGCTGCCCACCAGCAGGAGCACCCGCGAGCCGTACACCCGGCCCAGCAGGCCGGCGCAACCGGCGGCCAGGCCCGCGGCGGCGCGATCCATGAGCGTGCCCTCGGGCAGCGTGGCCATGAGCGCCTGCTCGGCGGCCCGGATCTGGTCGGCTCGGTAGGCGGTGCGCATGGGATCGAACCTAACCCTCGGCGATCACGTAGGCCATGGCCAGCCCGCCGTCGTGCGTCAGCGACACGTGCCAGCGCTTGACGCCCAGGTCCCTGGCCACCTCGGCGGCCCGGCCCGACACCGACAGGTGCGGCCGGCCGGCCTCGTCGCAGCGGATCTCGGCCTCCAGGTGGCCGAGCCCCTCGGGCGCGCCGAGCGCCTTGGCCACCGCCTCCTTCGCGGCGAACCGCGCGGCCAGCGACCGCGCCGGCAGGTCGCGCTCGATCTCGGTGAACAACCGCTCGCGCAGTCCCGGCGTCCGCCCCAGCGCGGCCTCCAACCGGGCGACGTCCACCAGGTCCACCCCAATGCCGAGGATCATCGACCCAGCGTAACCAACGCCTGACCGCGGGAGGCCGCGCGGGCCGGTCAGAAGCCGCCGCGGTGCCAGGGGCCCCAGATCGCGAAGGAGACGCCCTTGCTGGACTGCACGTTCACGTAGAGCGTGTGGCCGCCGGGCCCGAAGGTGGAGCCGGCGAACTCGGCGCCGCTGTCCCCGGCGACAGGCACCAGGCGGGAGAAGTCGAAGATCTCGCCGCGCCGGGTGAGGCCGCGCAGGTAGTTGTCCGCGCCGCCGTCCTCGCACAGCACGAGGGTGCCGCGGTTGCTGGTGGTGATGTTGTCGGGCAGGTCGAGCACGGCCGAGCCGGGCGACTCGTAGACCAGCTTGAGCGTGGAGGACCACGTCTCGTAGGCCCAGATCTGGCCGCGGCCCTTGCCGAAGCCCGAGGGCGGGGTGTCGCCGGGCGCGGTCGCGCCGCCCTGGGTGGAGACGAAGTAGACCGTGCCGTGGTGGTAGATCGCCCCCTCCAGCCGGGAGAACAGCGCCGCGCCCTTGGCCCGTCCCTGGTTGCCGACGGCCTGGATGGCGGTGTCGTTGCTGGGCGTGCCGGTGAAGGTGGGATCGGGGTCGTCCACGTCGACCCAGGTCGCCCGGAAGGTGCTGCCGACCGGCAACCCGACCGACAGGTCCTTGCCCGGCTCGTCGCGTACGGCCAGCATCTGCAGCTTGCCGCCGTCGAGGAGGCGCCGCGCCGCGAGCGGGTTGCGCGGCGGCTGGTAGCGGTAGAAGCCGCTGGGGAAGGCGAAGTTGTCCTCGGTGAGGAAGAGCGCGCCGGACAGCGGGTCGAAGGCGACCGACTCGTGCGCGAAGCGCCCGGCCGAGCGGATCGGCTGCGCCGAGGCGGCGCCTCGGGTGGGCACCTCGAAGATGTAGCCGTGCTTCTGGGTCAGCTTGGAGTTGTCGCCGCCCGAGAAGTCGTTGCCCACGTCCGGCCCGTTGACCGTCTCCTCGCAGGTCACCCAGGAGCCCCACGGCATCGGGCCGCCGGAGCAGTTCATCATGGTGCCGGTCAGCGACGGCCCGCTGCGCACGACCTCGCCGTAGCGCGTCACCTCCAGGGTCGCCGTGCCGCCGCCCGCCGCCGGGTCGTAGGCCTTGGCCGGGTCGCCGAACGCGCCGACCGGGCCGTTGACCTCGTGGTTGCGCACGAGTACGGCGTGGCCACGCCGCCCGTGGAAGGCGGCCATGCCGTCGTGCCGGCCCGGGGTGAGGCCGCCCTCGGTGAAGGGCTCCCCCGCGGCGTTGAACGAGCGGTACCGGAATCCGTCGGGCAGGTGCAGCCGCACCACGCCGTCCCGCTCGTCGGCGACCGGCCGGAGCGGCCCGTAGCCGGGACCGGGCCGGGTCCCGCCGTTCACGCCGGCCTGGGCGACGCCCGCGAAGGGTCCGGCGACGGCCAGAAGGGAGACACCGGCTCCGGTGAGAAAGTTGCGACGATCCATGCGCCAACCTTTCGGGTGAGCAGCTCGGGGCTGTTCACCGAACGTTAATCCGCCCCCTACAGATCGCCATATGTCGTAATTCGCCAAACCTGGCTGCGGGCGCACTCCGGCACCGTGGTTAGGCTTCCGGGGTGAACAACGGCTACGTGGACCTGAGCAGGGAGCAGTGGAGCGAACTCCGCAAGAACACGCCCTTGACTCTCACCGCTGACGAGCTGGAGGCCCTGCGCGGCCTCGACGACCCCATCGACCTCGCCGAGGTCACCGACATCTACCTCCCCCTCACCCGGCTGCTCAACCTGCACTTCACCGGCTCCCGGCAGCGGGCCAGCACGCTCAACGCCTTCCTCGGCGAACCGGAGCGGCGCGTGCCGTACATCCTGGGGGTGGCCGGCAGCGTGGCGGTGGGCAAGTCGACCACCGCGCGGCTGCTGCACACGCTGCTGGCCAGATGGCCGGAGCACCCGCAGGTGGCGCTGCTGACCACCGACAACTTCCTCTACCCCAACGCCGTGCTCGAAGAGCGCGGCATCATGCACCGCAAGGGCTTCCCGGAGAGCTACGACCGGCGCGCGCTGGTGCGGTTCGTGGCCGAGGTGAAGTCGGGCGCGGCCGAGGTGCGCGCGCCCGTCTACAGCCACCTGGAGTACGACATCGTCCCCGGCGAGCAGCAGGTGGTGAAGAACCCGGACATCCTCATCGTCGAGGGGCTCAACGTCCTGCAGCCCGCGCCGCCCACCTCGCTGGCGGTCTGCGACTACTTCGACTACTCGATCTACGTCGACGCCAAGGTCGAGCACATCCGCGACTGGTACGTCGACCGCTTCCACAAGCTGCGGCGCACCGCCTTCGAGGACCCCAAGTCCTACTTCCGCTTCATCGCCGACCTGTCGCACGAGGAGGCGACCGAGTTCGCCAGGAACGTCTGGCGCGACATCAACGAGCGCAACCTCGTGGAGAACATCGCCCCGACCCGCGCCCGGGCCCAGCTCGTGCTGCGCAAGGGCGCCGACCACTCGATCAGGCGGGTACGGCTTCGCCGTACCTGAACCCGGTCTCCGCGAAGACGTAGGCGGCGAAGCGCCCCAGGCACTCGCGGTCGTCTATGTCGGCGAACCAGCACGGCTCGCCCTCGGCGTGGCAACGGTGCTTCGTCATGCCCGGCAGCCTCGCCGAGGGCCGTCAACGTTCCCTCAACGAGCGATGGACGAGAATGGTCGCCGTGTTGCACATGAGACTGGTCAGCCCGGCCGACCGCACGGCCGAGGTGCTGGCGGCGCTGGACGAGTGCACGGGCGTCACGAACGTCGCGGTGCTGCCCGGCGTCGCCGTCCGGCCGGCGGGCGACCTGGTCTTCTGCGACCTCGCCCGCGAGTCGGCCAACATCGTGATCGGCCGGCTGAAGTGGCTGGAGGAGTGCGGCTCGATCGCCATCGAGCAGGTGGACCTGTCGCTGTCGCGGGTGGCGGAGAAGGCCGAGGAGGAGGCGCCGGGCGACGGGGACGACACCGTCATCTGGGCCGATCTCGCCCAGCGGGTGCACGCCGACTCCAGGATCACCTGGGCCTACCTGGTCTTCTTCGCCATCGCCACCCAGCTCGCGGCGATCGGCGTGCTGCTCAACTCGCCGATCCTGATCGTCGGCGCGATGGTGCTCGGCCCGGAGTTCGGCGCGGTGGCGGCGGTCTGCTTCGGCCTGCTGCGCGGCAGGGTCCGGCTGATCGCCGAATCGGTGCGCACGCTGGTCGTGGGCTTCTCGCTGAGCATCGCGGTCACCTTCGCCTGCGCCTTCGTCTCCAAGCTGCTCGGCTGGGTGGACCGGCACATGCTGGAGATCAACAACGAGGTCCGCTTCATCGTGCTGCCGGACAAGTTCTCCTTCATCGTCGCGCTGCTGGCGGGCACGGCCGGGGTGCTCTCGATCACCGCGGGCAAGTCGTCGGCGCTGGTCGGCGTCTTCATCTCGGTCACCACCATCCCGGCGGCCGGCTACGCCGCGGTGGCGCTGGCGCTCGGCGAGTGGGGCGCGGTGGGCGGCGCGGCGGCCCAGCTCGCGGTCAACATCGCGGGAATGATCATCGCGGGGGTGGTCACTCTCCTCCTCCAGCGGACCTTCTGGCCCCAGGTGGGTCAAACCGCAGGACGAGCTCGGAAATCCTCCGTGTGAACGAGGCTCTGCCACCGGTCCGGGGGATAGTGTCCGGATCATGCACATCCTCGCGACCGAGGGGCTGACCAAGAGCTTTCCCGGGGTCACCGCGCTCGACCGGCTGACGGTGAGCGCCGGCCCCGGCGTCACCGGCCTGGTGGGCGCGAACGGTGCGGGCAAGTCGACGCTGATCAAGATGCTGCTCGGCCTGCTCCCGCCCACCGCCGGCACCGCCCAGGTGCTCGACCTCGACGTGGCCACCCGCGGCGCCGACATCCGGCGCCTGGTCGGGTACATGCCCGAGCACGACTGCCTCCCGCCCGACGTCTCCGCCACCGAGCTGGTCATCCACTTCGCCCAGATGTCCGGGCTGCCCCGGGCCGCCGCCCGGGAGCGGGCGGCCGACACCCTGCGGCACGTGGGCCTCTACGAGGAGCGCTACCGCCCGATCGGCGGCTACTCCACCGGCATGAAGCAACGCGTCAAGCTGGCGCAGGCGCTCGTGCAGGACCCGCGGCTGGTCTTCCTCGACGAGCCCACCAACGGCCTCGACCCGCAGGGCCGCGACGACATGCTCGCGCTGATCCGCCGGATCGGCACCGAGTTCGGGATCAGCGTGGTGGTCACCTCGCACCTGCTCGGCGAGCTCGAACGCATCTGCGACCACGTCATCGTCATCGACGCCGGGCGGCTGCTGCGCTCCAGCGCGATCACCGACTTCACCCAGGCCACGCAGGTCCTCACCGTCGAGGTCGACGAGGGCACCGAGGCGCTGGCCGCCCGGCTGGCCGAGGCGGGCGAGCACGTCACGCCGCAGGGCCGGGTGCTGCTGGTGCGGGTGCGCGGCCCGCAGACCTACGACACGATCCGCGACGCCGCCGCCGACCTGGAGCTCTGCCTGATCCGGCTGGAGCAGGGCCGGCACCGCATCGAGGACGTCTTCAGGGAGGAGGTGGCCGGTGTCTGAGTCCGCGGGCGTCATCCACGACATCGGATACCGCCACTACGACGGGCCGCGGCTGGGTTCCGGCTACGCGACCCGGGCCTTGTTCGCCTACAGCCTGCGCGGGATCTTCGGCCTCGGCCGGCCGGCGCGCAGCAAGGTCATCCCGATCTTCCTCGCGCTGGTGATGCTGCTCCCGGCCGTGGTCTCCATCGCCATCCTCGCGATGGTCAAGCAACGCACGATGGAGTACACCCAGCTCGCGGTCTTCATGCAGCCGGTGCTGGCGATCTTCCTGGCCTCGCAGTCGCCCACGGTGGTCGCGCCCGACCTGCGCTACAAGGTGCTGCCGCTCTACCTGTCGCGCCCGGTCACCGTGGTGCAGTACGTGGTGGCGAAGCTGGCGGCCATGACGCTGGCGCTCTTCCTGCTGATCGGCGTGCCGCTGACGCTGATGTACGTGGGAGAGCTGCTGGTGGACCTGCCGGGGCCGCCGGAGACGATGCAGTACGTCGCGGCCATGGTCAGCGGCCTGCTGCTGAGCGTGCTGCTGGCCGCGCTGGGGCTGCTGCTGGCCTCGCTCACCCCGCGCCGGGGGCTCGGCGTGGCCTCGGTCATCGCGGTCTACCTGCTCACCTCGGCGGTCGCGGTCGCGCTCTACGGCGCCTTCGAGTCTCTCGGCCGGATGACCGCCGCCTCCTGGGCGGTGCTGGTCAACCCGGTCAGCCTGGTGGACGCGGTGCGGGTGTGGCTGTTCGGCGGCGGCACGGCCGGCATGACCTATCCCGACGGCCCCGGGCCGGCGCTGATCGCGCTCGCGCTGATCGTGGTGCTGGTCGGCGGGCTCGCCCTGCGCTACCGGAAGGCGGCCGCCCGATGAAGCTGGAGCTCGCCCAGGTCTCGCGCTGGTACGGCAACGTGGTGGCGGTCAACGACGTCACCATGACCATCGGGCCGGGTGTCACCGGCCTGCTGGGCCCCAACGGCGCGGGGAAGTCCACGCTGCTGCACATGATGGCCGGCTTCCTGGCGCCGTCGAACGGATCGGTGACCCTGGACGGCGCGAAGATCTGGAAGAACCACCAGATCTACCGCAGCATCGGGCTGGTCCCCGAGCGCGAGGGCGTCTACGGCTTCCTGACCGGCTGGCAGTTCGTGCTGTCCGCCGCCCGGCTGCACGGCCTGTCCGACCCGGCGGGCGCCGCCCAGAAGGCGCTGGCCACGGTGGACATGGAAGCCGCCAAGGACCGCCGCGTCGAGACCTACTCCAAGGGCATGAAGCAGCGCGTCAAGGTCGCCGCCGCGCTGGTGCACGACCCGCAGGTGCTCCTGCTGGACGAGCCGTTCAACGGCATGGACCCGCGCCAGCGCATGCACCTGATGGACCTGATCCGGCAGATGGGCGCGGCCGGCAAGACCATCCTGTTCAGCTCGCACATCCTCGAAGAGGTCGAGCGCGTCGCGCAGCACATCGAGGTGCTGGTCGCCGGGCGCAACGCCGCCTCGGGCGACTTCCGCGAGATCCGCCGGCTGATGACCGACCGGCCGCACCTGTTCCGGATCCGCTCCAGCGACGACCGCAAGCTCGCCGCCGCGCTCATCGTGGACAGCAGCGCCGGGGGCGTCACCCTCGGCCCCGACGGCCTGGAGGTCCAGGCGGCCGAGTTCCGCCGCTTCACCTGGCTGCTGCCGCGCGTCGCCCGCGCCAACGGCATCCACCTGCACCAGGTCTCGCCGGCCGACGAGGATCTGGAGAGCGTCTTCGCCTACCTGATCACCCGGAGCTCCCGATGATGAACACCGTGGTCGCAGGGATCACCTACCGGGCCATCCTCGGCCGGCGGCGGCTCATCCTGCTCATCCTGCTCCCGGTCGCCCTGCTCGGCCTGGCCGTCCTGCTGCGCGTGCTCGGCAGCGACGACCAGCGCACGGCCGTCCTGCTCATGCGGACCTTCGCCATCGGCACCCTGCTGCCGCTGCTGGGCCTGATCGCGGGCACCGGCGTGATCGCCCCCGAGATCGACGACGGCACCATCATCCACCTGCTGTCCAAGCCGATCGCGCGGCCGGTGATCACGCAGACCAAGTTCGTGGTCGCCGCCTCGCTGCTCGCCCTGTTCGCGGCGCTGCCCACCTACCTGGCGGCCTGGATCCTGGTCGGGAACGAGGACGACATCGCCGTCGGCTTCGCGGCCGGCGCGCTGGTCGCCGGGATCGCCTACGCCGCGGTGTTCCTGTTCCTCGGCGTCGTCACCCGGCACTCGGTGGCGATCGGCGTGCTCTACGCGCTGCTGTGGGAGGGCGTGGTGGGCAACTTCCTGCCCGGCGCGCGCACCTTCTCCATCCAGCAGTGGGCGCAGACCATCGCCGACCAGATCTCCGCCTCGCCGTTCCTGAAGGCCGACGTCAGTCTGGGCTTCGCCGTGCCGGCGCTGCTCGTCGTCATCGTCGGCGCGGTCGTCTGGGCCGGCCAGCGGCTGCGGTCCTTCTCCCTCACCGGGGACGAGTGAGCTGATCCCGCAGGGCCGGCCGGTCGAGCTTGTGCGAGCGGCCGGCTCGCGGGAAGTCGGGAAAGACCTGGATCCGGTCGGGCAGGGCGCCCGCGTCCATCACCTCGGGCAACCGGCGCCGGACCGCCTGCTCCTCAAAGCCGTCGCCGGGCACCAGCGCCAGCACGACCTCCTCGTCGCCGGTCGCGGGATCGGGCAGCCCGATCAGCGCCGCCTCCCGCACCCCGGGCAGCGCGGCGATCGACGGCTCGTAGAGGCTCGGGTAGATGTTGAAGCCCTCGCGCAGCAACATGTCCTTCTTGCGGCCGAGCAGCACCAGCCGCCCTTGCTCGTCCAGGCGCGCCAGGTCACCGGTCGGCACCTCGGTCACCGGCGGCTCGCCCAGGTAGCCGCGGGCGACGTGCGGGCCGCTGACCACGAGTTCCCGATCGGCCGTGAAGCGCACGCCCACCCCCGGCAGCGGCTCGCCCAGCAGATCGCCGCCGGAGTAGGCCAGCTTCTCCTCCGCACTGGCCAGCGCGATCGGCAGGGCCTCGGTCATCGCGTAGACGCTGTGGACCTCGCCGGGGCAGATCTCCAGGCACCTGCGCAGTACGGCAGGCGGCGCGGGCGCCGAGCCGAGCAACAGGTGCCGGACCGTGCCGGGCAGCTCGGTGAGCCGGGCCGCCTCGACCGGCACCTGGTACAGGTGCGTGACGCCCCGGCCGTCGAGGGAGCCGGGCATCGACCAGGTCGCCCCGCCGATCAGCGCGGGCAGGCCCAGCATCAGCCCGTCGGTGTGCACGACGTCGCCGGGGCCGAGCGGGAAGCGGTCCATGAAGATCTGGAGCCCGGCGGCCAGCGAGCGCCGGGTGTGCACGACCGCTCTCGGGTGGGCGGTGGTGCCGGAGGTGAAGATGACCGCCGCGGGCGCGTCCAGGTCGGCCTCGCCGAGCGCGGCGTCGAAGGGGGCGTCGAGGCCGTGCAGCCGGACCGCCCCGGAGGGCACGCCGGGCAGCCATCGTCCGGTGTACGCATGCCGTACCGCGGCCTGGGACAGGGCGGGCAGCAGCACGCCGCGGCGGCGGACCAGCGCGCGGCCGGCGGCGGTCGCGGTGATCGCGTAGAGGAAGGACTCGGCGACCACCCAGCCCGGCCGGGCCAGCCGCAGCCGGGCCTCCAGCACGCCCGGCGCCAGGCCCGGGTCGGCGAAGACCAGCGTGCCGCCCGCCGCGACCGCGCCCAGCGCGACCGCGATGGCGTCGGGCGAGGGCTGCACCGCGTACAGCACGCTCTGGCCGGGCTCGAAGCCCGCGCCCGCCAGCCGGTCGCGGATGCGCAGCACGCGCTCGCGCAACGCGCCGAAGCTCAGCTCACGGCCCCGCGGATCGATGATCGCCGTCGCCCGCGGCGTGCGGGCGCACGAGGCCAGCACCTCGGCGACCAGATCCATGCTCACAGTCCCTTCTCGCGCATCATCGGCACCGCCACCCGGCGAAGCACCTGCTCCAGCCCCACCCACGCCACCCGCCGCCGCCACGGCAGGTGGTCGAGACCCACCGCGCGGTACTCGATGCACGGCTCGGCGCCGCGCAACCGCTTGAACTCCCCCGCGCCCGCGCTGTCGTTCACCTGCCAGCCGTGCTCCACGGCGATCTGGTAGAGCAGCGCGCTGAGCATCCGGTAGAGCCCGAGCTCGCGCGGGAGCGCGGTGTCGTAGCCGAAGATCGGCGTGGTGATCACCCCGTCGCGCTCGTAGTAGCCGAGCACCGCGTCCAGCCGCCCGTCCTTCGCCAGGCCGCGCAGCGTGAAGGGCAGCTCGCCGACGAAGCGCTCGGTGAACTGCGGGTTGTTGCGGGAGTACTTGTCCAGGTAGAGCAGGTTGTAGAGCTCGACCACCCGTTTGGGGTCGTCCGGCTCGATTACCTCGTAGCCGTGCCGCTCGATCAACCGCAGGTCGTACCGCCACCGCTTGCGCGAGCGGCCGGCCTTGCGGCCCGGGTCGATCAGGTAGACCTGCCGGCCCGGCACGTGCAGCAGGCCGCCCTCGGCGAACGGCTCGTTGACCGACGGGAAGACGATCGCGTGACTTGGGAAACGCTCGCGGAGGAACGCGACGACCGCGGCGATCTGTCCGGGTTCGAGAGCCGGGTAGAGGTTGGTGGACAGCAGCCAGTTGTTCACCGTCACCACCCGGTCGAGCCGCGAGAACCGGGCCAGCAGTCCGAGCGCGTCCAGCGCCACGCCGAGCACCGCCCTCGTGGCGCGGCTGTCGAGGAGGTAGAGCTCCTCCTTCGCATACGTCACATAGTGCGTGTACGGCGAGCAGACCCAGGCGTTGCCGCGCTCGTCGTCGTTGACGGTGATCGGCAGGACGGTGCGCCCGTCGACGATGAGCACGGCCACCTCCGTCCACACGTTGTGGACGAACGCCTCGACCGGCCCGGCGAGCAGCGGTTCGAGGTAGGCGCGGGCGAAGGCGCCGTCCGGCGTGTCCGGCCAGGGCACGTCCCGGGTGTGCAGCTCGACCCTCACCGGCCGTCCCACTGGATGTCGTAGGTCGAGCACTCGATCATCGACCGCCGGGTCCACAGCGAGCGCAGCCAGGTGTGCCAGAGCACGTCGAGCTGCGACCGGAACGGGCCTCGGTCGCCGGGGACGGCGATCACGTCCGCCGACTCGCGCAGCACGCGCCACCAGCGGGCCAGGCCGTGTTGCCCGAGTCCGAAACCGAGCATGGCCAGGCCGAGCATCGCCCGCCGTTCCGGGTCGGGGCGCAGCGGCTGGCCGGGCAGGACGCCGGTGGCGCAGCCGTACAGCACCTCGGCCAGTTCCGGGCCGAACAGGTGGATGCCGCTGGTCGCGCGCGGATTGCACTCCAGCGGGAGGCCGTCGATGAAGTCGAACGCGATCTGCCCCGTGAAGCCCGACTTTTCCAGAAATTTCGTGACCCACTGCTCGATGGGGTGATCGTCGATCGGCGCGAAGTTCACGCACGCCCCCGAGGCGGTGAACTCCACCTCGTAGGCGGCGTGCGCCACCAGCCTGCCCGCCGCGGCCACCGAATACGTGCAGACCTGCCGCCCGGTCAGCAACTCCTGAGCCACCCACGCCTCGTCCGGCGCCGGCTCCTCCGCCGTGACCACCCGGACCTTCGTCGCGAACCGCGAGAAGACCGGCTTCACCACGTACGGCAGGCGCAACCCGGCCCCCCGCACCGTCCGCGGCACCGGCAACCCGAACGCCTCGGCCTGCCGGACGAACTCCCACTTGCTGTGCAGCCCGCGCAGCCGCTCGAGCGGCTCGGCCAGCACCCGGCAGTGCGGCTCCAGCACGTCCAGCGCGCGCGCGACCCAGAAGATCTCCTCGCAGGTCGGCACCAGCAGATCCACCGCCTCCCGCTTGGCGATCCCCGCCAGCGCCTCGGCGAACGCCCCCGGCGCCCGGTTCGGCGGCGGCACGCGGAACGTCGCCGCCACCGCCTTCGACCGGCGGCACAGATCCGCCGGCGCGCTCTCGGCGACCAGCACCCGCGAACCGCACGCGGCGAACTTCCGCGCCAGATCGAGCGCCACCGGCGCCCGGCCCCCGGTGATCAGCACCGTGGTGCCCCGCAGCCGACTCATGCCGCCCACCCTAGATCCACCGGCTTGTCGCCCGCTTGCACGCGAAAGGGGTACGGCAGCCTGCCGTACCCACGCGAAAGGGGTACGGCGAGCTTGCCGTACCCCTTTGCGAAAAACCCGGTCAACCGCGAGCCGGAGCCCGGCCGGTCAGACGCAGGCCACGCGGACCACGTCGGCGAGCCGCTCGGCGACCTTGGTCGCCTGCTCCTCCGACGCCGCCTCGACCATGACCCTGATCATCGGCTCGGTGCCGCTCGGCCGGAGCAGCACGCGGCCACTCTCGCCCAGCTCGTCCTCGGCCTCCGACACCGCCCGCGCCAGCTCGGCCACCCCCGCCTTGCCCCGGTCGACGTCCCTGACGTTGATCAGGACCTGCGGCAGCAACGTCATCACCGACGCCAGCTCGGCCAGCGACTTGCCCGACCGCGCCACCACCGAAGCCAGGTGCAGCGAGGTGAGCAGGCCGTCACCGGTGGTCGCGTGGTCGAGCATGATCACATGCCCCGACTGCTCACCACCGAGGTTGAAGCCGTCGGCCTTCATCCGCTCCAGCACGTACCGGTCGCCCACCGCGGTCTCGACCACGGTGATCCCGGCCTCGCGCATGGCCAGCTTGAAGCCCAGGTTGGACATGACCGTCGCGACCACGGTGTCCCTGGCCAGCTCGCCCCGCGAATGCAGGTCGAGCGCCAGGATCGCCATGATCTGGTCGCCGTCGACCACCTGCCCGTCGTGCGTGACGGCCAGGCAGCGGTCGGCGTCGCCGTCGTAGGCCAGGCCCAGATCGGCGCCGCGCGACACCACGACCTGCTGGAGCTTGTCCAGGTGGGTCGAGCCGACACCGGAGTTGATGTTGAGCCCGTCCGGACGCGCGCCGATCGCCTCGACGGTCGCCCCGGCACGCACCAGGGCCTCCGGCGCGACCATGTGGGCGGCGCCGTGCGCGCAGTCCACCACGACCTTGAGACCTTCGAGGCTGCCCTCGATGGTCGCCAGGACGTGCGAGATGTAGCGGTCGGCCTCGCCGTACGCCTCCCGGACGCGACCGACCTGGGAACCCACCGGGCGCTCCCAGGGCTCGCGCAGGCGGGCCTCGATCTCGTCCTCGACCGAGTCGGAGAGCTTGAGCCCCCCGCGGGCGAGGAACTTGATGCCGTTGTCAGGGGCGGGATTGTGCGAGGCGGAGAGCATGACGCCGAGGTCGGCGCCGAGCGCTCCGGTCAGGTACGCCACCGCGGGCGTGGGCAACACACCCAGGCGGAGCACATCCACCCCGGACGACGCGAGGCCGGCGACCACCGCGGCCTCCAGGAATTCTCCTGAAGCCCGGGGGTCCCGGCCTACGACCGCGACAGGCCTCTTCAGGCCCGTCGCGGTGGCTGCGCCTGCATGCCGACGGCGTGCGGGCGAGTCGGCACCGAGGTCCACCCCGATGCCGATCTCGCCGAGAACGTGAGCGGCCGCCACGGACAGGTCCATGGCGAGCTCCGCCGTGAGGTCGCGACCCGCGACCCCACGGACGCCGTCGGTGCCGAAAAGGCGCCCCAATTTAGCGCTTGCTGTACTGCGGAGCCTTACGGGCCTTCTTGAGGCCGTACTTCTTCCGCTCCGTGGCGCGGGCGTCACGGGTGAGGAAGCCGGCCTTCTTCAGCGGCGGGCGGTTGTTCTCGACGTCGAGGATCGCCAGCGCGCGGGACAGGCCCATGCGGAGCGCACCGGCCTGGCCGGTCACGCCGCCACCGTCGATGCGGGCGATGACGTCGAACGCACCTTCGGCGCCGAGCACCACGAAGGGCTCGTTGACGATCTGCTGGTGCACCTTGTTCGGGAAGTACACGTCAAGCGAACGACCGTTGATCGTCCACTTGCCGGTGCCCGGAACGATGCGCACGCGGGCGATGGCCTCCTTGCGGCGGCCGGTGCCGTACGAGTTGCCGGTCGTCACCGGGCGACGCACGGGGGCGTCGGCCAGCGCACTGGACTCGGTGGTGTACTCGGACGGGAACTCCTCGCCGGAGAAGTCCTCCACTTCGGCGGCCTCGACGGCCGTCTCGATACCGGTGGTCTCAGCCACGGTTATTCCTCAAATCCTTCTACTGGGCGATCTGGGTGATCTCGAACGGCACGGGCTTCTGGGCCTGGTGCGGGTGCTCGGACCCGGCGTAGACCTTCAGCTTCTTGGCCATCTGGCGACCGAGGGAGTTCTTGGGCAGCATGCCCTTGACGGCCTTCTCGACCGCCTTGTCGGGGCGCTTGGCCATGAGCTCGCCATAGGTCACCGAGCGCAGACCGCCCGGGTAGCCGGAGTGACGGTAGGCCTTCTTCTGCTCGAGCTTGTTGCCGCTCAGCGCGATCTTGTCCGCGTTGATGATGATGACGAAGTCACCGGTGTCAACGTGCGGGGCGAAGATCGGCTTGTGCTTGCCGCGGAGCAGGGCCGCGACATGGCTGGCCAGCCGGCCGAGGATGACGTCGGTCGCGTCGATGACGAACCACTGACGTTCGACGTCGGCGGGCTTAGTTGAGTACGTGCGCACGGTCGTAAGCCTTATCTTGCTTGCGTCTACGGCGCTGTCGGGAACTGACAGCTTGAGTTCGGTCGGTGCGGGCGCACGACAGCCCGGACCTTCCGTCTCCCTGAGAGAATGATGGGAGATGACGCCGGACGCGCCGCGCATCGGTCACGCGGGACCTATGCACACAACGTCAGCCAGGTTACCTCCGCAGTTGACCCAGGTCAAAACGAACCGACGAAACCCCGCGAAGGACGGACCGGAACCGGCGACGCCCGCCACCCGGATCCCCTCCCGGCCGCCCCTCTCGACCGCCACCCGACCGTCCCCTCGACCGCCCTCGGCCGCCCCGTTGGCCGCCTCCCGGCCGCCCTCTCACCGCCCTCGGCCGCCCGCCTTGGCCGCCTCCTGCGGGGCGGCCGGGCGAGGGGCGTCGCAGCCCGACAGAACGGTTCGATTTCGGTTCCCTGCAATCCCTTCTTTCCCACCCTCCCCCTTCCCTATCGTTGACTGCGGTATGTGGCAGCCTCCTCACACCCGGCTGACCAGGACGCGCGCCAGGCGCCGAAGCTTCCTGGGCCCGTTGCTCTGCCTGCTGACGGTCCTGTTCGTCGGCGTGCTGATCGGCCGGCTCACCACCCGGGCCGGCGAGGACGCCCCGCAGATCTACCTCAACAACACCGCCCCGCCCGCCGCCGCCGGCAAGGCCACCACCTCCCCGAGCCCCCGCCCGCCCGCCCAGGCGGTCGAGAAGATCGCCCGGGAACAGCCCCTCGGCACCGCCTCCGCCGCCGCGCGCCCCACCTCCCCGGTCCCCACCCAGGACCCCAACCAGTTCCCCGGCGCCTACGAGACCGACCACCCCGCCGGCATGTACGGCGCCGCCGACCTGGAGCTCTCAGCGCCCCTGGCCGCCCAGGTCGTGAGGCTCACCAACAACGCCCGCGAGCGCCGCGGCTGCGCGCCCCTCCGCATCGACCGCCGCCTCACCCGCTCGGCCCAGGAGCACTCCCTGGAGATGGGTCGTTCCGGGCAGTTCTCGCACGCCTCCCCCGACGGCACCTCCCCCTGGGACCGCATGGGCCGCGCCGGCTACGACGCCGGCGCCGCCGAGAACATCGGCCAGGGCTACACCAGCGCCGAGGAGGCCATGCGCGGCTGGATGGCCAGCGCCGACCACCGCAAGCACATCCTCAACTGCGAGATCGCCGCCATCGGCGTCGGCGTCGCCTTAGGCGCCGGCGGCCCCTGGTGGACCCAGGACTTCGGCTACAAGTAACCCCGCCCCGCCGGCCTCCCCAGCTAAGCCAGCCGGGAGGATCCCAGGCCCTCCGGCGTCTCCCGCCGAGCCAGCCGGAAGGTTCTCAGCCCCTCCGGCTTCTCCCCGGCCGGGCCAGCCGGGAGGTTCCGACCCCTCCGATCGGGCCCCGCAGATCCCCCTGACCTACCGACCACCCCTTCCGACCGCCCCTTCCGGCCCCCGCAGGACCTCCGTCCCCGCCAGGGGCCCCGAAGATCCCCGCCCTTCAGCCCACGAGGGAAGCCTGCCGACCCCCCCGACCGGCTAATCTCTCCGCATGGGTTTTCCCAAGAAACGTGAATCCAGCTCAGAGCCGGGACAGCCACAGCCGCAGCAGCCGCACCCCATGCAGCCGATGCACCCGATGCAGCCGTCGCAGCCACAGTCCCCGCCGCAGGAAGGGCAGCAGCAGAAGCAGTCCCAGCGGCAGATGTGGAGCCCCTACGACGAGGGCCCCCGCACCCGTGGCCCGTTCTGGTTCATCATCGGCGGCGTAGGCGTCCTGGGCCTGCTCGCCACCGTGCTGGTCATCATGTTCAACGCCGACGCCCCCACCCCGGCCGCTTCGGAAACCCGCCCCAGCTCCGCCCCGCTGCCGACCGCTCCCGGCGGCACCTTCGCCTTCGCCGAGGCCCGTGAGACCGACCCCAAGGCGCTCACCGTCAAGGAGCTCTTCCCGGCCAAGAAGATCACCCACGAGGGCCGCACCTACTCCATGACCACCTCGCGCAAGGACACCAAGTGCGCCGAGGCCGTCGAGGGCAAGAAGCTGGAGAAGGCCCTCAAGTCCGGCAAGTGCAACATGATCATCCGGGCCAGCTTCCGTGACGCCAAGGGCAAGGTCATCGGCACCGTCGGCGTGGCCAACCTGCTCAACACCAAGGCCTCCGAGAAGGTCGTCGCCGCCACCAGCGGCAAGGGCGCGCGCGAGGACTACATCAAGCCGCTGCCCGGCAAGGACGAGGTCACCAAGTTCCTCGGTTCCGGCGAGGCCGGCGCCAAGGTCTGGGTCCACGGCCACTACGCCGTGCTCGTCTGGTTCCAGTTCAAGGACGGCAGCAAGCCGGACAAGAAGGGCACCGCCCAGCTCTTCCAGGCGGCCACCGACATCACCAACGCCACCGTTTTCAAGGCGATGCAGTCCCGTTCGCTCACCGGCTACCCCGGCTGACCCGCCCACTTGCCCCGGCCGACCCGACCACTTTTTCCCCAGAAACCGGCATGAACGGGACGACTGATTCCACCGGGAACAGTCATACCGGCATGACGATCTTCTGACTCTCGCTAGGCTCCCGTTTATGCGTGGCCAGGAATCTGGGTCTGAGCACGAGCGTGACGTGACCGACGGCTCGGCCGCACCGGCGACGCCACCGCCGAGCTTCGGCCAACTCCCGCCCCGGTCCGAGCCGTCTCCCGGCTTCTCCACCCCCGGGACCGACCCCCCACCCCCCTTCCCCGTCACCGACCCCCCACCAAGCTCCCCCACCTCAGGCGAAGAGCCCTTTCCGGCCTCGCTCCACGGGGGAGCCGAGCCCAGTCACGGGCTCTCTGGCACTGGGGCAGAGCCCAGTCACGGGCTCCCCGGCACTGGGGCAGAGCCCGATCACGGGTTCCCCGGCGCTGGGGCAGAGCCCCATCACGGGTTCCCCGGCGCAGGGCCGGAGCCGTCCTCCGGCTACTCGGCCGCAGAGCCCACCCCAGGTTTTTCTGGAACGGGCGCAGAGCCCGGCTACCCGCCTGCAGAGCCGCCCACCGCGTTCGCCGCGCCCGGAGGTGAGCCCGCCTGGGCTCCCCCGTTCGGCGCGGCAGACCAGCGCCCGCCGATCCCCATCTACCAGGGCCCGCCCCCGGGCCTCCCCCAGCCGGACGACGTCCTGTCCGACCACCCCTCGGTCACCGACGCCCACTCCGGCGGCCCAGTCGTGCCCGACCACGGCTTCCCGCCGCCAGTCCACCCACCCGACCACGGCTTCCCTCGTGCGGGCCAAGGCTTCCCCCCCGCCGACCAGCAGCCCCCGTTCCCCGGCCACCCCGGCCCCGGACAGCAGCAGGCGTACGGCGAGCCGATCAACGGCCAGGGCTACCCACCCGTGTCGGAGCCGGTCCTCCCCCCACGCGACTTCCCCGTCCCACCAGGCGGCGACTTCCCGGCACCCCCGGCCGCAGGCGCCCCCCACCCGCCACACCCGGAGGCCGGCTACCCACCGCCGCCCTCCACGGACGGCTTCCCGCCCCCACCCCCTGGCCCCGACTTCCCGGTCCCGCCCCCTGCGGCTGCCTGGGGCACGCCACCCGCCGGGGACGGCTTCCCCCCACCTCCCAGTGAGGGTTTCCCGCCCCCATCTGGGAGCGGCTTCCCGCCCCCTCCGCGTGACGGGTTCCCGTCGGCGACAGGCGAAGGCTTCTCATCCCCGTCCGGGGACGAGTTCCCACCCCCTGGCGCCGGATCCCCCCCGCCACCCCCAGGAGCGGAGCACCCCGCCCCTCCCGTGGCAGGCGACTTCGGCGAGGTGCCCCACTGGCCGGCCGGTCCCCGTCCCTTCCCGCCGCCCCCGCAAGGCGCGCGCCCGCTGCACGACTTCAGGCCACCCGCCGACCCGCAGCCGCTGAACGACTTCGCTCAGCCGACTAGCCCCCACGCCGCGCACGACTTCACGCCGCCGGTGGACCCGCGCCCGTTGAGCGACTTCCGCCCACCGGCCGGGCATGGCGGCGACCTGCTGGACGAGCCGCCGTCCGGACAGGACGAGGCGGTCTCCCCGGAGGAGACCCGCAACTTCCGTCCGGACGTGCTGGCCGCCCTGGCCAACCAGTCCTCCGCCCCGTCCTCACCGGACCGGCGGGACTTCCAGTCGGAGCCGGGTGGCGACGACATGGGTGGCGACCCGGAGGCCGCGTACGAGACGCGGGACCTCAGGGGCCGACCGCCGGTCCCCCAGGACGACGGCAACTGGCCGGCGCACCACGGTGGCCCGTCCACACCCCACGGCGACCCGACCGCACCCCCCTCCAGCGATGACCAGCCTGGCCATCGCCCCGAGGGCGACCGGTCCTTCCGCCATGGCGGCGACCAGCCCGTGCACCACGCCGGCGGCGAGCAAGCCGCCCACGGCCCCGAGGACGAGCAGTCCTCGCGGCACCCCGACCCCGGGCAGCCCACCCACTCCGGGGCCGAGCAGACCGCTCACCATCCCGTGAGTGAGTGGGCCGACCACGGCCCAGGCGACACCCTCGAAGCTCACGAGACCCGCGACCTCCGTCCCCAGTTCCCCGCCCACAACCCCGCCTTCGGGGAACCCCAGGGCGAGGGCGAGGCGCCGGCCTACCCATGGGAGGTCGCCGGGGCCGACGCGCCGCCGTACGACTGGTTCGCCGACCCGGTGGACGCACAGGCCGGCTGGCAGCCCCCGACCGGCTTCACCGCCGCGGCGGCAGGGCTGCGGGTGTGGCCGGCACCGGTGTCGGACAGTCCGGCCATGCCACCCTGGCCGGCGGCGACCGGTGAGTCGGTGACGGAGGCGGCCCGCGCGGCCAGCACCGAGCACGCGGGCGGTAACGAGGGCTTCCAAGAGCACCCGTCCGACCCCACCGGATCCGCCGACGCGACCAGGTCGGCCCACCCCACCAGCTCCGGCGACTCCACGTGGTCCGGTGACCCCGCCGGGTCCGCCGAATCCCCCTGGACCACCGACCCCACCGACCCCACCGGATCCGCCGAATCCACCTGGTCCGCCCCCCACGCGGACGAGTTGGATCCGAACGTCACCCAGCCGGGGCGCCTCGCCCTGCCCCCGGCCAACCCCAGCCACGAGGACGGCGAGCAGTCGCCCACCGGCCGCTGGGCGGACCACGGCGCAGCAGAGTCGGCCGCTGAGGCGGTCGAGGGGGCCAGCGTTGGCGACGAGGTCGCTCGCGGCGTGGGCCTGACGCCCGGAGGCGGCGGCTCCCTTGGCGGAGACGCCGCACGCCCAGGCGAGGACGACCACGAAGACGGGGACGGTGACACCCACCCCCGAGGAGAGGGTGACGCCGAAGCCGACGCGGCCGCCCACCGGGAAGAGAATGCCGCCAAGGCCCAGGACCCGTCCGTAACCGCGCAGGTGGTACGGCCGGCTGAGCCGAGTGACGTGCCGGTGTGGCCCCCGCTGCAACCGCCCCCCACCGAGGAGCCGCAGCGGCTGCCCGATCTCCCGTTCAGTTCCGACGTGTGGGGGCCGAAGCAGGACAACGTCTCCACGCCACCCCACGGCTTCCCCCCACCGGAGCCCCCGACCGAGCAGGGGTTCGCCACGCCGCAGTGGGCGCCCCCACCGCCCACACCGCCGGGCAAGACGAAGCGGTTGCTGTTCGCCGGGCTCGGGGTGCTGATCGTGGTGGGCGTGGCAACGGGCGGGTTCTTCGTGTACCGCTCGATGAACACCCCGAACGAGGCCTCCGGCGCGGTCGTCGCCCAGCCGACCCCGACGCTGGCCGTCTCGTCCACCCCGACGCCGTCCGCCACGTCAGAGCCGGAGGGCACGACGGTCCTCAACTCCGAGGACACCGACCCCCGCGCGATGGCCCTGAGCGAGGCCTTCCCGGCCAAGAAGATCAAGGTCGGCAAGACGGTCTACACCCGGGTGAAGACCGAGCTGTCCCAGGACTGCTCGAAGGCGGCCTCCGGCCCGTTCGCCGACGCGTTGCGCGACCAGCAGTGCACCCGCGTGTTGCGCGCGACGTACGTGGACGCGAAACGGCGGTACGCGGTCACGACCGGCCTCGCCGTACTCCCGACCAAGGACGCCGCGCTCCAGGCCGACCAGGCCAAGGATCTGGGCCGCAACCTGTGGTTCCGGGCACTGCCCGGCCCGTCGGGGTCGGGGGGCGAGCGCGTGCACATCGCGGGCGGGTACGCGGCGGGCATGGTGTGGGGTCGCTACATCGTGTTCAGCTACGCCACCTACGCCGACGGGCACACGCCGAAGCCGGAGGAGAAGGGCCTGAGCACGGTGAGCGGCGCCTTCCGCGACCACACCGCGCTGGTCCTGGAGCGCCGCGTCACCGGCTCCTAGAAGTCACTCGGCTCCTAGAAGGCGGAAACGCGGGGAAGCTAGAGCGTGCGCACCCGGCGGGTCATCGCGGCCCGCCGGGCGAGCTCCTCGTCCGGCGGGTAGGCCACGTGCTCCAGGCACAGCCCGTGTGCGGGCGCGACATGCACCCCCGAGTCCCGTACGGCACGCGTGAGCACCTCGCCGGGCCAGTCCACCGGCATCCGCCCCTCGCCCACCGCCAGCAGCGACCCGACGAGCGCCCGCACCATCGAGTGGCAGAACGCGTCCGCCACCACGGTCGCCACGAGCACGCCGTCCTCGCCCCGCACCCAGTCGAGCCGCTGCAGCTCCCGGATGGTCGTGGCGCCCTCCCGCCGCTTGCAGAAGGCGGCGAAGTCGTGCTCCCCCAGCAACCGCTCCGCGGCGGCGTTGAGCCGCCCGACGTCGAGCGGCCGGGTGTACCAGAGCACCTCACGCCGCCGCAGCGGGTCCACCCCGCCGGGCGCGTCGCAAACCCGGTAGGCGTACCGCCGCGACATCGCCGAGAACCGGGCGTCAAAGCCCTCAGGAGCCACGCTGACCGAGTAAACCCGTACATCCGGGTCAAGGACCCCACCCAGCCGCCGGACGAGCGCAGCGAGCCGCTCATCGATGCCGGGCGGGAAGCTCGCCGCCCGGTTGCCCACCACGGCCTCCAGCGCCTCGACCTCCACGTCGACGTGCGCCACCTGCCCCCGCGCGTGCACCCCCGCGTCAGTACGGCCGGCCACGGTCAGGTCGACCCCGTCGCCGAGCCGCAGGATGCGCCCTAGCCCTTCCTCCAGCACCCCCTGCACGGTGCGCCGGCCGGGCTGCCGGGCCCAGCCGGAGAAGTCGGTGCCGTCGTAGGCCAGATCGAGGCGGAGCCGTACCACGTGATTCCTCTCAAGAGCGAACAAAAGCCCGGCACCCCACGAAGGGGGCACCGGGCCAGTGTCACCGAGCCTGACGGATCAGGCCTGGTCCTTCTTGTCCTCAGCCTTGTCCTCAGCGGACTCCTCGGCCGAAGCCGGAGCCGACTCCTCGGCCGAAGCCGAAGCGGTGTCCTCAGCCTTGGCCTCCTCGGCCGCGGGGGCCTCGGTGGTCTCCTCGGTCTCGGTCTCGGCGGCGGCCGGAGCCGCGGCAGCCGGAGCGGCCTTGGAAACGCGAACCGGGTTGAGCGCCTCGCTCACGAGCTCGATGACCGCCATCGGGGCGTTGTCGCCCTTACGCGGACCGATCTTCGTGATGCGGGTGTAGCCACCGGGACGCTCCGCCATCTGCTCGGCGATCGCGGTGAAGAGGTGGTGGACGACGCCCTTGTCCTTGACCACGGTCAGCACCTGGCGACGGTTGTGCATGTCGCCCTTGCGGGCCTTGGTGATCAGCTTCTCGGCCAGCGGGCGAAGGCGCTTGGCCTTGGCCTCGGTGGTGCGGATCTTCCCGTGCTTGAAGAGCTCGGTGGCGAGGTTCGCCAGGATGAGCCGCTCGTGCGCCGGGCTGCCGCCGAGACGAGCACCCTTGGTGGGCCTGGGCATTTCGTTCTCCTTGAGAGTGAACCCGCCTGAGCCGTTTTAGGTACTCAGGTCGGGCTGGGAGCTCCGGACGGAGCTCCCATTGGTGATCAGTACTGCTCCGTCTCCACGTAAGCGGAGTCGTCGTCGTCGTAGCCGCCGCCGGCCACCGCGCTCGGGTCGAACCCGGGCGGGGAGTCCTTGAGGGCCAGAGTCATCTCGTGCAGCTTCTGCTTGACCTCTTCGATGGACTTCGCACCGAAGTTGCGGATGTCCAGCAGGTCCTGCTCGCTGCGGGCGACGAGCTCACCCACGGTGTGGATGCCCTCGCGCTTGAGGCAGTTGTAGGAACGAACCGTGAGGTTCAGCTCCTCGATCGGCAGCGCCAGGTCGGCGGCCAGGGCCGCGTCCGTCGGCGACGGGCCGATGTCGATGCCCTCGGCCTCGACGTTCAGCTCGCGGGCGAGACCGAACAGCTCGACGAGGGTCTTACCGGCGGAGGCCACCGCGTCGCGGGGCTTCATGGCCGGCTTGGTCTCGACGTCCAGGATGAGGCGGTCGAAGTCGGTGCGCTGCTCGACTCGGGTGGCCTCGACCTTGTAGGTGACCTTGAGCACCGGGGAGTAGATCGAGTCGATCGGGATGCGGCCGATCTCCTGGCCGGGCTGCTTGTTCTGGGCGGCGGAGACGTAGCCGCGACCGCGCTCGACGGTCAGCTCCATCTCCAGCTTCGCCTTGCCGTTCAGCGTGGCGATCTTGAGGTCGGGGTTGTGCACCTCGACACCGGCCGGAGGCGCGATGTCGGCGGCGGTGACCTCGCCCGGGCCCTGCTTGCGCAGGTACATCACGACCGGCTCGTCGTGCTCGGAGGAGACGACCAGTTCCTTCAGGTTGAGGATGATGTCGGTGACATCTTCCTTGACGCCCGGAACGGTCGAGAACTCGTGCAGCACGCCCTCGATGCGGATGGAGGTCACGGCCGCGCCCGGAATGGACGACAGCAGCGTGCGCCGCAGCGAGTTGCCGATGGTGTAGCCGAAGCCCGGCTCCAGCGGCTCGATCACGAACCGGGAGCGGAACTCGTCGATCGACTCCTCGAGAAGAGTCGGGCGCTGAGCGATCAGCATGGTTGGGTTCTCCCCTTGGTCAGGTGACGCCCGCTATATGACGCCACTCCGATAGACAGCCTAAATGGGGTACGGCATGCCGTACCCCATTCAGAGCGAGCTGCTACTTGGAGTAGAGCTCGACGATCAGCTGCTCCTGGACCTGCGTGTCGATCTGCTGACGGACCGGCAGCTGGTGCACCAGGATGCGCATCTTGTCCGGCACGACGCCGAGCCACGCGGGGATGCCGCGGTCGCCGGCGGTCGCGCGGGCGACCTCGTAGGGCAGCAGGTTGCGCGACTTCTCACGAACCTCGACGATGTCGTGCTCGCGAACGCGGTACGACGGGATGTCGACCTTCTTGCCGTTCACCAGGATGTGGCCGTGACGGACCTGCTGGCGAGCGGCGTCGCGGGACTCGGCGAAGCCGGCGCGGAAGACCACGTTGTCGAGACGGCTCTCCAGGATCTGGAGAAGGTTCTCGCCGGTCTTGCCGCCCTTCTTGTTGGCTTCCTCGTAGTAGTTGCGGAACTGCTTCTCGAGGATGCCGTAGATGCGGCGGGTCTTCTGCTTCTCACGAAGCTGGAGCTGGTACTCAGACTCCTTCGGACGACCGCGACCGTGCTCACCCGGGGGGTAAGGACGGATCTCGATGGGGCACTTGGCGGATTCGCACTTCTTGCCCTTGAGGAAGAGCTTGGTCTTCTCCCGGCGGCAGAGCTTGCAGTCCGCACCCGTGTAACGAGCCATTTCTCAATTTCTCCTGGGTCAGACGCGGCGGCGCTTGGGCGGGCGGCAGCCGTTGTGCGGCACGGGGGTGACGTCCTGGATGGAGCCAACCTCGAGGCCGGTCGCCTGCAGCGAACGGATCGCGGTCTCACGGCCGGAGCCGGGACCCTTGACGAACACGTCGACCTTGCGCATGCCGTGCTCCATGGCGCGGCGGGCGGCGTTCTCGGCAGCCATCTGCGCGGCGAACGGGGTGGACTTACGAGAGCCCTTGAAACCCACGTGGCCGGCCGAGGCCCAGGAGATCACGTTCCCGTTCGGGTCGGTGATCGAAACGATCGTGTTGTTGAACGTGCTCTTGATGTGGGCGTGCCCGTGAGCGACGTTCTTCTTTTCCTTGCGACGCACCTTCTTCGGTGCGCCCTGACGGCTCTTAGGAGGCATTCTTTGCCTTCACTCCTGAGGTTGTCGGTCCCGCGGCTGCGTGGACTACTTCTTACCGGGCTTCTTCTTGCCGGCGACGGTCTTCTTCTTGCCCTTACGGGTACGCGCGTTGGTCTGGGTGCGCTGGCCGTGGACGGGAAGACCCTTCCGGTGCCGGATGCCCTGGTAACAACCGATTTCGATCTTGCGACGGATGTCGGCCTGAACCTCTCGGCGCAGGTCACCCTCGATCTTGAAGTTCGCCTCGATGTAGTCACGCATCGGGACGAGCTCGGTGTCGCTCAGCTGGTGGACCCGGAGGTCGCCGCTGATGCCGGTGGCCTGGAGGATCTCCAGGGCGCGGGTACGGCCGATGCCGTAAATGTAGGTGAGAGCGATCTCCAGCCGCTTTTCGCGGGGGAGGTCGACGCCAACCAGGCGAGCCATGGTCGGGCATTCTCCTTCGTTTCGGCGGAGGTCCTACGCCTCACTCCCCTCCCCATGCCCGGGGTGAGGGCCCCGGCCTCCGACCGGGGGTGTCCACCGAAGTGGTGTGACGCGTGACAACAGTCAGGCTTCCTCATGCGTAGAGCCCGCTACGAAGAGCGGACTCCGAAGAAGCCTTGGAAAGCGACTTAGCCCTGACGCTGCTTGTGGCGCAGGTTGTCGCAGATCACCATGACGCGACCGTGCCGGCGGATCACCTTGCACTTGTCGCAGATCTTCTTGACGCTCGGCTTGACCTTCATAGTCCTTCGTATCCTCAGACTTACTTGTACCGGTAGACGATCCGCCCACGACTGAGGTCGTAGGGGCTCAGCTCCACGACAACCCTGTCGTCGGGCAGAATCCGGATGTAGTGCATCCGCATCCGTCCGCTGATGTGGGCCAGGACCTTATGGCCGTTGTCGAGCTGCACCCGGAACATGGCGTTCGGGAGCGACTCGATAACAGTGCCCTCGATCTCGATGGCGCCGTCTTTCTTGGCCAAAATCCCTCGCGTTTCACTGATCGGTCGTCTGAGGCATCGGATCACTAGCAGCCGCGACCATGCGCTTCGTTCAGAGAGCGGTGACGTGCCACAGTCACTTGCGCACAATGGTCATAGTGAGCCGACTAAGGAGTGTACGACACTCTGGTGAAAAACGCGAAACGCGCGCCAGGTGTCCCGACACAACCATGTCTAAGGCTACCCCACGCTGCGGGTTGTTCACTTCACTTGGCGGAAGTCCCTGGCGAGATACGCCGCCCTGAACACCGTGTGGACGATCACGTTGTCGCGGTAGGAGTGCCTGGCCTGGTCGAACGCGCCGCCACAGGTCACCAGCCGCAGCTCGCGCCGCTCGGAGGGCCCGTAGACCCGATCGGCCGGGAAGTCCGTCTTCGGCGCCCGCTCCAGCCGCTCGACCGCGAACACTGTCACCGTACCGTCCCCGCGCACCACGCCGACCACGTCGCCCCTGACCAGCTCGCCCAGCCGGGCGAAGACCGCCGGTCCGGTGCGCGTGTCCAGGTGCCCGGCCAGGACCGCCGAGCCCTTCTCCCCCGGCGTCGGCCCGCCGCCGAACCAGCCCGCCACGTTCGCGTGCTCCAGCGGCGGCACGGCCAGCGTCCCGTCCTCGGCCATCCCGAGCACAACGAGCGGCGCGTCCACCTTCAGCCGCGGGATCAGCACCCGGTTCGGCTCCGCCCGCCCCAGCTCTCCCCCGTACGGCACCGGCCAGCCGCCCGTCCCGGCGACCCGCGCGGGCAGCACCGCCGCTTCTTCCGGTACGGCGCGCATGCCGTACCCGCCGGGCAGGCAGCCCGTCGCCGCGGCGAGCACCAGCGCACCTGCCGCCCAGCCGAGCCGGCGCACCGCGCTACTGGCCCGATCCGCGCCGGCGCCGCACGGCCACGACGCCCGCGCCCGCGGTCAGCGCCAGCACGCCCACCGCCCCGGCCAGCCACAACGCCCGCCCCGCGCCGCCGGGCTCCTCGGCCCGCTCCCATGGCTCGGCGCGCACCGCGAGCCCGCCGCCCCCGGTGTCCGGCCCCACCCGAGGGTACGGCCGGCCCCGCCCGTCGACGCTGAGGTAGGCCTTGACCAGCCCGTCGGCGCACCGCACGACCACCTCGTGCGCGCTCGCCCGAGCCCGGTCGTCGATCTCCACGCGTCCGGTCCACCCGCCCTGGCTCGATCGCGTCAGCCGTACGTGCCGGCCCTCGAAGGCCATCGAAGAAGCGGTGACGCCCCCGGTCGCGGCGCCGCACTCACTGACGTAGATGCTGACCTGGTCACCCGCCCGGGCGTTGGGCGGGTAGATCGTCACCCGGGACTCGGCGGCCGCTGCGGCTCCCGTCGCGAACGTGGCCCCTGCCACCACACCCAGCGCGACGCGAACGACTGCGCCCATCGTTCCCCCCATACGACGGTTGCCAACAAAGATCGTCTACCCGGACCGATCTCCACCAACTACGACGAGCGGTAAAGAGTGCGTCTATAGCCAGACACGAGAACGGCCCGCCTCGTGGAGGCGGGCCGTGGCGGGGCTGGCGAGCGGCTAACTCACTTGTAGATCCAGTGCTTCTTGCCGCAGTTGTCGAACTTGCCGCCCCAGCAGGTGTAGCTGTACATCTTCTTGATCCCGTGACCGGACCACGCGTTCTTCCCGGTCTTGCCGTCCCACTGGTAGACCTTCTTGTTCCAGTGGCCGTTCTTGAAGTACCAGAACCACACGTAGCCGTGCTTGCCGCCGGGACGGTCGACGCCGTACCAGTGGGTGTAGACCTTGCCGTGGGCCTTGAACGTGGTCCCGAACGTGTAGGCCTTGCCGTCGCTGGAGAAATGCTTGCCCCAGCCACCGGCGGAAGCGGATTCGGTGGCGGCCTGGGCGGGAGCGGCGACCGCGAGCCCGGTCAGTACCGAACCGGCGAGAGCGGCGGCGGCGAGAAACTTACGCACTTGATCCTCCTGGGTGATGTCGGGTGGTGCGCCCTGACATCGCCCAAGCTACGGAGCCGGCGCCGAACCTTCTGCGCACGAATGCACAGATCGTATTTGTGCACCTTCGCGGCTAACCCCGCTTGTGCTGCTCCCCGCCGAACAGGGTGCTGACCAGCAGGATCGCGCCCCACGGGCCCATGACCCACAACGGCCACGGGTAGATGAAGTCGCCGGTCGACAGGCTGATGATCAGCCAGATCACCCAGTTGACCGCGCTGGCGGCGGCCCAGGCGGCCCACGCCGCCTTCATGCCGTTGTGCACGGCCGGCTTGGCCGAGGCGGCGGCCGGCAACCGGGCCGGCTGGGCGCGCAGGTCCACGTCCGGCAGGTCGGAGGTCACCCGGGCCAACTCGCCGTACGTCTTGCTGTCGTAGACCTGTTCGAGCCGCTCGTTGAACTCCTCGACGGTGATCCGGCCCTGAGCGGTGTGCTCGCGCAGGACCGCGGCCACCCGATCACGATCGACGTCGGAAGCTCGCATCTCGGGGCTCTGCGCCATCGCTACCACTCCCGGGGGTCAGCTCTTCTGCGGGTGCGAAAGGCGCTCCTTGCCACCGTCTATGGCAGTTAGCACCCAAGGACCATTATGTGTCACGGCGACGCTGTGCTCGAAGTGCGCGGAGGCCTTGCCGTCGATGGTGACCACGGTCCAGTCGTCGGCCAGCACCCGAGTGCGGTGCGTGCCGAGGTTGACCATGGGCTCGATGGCCAGGCACATGCCCTCCTCCAGCACCGGGCCGCGACCCGGCCGGCCGTGGTTGGCCACCCACGGGTCCATGTGCATCTCGGTGCCGATGCCGTGCCCGCCGTACTCCTGAGGGATGCCGAACTTGCCCTGCGAACGCACGTACTTCTCGATCTCATACCCGATGTCGGACAGGTGGCGCCCCGGGGTCAGCGCGGCGATGCCCCGCCACATCGACTCCTCGGTCACCCGCATCAGCTCGGTCAGCGCCGGGTCGACCTCCCCGACCGGGACGGTGATCGCCGAGTCGCCGTGCCAGCCGTCCAGGATCGCGCCGCAGTCGATGGAGATGATGTCCCCCTCCTGCAGCTTGCGCGCGCTACCCGGGATGCCGTGCACGACCTCGTCGTTGACCGACGCGCAGATCGTGGCCGGGAAGCCCTGGTAGCCCTTGAAGGACGGGATCGCGCCCTCCTCGCGGATCGCCTTCTCCGCGATCGCGTCCAGGTCGAGCGGGGTCATGCCCGGCTGGACCGACTCCTTCAGGAGCTGGAGCGTGCGCCCGACGACCAGCCCGGCCGCCCGCATCTTGTCGAGCTGCTCGGGCGACTTGATCTGGATTCCGTGTCTGTTCTTCTTGAACACCTTGCGGCCACCCCCCAACGGGCTAATTCCCCCAACAATAACGGCGAGTCCCCACCGAAGCGGCACCAAAGGAAAGGTCCCCCGCGGATACCGCGAGGGACCTCTCAAGGCAGCAAAATCAGTCCGCGTAGGGCCGCAGCGCATCCATCGCGCGGCGGGTGATCTCCTCCACCGGGCCGGTGGCGTCGACCCCGACCAGGATGCCCTCGTCGGCGTAGAACTCGATGAGCGGAGCGGTCTGCTCCTGGTAGACCTCCAGGCGGTGCCTGACGGTCTCCTCCTTGTCATCGTCCCGCTGGAACAGCGCGCCCCCGCACGCGTCGCACTTGTCGTCCTGCTTGTCGTCGAACTCGACGTGCCAGATGCGACCGCACTGGCTGCAGGTGCGCCGGCCGGCGAGCCGGCGGACCACCTCGTCGTCGTCGACGATCAGGTTGAGGACGATGTCCAGCGAATGACCCCAGTCGAGGAGCATCTTCTTCAGGATCTCGGCCTGGGGCACGTTCCTGGGGAAGCCGTCGAGCAGGAAACCGTCCTGCGCGTCGTCCTCGGAGAGCCGGTCGCGAACCATGGCGACGGTGACCTCGTCGGGCACGAGGTCACCACGGTCCATGTAGGACTTGGCAAGCTTGCCGAGCTCCGTGCCGCCCGACACATTGGCACGGAAGATGTCGCCTGTCGAGATTTTCGGGATCGACAGGTTAGAGGCGATGTACTGGGCCTGTGTCCCCTTACCCGCTCCGGGGGGCCCGACCAGAACCAGACGCATCTACCGCAGGAAACCTTCGTAGTTGCGCTGCTGGAGCTGGCTTTCGATCTGCTTCACCGTGTCAAGTCCAACACCGACCATGATCAGGATGCTCGTCCCTCCGAACGGGAAGTTCTGGCTCGCGCCCGCGATCGACAGCGCGATGATCGGGACCATGGAGATCAGACCCAGGTAGAGCGAACCCGGGGCGGTCAGGCGGTTGAGCACGTAGCCCAGATATTCGGCTGTCGGCCGACCCGGGCGGATGCCCGGGATGAACCCACCGTACTTCTTCATGTTGTCCGCCACTTCAACGGGGTTGAAGGTGATGGACACGTAGAAGTAGGTGAAGAAGATGATCAGTGCGAAGAAGATGCCCATGTACCACGGGCCGGTGCCGGTGGCCAGGTTGGTCGCGATCCACTGGATGACCACGTTCGGGTCTTCGGTGTTGGCGAACAACGAGGTCAGCAGCTGCGGCAGGTACAGCAGCGAGGAGGCGAAGATGACCGGGATGATGCCGGCCTGGTTCACCTTCAGCGGGATGTAGGTGGACGTGCCGCCGTACATCCGGCGACCCACCATCCGCTTGGCGTACTGCACCGGGATCCGGCGCTGCGCCTGCTCGACGAAGACCACCGCCGCGATCATGAAGACGCCGACCACCAGAACCGCGGAGAAGGTGAACGGGCTCTTCTGGAAGATGCTGGCCAGCTCCGACGGGAACACCGCGATGACCTGGGTGAAGATCAGGATGGACATGCCGTTGCCGACGCCACGGTCGGTGATGAGCTCGCCCAGCCACATGATGACCGAGGTGCCGGCCGTCATGATGATCACCATGGTGACGATGCTGAAGACGTTGTCGGGATCGAGGAGGACTTCCTCGTTGCAGCCCTGGAAGAGCTGGCCGCTACGGGCCAGCGCGATGAAGGCGGTGGACTGGAGGATCGCCAGACCGATGGTCAGATAACGCGTGTACTGCGTGATCTTCGCCTGGCCGGACTGTCCCTCCTTCTTGAGGGCCTCGAGCCGCGGAATCACGACCACGAGCAACTGGAGAATGATGCTCGCGGTGATGTAAGGCATGATGCCCAGCGCGAACACCGACAGCTTCAGGAGAGCGCCGCCGCTGAACAACTGCACCATGCCGTAGATGTTGCTGGCGTCGCCCTGACGGACGACCTCGTAGCACTTTGCAATGTTGTTTACGTCGACACCCGGAGTCGGGAGAACCGAGCCGAGTCGGAACAGCGCGATGATGCCCAGCGTGAAGAGCAACTTCTTGCGCAGGTCCGGCGTCCGGAACGCCCGGGTAAACGCGGTCAGCACGGTCCCTCCTGCGCGCCTTTCAGGCGATATGAGTCTGCGATGGTGCGGGGGTCTGCCATCTGAAATCTCGGGTCAGACAGACGGCATTACTACCGTCTCGGCGAACTCTAACGCACTACGGGCGCGAGGGCCCATTGACGAACCCTCGCGCCTCGTAATAGCTGTTACAGCTCGGTAGCGGAACCACCGGCAGCGGCGATCTTCTCCTTCGCGGAGGACGAGAAGGCATGCGCCGTCACGTTCACCGCGACCGAGATGTCGCCAGTGCCGAGGACCTTGACCGGCTGGTTCTTGCGGACCAGGCCCTTGGCGATGAGCCCCTCAACGGTGACCTCGCCACCCTGGGGGAACGCCTCGCCGAGCTTGTCCAGGTTGACGACCTGGTAGGTCGTCTTGAACAGCGCGTTGCTGAAGCCCTTGAGCTTCGGCAGGCGACGCTGCAGCGGCACCTGGCCACCCTCGAAACCGAGGGGAACCGTGGTACGGGCCCGCGAGCCCTTGGTGCCGCGACCGGCCGTCTTACCCTTGGACGCCTCGCCACGGCCCTTGCGGACCTTGGCCTTGTTGGCGCCGGGGGCGGGACGGAGGTCGTGAATCTTGAGCGGAGCCTTGTCAGTCATGACTAGTCGACCTCTTCCACGTCGACGAGGTGCGTGACCTTGTGGACCATGCCGCGGATCTCCGGGCGGTCCTCCTTGACCACGACGTCGCCGATTCGCTTCAGGCCAAGCGAACGCAGCGAGTCACGCTGGTCCTGCTTGCCACCGATCTTGGAACGGACCTGAGTGATCTTCAGGCGACCCATGACTAGCTCACCGCCTTCGCCAACGCGGCAGCCTCGGCGATGCCCTCGGCGCGAGCCTTGAGCATGGCCTTGGGCGCGACGTCCTCGATCGCCAGGCCACGACGGGCAGCGATCGCCTCGGGGGTCGACAGACCCTTCAGCGCCGCCACGGTGGCGTGGACGATGTTGATCGGGTTGTCCGAGCCGAGCGACTTGGACAGCACGTCGTGGATCCCGGCGCACTCCAGCACGGCGCGCACCGGACCACCGGCGATGACGCCGGTACCGGGCGAGGCCGGACGCAGGAAGACGACGCCGGCCGCCTCCTCACCCTGCACGGTGTGCGGGATGGTGCCCTGGATGCGCGGGACGCGGAAGAAGTGCTTCTTCGCCTCCTCGACACCCTTGGCGATGGCCGCGGGGACTTCCTTGGCCTTGCCGTAACCGACGCCGACCAGGCCGTTGCCGTCACCGACGACAACCAGGGCGGTGAAGCTGAAGCGACGACCACCCTTCACGACCTTGGCCACTCGGTTGATCTTCACTACACGCTCGATGTACGAGACGCCCTTGTCAGCGGCGCCACCGCGGCGATCGTCACGACGGTCCCGCCGCTCGCCACCGGTGCCGCCACCGCGACGCGGAGCTGCAGCCATCAGTGGTTCCTCTTCTCAGTTGCCATCAGAACTCGAGCCCGCCTTCGCGAGCGCTGTCCGCCAGGGCCGCGATGCGACCGGCGTACCGGTTACCGCCACGGTCGAAAACGACCGAGCTGATACCGGCCTCCTTGGCCCGCTGAGCGAGGAGCTCGCCGACCTTCTTGGCCTTCGCCGTCTTGTCGCCCTCGGCCGTGCGCAGGGAGGCGTCCATGGTGGAGGCGCTCACCAGCGTGTGGCCGGCGTTGTCGTCCACGATCTGGACGAACAGGTGACGGGTCGAGCGGTTGACGACGAGGCGAGGACGCTCCGCCGTACCGAAGACCTTCTTGCGGATCCGGCTGTGCCGACGGGCCCGCGAGACGGCGCGACCAGCCGTGTGCTTGCCGTGCGCGATCTTGCCAGCCATCGCTACTTACCAGCCTTTCCGACCTTGCGGCGGATCTGCTCACCCTGGTACCGCACGCCCTTGCCCTTGTACGGGTCGGGCTTGCGGAGCTTGCGGATGTTCGCGGCGACCTCGCCGACCTTCTGCTTGTCGATGCCGTCGACGTGGAAGAGAGTCGGCTTCTCGACCCGGAAGGTGATGCCCTCGGGGGCGTCCACGATCACGGGGTGGCTGAAGCCCAGAGCGAACTCCAGTTGCGTCGGGCCCTTGGCCGCGACACGGTAACCGACACCCACGATCTCGAGCGTCTTGGTGTAACCCTGCGTGACGCCGGTCACCATGTTGGCGATCAGCGTGCGAGACAGGCCGTGCAGAGCGCGGACCTTGTTCTCGTCGTTCGGGCGGGAGACGGTAACGCTGCCGTCCTCCTGGGCCACGGTGATGGGCTCCGCCACGTTGTGGTTGAGCTTGCCCTTCGGACCCTTCACCTCGACGAGCTGGCCGTCGATCTTGATCTCGACTCCGCCTGGCACGGGGATCGGCAGTCGTCCGATACGCGACATGCTGTGTTCCTCCCCTCGTTACCAGACGTAGGCGAGGACTTCCCCGCCCACGCCACGCTTGCCGGCCTGCTTGTCGGTCATGAGCCCGGCCGACGTCGAGATGATCGCGACGCCCAGCCCACCCAGAACCCGCGGCAGGTTGTCCTTCTTTGCATAAACACGCAGCCCGGGCTTGGAAACCCGGCGCAGCCCCGCGAGCGAACGCTCACGGCTCGGCCCGAACTTGAGCTCCAGAACGAGCTGCTTCGCAGGCTTGGCGTCCTCGACGGTCCAAGACTGGATGTAGCCCTCCTGCTGGAGGATCTCGGCGATGTGCGCCTTGATCTTGGAATACGGCATCGACACGGAGTCGTGATATGCCGAATTCGCATTCCGCAGACGAGTCAGCATGTCTGCGATCGGGTCGGTCATCGTCATGGCCAACGGCCTTCCTCGCGGCGGTTTCCGTCCCAGCCGAGTGAAACTCTGCCGAGGGGACCTACAGCGTGGTCACGGTCGCCCGGCGGGCGACCTGATTTACATAGCGTCCCGGCGGGCGAACCCTCCGGGCATATGCCCCGGGACACGAGGTCCCGGGGCGGAAGCGGTCACCTCCCCGAAGGGAAGGTCACCAGCTGGACTTGGTGATGCCCGGCAGCTCGCCGCGGTGCGCCATCTCACGGAAGCACACGCGGCACAGGCCGAACTTCTTGTAAACGGCGCGCGGACGGCCGCAGCGGGAGCACCGGGTGTAGGCGCGCACGGCGAACTTCGCCTTCCGCGCGGCCTTCACCTTCAGAGACGTCTTAGCCATCTAGATCAGGCCTCCTTGAACGGGAAACCGAGGTGCTTGAGCAGCGCCCGGCCCTGGTCGTCGGTCTTCGCGGTGGTCACCAGCGTGATGTCCATACCGCGGGGCCGGTCGACCTTGTCCTGGTCGACCTCGTGGAACATGACCTGCTCGGTCAGACCGAAGGTGTAGTTCCCGTTGCCGTCGAACTGCTTGGGCGACAGGCCGCGGAAGTCGCGGATACGCGGGAGGGCCAGCGACAGCAGCCTGTCGAGGAACTCCCACATGCGGTCGCCACGCAGCGTGACGTGCGCGCCGATCGGCATGCCCTCGCGCAGCTTGAACTGCGCGATGGACTTGCGGGCGCGGACGACAGCCGGCTTCTGGCCGGTGATGACGGTGAGGTCGCGGACGGCGCCCTCGATCAGCTTGGAGTCGCGAGCGGCCTCGCCGACACCCATGTTGACCTTGATCTTGGTCAGGCCCGGGACGAGCATGACGTTCTCGATGCCGAACTCCTCGCGGAGCTTGGCGATGATCTCCTCGCGGTACTTCGTCTTCAGGCGAGGGGTGGGACGCTCGACAGTCGTCTCAGTCATTACTTGTCCTCACCTTCCGACTCGTCCTTCTTCTTGTCGGCAGGCTTTTCGTCCTTGAGCTTCTTGACGTTGCTCACGTGGATCGGAGCCTCCATCCGCTGCACGCCGCCCTGCTTGGCGCCGCGCGGGCCCTGGAAGTTCTCCTTGGCGTGCTTGGTCACCATGTTGACGCCCTCGACAACCACGCGGTCCTCGCGCGGGTTGGTGGCGATGACACGGCCCTTGACGCCCTTGTCCTTGCCGGCGATGACCTGAACCAGGTCACCCTTCTTCACGTGCAGGGACTTCGGCATCACAGCACCTCCGGAGCGAGCGAGATGATGCGCATGAACTTCTTGTCGCGCAGCTCGCGGCCCACCGGGCCGAAGATGCGGGTGCCGCGGGGGTCGCCGCTGTCCTTGATGATGACGGCGGCGTTCTCGTCGAAGCGAATGTAGGAACCGTCGGGACGACGGCGCTCCTTGGTCGTGCGCACGACGACCGCCTTGACGACGTCACCCTTCTTCACACCGGTCGAACCGGGGAGGGCGTCCTTGACCGTGGCGACGATGATGTCGCCGATACCCGCGTAGCGCCGACCCGAGCCGCCGAGGACACGGATGCAGAGGATTTCCTTCGCACCGGTGTTGTCGGCAACCTTGAGTCGTGACTCCTGCTGGATCACGTCTTCTCCTGTTGGTCTCCGCCGGTTCTCGGCGCCTGGGCGCGAGCCTTGCGGAACTTCATGGTCTTGGTCCTCCGGCGACAACCCCTCTTCCCGTACGGCATGCCGTACCGGAAGCGGATCGCCCCGCAGGCGGCGGAGCCAGCGGCTCCGCCCTTGGACGCCTCCATGGGGAAGGCCCCCACGCAGGCGCGATGCGCCTCCCCGGGGGCTAGCCCGCCACGGAGGCGCGAATGCCCAGCTTACCGGTAGAGCCGGCGTGCTCTATACCACAAGCACACCGGCTCAACGGACTACTTGGCCTTCTCGAGGATCTCCACGACGCGCCACCGCTTGGTGGCGGACATCGGACGGGTCTCCATCAGAAGGACGCGGTCGCCGACGCCGCAGGTGTTCTGCTCGTCGTGCGCCTTGTACTTCTTCGTCCTGCGGATAACCTTGCCGTACAGCGGGTGCTTGACGCGGTCCTCGACGGACACGACCACGGTCTTGTCCATCTTGTCGCTGACGACCAGGCCCTCACGGGTCTTGCGGTAGTTACGCGCGGTGGTCTCGGTGGCCTCAGACATCGCTCGACTCCTTCTCGACAACCGTGACGATCCCGAGCTCACGCTCGCGCATCACGGTGTAGATTCGGGCGATCTCTCGACGGACAGCCCGGAGCCGCCCGTGGCTCTCAAGCTGACCGGTGGCAGCCTGGAAGCGGAGGTTGAAGAGCTCCTCCTTGGCTTCCTTCAGCTTCGTGACCAGGGAGTCCTGGTCCTCTTCACGCAGATCACCGGCGGTCAGACCCTTAGCCATCACGCCTCACCCACTTCACGCTTAACGATCTTGCACTTCATCGGGAGCTTGTGGATCGCCCGCTTGAGCGCCTCACGGGCGATCGGCTCGGCGACACCGGACAGCTCGAACATGACGCGCCCGGGCTTGACGTTGGCGATCCACCACTCCGGCGAACCCTTACCGGAACCCATGCGGGTCTCGGCCGGCTTCTTGGTCAGCGGACGGTCCGGGTAGATGTTGATCCAGACCTTTCCGCCACGGCGGATGTGCCGGGTCATCGCGATACGAGCGGACTCGATCTGGCGGTTGGTCACGTAGGAGTGCTCAATCGCCTGAATGCCGAACTCGCCGAACGTGACCCTGGTGCCGCCCTTGGCGGCGCCGCTCCGGTCAGGCCGGTGCTGCTTGCGGTGCTTGACCCTGCGAGGGATCAGCATGGTCAGCTCCCTTCAGCACCCGGCTGCGTGGCCGGGCCGGTCTCGGGGGCAGCCTGGGAGGCCGCCTCGGTACGGGGGGCGCGGTCTCCGCGGCCACCGGCAGCGCCACCACGGCGCGGACGGTCGCCACCACCACGACGCGGACGGTCGCCGCCGCCACCGCGACGGTCGTCGCGCTCGCGACGCTGACCGGCACGAGCACCGGCGGCAGCCGCCTCGCGCTCGGCGCGGCTGGTGGGAGCCTCACCCTTGTAGATCCAGACCTTCACGCCGATGCGGCCGAAGGTCGTGCGGGCCTCGTAGAAGCCGTAGTCGATCTCCGCGCGGAGCGTGTGCAGGGGCACGCGGCCCTCGCGGTAGAACTCCGAGCGGGACATCTCGGCGCCGCCCAGACGACCGGAGCACTGGACACGGATGCCCTTGGCGCCGGACTTCATGGCCGACTGCATCGCCTTGCGCATGGCACGGCGGAACGAGACGCGGCTCGACAGCTGCTCGGCGACACCCTGAGCGACGAGCTGAGCGTCGATCTCCGGGTTCTTCACCTCGAGGATGTTGAGCTGGACCTGCTTCTTGGTCAGCTTCTCGAGGTCGCCACGGATACGGTCCGCCTCGGCGCCGCGGCGGCCGATGACGATGCCGGGACGCGCGGTGTGGATGTCCACCTGGACGCGGTCCGTCGTGCGCTCGATCTCGACCTTGGAGATGCCGGCCCGCTCCATGCCCTTCTGGAGCATGCGGCGGATGGCGACATCCTCAGCGACATACGACTTGTAGAGCTTGTCGGCGTACCACCGGCTCTTGAAGTCGGTCGTGATGCCGAGGCGGAACCCGTGCGGGTTAACCTTCTGGCCCACTATCGGGTCCTTCCCTTCGGCTCGCGGGATTCCACGATCACAGTGATGTGGCTGGTCCGCTTGTTGATCCGGTAGGCACGACCCTGGGCGCGCGGACGGAACCGCTTCAGCGTCGGGCCCTCGTCGACCCACGCGCGGCTCACGACGAGCGTGGCCGGGTCGAGGTCGAAGTTGTGCTCCGCGTTCGCCACGGCGCTGCTGAGCACCTTGTAGATCGGCTCGCTCGCCGACTGGGGAGCGAACTGCAGCACGGCCTGCGCCTCCGAAGCGGGCAGCCCGCGAATGAGGTCCACCACGCGGCGGGCCTTCTGGGGCGTGACACGGACGAACCGCGCCTGAGCCCTGGCTTCCATCGCTTTCTCCTACTTCCGAGACGCTTACCGCCGGCTGCGGCGGTCTTCCTTGACGTGGCTGCGGAACGTGCGCGTGGGCGCGAACTCGCCCAGCTTGTGACCGATCATCGAGTCGGTGACGAACACCGGCACGTGCTTGCGGCCGTCGTGGACGGCGATCGTGTGGCCGATCATGGCCGGCACGATCATGGAGCGCCGCGACCACGTCTTGATGACGTTCTTGGTGCCCTTCTCGTTCTGGGCGTCCACCTTCTTCTGAAGGTGCTCGTCCACGAAGGGACCCTTCTTAAGGCTACGTGGCATTCTGGCTGCTCCTACCGCTTCTTCCTCTTGGACCGACGGCGGATGATCAGCCTGTCGCTGGCCTTGTTCGCCTGACGGGTACGACCCTCGGGCTTGCCCTTGGGGTTGACCGGGTGGCGACCACCGGAGGTCTTGCCCTCACCACCACCGTGCGGGTGGTCGACGGGGTTCATCGCGACACCACGGACGGTCGGGCGCTTGCCCTTCCACCGCATACGGCCGGCCTTGCCCCAGTTGATGTTGCCCTGCTCGGCGTTGCCGACCTGGCCGACCGCAGCGCGGCAGCGGACGTCGACCATACGCATTTCGCCGGAGGGCATACGCAGGGTGGCGTACTGGCCTTCCTTCGCGAGCAGCTGGATCTGAGCGCCCGCGGACCGGCCCAGCTTCGCGCCACCGCCCGGACGGAGCTCCACCGCGTGGATGAAGGTACCGGTCGGGATGTTGCGCAGCGGGAGGCAGTTGCCCGGCTTGATGTCGGCGCCGGGGCCGTTCTCGATGCGGTCGCCCTGCTTGAGGCCGGTCGGCGCGATGATGTAGCGCTTCTCGCCGTCGGCGTAGTGCAGCAGAGCAATGTTGGCGGTGCGGTTGGGGTCGTACTCGATGTGAGCGACCTTGGCCGGGATGCCGTCCTTGTCGTGCCGCCGGAAGTCGATGATCCGGTAGGCGCGCTTGTGACCGCCGCCCTGGTGGCGGGCGGTGACTCGGCCGTGAGCGTTACGGCCGCCCTTGCTGTGAAGGGGAGCAAGCAGCGACTTCTCCGGCGTGCTGCGGGTGATCTCGGAAAAGTCCGAGACACTCGAGCCGCGGCGACCCGGGGTCGTCGGCTTGTACTTACGGATGCCCATCTTTTTCGTTCATCCTTTGTCGGTTACATGGGTGAACCCGCCGCACTCTCGTGCGGCGGTTCGCCCGTTCCTAGCTATGTACGGCAGGCGCGGAATTAACCGACAGCACCGAAGATGTCGATGCGGTCGCCCTCGGCCAAGCTCACAACCGCGCGCTTGGTGTCGGGACGCTTGCCGTAACCGGTGCGGGTGCGCTTGCGCTTGCCCGTCCGGTTGATGGTGTTCACGCTGGTGACCTTAACCTCGAAGATCTTCTCGATCGCGATCTTGATCGCGGTCTTGTTCGCGGTCGTCCGCACCAGGAACGTGTACTTGTTGTGCTCATCGATCAGGCCGTAGCTCTTCTCGGAGACCACGGGCTTGATGATGATGTCGCGCGGGTCGGCGATCTTCTCCATCAGGCGTCTTCCTTCCCGGCGCCCTGGCTCAGCCGAGCCACGACCTGGTCGTACGCCACCTGGGTGAAGACCACGTCGTCGCTGCAGAGCACGTCGTAGGTGTTGAGCTGCCCGGCGTCCAGCAGGTGGACCTCGGGAGCGTTGCGCAGGCTCAGCCAGGTGAGCTGGTCGGTCTCGTCAACCACGACGAGGACCCGCTGGCCCTGGGTGATCTTGCGCAGTGCGTCGAGGGCCGCCTTGGTCTTGGGCGTCTCGCCCGTGACCAGGGTGCTCACCACGTGCACGCGGCCGCCGGACGCGCGGTCCGACAGCGCGCCGCGGAGAGCGGCGGCCTTCATCTTCTTGGGGGTCCGCTGCGAGTAGTCGCGGGGAACCGGGCCGTGGACGACGCCGCCGCCGGTGAACTGCGGCGCACGGGTCGAACCCTGACGGGCGCGGCCGGTGCCCTTCTGGCGGTACGGCTTCTTGCCACCACCACGGACCTCACCACGGGTCTTGGCCTTGTGCGTGCCCTGCCGGCGAGCGGCGAGCTGGGCCACGACCACCTGGTGGATGAGCGGAACGTTGACCTTGGCACCGAAGATGTCTTCGGGCAGGTCGACGGAGCCGGCCTTGGCGCCGCTGGCGTCGAGGACGTCAATGCTGGTCACTTGGCAGCCCCCTTCTTGGCAGCGGTGCGGACGAGGACCAGGCTGCCGTTCGCGCCGGGAATCGCACCCTTGATCAGGATGAGACCCTTCTCGGCGTCGACGGCGTGAACCTTGAGGCTCTGCACGGTGGTGCGGACGTTACCCATCCGACCGGCCATGCGCAGACCCTTGAAAACGCGTCCCGGGGTGGCGCAGCCACCGATGGAACCCGGCGAGCGGTGCTTGCGCTGCGTGCCGTGCGAGGCACCCAGGCCACCGAAACCGTGGCGCTTCATGACACCCGCGAAACCCTTGCCCTTGGACTTGCCAGTCACGTCGACGTACTGGCCGGCCTCGAAGGTGTCGGCCAGGAGCTCCTGGCCCAGGGTGTAGTCGCCCGCGTCGTCCGTGCGGATCTCCGCGAAGTAGCGGCGCGGGGTGATGTCGTGCTTACGCAGGTAGTCGCCGAGCGGCTTGTTGACCTTCCGGGGGTCGACCTGGCCGAAGCCGAGCTGGATGGCCGAGTAGCCGTCCTTCTCAGCGTTGCGGATGCGGGTCACCACACACGGACCGGCCTCGACCACGGTGACCGGAACCAGCCGGTTGTCCGCGTCGAAGACCTGGGTCATGCCGAGCTTCTTGCCCAGGACGCCCTTGATCGTCTTAGCCATGTCAGTGTGTCCCTCAGAGCTTGATCGAGATGTCGACGCCAGCCGGAAGGTCGAGACGCATGAGCGAGTCGACGGTCTTGGGCGTCGGGTCGATGATGTCAATCAGCCGCTTGTGCGTGCGCATCTCAAAGTGCTCGCGGCTGTCCTTGTACTTGTGCGGCGAGCGGATGACGCAGTACACGTTCTTCTCGGTCGGCAGCGGCACCGGGCCCGCGACCTTCGCGCCAGTCCGCGTCACAGTCTCGACGATCTTCTTAGCCGAGATGTCGATGACCTCGTGGTCATAGGCCTTGAGCCGAATGCGGATCTTCTGTCCCGCCATAATGGCCTCGGTGTCCTTCACTGTCGTCTGAAAAAGTAACGAGCGGCAGGATGCCGCGTGGGTGAGTCGACCTACCAGATTACCCGCTGTGAGCAGGTGCTCCGGCCAGGTTCGCGTCACCCTGGTTGACCCCACATGACAGACGTCGTTGATCTGTCGTTTCTTCCGTGATCCGGCAGTCATCTCGGTCGATGTGACCGAGCTAACTGCTGGATCACGGCCCTCATGCGAGGTCTGTGCCGCGAGGCCTGCCGTACCGGACGACGGGCCTCGCACAGTGAGAGGCGGCCGGCCCCTGGTGGAACCGGCCGCTTCCCAACTACTTGATGATCTTGGTGACTCGGCCGGCGCCGACGGTCCGACCACCCTCACGGATGGCGAACTTGAGGCCGTCCTCCATGGCGATGGGCTGGATGAGCTCGACGCGCATCTCAGTGTTGTCGCCAGGCATGACCATCTCGGTGCCCTCGGGGAGGTTCACCACACCGGTCACGTCAGTCGTACGGAAGTAGAACTGAGGACGGTAGTTGTTGAAGAACGGCGTGTGACGGCCGCCCTCGTCCTTGCTCAGGATGTAGACCTGGGCCTCGAACTCGGTGTGCGGGGTCGTGGTGCCCGGCTTGATGATGCACTGGCCGCGCTCGACGTCCTCGCGCTTGATGCCACGGAGGAGCAGACCGACGTTGTCGCCCGCCTGGCCCTCGTCGAGCAGCTTGCGGAACATCTCGACGCCGGTGACCGTGGTGGTGGTCTTCTCCGGGCGGATGCCGATGATGTCGACGGTCTCGGAGACCTTGACGATGCCACGCTCGATACGGCCGGTGACGACGGTGCCGCGGCCGGTGATCGAGAAGACGTCCTCGACCGGCATCAGGAACGGCTTGTCGGTCTCACGGACCGGCTCGGGAACGTTGTCGTCGACAGCGGTCATCAGCTCGATGATGCTGTCTTCCCACTTCTCGTCGCCCTCAAGAGCCTTGAGCGCGGAGACGCGGACGACGGGCAGGTCGTCGCCGGGGAACTCCTGAGCCGAGAGCAGCTCACGGACCTCGAGCTCGACGAGCTCCAGGATCTCCTCGTCGTCCACCATGTCGGACTTGTTCAGAGCCACGACGATGTAGGGGACGCCGACCTGGCGGGCCAGGAGCACGTGCTCCTTGGTCTGCGGCATCGGGCCGTCGGTGGCGGCGACCACGAGGATCGCGCCGTCCATCTGCGCCGCACCGGTGATCATGTTCTTCACGTAGTCGGCGTGACCGGGGCAGTCCACGTGAGCGTAGTGGCGCTTCTCGGTCTGGTACTCGACGTGCGCGATGGAGATCGTGATACCACGAGCCTTCTCCTCGGGCGCCTTGTCGATCTTGTCGAACGGGGTCGCCTCGTTGAGGTTCGGGTAGCGCTTGTGGAGCACCTGGGTGATCGCCGCGGTCAGAGTGGTCTTGCCGTGGTCGATGTGCCCAATGGTGCCGATGTTCACGTGCGGCTTAGTCCGCTCGAACTTGGCCTTAGCCACTGGTTCTCTCCTTAGAGAATCTGACTGACTTTCGTCTTCACACTCGGGCCCGGGTGATCCCGAACCCCTGAGCGACGGAGATCCCTCGCGGGACCTCCGTCAGGGACCAGGGTGGTGGTCCCGATGCCCGGCGGGCGGATGGCCCGCCGGATCACCAGGACTATTCGCCCCGGGCCTTCGCGACGATCTCCTTGGCGATGCCGGGCGGCACCTCCGAGTAGGAGTCGAACTGCATGCTGTAGCTCGCGCGTCCCTGCGTCTTGCTACGCAGGTCACCCACGTAGCCGAACATCTCAGAGAGCGGCACGAGCGCCGCGATGACACGGGCGCCGGCGCGCTCGTCCATCGACTGGATCTGCCCGCGGCGACCGTTGAGGTCACCGATGACGTCACCCATGTAGTCCTCGGGCGTGGTGACCTCGACGGCCATCATCGGCTCAAGGAGCACAGCGTCCGCCTTACGAGCGGCCTCCTTGAAGGCCATCGATCCGGCGATCTTGAAGGCCATTTCCGAGGAGTCGACGTCGTGCGCGGCACCGTCGGTCAGCGTAACCTTCACGCCCACCATCGGGTAGCCGGCCAGCACGCCGAACTCGGCCGCCTCCTGGGCGCCCGCGTCGACCGAGGGGATGTACTCCCTCGGGACACGACCACCCGAGACCTTGTTCTGGAACTCGTAGCCGTCGTTGCCCTCGCCCAGCGGCTCCAGGTCGATGATGACCCGCGCGAACTGACCGGAACCACCGGTCTGCTTCTTGTGGGTGTAGTCGACCTTCTCCACCTTGCGGCGGATGGTCTCGCGGTAGGCGACCTGCGGGCGGCCGACGTTGGCCTCGACCTTGAACTCGCGACGCATACGGTCGACGAGGATCTCCAGGTGAAGCTCGCCCATGCCCCAGATGACCGTCTGACCGGTCTCCTCGTCGCGGCGGACCTGGAAGGACGGGTCCTCCTCGGCCAGACGCTGGATGGCGGTGGACAGCTTCTCCTGGTCGCCCTTGGTCTTCGGCTCGATGGCCACGTTGATGACCGGGGCCGGGAACGTCATCGACTCGAGGACGACCTGGTTGGCCGGGTCACTCAGCGTGTCACCGGTCGTGGTGTCCTTCAGGCCCATGACGGCGACGATCGAACCAGCGTGCGCGACCGGGCGCTCTTCGCGCTTGTTCGCGTGCATCTGGTAGATCTTGCCGATCCGCTCCTTCTTGCCCTTCACCGAGTTGATCACCGCGGTGCCGGTCTCGAGCGTGCCCGAGTAGATGCGGATGTAGGTCAGACGGCCCAGGTGCGGGTCGCTCATGATCTTGAAGGCAAGCGCGGAGAAGGGCTCGCTGACGTCCGCGTGACGCTCGATGACCTCGTCCTCGTCGCCGACAGCGTGACCCTTGAAGGCCGGGATGTCGAGCGGCGCGGGCAGGTAGGCCACGATCGCGTCGAGCAGGGGCTGGACGCCCTTGTTCTTGAACGCGGTGCCGGTGAGAACCGGGTTGATGGCGCTGGACAGCGTCGCGCGGCGGATCGCCGCGACCAGCTGCTCCTCGGTGGGCTCGGTGCCCTCGAGGAAGAGCTCCATCAGCTCGTCGTCGTTCTCGGCGACGGTCTCGACCAGCTTGTCGCGCCACTCACGGGCGGTCTCGGCGTGGTCGGCGGGGATGTCGACGGTCTCGTACATCTCGCCCTTGGCCGCCTCTTCCGGCCAGAGCAGACCCTTCATCTTCACCAGGTCGATGACGCCCTTGAAGCCGGCCTCAACGCCCCAGGGGAGCTGGATGACAGCCGGGGTCGCACCCAGACGGCTGATCATCATGTCGACGCAGCGGTGGAACTCCGCGCCGACCCGGTCCATCTTGTTCACGAAGCAGATGCGGGGCACGCCGTAGCGGTCAGCCTGACGCCACACCGTCTCCGACTGCGGCTCGACACCGGCGACACCGTCGAACACGGCGACAGCGCCGTCGAGGACGCGGAGCGAACGCTCCACCTCGATGGTGAAGTCGACGTGACCCGGGGTGTCGATGATGTTGATGGTGTGACCGAGCCACTCACAGGTCGTCGCGGCCGACGTGATCGTGATGCCGCGCTCCTGCTCCTGCTCCATCCAGTCCATCGTGGCAGCGCCGTCGTGGACTTCACCGATCTTGTAGTTGATACCGGTGTAGAACAGGATGCGCTCGGTCGTGGTGGTCTTGCCCGCGTCGATGTGGGCCATGATCCCGATGTTGCGGATCTTGGCCAGGTCAAGGGCAGCTGTGCTGGCCACTTCTCTCGCGTCCTCGTCGTCTCGTCGTAACCGCTGTTACCAGCGGTAGTGGGCGAAGGCCTTGTTGGACTCGGCCATCTTGTGGGTGTCCTCGCGCTTCTTGACGCTCGCCCCGAGGCCGTTGCTGGCGTCGAGGAGCTCGTTCATGAGGCGCTCGGTCATGGTCTTCTCGCGGCGGGCCCGGGAGTACTGCACCAGCCAGCGCAGCGCCAGAGTGGTGCTGCGGGAGGCGCGAACCTCGACCGGGACCTGGTAGGTCGCGCCACCGACACGGCGGCTGCGGACCTCGAGGGTCGGCTTGACGTTGTCGAGCGCGCGCTTCAGCGTGACGACCGGGTCGTTGCCGGTCTTGTCACGGCAGCCCTCGAGGGCGCCGTAGACGATCGACTGAGCGATCGAGCGCTTGCCGTCGAGCAGGACCTTGTTGATCAGCGCGGTGACCAGCGGCGAGCTGTAGACCGGGTCGGCCATGAGCTGGCGGCGGCCAGGAGAACCCTTACGAGGCATTACTTCTTCTTCTCCAACTTCGCGCCGTAACGGGAACGAGCCTGCTTGCGGTTCTTGACACCCTGGGTGTCGAGCGTGCCGCGGATGATCTTGTAGCGAACACCCGGCAGGTCCTTCACACGACCGCCACGCACGAGCACGATCGAGTGCTCCTGGAGGTTGTGACCCACACCGGGGATGTAAGCCGTGACCTCGATGCCGTTGGTGAGGCGAACACGAGCCACCTTGCGCAGAGCCGAGTTCGGCTTCTTGGGCGTGGTCGTGTAGACGCGCTGGCAGACGCCGCGTCGCTGCGGACTCCCCTTGAGGGCAGGAGTCTTGGTCTTGGAGACCTTGTCCTGCCGGCCCTTTCGGACCAACTGCTGGATAGTGGGCACTGCCACTCCATTTCGTGCTTTGGCCGGTAATACGAATGTCCAGCTTTCGCTGGTCGAGCATTTCGCAGGCACTGCCGGTGTCATGACCTGCTGTTTTCTCCCCCGCTTCGACCCACGCGGTCGGGCGTGTCGCGCTCTTCAGAGCCACACCCCTCGCGGTCGATCAACCGGGGGAGGACCACGCCGCGGCCCCCATCTCTCACGAGATGTTCAGCGCGCATGCGTGAAGGCCCATGAACCCACGGGCACGAAGGGCAAGACTACCCAGCCCAGCGCGGCACGTCAAAACGGCCGCGTTTCCTCGACCGCCGCCGGGACGGCCGCAACTTCGTGTCGTGTGGGGCGACCGGCGCTTAACCCGGCCGCTATGAGACCCTCGCCCAGTCTACCCGTACCCTCGACATCTCCCGACCGGTTTTCACCGAGGAAATCGGGCCTCCCGGCGGGCACCTCGTCAGGGGCTTCGGGCCGCGACGGGTCATGAACTGCCCCAGGCGCCCTCCGCATACCGTCTGATCGGCCCGCGGTCGTCACCGTCGGTGCCACCATGCCCACCATGAGCAAGATTGTGCTGGCGGCCCTGCTTGCCGTACCGACCTTCGGTGACCTGACGGACCTCGTGCCCGGCGGGCCCGCGGCCCGCGCGCCGTACACCGTCGTGGCCTGCGACTCCGACACCACGCGCCCCGGCACCCCGCCCACCGTGCGCATCGACCCGGCCTGGCTGAGCGGCGGCAAGCTGGCGTTGATCACCAACAACGAGGGCGTCGTCAACCCGTACCTGGCCGCCCCGCCGCCCGCCCAGGGCTCATTCCGCGGCACCCCCATGTGCGCCACGCACCTGGGGCCCGACGGCAAGCCCGTCGCCCCCACGTGGGTCTTCTGCCTCAACCACGACCTTGACGCCTGTGGCGAGGCCCCGCTCGTCCCCGCCGGCTCGGCCGGGGCCCGTCAGGCGCTGTCCGCCCGTGACCAGGCCCGGCTGGCGTACGTGGTCAGCACCCTGGCCGACTACCGCACCCCGGACACCCGTGCCCGGAGCGCCCGGTTCGTCTGGTGCGTCACCGAGGGCCGTCCCGCCGGCGCCCCCGTCCGTGACGCCCAGACCTACCCCGGCCTGCGCTGCCCGGACTGGACCACCATCGACCCCAAGCTCGACATCGGCGCCGCCAGTGCCGGCAGCTACTGGCTCACCAGCGGCGGCCGTAGCGACTGCCAGGGCTACCTCCTGCCGCGTCCCACCCGGGTCTTCACCCCGCCCACCCCGCCCTCGGTCCGCCCGCCCTCCGTCAAGCCGCCCCGGGAGACCCCCGTCCGCCCCCGCCCCCGCACCGGCCGCGCCGAAACCGAGGCCACCAAGCCCCGCGCCGCCCTGAGGCCCCGCCCGTTCCCCCGCGAGAAGCCCATCCTCCGCTGACCCCCTCTCTTCGAGTACGGCTCAGCACCCACCCCCTCCCACCGGGGACGGCGTGGCTCCCCAACCGCCACGCCGTCCCCGCCGTCATCCTTATGCGGCCGTCCCGCATGGGGCCTGGTGGCCTCGATGGCCCCCGCCGAGTTGCGCCGCGTGCCGGTTTAGGCCCCCACTTGGGCGGTGAGCACGGCCACGCCTTTCCCCGTAGCTCGTGGCCAGGCCAGGCAACTCTGAGGCGCCCCGTCCTAGGCAGGCCGGTGTCCCCTCTGGCGGCTCCGCACAGGCCGTCTCAACGGCTCCGATCCTGACGAGCCCCACTGCCCCTCCTCCCGAAGCAGCCCCACTCCCGGGGAGCGCGAGGGGCCGGTAGGCCCCTCCCATCGGGGGGTGTGGGGGGACGACGAAGGCGGCCCCCCACAAGGCGGAGCCCGAGCCCGCAGGGCGAGGGACCACGCCGTTGACAGCAGAAAACGGAAGAGCGCCCAAGGGAAACCCCTTGGGCGCTCTTCAAAGCTGTCAGCCGGAACCCCAGCCGATCAGACCTACCGGTTGTACTGCCCGAAGTCGTACTCCTCCAGCGGAACGGCCTCGCCGCTGCCGGTGCCGAAGGTGTAGTCGGCCGCGGACCCGTCGTACCCGCCGACGGTGTACATGGCCGCCTTGGCCTCCTCGGTCGGCTCGACCCGCACGTTGCGGTACTGGGGCATGCCCGTACCGGCCGGGATGAGCTTACCGATGATCACGTTCTCCTTCAGGCCCAGGAGCGAGTCCGACTTGGCGTGGATCGCCGCGTCGGTCAGGACCCTGGTGGTCTCCTGGAAGGAGGCCGCCGACAGCCACGACTCGGTGGCCAGCGACGCCTTGGTGATACCCATGAGCACCGGACGGCCGGAGGCGGGCGAGCCACCCTCGGCGACGGTCTCGCGGTTCATCTGCTCGAAGCGCGGACGCTCGACCAGCTCACCGGGCAGGAGGTCGGTGTCACCCGACTCCAGCACGTTGACCCGCTTCAGCATCTGCCGAACGATGATCTCGATGTGCTTGTCGTGGATCGACACACCCTGCGAGCGGTACACCTGCTGGACCTCGGCGACCAGGTGGAGCTGGACCGCACGCGGGCCGAGGATGCGCAGCACCTCGTTGGGGTTGACCGCACCGGCGATGAGCTGCTGGCCCACCTGGACGGGCTGACCCTCGGAGACGAGCAGCCGCGACCGCATCGAGACCGGGTAGGCGACCTCTTCGGAGCCGTCGTCGGGAGTGATGACGACCTTGCGGGTCTTGTCGGTCTCGTCGATCCGCACGCGGCCGGAGGCCTCCGAGATCGGCGCGACACCCTTGGGGATACGCGCCTCGAAGAGCTCCTGGACACGGGGCAGACCGTGGGTGATGTCGGCGCCCGCCACACCACCGGTGTGGAAGGTCCGCATCGTCAGCTGGGTGCCAGGCTCACCGATCGACTGGGCGGCGATGATGCCGACCGCCTCGCCGACGTCGACGAGCTTGCCGGTGGCCAGCGAGCGGCCGTAGCAGGTCGCGCAGACACCGATCTTGGCCTCGCACACCAGCGCGGAGCGGGTGCGGACGGTCTCGATGCCCGCCTCGACCAGCGCGGTGACGTGGTTGTCGTTGATGTCGACACCGGCCGGCACGATGACCTTGCCGTCGACCTCGACGTCCTCGGCGAGGATGCGGCCGTGCACGTTGGACTCGGCGTTCTCCGCCTTGACCAGGTTGCCGGACACGTCCCGCTCGCCGACGTGCAGCGGGACCGCGCGGTCGGTGCCGCAGTCGATCTCACGCACGATGACGTCCTGCGCCACGTCCACCAGACGACGGGTCAGGTAACCCGAGTCGGCGGTACGGAGCGCGGTGTCGGCCAGACCCTTTCGCTGACCGTGGGTGGAGATGAAGTACTCCAGCACCGACAGGCCCTCGCGGAAGGAGGCCTTGATCGGCCGCGGGATGGTCTCACCCTTGGTGTTGGACACCAGACCACGGATACCGGCGATCTGCCGCACCTGCATCTTGTTACCACGCGCACCGGAGTTGACCATCATCCACACGGGGTTGGTGGCCGGGAACGCGTTGACCATGTCGGTCTCGACGTCCGCGGTGGCGTGGGTCCAGATCTCGATGAGCTCCTGACGGCGCTCCTCGTCGGTGATCAGACCACGCTCGTACTCGCGCTGGACCTTGTCCGCCCGGCGCTCGTAGTTCTCCATGATCTGGGCCTTGTTCGGCGGCGCCACGACGTCCTCGATGGAGATCGTGACACCCGAACGGGTGGCCCAGCGGAAGCCTGCGTCCTTGAGCGCGTCGAGCGCGGTGGCCACTTCGACCTTGGGGTAGGTCTCGGCCAGCTCGTTCACGATCGAGGAGAGCTGCTTCTTGCCGATCTGGAAGTTGACGTACGGGTAGGACGCCGGGAGCGTGTCGTTGAACAGCAGGCGTCCGAAGGTCGTCTCCAGGCGGATCGGGTCACCGGGCTCCCAGCCGTCCGGGGCCACCCACTCGCGCGGGGGCAGGACGTCCTTCATCCGGATCTGGATCTTGGCCTGGATCTCCAGCTCGCGCCGGTCGAAGGCCATCTGCGCCTCGGCCACCGAGCCGAACACGCGGCCCTCGCCGATCGCGCCGTCCTTCTGCGTGGTCAGCCAGTAGAGGCCGATGACCATGTCCTGGGTGGGCATCGTCACGGGCTTGCCGTCGGCCGGCTTGAGGATGTTGTTGGTCGAGAGCATCAGGATGCGGGCCTCGGCCTGGGCCTCGGCCGACAGCGGCAGGTGCACGGCCATCTGGTCACCGTCGAAGTCCGCGTTGAACGCGGTGCAGACGAGCGGGTGGATCTGGATGGCCTTGCCCTCGACGAGCTGCGGCTCGAACGCCTGGATGCCCAGACGGTGCAGCGTGGGCGCACGGTTGAGCAGCACCGGGTGCTCGGTGATGACCTCTTCGAGGACGTCCCACACGACCGGCTTGGCCCGCTCGACCATCCGCTTGGCCGACTTGATGTTCTGGGCGTGGTTGAGGTCGACCAGACGCTTCATCACGAACGGCTTGAACAGCTCCAGCGCCATCTGCTTGGGCAGACCGCACTGGTGCAGCTTGAGCTGCGGGCCGACGACGATGACCGAACGACCGGAGTAGTCGACTCGCTTGCCCAGCAGGTTCTGGCGGAACCGGCCCTGCTTGCCCTTCAGCATGTCGCTGAGGGACTTCAGCGGCCGGTTGCCGGGGCCCGTCACCGGGCGGCCACGACGGCCGTTGTCGAACAGGGAGTCGACGGCCTCCTGGAGCATCCGCTTCTCGTTGTTCACGATGATCTCGGGCGCGCCGAGGTCGAGGAGACGCTTGAGACGGTTGTTCCGGTTGATCACACGACGGTAGAGGTCGTTGAGGTCGGAGGTCGCGAACCGGCCACCGTCGAGCTGCACCATCGGGCGCAGGTCCGGCGGGATGACCGGGATGCAGTCGAGCACCATGCCCTTGGGCGAGTTGGTGGTGTTCAGGAACGCCGACACGACCTTGAGCCGCTTGAGGGCGCGGGCCTTCTTCTGGCCCTTGCCCGAGCGGATGGTCTCGCGCAGGTTCTCGGCCTCGGCGTCGAGGTCGAAGCTGACCAGACGCTCCTGGATCGCCTGCGCGCCCATGCCGCCCTTGAAGTAGCGGCCGAAGCGGTCGCGCATCTCGCGGTAGAGCATCTCGTCGCCCTCGAGGTCCTGGACCTTGAGGTTCTTGAACCGGCTCCACACCTCGTCGAGGCGGTCGAGCTCACGCTGGGCGCGGTCGCGAAGCTGACGCATCTCGCGCTCGGCGCCCTCACGCACCTTGCGGCGCTGGTCGCCCTTGGCGCCGGCCGCCTCGAGCTCGGCCAGGTCGGACTCGAGCTTCTTCTGGCGCGACTCGATGTCGGCGTCACGGCGCTGCTCGATGTGCTGCCGCTCGACGGAGACCTTGGCCTCCAGCGAGGGCAGGTCACGCTCACGCATCTCGGTGTCGACCTGCGTGATCATGTAGGCCGCGAAGTAGATGACCTTCTCGAGGTCCTTCGGGGCCAGGTCGAGCAGGTAGCCCAAGCGCGAGGGCACGCCCTTGAAGTACCAGATGTGCGTGACGGGCGCGGCCAGCTCGATGTGGCCCATCCGCTCACGACGCACCTTGGCGCGAGTGACCTCGACGCCGCAGCGCTCACAGATGATGCCCTTGAAGCGGACGCGCTTGTACTTGCCGCAGTAGCACTCCCAGTCGCGGGTCGGGCCGAAGATCTTCTCGCAGAAGAGTCCGTCCTTTTCCGGCTTGAGAGTCCGGTAGTTGATGGTCTCCGGCTTCTTCACCTCGCCGTGCGACCACTGGCGGATGTCGTCGGCAGTGGCGAGGCCAATGCGTAGCTCGTCGAAGAAATTGACGTCGAGCACTTGATTCCCCTTTTTGATCAGACCTCGTCGACGGACATCGCGCCCTCATTGGGACGCCTTGCCAGATCGATGCCGAGCTCTTCCGCTGCGCGGAAGACATCCTCGTCCGTGTCCCGCATCTCGATGGACATGCCGTCGCTGGAGAGCACCTCGACGTTCAGGCACAGCGACTGCATTTCCTTGATGAGGACCTTGAAGGACTCGGGGATGCCGGGCTCGGGGATGTTCTCGCCCTTGACGATGGCCTCGTAGACCTTCACGCGGCCGAGGACGTCGTCGGACTTGATGGTGAGCAGCTCCTGCAGCGCGTAGGCCGCGCCGTACGCCTCGAGCGCCCACACCTCCATCTCACCGAAGCGCTGGCCACCGAACTGCGCCTTACCGCCCAGCGGCTGCTGGGTGATCATCGAGTACGGGCCGGTCGAACGCGCGTGGATCTTGTCGTCGACCAGGTGCAGCAGCTTGAGGATGTAGATGTAGCCGACCGAGATCGGGTACGGGAACGGCTCGCCGGAGCGGCCGTCGAACAGCTTGGCCTTACCGGTCTCCTGGACCATGCGGTCGCCGTCGCGGTTGGGCAGGGTGTTCTTGAGCAGACCGACGATCTCCTCCTCGTGGGCGCCGTCGAAGACGGGCGTGGCCACGTTGGTGAAGGGCTCGATCTCGCCGAAGCCGGCCTCGGTGAGCCGCTCGGCCCACGCCTCCTTGATCCCCGTGACGTCCCAGCCCCGGGCCGCGATCCAGCCGAGGTGGGTCTCGAGAACCTGGCCGACGTTCATACGGCCGGGCACACCGAGCGGGTTGAGGATGATGTCGACCGGCGTGCCGTCCTCGAGGAACGGCATGTCCTCGACGGGCAGGATCTTGGAGATGACGCCCTTGTTGCCGTGACGGCCGGCGAGCTTGTCACCGTCGGTGATCTTACGCTTCTGGGCCACGTAGACGCGGACCAGCTCGTTGACACCGGGGGGAAGCTCGTCGCCCTCCTCGCGGCTGAAGACGCGCACGCCGATGACCTTGCCGGACTCGCCGTGCGGCACCTTCAGGGAGGTGTCGCGGACCTCGCGGGCCTTCTCGCCGAAGATCGCACGGAGCAGGCGCTCCTCCGGGGTCAGCTCGGTCTCGCCCTTGGGCGTGACCTTGCCGACCAGGATGTCGCCGGGCACGACCTCGGCGCCGATCCGGATGATGCCGCGCTCGTCGAGGTCGGCGAGGACCTCCTCCGAGACGTTGGGGATGTCGCGGGTGATCTCCTCGGGGCCCAGCTTGGTGTCGCGGGCGTCGACCTCGTGCTCCTCGATGTGGATCGAGGAGAGGACGTCGTCCTGCACCAGACGCTGGGAGAGGATGATCGCGTCCTCGTAGTTGTGGCCCTCCCACGGCATGAACGCCACGAGAAGGTTCTTGCCGAGCGCCATCTCGCCCATGTCGGTGCAGGGGCCGTCGGCGACGACCTGACCGACCTCGATGCGGTCGCCCTCGGCGACGATGGGCTTCTGGTTGAACGAGGTGCCCTGGTTGGAGCGCTTGAACTTGGCGACGCGGTAGGTGATCCGGGTGCCGTCGTCGTTCATCACGGTGACGTAGTCGGCGGAGACCTCCTCGACCACGCCGGCCTTCTCCGCGGTGATGACGTCACCGGCGTCGGTGGCGGCGCGGTACTCCATGCCGGTGCCGACCAGCGGGGCCTCGCTGCGAAGCAGCGGGACCGACTGGCGCTGCATGTTGGAGCCCATGAGCGCGCGGTTGGCGTCGTCGTGCTCGAGGAAGGGGATCATCGCCGTGGCGACCGACACCATCTGGCGCGGCGACACGTCGATGTAGTCCACCTCGGAGGCGCGGGCGAGTTCGGTCTCGCCGCCCTTGGTGCGGACGAGGACGCGGTCCTCGGCGAAGGTGCCGTCGGCGTTGAGCACCGTGTTGGCCTGCGCCTTGACGAAGCGGTCCTCCTCGTCGGCGGTGAGGTAGTCGATCTGGTCGGTCACCTTGCCGTCGACGACCTTGCGGTACGGCGTCTCGACGAAGCCGAAGGCGTTGATCCGCCCGTAGGAGGCGAGCGAGCCGATCAGACCGATGTTCGGGCCTTCCGGCGTCTCGATCGGGCACATGCGGCCGTAGTGCGAGGGGTGCACGTCTCGGACCTCGAAGCCGGCCCGCTCACGGGACAGACCGCCGGGGCCCAGCGCGGACAGACGCCGCTTGTGCGTCAGGCCGGCCAGCGGGTTGGTCTGGTCCATGAACTGGGAGAGCTGGGAGGTGCCGAAGAACTCCTTGATCGACGCCACGACCGGGCGGATGTTGATCAGGGTCTGCGGCGTGATGGCCTCGACGTCCTGCGTGGTCATCCGCTCGCGGACGACGCGCTCCATACGGGCCAGGCCCAGGCGGACCTGGTTCTGGATGAGCTCGCCGACGCTGCGGAGACGACGGTTGCCGAAGTGGTCGATGTCGTCGGTCTCGACGATGACGTCACGGCCCTCGGCGCCCTGCATCGACTCCTCGCCCGCGTGGAGGCGGACGATGTACTCGATGGTGGCGACGATGTCCTCTTCGGTCAGCGTGCCCTGGGTGATCTCGGAGTCGACCCCGAGCTTCTTGTTGATCTTGTAACGACCGACCTTGGCCAGGTCGTACCGCTTCGGGTTGAAGTAGAGGTTCTCCAGCAGGGTCTGCGCCGACTCCTTGGTCGGCGGCTCGCCCGGGCGCAGCTTGCGGTAGATGTCGAGCAGCGCGTCTTCCTGGCCGGCCGTGTGGTCCTTCTCCAGGGTGGCGCGCATGGACTCGTACTGGCCGAAGCGCTCGAGAATCTGCTCGTTGGTCCATCCCAGTGCCTTGAGAAGCACGGTGACGGCCTGCTTGCGCTTGCGGTCGATGCGCACACCGACGCTGTCGCGCTTGTCGATCTCGAACTCGAGCCAGGCCCCGCGCGAGGGGATGACCCGGCAGCCGAACAGGTCCTTGTCGGAGGTCTTGTCGACGCTGCGGTCGAAGTAGACGCCCGGCGAGCGGACCAGCTGGGAAACCACGACACGCTCGGTGCCGTTGATGATGAAGGTGCCCTTCGGGGTCATGAGCGGGAAGTCGCCCATGAACACCGTCTGGCTCTTGATCTCACCTGTCTCGTTGTTGATGAACTCCGCCGTGACGAACATGGGGGCGGAGTAGGTCATGTCCTTGTCTTTGCACTCCTCAACGGAGTACTTCGGCGGCTCGAACCGGTGGTCGCGGAACGACAAGGACATGGTCCCCGAGAAGTCCTCGATGGGACTGATCTCTTCGAAAATCTCTTCGAGACCCGACTGGGTCGGGACGTCCTTTCGCCCGGCCTGGCGAGCCGCCTCGACCCGGGCCTTCCACTTCTCGTTGCCAAGCAACCAGTCGAACGATTCGGTTTGCAGGGCCAGAAGGTCGGGAACCCCAAGGGGCTCCTGGATGCGCGCAAAGGTGACGCGACGGGGACCGGATACGGCGGAGGCGTTGCGCGAGGCTGCCAACAGATGTCCTTCCGAGGGCTCGCGGCGGACTGACTACACGCACGCCAGACAACCTCGCTCTGTGAGCAAAGCAGGCGGGTCGTCAAAGGGCAGCGCAAAGGGGCAGTGTAGCCGATCGGCACACGCCTGTCCAGTCCACTCTCGCTGCATGCTCCACGTTGCTCGCAGCATCGCCCGTCCGGGCGCAAACGTCAAGCCCGTGAGCCCGACTTTCGCGTGTTTCATGCCCTGGACGCTGGGATTTCTTCCCTGAGTGACACTACGCCTACCGTCAGGCCCCAGACGATACCCGCGATCGGAGTCGGCTAACGCAGCGTCACACCCAAGGTGGAACCCCGGTGGAACTGTGACTGATCTACCCGCGGCGAAGGCTTCGCCAAACCTCGATTTTAATAACAATTGCAGTACGCGACGCGCCCGTGTCTCAGGCCTTGCCGATCAGCGTGGACAGCTCCGCGACCAGCCAGCGGGCGTCCTCGCGCACCATGACCAGCCGCGCCCGGTTCTGTCGGAACTCCTGGCGGCCTCCGGTCGCGATGCCCATGTCCACGAAGACGAGCACCTCCACCCGGTCGGGCCCGGCGCGCTCCACGGCGGCGCGCACGACGGTCGTCTGCTGGACCTTCTGCTCGGCGCGCCGCTGGCCGGCGAAGGGCCCGTTGCGCAGCTCGCGGTAGTGCTTGGTGAGCTCGCCCGTGGTGTGCTCGGCGGCGCGCTCCAGATCCTGCTCGATGGTCCGGTAGTTGTAGGACAGCAGGTCCGGTGCGACCGCCCGCGCGGCGGCGAGCGCCTCCTTGCCCGCCGCCTCCGCCTGGTCGAGCCGCCGCAGGTCGAGGCCCATGACCAGCACCGCCGCGGCCAGCGCCAGCGCGGCCAGCCCGAGCACCCCCGTGAGGACCCATCTCACAAGACCTGCACCACCTTGGAGACCAGCCAGCCCGAGCCGATCTTCGTGAGCTGCATGGCCCAGCGGAAGCGCCGCTTCTCCGGCGGGGCTTTGGAGCCCTCCCAGCGGATGTCGGCGTCCGCCACCACCAGGACCGAGGCTTCACCGGAGGTGATGGTCTCCACGCCGCTCGCCCGGAGCACCCCGGTCTGCACCACCTTGTTGGCCAGCGTGGTCTCCTTCAGCCGGGCCGCGTTGGCCGAGAACTCCGTGCGGGCCGCTCCGGTCGAGGTGTCCAGGATGCGCTTGATGTCGGCGTCGATGGTCGAGTGGTTGAGCGCCAGCAGGTTCATGGCGTGCGTGCCCGCCGCGTCGAGCGCGGCCTGCCGGTCGTCGGCGCGGGCGTGGGCCTCGCGCGCCTGCCCGCCGATCCAGAGCGCGGCTCCGCCCAGCAGCGCGACCAGCACCGCCAGCACGGGGATCAGGAGCCGTCGGGCCATGTCACGGGATCATAATCGCCCAGCCACTCCCGCAACCCTGGAATCCCGGGCGTGGGGCCCGCTTCGGGCACATTCCTCGCACCACGCACCCCGGTCGCCCCACCCGCCGGCGCCCGGCAGTGGCTGTCGGGTACGGCAGGCCGTACCGAGAGGTCCTGGGGGCGGCGCCACGGCGTGCCGTACCCCTCCTTGCACGGCGGGGGCACGTTGAGGTTCAGGTTGAGACCGAAATGCAGCCCGTCCTCGCCGACGACGGTGAAGGCGCCGGCGACCCCCGCCGGATACCCGAGCAACAATTGCCGCAAAGCACTCTCCCGGGCAGAAAACACCTGCCCACCGATCACCGCATTCCGCACCAAAGGCCGCAAGAATGGCTGCACGTCGTCCACCATTCCACCCACCGGCGGAGAAACCAACACAGCGCCATCAATGACGCGATTCACCGCTCCGGTTTCCACCGCCTCGGTGAATTCGGCCAGGTCACGCGAGAACTCTTTCCAGCCGAAACCCCGCTGCGTCTCCAGCACCGTCTCGCCGTCGCGGATCAGCGCGACCGTCTCCGGCGCCACCTCCGCCGCCGCGTCCACCACCTCCGAACCCGCCTCGATCAGCCGCCTCAGCTCCGGCCCGCCGATCGCCCGCTCCAGCTCGGTGACGACCGTGCCGACGTCGTGCGGATCCACCGACGCCAGCAGCGCCTCGGCGTCGCCCAGCAGCTTCGCGGTGCTGACCGGAAGCCGCGTGCGCTCGCGCCCGATCACCGCCCCCTCCTCCAGGTACGGCGGAGCCGCCCCCGTGGGCTGCAGGTCGAGGTACTGCTCCCCCACCCCCGACCGGTTGGCGACGACCGCCCGCACGCCCGCCTTCGGCACCGGCGCCTCCAGCCGCAGCGTCGCGCGCACCCCGTCTGCGGTCACCTCCAGCGCCTCCACCCGCCCGACCGGAACCCCCCGGTAGGTCACCTCGGCCCGCTCGTACAGCCCGCCCGCCTCGGCGAGCTCCACCCCCACCCGGTAGCCGCGAGGCACCAGCTCGGCGTACTCCACCGCGGTGTACGCGCCCGCCGCCACCGTGACGAGCGCCAGGAGCAGCAGCTTGAGCCGGTTCATCGGATGTTCTCCAGGGTGGTGCCGGGCGAGAGGTCGAGGGTGACGTCCACGTTCCCGTAGTCGCCCCTGAGCAGGCCGGTCGCCGACGGCGGGAACGGGAAGGTGAGCGCCGTCCCGAGCCCCCGGGCCAGGCTGCTCCCGGCGCGGTCGAGGTCGGCCAGCACGGTGCGCAGGTCACGGAGGTTGGCCAGGGTGTCCTTGTGCGAGCGTTCCAGCACCCGCGTGGCGGTCCGGCCAAGCCGGTCGAGGCCGCGCAACAGGCCGGTGAGCTCGGCGCGCTGCCGCCGGAGCTGCGACACGGCCGGGCCGATGCGGGTGGCCACGTCGGCGATCGTCCGCTTCTGCGCGGCGAGCGTGGCCGCCAGCCGGTCGAGCCCGTCGAGCAGCCGGACGATCTCCCCCTTCGAGCCGTCGAGCGCGGCGGCGAAGGTGTCGAGCCGCCGCAGCAGCCCGCGCACCCGGGTGGCGCGCCCGCCGAGCACCTGGTTCAGCTCGGCGTTGATGGTCGCGAGCTGCTCCAGCCCGCCGCCGTTGAGCACCGTCGAGGCGGCGGCGAGCACCTGCTCGACCTCGGCGGTGGCGGTCGTGGCCGCCAGCGGGATGCGGGTGGCGGGCGGCCCCTGGCCCGCGGGCTCCAGGCGGACGTACTTCTCACCCAGCAGGCTGGTCTGGGCGATGGCCGCGGTGCTGTCGACGGGCAGGCCGACCTCGCCGCGCACCGCGCAGACCACCTCGGCGTGCCAGCTCGCCGACAGCTCGACCGAGACGACCTCGCCCACGGTGACGTCGTTGACCTTGCACGAGGAGCGCGGCACCAGGTCCAGGGCGTCGGCGAACTCGATCGTGACCTCGCGGGGCCTAGGGCCCAGGTCGGCCCCGCCGGGCAGCGGCAGCGACGCCACGCCCTGGAATCCGCAGCCGGCGGCGGTCAGGAGCGCCGCCAGCGCCAGGGCCGCCCTCATCGCACCAGTCCGCCGAGCGTCGCGTCCGGCTCCAGCGCGACCGGCAACGGCACGAGGTTCTGGATGATCGCGTCGAACCACGGCCCGTTGCCGGTCACGTCGGTGAACTGCCGGGTGAAGGGCACCAGCAGCTTCAGCGAGCGGTCGAGGTCGGCCTCGTTGCGGCGCAGCAGCGCGGCCAGGCGGCGCAGGTCGCGCAGCGCGGGCGCGAGTTCGGCCCGGTTGTCGGCGATCAGGCCGTCCACCTCCTCGGCCAGGGCGAGCGTGTTCGTCAACAGGCTGTGGATGACCGCGCGCCGGTGGGTGAGCTCGCGCAGCAGCAGGTCGCCGTCGCGGGCCAGGTCGCGCAGCCGGTCGGTGCGCCCGGCGGCCAGGCTCGTGACCGTGCGGCCTCGCCGTACCAGCTCCCGCAGCCGGTCGTCGCGCTCGGCGACCGTGCGGGACAGGCGGCTCAGGCCGCTCAGCGCGGCGGCGATCTCGGCCGAGGAGCCGTCGAGGGTCTGGCTGACCGCTCGCATGGCCCGTTCCAGCGCCACCGGGTCGATCTTCGCGGCCGTGCGGGCCAGGTCGCCGACCGCCGGCATCAGCTCGTACGGCACGCTGGTACGCGCGATCGGGATGGGCGCGGCCAGCCCTCCGGGCCCGGCGGGTTCGAGGACCAGCGCGTGCGCGCCGAGCAACGTGACCGGCCGGATGTGCGCCCGGGTCAGCGACCCCAGCCGCACCCCCTCGGCGCGGAAGTCCACCCGCACCCGCGCCCCGTCGAGCTCGACCGCGCGCACCGAGCCCACCCGCACCCCGGCGACCAGCACCGGCTCCCCTGCCCTGAGCCCCGCCGACTCGGCGAAGTAGGCGGTGTACGGCGAGCCGCCCGCCCAGTTCCCGAGCCCGAGTGCCGCCGCCACCAGCGCCGCCGCGACGGCGAGCGCGGCCAGGCCGAGCGGGCGCGGGTTCAGCCGGCGGAACATCGGGCGCTCGCGTTCCCGGCCCGCACTCCGGCCGGCGGGGCCTGGAGCGAGCAGAGGTAGAAGTTGAACCACGAGCCGTAGGCGGAGGCCCGGGTGAGCTGGTTGAGCCGCAATGGCAGCTCCTGGATGGCCCGCTCGACCAGCTCGCTGTCGGCGTCGAGCCGCTCCAGGACGTTCCCGGCGTGCGCGAGACCGGCCTTTACGTCGGGCCGGGCCCGGCCGAGGAAGCCCGCGGTGACCCCGGTGAGCCGGTCGAGCGACTCCAGCGCGCCGCCGATCGCCTTCCGGTCGCCGGCCAGGCCGTCGACCAGCGCGTGCAGGTCGTCGACGAGCTTGCCGTACTGCTGCTCCCGGCCGGCGACCTCGCCCAGCACGACGGTCAGGTTGTCGATCACGCGGCCGATGACGGCGTCGCGGTCGGCCAGCGTGCCGGTGAGCGAGCCGATGTGGCCGAGCAGGCTCTCCACCGTCCCGCCCTCGCCCTGCAGCACCTGGACGATCTCCCAGCTCAGCCGGTTGACCTGCGTGGGGTCGACCGCGCGCAGGAGCGGGCGGAAGCCGTTGAACAGCGCGTGCACGTCCAGCGCGGGCCGGGTGTCGGTGATCGGCCGTTCCGGCGGGAGGTGGCCGGGTCCGCCCCGGCCGGTGGACAGGGCCAGGTAGCGCCCGCCGGCCAGGTCGCGCCAGCGGATCGCGGCGACCACCCCGCTGGGCAGCCGGTGACGTTCCTGGACGGTGAAGGCGACCTCGGCGCGGGCCCGCGCGTCGAGTGCGACGGTCTCGACGCGGCCGACCCGCACACCGGCGATGCGCACCTCGTCCCCCGGCGCGATGCCGCCCGCGTCGGTGAACACCGCGCGGTAGGTCGTGGCGGCCACGAACCGCACGCCCGAGATGGTGACCGCGAGCGTCGCCACGCAGGCGCCGGTCAGCATCACGAACAGCCCCAGCTTCAGCGCCACGGCGAGCGTGCCGCCCGCCCGGTTCACCGCCGGCTCCCGTCGGCGAAGCGCGGTTCGGGGAAGGGCACCGGCACCCGTCCCGGCAGGCCGTGGCAGCTCGGCGCGCGCCGGTCGGCGTACTGCGGCTCGTCCCGCCCCGGCCGGTACGGCGGGCGCGGCCGGACGAGCTCGATGACCGCCCGCAGCCGCCCGCCGGCGAAGGCCCGGTCGAGGCGCGGCTGCAGCCGCTCGATGCCCTGGAAGACGCAGGGCACGGTGACCGCGTGACGGGCCGCGAGCGCCAGCGTCGGCCGCCACACGTGCTGCAACCCGGCCAGGCCGGTCTCGTTCTCGGTGAGCAGCCGGTCGAGCTTGCCCGTGGTGCGGGTCAGGCCGGTGCCGAGCCGGTCGAGCTGCGCCTCGTTCGCGGTCAGCACGTCGCTCAGCTTCGCCCCGTGGGCGAGGGAACGCAGCAGGTCGGGGGCGGCGTCGCCGTACTGCCCGACCACGTCGGCCAGCAGACTGAGGTCGCGCTGGAGCACCGGGAGGTGCGGCGCGAGGGTCTGGAGGTAGCCGTCGGCCTGGTCGAGCGTGCCGCCGATCCGTGCGCCCCGGTTGTCGAGCGCGGTGGCCAGCGAGGTGAGCGCGGCGTTGAGCCGTTCGGGGTGGATCTCGCGCAGCAGCGGCAGGAGCCGGTCGAGGACCTGGCCGGTCTCGACGGGCGCGCTCGCGGCGGTGATCGTCTCGCCCTCGCGAAGCGGCCGGGTCGGGCGGCCGGGCGGGGTGAGCTCGACGTACTTCTCGCCGAACAACGTCTTGGGCCGCAGGCTCGCCGTGGAGGCGCGGTCCACCGGGTGGTCGAGCGCGAGCACCAGGTCGGCGCCGTCGGGGGTGGCGGTGACCGCGCTCACCTCGCCGACCAGCACGCCCCTGACCTTCACGTCCGCCCGGGGGCCCAGTTGCAGCCCGGCGCGCGGCGTGCGGAGGACCACCTCGGTCGCCGAGGAGAAGGCCTTGCCGTACACCGCGATCGTGCCGGTGGCGAAGGCCGCGATGACGGTCGCCAGCGCGATGCCGTACACGTGCTGTCTCATCCGGCCACCCGCACGGTCGTGGTGGTCCCCCAGATGGCCAGCCCGAGCAGGACGTTGGCCACGTTCACCGCCACCAGCGCGGTCCGTACGGCCCGCCCCACCGCCACCCCCACGCCGGCCGGGCCGCCGGAGGCGTGGAAGCCGTAGTAGCAGTGGATCAGGATGACCAGCACCGAGAAGATCAGCACCTTGCCGAAGGACCACAGCACGTCGTAGGGCACGAGGAAGAGCCCGAAGTAGTGCTCGTAGGTGCCGGCCGACTGGTCGTGGAAGCGGGTCGCGATCAGCTTGGTCGCGGTGTAGGACGCCAGCAGGCCCAGCACGTACAGCGGGATGATCGCGGCGAATCCGGCGATCAGCCGGGTGCCCACCAGGAAGGGCCGGGCGGGCACGCCCATCACCTCCAGCGCGTCGATCTCGTCGCTGATCCGCATCGCGCCGAGCTGCGCGGTGAAGCCCGAGCCGACCGTGGCCGACAGCCCGATCGCGGCGACCAGCGGGGCGATCTCGCGGGTGTTGACGTAGCTGGACAGGAAGCCGGTGAAGGCGGCGGTGCCGATCTGGTCGAGCGCGGCATACCCCTGCAGGCCGACCTCGGTGCCGGTGAAGAAGGTCATGAAGGCGACGATCGTCACCGTGCCGCCGACCACCGCCAGCCCGCCGGTGCCCAGGCTCACCTCGGCCAGGAGCCGCACGACCTCCTTGCGGTAGCGCGCGGACGCCGGGAGGCCGGCCAGCGCCCGTGCGTAGAACTCGCCCTGCCGGCTCAGCTCGTTCATGCCGCCGTCCGGGCGTGGATCGCGCTGATCAGGAAGTTCTCCGCGAACAGCACCAGCGCCGAGAAGACCACCGTCTGGTTGACCGCCTCGCCGACGCCTTTCGGGCCGCCCTTGGCGGTCAGGCCCTTGTAGGTGGCGATCAGCCCGGCGCTCGCGCCGAAGACCAGCGCCTTGAGCTCGGCGACCCACAGGTCCGAGGGCTCGGCGAGCGCGGTGAAGGACTGCAGGTAGGCGCCGGGCGAGCCGCCCTGCGCGACGACGTTGAACAGGTAGCTGGCCACCAACCCGACCGTGGTGACCAGGCCGTTGAGCAGGGGCGCGACCAGCGCACAGGCCACCACCCTGGGGACGGCGAGCCGGTGCAGCGGGTCGACGCCCAGCACCTCCAGCGCGTCGATCTCCTCCCGGATCTTGCGCGCGCCCAGGTCGGCGCAGATGGCGCTGCCCGCCGCGCCGGCGACCATCAGGGCGGTCACCACCGGTCCCGCCTCGCGGACGATGCCGAGCACGGCCGTCGCGCCGGTGAAGGACTGGGCGCCGAACTGGCGGATCAGGTTGCCCGCCTGCAGGGCCAGGACCGCGCCGAACGGGATGGCCACCAGCGCGGTCGGCAACGCGCTGACCGTGACGATGAACCACGCCTGGTGCAGCGTCTCGCGCCAGTGGAACGGGCGCTTGAGCCCGGCTCTGGCGGTGTCGAGGGAGAGCGCGACGAACTCGCCGACGACCAGCACGGCTCTCATGGGCTAGTGGACCCCGTCCAGCAGCCAGTTGCGCCCGCGCTCGTCCACGAACGAGCCGGGCGGGGCGGCGATCCCGTTGGCGGCCAGCCACGCGCCCGGGGCTCGCATGCTCTGCCGTACCCGGCCTCCGGTGGGCATGAGCTGCGGCGGGATCGGCGGCAGCGGGCCGGGCTCGTGGCCCTGCTCGGCCTCCGCGGCCAGTTCGGCGACGTCCTTCTCCTCCGACATGCCGATCGGGCCATGCCGCCGCGCGTTGAGGAACTGCCGTACGGCCGGCTCCTGGCTGGACAGGAGCTGCTCGCGCGGACCGAACATGACCAGCTCGCGGCGGAACAGCAGGCCGATGGCGTCGGGCACGGTCCGGGCGGTGTTGATGTCGTGCGTGACGATCAGGAAGGTCGCCCCGGTCTCGGCGTTGAGGTCGACGATGAGCTGGTTCAGGTAGGCGGTGCGGACCGGGTCCAGCCCCGAGTCGGGCTCGTCGAAGAGGATGATCTCCGGATCGAGCACCAGCGCCCGGGCCAGCCCGGCCCGCTTGCGCATCCCGCCGGAGATCTCACCGGGCAGCTTGTTCTCCGCGCCGATCAGGCCGACCAGCTCGATCTTGTCCAGCACCATCCGGCGGATCTGCGCCTCGCTCTTGCGGGTGTGCTCGCGCAGCGGGAAGGCGATGTTGTCGTAGAGGGTCATCGAGCCGAACAGCGCGCCGTCCTGGAACAGCACCCCGAACAGCCGGCGCAGCTCGTACAGCTTCCTCTCGCCGCAGGCGGCCAGGTCGTGCCCGTCGATCCAGATGTGCCCGCGGTCGGGGCGCAGCAGCCCGACCAGCGTCTTGAGGAAGACCGACTTGCCGGTGCCGGACGGCCCGAGGAGCACCGAGATCTCCCCGGTGGGAAGGGTGAGCGAGACGTCCGACCAGATGACCTGCCGGCCGAACGACTTGGTCAGCCCTTCCACGACGACTTCGACGCCCACCGGTCACCTTCCACTCACAGGGGGTAACGTGGCCAGCACACTACCGTCCCCGTCCCGCGGAAATCCGGCGAATCGGTTCAGCCCTTGTAGACGATCGAGGTCAGCGGGGACTCCACTCGCCAGCCCAGCGTCTCGTACAGCGCGCGGCCGTCCTCGGTGCCGCCCAGGACCGCCTTGCGGGCGCCCCGCTCGATCGCGTGGTTCTGCAGCGTGCGCATCACCAGCGTCCCGAGGCCGCGCCGCTGGTGGGCGGGGTCGGTCTCGACCTTGTCCATCACCGCGACCGGGCCGGCCAGCCCGAACTGCCCGCGGGCGGCGGGCTCGCCGCCGTGCGTCACCCGCACGAACGTGGCCGCCCCGGCGTCCTCGATCTCGACCTCGTACCCCTCGCGCGCGGCCACCGGCACCCGCTCCAGCGGGGTGCTCATCATGTAGCCCGCCGGCGCGACCTCCCACCCCGGCACCAGGTACGGCACAGCCTCCGCCTCGGGCACAAACATCTTCAGCCACGTCCCGGGCTCGTCCACCCCCGGCACCAGCTCGGCCAGCCAGGGCAGGTCCGTGACCACGAACCGGCGCACCTGCCCGGGCGCGCCCACCTCCATGAGCCAGCCCCACGGCTCCGCCACCGGCGTCTCGGTCGACCGCGACGCCGCCCAGCCCATCACCCAGTCGCGCACCAGTTCATTCATGACGCGACAGCGTACAAACATGAAAAAGGAGCGGCACACCCGGCACCTGGGTGTGGCCGCTCCCTTTCCGAAGCGAAGTAAGGACTACTTCACGGAGACGGTCGCGCCGGCGCCCTCGAGGGCAGCCTTGGCCTTCTCCGCCTGCTCCTTGTTAACCTTGCCGTCGAAGACCGGCTTCGGAGCGCCGTCGACCAGGTCCTTGGCCTCCTTCAGGCCGAGGGAGGTCAGCGCGCGGATCTCCTTGATGACCTGGATCTTCTTGTCGCCGGCGGCCTCGAGGATGACGTCGAACTCGTCCTGCTCGGCGGCCTCTTCGGCAGCGGGGCCCGCGGGGCCGGCAGCGGCGGCGACGGCGACCGGGGCGGCAGCCTTGACGTCGAAGGTCTCCTCGAAGAGCTTCACGAACTCGGACAGCTCAAGGAGGGTCATCTCCTTGAAAGTGTCGAGCAGCTCGTCGGTGCTGAGCTTCGCCATGATGTTTCCTCCGTAATGAACTAACTAAAGGGTGAAAGTTGCAGCAATCCCCGGGGATTACTCGCCGGACTGCTCGCGCTTGGCGCGCAGCGCGTCCGCGAGCTGAGCCATCTGCGTGGGCAGCGCGGCGAACATGGCGGCAGCAGCGGACTGCTTCGCCTTCATCGCACCGGCCAGCTTCGCGAGGAGAACCTCACGGGACTCAAGGTCAGCGAGCTTGGTGATCTCCGCGGCGTTGAGGGCCTTGCCCTCCATGAAGCCGCCCTTGATCACCAGAAGGGGATTGGCCTTGGCGAAGTCGCGCAGACCCTTGGCCGCCTCGACGACGTCACCGGTAACGAAGGTGACGGCGGTCGGGCCGACCAGGAGGTCGTCCAGACCAGTCACGCCGGCCTCAGAGGCGGCGATCTTGGTCAGAGTGTTCTTCGCCACGGCGAACTTCGCGTTCCCACCGAGCGCCACACGAAGCTGCTTGAGCTGTGCGACGGTGAGACCGCGGTACTCGGTCAGAACGGCGGCGCTGCTGCCCTCGAACTCGCTCTTGAGCTCGGCAACGGCTGTCGCCTTATCCGCCCTCGCCATGGGCCTCCTTCCAGATGTGCCGCCGGACATGAAAAACGCCCCGTGCGCAGGCGCAGCGGGGCTCGACCCGGAATCCGGGCGGAATCTCACATCACACCTACGCGGGCCGTCCACCTGACGTGGAACCTTCGGTCTCTCAGGACACACCTGAAAGACGACCGGCGGTCTTTGGCACAAGTCAGAATAGGGCAGGACTGTCAAGAAACCAAATCGGCGCCCGGCCGAGGCCGGACGCCGAACTGGTTCGCCTTGCTACCGCCCTGTCGGGACCGGTCAGCCGGTGGCGCTCGGCGACGGAACCGCCGAGGTCTCCGGGGCCGGCGGAGCCGAGGTGTCGGGCGAGGCCGGCGCCGGGGTGCCCGTCGCGGGGCCGCCCTGCGGCAGGTCACCGACCTGGTCGGCCGGCGGCGGGGTGATCGTCACCGGCTCGTTGAAGCCCTTGAAGAAGAGCGTGGCGTCGAGCGTCCCGCCCTCCTTCGAGCCGTTGAGCGCCAGCTTGCGCGGCAGCCCGTCAGCGCCGACCCAGATGTCGAACTTCACGTCCTTCAGCTCGGCCAGGTTCTGGCGCGCGCGCTCCTGCTGGTCGGCGGGGAGCGTCAGCACCGCGAGCTCGACCGGGAACGTGCCGCTGTAGTGCGTGGTCTCGACGTTGTCGACGGTCTCCGTGCCGACCGACTTCACGTCCTTGGAAGCCGTCACCAGCTTGGTCACCGTGGCGAGATCGAACTGGCGCACCTGGTCGAGGTACTTCTGCACCTCGGCGGCCGGGCCGACCTCGTTCAGCTTGACCTGGATCCAGGGCTTCGACGAGTTGATGATCTGCTTCAGGGCTTCGACCTTGATGTAGACCGTGTCGCCCTTGAGGACGGCGCGCACCCCACCGGGCAGTTGCTGCCCGCCGAAGTCCACGGTGTCCAGGGTCACGTCCACGGCCAGCTCGGGCTGGCTCTGGTAGAGCATCCGGCCCTGAACCTTGCCGGCGCCCTGCTGCGGATGCGTGACGTTCACCACGGCGTCGACCGTGTAGCTCGACACCTGCTGCGTCTTCTGCGCGGCCTGCTGCAACACCTCCGAAGCCGCCAGGTTCACCTGGAGCGGCTGGGTGGCCGTACCGCAACCCGCCACCGCGAACAGCGCGGCAGCGCCTGTCGCGGCGGCAGCGAGAATGATCCTGCGCTTCACCATGTTTTCGACCCTACGTGGAGGATTCACTTTTCGGCGTCTGCCCGACTGGATCTCAGGGAAACCCCAGGGTCACCCCTGGGTAGATCGTGAAGCACGTACTAATATGTTTTCTTACCATGAATGACGTAACTACTTTTGACCGCGATCCCGACGGCACCCTCTTCGACCCCCGCGTCCGCGAGGCCATGAGCCGGCTCGCCGACTCCCCCGCCGACCTGCTCGCTTTGGAGACCAGCGGAGCCGTGCGCACCGCCTACCACGCGGTGGAACGGTTGCGCGCGCGCGGCTCGGAAGGCCGCGGGGTCAGCGCCGGCGCACTCGACCTGCTGGTACGGCTCAACACGGCCGGCCGTGGCGTCGGCATCGGTGAGCTGGCCCGCGCCGCCGGGGTGAGCTCGCGCAACGTGACCGGCCTGGTCGACACCCTTGAGCGCGACGGGCTGGCCCGCCGTACCGGTGACCCGGCCGACCGGCGGGCGGTGCTCGCCGAGATCACCCCGGCCGGCCAGGAGTGGATCGCCGCCTTCCGCAAGCCCGCGCAGCTCGCCATGCGCGCGCTCTTCCAGGGCTTCTCCCCCGACGAGCTGACCGCCTTCCGCGACCTGTGCCTGCGCCTGGCCGCCAACCAGCAACGCCTCGCCGAGCACCTCAGCCGGTAGCCCGGCCGCCGAGGAGGGACAGCAGCTCGGCCTCCTCCTCGGCGGTCAGTCCCGAGCGGCTGACCACGTGGCCCGACTCACGCAGCCAGGTCAGGGTGTCGCGCGCGCTGTCGGCGACCGGCCGGATGCGCAGCCCGGCGTCGATGGTCGCCGAGGTGTCACGAGCCATGAAGCCCGCGTACTCCGGCAGCGGCACCCACATCGGCAGCGACCGCGGCCCCATCCACGCCTCCACCTTCTGCTCGACCAGGAACTCCTGGTCGGCCCACACCAGCTCGGGCTCGACCCCCACCCCGGCGGCGATCTGCGCGAGCAGCTCCCCGCGCGTGAAGGGCATCGACATCCCGTCGTACGGCCCGGCCAGCCCCGCCTGCGCGGCGTCGAGCGACCAGGCGGCCAGGTCACGCACGTCCACGAGCTGCACGAGATCGCCGGGCGAGCCCGGAGCCAGGACGGGCCCTCCGCGCGCCAGCCGCTCGACCCAGTAGGTGAACCGGTCGGAGAGGTCTTCCGGCCCCACGATCAGCCCGGCTCGCACCAGCAACGCGCCCGGCCCGAAGAGCTGCTCGCAGGCCACCTTGGCAGGGCCGTAGTTGGCCGGGTCCGCCTCGTCGGCGTCGGCGGCCAGCGGCTCGAAGACGTTCTGGTCGGCGACGCCGAAGTCGCGGTAGACGCTGGCGGAGGAGATGAACGTCCAGTGCCCCACCCGGCCGGCCAGCTCGGTGACGGCCCGCCGTACGTGGCTCGGCTGGCGAGCGACGTCGACCACCAGGTCGAAGTCACCCCGCACCGCGGCGAGGCCGTCGTCGAGACTCCGGTCCACCCGGACGAACTCGACGTCGGCCGGCGGATCCCCCGCCATCCCGCGAGCCGCGCACACCACCTCGTGACCGCGCTCGCGAGCCTGCCGCGCGATCTCCCTGGACAAGAACCTGGTACCGCCTAGAACAAGCGTCCGCATGCCCTCATCCTCGTCCACCCGGGGGCGAACCCCACAGCCGCTTCACTTCCAGCGCAAAACAGAACCGCCCCGCCGGAGGACTCCGGCGGGGCGGTTCGTGAAACGACCTAGCGGTCTCAGACCTCGAGCTCGGCGGTGAGGCCGCGCACCAGGTTGGGGTCGACCGGGACGCCAGGGCCCATGGTGGTCGAGAAGGTGACCTTCTTCAGGTAACGCCCCTTCGCCGCGGACGGCTTGAGACGCAGCACCTCGTCGAGGGCGGCGGCGTAGTTCTCGATCAGCTGACGCTCGTCGAAGGAGGTCTTGCCGATGATGAAGTGAAGGTTCGCCTGCCGGTCGGTGCGGAACTCGATCTTTCCGCCCTTGATCTCGGTGACGGCCTTCGCCACGTCGGGGGTCACCGTGCCGGTCTTGGGGTTCGGCATCAGACCACGCGGGCCGAGGACGCGGCCGAGACGGCCGACCTTGCCCATGAGGTCCGGGGTGGCCACGACGGCGTCGAACTCGTTGAGCCGGTTGCCCTTGGCGATCTCGTCGATCAGCTCGTCGGCGCCGATGATGTCGGCGCCCGCCTCGCGGGCGGCCTCGGCACGGTCACCGGTCGCGAAGACCAGGACCCGGGCGGTCTTACCGGTGCCGTGCGGAAGGTTGACCGTGCCACGCACGATCTGGTCCGCCTTGCGAGGGTCGACGCCGAGGCGGAGGGCGACCTCCACGGTGGAGTCGAACTTGGTGGTGGCCGTGTCCTTGGCCAGCTTCGCGGCCTCGGCCGGCGAGTACAGCTTGTTGCGGTCGACCTTGGCCGCCGCGTCCTTGTGCGCCTTGCTGCGCTTCATGTGAATCTCCAGAAAGAGGAGTCTGTGGTGCCGGGCCAGCGCGTGGCCCTCCCACGGGGTCGGACAGGTCTTACTCGGCGACGGTGATGCCCATCGACCGGGCGGTGCCGGCGATGATCTTCTTGGCGGCCTCGATGTCGTTGGCATTGAGGTCGGGCATCTTGGTCTCGGCGATCTGGGTGAGCTGCTCCTGGGAGAGCTTGCCGACCTTGTCCTTGTGCGGGACCGCGCTGCCCTTGTCGATGCCGAGCGCCTTCAGGATGAGCCTGGGCGCGGGCGGCGTCTTGGTGACGAAGGTGAAGCTGCGGTCTTCGTAGATGGTGATCTCAACGGGGATGATGTTGCCCCGCTGGGCCTCCGTCGCAGCGTTGTACTGCTTGACGAAGTCCATGATGTTGACACCGTGCGGACCGAGGGCGGTACCGACGGGGGGCGCCGGGGTGGCCTGGCCAGCGGGAAGCTGGACCTTGACCAGAGCGGCAATCTTCTTCTTCGGAGGCATTTCCTACTCCGGGTCCTGATTGGGTGATGCAGTCCGTACCACGGATGTGGCCAGACATGTCGGAACCCCGCCCTTCGCGAGGGACGGGGACCGAACGACTTAGTGTATGTCAGATCTTGGAGACCTGGTTAAACGAAAGCTCGACCGGGGTCTCGCGACCGAAGATCGACACCAGCACCTTGAGCTTCTGCGACTCGGGGCTGATCTCGTTGACCGTCGCGGGAAGCGTGGCGAAGGGGCCGTCCATGACGGTGACGGACTCGCCGATCTCGAACTCGACCGAGGGGCCGGCGGCCTTGGCCTTGGCCTGCTTGACCTCGGCACTCGGCTCGGGAGCCAGCAGCTTGGCGACGTCGTCGAGGCTCAGCGGGCTGGGCTTGTTGGACAGGCCGACGAAGCCGGTGACGCCCGGGGTGTTGCGGACGGCGGCCCAGGACTCGTCGGTCAGCTCCATGCGGACCAGGACGTAGCCGGGCAGCACGCGCTCGCGGACCGGGACCTTCTTGCCGCTCTTGAACTCGTCGCGGGTCTGCGTCGGCACCTCGGTCTGGAAGATGTAGTCCTCCATGTTGAGGGAGACGGTCCGGGTCTCGATGTTGGACTTCACCCGGTTCTCGTAACCCGCGTAGGAGTGGATGACGTACCACTCACCAGGCTGGCCGCGCAGCGACTGCTTGAACTCCTCGACGGGGTCGACCTCGACCTCTTCCTCGTCCTCGGCGTCAGCCTCGTCCTCGGAAACGGCGTCGGTCTCGTCCTCGGAAACGTCCTCGTCCGCATCCTCGGCGGAGAGCTCGGCGTCCTCGGTGGTCTCTTCCGAGACGGTCTCCTCGTCCCACTCTTCCCGGGACTCGTCGGCCGGCAATGAAGACTCGGACACGATGACTCTTCCTCTTCCGTCGAATGCGAATGTCGGCACCAGTTCGGTGCTGGGATCACTTCCCGCCGAAGATGCGCAGGACACCCTCACCGAAGAGCCAGTCGAGCCCGTAGACGATCCCGACCATGATCAGAACGAATACCAGAACGACCGTCGTGTAGGTGACGAGGTCTCTGCGTGTCGGCCAGATGACCTTACGGAGCTCGTTGACGACCTGCCGGTAGAAGAGCGCGGGAGTAGTCCTGGACTTCTTCTCACCACTCGGCTTGTCTGCGGTCTCGCCGCGAGTGTCGATCGCCACAGTCCTCACCTGAATCTGTCGTCGTATCCAGCACATCGCGGCGCGCTTTCACGCCTTCATGCGCGGACCGCAACTCGCAGGGCAAGAGGGACTCGAACCCCCAACCGCCGGTTTTGGAGACCGGAGCGCTACCAATTGCGCCATTGCCCTATGTCGTCAACCAGCCTACCCGGTTGCCGCCGCTGACCGAACCTTCGCGCGTCACGACATGCGAACGCTCAGCCGAGGCCAAAGTGTACGGGTGATTGACCGAAACGTCGAACCAGAACCTGATCGCCCTGCTCATCGGGCGCGGAGCCGCCTGTGAAAGCAGCCGAGCCGCCTGTGAAAGCCGCGGAGCCGCCTGTGAAAGCATGGGCGCATGTCCACCCGACCCCGTGTCTCAGCACGAATCTCCGCGATCTCGGAGTCCGCGACCCTGGCCGTGGACGCCAAGGCCAAGGCCATGAAGGCCGCAGGCCGGCCGGTCATCGGTTTCGGCGCCGGCGAGCCCGATTTCCCCACGCCCGGCTACATCGTCGAGGCGGCCGTCGCGGCGGCGCAGGATCCCAAGAACCACAAGTACACGCCGGCCGGCGGCCTGCCCGAGCTGAAGCAGGCGATCGCCGACAAGACGCGCCGCGACTCCGGCGTCGAGGTCACCGCCGACCAGGTGCTGGTCACCAACGGCGGCAAGCAGGCGGTCTACGAGGCCTTCGCGACGCTGCTCGACCCGGGCGACGAGGTGCTGGTGGTGGCCCCGTACTGGACCACCTACCCCGAGGCGATCAAGCTCGCCGGCGGCGTGCAGGTGGACGTGGTCACCGACGAGACCAGCGGCTACCTGGCCACGGTCGAGCAGCTCGAGGCGGCCCGCACCGAGCGCACCAAGGTGCTGCTGTTCGTCTCGCCCTCCAACCCGACCGGCGCGGTCTACTCGCGCGAGCAGGTCGAGGCGATCGGCCGCTGGGCCACCGAGCACGGGCTGTGGGTCGTCACCGACGAGATCTACGAGCACCTCGTGTACGGCGACGCCGAGTTCACCAGCATCGCGCACCACGTCCCGGCCGACCACGTGGTGATCCTGAACGGCGTGGCCAAGACCTACGCGATGACCGGCTGGCGGGTGGGCTGGCTGATCGGCCCGAAGGACGTCGTCAAGGCGGCCACCAACCTGCAGTCCCACGCCACCTCCAACGTCTCCAACGTGGCCCAGGTGGCCGCGCTGGCCGCGGTGAGGGGCGACCTGGACGCGGTCGAGGAGATGAAGACCGCCTTCGACCGCCGCCGCAGGACGATGGTCCGGATGCTCAACGAGATCCCGGGCGTGTTGTGCCCCGAGCCCGAGGGCGCCTTCTACGTCTACCCGTCGGTCAAGGCGCTGCTCGGCAAGGAGCTGCGCGGCCGCCGCCCGCAGACCAGCGCCGAGCTGGCCGAGCTGGTGCTGGAGGAGGCCGAGGTCGCGGTGGTGCCGGGCGAGGCGTTCGGCACGCCGGGCTACTTCCGGCTGTCCTACGCGCTGGGCGACGACGACCTGGCCGAGGGCGTCAGCCGGCTGGCCAAGCTGCTCTCCGAGGCCCGCTAGCCGCACGCGGTTTCGCGGACACGACGTGCGCCCCGGCCGGTCCATACCGGCCGGGGCGTTCGCGTGTCCGCCGGTCAGCCGGTCCGCTCCACTCCCCTGGCGACCTTGAGGAGCTCCTCCTTGACCGCGTCGGTGCCGCCCAGCTTGGCGGCGCGGTCGGGGCTCATCTTGATCTGGACCCACAGGTCGCCGAGCGGCCACACCACGGTCGGCGTCTGGAGCTCGCCGGTGACGCCGAGGTCGTGCAGGCTGCCGGTCTCGTGGACGCTGGCGATCCCGCCCTCGGCCGAGCCCACGTCGACCCGGTCGTCCATCTTCTCCAGGAGCTTCGCCGGGTCCTCGGTGGCCTTCCCCTCGAAGACGAAGACCTGGAGACCGTAGTAGCCCTGCGGGTGGCCCGGCTCGTCGTAGGTGGTCGAGTAGCTGGTGACGCCGAAGGTGTCCTTGACCGACCACCTCCCCCACCTGAGGTCGTCGGGCAGGTAGGTCAGCCGGATCCCGCCGAAGGCGCGGCCGTCGCCGAGGTCGCCGAGGTGCTGGGCCCGCTTCCGCGCGGAGTAGAGCTGGATCTCGGTGCCGGGCTTGACCAGGGTGCCGGCCGCCGGGTCCTGACTCGTGACCTCGCCGGGATCGGTGCGCAGGACCGGCTTGAGCCCGGCCTGCTCCAGCCTGGCGGACGCCTGCTCGGGGGGCATCTTGACGACGTCGGGGACGGCCACCTCGGTGACGACGCTGGCCGAGGTGGCGGCGTTCTTGCCCGCCGGCTCCGGTTCGACCAGGAGGAACGCCGCGCCCCCGCCGAAGGCGGCGACCACCAGGGCCGCGCCGACCGCGCGGGCGCGCAGCCGGCGGGCACGGCTGCCGCGCCGTACCGCCGCGGCCAGGCCCTCGGGGCCGCGCACGTCCTCCACCTCCCGGCTCATCGCCTCGCGCAGCAGGTCTTCCACGGTGCTCATCGCAGTGCTCCTTCCAGGTCGAGGACGCGCTCGCGGAGGCGGGCGAGCCCCCGTGCGGCCTGGCTCTTCACGGTGCCGACCGAGCACCCGAGGTACGCGGCCGTGTCGGCTTCGGAACGGTCCTCCCAGTAGCGCAGCACCAGCACCGCGCGCATCCGCGGCGGCAGGCGGCGCAGCTCCCCGAGCAGGGAGTCGCGCAGGTCGGGATCGGCTCCGAGGGCGGGGGTGTCGGGCAGCCGGGCGAAGGTGATCTCCTGGATCACCCGGCGCCGGCGCGAGCGCGAGATGGCCGCGTTGACCACGACCCGGCGGGCGTACGCCTCGGGGTTGTCCTCGCGGATGCGCGCCCAGTGCCGGTAGACCTTCTCCAGCGCGTGCTGCACCAGGTCCTCGGCGTCGTGGACGGAAGCGCCGCAGACCAGGACCGCGGTCCGGAGCAGGGAGGTGCTTCTGGCGGCGACGAACTCGTCGAAGGCCGCCTCGTCTTCATCGGTCATGGACTCCCCTTTCGCCCTCCCAACGCGGCCGCAGGGCATAAGGTTGAGAGGCAATATGGAACGACCGTTGCACACGTTGCCCAAGGCCCATCTGCACCTGCACTTCACCGGCTCGATGCGGCACTCCACGCTGATCGAGCTCGCCCGCGAGCAGGGCATCCACCTTCCCGACGCGCTGGAAGAGGACTGGCCGCCCAAGTTGCGGGCCACCGACGAGCGCGGCTGGTTCCGCTTCCAGCGGCTCTACGACATCGCCCGCTCGGTCCTGCGCCGCCCCGAGGACGTCTACCGGCTGCTGCGCGAGGCGGCCGAGGACGAGGCGGCCGAGGGGTCGCGCTGGCTGGAGATCCAGGTGGACCCGTCCGGCTACGCCCAGCGGTTCGGCGGGCTGACCGCCACGCTGGAGCTGGTCCTCGACGCCACCGAGCAGGCGGCGCGCGCGGCCGGGATCGGCATGGGCGTGATCGTCGCGGCCAACCGCACCCGGCACCCGCTCGACGCCCGCACCCTCGCCCGGCTGGCCACGCAGTACGTGGACAAGGGGGTGGTGGGGTTCGGGTTGTCGAACGACGAGCGGCGGGCGCAGGCGCGTGACTTCGAGGCGGCCTTCCGCATCGCCAGGCGGGGCGGGCTGCTGGCCGTACCGCACGGGGGTGAACTGCTCGGGCCGCGCAGCGTCGAGCAGTGCGTCGACGACCTGCGCGCCGACCGGGTGGGGCACGGCGTGCGGGCGGCGGAGTCGGCGCGGCTGATGGAACGGCTGGCCGACCGGCAGATCTGCTGCGAGGTCTGCCCGACCTCCAACATCGGCCTGGGCGTGGTCGAGCAGGCGGCCGACGTGCCGGTGCGGCGGCTGTTCGACGCCGGGGTGCCGCTGGCGCTCGGGGCCGACGACCCGCTGCTGTTCGGTGCGCGGCTGCTGCCGCAGTACGAGCTGGCCAGGCACGTGTACGGCTTCCGCGACGCGGAGCTGGCCGAGCTGGCGCGGCAGTCGATCAGGTCGTCGGCCGCGCCGGAGTCGATGCGCAAGCACGTGCTGAAGGAGATCGACGACTGGCTCGTCTCACCGCAGTGAGCGGGCGACCTCCAGGGCGCGGTCCCGGTCCTTGACGCCCTCCAGGCGGTGGCCGACCTCGCCCTCGCCCCACACGAGCGTCGCGTCGGCCACCCGGAGCGGCACCTCGCGGCCGTCCTGGCGGGTCAGGTAGGACAACACGTGCGGTTTGGCGATCCACCAGCCGCTGCCGCCGCCGATGACGAGTTCCTCCGGCCAGTCGGCGCCGCCCATCCGCTTGAGGAACATCGGGCTGATCCCGCCGGCGAACTGGTCGAGCCGGACGCCGTCCGGCCAGGTCATGGTGACGATGCGGCCCCACTCGGCGACCCGGACCCGGGCGGGCGGGCCGAGCTCGGCGGGCAGGCGCAGCGGGAAGGGCGCGACGCGGCGGGCCTCTTCCAGGGTGGCCTCGCGCTCGGCCGGCAGGCTCGCGGTGGCGGTCGGGGTCCGGCCGGGGTCGCCGACGCGGATCTCCACGCCGGTGGAGCGCACCACCCAGATCGTCGCGGCGGCGGCCAGCGCGAGCACGACCGCGACGATCACCGCGATCAGTCCCCACCGGCGTCGCGCGGGCACGCGGCCGGCCGGGCGGGGCTCGGGCTCCGGCCGCTCCAGCCGGGCTCGTACGGCTGCCGCCGTCTCGGCGGGCGGCGGGGCGGGCACGTCGAGCAGGTCGCCGAGCGCGAGCAGCTCGGCCTCCAGGTCGCGATCGTCACGCGAGGTCATGGCCCACCTCCTCCCGCAACCGGGCCAGCCCGCGATGCGTGCGGGACTTGACGCTGCCCACCGGGCAGTCCAGCACCTGGGCGGTCTCGGCTTCGGACAACTGCAGGAAGTACCGGCACACCACGGCTTCGCGTTCCCGTTCCGGCAGCCGGCGCACCGCCTCCAGCAGGCGGGTGCGGCGGTCGGCGGCCACCGCGCTGCCCTCGGGGTCGTCGGGCGCGGTCACCGGGGCCTGGGCGCCGAGCCGTACGGTCAGGTCGGAGCGGCGGCCGCGCGAGCGGGTGAGGTTGTGGGTCTCGTTGGCGACGATGCGCAGCAACCACGGGCGGAAGGGCGCGTCGCGGCGGAAGCCGGCCAGGTGGCGGTAGGCCTTCACGAAGGCCTCCTGCACCACGTCCTCGGCCTCGTCGCCGGCGCCGAGCATGGCGGCGGTGCGATGGGCGAGCGCGCTGTAGCGGGCGACCAGCGCCTCGTAGGCGCCCAGGTCGCCGGCGAGCGAGCGGGCAACGGCCTCTTCGTCGTCCATGGCAGCGACAGGATTCCATCGCATGGGGCAGGCTTGGGGGAAGGGCTTTTGGTGAACCGGGGTCGGTCCCGGGCATTAGACTCTGGCAATCCGTGACCTCTCGCGAAGGACCGTAACGCATGTCTGGCTACGACCGCGTAGTACAACCGGCCGCCGGTGACGAGGCCTTGGAGAACCACCTGGGTGGCGACGAGGCCAAGAACTACCGGCAGTACGAGTTCGACATGGTCGCGCCGCACGTGGGCCGCTCGCTGCTGGAGATCGGCTCGGGCCTGGGGCACTTCGCCGAGCAGTTCCTGCCGCGCCTCGACCGGCTCGTGGTCAGCGACTTCGACCCCTACTGCGTGGAGCAGCTCCGCAAGCGCTTCGCCGACAACCCCGACGTGGGGGTGCTGCAGTTCGGGCTGCCGACCGACATCCCGCTGGAGGACAAGGTCGACACGGTCGTGATGATGAACGTCCTGGAGCACATCGAGGACGACGCCGAGGCGTTGCGCTCGCTGGCGCGCGTCACCCAGCCGGGCGGCCGGATCGTCATCTGGGTGCCGGGCTACATGCAGCTCTACGGCGACTTCGACCGCAAGGTCGGCCACGTGCAGCGGTACACGCCCAAGACGCTGCGTTCCACGGTCGCCAAGGCCGGGCTCGACATCGACGTGCTCAAGCCGATCAACTTCCTGGGCGGCATCGCCTGGTGGGCGGCGGTGCGCCGGGGCGGCGTGGGCTATCCCGACCCGAGGCTGGTCAAGATCTACGACCGCACGGTGGTGCCCGCGACCCGGTTGATCGAGCGCTTCATCCGGCCGCCGTTCGGCCAGACGGTGTTCTGCGTGGCCCGCGTCCCCCGTTGAAGTCGCCCGCGTTCCTCGCTGAATCGGACATCCGCCCTTCTGCCGGACCGACATTCCCGGTTAAATACCGGGAATGTTCGGAATTGTCCGCCCGTGCCGTCATCGCCTCTGCGGCAACCTCCATCGCGAGTGGATGTCCCACCTGTGCGGACTCTGCCTGACCCTGCGTGACGAGCACGGCCACCTCAGCCGGCTCGTCACCAACTACGACGGGCTGCTCATCTCGGTCCTCGTCGAGGCGCAGCGCCCCGAGGTCTCGCCCCGCCGCCGCGCGATGGCCTGCGCGTTGCGCGGGTTCAAGGGCGCCGACGTGCTCAGCGCGCACGACGAGGGCGCGCGGCTGGCCGCGGCCGTCTCGCTCGTGCTGGCCGCCGCCAAGGCTCGCGACCACGCCGCCGACGGTGACGGCCGGCGGCTGGTCACCGCCTCGGCCGCGCGGATGGCCACGCGCTGGGACGCCGCCGGCGCGCGGGGCGGCTCGGCGGTCGGTTTCGACACCTCCGTCCTGACCGACGCCGTCGCACGGCAGGCCGCGCTCGAAGCCGACCCCACCCGCGGCCTGCTGGAGCTCACCGAACCCACCGAGACCGCGGTCGCCGCCGCCTTCGCGCACACCGCGGTCCTGGCCGGCAAGCCGCACAACGCCGCCGCGCTGGGCGACATCGGCCGCTTCTTCGGCCGGATCGTGCATCTCGTGGACGCCGCCGAGGACCTGGCCGAGGACCGCCGCCGCGGCGCCTTCAACCCGCTCCTGGCCACCGGCACCGGCCTGGCCGAGGCCCGGCGGCTGTGCGAGGACGCCTGCTACGGCATCGAGGTGGCCTTCGCCGAGCTCGACCTGGCCCGGCCCGCCCTGGCGCGCACGCTGCTGGTCCGCGAGGTGGCCCGCGCCGCCACCCACGCCATGGACGGCGCGGCGGGCATCCGGCACGTGGCCTCGGCCAAGCAGGAGCAGGACCCGAACAAGCAGCAGAGCTCCCACTGCGACGGCATCTGCGACTGCTGCCAGTGCTGTGACTGCTGCAAGTGCTGCGGCGACTCCGACGGCGACGGCTGCTGCAACGGCTGCGACTGCGGGTGCAACTAGCGCGGAGATGCGGGTAGTCGCCTTCCGGCCCGAGAGGTAACGTCGGCGGGAGGACGCCATGAGCGAGTACGCCAAGGCAAGAGAGCTCGGCGAGCAAGCCAGGGAGAAGGAGTGGCGGCGGCCGAGCTTCGCCAAGCAACTGTTCCTCGGGGACTTCCAGCTCGGGCTGGTGCATCCGGCGCCCGCGCTGCCGGAGGAGGCGGCCAAGCGGGGTGAGGAGTTCGTCCGGGCGGTCCGCAGGTTCCTCGACACGAAGGTGGACCCGGCCCGCATCGAGCGGGATGCGCTGGTGCCCGACGAGGTGGTCCGCGGGCTGGCCGAGCTCGGCGCCTTCGGGATCACCACGAGCGAGGAGTACGGCGGGCTCGGCCTGCCGTACCTCTACTACTGCCGGGCGCTGATGCTGGTCGGCTCCTACAGCCCGGCGCTGGCGACCATGCTCTCCGCGCACCAGTCGATCGGCGTGCCGCAGCCGCTGAAGCTGTTCGGCACCGAGGAGCAGAAGCGGGAGTTCCTGCCCCGCTGCGCCCGCGGCGAGATCTCGGCGTTCCTGCTGACCGAGCCGGACGTCGGCTCCGACCCGGCGCGGCTGTCCACCACGGCGGTGCGCGACGGCGACGACTACGTCCTCAACGGCGTCAAGCTGTGGACGACCAACGGCGTGATCGCCGACCTGCTGGTCGTGATGGCCCGCACCGGCGAGCGGATCAGCGCCTTCGTGGTCGAGGCCGGCTCCCCCGGCATCACCGTGCAGCGGCGCAACCAGTTCATGGGCCTGCGCGGCATCGAGAACGGCGTGACCACCTTCGAGGACGTGCGCGTGCCGGCGCGCAACCTGATCGGCCGCGAGGGCGACGGCCTGCGCATCGCCTTGACCACGCTCAACACCGGGCGGCTGGCGCTCCCGGCGACCTGCGCGGGCAACGCGAAGTGGGCGGTCAAGGTCGCCCGCGAGTGGAGCACTGCCCGCGTGCAGTGGGGACGCCAGGTCGGCGAGCACGAGGCGGTCGCCAAGAAGATCGCCTTCATCGCGGCCACCGCCTACGCCCTGGAGGCGATCTGCGAGCTGACCAGCCGGATGGCCGACGACGCCGCCAACGACATCCGGATCGAGGCGGCGCTGGCCAAGCTCTACGCCAGCGAGATGGCCTGGCAGGCGGTGGACGAGCTGGTCCAGATCAGGGGCGGGCGCGGTTACGAGACCGCCGAGTCGCTGGCGGCGCGCGGCGAACGGGGCGTGCCGGCCGAGCAGATCCTGCGTGACCTGCGGATCAACCGCATCTTCGAGGGCTCGTCGGAGATCATGAAGCTGCTGATCACCCGGGAGGCCGTGGACGCGCACCTGGCCGCCGCGGGCGAGCTGATCCAGCCGGACGCCGGCCGCCAGGAGCGGGCCCGCGCGCTCAAGCGGGCCGGCGCCTTCTACGCGCGCTGGCTGCCCTCCCTGCTCACCGGCGCGGGCCAGTTGCCCACCGGGTACGGCGACTTCGGGCCGCTCGCCCGGCACCTGCGGTTCGTGGAGCGGACCAGTCGCAAGCTGGCCCGGTCCACCTTCTACGGGATGTCGCGCTGGCAGGGGCGGCTGGAGCACCGGCAGGGGTTCCTCGGGCGGGTCGTCGACATCGGGGCCGAGCTGTTCGCCATGACCGCGGTCATCGTCAAGGCCGAGGAGGACGCCCGCGAGCTGGGCCGCCGGCCGTACGAGCTGGCGGACACCTTCTGCTTCCAGGCCAGGCGCCGGGTGGACGCGCTGCTCGCCCGGCTGTGGGACAACAGCGACAAGCAGGAGGTACGGCTGGCGCGGTACGTGCTGGAGGGCCGTTACGCCTTCCTGGAGGAGGGCATTCTCGACCCCTCCACGGACGGCCCGTGGATCGGCGCGCCGACCGGCGGGGAGAACGTGCGGCGATCCGTCACGTAAGTGGCGGTCTAGACCGGTTTTGCTCTTCCGTTTTCAAACCGATATGCACCGGTATAGACCGCGTGTTGAACAGCGGCCTACGCTGACGCAAACGCGTGGAGCAGTGGCTCTCGCGACCCCATCCCTGGGCGGCTTCCCGCGGTGGTATAGACCAGACGCGCGCCCGACGAGAAGGCGGTTTAGACGGTGAACAAGAAGTTCGTAGGCGGGGCGGCTCTGGCCCTCGCCGCAGTGCTCACCCTCGCCAGCTGCGGCTCCGGCTCCGGCTCCGGAACCGCCCCGGCAGGCGGCGGCGAGACCAAGGCCGCGGGCGGCGAGCCCGTGACCCTGAGCCTGGTGGCGGCCGAGTACGGCGACGGCCCGGGCGCGCCCAACTCCAGCGAGACCTTCTGGAAGGGCATCTCCGAGGCCTTCACCAAGGCCAACCCGAACATCAAGGTCGACGTCAAGGTCCTGAGCTGGACCGGCATCGACGACGCGGTCGCCACCCTGATCCAGAACGGCCAGGTCCCCGACATCCTGCAGCTCGGCGGCTACGCCGGCTACGTCAAGGAGGGGCTGCTCTATCCGATCGACGACGTCATGTCGCCGAACGTCAAGAGCGACATCCTGCCCAGCTTCGCCAAGCTCGGCGAGGCCGACGGCAAGATGTACGGCGTGCCGTTCATCTCCTCGGCGCGCGCGCTGTTCTACAACAAGGAGCTCTTCGAGAAGGCCGGCATCGCCGAGCCGCCGAAGACCTGGGACGAGCTGAAGGCCGCGGCCGAGAAGCTCAAGGCCGCCGGCGTCAGCCAGCCGTACGGTCTCCCGCTGGGCCAGGAGGAGGCGCAGGCCGAGTCCTTCCTGTGGATGATGGGCAACGGCGGCGGCTACACCGACGCCTCCGGCAAGTGGGCCATCAACTCCGCGCAGAACAAGGAGGCCTTCACCTTCCTGAAGGGCCTCGTGGACGCCGGGCTCACCACCCCGAACCCCGGCACCAAGAACCGCAAGGACGTCTGGGCCGACTTCGCCGCCGGCAAGATCGGCATGGTCAACGGCGGCCCCATGGCGATGCCCGGCTTCGACAAGGGCGCCGTCAACGGCAAGTACGGCGTGACCGTGACCCCCGGCAAGTCCGGCCCGCTGACCACCACCCTCGGTGTCGCGGACTGGATGATGGCCTTCAACAAGAACGGCCACAAGGAAGAGATCAAGAAGTTCTTCGACTTCTTCTACGGCACCCCCGACGCCTCCAAGAAGATCATCGACACCTACAAGTTCACGCCGGTGACGCAGTCCGCGGCCACCGCGCTGAGCAGCGACGAGAAGCTCAAGCCCTTCCTCGACGTGCTCCCGAACGCCACCTTCTACCCCTTCACCGACCCCAAGTGGGAAGAGGTCAAGACCCAGACCCAGCAGACGATCGGCAACATCGTCAAGGACCCGAACGGGACCCTGGACAACCTGCAGAAGATCGCCGACGGTAGCTGACCCTGGTGAAGGTACGGCAGGCGGAGGCACGACTCCGCCTGCCGTGCCTTCTCGCACGAAGGAAGCAGAATGATGCAGCGTAGAGCGAAGGGGTTGCGCGCCCTCGAGCCCCTGGCCTGGGTCGGACCGGCGGTCGTGCTGATCGCGCTGGTCGTCATCTGGCCGATCATCGAAATGGTCAGGTCGTCCTTCCTGAAGATCAGCAAGTTCGGTGTGGTCTCGGGCGGCAACGGCACGAAGAACTACGAGAAGCTGTTCGACGACCCCAACTTCTGGCCGATCATGGGGCGCAGCGTGGTCTGGGTCGTGGCCGTCGTCAGCCTCACCGTGCTCGTCTCGCTGGCTCTCGCCCAGCTCTTCAACCAGCGCTTCCCCGGCCGCAAGGTGGCCCGCTGGGCGCTCATCGCGCCGTGGGCGGCCTCGGTGCTGATGACCTCGATCATCTTCCGCTGGATGCTCGACCCCGAGGTCGGGCTGATCAACATCATCCGCGTCAAGCTCGGCTTCCTGCCCGCGATGGGCGGCGCCGAGGCCGACCTGCTCGGCGACCCCTCGACGGCGATGCCGTGGTTGATCTTCGTCGCGGTCTTCGTCTCGGTGCCCTTCACCACCTATGCGCTGATCGCCGGCCTGGCCACGATCCCCTCGGACATCTACGAGGCCGCGCGCATGGACGGGGCGAGCAAGCCGCGCATCTACTGGTCGATCACGCTGCCGCTGCTGCGCCCGGCGCTCACCGTGGCGGCGCTGATCAACGTCATGAACGTCTTCAACAGCTTCCCGATCATCTGGTCGATGACCGGCGGCGGGCCCAGCTACCAGACGGCGACCTCGACGATCTTCATGTACGTGCTCAAGGGCTCCGACCTGGGCGAGTCGGCCGCGATGTCGGTGGTCAACTTCGGCATGGTGATCGTGCTGACCGTCATCTTCCTGAAGGTCTCCAAGTGGAAGACGGAGGTCGCGTGATGGCCCACGCGCTGAGCCACCGCCCGCGGCGGCAACTGCCCAAGATCAAGACGGTGATCGTCGCCGCGGTCGCCTACGTGATCGCGCTGATCTTCATCTTCCCGTACGTGATCATGTTGCTCACCTCGCTGCGCTCCCAGGAGTCGCTGCGCGAGGCGACGATCCTGCCCCCGGTGTGGGAGTGGGGCAACCTGACCGACTTCTTCACCAGCGGCCTGGTCGACAACCTCGTCGTCACCCTCCAGGTGGCCGGCGGCTCGACCGTGCTGGTGCTGCTGGTGGCCCTGCCCGCGGCCTACTACACCGCGCGGCACAACTTCCGCTTCCGCACCGGCTTCCTGATCCTGGTGCTGATCACCCAGATGTTCCAGCCGACCGCGATGCTCGTCGGCATCTACCGGGAGTTCTTCCAGTTCGGGCTGGTCGACTCGGTGTGGTCGCTGATCCTGGTCAACGGCGGGTTCAACCTGGCGTTCGCGGTCTGGATCCTGAACGCCTACTTCTCCTCCATCCCGCGCGAGCTGGAGGAGGCCGCCTTCATCGACGGCAACGGGCGCTTCGGCGCGCTGTTCCGGGTGACGCTCCCGCTGGCGATGCCGGGCGTCATCACCGCGCTCATCTTCACCTTCATCGCCGCGTGGAACGAGTTCGTGGTCGCCCTCGTCCTGGCCACCTCGAAGGAGAACCAGCCGCTGACCGTGGCGCTGAACTCCTTCATCGGTCAGTACCAGGTGGACTGGCAGCACCTGTTCGCCGGCTCGGTGATCGCCACCATTCCGGTGATCATCCTCTTCGCGCTCATCGAGCGGAAGGTCGTCGGCGGGCTGACCGCGGGCTCCATCAAGTAGAAGAGGGGCCCCCTGGATCAGGGGGCCCCTCTTTTTTTGCTTTCTAAAGGCGCTCGATGATGGTGACGTTGGCCTGGCCGCCGCCCTCGCACATCGTCTGCAGGCCGTAGCGGCCGCTGGTGCGCTCCAGCTCGTGCAGCAGCTTGGTCATCAGGATCGCGCCGGTGGCGCCCAGCGGGTGGCCCAGCGCGATGGCGCCGCCGTTCGGGTTGACCTTGGCCGGGTCGGCACCGAGCTCCTTGATCCAGGCGAGCGGGACCTGCGCGAAAGCCTCGTTGATCTCGGTGACGTCGATGTCGCCGATGCTCAGGCCCGCCTTGCTCAGCGCCCGCTGGGTGGCGGGGATGGGCGCGGTGAGCATGTAGACCGGGTCGTCGCCCATCAGCGCGAGCTGCACGATCCGGGCCCGCGGGGTCAGGTTGTGCTCGCGCACCGCCTGCTCCGAGGCGATCAGCACCGCGCCGGAGCCGTCGGAGATCTGCGAGGCGGTCGCCGCGGTGATGTGCGTGCGGTTGGGGACGGGCTGGAGCTCGGCCATCTTCTCCAGCGTGCTGTCCGGGCGGGGGCCCTCGTCGTCCTCGACGCCGTTGATCGGGGCGATCTGGTCCTTGAAGTAGCCGTTGGCGATCGCCTTGGCGGCGCGCTGGTGGCTCTCGTAGGCGAAGCGCTCCAGCTCGGGGCGCTCCAGGCCCCACTTCTGGCTCATCAGGTCCGCGCCGCGGAACTGGGAGATCTCCTGCTTGCCGTACCGCTCCACCCAGCCGTCACCGAACGGGAAGGGCATGCCCTTCTCCAGCGCGGCGGTGATCGAGGAGCCCATGGGGACGATGCTCATCGACTCCACACCCGCGGCCACCACCAGGTCCTGGGTGCCGGACAGGACACCCTGGGCGGCGAAGTGGATCGACTGCTGCGAGGAACCGCACTGCCGGTCGATGGTCACACCTGCGGTCGTCTCGGGCAGGCCGGCCGACAGCCAGGCGTTGCGCGCGATGTCCATGCTCTGCGGGCCGAACTGCATGACGCAGCCCATGATGACGTCCTCGACCGCGGCCGGGTCGACGCCGGTGCGGTCCATGAGCGCCTTCAGCGTGTGAGCGGCGAGGTCGACCGGGTGGACGGTGGACAGCCCGCCCTTCTTCTTGCCGACCGGGGTACGGACCGCTCCGACGATGTACGCCTCTGCCACGATGCCTCCAGAACTTCATTCGGTAAGTGGCAGCCTACACTCCCCCAGAGCGACGTTCTAGTTGCGCACGGGCCTCGGCCCCGCGGGTCAGTCGATGCGGAAGCGCCAGCGGTCGACGGCGATGCCCTGGAAGCGCTCGGCCAGGGCCAGCGCGACCTCCCGGTCCTCCAGCTCGATGCGGCAGGGTTCGGAGCTGTACGGCTCGAGCGTACGGCCCGCCGGCGAGGGGTCGGCGGCCGGGATCAGCACGGCGTCCTTGTACTCCACGACGCCGTAGTCGCGGTCCTCGGCCTCGCCGAGCAGCTCTTCCAGCTCCTCGGGCTCGGGGCGGACCGGGAGCAGGACCAGGAACTTCTCGTCCTCGTCGGCCGGGTCCACCACCTCGCCGCGGCAGACCGTCAGGCCCTCCAGGCGCAGGGCCAGGCCCTCGGCCAGGTAGCGGTCGAAGAAGTCCAGCGGGAGCGGGCCCTCGGCCTCGACCCGGCAGGCCCACGGGGTGTCGAACTCGCCGCCGGTCAGCTCCGGCTCGACCTCGACCGGGGCGTGGATGCGGCAGTCGGCGGCCAGGATGTCGTCGCGGTCCTGCCTGGCTTCGGGGTCGGCCAGGAGGATCAGGGCCAGGAGCTGCGATTTTTCCGGCTTTTTCGGAAATATCGCAGTAGGGCCGGTCTTGATACGTCGTTTCGCCAACCAGCCCATGCCGGCCTCTCCCTCACGACCTATAAGAGCTCGTCATCGTCGCGTAGACGATGATGTTGTCCGTGTAGTGCCCGGTCTTCCTGTTGTACGTGCCGCCGCAGGTGATCAGGTGCAGTTGCGCGTTCTCCTGATCCCCGTACACGCGTTCCGTCGGGAACACCGTCTTGCCGATCTGCTCCACGCCGCCCACCGTGAACACCGCGGTGGTGCCGTCGTAGCGCTGCACCTCGATGATGTCACCGTTGCGGATCTCCCCGACCCGGCTGAACACCGCGCTCTTCGTCCTGGTGTCCTTGTGGCCCAGCATCACCGCCGGACCGTTCTGCCCGGCGGTCGGACCGTGCCGGTACCAGCCCACCAGGTTCGTGTTGTCAGCCGGCGGGGTCTCGATCGCGCCGTTCTTGTCGATGCCGACGTCGCGGATCGGGGCGTTCACGCCCAGCCGCTTGATGATCAGACGCTTGGGCGTGCTCGGCTGCATCGGCGGTGCGGGCACCACCTGCGGCAGCGGCGGCGGGGCCGTGGGCGGGGCCGACCACAACACCTGCTTCGCCGGGCCCTGGCCCTCGGCCTGGGGCTGCGGCTGAGCGTCCACGCTCAGCGAGTCGCGCTCGCTGGCCAGGCCGTACTCCGCCGGGTTCATCACCATGATCAGAAGCCCGACGACCACCGTCACCACGCCCAGGACCGCCGCGAAGATCAGCGTCGACCTGAGTACCTTGCTGCTGGTCTCCACGGTCACCCTCGGACGCTACGGCGACGCCGCATCATCAGCCCACCGACCCCGGCCGCCAGGATCATCGCGGTGCCCGCCATCACGAAGTTCCGCCCATCCGGCCCCATCTCCCCACCGCCACCGGTCTCGGCCCCAGCCTTCGGCGTCTTGGTGACCTTCCCGATCGGCGTCTTGGGCGTCTCCGTCACCACCACGGTCTTGGTCGTGGTGGGGCGGGGGGTGGTGGGAGTGGGAGTCGGGGTCGTGGTGCTGCCGCCGCCGGTGCCCGCCGCCACGGTGAAGGTGTAGGACTTCAGGTTGGTCTGTGCGGTGTCCAGCGCGCAGTTGATCGTCGCCGCCGTCGCGGACGTGCCGATCTTCAGCGGGCCGGGCTTCACCGTCACCGTGCCCGTGGTCGTCGGCTTCACCTTGACCGAGACACTCGGCAGCGTGATCGGCGAACCCGCGGTGACGGCCGTGATCGACCCTTCACCTGTGCCGGTCGACAGTCCGGCACCGACGACGGAGAGCTCGACGAACACCTTCTGCGCGCCTGTCATGCCCGTCGGCGCCTTGAGCTGACCGCCGTCCGTCGTGGCGTTCGTGGCACTCCAGCCGATCGAGGTCTCCTCGTTGGCCTTGGCGGAGGTCGGCATGGTCAGAGTGACGTTGAGCTCGACGTCCTCGTCACCGGTGTTGACGCCGGTGCACTTGTACCAGACCTCGTTCTCCGCTCCCCCGGTCCCGCCACCAGTGCCGATCGGAACGGTGAGCGTGTCCGTGTCAGTCGTGGTGCAGTTCGACGTCGGCGCGCCCGTCGTGCTGAGGGACAGGATGAGCGGGTCCGTGTGCGGCTTGAGGATCAGGTTGCTGCCACTGGTGCCTGACACGGTTACGGTGCTGGTCATCGTGGTCGCCGCCACCGCTGTCGTGGTGATGGCAGCGGTGCCGGTGTAGGCCAGGTCGGCGGGGGTGCCGCCCTGAGTGGCCGCAAGCTTGCCGGACACCTTCAGATGCGCGTTGCTGCCGGCCGCCGGTGCCTGGGCGAGAGTGAGCGCAGGCAGCGACCAAGTGACCGTCGCAGTGCCGGAGACGGTGTCGGGCGTGCTGATCTTGACCTCGATGGTGGTCTGCGCCTGGAGGAGGCCCGCCGCGCACGAGTAGGTGAACGTCGCCTCCTTTACCAGGGCCGCAGAGCTGGCCTGCGCTGGGAGAGCGAAGGTGGAGCCGGCGAAGAGTCCAAGCACACTCGCGATGCCCAAGGCGGAACTCTTGCGGGCGAAGCGGCGAAGCCACGCCTTGGACGTCAACACTGTCAATCTCCGTTTCAGCACAGATGACCGGTTCAACAGGCGATCCAGGATTCCAGTCGTGGGTCACAGTTAGGTTGAGATCCTACGAACTGTCCCTGGGAATTGCCCGGAAACCGCAAAAACCGTCACAAGGTCACCAGATGTACCCGGCATCAACCTTTCTTCAGTGACAACGTCGCGTAAACGATGATGTTGTCCGTGTAGCTGTGGTCGGCGGCGTTGTACACGCCGCCGCAGGTGATCAGCCGGAGCTGCGAGTCGGAGGTGTTCCCGTAGACCCGGTCGGTCGGGAAGGACGACTTGCTGACCTGCTCGATCCCGCTGACGGTGAAGCGCACGACCTTGCCGTCGGAACGCGACACGTAGATGTTGTCGCCCTTGGACAGTTCCCGCAGCCGGTTGAAGACCGCGGCGCCCTTGCGGGTGTTGACGTGGCCGTTGATGATCGCGGGGCCGACCGCGCCGGGGACCGGGCTGAAGCGGTACCAGGCGGTGAGGTTCGGCTTGGCGAGCGAGGGCACGCCGAGGTCGCCCTTCTCGTTCACGCTGACCCGGCCGACGGGCGCGTTGACCTTGATCTTGGGGATGCGGATCCGGAGCGGACGCACCTTGCCCCGCGCGGTGGTGGCGAAGGGCTTGGTGATCTTCTTCGGGTCCGCGGCAGGCGGCGGCGGCGCCTGGAGCTGGGCGGCGGTCAGCGGGAGCGGCTGGCCGTCCGTGCCGAGCCCGCCCGGGCCGACCGACGCCGGGAGCTGGAACGCGCCCGCGTTCTGGACGTCGACCTTGACCACGCCCTGCGCGGCCAGGGGCGAGACCCGCGAACCGTCGTCCACCGGCGGCACGAGCATCAGGAGCCCGGCCATGATCGCGCCGACACCGGCCAGCGAACCGGCCACCATCAGGCCGGGAAGCAGCTTCTTGCTCATGCCTGGATCCCCTTCGGGAGCGCCACGCGGCGCCGTCGCATCATCAGTCCGCCTGCCGTACTGCCGACCAGGAGCACGCTCCCGCCCAGGAGCAGGTAGTACGGCTCGCTGCCCGGATCGGGCGCCTCACCCGAGGCCACGCCGCCCTTGGGGGTCTTGAGCACCTGGGCCTTGACATAGGTGGTCTTCGTGGGCTTGGGCGTGGGCGTCGGGGTGGTGGTGGTCGTCGTCCCCTGCCGCTGCCCGACCGCCCGCTCGGGGAGCTGGATGATCGGGTACGGGTTCTGGTGGTGATCGTGGTCGTCGTCGTCGTCGGGGTTGCCCGGGTTGGGGGGCGGGGTGGTCGTGCTGGTGGGGGGCGGGGTGGTCTGGGTGTTGGTCGGGCTCGGCGAGGTGGGGGGCGGGCTGGTGGGCGGCTGGGTGGGGTTGCCGATGTTCAGCTCGATCGCCCCGGGCACGCCGACCGGGACACAGGTCGCCTTGAGGTAGTCGGGGGGCGTCTCGATCTTGCCGGTGATGACCCGGAAAGCGTCGAGGTACGCCAGCTTGTTCTCCTGGTTCTCGACCTCAAGCGTGTGCTCGCCGTACGGGAAGACGGGCGAGGTCCAGAGGACTTCCTTGGACTTGAGCCCGGTCATGGGGACGCCGTTGGTGTCACGTCCGGGCTCCACCGCGGGGTCGGTGACCAGCTTGCCGTCGAGGTACAGCTTGACGGGGCCGAGACCCGGGGCGCGGCGGGCGATGTAGGACACCTGCGTGCCGCGGAAGGTCAGCTTGGCCTTGGCGCCCATGCCGTTGGTGTAGTGGACGTCGCTGAGGTGGTCACCCTCGGACTGCGGCGTGTACTTCCAGTCCCAGACTCCGCCGGGGAACTCGACCTGGGCGAAGTAGTCCTCTTCGTACTTGCTGTTGATCATCACCTCCCCTTCGGCGGGGGTGAACTTGACCTCCAGGCCCTTGGGCTCCAGCCGTACCTTGCCGAAGCGGGTGAAGATCCCCGAGTCGGACAGCCCGGTGGGCGCGTCGAGGTAGTCGCCGGGCACCAGCACCTTGTCGTGGGTCACGCCGCCGCGGGGGCGGAGGATGCCGTCCCAGGCGCCGGTGATGTTGACCGAGCCGAGCAGGTCGAGGCGGGCGCCGGGACGGAAGTAGTCGGGCGAGCCGAAGCGGCGCCCGTCGGCGTAGGTGAGCGCCCACTCCACGGCCAGGGTGCCGTTGGTGACCTTGGGTGTCATCGCCGCCTCGACGGTCACACCCTGAGCGCCGGCGACGCCGCCGGTGCAGTGGTACTTGAAGATGAGCGACGCCTCGGACTGCGCGGGAGCCGACGCCACGACCAGCGCGGTGGCCGCGGAAAGCCCGACTGCGGAGGCGGCCAATGCCAGACGCATGCGACTCACGGAACACTCCGATCACACCAGTAAACCAAAGGTAGATCTTAGAGGCCGAAACGAAACCAAACAGGACCCTCTCCACGACTTGTGATGAACCCGTGTCTCGGCCCGGGAAGCACCAGAACGATATTCTGAACCAACTGATCCCGGCCTGGAGGCGAGCGATGCGGAGAGACCTCTTCGAGGAAGAGCACCTGCTGTTCAGGGAGACCGTGCGGGAGTTCATGGCGCGCGAGGTCACCCCTCACCACGACCAGTGGGAGAAGGACGGCATCATCCCGCGCGAGGTGTGGAAGAAGGCCGGCGAGGTCGGGATGTTCGGGTTCTCGGTGCCCGAGGAGTACGGCGGGGCCGGGATCACCGACTTCCGCTACAACACGGTGATCATCGAGGAGATCATCCGGAGTGGCGCCTCGGGTCTGGGCTGGGGGCTGCACAACGATGTGGTCGCGCCGTACCTGGTGGAGCTGACCGACGAGGAGCAGAAGCAGCGGTGGCTGCCGGGTTTCGCCAGCGGCGAGCTGATCACGGCGATCGCGATGACGGAGCCGGGTGCGGGCAGCGACCTGCAGGGGGTCAGGACGACGGCGATCCGCGACGGGGACCACTACGTGGTCAACGGCCAGAAGACCTTCATCACCAACGGCATCAACTCCGACCTGGTCGTCGTGGTCGCCAAGACGGATCCGGCGGAGGGCGCGAGGGGCATCACGCTGCTGGTGGTGGAGCGCGGGATGGAGGGTTTCACCCGGGGCCGCAACCTGGAGAAGGTCGGGCTGAAGGCGCAGGACACCGCGGAGTTGTTCTTCGAGAACGTCCGGGTGCCGGTGGCCAACCGGCTGGGCCCGAACGAGGGCGAGGGCTTCTTCCACCTGATGAACAACCTGCCGCAGGAGCGGTTGTCGATCGCGGTGGTCGCGGTGGCGGCGGCCGAGGCGGTGCTGGAGATGACGCTGGAGTACTGCCGGACCCGGCAGGCCTTCGGCCGCACGCTGGGCAAGTTCCAGAACACCCGGTTCGTGCTGGCCGAGCTGGCCACCGAGGTGGAGATCGCCCGGCACTACGTGGACAAGTGCATCGTGGCGCTCAACGCCAAGGAGCTCACGGTGGTGGACGCGGCCAAGGCCAAGTGGTGGACCACGGAGCTGCAGAACAAGGTCATCGACCGCTGCCTGCAACTGCACGGCGGTTACGGCTACATGCTGGAGTACCCGGTGGCCAAGGCGTGGCTGGACGGCCGGGTCCAGACCATCTACGGCGGGACGACGGAGATCATGAAGGAGATCATCGGCCGGTCCCTGAACCTCTGACCGCCGACGCCAAAAGAGCCGCACCGAAATCTCTGACCCCCGGCAGCAGGCCGCCGCGCCGGATTCTCTGACAAACTGGAGAATATGGACGGCGGCCTGATCCTCCTGGTTTTCCTGGCCTTACTGTTCGCCTGGGGCCTCAACCGCGTGCGGCGGGCCCTGCGGCTGGGCCCGGTCGGCTACGCGGGCGTGATGATCGTCTTCATCATCGCCATGCTGCTGATCTGGGGGCAGACGCTTCGAGGATGACCCCGGCCACCAGCGCGGGATCGTCGCTCATCGGCACGTGCCCGCAGCCCTTGAGCAGCTTGACCCGCTGCCCCGACCACTTGGCCGCCCGTACGGCCTGGCGGCGCAGCAGCAGCCGGTCGTGCTCGCCCCACGCGATGGTGATCGGCGACTTCGGTGGCGCGGGCGGCAGCAGCCCGCCGAAGGAGGCGAGCGTCCGGTCGAAGCCGGTCGACTCCGCGAGCGCCTGCGTGGCCTCGGCCAGCGCGGTGGGCGTGAGCCGGGCAGGATGCGCCACCAGCAACCCGGATGACAGCGCCCGTCCCGCCGGGTTCTCGGCCAGCCGGCCGGCGAGCCGGGGATCGGTGGATCGGGCCGAGGCGCGCATCGCCCGCAGCACCGACTGCGCCCACACCAGTTCGGCGCGCGACCAGAACCCGGCCGGCGACAGGGCGGTAGCCGTACTGACTCCACCCCTGGAGGCCAGCTCCAGCGCGATGTAGCCGCCGAGCGAGTTGCCCGCCACGTGCGGCTCGCGGACGCCGAGCAGCGCGCAGAAGGATTCGACCGCGTCGGCCAGGCTCTCGGCGGTGTACGGCACGCCCGCCGGCAACCCGGGCGAGCGCCCGAACCCCGGCAGGTCGACCGCGATGACGTCGTGGTGCTCGGCGAGCCGGTCGAGGACCGGCCGCCAGGCCTGCCAGTGGTGGCCGATGCCGTGGACGAGGATCAGCGCCGGTCCGGATCCGCGGCGCTCGAATGCCAGCTCCATGCCGTCGAGTGAACCACTCAGCGGCTACGGGTGGGAATCTCGAACCAGACGGCTTTGCCTTCCTTGGTCGGACGCGAGCCCCAACGCTTGGCGAGCTGGTCGACGAGGTAGAGGCCGCGCCCGCCCTCGTCGTTCTCCCCCGCGCTGCGGATGCGCGGCAGGCGGAGGTCCTGGTCGAAGACCTCGACCCACACCGATTCCTCGCCGCGCCGGATGCGGAGGGTGAACTCCTTCTCGCCGATGGCCTCCTCCTCGAAGCCGGGCACGTCCCACGACTCCTCGAAGGGCAGCGGCGGGCCTTCCATGACCAGTTCGCGGCGCGGGATGCTGGCGCTGGCGGCGTGGAGCACGACGTTGGTGACGACCTCGGAGACCAGGAGGCAGGCCAGCTCGGCGCGCTCCTCGGGGACGTTCCACTCGGTGAAGGCGTCGGCGGCCATCCGCCGCGCCTCGCCGACCATGATCGGCTGGGCGGGGAAGGTGCGCTGCTCGACGTGCAGGTCGGTGTCGCTGGAGCGGATCACCAGGATCGCCATGTCGTCGTCGATCTCGCCGGGCACGGCGATGGTGGCCGCGTCGGCGATCCGCTCGACCGGGGCGTCGGCGACCTTGGCGAGCTGCTCGCAGAGCACGCCCAGCGTCTCCTCGTCGCTCGGCATGCGGCCGCCGGACTCGCGGCCGGGACGGCGGTCCACCAGGCCGTCGGTGTAGAGCAGCAGCGCCGAGCCGGACGGCAGGGTGAGCGTCTCCTCCTTGTAGACCAGGTCGGCGTGCATGCCCTTGGCGCGGACGCCGAGCGGCTGGCCGACCTCCTTGATCTCCAGCTCCTCGCAGGCGCCGTCCCGCAGCACGAGCGGCGGGGCGTGCCCGGCGTTGGCGAAGGACAGCTCGCGCGACCAGGCGTCGTAGACGAGGTACTGGCAGGTCACGATCGGCGGGACGCTGATCTCGGCGCCGCTCTCGTCGTACTCCGGGGTGGAGATGACCCGGGTCCACTCGTCCAGCTTGGCCAGGATGTCGGCCGGCGGCTTGTCGTCCTGGGCGAAGGCGCGCAGCGCGGCGCGGAGCTGCCCCATGATCGCCGCGGCCTTGGCGCCACGGCCCTCGACGTCGCCGATGACGATGCCGACCCGGCCCGCCGAGAGCGGGATCACGTCGTACCAGTCGCCGCCCACCTGGGTCTGGATGCCCTGCCCGTGCGAGGCCAGCGGCGCGGCCGGGTAGTAGCGGACGGCGATGTCGAGGCCGTCGAGCTGCGGCAGGGCGCGGGGCAGCAGGTGCTTCTGGAAGGACTCGGCGGTGTGCCGCTCCTCCTCGAACAGCAGCGCGTTGTCGATGGCCAGCGCCACGCGGGTGGCGATGGCGCCGACGAAGTCGCGGTCGAAGGCGTCGTAGTGGGGGCTGCGCCGGTCGGTGAGGTTGGACAGGCCGAGGTACATCAGGCCGAGCGTCTCGCCGCGCACGCACAGCGGGGCCACGATCGCCGAGGTCATCCCGACCTCGCCGCAGAGCCGGGCGCTGCCCTCGCCGGGGCTGGGGAAGCTGCTGGAGGCGAAGTCCTCGACCAGGATGGTCTCCTGGCGGCGCATCGCGGTGTCGGCGTAGTGGCCGGCCTGGTAGCTGATCTCGGAGCCGACCTGCTTCCACGTGCCGGGCGGCGGGGTCCAGCCCTGGACGTGCTGGGAGACGCGCCGGACGAGCCGGTCGCCCTCCATGAGCTCGATGAAGCAGTGGTCGGCGAACTGCGGGACGAGCATCTCGGCCACCCGCTTCAACGTCTCCTCGACGTTGAGCGAGCCGGCCAGCCGTTCCCCGATCCGTTCCAGCAGGCCGAACCGGTCCTTCTCCCGCTCGTTGGAGCGCATCGCCTCGCGGGCGATGATCACGATGCCCGTGGCCGAGCCCGAGGAGTGCCGCAGGGGCACCGCCTGAGCCCGGACGTAGATCATCGTGCCGTCGCCGCGCCGGACGTCGAAGGTGCCCTCCCACACGCCGCCCTTGAGCACGTGCTTGGCCAGTTCGATCGCCAGGGGATGGTCCTTCTCCATGATCCCCAGCGACAGAACCGACTGCTCCCGGGCGGAGGGCCGGCCCGAGCGCCCGAAGAGCTTCTCGGCGAACGGGTTCCAGTAGAGCAGGTTGCTGAACCGGTCGGTGACGACCACCGCCATCTCAGCGTTGTCCAGCACGGACGCGGCGGACAGGTGGTCCAGCGCGTCCTGGGACAGGTCTCCCCACCGTTTCATCCGGAGACCACTCCTCGAAGGTGCATGTGCACAAAGCGAACCACGGGCGCTCCTGCAACAGTCGTGTTCCGGGAGTGGAGGGGCTCCCCTTCGGGATCGGACCGCCGACCTCGCCGGTCAGCGGGCCGAGACGAAAACGTGCGCGGCGATCTCACGCGGAAGCTCCGCGAGAGAATTCTGCGCCTCGTCGTCACCTGTCACCCGCACACCGTCGTCGCTCGCCGCGAGCGTCACCTCGCGTCCGGGTTGTATCCCAACTTGCTTGAGTTTAAGCATCACAGCGGGATCGCTTTGCACTTGTTCGCTAATTCGGCGGACGACAACGGGTATATCTCTGGGTCCCGCGACGTCGGTCATCGACCGGAGCACGCTCTCGGCCTCCAGTCCCTCGGGTGCGCCGAGCTCGGCCAGTCCTGGGATCGGGTTGCCGTGCGGGCAGACCGTGGGGTTGTCGAGCAGCGAGACCAGCCTCGTCTCCACCGACTCCGACATGACGTGCTCCCAGCGGCACGCCTCGATGTGCACCTCTTCCCAGGGCAGGCCGATCACCTGCGTGAGCAGGCATTCGGCGAGCCGGTGCTTGCGCATGACCCGGACGGCCAGGGTGCGGCCCAGGTCGGTCATCGACAGGTGCCGGTCGCCCTCGACGCGGACCAGCCCGTCACGCTCCATCCGGGCCACGGTCTGGCTCACGGTGGGGCCGCTCTGCTGGAGCCGTTCGGCGATACGCGCACGAAGGGGAACAATCCCCTCCTCTTCGAGCTCGTAGATCGTCCGGAGGTACATCTCCGTGGTGTCGATCAAGCCGTGTGCGGTCAAGGCTCCTCCCTCCTGAATGCTGTGCCGGTCGTCGGGCAGGGGACTCCCCCGAGAAACCCTATTGGGAGAACGACCGGCGATGGCAACGGACGGAAACACCGGAGCGGCCCAGTTCCTTCCCGGCGAGCCGGATCTCGGCTCGTTGCGCGAGGCGGCCGCGCGCTGCGAGGGCTGCGGCCTCTACCGCGACGCGATCCAGACGGTCTTCGGCGAGGGGCCGGCGAAGGCTCGTTACGTGCTCGTCGGCGAGCAGCCGGGCGATCAGGAGGACCGCCGGGGCGAGCCTTTCGTGGGCCCGGCCGGGCGGGTGCTCGACCGCGCGCTGGAAGAGGCGGGCATCGCGCGCGAGGAGACCTATGTCACTAATGCCGTCAAACACTTCTCTTTCACGATGAAAGGTAAAAGACGGATTCATCAGAAACCGACCGCGGCGGAAATCGACGCTTGCCGCCCGTGGCTCGACGCCGAACTCACGGTGATCCAGCCGAGCGTGGTCGTCCTCCTCGGCGCCACCGCCGCCCAGTCGTTGCTCGGGCGCTCCTTCCGCGTCACCCGCCAGCGCGGCCAGGTGCTGCCCTTCCACGACGCGCTCGCCGTGGCGACCATCCATCCCTCCGCGGTCCTGCGCGCGCCCGACCGGGAGCAGGCCTACGCGGGCCTGCTCGCCGACCTCAAGGTTGCCGCTGGGGCCGGTAGTTCCTAAACCCCGGTACGGCAAGCCCGACCACGAGCACAGCCGCCGCGCAGGCCAGTCCCCCGCCCACCCACGCCGTGGTGAGCCCGAAAGCCTCGGACGTGCCGCCGGCCCGCAGGTCGCCCAGCCGTGGCCCGCCCGCGACGACGACCATGAAGACGCCCTGCATCCGCCCGCGCATCTCGTCGGGCGCGTAGAGCTGCAGGATCGACTGCCGCCACACCGACGAGACCATGTCCGCCACGCCGCCCACCGCCATGAAGGCCACGACCAGCCACAGCTCGTGCACCAGCCCGGCGGCGGCCACCGCCAGCCCCCACACCGCGATCACGATCGTCAGCGCCAGCCCCTGGCGCCGCACCCGGCCGACCCAGCCGGAGAACAGCCCGCCCAGCACGGTGCCGATCGCCATGGCGGAGGTCAGCCAGCCCAGCGCGATCGTCGAGCCGCCGAAGCGCGCGTCGACCACCTCGGGGAACAGCGCCCTGGGCAGCGCGAAGACCATGGCGATGATGTCCACCACGAAGGACATCAGCAGGATCGGGGTGTGCGCGATGAACCGCAGCCCCTCCCAGATCGCCCGCGCGCCGGGCCGGGTGACGACCCCCTGCGGCGGCAGCGCCGGCAGCCGGAGCGCGGCGTAGACGCTGGCCGCGAAGAGGACGAAGTCGACCGCGTAGGCGGCGGCGTAGCCGGAGACGGCCAGCGCCACCCCGCCGATCATCGGGCCGACGACGATGCCCATCATGCCCAGCGAGTTGAGCGCGTTGGCGGCCGGCACGAGCTCGGCGGGCAGCAGCCTGGGGATGATCGCGCCACGGGTGGGCGAGCTGATCGCGAACCCGGTCGCGCCGACCGCCACCGCGGCCAGCAGCATCGGCACGCTGGCCGCGTCGAACAGCGCGATCAGCAGGATGAACAGCACGCTGGCCCAGGCGATGGCCGAGCCGACCACCAGGAGCTTGCGCCGGTCCACCGCGTCGGCGATGGCGCCGCCCCACAGCCCGAAGACGACCAGCGGCAGCAGGTTGGCCAGGCCGAGCATGCCCACCCAGAAGGAGGAGTGGGTGAGCTCCCAGACGTGCTGCGAGACGGCGATCACGGTCACCGAGACGCCCACGGACGAGACGACCTGTCCGATCCAGAGCCGCCGGTACGCGGGGACCTTCAGCGGCCTCGTGTCGACCAGAAAACGTTTGACGATGTCCCCGAATGCCACTTACAGCACATTAAGGGGCAAGTCTCTCCAACACCCAACCGGGATGCGCCGCCCGGTAGCGGAGCCGGTCGTGCATCCGGTCGGTCTGGCCCTGCCAGAACTCCACCTCGCTGGGGATCACCCGGTAACCGCCCCAGAAGTCGGGCACCGGCGGCTCCTCCGGCCAGCGGGCGGCCAGCTTCTCGTAACGCTCGTCCAGCTCCTCGCGGGAGCGGACCACGGCCGACTGGCGCGAGGCCCAGGCGCCGATGCGCGAGCCGTACGGGCGGGAGTTGTAGTACTCCGCCGAGTCGGCCTGCGTCAGCCGTACGACCGAGCCCTCGACGCGCACCTGGCGGCGGATCGGATGCCAGGGGAACAGCAGCGAGGCCCGGGGGTTCTCGGTCAGGTCGCGGCCCTTGCGCGACTCGTAGTTGGTGTAGAAGACGAACCCGCGCTCGTCGTAGCCCTTGAGCAGGACGGTGCGGGCACTGGGCCGGCCACCGGCGGAGGCGGTGGCGACGACCATGGCGTTGGGTTCGGGGAGCCCGGCGGCCAGCGCCTCCTGGAACCAGATGGCGAACTGCGCGAAGGGGTCGGCGGCCATCTCCGACTCGAGCAGGGGCAGGCCCTCGTAGGAGCGGCGGAGACCCGGAAGCGAGGTAGCGTCCACGAGCGGTATTGTTGCGCGCTTGCTCCGGTCTTGCGCACTCGCCCCACCAGCGCGGATGCCCGTTCGGCGTGCCCGGAGTCAGAGCATGTCGCCGGAGGGGGTTAAATTGACCCGCCGGTATCTCGACATCAAGAAAGCGGAGGAGCTCTGGCTGTGGGCGCGAGGCACGATCCGATGCCAGCACAGCCCGGGGCGGCCGCGACAGCAGGCACGAAATTGCCATCGGCAAGAAAGGGAGGCGGCCGAGAATGTCCGACTTCAAACCCGGCCTCGAAGGCGTAGTAGCTTTCGAGACCGAGATCGCGGAACCGGACAAAGAAGGGGGCGCCCTCCGTTACCGGGGCGTCGACATTGAGGAGCTGGTCGGCCGCGTCCCGTTCGGGAACGTCTGGGGCCTGCTGGTCGACAACGCGCTACAGCCGGGGCTCCCCGCGGCTGAGCCGTACCCCATTCCTGTCCACTCCGGTGACATCCGCGTAGACGTGCAGAGCGCGCTGGCCCAGCTGGCCCCCGCCTACGGCTTCAAGCCGCTGCTCGACATCTCCGACGAGGAGGCCCGCGACCAGCTCGCCCGCGCCTCGGTCCAGGCCCTGTCGTTCGTCGCGCAGTCCGCGCGCGGGCTCGGCCTGCCGATGGTTCCGGAAAGCCGGGTCGCCCAGGCCACCAGCATCGTCGAGCGGTTCATGGTCCGCTGGCGCGGCGAGCCCGACCCCCGCCACGTCAAGGCGATCGACGCCTACTGGACCTCCGCCGCCGAGCACGGCATGAACGCCTCGACCTTCACCGCCCGCGTCATCGCCTCCACCGGCGCCGACGTCGCCGCGGCGCTGTCGGGTGCGGTCGGCGCCATGTCCGGCCCGCTGCACGGTGGCGCGCCCGCCCGCGTGCTGCACATGATCGAGGGCGTCGAGCAGCTCGGCGACGCCAAGAAGTACGTCCAGGGCGAGCTGGACAAGGGCCAGCGCCTCATGGGCTTCGGGCACCGCGTCTACCGCGCCGAAGACCCCCGGGCCCGCGTGCTCCGCCGTACCGCCAAGGAACTCGGCGCCCCGCGCTACGAGGTCGCCGCGGCGCTGGAGCAGGCCGCTCTGGAGGAGCTGCACGCGCGCAAGCCCGACCGCGTGCTCGCCACCAACGTGGAGTACTGGGCGGCTGTCGTCCTCGACTTCGCCGAGGTTCCCTCGAACATGTTCACCTCCATGTTCACCTGCGCCCGCACGGCCGGCTGGGCCGCGCACATCCTGGAGCAGAAGCGCACGGGCAGGCTGGTCCGCCCCAGCGCGAACTACATCGGCCCGGCCTCGCGCCCGCTCAGCGAGCTCGCCGCCGCCGACGAGGTCTCCGGCAAGTTCTAGGTTCTCCCGGACGACGGCGGGCCCTCACCGGCCCGCCGTCGCCGTCTCCGAAGAACCGGGCAGGTCGAGGCAGAGCTCGTCGGCTTCGAGCTTGGTCTGGCTGCGCGCCCTGCCGCAGTGCACCCGCTCGGCGTTTTCGAGGTTCACGACGGTGACGAGCTTGTCGACGCCGTCGTGCGGCTCTCCCGACGCGTAGGCGAGCATGCCGGTCGCGCTGTAGAGCGGCCTGTCCTCACGCACCGTCGACAGGTAGTACAGGACGTCGCCGAGCGCGACAGGGGCGTCCGGCGTCTTCGCCTGGCTCGCCGCGTGGTGCAGCAGCGTGCCGCCCGCGAAGCCGATCGCCGCGTTGCTCCCGGACGGGCGCACGCTGAGCGGCATCTTCCTGTCGCGGAAGAGGTCTTCGGCGATCTTCACGAACTCTGGTGCGCCCGGCACCGCCGTACGCTCGCCGAACGTCGCGTACACCAGTGTCATCCCGGTGTCCTGACCCAGCTTCGGGTTGTCGGCCAGTTCCTTCGACGCGTCGTCGCCCGCCACCACCAGCCTGCCCTTCGGCGAACCGCACGTGGTGGTGCCCAGCCGGTTGAGGAAGGTGGGCAGCTCAGGGCCCCGCCCGGTGAAGAAGTACACGTCGGGCGCAGCGTCGCAGGCCGCGCCCGCCGCCCTGGTGAGCTGGCCGGGATCGGTGTAGTCGACGTGGAGCGGTTTGCTCCCCCCGGTCTCCTTCGCGAACTCCTCGCTGACCACGCGCGCCAGATCGCCGCTGTAGACCTCTCCTGGGCCCTTGTCGGACACTACGACGGCCTTCGGAGCCGCCACCTCGGCGAGCAGCCGGCGACGGACGTAACGGGCCAGCAGAGCGCCCTCACGCTCGTTCGTGGCCGCCACCCGGAAGGCGTAACGCGACGTGCCGCCGACGTCGGAGGCGGTGGCGGAGGTGATCACCATCGGGATCTTGGCGGCGTCGAGCACGCCGACCGCCCGCTTCACGCCCTCCACGCTGCGGCCGAGACCGACCACCCCGGCGAACGTCGGATCGGTGCGGGCGTAGTCGGCCACGAGCTTCGCGGCGCGCTCGCCATGGGCGAAGTTGTCGCCCGCGTTCACCAGGAGCAGGCGGACCGACGGCTTCTCCACGGTCATCTGCAGATGCCACAGGCCGACCAGCTCGCCGAAGGCCCCGGCGAGGCGGCTGTCCCTGCGGTGCTCGCCGGCGAGCGTGAACTCGCCCATTACGCCGAAGGTCACGAAGCTGCGCTGGTCGGCGACGGTGACGTTGCGCCGGTCGATGCTGCCCACGATCTCGCGCAGGTTCGGGTGCACGAAGCCGTCCGGGGTGAGGCCCGAGGCGTTGATCAAGCCCACGCACTGCCCGCCCTCCTTGCGGATCCATGTCTGCGCGCAGCGCAGGTCACGGTCGAGCGCGACGACCGTCACCGTCGCGGCGAGCAGCGCCAGGCCGGTGATCCACGTCAGGAGCGGGTGGGCGAGCCGCGGCCTGCGCGTCCGCCCTGGCGGCGAAGGCCGTGCGTGCGTGCCCGCCGGGTGCAGCTCGACGAAGTGGTCTCCGTCGGCCCGGCGGCCCCACGCCATGCGCGACCTGAAGCCCGTGTAGGCGTCGCCCGACGGCGGGCCGAGGGACGCGCGGGCCACGACGAGCAGCGGGTCGTGACCGCCACGCCGGTTGCGCACCTGCTCCACCAGAGCGAGGAAACCGCTTCCCGCAGGATCGTGGGCGTCTTCCAGAACGACCATGGGGTAGGTGACCCTCGCCCAGCCGACCCGGCGCCACCACGGCCGCCTGTAAGCCCTTGCGAGGTCCTCCAGGAGCGCCGCCACCACCAGCCGGGCCCGGTCGGTCTCCTGCGCCTCCCTCGCCACCGAAACCGTGAAGCCCACCAGCGAGGCGCCCTCCGCCTCCAGGTACGGCTGCCGCGTGAACCACCGGTAGCGCGGATACCAGGGCGCGTCCCGCACCCTGAACACCAGTTGCGCCAGCGCCGCCACACCGCTGACCACGGCGATCACCCCGTAGACGAGCGTGCTGGTCACTCGCCCCGCCGTCGCGATGGCGCCGAGGATCGCGCTGCCGCTGAAGGTGGCGAAGCCGTACGTCTGGAAGTCCTGCCACTTGGCGAGCGCCGAGCCGCCCCCCTGCTCGGGCGGCGCGAACTCGGTCCGTCCCGGCGCGGCCAGATGCCTGCGCGCCTCGCCCTCCGGGTCGTGGCCGTCGGGGCTCGGCGTGAAACTGATCACTCGCAGGGCCTTGGTGGTGAGCTGGAACCGCAGCGGACGCTCGCCGGTGCGGGAGCGGTGCAGCTCTCTCGCGATCTTCCCGACCAGTCCCGCCACGTCGTCGCCGGCCCCGCTGACGACGGCGCGCGGCTCCGGTTCCCTGGCCAACCCCGTGAGGTCGCTCACCAGCAGGATGGGCAGGTCACGATCCCCGTGCCCACCGCGCGGCCTGCGACGCAGCGCTCTGATGAACTCGATCGGCTCCATACGGCAGCCCCCTCGCCTTCGGACCCCCCCGAGTCATCCCCAGTGCAGTTTCTCTCCTGATCATGGACTCGTCCGGCGAATCTCACAATCCGGACCTGGGGTCAAGCCGTTCGGCGAGGTCGGTAGGCTCGGGCAGGTGGCTGACATCGTGATTCCCGCTGACCTCAAGCCCGCCGACGGCCGGTTCGGCTGCGGGCCCTCGAAGATCCGACCCGAGCAGCTGGCGGCGCTCGCCGCCACCGGCGCGAGCATCATGGGCACGTCCCACCGGCAGAAGCCGGTGAAGAACGTGGTCGGCCGCGTGCGCTCCGGGCTGGCCGACCTGTTCTCCCTGCCCGAGGGCTACCAGGTGGTCCTGGGCAACGGCGGCACCACCGCCTTCTGGGACATCGCCGCCTTCGGACTGGTCCGCGAGAAGTCCCAGCACCTGTCGTTCGGCGAGTTCTCCTCGAAGTTCGGCGCGGTCGTCAAGAAGGCGCCGTGGCTGGCCGAGCCGACGATCATCTCCTCCGAGGTCGGCACCCACCCGGTCGCCGTCGCCGAGGAGGGCGTCGACGTCTACGCCCTGACCCACAACGAGACCTCGACCGGTGTGGCCATGCCCATCTCCCGCGTCGGCGGCGACGACGCGCTGGTGCTGGTCGACGCCACCTCCGGCGCCGGCGGCCTGCCCGTCTCCATCGGCGAGACGGACGTCTACTACTTCGCGCCGCAGAAGAGCTTCGCCTCCGACGGCGGCCTGTGGATCGCGATCATGTCACCGCGCGCGCTGGCCCGCGTCGAGGAGATCGCCGCCTCCGGGCGCTACGTCCCCGAGTTCTTCAGCCTGCCGATCGCGATCGACAACTCCTCCAAGGACCAGACCTACAACACCCCCGCGGTGGCGACGCTGTTCCTGCTGGCCGAGCAGCTCGACTGGATGAACGCCGGCGGCGGCCTGTCCTTCACCACCGGCCGCACCGCCGACTCCGCCGCCCGCCTGTACGGCTGGGCCGAGAAGTCGGAGTTCGCCACCCCGTTCGCGGCCCCCGAGTTCCGCTCGCAGGTCGTCGGCACGATCGACTTCGCCGAGACCGTCGACGCGGCCAAGGTCGCCGCGGTGCTGCGCGCCAACGGCATCGTCGACACCGAGCCGTACCGCAAGCTGGGCCGCAACCAGCTCCGCATCGCGATGTTCCCGTCGATCGACCCGAGTGACGTCGAGGCGCTCACCCGCTGCATCGACTACGTGGTCGAGCGCGTCTGACCCGCCCGGCCGGGCCCCCTAGAGTTGGCTGCTGTTCTCGTTCGGAGTTACAGGAGTTGACGACGTGTCCAGCGTTACGGGGGTCCGGCCGAAGGGCTTCGGCTATCTGATGTTCGCCAGCAGGTGGCTGCAGCTACCCCTCTATCTGGGCCTGATCGTGGCCCAGGGGGTCTATGTCTGGCAGTTCCTGGTCGAGCTATGGCACCTGCTCCAAGCGGTCGTCACCGGCGATATGACGCACTCGCCGGTGGCCGAGAGCCTCGTGAACAGCTCACCGGAGATCGTGGTGATGCTCAGCGTGCTGGGACTCATCGACGTGGTGATGATCTCGAACCTGCTGATCATGGTGATCGTGGGCGGCTACGAGACCTTCGTGTCGCGCATCAACCTCGATGGCCACCCCGACGAGCCGGAGTGGCTCTCGCACGTCAACGCCAACGTCCTCAAGGTGAAGCTGGCGACGGCGATCATCGGGATCTCCTCGGTGCACCTGCTGCAGACCTTCATCAAGGCCGAGCACGTGAGCAACGACAAGATGATGTGGCAGACGATCATTCACCTGGCGTTCGTCGTCTCCGCGATCGGCCTGGCGTGGATCGACCGGCTGCTGTCGTCCTCACCGGCCGAGCGGGTCAGGGCTCACTAGGGCCGCGGGCCGCCTGCGGCGCAGCGCCCAGGCGGCCACCACGCCGCCGATGAGCCCGAACAGGTGGCCCTGCCAGGAGATGCCGGGCTGGTTCGGCAGCAGCCCCCACAGCATCGAGTAGTACGCGACACCGACGCCGATGGCGATGAGGATGTCGGCGATCTGCCGGTTGAACAGGCCCCGGCCGAGGACGTAGCCGAAGTAGCCGAAGATCAGCCCGCTGGCGCCCACCGCGATGACCCCGGGCGGGGTGGTCAGCCAGGTGCCGAAGCCGCCGATCAGCATGATGATGACGGTCGCCCACAGGAAGGCGCCGAGGCCGCGGACCGCGGCGAGGAAGCCGAGCACGAGCAGCGGGATCGAGTTGGCGATCAGGTGCCCGAAGCCCACGTGCAGGAAGGGCGCGAACAGGATCCCGACCAGACCCTCGGCGTCCCAGGCGCGGATGCCGTAGTAGTCGAGCGATCCGCCGAGGACGTAGTCGATGCCTTCCAGCACCCACATCACCGCGAGCATGCCGCCGAGCAGGAGCAACGCCCCCAGAGCTCCGGACAGCACCGCGCGCCACCCCGACGGCGGGGTCGAGTATCCGCTCATGTGGCCCTCCCAGGGGGATGCTTCTCCCCTCCAAAGTATGCGGGAAACCCTATGAGCGGGCTAAAAGTGACGCCCGCCCGCCAGGGAGAGCGGGCGGGCGTCAGGTCCTCGGGGCTACTCGCCCTTCCAGACGGGGGCGCGCTTCTCGGCGAAGGCCGCCGCGCCCTCCATCGCGTCCTTCGACCCGAAGACCGGGTTGATGATCGCGCCCTGCTTCTTGAACATCTCGTCGAGGGTCCAGTCCTGGGACTCGACGATCACCTTCTTGGTCGCCGCCAGCGCCAGCGGGGCGTTCGCGGCGATCTTGCGGGCCAGCTCCAGCGCGCCCTCAAGGGCCTGGCCTGGCTCGGTGATCCGGTTGACCAGGCCGAGCTCGTACAGCCGCGAGGCCGGGTAGTGGTCGCCGGTCAGCGCCATCTCCATGGCCACGTGGTAGGGGATGCGCCGGGGCAGCCTGATGACGCCGCCGGCGCCCGCGACCAGGCCGCGCTTGGGCTCGGGCAGCCCGAACTTGGCCTCGGCCGAGGCGACCACCACGTCGCAGGAGAGCACCAGCTCGAACCCGCCGGCCAGGGCGTAGCCCTCGACCGCGGCGACCAGCGGCTTGCGCGGCGGCGCCTCGGTGATGCCGCCGAAGCCGCGCCCCTCGACGTGCGGGAAGTCGCCGGTCAGGAAGCCCTTGAGGTCCATGCCGGCGGAGAAGTAGCCGCCCGCGCCGGTCAGGACGTAGGCGGAGACGTCGGCACGCGCGTCGAGCTCGTCCAGCGCGCCGGCGATGCCCCTGGCCACCGCGCCGTTGACGGCGTTGCGGGCCTGGGGGCGGTTGATGGTGATGACGGCTACGCCGTCCGCGACTTCGACGAGAACTTCGTCAGACACGGGACCTCACTACTTGGGCTGGAAGCGGATGCCGCCGTCGAAGCGGATGGTCTCGGCGTTCATGTAGTCGTTCTCGATCAGCGAGCGCACGAGGTGGGCGAACTCGGCGGGCTGGCCCATGCGCTTGGGGAAGACCACGGGGGCGACCAGCTTGGCCTTGAACTCGGCGGAGTTGGGGTTGAAGCCGTAGATCGGGGTGTCGATGATGCCGGGGCAGATGGTGTTGACGCGGACGCCGATCGCGGCCAGGTCGCGCGCGGCCGGGACGGTCATGCCCACGATGCCGCCCTTGGAGGCGGAGTAGGCGAGCTGCCCGGTCTGGCCCTCCAGCGCGGCCACGGAGGCCGTGTTGATGACCACGCCGCGGTGCCCGTCCTCGCTCACCGGCTCGGTCTTGGCGATGGCCGCCGCGCCGATGCGCATGAGGTTGAAGGTGCCGATCAGGTTGACCTCGATGACCTTGCGGTAGGTCGCCTCGGTGTGCGGGGCGCCCTCGCGGTTGACCGTCCGCTCGGCCCAGCCGATGCCGGCGCTGTTGACGATCACTCGCACCGGCTTGCCGGTCGCCACGGCGGCGTCCACGGCGGCCTGGACCTGGTCGGAGTCCGACACGTCGGTCTTGACGAAGAGCCCGCCGAGCTCGTCGGCGATCGCCTTGCCGCGCTCCTCGTTCAGGTCGGCGATCACCACGTGCGCGCCGTGTGAGGCCAGCTCGCGGGCGGTGGCCTCACCCAGGCCGCTCGCCCCGCCGGAGATGATTGCTACTGCACCATTGACGTCCATGACACGGACCTTAACGCGAGAACCGAATGAAGTTCTACGACGGGTGGGCTAAATCTCACCCACGGCGGCGTCCACGTCCGGATAGACCTTGATGCGCCGGTCGAGACCGGTGGTGCGCAGGATCCTGGCCACCGGCGCCTGCGGCCCGGCCAGCGACACGCCGCCGCCCTCGCCGGTCGCCAGCCGCCACGCCTCGATCAGCACCGACAGCCCGCTGGAGTCCATGAAGGACAACTGCTGGAGGTCGAGCACGAGGCGGGCGCCGTCCTGCTTGATGGCGTCGCGCACCTCGTCCCTCAGGAAGGGCGCGGTGAACAGGTCCAGCTCTCCTTCGACGACCACGACGACGGCATCCCCCATCGCGTGCCGTTTCAGGCGCAGCTTCATTTGGCCCCTCCTCGATGAGCCACTGTACTTCCCATCCCCAGCTACCGGACCCAGACAAACTACGATCACCTTCATGGAGGAGGTCGGAATCCGGCTCCCGCACATCGCGGTCAGCCCGTTCAGAGCGGTGCTGCGCCGCGTCCTTTATGCGTGGGCCGCGTTGCTGGCGGTGTTCCTCCTGGTAGCGCTGGACCTCGACGGGTACAAGGACAGCTTCGACGGCAAGGTGAGCCTGCTCGACGCGCTCTACTACGCCACCGTCACCGTCTCCACGACGGGGTACGGCGACATCACCCCCGTGTCGCCGGCCGCGCGGCTGGTCAACATCGTGGCGGTCACGCCGCTGCGGATCATCTTCCTCGTCATCCTCGTGGGCACCACGCTGGAAGTGCTCACCCAGCGCACCCGCGACCAGATCCTGATCAGACGCTGGAGGTCCAGGTTGCGCGGCCACACCGTGATCGCCGGATACGGCACCAAGGGCCGCGCCGCGGTCCGCACCCTGCTGGAGAACGAGCGGGCCAAGGAGTCGGTCGTCGTCGTCGACCCCAACCCGGAGAACGTCCGCGAGGCCAACAACGACGGCTTCGTCGCCGTCCTGGGCGACGCCACCCGCAGCGAGGTGCTCCAGCGGGCCGGCGTGCGGGAGGCCAACGAGATCATCATCGCGGTCAACCGCGACGACACCACCGCCCTGGTCACCCTCACCGGCCGCCAGCTCAACCCCACCGCGACCATCGTCGCCGCCGTCCGCGAGGCCGAGAACGACCCGCTGGTACGGCAGAGCGGCGCCGACGTGGTGATCACCTCCTCGGACGCGGCCGGCCGCATGCTCGGCGTCGCCACGCAGAGCCCGGCGGTCAGCGCGCTGATCGAGGACTTCCTGGTCTACGGCAAGGGCCTCGACCTGTACGAGCGGCCGGTGAAGGAGTCGGAGGTGGGCCACCCGCCGGCCGACGGCGACGAGATCGTCGTCGCCGTGGTGCGCGAGGGCCGCGTCCGCACCTACGCCGACGTGGAGGTCCTGGACCGCGGCGACCGCCTCGTCGTCATCCACGTTCCGGAATAGCGAAGCCGTAGGGCAGTTCGAGCCGGTGCCGGGCCAGCAGTTCGGCGTCGGCGAGCAGCTCGCGCGTCGGCCCGTCGGCGACGACCACGCCGCCGGACAGGATGAGCGCCCGCTCGCACAGCTCCAGCGCGTACGGCAGGTCGTGGGTGACCATGAGCACGGTCACCTCCAGGGAGCGCAGGATCTCGGCCAGTTCCCGGCGGGCGGCCGGGTCGAGGTTGGAGGAGGGCTCGTCCAGCACGAGGATCTCCGGCTCCATCGCCAGCACGGTGGCGACCGCGACGCGGCGGCGCTGGCCGAAGGACAGGTGGTGCGGCGGCCGGTCGAGGGCCTCCAGCATGCCGACCCGGTCGAGCGCGTCCTTGACCCGGCGTTCGAGGTCCTCGCCGCGCACGCCCATGTTCGCCGGGCCGAAGGCCACGTCGTCGCGGACAGTCGGCATGAAGAGCTGGTCGTCGGGGTCCTGGAAGACCAGGCCGACGCGTTGCCGTACTTCCTGGAGGTGGTCGCGGACGACCGGGACGCCGGCCACGCGCACGGTGCCGTGGCCCGGGGTGAGGATACCGTTGAGGTGCATGACCAGGGTGGTCTTGCCGGCGCCGTTCGGCCCGAGCAGGGCCACGCGCTCGCCGCGGGCGATGGTCAGGTCGACGCCGAACAGCGCCTGGGTGCCGTCGGGGTAGGCGTAGGCGAGCTCGCGCACTTCGAGGGAGTTCATGCGATGGTCATTCCTAGGACGGCCAGGGCGAGCACCGGAAGCGCGCCCGCGGTCAGCCATTGTCGCGCGGAGGCCGTCAGCTCCTGCGTGACGGGCAGCCGCCCGGTGTAGCCACGGCTGAGCATGGCCAGGTGGACGCGCTCGCCGCGCTCGTAGGAGCGGATGAACAGCGCTCCGGCCGAGCGCGCGATGACCGGCGCCTGCCGGAGGTTGCGCGCCTGGAAGCCGCGTGACTCCCGGGCGACGCGCATGCGCCGCATCTCCCCGACGATCACGTCCAGGTAGCGCAGCATGAACATGGCGATCTGCACCAGCAGCGGCGGCAGCCGCAGCCGCTGCGCGCCCAGGAGCAGCATGCGCGGCTCGGTGGTCGCGGCCAGCAGGATCGAGGCGACGACGCCGAGGGTGGCCTTGGCCAGGATGTTCCAGGCCGCCCAGAGCCCGGGCAGGCTCAGCGACAGGCCGAGGACCTGCACCCGCTCGCCCAGCCCGATGACCGGGATGAGGAAGGCGAACAGCACGAAGGGCACCTCGATCACCATGCGCCGCAGGATGAAGCCCGGCGGCACCCTCGCGGCCGCCGCGACTCCACCCAGCAGCACCGCGTAGCCGGCGAAGGCCCAGACCGCCTCGCGCGGGGTGGCCACCACCACGATCGCGAAGGCCGGCACCGCGAGCAGCTTGCACTGCGGCGGCAGCCGGTGCACCGGGCTGTCGCCCGGGCGGTAGAGGTCGTGGTGGTGGCCCGCGCCCACGGCTCAGGCCCTCACGGTGGTGCGGCGGCGCGCGGCGTAGGCCAGGCCGCCGGCGATGAGCAGGGTCAGCCCGACGCCGACGATGCCGGCCACGCCGACCGGGATGCCGCCGACGTCGCCGTAGTCGGCCAGCGCCCAGGAGGCGAACAGGTGGTCGACGCCGACGTCGAAGCCGCGCTCGGCGGCGACCGACTCCAGGCCGTCGGGGTCGGCGGAGGCGAAGAAGGACACGACGCCGGCCAGGATCAGCGTGACGCCGAGGCCGCCGAGCAGGAACGGCCTGGCGTTGCCGCGGGGCGCCTCGGCGGCGGGCGTCGTCGCGGCGGTCTTGCCGTTGACCACCAGGGCCGGGGCCTGGCCGCGGTAGCCGTACACGAGGTCGGGGCGGACGGCCAGGACGGCGCTGACGGTGGCGGCGGTGATCAGCCCCTCGCCGATGCCGATGAGCAGGTGGACGCCGCCCATCGCGGCGGCGACGGAGGAGACCTCGATCGGCACGGTGCCGCCGAGCCAGAACAGCAGGGTGAAGGCGAGCGCCGAGGCGGGGACGGAGATCAGCGCGGCCAGGAACGCGGCGGCGACCACCGCGGCCTTGCCCCGGGCCAGCCGGGTGACCAGCCGGAACAGGCCCCAGCCGACCAGGACGGTGACCAGGCCCATGAGGGTGATGTTGACGCCGAGCGCGGTCAGCCCGCCGTCGGCGAAGAACAGGCCCTGGACCAGCAGCACGACGGCGATGCAGAGCACGCCGGTATAGGGTCCGACGAGGATGGCGGCCAGCGCGCCGCCGAGCAGGTGCCCGCTGGTGCCGGCGACGACCGGGAAGTTGAGCATCTGCACGGCGAAGACGAAGGCCGCGACCAGGCCGGCCATGGGCGCGGTCCGGTCGTCGAGCTCGCGTTTGGCGCCGCGCAGGCAGACGGCGACGCCGGCGGCGGCCACGACGCCGGTGGAGACGGATACGGCCACGTTGAAAAAGCCATCGGGTACGTGCACGACCAGGCCTCCATGAGGGGTGTCCAACCACCTCACATTAAGACATTGTCTTGCACCTGCATATTTGTGGCAGTTACTGGAACAGCCGGCTGATGATCGCCTTCGGGGTCAGCGTCTTGACCACCGTGCTGAGCCGGCCCTTGCCGGCCGTGGCGTAGGGCCGCACCGAGCGCAGCACCGCGCCCTGCCACCACCGGCGCGGGCCGGCGAACAACTGGGTCGAGGTGGTCTCGATGCGGAAGCGGGCCGGCGGCCCGCCGAGCTCCAGCTCCAGGTAGGCGTCCCAGGTGCCGGGCACCAGGCGGCCGACCGAGGGTTTGGCCTCGAAGGCGCCGCCGGGCAGGCCAACCACGCGGTCGATCCGCTCGTCGCCGGTGTTGCGCTCGCGCCAGACGAGCCGGCGCACCGCGTTCTCGGCCGGCGCGGCGCCGGTGACGGTGACGTGGCCGTCCAGCACCAGCCGGTGCCCGAAGGCCCAGCGCGCGCTGGTCAGCCGGGCCGAGCCGGGCACGCTGAGCACGTGCCCGCCGATGTCGATGCTGAGGTTGCCGCCGCTGCGGGTGAAGTACGGCAGCGCCACCGACTCCCCCACCAGCCGGGGCGACGGGCAGGGCAGCTCGCGGTCGCGCTCGGCGCCCAGCCGGCCCTGCCGGTGCACGCCCTCCAGCTCGATGGTGACCAGCAGGTCCCACACCCCCGAGGACAGCTCGCCCACGTCGATGCGCGCGGTGAACTCCGGGCCGTCGAGCTCGGCGGGCACGACGAGCTCGCGCCCCGGATCCTGGCGCGAGCGCAGCAGCAGGGCGACGCCGTCGTACTCGGCGAGGCCCTCCAGCCCGGCCACCCCGGAGACCAGCAGCCGCTCGCCCTCCCAGCGCAGGTCGGTGAGCCGCCGGTGCACGGTGGCCGCCTCGATCCCGGCCAGCCGGACCAGCCGCTCGACGTCGCCCAGGGCGGCCAGCCGCTGCCGGTCGGCGGGGTTGAGCAGCTCGACCACGCCCGGGGTCAGCCACTCGTCGCACAGCGCGGCGACCTCCTGCGCGATGTCCTTGCGCCGCACCTCGTCGGCGGCCAGGAAGGCCTCGCCGAGCTGGGCGAAGGCGTCGAGTCTGAAGTGCCGGCGCAGCAGGTGGTCGCGCAGCGGTCCCGGCGGCACGTGCGCGGCCATGAGCTGGATCGGGTCGCGGATCATGTGCAGCCAGGCGATCGGGTCGCGGCTGTCGGGGCGCTGCATGATGCTCGTGCCGTCCGGGCGCGCGGTGAGGTGGTAGCAGTCGTAGTCGGCCACCACCGAGATCACCTCGGCGTGGCAGTAGGCGTGCACGGTGAACAGCAGGTCCTCGCCGACCAGCCGGTCCTCGCCGAACCGGATGCCGTGCTCGACCAGCATCTGCCGGCGGAACAGCTTCCAGCAGCTCAGGCTGTTGTAGACCGCGCTGTCGGCCAGGCTCACCCGCTCGGCGTTCTGCCGGAACATCGAGGCGGGCGCGCGGCGGCCGTGCCCGACGACCTTGCCGAGCACGATGTCGGAGCCGTTGCGGTCGGCCATCGCGACCATCCGCTCCAGCGCCTCGTCGCCGAGGTAGTCGTCGGCGTCGCAGAAGAAGACGTAGCGGCCCGTCGCGTGGTCGAGGCCGACGTTGCGCGGGCGGCCCGCGCCGCCCGAGTGCTCCTGGCGGATGACCTTGACCGTCCCCCGGTGATAGGTCGCGTACAGCTCCAGGAGCTCGGCGCTGCCGTCGGTGGAGCCGTCGTCCACCACGACGATCTCCTTGTGCACCCGTTGCACCAGGGCGGAGGTCAGGCTTCTGTCCAGGTACGGCCGGCAGTCGTGCGCAGGGATGATCACGCTCACGTCCACCGCGTTCGTCGAGTCCTCCGTCAGTCCAGACACAGCACGCCCCGTCACTATGTGCTTCTCGATGATTTCAGTATGTGACCAGAGCTCAAGTCGTGCAGGGGGTTCGGCGGTCTTCTTGAACCGGCTTTTTCTGGAACCCCAGATTCCCGACTTGCCCCGAAAAATGCTGCTACGGTGGCCGAACCGGGGCTCTTCAGACACCGAACGAGCTTCAGGGCTGCGCTTTTTCCTCCCGGTGGGAGATATCCAACCCGCAGGGAACAGTGCTCTACCCCCTCCGCCTCCGGAGTGATCCGGCGGCCAAGGCCGCGCGTCTACGCTTAGGCGACCTTGACCGGGGAGGTGTCGGTAATGAGAACTGATCTCGTGCGTGAAGCTGAGTTCATCGTCTCCTCAGCACGACTCAAGGAACTGCAGGAGTGTTCCGCGCTGCTCCGCCGTACGCGGCTGCGCGCGGAGGAGATCGTGAACCAGGCCCGCGCGTTGCACGTGGAGGCGGTCATCGACGGCGAGCCCTCGCGCGTCGACGCCTGCGCGTCCCAGCTTGAGGAGGCGCACGCCGCCTATTGCCGCATCGTCAACGCCTACCTGTCGATCTGCCGCCGCATCAACGACGAGCGGTTGGCGATCCTGAAGGGTTGTCAGGGTCAGCCTGACGGTCTAGTGTCAGGTCATGCCTGACAACGAGCACCTGTACTGCTCTTTCTGCCAGCGACCGGCGGCTGAGGTCCAGAAGCTGATCGCGGGCCCCGGCGTCTACATTTGCAATGCCTGCGTCGGTCTCTGCAACGACATCCTGAGCTCGGAGGAACTCCGCGAGACCTCCGAGCCCCGGCTGCCAATGTGGGAGTCGCTGACCGACGAGCAGATCCTCGACCACCTGCCCAACATCGTGAACGTCCAGTCCCAGATCGACAGCAACCTGCGCGACTGGGTCGGCGCCCTCCGCAAGCGGGAGGTGAGCTGGGAGCGCATCGGCGCCGCACTGAGCATGTCGCGGCAGTCGGCCTGGGAGCGGTTCAAAACCGTCTGAATGATTTCCGCGTTCCACGGGTAAACCTGTGTGACTCAAGAGGCGTCCTATCACCAGGGAGGCCCACCATGCAGGTCGTCGACGGCCTCGCGGCGCCCGATCTGGCGGAGCTCCAACTGGAGATGCTCCTGGTCGTGGCGTTGCACGAGGAGGCAGAGCGGCTCGTCGCCGCCGAATGAACGGGCTCCTGCTCCCCGGGAACGCACCCCCGGGGAGCAGGAGTTGGGGGCCTCGCTCACACCCGCCGCAGCACGTGCAGCAGATACTCCTTCCGGTCCAGCGGGTTGTGGTCGGTGCGCGGCCTGGCCGGGGGTGGCCCGGCGACCGGCTCGTAGCGCTCGAAGGCGCTCTCCAGCACGCCCTCGCCGCGCGTCAGCGTCGGCAGTTCGAGGTGCAGCTCGTGCACCCGGCCGGCGGGGATCTCCCCCTCCAGCACGGTGGCGCCCATGCCGTACGGCACCGCGCGCACCCTGGCCAGCGCCGGGAGCACCGCGCCCAACGTGTCCGCCGGGAACTCCAGCCGGAACCGGTGGATCGGCTCGTGCACCCGCGTGCCCGCCCGGCGCAGCGCCGCCATCAGCACCAGCGGGGTCAGCCCGCGGAAGTCGGCGCCAGTGCTGGACATCGCCTTGTCGAAGCGCGCGTGCGCGTGGCTCTGCCGGGGCGAGTAGCCGCTGTGCGTCATCGTCACCGTGCAGTCGGCGACCTGCCAGCCGTACAGGCCCTGGGTGAGGGTCTCCAGGACGGTGTCCTCAACCGCCTTGAAGAAGGCGTACGGCATGGCCCCCAGCGAGACGCCGAGCCGGAAGCGCACCCCGCTGCCCGGCGGCGCCGGATCGACGCGCAGCCCGACGGTGGCCAGGAACGGGTTGGGCGCCTTGCCGTTGAACTCCACCGCCGAGCCCGTGCCGGCCGGCCGCTCGACGCAGATGGTGGTCGTCTCGCGGAAGGTGACGTCCAGGCCGTACTCGGAGGCAAGGGTCGCCTGGATGACCTCCTTCTGCACCTCGCCGTAGAGCGAGACGGAGGTCTCCTGGCGCACGTCGTCCTGGCGCAGGCCGATCAGCGGGTCCTGCTCGGCGAGCTGGGTGAGCGCGACGTTGAGCGCGCCGCGCTCGGCCTGCCGGCCGGGCACGACCACCGTCTCCAGGGTGGGCGGCGCGAAGTGGCGGGCCTCGGTGGTGCGGGCCGCGCCGAGGGTGTCGCCGATCCGCGCCGCCTCCAGCCCCCACACCTTGCCGATGCGCCCGGCGGGCAGCTCACCCCTCGGTGCGGCCGAGCCCCGGTCGAACACGGCCAGGGCAGTGACCTTGGCCTCCCGGCCCTGCAACAGGAGCCGGTCCCGGGTGCGGAGCGTGCCGCCGAACAGGCGGACGTAGGCCACCTTCTCCCCCGCCGGGCCGCGCTCGATCTTGAAGATCGTGCCGGACAGCGGCCCGTCCGGGTCGCCGCCACCCGCCGGGAGCAGCTCGCGCACGGCCCGGGTCAGCTCCGCCACCCCGGCCCCGGTGATCGCGGAGCCGAAGTACAGCGGATGCAGCCGGGCCCGGCCGACCTGCCGGGCGAACTCGGCGCGCAGCCGGTCCGGTGCGAGCGCGGCCCGCTCGTCGGCGAGGTAGGCGGCCAGGAAGGCGTCGTCCGCCTCAGCCAGCCGTTCCGCCAGGCGCGCCGGATCGCCGGACGGCGTGCCGTACGGGTGGAAGCTCGCGGTGCGGGCGCCGGGCTCGCGCACGGTTCCGGCGGCCACCACGGCCGGGGTGAGCTTGGCGGCGATCTCGTCGAGCAGGCCGCCGGAGCGCGCGCCGGAGCGGTCGATCTTGTTGGCGAACAGCAGGGTCGGGATGCGCAGCCGCCGCAGGGCGCGCATCAGGATGCGGGTCTGCGCCTGCACCCCCTCCACCGCGGAGACGACCAGCACCGCGCCGTCGAGCACGCTGAGCACGCGTTCGACCTCGGCGATGAAGTCGGGGTGGCCGGGGGTGTCGATCAGGTTGACGGTGAGGTCGCCGACGGCGAAGGAGACGACCGCGGACTTGATGGTGATGCCGCGTTGCCGTTCGAGCGCCAGGGAGTCGGTCTGGGTGTCGCCGTCGTCGACGCTGCCGAGCCGGTCGATGACTCCCGCGTCGAGCAGGAGCCGTTCGGTCAGGCTGGTCTTACCGGCGTCGACGTGGGCCAGAATGCCCAGGTTGAGGTGTCTTTGCAAGCGTCATGCCCTCTGGATGGGTGCGAACCGGGATAAGCGGGGACATGAACGTCTGCCTCATCTCGGTGCTCCTTCCAGGGGACGGCTCCGGTCAGTCGACCAGACGCGGGCCGGCCGGGGCAACGGGTTTTCCGGCGTAGGGCTTCAGGGTGATGGCCTCGGCGGTCTTGCGCACGCTCTTGGCGATCAGCTTCTTGCCCGGCAGGTACGGCAGCAGGCGCTGCTGCTGGCGCAGCAGCCACGCCATCCGGCGGCTCTTCGGCACCAGGAAGCCGCTGACCCCGTCGGCGGACTTCTGGCAGCCCTCGGCGTACTCGCGCAGCTCGGCCTCGTAGCGGGCGAAGGCAGTGCGGTGGTCGCCGCCGGCCTCGGCGAGCTCCCCGGCCAGGACGTAGGCGCCGATCATGGCCAGGCCGGTGCCCATCCCCGACAGCGGCGAGGCGCAGCAGGCGGCGTCGCCCAGCAGCACGACCCGGCCACGCGCCCAGGAGTCCAGCTTGACCTGGGCGATCTGGTCGAAGAACAGCTCGGGCGCCTGGTCCATGCGGCGCAGCAGCTCGTCGCTCTCCCAGCCGACGCCGGCGAAGTGCTCGCGCAGGACCGCCCGCTGGGCGGCGGTGTCGCGGCGGGCGTGCGGCAGCTCGCCGGCGGCGAAGTAGAAGACCGCCCTGGCCTCGGTGTTCCGCCGGGCGGTGTAGTACGACACCAGCTTGCCGGGCGTGGTGTAGATCCGGCCGGCGTGGTCGAGGCCGAGGTAGTTGGGGACGGTGAAGATCGCGTAGTGCAGGCCGAGGTGCTTGATGAAGCGGGCCTCCTCGCCGAAGACCAGGCGGCGGACGCCGGAGTGGATGCCGTCCGCGCCCACGACCAGGTCGAAGCGCCGGGGCGCACCACGCTCGAAGGTGACGTGCACGCCGGTCGCGTCCTCGGTGAGCGAGGTGATCGAGTCGCCGAAGACGTACTCGGTGAAGGGCTTGGTGCGCTCGTGCAGCAGCCCGGCCAGGTCGCCGCGCAGGATCTCCACGTCGCCGGAGAACAGGTCGGCGGGCGAGTCGACCAGGCGCTTGCCGCGGGCGTCGACGTAGGTCATCGGGCCCATGCCGGTGCGCAGCCGCTCGATCCCCTCCAGCAGGCCCATGCTCCGCAGCAGGGACAGGTGGACCTCGCCGCGGAAGTCCACGGCGTGGCCGCCGTCACGCGGCGCCGGGGCCTTCTCCACGACGGTGGCGGCGAAGCCGTGCCGGTGCAGCCAGTAGGCCAGGGCCGGGCCGGCGATGCCGCCGCCCGAGATCAGGACGTGCTTGGTGGTCGTCATGGGGGCGAGTATGCCGAGGGGCGCTCACCGCTCCCTCACCACGACCTCACCGGCCCGGCGGCGGTCGATGACCCGCGGGTCGGCGCCGAGCAGGCGGAGGGCCTCGGCCGGGGTCAGGCGCAGGCCCTCGGCCCGGGCTTCGCCGTACCGGGCGGGGCCGAGGGCGGCCTGCGCGGCGGCGGCGGTCGCGGCCACCTCGGGCGCGGGCTCGGTGTCCAGGCCGCGCAGGGTCGTGGCCCCGCCGAGCAGCCGGGCGGCCAGGGCGGGGTCGCCGCCGGTCAGGGCGAGCCCGGCCAGGGCCTCCGCGGCCCGCGCGCTCTCCGGCAGCGTGCCGGCCGCGGTCGCGGCCTCCACCGCCTGCACCAGTACGGCACGCGCCCCGGCGAGGTCGCCCCGCGCGGCGGTGACCAACCCCTTGCCGATCAGCGCGCTCACCCGGTTGCTCACGTTCCTGATCCAGTGCGGGTCGAACCGCTCCAGCGCTCTCGTGTAGAGCTCGTCGGCCTCGCCGAGCCGGCCGGCCTCGCGGGCCAGGTCGGCCAGCCCGCGCAACGCGGCGGCGTCGAGCGTCGGGCTGCCCGCCCGCCGGGCCGTCTCGGCGGCGCGCAGGTAGTCGCGGCGCGCCCCGGGCCGGCCGCCGCGCGCCAGGTAGTCGCCCCGGCTGCACAGCAGGTCGGCCAGGTCCTCGTCCGCGCCGAGCTCCTCGGCGAGCGTGATGGCCTCGTCGGTGAGCTCGACGGCCCGGTCCCAGTCCCGGCGGAGCGCGGCCAGCCCGGCGAGGGCGTCCAGGGCCAGTGTGCAGCCCCAACGGTCGCCCACCTCGCGCAGGACCGCGAGCGAGCGGCGGAACTCGCGCTCGGCGGCGTCCCAGTCGCGCTCGGCCATCGCCGGGTAGCCGCGGACGAAGTGGAAGATGCCCTGCTCCCAGGCGTCGCCGCCGTCATGTGCCTGGTCCAGGACGGCGAGCACGACGGCCGGGTCGCCCTCGCCCGAGTTGATCATCGGCCAGGCGAGGCTGACCAGCGCCCGGCGCGCGGCCGGGTCACGCCGCCGGACCAGCCGCTCGGCGGCCGGCCGGTGCCGCAGCCAGGCCGCCCGGCCCTCGGCGCTGGCGGCGGCGGTGAGCGCGACCAGCACGTAGTCGTCGCCCAGGCCGGGGTCCGGGTCCGCGCCGAGCCGGTCCAGCAGGACCGTCGCCGGGCCGGCCACCGCCGCGCGCATCCCGCGCATCCACAGGTACGGCGCCAGCGCTCCCAGCAACCGCACCGCCTGTTCCGTACGGCCGGCCTCGGTCAGCCGGTGCAGCGCGGCCAGCAGGTTGTCGTGCTCGGCGGCCAGCCTGGCGAGCACCCGCAGTTGCTCGGGGCCGCGTAAGGGCGGGTCGCTCTGCCGGGCCTCGGCCAGGAAATGCTCCGCGTGCGCCCGCCTGGCCGCCTCGGTCTCGCCCGCCTCGGCCAGGCGCTCGGCGCAGAAGGCGCGGATCGTCTCCAGCATGCGGTAACGGCCCCCGGTCACCTCGACGAACGACTTGTCGGCCAGCGAGTCGAGCACCTCGTCCGAGCCTCCGCACACCGCTTGCGCCGCCTCCGCCGTCGCGCCGCCGGCGAAGACGGTCAGCCGGCGGGCGGTCGCTCGCTCCTGCTCGTCCAGCAGGTCCCAGCTCCAGGCGACCACCGCGCGCAACGTCTGGTGGCGGGGCTCCGCCGTACGGCTGCCGCGCGACAGCAGGCCGAAGCGGTCCGACAGCCGGGCGGCCAGGTGGGGGAGCTCGTGGGTGCGGGCGCGGGCGGCGGCCAACTCGATCGCCAGCGGCAGCCGGTCGAGGGCCGCGCACAACCGTCCGACCTCCTCCGGATCGGCCGTGAAGCCCGGGCGCACCGCACTGGCCCGGTCGTGGAAGAGCCGGACCGCCGCCTCCGGCGCGAGCGCGCCAACCGGCCACAGGTGCTCGCCGGTGAGGCCGAGCGGCTCGCGGCTGGTCGCCAGGATCCGCAACTCCGGACAACCGGCCAGCAACCGGGCCACCAACTCGGCCACCGCACCGACCAGATGCTCGCAGTTGTCCAGCGCGAGGAGGGTGTCCGGGCGTTCGGCCAGCGCGTGCACCAGCCGGTCCACCGGCGCCTCGGTCACCCCACCCAGCCCCCGCTCCCGCAGGCCGAGGGCGGTGAACAGGGCCATGGGCAACTCGTCCGGCTCCCGCAGCGGCGCGAGCTCGACGAAACAGACCTCGGCCGCGGCTCTGGTGACGGCCTCGACGGCCAGGCGGGTTTTGCCGGCGCCACCCGGGCCGAGGAGGGTGACCAGTCTGGCCTGGCTCAGCAGTCGCGCGACGGCGTCGAGGTCGGCGTCGCGGCCGACGAAGCTGGTCAACTGCGCGGGCGGCCCGCTGGGACGCGGACGCTCCGCCCGCAGCAACGCCAGATGCAGCTCAGCCAACTCCGGACCGGGATCCGTGCCAAGCTCCGCCACGAGCAGCCGCCTGACCTGCTCGTAAGCCTCCAACGCCGCAGCCGGCCGCCCCTCGGCGGCCAGCGCCCGGATCAGCAGGGCATGCAGCCGCTCACGCAGCGGGTGACCGGCAACCAGCTCGCGAAGCTCGGCGACCGGGTGCTCACCCGCCCGCAGGTCGGCCTCGATGCGGTCCTCCAGCGCGGCCAGCCGGAGCTCGGTCAGCCGGGTGGCCAGAGGGGACGCCACCGCGCTGTCCGGCGCATCGGCCAGAGCCGGCCCACGCCAGAGCGCAAGAGCTTGGCGCAGAAGCGCAGCAGCGGCCCGATGCTCACCCGCACGCAGAGCCCGAGCGCCCTGCTCGGCCAGCCCCTCGAACCGCCCCGCGTCCACCTCGTCGGCGGAGACGGCCAGGCGGTAACCGCCGGGAACCGTCTCGATGGTCGTTCCAGGCAATGCCTTACGCAGCCGGGAGACCTGCGACTGCAGCGCGTGGGCCGCCCCCGGCGGGGCGGCTTCGCCGTACAGCTCGTCGATCAGGACCTCAGGTGGCACTGGACGACCGAACCGGGACAACAGCAACGCGAGCAGAGCCCGCGCCGCCGGCCCCCCGACCGGCACCGCGGCGCCGTCCGGCCCCCACGCCCGGGTGGGGCCGAGGATGCCGAACCGCGGCGCCGGATCCTGCGGGAGCTCGGCCATGAGAAGCGGGTCAGGCTTCCTGTCCAGCCGGACCGGCCAGGAAGGCGCGAACCTCGTCGGCCTCCGGAACACCCAGCTCCTCGTACAGCCGCAGGGCCTGCGCCCCGTGCTCACGGGCGAGCTCGTCCTGCCCAAGACGCCGGTGAGCACGAGCCAGCCCGTCGTGCGCACGAGCCTGCTCGGGCCGGTTGCGTACGGCCAGCCCCAGCGCGGCCGTGTGCTCAGCGATAGCCCGCTGGGGATCGCCGAGCGCCAGCTCCGCCTCGCCGAGCCCGTTGCAGGCCGCGGCCTCGTCACTGCTGTTGCCCATGGCCCGATAAAGCTCACCGGCCTGCCGGTGCCGGGCCATGGCCTGCTCGGTCTGCCCCTGCTTGCGCAACGCCGAGCCGAGGTAGTTGAGGACCCGAGCCTCCCCGAGCTGGTCGCCCTCCTTGCGGTGCAGGGCCAGCGCCAGGTCAAGGTGACGGCGAGCCTCGTCCGGCCGCCCCATCTGGTCGAGCAGACGGCCGAGGTCGGCCAGAACGAAGCCCTCCCGCGACCAGTCCCCGGCGATGCGGGTCAGGTCGAGCGACTGCTTGAGGTACTGCTCGGCCTTGGCGCTCTCCCGGCGACGCCACGCCACGTTGCCCAGCGCGTTGAGAGCCAGCGAGCGCTCGTCGTTGTCCTCGCAGGTGTCGAGCACCCGCTGGGCGAAGGACTCCGCCTGCTCGTAGTCGCCGCGCCGCCAGTAGGTCCAGGCCAGGTCGGCGAGGGCCCGGCCGGGCGGCATGGCGCGCTCGCCGAGGGCGAGGCTGCGCTGCAAGGCGATGGAGTGCAGGGTCAGGGCGTCGTCGTGGTGGCCCTGCCGGTCGAGGTAGGGGCGCATCGCGAAGGCCAGGTGGCTGATGCAGACGTTGGGGCCGTGCACCACGGTAGCGATGATGTTGGCGCGTTCGGCGTCGAGCCAGCCGATGGCCTCCGCCGTACCGGTCAGGGGCTCCACCGGGGTGAGCACCGGCGGCATGTGCGGCCGGTCGGGCACGCTGTGCGGGAAGAGCTGCTTGACCGCCGAGCGCGAGCGGTGCAGGTAGTGCACGAGCAGGCGCATCAGCGCGTCGTCGTCGGCGGCCAGCGAGCGGGCGTGCTCGCGCAGCAGGTCGTGCAGGGTGTAGCGGCCCGGCTCGCGCTGCAGGAGCATGTGCGCGTCGAGGAGGTTCTCCAGCAGGTCCTCGGCCTCGAAGACGGAGACACCGGCCAGCGCGGCGGCGGCGTGCGGCTCGATGTCGCGGCCGGGCGCCAGGCCCAGCAGCCGGAACATGCGCTGCTCGTCCTCGCCGAGCTGCTCGTACGAGACGGTGAAGGCGGCCGCGACGCTGCGCTCGGAGGTGGACAGCTCGGCCAGCCGCCGCCGCTCGTCGGCCAGCCGGCCGGCCAGGTAGGACACCGTCCACCGGGGCCGGTGCTGCAGCCGGGCGGCGGAGATGCGCAACGCCAGCGGCAGGTAGCCGCACAGCTCCAGCACCTCGGTGACCGCCTCCGGCTCGGCCGCGGCCCGCTCGCCCACGACCCCGGCGAAGAGGGCGAGCGCGTCCTTCTCCGGCAGCACCTCGACCGACAACGCGTGCGCGCCGTCGAGACCGACCAGCCGTCGCCGGCTGGTGATCAGCAGCAGGCTCTCGGAGACGCCGGGCAGCAGCGGGCGTACGTGCTCGGCGTCCTGCGCGTTGTCCAGCACCGCGACGATGCGGCGCTGCGCCAGCTCCGCCCGCCACAACGCGCTGCGCTCGGCCTCGGTCGCCGGGATGTCGGTCAGCCCGAGCTGGCGCAGCAGCGCCTCCAGCGCCGCCGCGGCCGGCAACAGGTCGCGACCCGCCTGCAGGTCGAGGAAGAGCTGGCCGTCGGGGTAGCGGTCGGCCAGCCGGTGCGCCGCCCGCACCGCGAGCGTCGTCTTGCCGATGCCGGCCATGCCGTCGATGGTCACGATCGGGTGCCGGCTCTGCTCGACCAGCTTGTCCAGTTCTCCGGTACGGCCGGCGAAGTCGGGGATGTCGTAGGGCAGGAAGCTCTTCCTGGGCTGCGGCTTCCCGGCCGGCGCGGGTGTCGCGGCCGGCTGCTCGGGCCGCAGGCTCGGGTCGTCGGCCAGGACGGCGCGCTCCAGCTCGGTGAAGGCGTGGCCGGGGTCGAGGCCCTGCTCGTCGGCGAGAGCCGTACGGTAGCTCCGGGCCGCGGCCAGCGCGTCGGCCTGCCGTCCGGAGCGGTGCAGGGCCAGCACCAGGTGCCCGACCAGCCGCTCGCGCAGCGGGTTGGCCACGACCTGGGCGGCCAGCTCGTCCAGCACGTCGAGGTGGCGGCCGGCGGCCAGCTCGGCCTCCATCAGCCGCTCCAGCGCGGTCAGCCGCCGGTCGTCCAGCAACGCCCGCGAGCCCGGCGCGTACGCGGCGCTCACGTCGGCCAGCGCGTCGCCCCGCCACAACTCCAGCGCCTGCCGGAACTCGCCCTTCCCGACCAGGTCGTTGAACACCTGCACGTCGAGCTGGCCCGGCTGCGGCTGCGCGACATAGCCGCCCGCGCGGGTCTCGATGAGATCGACGCCCTTCTTGCGCAGCGCGGTCATCGCCGCGTGGATCTGCGAGCGGGCGGTGTCCGGCTGGTCGTAGCCCCACATCGCGTCGATCAGCTTCTCCATGCTGATCACCCGGCCCGCGTTGAGCAGCAGGTAGGCCAGCACCGCGCGATGCCGCGGCGCCATGCCCTGGACCGGCTCGCCGTCGGCGAGCACCTGCACCGGCCCCAGCAGCGCGAACTGCATCTTCACGATTCGCCTCCCATCGTCAACGCATCGCGAATCTATCAATCCACCCACACATCCTCGTTCTTGTCAGCACCTCGACCAGGGAGCGCGAAAACGATGCAAGCACGGATGAAGAACCCCGCCACCGTCATCTCCGCGGCGCAGCAGCCCATCATGGGCCTGGCCAAGTCCGCCCAGGGCCAGGGCGTCTCCGAGGAACTCCTGGACCTGGTCCACCTGCGGGTCAGCCAGATCAACGGCTGCAGCTTCTGCGTCGACGCCGGAGTGAAGAAGCTCGGCAAGCTCAGCGTCAGCACCGAGCGCATGGGCCTGGTGGCCGCCTGGCGCGACGCCCCGTACTACACCGACGCCGAGCGCGCCGCCCTCGCCCTCGCCGAAGCCGTCACCGAGCGACCCGCCGACGTCTCCGACGAGGTCTGGGACGCCGCCGCCGACCACTTCGACGAGCAGCAGCTCGCCGCGATCCTGCTGATGATCGCGACCACCAACCTGTTCAACCGTCTCAACGCCCCGATCCGGCAGATCGCCGGCACCTGGTAACGGAGGAGCCTTCCATGTCCGTCGTCCGCACCCACACCTACTCCGTCGCCCCGGCCGACCTCGAGGAGTTCCTCGCCCGCCGGGCCTCCCTCATCGGCACCATCCGCGACAGCCACCCCGGCCTCACCCGCACCCTCCTGATCAAGCTGGAGGACGGCACCTACAGCGACACCTGGTACTGGGCCAGCGGGGCGCAGATGGGCGCCGCGCTGGCGGCCATCCCGACCTTCCCCGAGGCGCCGCTCACCATGGCCCTCACCAAGGACGCCACCGCCCAGAACGGCACCGTCATCGACGACAACCACTGACCTTCGGGCCCGTTTCTGGCCTTCTCGGGGTGATCGGCCTTCTCGGCCTTCTCGGGGTTACCGGCCGCGTGGGCCGCACGCTCGGTGCGGCCCCTCCGGTACTCCCCAGGAGTCACCCGCCGGAGCGATGCCGGCTCGGCGACATGCCCCGCACCCGCTTGAAAGCCACGCTCAACGCGAAAGGATTGGCGTACCCCACCTGCCGCGCCACCTCATCGATGGTGACACTCGACGACCGCAGCAGATCCGCCGCCAGCGCCATCCGCCACCCGGTCAGATAGGCCATCGGCGGCTCCCCCACCAGCGTGGCGAACCGCCTTGCGAACGCCGCCCGTGAAGCCCCCACCTTGTCCGCCAGCAGCCCCACCGTCCAGGGATGCGCCGGGTCACCGTGGATGAGCCGCAGCGCCGGCCCGATCAGCGGATCGCTCTGCGCCTGGTACCAGCCCGGCGCCCGCGCCTCAGGCCGGGCGAACCACGCCCGCAGCGTCGCGATCAACGCCAGGTCCAGCAGCCGGTTGAGCACCACCTGCTGCCCCGGCCCTTCCCCGTTGACCTCCTGCGCCAACAGCTCCATGATCGGCGACTGCACGCTCGACCGGGGTACCAGCACGACCTCCGGCAGCGCGTTGAGCAGCCGCGCGCTCACCTCCCCGGTGACCTGGTAGGTCCCGCTGGCCACCACCGCGGACCCGTCCGGGCTGTACCCGCTCGTCCTCGGCCCCAGCCGTAGCTGCTCGGTCACATCCACGCCGTCCATGCTGATCAGCCGGTTGCCCGGCTTCACCACGACGTCCGGAGGCGTCGCCGGATCGTCGGAGATCGTGTACGGCGCGGGCCCCTTGACGATGGTCACGTCCCCGACCCTCATCAGCACCGGCTCCCCTTTATCCGGCACCACCCAGGCGTGCCCGCGCAACACCGTCGCCAGCGCCAGCGCCGCCTCGTCGGCGATCCGCAACGACCACGGCGGTTCCAGTACGGCCTGGCAGAACGCCGCGCTGCGCGCACGGACACCATCGAGCAGGTCAGCCAGCGGGTCCACGCCGCCAGTGTAGACGCACAGACATGCAATCGAGCGGACGAAATATGGATCGTCTACGCCGGGCCGCGTTCACTGGGATACAGACCACCCAGACCCCTTGGACCTGAGGGAGTTCGGGGTGGTGTACACCCAGGCCCTTGCACCAGAGGGAGTGCTGGGTGGTGTACACCCAGGCCCTTGCACCAGAGGGAGTGCTGGGTGGTGTACACCCAGGCCCTTGCACCAGAGGGAGTGCTGGGTGGTGCATCCAGACCCCTCGCACCGGAGGGAACGCAGGGGCACACCACTCCGCCCCTCATACCGGACGGAGTCCTGGGCGCGCACCACCCAGACCCCTCATACCGGACAGAGTCCTCGGTCCGCACCACCCAGACCCCTCATACCGGACGGAGTCCTCGGTGCGCACCACCCAGACCCTCATACCAGGGGAAGTTCTGGGTCCACATCACCCAGACCCCTCATACCGGAGGCACCCCATGTACGCCATCACCGGAGTGACCGGCCACGTCGGCGGCGCAGCCGCCCGCGAACTCCTCGCCCACGGCGAACCCGTCCGCGCCATCATCCGCACCGCCGCCAAGGCCGAAGCCTGGACTCAGGCCGGCGCCCAGATCGCCTTCGCCGACTTCGCCGACCGGACCGCCCTCACCGCCGCCTTCCGCGGCTGCCGTGCCGCCTTCGTCATGCTGCCCACCGACCCGTCCTTCCCCGACCCCGACGCCGGCCACCGCCACCTCGCCGACTCCATCGCCGGCGCCGTTGCTGACAGCGGCGTGCCGTACGTCGTCATGCTCTCCTCCATCGGCGCCGAACTCCCCGACGGCACCGGCCCCATCCGCTGGCTCCACCACCTGGAAACCCAGCTCCGGCGCACCGGCGTCACCCTGACCGCCATCCGCGCCCCCCACTTCCAGGAAAAGGTCGAGACTCTCCTCGACACCGCCCGCGACCTCGGCATCTACCCCGTCTTCGCCGACTCCGCCGACCACCCCATCCCCATGGTCGCCACCCGCGACATCGGCCGTATCGTCGCCGCCGCCCTCACCACTCCTTCTCCCGCCGACGACATCCTCGCCCTGGACCCCCTCACTACACCGAACGCCAGGTCGCCAAGGAACTCTCCGCCCTCCTCGGCAAACCCCTCGAAGTCCTCCCCATCCCGGAGTCCGACTGGACCACCCTCCTGATCGACAGCGGCCTCCCACCCGCCCTCGCCGCCGAACTCACCGCCCTGTACACCGCCGAACAGGCCGGCCTCCTCCACCCCACCGGCAACCGCCACATCCCCTGCCCAACCGAACTCCACGACACCCTGCGGACCCTCGTGCGCCCCATCCCCTGAACCCGACGGACGAAGGCCCAGAGCAGGAACCATCCGCTCAAGCGCGGGCTGGCACAACGAAGCGCGTCTCGCGCTCATTCATCTGCTGGCCCGCCGGCTGGCTGCGTCGAAGTCCCGCTGCGGAGCCACTCGATCGAGCCGGTCCGGGGCGTCGCTTCAGTGGCGATTTTTGATCTATGCCACGGCCCCTCGGGCAAGACGGGCTGAGCGCCATCCCTGTCGCTCCCAAGAGGACTGGCGGCTGGGAGGACCCTCCGAATAGGTCACCGCCTGGTCCTCTCACGTGACCGACTGCCAGACGAAAACGCCCGTCCCTCTTGCGGAGCGGCCCTGGCCTTCGTCGGGTCAACCCAGCGCTCCTACGCCGGGCCTCGCGCCCGTTAGCAGCCGCCCGTCTCTCATTGGGGAAGAGCACTTCCAGCGTCGACTCGAGGGGCCGCACCGTCGCGGGCTGGCAGCGAGGTAACAGACCTGCTCGTTCCGAATCCGCTCCAGAATGGCGCCCAGAACACGGATTGGCTTGCGGTTCACGCCCTCACCGCATCCGGCGCAGGGTCATCATCACTGGATCGTGATTGACACAAGCTCGCCTACTGGCAGACCCGACGTCGCCGCAGCCTCCCGCAGGTCTTGATCTGTGTTCTGGGACACTCCGAGCTGCTCCACCGTGACAAAGGCGCCAGGCCACTTGGGCGACTGCAACTTGATCCCCTGATCGAGAGCGTCCCAGACGCACCACCCACTTGGGCCTAGGCGGTCCGCAGCCTCCTCGGCGACATCGACGCCTGCCCCGTCGATGTGCGTCACGATGGTCACGAACTCGATGTAGAAATTGTCTTTGAGGTGGCCCTCCGTGCTGGACTCAGAGACGACCTCGCCGACAGCTCGTAACTCAGGAAAAAGGTTCGGGTTCACTCGTTTCACTTCGTCCTGATGGTGCGAGCGTCACCCCGTAAACGACCGACAGCACCCCATAGACCAGAAGCGCCAGCGTGAGTCCGAAGATGACCAGCTTGCGGGATGTGGCCATCTCACCCTCCGTTGCTAGGACGATCATGCTGCCGAAACGCAAGCCTCGGGGCAAGTCAGTAGCCCCGCCTGCCCTCCGGAGGAGAAGTGCGGGGCTTCACCTCACCACCCCAGGAGGAGAGACTCGCCCGCAGAAGCGGCCGAGGAATAACAGAGCCCGCAGAGGAAGATCATTGCCTAGAGAAGCGTCAGGCCTCACCCGAATGGTCTCCACATAGGGCGCTGGCATGGAGTCGACTAGCGGAATCGAATCCCTGACCTCCCATCCACCAGCCGAATGGAGCCTTCCAGGACCGTCCACCGCTGCTCTCCGGTCCTGGCCAATCAGGCTCTACGGGATCTCGCGGTCCATGGTTAACCGGCCGTTCAGGCCTATTGTTAGCAAGATCATTTTATCGCGTACTCGTGCGGGAGCGGATCGCGGGTCTTGCCGACATCCCGCTTGTGGCTCGCACCGAACGCAGCGAGGTTTCGTCGCCCCCGGGTAAGACTCAACCCGCGGTTGGGACCACCACGAATCTCGTCAGCGTCATGGTCGCCCTGCCCGTCATCCTCCCAGAAGCACACAGGGCAGATCTCGTGCATGCCCTGCTCGTCGAGAGTGAGCAACCCACAGCACGGACACGGATACGGTTCGTTGCCCCTGCTGTGGGTGATGTTCACGAACGTCACCCACAGCAAGGTAGCGTCCCCGTTCATCAGCTCATAGATCACCTGAACCGGTGATACAGGGTGATGTCGACCTGCGTTCCCGCCCTTCGCTGGGTCCAGGTGCTCCGGCCGTCTCGCACCCTCGTAGTACGCAGCGAACTCCTCGAGATCAAGCTGAGCGTACGTCAGGCCGCCATAGGAGTTCTCCACGTGCTCGATGTCGTAGGCGGTCACTGTGCCGTCGGCGTAGGCCTCAGCTTGGACGCATGCGTCCCCCTCGTCGTCGAGCGCTAGATATTACGTGGACGTGCCCCAGCTCGCATTCTCATCGTCGCGGCACTCGTCCCACTCCCGCCGGAAGTGCCGCACTTCGCTCACGTCCTCTCCGGGACAGGCCACCGGGCCAGCGACGAATAGGTAGGAATGGACGCGGAAGCCTGGCCCCGCTTCCGGTCACGGCTCACGCTCGGACAGAGACCGCAAGGAACCGTCCTACCCACTCCATGGCTGGTTTCGTGAACCTTCTCCTCCTGCCCCATGGCATCGACCGCTTGCGCAAGTGCAACCCCGCTGGCTACGGCCTCGCTCGCACGCCCCCTACAGCCGTCGCAGGAAGCGTCGTCATCCTCCCCAGATGCGTAGTTCACAAGATCCAACCACGGGAGCTACCGTATGGCTGTGACGCTCACCGATACCGATGTGGCCGATCTTCTCGCACCAGTCGGCCTGCTGTTCGTCAAGCGTGTGAACCAAGAGAGCGTCCGCTTGCCTCGCCTGCCACCGGGATACTCAGTGGCGAGTGCAGAACCCGAGCATGGACGGTTCGATTCCCGTCCAGACGAGATAGTCGACGTCGACCATGCAAACATGCCTGACAAGGTCAACGCAGGCTGGTTCCGGATGGCAACCGAGTACGGCCTCTTCAATGAAGACCGCGAGTTCTTACTCTCAGTCTGCTACGCGCAATACTGGGAAACTGGCACCGGAGACGATGACATCGCCTGGATTCGAGTGCGTCTGCTCGATGCGTGGGATCTCGTCGGAAGTGAAGTGGATCTGCTGCGCAGCTACATGGCGGGACTGTTCACAGAACGCTTCGTGCCCGAGTTCACGATGGCGTCCCTGGACGGGCGCATGATGTTGACCACCACGGTTTGGGGCAACGGCACCATCAGCACTATCGTCATCCGCCCATGATCAGCCCGAGACGCCGTCAACCGAGGCGCTTAGGCTCCGCATCGGACTGTGAGCCGAGTCCAAGGACTCCATATGCGCTCGCACATCGAGCTGCCGGCCATGCAGGCCTGCCGCTCTTCCGCTCCGTTCCCGAGCCCTTGGCCGGCTCCTGCTGGGGCCTACATCCACAAAGCGAGACCTCGTTCACGCGCCTGGTCCATCCCTCCGGCCCGGGCATTGGAGCGGGTGTTGCTGTACGGAGATCACAAAGGCCCTCCCGGATCTCCAGGAAGGGCCTTTGAGCAGCAGAGCCGACTAGGGGAATCGAACCCCTGACCTTCTGTTTACAAGACAGATGCTCTACCGATTGAGCTAAGTCGGCACAGCCACCCAGTCTAGACGCTCAGCGTCGTCGCTGACGAGCGACCTCGTACAACGCGATGCCCGCTGCGACGCCGGCGTTGAGGGACTCGGCGGCGGCCTGCATGGGGATACGGGCCAGGGCGTCGCACTGTTCGCGGACGAGGCGGGACAGGCCCTTGCCCTCGGAGCCGACGATGACGACCAACGGCTCCTCGAGGAGGGTGACGTCGGCGAGGTCGGTGGCGTCGGCGCCGCCGTCGAGGCCGACGACGAAGAGGCCGGCGTCACGGTACTCACGGAGGGCGGCGGTGAGGTTGGAGGCTCGGGCGACGCGCATGGTGGCGAGGGTGCCGGCCGAGGTCTTCCAGGCGCCGCCGGTGACGCCGGCGGCACGACGGGAGGGGACGAGCAGGCCGTGGGCGCCGAAGGCGGTGGCGGAACGGGCGATGGCGCCGAGGTTACGCGGGTCGGTGACGCCGTCGAGGGCGACGATGAGCGGGACCTCGGCGGCGTCCTGGGCGATCTCGATGAGCTCGCTGGGGTGCGCGTAGTCGTAGGCCGGGATCTGCAGGGCGATGCCCTGGTGCACGGCCCCCTCGGTGAGGCGGTCGAGCTTGTCGCGGCTGACTTCGAGCACGGCCAGGCCGGTCTCGGCGGCGACGCGCAGGGAGGAGCGGACGCGGTCGTCGGCTTCCATACGCGTGGCGACGTAGAGGGCGGAGGCCGGGACGCCGGCCTGGAGGGCTTCCAGGACGGGGTTACGGCCGCCGATGTACTCCGGGGAGTCCTCGGAGCGGCGCTGGCGGGGGGCCGGGCGCGGCGAGGGTGAGGCGCCGCCGGTGCGCTCCTCGCGGGCCAGGCGTTCGGCCCTGGCCTTGTCCTTGTACCAGTGACGCGCCTCGGCGGGCGGGGTCGCGCCCTTGCCGGCCAGGCCGCGACGTACTTTTCCGCCGCTGCCCTTGAGCGGTCCCCGTTTCCTCATGCATCCAGGGTACTAGCGCCTCAGATCCGACTCGCCCCATACCGGGACGACGGCGAGGGGTGGCCGCTGCCCTACGCGGGGCCGTCTCGCCGTACATCAAGGGAGCGCGACGTCAGCGGGAGAGTTCCCAGCGGGCGCCGTGCGGGGTGTCCTCGACGGTGATGCCCGCCGCGGTGAGGGAGTCGCGGATGGCGTCCGCGGCGGCGTAGTCCTTGCGGGCCCGGGCAGCGGCGCGCTGCTCAAGGGCGACCTTGACCAGGGCGTCCACCACGGGCGTGAGGTCGGTGCCAGCCGTACGCCACTGCGGGGAGCGGGGGTCGAGGCCCAGGACGTCGAGCATGTTCTGGGTCTCGGCCAGCAGCCGCGCGACGGCCTCCTTGCCGCCCCGGCCCAGCGCGACGTTGCCCTCACGGACGACCTCGTGGATGACGGCGACGGCCTGCGGGGTGCTCAGGTCGTCGTCGAGCGCGTCGCTGAAGGCCTGGGGCAGCGGGGCGTCGGCGTCGACGTCGTGGATGACCTCGGCGGCGCGGGTGACGAAACCCTCGATGCGCTGGTAGGCGGCGGCCGCCTCCAGCAGCGAGTCCTCGGAGAAGTCGATCGAGGAGCGGTAGTGCGGCGTGGCCAGGTAGTAGCGCAGCTCGACCGGGCGGACCTTCTGCAGCAGGTCGGGGATGAGCAGGGAGTTGCCGAGCGACTTGCTCATCTTCTCCGAGCCGATCTTGAGCATGCCGTTGTGCATCCAGTAGCGGGCGAAGGCGTCGCCGGCCGCCTGGGACTGGGCCAGCTCGTTCTCGTGGTGCGGGAAGACGAGGTCGAGGCCGCCGCCGTGGATGTCGAAGGTGGGGCCGAGGTACTTGGTCACCATGGCCGAGCACTCCAGGTGCCAGCCGGGCCGGCCGGGGCCCCAAGGGGTCGGCCAGGTGGGCTCGCCGGGCTTCTCGCCCTTCCAGAGCGCGAAGTCGCGCGGGTCGCGCTTGCACGACTCGTCGTCGGTGTCGCCCGCGGCGCGCATGTTCTCCAGCTTCTGGTTGGAGAGCTTGCCGTACTCCGAGGACCAGGAGCTGACGCTGAAGTAGACGTCGCCGCCGGAGGCGTAGGCGTGGCCGCGCTCGATGAGCCGCTCCATGAGCGTGATCATCTCGGGCACGTGGCCGGTGGCGCGGGGTTCGACGGTGGGCGGCAGGCAGCCGAGCTGGTCGTAGGCCCAGGTGAAGGCGCGCTGGTTGCGTTCGGCCACCACGAACCAGGGGACCTGGTCCGCGGCGGCCACGCGGATGATCTTGTCGTCGATGTCGGTGACGTTGCGGCAGAACGTCACGTCGTAGCCGTTCCGCAGCAGCCAACGGCGGAGCACGTCGAAGTTGACGCCCGAGCGGATGTGCCCGATGTGCGGAGGAGCCTGCACGGTCGCCCCACACAGGTAGATCGACACATGTCCCGCCTGGAGCGGGACGAACTCGCGAACGGTGCGGGTGCTGGTGTCGTAAAGGCGCAGGCTCACGTAGGCAAGGCTAACGCCTCCGGGCTTGTCTCACGTTGTTTATCAGCCCCGCAGAAGCACCTTGTCCGGATGTACACGAACGACTACCCGCTCGTTCCCCTCCGGCTCCTGCCACGGCTGGCCGGTGTACTGCCGCGAGAGCTCCTGGATCAGGTCCCCGGTGGGGTCGTCCTCCATGGTCACCGTGCCACGGACCTCCGCGTAGACGTACGGGTTCTCCGGGTCGATGACCAGCAGCGTGGTCCGGGGGTCGCGAAGATAGTTGCGGTGCTTGCGCCGCCCCTTGACCGTCGAGAACAGGATGTCGTTCCCGTCCGTCCTGACCCACACCACGGTGGACTGGGGTCCGCCGTCCGGGTTGAGGCTGGTCACCGTCGCGTAGTTCGGCGCGTCGTACAGCTTCCGCACGCCCTCGGGCAGCTCGGTCATCTCATCTCCCCTTGATCGGTTTCACGTCTCATTCTTCTGTAGGCTCGAAACGCCATGGACGTGACTCCCCCCTCCACCCTGCGCCGGCTCGGCGTGGCCCTCGCCGGGCTCGGCGTCGCCGCGCTCACCGCGACCGCCTGCGCGCTGTCCTTCCACGACCTGCGCGACCTCGCCCTCCAGGCGCGGGTCAGCCCCGAACTAGCCTTTCTCTACCCGGTCGGTTTCGACGCACTCCTGGTCGTCGCCCTGGTCAGCGTGCTCCTGCTGACCTCGGGGGGGCTGCTCGCGCGGCTCCAGGCCGCGCTCGTGCTGGTGCTCCTGATCGTGGGCGCCGCCGTCGTCAACGTCGCGTCGGCCACCGGTTTCCAGGTGGACGTACGGCAGGCGGCGATCGTCGCCGCGGTCGCGCCCTGGGTCATGCTGGCGGTGGCGTTGTGGATGTGGCTCGTGCTGATCAAGCATGTGCAGGAGCGGCGGGCCGACTCCAGGAGTACGGCGGAGCAGGACCTCGTGCCGTTCCGGCGGGACGCCGCGGCGCCGCCTCCGCTTCCGGCGGATGGGGAGGAGCTCGAGGTCACCGAACACGAGCCCACCCCGGTTGTCGGCCCCACACCCGCGCCTGAGACGCCGCCGCTGCCCATCGTCAAGGAGACGGCTCGGACCGAGCCGCTGCCGGTCTTCGTCCCGGCGACCGTTCCCGAACCTCGGGAGGCTCCGGAGGATCGGGAAGAGGTTCCAGACCTCCGGGACCAGCCTGCTCGGCCCCAGGTGGCGGCGGACCACGAGTTGGAGCGCTCCGAGCCAGCCGACACGCCGGAGACACCCGCGCCCTCCGAAGACCGCGACGCCACCGAAATCGGCGAGGCCGCCGAAACGCGGGAGCCGGTGCACGAGCCCGCCGAACTCCCGGAGCCAGCCGAAAAGCGCGAACCCGCCGAAAACCGGGAACCCGCCGTAACAGCCGAGCCCGCAAAGACGCCCGCCGAACCACCCGCCGAACCACCCGAAGAGCGTCGCCCCGTCCGCTGGGGCGACCTGACCAGGCCCGAGCCCAGCGACGTCCTGGTCCACCCCCGCCCCGAGACGGTGAGCGAGCGCGACGCCGACACCCAGCCGGTCCGGGTGTTCAAGGACAACCCCGACCCCGAGCACGGCCCCGAGGCCGCCGATCCCCCGCACGGGCGGCGGCAGCCGTACGGCGAGGCCCCCTCGGGCAGGCGCCGCAGCACCCCCCTCCCACCGGAGGACGAGGACGCCGAATAGGCAGGACACAACAACGAAGGCAGGGCACCCCAGCCAAGGGCGCCCTGCCTTCTGCGTTCCGTCACAAGGTCATGGGTGTCACAGCCTGCTGCTTCGACCGCGCCGCAGGCCGGCCACCAGGCCGACACCGACAACCGCCAGGACGACCTGCATGACCAGTTCGATCCAGTCGATCCCAGCCGTCGTCTCGACGTTCATGACCTGGGCGATAGCCGTTCCGATCAGCGCGGCGACGATGCCGACGACGATGGTCAGGATCCACCCGATGGCCTGCTTGCCAGGAAGCAGCAGGCGCCCGATGGCACCGATCACGGCACCGATGACGATCGCACCGAGAATGGATTGGATGGTCATGAAACCTCCCCGCGAAAGTGACACCTTCACTCTCCCGGCGAGCGACATACCCCGTGCCACACTTTTATGCGCGTTCTTTACGAACGCGCAGCTCAGGCGGTAGGACGTGCGCCTCGCGTCCCGGATCCCCGTGACACCACGAGCCACACTCCCACCACGGCGAACAGCACCTGGATGATGTGTTCCCACCAGTTGATGCCACGCGTGTCGGACAGGCCCAGCAAATAGGCCACGAGCGTGCCGAGCAGAGCCGCGACGATGCCGACGAGCCAGGTCATCCCGATCGAGATGTTCTGCTTGCCGGGCACGATGAGCCGGCCGATCGCACCGATGACGATGCCGAAGACGATGGCCCAGATGATGGAACCGATCATGTGAATCCCCCCTCTGAGGAGAGATCTACCCGGCCTCACCTGCGATTATCCGCGAAAGCAGGGACGGCGGCTCATGCCGCTCTCCGGGAAAAGCAGGGACGGCGGCTCGTACCGCGCCAGTGACGAACCGCCGTCCCCGTACTCGGCGGGCTTTACGGCACCGCCCGCCGGGACACCCTCACGCATCCCGCAAAGAAGACGCGCTAGTCGGCGGTTCGGTTCACCACGAGTGCGGTCGCGATCGCGCCGAGGCCCTCGCCGCGCCCGGTGAAGCCGAGCCCGTCGGTGGTGGCCGCGCTGAGGCTCACAGGGGCCCCCACGAGCTCCGAGAGGACCTTCTCGGCCTCCTGGCGCCGGGGAGCCAGCTTGGGCCGGTTACCGACCACCTGGACCGCCACGTTGCCGATCAGGAAGCCGGCCTCGCCGACGAGGCGGACGGCCTCCTCGACCAGGTCCGCGCCTGAAGCGCCCGCCCAGCGCGGGTCGGACGTGCCGAAGACCGCGCCCAGGTCGCCGAGACCGGACGCGGACAGCAACGCGTTGCAGATCGCGTGGCAGACGACGTCGGCGTCGGAGTGGCCTTCGAGGCCGGTCTCGTCCGGCCAGTGCAGGCCGGCGAGGTGCAGTTGACGCCCAGATGCGAACGGGTGGACGTCGACACCGACGCCCACCCGTGGAAAGTTCGCGTTCAGGAGTTCAGCACCTCGTCGAGAAGCGCTTCCGCCTTATCCTCGTTCGTCTTCTCGGCGAGCGCGAGCTCGCTTACCAGTATCTGCCGTGCCTTAGCCAGCATGCGCTTCTCGCCCGCAGAAAGACCGCGCTCACGGTCCCTCCGCCAAAGGTCGCGAACCACCTCGGCGACCTTGTTGACGTCACCCGAAGCCAGCTTCTCAAGGTTGGCCTTGTAACGACGCGACCAGTTGGTCGGTTCCTCGGTGTGAGGCATGCGCAGGACGTCGAAAACGCGCTCAAGGCCTTCCTGGCCCACAACGTCGCGCACACCGACGAGTTCTGCGTTCTCCGCTGGCACCTGGACGGTAAGGTCGCCCTTGTCGACCTTGAGCACCAGGTAGGTCTTTTCCACACCCTTGATGGTTCGGGTCGTGATTTCTTCGATCCGAGCAGCCCCATGGTGGGGGTAGACGACTGTGTCGCCGACCTGGAAAGTCATGTGACAAGTACCCCTTCCGCTGTACTCCAGGGTACCACGCATCCAGAGTCTCCCGGAACAGTGAAATCACCATAACTGCAGGTCAAAGCCGCATATTAGGGCTTGACAAGCCTACAACTCTATGAATCGCAAAGGCTGGCATAGCTAATGACCTGCAGGGGCGCGTAAATGACCATGGGATCTCATGGATAAGGTTGGCGGTGCCAACTCCGCTCCATGGTAAGGAGAGTCCGTGACCAGCCGACGCTGGATTATCGCCGCCGCCGCGTTCCTGGCAGCCCCGGTTCTGGCCGGCTGTTCCGCCGGATTCGATGCCAACACCAACAAGCCGTACCAGCCGGTCGAAGGCGCCGCCCTCATCGAGGCCGACGGCAGCGCGTACGGCTCGCGCGGCCTGAGCATCCCGCAGGCCTTCGTCCTCGGCCCCGACTCCGGCGCGCAGCTCACCCAGGGCGGTTCCGCGCCGCTCTACCTGAACCTGCTCTCCTACGCGGGCGACACGCTCCAGGACGCCGCCAGCGACCTCGGCACCATCAAGGTGACCGCCCCGGTGCAGCTCCCGGCCGGCAAGCTCGTCGACACCGGCAAGCCCACGCCGCAGTTGATGATCACCGGTCTGACCAAGGCGCTGCGAGGCGGCGAGAGCGCCCGCATCAAGCTGCGCTTCGCCACCGCCGGCGAGGTCGACCTGACCGTGCCCGTGGTGACCCGTAGCCGCGAGTACACCGCCTACCCGATGCCGCCGGGCGCCACCCCCGCCCCGACGCCCTCGGCCACTCCTACGCCCTCTGAGGCCTCTTCCGGCGGCCACTGAGTCCTCTTCCGGCGAGGCCACCTGACCGCCGGTCCCCGCACAACGCCTGAGGGGCGGTACGGCTCGCGCGAGCCGTACCGCCCCTCAGGTACGTTCGGGGTCCTACTCGGCGGGCTCGAACTTGTAGCCCAGCCCGCGCACGGTGAGGATGCAGCGCGGGTTGGCCGGGTCCGCCTCGACCTTCGCGCGCAGCCGCTTGACGTGCACGTCGAGGGTCTTGGTGTCGCCCACGTAGTCGGCGCCCCAGACCCGGTCGATGAGCTGGCCGCGGGTCAGCACCCGGCCGGCGTTGCGCAGCAGCACCTCCAGCAGCTCGAACTCCTTGAGCGGGAGCTGCACCTGCTGGCCGCGGACCGAGACGATGTGCCGGTCGACGTCCATGCGCACCGGCCCGGCGGCCAGGATGGCGCTCTCCGGCTCGTCGAGCGCGTCCCCCTGGCGGCGCAGCACCGCGCGGATGCGGGCGACCAGCTCGCGCGAGGAGAACGGCTTGGTGACGTAGTCGTCGGCGCCCAGTTCGAGCCCCACGACCTTGTCGATCTCGCTGTCCTTGGCGGTCAGCATGATCACCGGCACCTTGGAGCGCTGCCGCAGCGAGCGGCAGACCTCGGTGCCGGGCAGGCCGGGCAGCATCAGGTCGAGCAGCACCATGTCGGCGCCGCTCCGGTCGAAGATCTCCAGCGCCTCGGGGCCGGTGGACGCCACGGAGACCTCGAACCCCTCCTTGCGCAGCATGTAGGACAACGCGTCGGAGAACGACTCCTCGTCCTCCACCACGAGAACTCGGGTCATGAGGGAACCTCCGTGAGGGTTTTCGCAGTAGGTACGGCCACCGCGGTGCCGCCGAAGGCGGGCAGCCGCAGGGTGAAGGTCGATCCGGAGCCTTCCTTGCTCCAGACCGTCACCTCGCCGCCGTGCGTGGCGGCGACGTGCTTGACGATGGCCAGGCCGAGGCCGGTGCCGCCGGTGGCGCGTGACCGGGCGGCGTCCACCCGGAAGAAACGCTCGAAGATGCGTTCCAGGGCCTCTTCGGGGATGCCGATGCCCTGGTCGCTGACGCTGATCTCCACCGACTCGCCGGCCGGGCGGGTGCTGACCACGACCCGGGTGTGCTCGGGGCTGTAGGCGATGGCGTTGTCGATCAGGTTGCGCAGCGCGGTCGCCAGCAGCTCGTCGTCGCCCCAGACGCGCAGGCCCTCGGTGCCGCCGGAGACCAGGGTGATGTCCTTGCCCGCGGCCTTCGTCGTGGAATGGTCGATGGCCTCGTGCACGATCTCGTCGATCGGCACCTGGCCGGGGGTGGGGATGGGCTCGGCGCCCTGGATCCTGGAGAGGGTGATGAGGTCCTGCACCAGGTAGGTCAGCCGGGCCGACTCCAGTTGCATGCGGCCGGCGAAGCGGGTGACCGCCTCGGGGTCGTCGGCGGCGTCCTGGATCGTCTCGGCCAGCAGGCTCAGCGCCCCGACCGGGGTCTTGAGCTCGTGCGAGACGTTGGCCACGAAGTCGCGGCGGACCGCCTCGACGCGGCGGCGCTCGGTCTGGTCCTCGGCGAGCACCAGCACCTGGCCGTGCGAGCCCAGCGGGGCCACCCGGACGGCGAAGCTGGTCGACTCCTGGCCGAAGCGGTGCCCCGCGACCTCGATCTCGCTCTCGCGGATCTCGCCGTCCCTGCGCACCTGCCTGGCCAGGGCGAGCAGTTCGGCGGCCATCAGCCGGTCGCCCTTCACCAGCCCGAAGGCGCGTGCGGCCGAGCTGGCGCGCAGCACGCGGTCGTGGGCGTCGAGGACGACTGCGCTGCTGGGCAGTACGGCGAGCACCGAGGCGACCCCCTGCGGCAGGGCCCCCACCTCGCCATCGTCGGAACCGTCGGTCCTGTTCGGCGTCTCGATCTGGTTGCGGTAGAACAACACCGCGAACGCGCCGACCACGAATCCGGCCAGGGCGGCCAAGCTCATGGCCATCTCACTCATGTCTTCGATGGTAGGTGGGCTTTTCCGGACACCCGACCCCCGACCTGGACGCTTCCCGCAAAGTTCACTTCGCGGTAGGGGGTCGTTCATCGCGCGGAACATACCGTGGAGGCCATGCGTGACGCCTACCATGAAGAACTCGACGCCCTCACGGTGAAGCTCGTCGAGATGACCCGCCTGGTCCGCTCGGCCATCTCCCGGGCGACCACCGCGCTCCTCGACTCCGATCTGCCGCTCGCCGAGAGCGTCATCTCCCGCGATGAGGAGGTCAACCGCCTCTTCGCCGAGATCGAGGCGTCGATCTTCGAGCTCATGGCGCGCCAGCAGCCGGTCGCGGTCGACCTCCGTATGATCATCACCGCGCTGCGGATGGGCACCGACCTGGAGCGGATGGGCGACCTCGCCGAGCACGTGGCCAAGGTGGCCCGGCTCCGCCACCCCGACTCGGCCATCCCGGTCGAGCTGCGGCCGACCATCCTGGAGATGGGGCAGATCGCGGAGAACATCGTCACCAAGGCCGGGAGCTGCATCGCGCGCCGCGACGTGGAGTCGGCGCTGGAGCTGGAGGGCGACGACGACGCCATGGACCGGCTGCACCGGAAGCTGTTCCGGGAGATCCTCGCCAAGGAGTGGCAGCACGGCGTCGAGCCGGCGATCGACATCACCCTCGTCGGCCGCTACTACGAGCGCTACGCCGACCACGCGGTGCGGATCGCGCGGGACGTGGTCTACCTGGTGACCGGTTCGAGGCCCGCCTGACCCCGCGGGGTCAGGGGCGCAGCAGCGAGTAGAGGACCTGGTCGTGCCAGCGGCCGTCGCGCCACTGCGCCTGCCGTACCACGCCCTCGCGGGTGAAGCCGGCCTTCTCCAGGGCGCGCTGCTCGGCGAGGTTCCGCACGTCGGTGAAGGCCTGGATGCGGTGGGCGCGGGTGTGCGCGAACAGGTAGGCGGCGAGCTGGCGCTGGGCCTCGGTGCCGATGCCCCGGCCCTGGAAGGCCGGGCGCAGGGCGATGGCGATGGTCCAGCACCACGAGCTGGGGCCGGGGCCCCAGTAGCCCTTGAACCAGTCGATCCGGCCGGCCACGTCGTGGTCGGCGCAGACGGTGAGGGTGCCGGCCTCGTCGCCGAGCAGGCCGGTCTCGTAGAAGGCGCGGCGCTGCCGCACCGGGTCGCGGAAACCGAACCACTGGAACGGCCCGGTGCCCTCGGGAGTGGCGAACTCCTCCTCGAAGATCACCAGGTCCTTCTCGACGACCGGCCGCAGCCGCACCCGGTCCATGGTCAGCGACCCTGGTTGGCCACGGCCTCGATGGCCGCGCGGGCGGCGTCCGGGTCGAGGTAGCGCCCGCCGGGCGTCACCGGACGGTAGGACTCGTCCAGGTCGTAGACGAGCGGGATGCCGGTGGGGATGTTGAGCCCGGCGATGGCCTCGTCGGAGATGCCGTCGAAGTGCTTGACCAGCGCGCGCAGCGAGTTGCCGTGCGCCACCACCAGGACGGTACGGCCGGCCGCGAGGTCCGGCACGATCGAGTCGTACCAGTACGGCAGGGCGCGGTCGATGACGTCCTTGAGGCACTCGGTGCGCGGCATCAGCTCCGGCGGCAGAGACGCGTAGCGCGGGTCGCCGGCCTGCGAGTACTCGTCGCCGTCGGCGATCGGCGGCGGCGGCACGTCGAAGGAGCGCCGCCAGAGCATGAACTGCTCGTCACCGAACTCGGCGCGCGTCTGGGCCTTGTCCTTGCCCTGGAGGGCGCCGTAGTGGCGCTCGTTGAGCCGCCAGGAGCGCTTGACCGGCAGCCACTGCAGGTCGGCCGCCTCCAGCGCGAGGTTGGCGGTGCGGATCGCCCGGTTGAGCAGGCTGGTGTGCACCACGTCGGGCCGGATGCCCGCCTCGATCAGCAGCTCGCCGCCGCGCCGGGCCTCGGCCTCGCCGCGCGGGGACAGGGGCGCGTCCACCCAGCCGGTGAACAGGCCCTTGAGGTTCCATTCGCTCTCGCCGTGCCGTACGAGCACCAAAGTCGCCATGGGACCAATCCTAGGGGTGGCTCTTGCGGGCGACTCCACAGAGGAAGTAAGCGGGGCGGACGTCGCGGAAGGGCTGCAGCTCAGGGATCTCGGGCCGCCAGTCGGGCAGGTTGACGACGCCGGGCTCGACGAGGTCGAGGCCGTCGAAGAAGGCGCGGATCTCGGCGGAGGACCGGGCGGTGAATTGGGCGGAGGCGCCCTGGTAGACGGCTTCGACGCCGGGCTGGGCCTCGGGCTGGATGTCGTTGCACACGTGCGACAGGACCAGGTGGCTGCCGGGCGGGAGCGCCTCCAGCAGGGTGTCCAGGATCTCGCGCGGGCGTTCCTGGACGAAGTGCACGATGGCCAGCAGGAGCACGGCGACGGGCCGGGTGAAGTCGAGCTCGGCGCGGGCGGCGGCCAGGATCTCCTCGGGGCGGCGCAGGTCGCCCTCCAGGACGGCGACGTCGGGGCTGTCCTGGAGGATGGCGCGGGCGTGGCTGAGCACGTGCGGGTCGTTGTCCACGTAGACGGTCTTCGCGCCGGGCGCGTGCTCGGCGGCGACCTGGTGCACGTTGCGCTGGGTGGGCAGGCCGGCGCCGATGTCCAGGAACTGGCGGATGCCCTGGCCGGCGAGGTACTCGACCGCGCGGCCGAGGAAGGCGCGGTTCTCCCGCACTCCTACCGGGATGAACGGGACGTGCTTGAGGACCTGTTCCGCCGCCTCGCGGTCCGCCGGGAAGTTGTCCTTGCCGCCGAGGAAGTAGTCGTACATCCGGGCAACATTCGGCACTTTCGGATCAAAGGTCACAACACTTGATCTTATGATTTTTCCTAGTAAATGATCAGGATCGTGGCCAAAATCCTCGGCGTCCAACTCGCGCCCGGCGTGACCCGGAAGAACATGATCGCCGCCTGGTCGGTGGGTTTCGCGACGACCATGTTCGTGGTCTTCATCCCGACCATGCAGCCCTACCTGCTCTCGGCCGTGCTCGGCCTGCCCAAGGAGAGCCAGGGCAGCGTGGTGGGGCTGCTCGGGACGGTGGCCGAGATCACCATGGTGCTCAGCCTCGCCTGGTACGGGGCGCTGGCCGACCGGCACGGGCGGCGGCCGATCGTCGTCGCCGGCTTCCTGATCTGCGCGCTCGGGGCGGTGCTCTTCCCCTTCGCCGGCAACGCGAGCGTCCTGGTGGCGCTGCGGGTGCTGCTGGCGCTCGGCACCGCCGCGCTGGGCGGCATGTTCGGCACGATCGCCATCGACTACGCGACCAATTCCTCGCGCGGCAAGTCCTACGGCGTCCTGGGCGTCACGACCGGGCTGGGCGGGCTGCTGGCGGTGTTCGCGCTGGCGCGGCTGCCTAAGCTCTTCGAGGCGCAGGGCCTGTCGGCCGCCGACGCCGCCCGGGCCAGCTTCCTGACCGTGGCGGTGCTGCTCGTGGTCGCCGGGCTGATCATGCGGGCCGGCCTGTCGAAGGCGCGGGTCAGCGACCAGAGCCGGCACATCCCGCTGACCCAGCTCATCGCCACCGGCACCCGGCTGGCCAGGGACCCGGGCGTCGCGCTCGCCTACGCCGCCGCCTTCGTGGCCCGTGCGGACCTGGCGGTCGTCTCCGGCTTCATGGCGCTCTGGGTCAACCACGCGGCGCAGGAGGCCGGGCTGTCCGAGGCGGCCGCGCTGGCCAGGGCGGGCATGATCGTCGGCATCGCGCACACCATGGCCCTGCTGGTCTCGCCGCTGCTCGGCTGGCTGGGCGACCGGGTCAAGCGGCAGAACCTGGTGATCGTGGCGCAACTGGTGGCCGCGCTGTCCTACCTGTCGACGCTGCTGGTGTCCGACCCGCTCGGCCCGGCGATGATCATCGTGGCCTGCCTGGTGGGCGTCGGGGAGATCGCCGGGATCAACACCGCGGGGCCGCTCCTGGGCCAGCAGGTGCCGGCCGCGGTGCGCGGCTCGGCCTTCGGGCTGCACTCGCTCTGCGGGGCACTGGGGATCATGGTCGTGTCGATGCTGGGCGGCTGGCTCTACGACGTGTGGATCCCGGCCGCGCCCTTCGTGGTGGCCGGCTCGCTGGGACTGGTCGTGGTGGCCTTCGGGCTCGTGGTGCGCAACAAGGTCGTGCCGCACCCCGAGCACGAGGGTCAGGAGGGGTCGGCGAACCTGGCGAAGGCCTGAAGGTTGGCGGTCGACTCGCCGCGCGACAGCCGCCAGGCCCACTCGCGCCGGATCGAGGAGGCGAAGCCCAGCTCCAGGGCCTTGTCGAAGCCCTCGTCCGCGTAGGTGAGCACGCAGCCGAGCAGGCGGTCGACCTCCTCCTCCGACAGCGCCTGGAGCGGCATCCGGCCGACCAGGTAGACGTCGCCCACGGGGTCGAGGGCGAAGTGCACGCCGTACATGCCGCCGTTCTTGGTCAGCAGCCAGCGGTAGAACTCGGCGTGGTTCTCGTCGGGCTGGCGGCAGAAGAACGCCTCGACGTGCAACGCCTGGTCGTTGACGATCAGCCAGGTCATCGTGGCGAGCTTGTGGGTGCCGGGCAGCTTGACCAGGAAGGCGCCCGGGCGGGGCTCCTCGAAGCCGACGTCGAGCGATTTGAGCGCGCTTTCGAGGATCTGCCTCATACGGCCAGCTTAAGGGCACGGTTGGCGACGGCTTCGCCGTACACGTCCATGAGCTTGGCGGCCGTCGCCGACCAGCCGAAGCCCGCGGCGTGCGCCCGCGCACCGGAGGAGAGCCCGTCGCGCCAGCGCGGGCTGGCGACGAAGCGCTGGAGCACCCGGGCCCACTCGTGCGGGTCGTGGCTGTCGACCAGGACGCCGGAGACGCCGTCGGCGACGGCGGTGCGCAGCCCGCCCACCGAGGCGGCGGCGACCGGGGTGCCGCAGGCCTGCGACTCCAGGGCGACCAGGCCGAAGGACTCGTTGTAGGAGGGCACGACGGTGACGTCGGCGGCGCGGTACCAGTCGGCCAGCTCGTGCTGCGGCGCGGGCGGCAGGAGCCTGACCACGTCGGTGATGCCGAGTTCGGTGGCGAGCTCGGCGAGGATGTTGGGCTGGCACAGGCCGTTGCCGGAGGGGCCGCCGACGCAGGCGACGACCAGCCGGGAGCGCAGCGAGGGGTCTTCGATGAGCATCCGGGCGGCCGCGCGCAGCAGCACGTCGGGGGCCTTGAGCGGCTGAATGCGGCCGACGAAGAGCAGCACGTGCGCGTTCTGCGGCAGGCCCAGCCGGTGGCGGGCGGCGCCCTGCGAGCCGGGCTGGAAGACGGTGAGGTTCACGCCGGGGTTGACCACCTCGACGCGGTCGCTCGGCGCGCCGTACAGGTCCATGAGCTCCAGGGCCTCGTCGGAGGTGTTGGCGACCAGGCGGTCGGCGACCTCCACGACCTGCTCCTCGCCCAGCACGCGGGCCTGCGGCTCCGGCTTGTCGCCGGTGGCCAGCAGCAGGTTCTTGACCTTGGCCATGGTGTGCATGGTGTGCACCAGCGGTACGCCCCAGCGTTCCTTGGCCAGCCAGCCCACCTGGCCGGACAGCCAGTAGTGCGAGTGGATGACGTCGTAGCGGCCCGGCTCGTACATCGCCTCGGTCCGCAGCACGCCCGACAGGAACGCGCACAGTTGCGAGGGCATGTCGCCGCGGTCGAGCTCCTCGTACGGCCCGGCGGTGATGTGCCGCACGAGCACGCCGGGGGTCAGCTCGACCACCGGCGGCAGGTCCCGTGCGGTCTGCCGGGTGAAGATCTCGACTTCCACGCCCGCCTGGGCTAGGCGCTTGGCGGATTCGACGATGTACACGTTCATGCCGCCCGCGTCGCCGGTTCCCGGCTGATCGAGCGGAGACGTGTGCATGCTGACAGTCGCGACCCGGCCGACTCGGCGTCGCCTCACCGGGCATCACCTCCGAAAGGGCTATAACCACCCTTTTCGCGATGACATTCCCGGTTAAAGATCACATTTCGCGCTGCTGGCAGGATAGGCGCATGACGAAGACGGCAGTGGTGACCGGGGCGAGCAGCGGCATCGGCGAGGCGACCGCGCGGCGGCTCGCCGCCGAGGGGTACCAGGTGGTGGCGGCGGCCCGGCGGCGCGAGCGGCTGGACAAGCTGGCCGCCGAGGTGGCGGGGATCACCCCGGTGACGCTCGACGTGACCGACCAGCCGTCGGTGGACGCCCTCGCCGCCTCGCTGGAGCGCTGCGACGTGCTGGTGAACAACGCCGGCGGCGCGCTCGGCCTGGAGCCGGTGGCGCAGGGCCGGCTCGACGACTGGCAGCGCATGTACGACATCAACGTGCTCGGCGCGCTGCGGGTCACCCAGGCGCTGCTGCCCGCGCTGATCGACTCGGGTGACGGGGTGCTGGTCATGGTCACCTCGGTGGCCGGGATCGTCTCCTACGAGGGCGGCGGCGGCTACTGCGCCGCCAAGCACGCCCAGACCTCCATGACCGAGACGCTCCGCCTCGAACTGGTGGGCCAGCCGCTGCGCATCATCGAGATCGTGCCCGGCATGGTGCGGACCGAGGAGTTCGCGCTCACCCGCTTCCGCGGCGACGGCGACGCCGCCGCCAAGGTCTACGAGGGCGTGCCCGGCCCGCTGGTGGCCGACGACATCGCCGACGCGATCGCCTGGACGGTCACCCGCCCCTCGCACGTCAACGTGGACCGGCTGGTCATCCGGCCGCGCGCCCAGGCCGCCCAGCACAAGGTGCACCGCGTGTGAAGCCGGTCGGCGCCATCACCCGCGGCACCACCGGGGTCAACCGGCTCAGGCGGGCCGACCGGTGGACCGTCGCCGTGCACGGCCGCCGGATGCCCGGCGAGCTGGCCGTGGACCTCGGCTACGGCGCCTCGCCGGTCACCACGCTGGAGCTGGCCGACCGGCTGGGTCCAGGGGTGGAGGTGCTCGGGCTGGAGATCGATCCGGCGCGGGTGGCCGCGGCCAAGCCGTACGAGCGGCCCGGGCTGCGTTTCGCGCTGGGCGGCTTCGAGCTGCCGGTGCCACGGCCGCCGATGCTGATCCGGGCCTTCAACGTGCTCAGGCAGTACGGCGAGGCGGAGGCGTGGCACTACTGGGAGGTGCTGCGCGGCAAGCTGGCGCCCGGCGGGCTCCTGGTCGAGGGGACGTGCTCGGAGGTCGGCCACCGGGCGGTCTGGGCCGGCCTGACCGCTGAGGGGCCGCGGACGCTGACCTTCGCCGCGCGCTTCGACGCCTTCGACAAGCCCTCCGACCTGGCCGACCGGTTGCCCAAGACGCTCATCCACCGCAACGTGCCGGGCGAGCGGGTGCACGCCTTCCTGCGCGACTGGGACCGCGCCTGGGCGGTGGCCGCGCCGTACGAGAGCCACGGACGGCGTCAGCGGTGGCTGGAGGCGGCGCGGACGCTGTCCGGCCACTGGCCGATCTTCACGCACCCGCCGCTCGGCGGCCGGGCCCGGTGGCGGCTGGGCGAGCTGACGCTGCCCTGGTCGGCTGTGGACGGGGAGTGAGATTCGTCTCCCCACCTGCTTACTCGACAGTACGTAGTACTACGCTGGTGAGTGTGAAGGGTCTTGGCGAACTCGAGCGCAGCATCATGGACATCCTCTGGGCCGAATCCTCGGCCCTGACGGCCCGCGAGGTCGGCCGGCTGATCGCCGACCGCGACCTGGCGCCGACCACCGTCATGACCGTGCTCGACCGGCTCACCCGCAAGGGCTTCCTGCGGCGCACCCGCGACGGGCGGGCCTGGCGCTACGAACCCGCGGAAAGCCGCGATTCGTACGTCGCCGAGCTTATGCTGGAGGCGCTCGATCTGACGGGCGACCGTTCTGCCGCCCTCGCCCGCTTCGCCAAGGCCGTCTCCGGCGACGAAGCGGAGATCCTGCGCAGAGCGCTTCAGGAGCTGGAGGAAGAGTGATCACCGCGGCCGCGCTGGCGACGCTGGCGTTGGGCTGCGCGCTCGGCGCCTGGCGGTTCACCTCCGCGCGCTGGACCTATCGCTCCCCCCGCATGGCCATCCTGCTGTGGCAGGCGCTCGGTCTCACCTGGGGGCTGGCCAGCATCGGCACCCTGCTCGCCTTCGCCATCATGCCGTACGACCGGGGGGTGCTCCACGGGCTGATCGCCTTCGCCCGCGGGGTCCGGCCGAACGAGCCCTGGGACGTGCCGCACGTGCTGGCGATGATCGCCGGGCTGTCGTTGCTGGCCGTCCTGATCCTGGTCACCGCCACCGCCGGGGTGCAGACCCTGCGGGCCCGGCGGCGGCACCGGCTCCTGCTGTCGCTCATCGCCCGCGAGGAGCCCGGCATCCCCGGCGTGCGCGTGCTCGACCATCCGGGCGCGGCGGCCTACTGCGTGCCCGGCTGGAACTCCGAGGTGGTCATCAGCGCGGGCACGATGGCGCTGCTGTCGCAGGACGAGCTGGCCGCGGTGCTGGCCCACGAGGCGGCCCACGTGCGCGAGCGGCACGACCTGGTGATCCTGCCCTTCGGCGCGCTGCGCGCCGCGCTCCCCTGGTCGAAGACGGTCTCCGAGGCGCAGGCGCAGGTCGAGCTGCTGGTCGAGATGGCCGCCGACGACCGGGCCCGCCGCTACGTCTCCGCCCGCCGGCTGGCCACCGCCCTGCTCCGCTTCGGTACGGCAGGCGCCATGCCCGCCCCGCACGGCATGCTCGGCATGCAGTCCCACGTGATGGCCAGGGTCGATCGCCTGATCAAGCCGATTCCCGATTTGTCGCGTTCGTTGCGGTATGCGGTGTTCGCGCTCATTGTGACGTTGACCACTGCCGCCCCCTTCCTGTGGGTCATCCCAGCTTGACCGCTTGCTGGGGTTAGCCATCGCGTTTGCAATTGCAAGCACCGCGAGGCATGCTAGAGGCATGGCACTACCGAAGGTCGGCTCGATCGGCGAATACATCCGCGAGCAGAGGCAGCAGGCGAAGATCTCGCTGCGCCAGCTCGCCGAACAGGCGGGGGTCTCCAACCCCTACCTGAGCCAGATCGAGCGCGGCCTGCGCAAGCCGAGCGCGGAGATCCTCAACCAGATCGCCAAAGGTCTGTCCATCTCCGCCCAGGCGCTGTACGTGCAGGCCGGCCTGATGGAGGACCGCGAGCAGCCCAGCGACGTCATCGCCGCGATCAGGGCGGACGCGGGACTCAGCGGCCGCCAGCGCCAGGTGCTGATCGACATCTACGAATCGTTCCGCAAGGAGAACCGCGCCGAGGGAGAGCAGCCCTCGACGCGGCCGGAGACGGACTCCGAATCGGACGACGAACCGCCGCTGCCGGGGGAATGGCTCTCGGGCAACGGCTACGTCAACCAGGAAACCGAGAAAGGTTAACCCATGACGCTCGCCACCGAGGTCAAGAAGCTCACCGAGACCAAGCCCTTCTACGCCGTCGCGGGCGCGGGCGACTTCGTCGTCGAGAAGCTCCGCGAGCTCCCGGCCCAGCTCCAGAAGCTGTCCTCGGCCGACCTGGCCCGCGAGCTGCCCGAGCGCACCCGCACCGCGGCCGGCAAGGCCGAGGAGATCGTCCGCGACCTGCCGGTCAAGGCCCGCGGCTACGCCGACCTGATCGGCGTCCGGGCGACCGAGGTCTACGAGGCCTCCGTCAACCGCGGCCGCAAGGTCGTCAGCCGGGTGAGCGGCGAGGCCGCCCTGGAGCTCGAAGAGGTCTCCACCGCCGCCGAGCCGCCCGTCGCCGAGCCGGTCCAGCCGGTCAAGAAGACCCGTACCACCAAGGCCTCCCCGACCACCAAGGCCTGACCTTCCCGCGATGCGGCCCGTCTCGATCGAGACGGGCCGCATCCATGTCCGCCCGTATAGTCTGGGGGTCGTCAAGCTAGAGGGCGGAGCGAACATGAGTCTGATCAGCGGCGGCCTGAACATCCTCTTCCTGGTGCTCGCCATCGCCATCTTCGGCATGTCGGCCTACGCGTTCGTCCACGCGCTGCGGGTGCCGGCCAACGCGTTCGTCGCCGCGGGCAAGCTCAAGAAGAACATCTGGCTGCTCATCCTTGGCCTGGCCACCCTGCTGTCGGCGGGCGGCGGCTTCGCCTTCTTCCAGGACCTGCGCCAGATGTGGGCGCTCGGGCTGTCCGGGTTCATCGGGCTCGGCGCGATCAGCATCTTCTCCATCGCCTCGGTCATCGCCGCGACCGTCTACATCGTGGACGTGAAGCCCGCGGTCAAGGGCATGGGCGGGCGCGGCGGCGGCCACATGGGCCCCTACGGGCCCTGGTAGATGCCCCTACGCGAGCTGGTCGAGGAAGCCTTCCTCGGCTGGCTCGACGCCCGGGGCGGGCGTTCTGCGCTGCGGCGTGCGGCGGTCGACCTGGTGGTCCGGGCCGCGAGCTGGGAGTTCTTCGCGCCGATCCGGCCCGAGCCGGCGACGATCGCCGTGCACACGGAGCGCGTCGGCACCACGTCGATCACGCTCGCCTTCACGGTGCGGTGCGCGGCCGACGTGGTCGCCGCCGCCACCGTCACCTACGTCTGCGTGCGAGGCGGACGGACCGTCCCCCTGCCCGCCCACCTCGGCGTGCCGGTCTAGGCGGCGACCTTGGTCCACGGCCCTGGTAGCCGCGCCATAGTAGATCAAAAGCGCGGCCGCGTAGCCTCCCGCCGAGTGGAGGTGAGGCTGTGTTTCGCGTTCTCGGTCATCTTGAGCTCGACTTTCCCGGTTCCTCCGTCCATATCGGCGCACACAAGCAACGGGCCCTGCTGGCGATGTTGCTGCTGCGCGCCGGTCGGCCGGTCAGCACCGACCAGTTGATCACCGAACTGTGGCCGCAGGCCGTGCCGCCCACGGCGGGGGCGAGCCTGCGCACCTATGTCTACCGGCTGCGCCGGCACCTGCGCCCGCTGGCCGGAACCGGGCTGAGACTGTCCACCTGCGGATTCGGCTACCGGCTCTGCCTGCCGTCCGGGTTGCTCGACGCGGCGGAGTTCGAGCGGCTGCTCGGCCAGGGCAGCCTCGCGCTGGAGCGCGGCGAGCACTGCCGGGCCTCCGAGCGGCTCGGCGCGGCACTGGCGCTGTGGCGGGGCGCGATGCTGCCCGACATGGACATCGACCTGGTCCGCGGTGAGCGCGACCGGCTGCACGAGACCATGTTGTGCGCGCGGGAGCTGTGGCTGGAGGCCGAGCTCGGGTGCGGCCGGCATCGGCAGGTGGTCGCCGACCTCGAACGGCTGGTGAGCGAGCACCCTTTCCGCGAGGCGCTGTGGAGCCTCCTCATCACCGCGCTGGCCCGATCCGGCCGGCGAGCGGACGCCCTGTCCGCCTGGACGCGCGTCCGCTCGCTGCTGGCCGTCGAACTCGGCACCGGACCCGCCCCCGAGCTGGTGCTGCTGCAGCGCAGCATCCTCAGGGGCGAGCCGGTGTGACCTCAGGAGTGCTCAGGCGGCGAAGCACTGCTTGTCGTACCAGGTGCTGCAGTCACTCCGCACGCACCTGCGGCGGACGCAGCAGATGCCGCCCGAGCACGAGGGGGTGCTCCAGGCGCCGCAGTGCGGGGTGCACGCCGCCTTGGCCTCCACGGTCGGGACGAGCAGGCCGACGAGACGGTCGGCGATCGCGCTCAAACGGGACATGGACCTTTCCTTTCTTCGAAACGCCTCAGGCACCTTCCGGCCGGTTCTGGCCGTGGCGTAGCGGCCTGATCACTACGCCAAGCACGTCCGACTCCCTGACGAGGCCGCAGTGGCGGGAGTCGTAGCTCACCTCGGGGTTGTCACCCAGCACCGCCAGAGCCCCGCTGGGCACCGGCCCCTCGTGGGGCACCGACGCTGGAGCCGGCTCGCCGTGGACGGCGGCGATCCGCTTGATCAGGTGCCCGTTTCCGGTGGGGTCGCGCAGGACGGCGATCTGGCCGGTGCGCAGGGCGCCCTCACGGGCCCGGCGCACCAGCAGCCGATCACCCCGGCGCAGGGTCGGCGCCATGCTGATGCCCTGGACGACGACCACGGTGAAGGTACGGCGCAGCCGTACCCAGGCAAGCAGGACAGCGGCGACGGCGGCCAGCGCGGCGATCACGACCCCACCACCTCGAACCCCCTGGCCTGCAGGCGGAAGAGCCGGGCGTAGACGCCGTCGAGCGCCAGGAGAGCATCGTGGGAGCCCTGCTCGGCCACCACCCCGTCCTCGAGCACGACGATCTGGTCGGCGTCCCGCACGGTGTTCAGCCGATGAGAGATGAGCAGGCTGGTCCGGCCCTCGCGATAGCGGCGCACCCGGGCGTGAACCTCGGCCTCCGCCCCCGGGTCCAGCCCGGAGCTCGGCTCGTCGAGGATCATCAGGTCGCGGCCGTGACGGAAGAACGCCCGAGCCAGCGCGCTGCGCTGCCACTGGCCGCCCGACAGGACCACACCTGTCGAGGCGTCGGTGCGCTCCTCCTCGCTCACGAACATCCGGGTGAGCTGGGTGTCGTAGCCGCGAGGCAGGTCCGACAGCACTCGATCGAGGCCCGCCTCGCCCGCGGCGGCACGGATCCGGTCCAGGTCGGCCATCGCGGTGACCTCGCCGATGGCGATGTTGTCGCGGGCGGAGAAGTCGTAGCACATGTAGTCCTGGAAGACCGCGGTGATCCGCTCCCGCAGGCCGGCCGGATCGGCCTCACGCAGATCGACGCCGTCCCACAGGATCGACCCCCTGGTCGGGTCGTAGAAGCGGCACAGCAGCTTGACCAGGGTGCTCTTGCCGGCGCCGTTGCTCCCGACCAGCGCCACGGCCTGTCCGCGCGGCAGGTAGAGGGAGACGCCGCGCAGGATCCACGGGTGCTCGTCGCTGTACCGGAACCACACGTCGCGAAGTTCGATGCCATCCCGGAGCGGCGGCAGCGGCACGGCGGCTCCGGCGATGGGCAGGTCCTGCTCTTCGCGCAGGACGCGCGCGTAGTGGCCGACCAGCCGTAACCCGTGATGCGCGTCGGCGATGCCGCCCAGCAGCGCGAGCAGCGCGCCCTGCACGGCCGCGACCGCCGCGATGAACAGCGAGACGTCGCCGGGCGTGAGCCGTCCGGCCGTCGCCGCGCCGATGGCCCAGACCAGCCCGCCGCCGGCGACGACCGAGGCCAGCAGCCCCAACCCCACCTCGGTGGACAGCTCGCGGCGGTCCACCGCGCGCCGGGCCAGGTCCGCGCCGCGCAGGTCGGTCATCATGCGCTCGCGCAGCAGCCCCCCACTGCCGAAGAGCCTGATCTCCTTGGCCGCCTCGATCGTGCTGAGCAACTCGGCGTAGAAGAACTGCCGTCGCTCGACGGGACTGACGGCCCAGAGCATCGCCAGCCGCCGCCGGGACAGGCGCAGGTAGGCCAGCAACGCGGGCACGGCCGAGACGAGCACGATCGCCGTCATCGCCGGACTGATGATCAGCAGGGAGACGGTGAAGCCCGTGAGCGTGAGCGCCGACCGTGCCAGCGCGAAGACCCCGGTCACCACCGTGCCCGCCTGCGTCACCCCCTCCTGCGCGAGGCGCAGCCCGTCGAGGAAGCGCGGCTCCTCGAACCTGCGCAGACCCACGAAGGCGGTGGTGGCGGCGAAGAGCCGATCGGTCATGTGTGCGGTCATGGCCCTGCTGATCTGGCGGCCCAGGTACTCCGTGACCTGCGGCATGGCCGCCGTCGCCACGCCCACGACCGCCAGCGCCACGGCAGGACCGACCAGCGAGCCCGTGCCCAGGCTGAGGCCGTCGAGGACGGCCTTGGTCAGCCAGGTCATCGCCACCGGTCCCGCGGCCTGCGCGAGTGCCATCAGCGCGTAGGCGGCGACCTGCCGGCGAGCACACCGCCACGCCACCGTGGCCGCGGTCCTCATGCCGGGACGGGCTCGGCGAGGCTGGCGTCGAGCCCCTCGGCCACGACCGTGCCGCTGCCGTCGATCAGGTAGACCGAGGGGAAGGCCATGACGCGGAAGGCCTCCTGGAGTGCTCCGGTCGAGCCTTCGGCGACGACGGCGGCGACCGGCGCCAGCTCCCGCACGTAGTCTTCCGCGGGTCCTGACACCACGGCGATCACGTCGTACGGCACCTGCCCGGCGCGCTCGACGAAGCGGGGCAACAGCTCGGCACAGGGCTCGCAGCCCGGGGTGAAGAAGCCGACGAGCGTCCGCTCGTTGAGCCGGCCACGCGAGATCGGCCTGCCGTCCACATCGGTCGTGGCGAACTCGCCCACGACGGCTCCCACCCGCACGCCGCCCAGCTCGTCGCGGCGCGAGGCGGCCTCCGCGCGCAGCCGCCGGATCACCCCGACGGTCAGCAGCAGGTTGAGTAAGGTCAGCAGGCTCAGCACGACGACGGCGGCGGTCAGGTACACCATCAGGCGCTCCTTACGGGCTCGGCGAACAGGACGACGAGGTCATCGAGAGCGATCAGCACGACCGCTCCGGCCACTCCGGCCAGGACGGCCACGGCTGCGCCCGCTACGGTCGTCGTCCCTGCCTGCGGCGATGCCGCCCCCCATCCGGTCAGGGCCACGGCGCCCAGCAACGTGTTCCTGACCAGGTGGACCCGGCCGAGCGGGGTGGTCGACGCGCCGAAGCACCGGCACGGGGTCCGGATGCCGCGACGCAGCGAAAGCGCCACCGCGCCGGTGAAGGCGACCAGCATGAGGACCACGAGCGCGAACCCCGGCCGCGGCCAGACCGCCACCGCCCCCACGCACACCGCCTCCGCCGCCACCACCGCTGCCGCGGCGGCAGCGGCGCCGCGCCCGCCGGGCAGCAGGCGCAGGGAACGCAGCGATGAGACAAACGCCTTCCAGCCCACCGGCTTGGTCATCGCGGAGACCGCGAACACCACGCCGAGCAGGACCTGGCAGGCCACGAGCACGTAAGCCATGCGCCAACAGTGCGATCGGGCGGTAGCGCCGACGTAGCGCGGGTGTAGCGCGGTCAGGCCGGGGCGGTGAAGCCCGCCTTGGCGAGGGAGTCCACGAGCCAGGCGGCGATGCGGGCGTGGCCGCCGCGCGTGGGATGGACGCCGTCGGGAAGCATCACCGCCGCCGGATCGCCGGTGATCCAGCGCTGCGCCATCGCGTCGAGGAAGGTCACGCCTTCCCGCCCGGCGACCTCGGCCAGCGCGTCACGCACCCGGCTGGCCCCGGGCGGAGGGGTGTCGAGCCAGATCGGCCCGATCACGACGATCCTGGTCCGCGGCCACTGGGCCCGGGCCAGCCAGAGCAGGCTGGAGGCCGCCCGCCGGACGTGCTGGGTGCTCCACCGGCGGTCGTTGTGGCCGCCGGAGATGATCAGCACGTCGGGCGCCGGACGCCAGGCCAGCTCGGCCTCGAACGATTCGCGGAAGTTGCGCCCCACGCGGCCACGGCTGACGAAGCCCGTGCCGCCCGCTCCGGCGATGACCGGCTGCCACCGCAGCGTGCGCGCGGCCGCCGCGGCATAGCTCTGCCAGGCCGGCACCGGGCCGGAGCCCACGGTGAAGCTGTCGCCCACCGCCATCATGACCGGGGCGCGCGACTCCCCGGCCGGAGCTCGCATGGGCGCCGATTCCTCCGCAACCCCCGCGCATCCCGAAATAGCGCAACAAATCATCAGGACTGCCGCGGCCGGTGTCCTCAACGGACGACGCAACAGGCCGCGCATGACCACCTCGAGGGCTCTAGGCTGCCGGACATGAGCTTCGATCTCCACGGGCGTACGCAGCGGCTCGAACTCGCCGACCAGAAGGTGCGTTCCTTCGAGGCGGTCGTCCTAGAGTCGTCACCCGAGGGGATCGTCTTGAGCAGGTCGGCATTCTATCCGGGAGGCGGCGGCCAGCCACCGGATCACGGAGTTCTGCTCTGGCTCGGCGTGGAGACCCGCATCGTCGGCGTGCGCAAGGGCGACGACCTCCACCTGCTGCCCGCCGAGGGCGACCCGCTGCCGCCGGTCGGCACCACGGTCACCGGGGCGGTCGCCGACGAGCGGCGCAGCGCGCTGATGCGCACCCACTCCGGGCTGCATGTGCTGTGCGGGGTGGTCTTCCGCGACTACGGCGCGCTGGTCACCGGCGGCAACATGGACGTGCTGACCGCGCGCATGGACTTCAACCTCCCGGAGATCCCGCCCGGCTTCAAGGAGGCGGTCGAGGAGGCGTGCAACGCCGAGATCGTCGCCGACCGGCGCATCGACATCAAGGTTCTGCCGCGCGAGGAGGCCTTCGGCATCCCGGACATCATCCGCACCGCCACCAACCTCGTGCCCGAGGACGTGGAGCTGGTGCGGATCGTGGACATCGTCGGCCTCGACACCCAGGCCGACGGCGGCACGCACGTCGGCTCCACCCGGCAGATCGGCCGGATCAAGGTCGCCAAGATCGAGAGCAAGGGCCGGGGCTTCCGCCGGTTGCGCATCGCCATCACCGCCTGATCTCGGGAGGAACCGATACGATCTGCCCCCATGACGGGAATCAGGCTCACGCTGGCCGTCCTGGGGGCCACGGTCCTGGCGCTGATCTCCTCGCCCGCCTCGGCGGACGGCGCCATCACCGACGAGGTCACGCTGGAGCTGCGCAAGGACGGCACGCTGCACGTGACGGAGAAGCTCACCGGGAGCGGCGAGCTGAAGCGCACGCTGCTCACCAGGACCCGCCTCGACGACGACCACGACCGGCTCTACCAGGTCAGTGCGGTGAAGGGCGGCAAGCTCGACGGCGACGTGCTGACCGTGACCGCCCCGGCGACGCTGGAGTACGACGTGAAGGGCGCGGTCGCCCCGGCGGGTGACATCGAGGAGCTGCGCTGGTTCGCGGTCAGCGGGTGGAACGTCCCGGTGGAGAAGGCGACCGTCAAGGTGACCGGGCCCGGGCAGCTCCAGAACCTGTCGTGCTTCGCCGGCGCGCTCACCTCGGCCATCGGCTGCACCGCGGCCTCCATGGACCATACCGGCGTCCAGGCCGACTTCGAGCAGCAGGGGCTGGCCGCCGGCGAGGCGCTGACCGTCGTGGTCGGCTACCCGAAGGGCGCCACCGGCGCGACGCCGCTGCTGGAGCGGCGCTTCTCGCTGGCCGGCGCGTTCGCGCTGAACGGGGTGACCGCGAGCGCGCTCACCGGACTGCTCATCGTGCTGCTCGGCGGCGTCGGGCTGCTCTACTGGACGCGCGGGCGCGACGCCCGGGTCCGGGGCGCGGGCGCGAGCGTCCAGCCGGTCCAGGACGGGCACTTCTCCCCGCCCGACGGCGTACGGCCCGGCCAGATCGGCACCCTGGTCGACGAGCAGGCCGACGTGGTGGACGTGACGGCCACCATCGTGGACCTGGCCGTGCGCGGCTACCTGCGCATCGACGAGCAGGAGCGCGGCGCCTACGACGCGCCCGACTGGATGCTGGTCAAGCGGCCCAACGCGCCGGTGAACGCGCTCCTGCCCTACGAGCGCGCCCTGTACGACGCGATCTTCGACGGCCGCGACGCGGTGCTGCTGTCCGACCTGTCCGGCTCCTTCGCCAAGAACCTCGGCGCGGTGCGGGACGCGCTGTACGCCGACGTGGTCACCCAGGGCTGGTTCGCCCGCCGGCCCGACACCGAACGCACCCGCTGGACCACGGTCGGCGTGATCCTGATCGCCGTGGGCCTGGCCGCGACGGTGGCCCTGGCCTGGTTCACCAGCTACGGGCTGCTCGGCCTGGCCGTCATCGTCGCCGGGGCCGCGCTCGCGGTGGGCGGGCAGTACATGCCGGCCAAGACCGCCAAGGGCTCGGCCGCGCTCGCGCACACGCTGGCCTTCCGCGACTACCTGTTCTCCGGCGAGCTCGGCAACGTGCCGGAGCAGCACCGGGTGGAGCTGTTCTCGCGCTACCTGCCCTACGCGGTCATCTTCGACGGCGTGGAGCACTGGTCGCGGGTGGTGGCCTCGATCACCCAGCGCGGCGACAACCTCTACTGGTACCACGGGCCGGCCGAGTGGGACCTGTCGAAGTTCGCCGGGTCGATGCGGACCTTCACCACCACGACCTCCGGCGCCATCTCGGCCACCCGGCAGTTGCGCTCGTTGTAGCCGCTAGAGCCGGATGAGGCCGCGCTCGACCGCCGCCGTCACCGCGGCGGTCCTGGTGTCCACGCCGAGCTTGCCGTACACGTGGTTGAGGTGGGTCTTGACGGTGGCCTCGGTGATGAACAGCGCCTTGGCGATCTCCTTGTTGCCCGCGCCGCGCGCCAGCAGTTCGAGGATCTCGATCTCGCGGGCGGTCAGCGCCGGGCCGGGGTCGCGCATGCGGCGCATCATCTTGGCGGCGACCTTGGGCGACAGGACGCTCTCGCCGCGGGCCGCGGCCCGGATCGCCTGGAACAGCTCGTCCGGCGGGCAGGCCTTGAGCAGGTAGCCGGTCGCGCCGGCGTCGATGGCGCGGACGATGTCGGCGTCGGTCTCGTACGTCGTCAGCACCAGCACCTTCGGCCCGCCGGGCAACTCGCGGACACGCCTGGTCGCCTCCACGCCGTCGGGGCCGTCGCCGAGCTGCAGGTCCATCAGCACCACGTCGGGCTCGCGCAGCGCGACGCCGCGGACCGCCTCCTCAGCACTGGCCGCCTCGCCGACGATCTCCATGTCGGCCTCGCCCTCCAGCAGGGCCTTGATGCCGGCGCGGACCACCGGGTGGTCGTCGACCAGGAAGAGCTTCATACCGGAATCCTCGCAGCCACGGCCGTGCCCTCGCCGGGCAGGCTCTCCACCACCAGCGTGCCGCCGACCTCGGCCAGCCGGTCCCGCATGGCGCGCAGGCCGTAGCCGCGGCCTTCGGGGACGGGCGCGGCGCTGTCGAAGCCGACGCCGTCGTCGACGATGTCGAGGGTGACCTCGCCGGGCAGGTAGGACAGGGTGACGACCACGCGCGAGGCGCGGGCGTGCTCGCGGGCGTTGGCCAGCGCGCCCTGCGCGACCCGGATCAGCACGGCCTGCACCTGCTCCCCCAGCGCGTACTCCTCGCCCTCGACGTGGACCTCGTCGGTGAGCCGGCGCAGCGCCTCGGGCAGCGACCGGTCGTGCAGGACCGCCGGGCCGAGGTCGCGGACGAAGCGGCGGGCCTCCTCCAGGTTCTCGCCCGCGGCCTGCTCGGCCTGCCGTACGTAGGCCAGGGCGCGGGCGGGGTTGCTCGACCAGACCCGCTGCGCGGCCTGCAACAACATGCGCTGGCTGCTCAGCCCCTGGGCGAGGGTGTCGTGGATCTCCCGCGACAGCCGCTCCCGTTCCTGGATCATGCCCGCCCTCCTCAGCTCCCAGAAGATCACCACGGTCATCGCCGCGACGGCGATCGGCGCGAGGACCTGGCTGGGGTCGAACCGGTCGCTCAGCGCGATCTGCGCCACGATCACCGCGAGCGTCAGCACCGCCGCCGCCACCACCGTCATCCGCAGGCTGAGCAGCCGCAGACACAGGTAGAGCAGCGGGATCGCGCACCACGAGAAGGACGGCGCCAGCTCCACCAGCACCAGCCAGCAGGCCAGCACCACGACCAGCCAGGCCACCAGCCAGCGGTGGCTCAGCCGCTCCCACCACACCACGCCCACGCCGTACACCACCGCCAGCGCCGCCGCGACGCCCAGGCTCAGCACGGTCTTGGCGTCCAGCTCGTGCCGGACCACCAGCCGCGAGGCCGAGGCGGCGAGCAGCAGGTAGAAGCCGGCGTGCATGGCGCGGTTCAACCAGACTCGCTCCACAGATCCCCCTCTCCCCGCGACGCTAGGTCAGGTACGGCAGGCGGGCATCAACCGATCGGTTGAGCTTGACCTCCCCCGATTCTCTCCCACAGCTCGATCTCTCTCCCGATGGCACGAGCGTTTCCCGACGGCAGAGTGGAGACCGTAAGAACCGCACTGACCTGGAGGAACACCATGAACGTTCGCAAGCTCGCCGTCGCCGTCGCCGGTCTCGCCCTCGCCGGCGGCCTGACCGCCACCCAGGCGGTGCCCGCCATGGCCGCCAAGACCGACGGCCCCGCGGTCGTGCAGACGAACACCCTGTCCGCCGACGCCGCGCTGAAGATCGCCGAGGCGGTGCAGAAGGAGGCCGTCAAGCAGAAGCAGCGTGTGACCGTCGCCATCGTGGACCGCTCGGGTGCGACCCGGCTGATCCTGAAGGGTGACGGCGCCGGCCCGCAGACCGAGGAGTCGGCCAAGCGCAAGGCCTTCACCGCCGTCTCCTTCGGCCAGCCCACCAGCAAGCTCAGCTCGAACCAGGCGCTGGCCGCCATCCCCGGCACCCTCCTGCTGGCCGGCGGCGTGCCGGTCGCCTCGGGCGGCGCCCCCATCGCGGGCATCGGCGTCGGCGGCGCGCCCAGCGGCGACATCGACGAGGCCATCGCCAACGCCGGGCTCCAGGCCGTCGCCGGGCAGCTCCGCTGACCGTAAGGTGCGCCCATGAGCAGCCCGATGACACGCCGGACCGTGCTGGTGTCCGGACTCCTCGCCGCGATCCTGGCGGGCGCCTCGGGGTGCGCCCAGGACGGCACGCGGGGTCCGGGCGCCCCGGGCACGGCCCAGGGGTCGCCGAGCGCGACGCCGGGGCCCGTGAAAGGATCAACCGTGCTCAACGAACAACTGCTCCAGGCCGCCGCGGCCGGTGACGCGGCTGCCGTCCGCGAGGCGGTCAACGAAGGCGCCGACCTGGAGGCGCGCAACGGCCAGCGGCGCACCGCGCTGCTGCTGGCGGCCTCCGCCGACCACGTGGAGGTGGCGCAGATCCTGGTCGCCGCCGGGGCCGACCCGGACGCGCTGGACTTCCAGCACGACACCCCGTGGCTGGTGACCGGCGTGACCGGCAGCGTCGCGATGATGCGCGCCCTGCTGCCGGCCAAGCCCGACCTCACCATCCGCAACCGCTACGGCGGCATCTCGCTCATCCCGGCCTGCGAGCGCGGGCACGTGGACTACGTGCGCGAGGTGCTGAAGACCGGCATCAACGTCGACCACGTCAACGACCTGGGCTGGACCGGCCTGCTGGAGGCGGTCATCCTGGGCGACGGCTCCGCGCCCTACCAGGAGATCGTCCGCCTGCTGCTGGCCGCCGGGGCCGATCGCGGCCTGGCCGACAAGGACGGGGTGACCGCGCTGGAGCACGCCGTCCAGCGCGGGCAGAAGGAAGTCGCCGCGATCCTGCGCGGCTGAACCTCCGGGTCAGGCCCGCAGCCGGACCTCGCCGACGGGACGGCCGCCGCCGAACAGCGTGCCGGTGGCCAGCTCGTCCAGCTCGGGCGCGTCCAGCCCGAGCGCCCGCAGGGCGGCCACCGTGACCGGGGTCCGGGCCCGCTGGCCGCCGTCCTCGATCTTGACCGCCCCGGCCCGCCCGTCGCGGTGGGCGAAGGCGTCGAACGCCTCGGCCCCCACCTTGACCAGCAGTCCCGGTACGGCCCGCATGAGCTTGGCCTCGGGCCGGGTGGTCCCGGAGGTCCACTCGGGGAAGCCGGTCATCGCCCCGAAGATGCGCCCCTCCGGCGAGTCCGCCTCGGCCAGCGCGATGGTCCGGAAGGCGCGGGTGACGCCGAGCATCGAGACGAAGAAGAGCGGCGCGCCGCACCCGTCCACCCCGGTCGCGGCGACCCGCTCGCCGGTCAACTCCTCGACGGTCGCCCGGATGGCCCGCTGCAGCGGATGCGTCGGCTCCAGGTAGGTCTCCACCGGCCAGCCGTTGACCACACAGGTGGCGAGCATCGCCGAGTGCTTGCCGGAGCAGTTCATGAAGATCCGCGCCTTCTCGCTGATCGCGCGGTCCTCGGGATAGTCCTCGGGGCAGCGCAACGCGCCCTCGTCCAGGCCGGCCCCGGCCAGGATCTTGCGGGCGCCGTCCACGTGGAAGCTCTCGCCGGAGTGCGAGGCGCACGCCAGCGCCAGCAGCTCGTCCTCCAGGGCGAGCCCGTGGCGGAGCATGGCGAGCGCCTGGATCGGCTTCATCGACGACCGCGGCGAGACCAGGCTGTCCACGGCTCCGTGCACGCGCACCGGGCGGCCGTCGGCCCCCACGGCGAGCATCCTCGCCTGATGCGTGGACTCCACGAACCCGGAACGGACAACCTCTACAACCAACGACATTTCCTGTCCCCTTTCACCGTGAGTCTATGGGTGGGCCAAAATGGGCTCCCATGCGAGCTGTGGTGCAACGGGTGAGTTCGGCCTCGGTGGAAGTGGACGGCGCGATCGTCGGCGCGATCACCGAGCCGGGGCTGATGGTGCTGGTCGGCGTGACGCACGACGACGGCCGCGAGCAGGCCGCGAAGCTGGCGGCCAAGTTGTGGGGGCTCCGCATCCTGCACGGGGAGAAGTCGTGCTCCGACGTCGGGGCGCCGCTCCTGGTGATCAGCCAGTTCACCCTCTACGGCGACACCCGCAAGGGCCGCCGGCCCACCTGGCAGGCCGCCGCCCCCGGCCCGGTCGCCGAGCCGCTCGTCGAGGCGGTGGTCGCCGAACTGCGGGCGCTGGGCGCGCACGTGGAGACCGGGCGCTTCGGGATGGACATGAAGGTGTCGCTGGTCAACGACGGGCCGATCACTCTGGTCATCGACCTCTAGGCTGGCGTCCATGCTGCTCAAGGCGGTCCAGCCGTTCGACTTCGCCCCGGCGTTGCGCTTCATCGCCCGCTTCCCGCCCACGACTGGCGAGCAGGAGGTCACGGACTCCAGCCTGGTCAAGGGCTTCCGCGTCGCCGGGCAGGACGTGCTGGCCCGGGTGTCGGCGGCGCCCGGCGGGCTGCGCTGCGAGCTGGAGGGGGACCGGCTGACGCCGGAGGTGGTCGCCGCCGCGGCCGACCGGGTGCGCTTCCACCTCAGCCTCGACGACGACCTGACCGGCTTCTACGAGCTGGCCGACGGGGTCTTCGCGGACGTGGTCGAGCACCTGCGCGGCTACCACCAGGTCAAGTTCCCCTCCCCGCTGGAGGCCCTGGTCTGGGCGATCCTGGTCCAGCGCACCCGGTCGGCGGGCGCGGCCAAGGCCAAGGCGGCGATCAGCGCGCACGTCGGCAACGCCTACGCCGCCTTCCCCGACCTCGACCAGCTCCTGTCGCTGTCCGCCGGCACCCTCGCCGAGCTGGTCCGGCACAGCGTCAAGGGGCCCCGGCTGCACGAGGTGCTGCGGGCCTGGGCCGAGGCGGACGAGAGCTGGCTGCGCGAGGCGCCCTACGAGGAGGTCAAGCGCTTCCTGCTTGACCTGCCCGGGGTGGGGGCGTGGTCGGCCTCGTTCATCCTGGTGCGCGGGCTCGGGCGGATGGACGAGACGCCGGTCGAGCGGCAGCTCATGGCCGCCGCCGAGCGGGTCTACGGGCGGCCGTTCAGCGAGCGGGACCTGCGCAAGGAGGCGGCCCGTTACGGGCCCTGGCAGGGGTACTGGGCGCACTACCTGCGGCTGGCCGAGTAGGCCGGAGGGGGCGGGGTGGAGCTTGCACCACCCTGGAGTCGGCACGCTGCGCCATCGCTCCGGGCGGGGGCTCCGCCGTACCGTCGGGGTATGCGGAAGATCTTCTGGGCTGTGCCCGCGCTCGTGCTCGCCGGGGCCGCGGGCCTCATCTACTCCAACGGCCGTGACCCCGGCCCCGAGCCCACGGCCGAGAGCGAGCGGACCAGCGCCGTCTACGACTTCACCGGCGAAGAGCTGACGCTGGAGGCCAAGGGCGCGGTGCGCATCTCCGTCGTGCCCGGCCCCGGCGGCAAGGTCTTCGTGGAGCGCGCCCTGCGCTGGACCGGCACGCGCCAGCAGGACGAGTCCTGGCAGGACGACCGGCTGACCGCCGGCTTCACCTGCGCCGAGAACTGCGACGCGGCCTACACCGTGACCGTGCCCGCGGGCACGAAGGTCCGCTACTCGGGCACGGTCACCTGCAAGGACCTCGACTGCGGCGAGGCCTGAGCTAGCCGGGCCGGCGGGCGGGCTTCCAGCCCGGTCGCGGCACCGCGCTCAGCAGGGCCTTGGTGTAGTCCTCCCTGGGCTCGCGCAGCAGGTCGGCGGTGCGGCCCCGCTCCACGACCCGGCCCTGGTGCATGACGACGGCGGTGTCGCTGATCTGGTTGACCACCGCCAGGTCGTGCGAGATGAACACGTAGCTCATCCCGGTGCGTTCGCGCAGGTCGGCCAGCAGGTTGAGGATCTGCGCCTGGATCGAGACGTCCAGCGCGGCGACCGCCTCGTCCAGCACCAGCACCCGCGGCTCGACCGCGATGGCCCGGGCGATGGCCACCCGCTGCCGCTGGCCGCCGGACAACTGCGCGGGCAGCATCGAGACGTGCCGTTCGGCCAGGCCCACCGACTCCAGCAGCTCCAGCGTGCGGGCGCGCAACGCGGCGCCGGTCAGCGGGAAGTGCAGCGCCAGGCTGGTGGCGATCACCTCGCCGACCTTCTGCAGCCGGTCGAGCGAGGAGTAGGGGTCCTGGAAGACGATCTGGATCTCCCTGGCCCGCCGCCGGCGCTCGGCCGAGGAGGGCCGACCGGCCGGCCGGACCCGGCCGCAGACCGCGATCGTGCCGCCGGTCGGCGTCTCCAGCCCCAGCAGCATGCGGGCCACCGTGGTCTTGCCCGACCCCGACTCCCCCACCACCGCGAAGGACTCGCCCTCGGCGACGGAGAAGGAGACCCCGTCCACGGCGACCGCCTGGCCGAAGACCTTGCGCAGCTCGTTGACCTCCACGACCGGGCTCATGCCAGCTCCTCCACGCGCACGCAGGCCACGTCGCCGGCCAATGGCGGCCGTGCTTCCAGGCAGACCGGCTGGGTGTGCGGGCACCGCGGCGCGAAGGCGCAGCCCGCTCCGGCCTCGAAGGCCGCCACGGGGCGGCCGGGGATGACGTGCAGCCGGTCCGGCCGCACGAACAGGTCGGGCCGCGAGCGCAGCAGCCCGACGGTGTAGGGGTGGCGCGGCGTCTCGGTGTAGTGCTCGACGATCCGTCCGGCGTACATCACGGCCAGCCGGTCGCAGGTGGCCGCGGCCAGTTCCAGGTCGTGGGTGATCAGCAGCATGGCCGTGCCGCGCTCGCGCCTGGACTCGTCCAGGATGGCCATGACCTCCGACTGGGTGGTCACGTCGAGCGCGGTCGTCGGCTCGTCCGCCAGGATCAGCTCGGGCTCCACCGCCAGCACCGAGGCGATCATGACGCGTTGCAGCAGCCCGCCGGAGAGCTCGTGCGGGTACTGCCGCAGCCGCCGCTCCCCGTCGCCGATGCCGACCTCTTTGAGCAGCCGTACGGCACGCGCAGCCGCGGCCTTGGCGGTGAGCCCGAGGTGGGCGGTCATGGCCTCGGTGAGGAAGTCGCCGACGCTGCGCACCGGGTTGATGTGCGCCCGCGGGTCCTGGAAGATCATCGCGACCCGCCTGGCCCGCAGCTCGCGCAACGCCCGACCGCGCAGGCCGAGGATCTCCGCGCCGCCGAAGCGGATCGAGCCTTGCAGCCGGGCGCCGGGCGGGGTGAGGCCGATGACCGCGCGGGCGGTCATCGATTTGCCGGAGCCCGACTCCCCCACCAGCCCGACGGCCTCGCCGGGCCCGATGCTCAGGCCGACCTGCTCGACGAGGGTGCGCCACTGGCCGCGCCCGGCCGGGACGGCCAGGTTCAGCTCCGAGATGGTCAGCAACGTCATGACTGCCTCCCCAGCCGGTCGCCCAGCACGTTGACCGAGGCCACGACGAGGGCGATCAGCAGCCCCGCGCCCAGCGCCTCCATCGGGTTGCCGCGCATGGCGCTGTCCAGCCCGCTCTTGACCATGAGCCCCCAGTCCGCCTCGGGCGGCTGCACGCCGAGCCCCAGGAAGGAGATGGCGGCCAGGTCCACCATGGCGAAGCCGAGCCCGGAGACGGACTGGGCGACGATCAGCGGGCGCAGGTTGGGCAGCAGATGCCGGGTGCAGATCGCCCAGCCGGAGCGGCCCTGGACCCAGGCGGCGGCGATGTAGGGCAGGTTGCGTTCGCGCAGGGCGGCGCCCCTGACCACGCGGGCCACGTAGGGGGTGTAGGCGACGGCCAGGCCGGTCACCACGCCGGGGATGCCCGGCCCGAGCACCGCCACGGTGACCAGGGCGAACACGATGCCCGGCACGGCGAAGAGCACTTCGAGCACGCGGGAGACGACGGCGTCCACCTTGCCGCCCCACCAGGCGGCGGTGATCGCCAGGGCGGTGCCGAGCACCGTCGAGACGGCGATGATCAGGACGGGGCCGAGCAGGGTGGTCCGCCCGCCGTACAGGAGCCTGGACAGGACGTCGCGGCCGAGCGCGTCCCCGCCGAGCGGGTGCGCGGCCGTGCTGCCGCCCAGGGCGTTGAACAGGTCGGGCAGGTCAGGGTCGTGCGGGGCCACGACCGGGGCCAGGATCGTCGCGGTCACCAGCGCCAGCAGGAAGGCGGCCGCGACGGTCCCGGCGCGCCCCCCGGTCAGAGCGAAAGGCGCGGATCGAGAGCTTTGCAGCACAGGTCCACCAGGAGATTGACGAGGACGAAGGCGGTCACGAGGACCAGGACCACGCCCTGGACGATCGCGAAGTCGCGCTGGAGGATGGCGCGGACGAACAGGGAGCCCAGGCCGTCCAGCGCGAAGATGTTCTCCACCACCACCGAGGAGGCGATGAGCCCGGCCACGTTGACGCCGGTCACGGTGACCACGGGGATGGCGGCGTTGCGCAGCACGTGCCGGCGGACGATCGTGCTCTCCCGCAGGCCCCGGCTGCGCGCGGTCTCCACGTGCTCGCTGCGCAGCTCGCCGCCGACCGAGGTCCGGGTGATGCGGGCCAGGTAGCCGCCGATGCCGAGGGCGAGGGTGATCGCGGGCAGGGTCAGGTGGTAGATCCGGTCGCCGAACCCGTCGCCGGGTCCGAAGACGGGGAACCAGCCGAGGGTGAGCGCGAAGACGATCACCAGCACGACGCCGACGACGAAGGCCGGTACGGCCAGCACCGCCGAGGAGAGCGCCGACAGCGCGGTGTCCACCCAGCCGCCGCGCAACGCCGCGACCGTCCCGGCCAGCACGCCGCCGAGCACGATCAACGTGATGGCGTACAGCACGAGCAGGCCGGTGGTGGTGGCCCGCGAGCCGATGAGCGAGGCCACCTCGCTCTTGTAGACGATCGAGCGGCCGAGGTCGCCGCCGACCGCGTCGGTCAGCCACAGCCAGTAGCGCACCAGGAAGGGCTCGTCCAGCCGCCATTCCCGTTTCACCGCGGCCACCACTTCGGGGCTGGGCGTGCGCGGCCCGAGCAGCACGCCGAGCGGGCCGCCGGGCACCAGGTAGAGCAGCCCGTAGACGGAGAAGGAGGCGACCAGCAGGACCGTCACCAGTCCTGCCAGCCGCTTGGCGAGGAACCTCACTTGGCGCCCAGCTCGACGGCCCACGGGGCGTAGAGGAAGGCGAAGGACGGGACGGCGCCGGTGATGCGGTCGTTCATGTAGAGCACGACCGACAGGTTGGTCATCGGCGTCCAGGCCACGCCCCGGGTGACCTTCTCCTGGATACCGGTGATGAGCCCGGCCCGGGCCTGGTCGTCGTACTCGGCGCGGGCCTTGGCCAGGTCGGCGGAGACGCCCTGGAAGCCGTTGAAGTTGGTGCGGGCTCCGTCGGTGAAGACCGAGTACACGTCCAGCGGGTCGGGCAGGTTGCCGTACCAGGTGGAGAAGAAGGCGTCGATGCCCTCGCGGGCCTTGGGGTCGGCGCCGTACAGGTTGCCGTACTGGTCGACCGGGACCACCTTGAGCTCGATCTTGAGGCCGAGCGCCTCGCCGGAGGCCTTGATCAGGTTGGCGGTCTGCTCGTGCACCGAGGAGCTGCCCTGGACGGCGATGGTGATCGGCTCGGTGGGCGAGCCGGCCTCGGTCAGGAGCTGCTTGGCCCGGGCGAGGTCCTGCTTCTCGGCGGGGAGCGCCTCGTAGGCCTGCTTGAAGGCGTCTTCAGCGTAGGTCCAGTACGCGGGGCCGACCATGGCGCGCTGCGGCTGGGAGGTGTTCTGGAGCACGACCTTGGCGATGGCCGCCCGGTCGAGGGCCAGCGAGAGCGCCTCACGCACCCGCGGGTCGGCGTAGGGGCCCTCCTTGGCCGCGCCGAGCAGCGCCCAGAAGACCAGCGACTGGCCCAGCGTCACCGAGCCGGTGGGCGAGTCGATGAGCTGGCCGACGGCGGCCGGCGGCAGGTAGAAGTACTGGCCGTCCACCTCCCCGGCGCGCAGCGCGTTGACCGCGGTGGTCTCGTCGGCGATGAAGCTGAAGCGCAGCTTGGCCGACTTGGCCTTGGCGCCCCAGTAGTCCTCGTTGCGGACGAGCGTCATCGACTCGCCGCTCTTCCAGCTCTCCAGCTTGAACGGCCCGGTGCACATGACGCCCTTGGCCGCGGTGCCGACGTCCTTGCCGGCCGCGTCGAGGAAGGCCTTCTCCATGACCACGCCGGCCGGGGTGGCCATCGCCTGGTTGAAGAGCACGTCGGGCTGCTTGAGCTTGACGGTGACCTGCAGCGGACCGGTCGCCTTGATCGACTCGACGTGCGTGTAGTACGCGCCCCACAGGGTGCCGTTCTCCGGCACCAGGTTGCGGTTGAGGCTGGCCGCCACGTCCTCGGCGGTGACCTCCTTGCCGTTCCAGAACTTCACGCCGGCGCGCAGCGTGTAGACCCAGGTGGTCGGGTCGGGGTTGTCGGCCTTCTCGGCCAGGCCGGGCTCCGACTTCATCTCCGGCGTCATCCGGAGCAGGCTCTCGCACTGGTTGGCCAGCGCGGTGTTCTCGGCGTAGTTGGAGGCGCGGACCGCGTCGAGGGTGGCCGGCTCGTAGGGCAGGTTCCACTTGATCTCGTCCAGGCCCTTGCTCGCGGCCGGAGTCGTGTACTTCAGGTCCAGAGCGGCCGGTTGCTGCGCCTGCTGCTGGGCTTGCTGCTGCTGGGGCACGCCGGCGCAGGCGGTCAGCGCCAGGGCCAGGCCCGCGAGCGGGAGGGTTCGGCGGATCATCGGGGGGTCCTTTCGAGGAGGTGTCCGTCACGGGCGACCACACGGCCGCCGCGCACGACGTGGCTGGGGACCGGACGGTCCACGACGACCTGCGCGAGCGACTCGCCGGGCACCACGACGAAGTCCGCCGGGTCGCCGGGCCGCAGGCCGGAACGTTCCAGGCCGAGGAGGTCGGCGCCCCCGTGCGCCGCGGTGGCCCAGCAGGCCGCCAGTTCCTCGTCGGTCCGGGCATCGGTGCGGTAGGCCAGCAGGTGGGTGCGGGCGATCATGTCGCCGTCGCCGAACGGGGTCCACGGGTCACGGACGCCGTCCGAGCCGAGCCCGACCAGCACGCCCCGGGCGACCAGCTCGGCCACCGGCAGCACCGGGTCGGCGCCCAGCGCGCAGGTGGTGAGCGAGACACCCGACTCGGCCAGCAGCTCGCCCAGGTCGCCGCGGTGCTCCAGGCAGAAGGCGTGGCTGACGGTGACCGGCAGACCGCTCTCTTTGGTACGGCGAGCGATCTCGGCGACCTGCGCCAGGCCCGGCTCGCCGCGGTCGTGCAGGTGGATGTCCAGCGGCACGCCCTTGGCCTCGGCCAGGCCGAAGAGCAGGTCGAGGTGGCCGTGCAGGTCGCCGTCGACGCCGGCTGGGTCGAGGCCGCCGAGCACGTCGGCGCCCTCGTCGAGCGTCTGCTCCAGCAGGGCCGCGGTGCCGGGGCGGCTGAGCAGGCCGAGCTGGGGGAAGGCCACGATCTGCACGTCCAGCAGGTCTCGCCGGGCGTCGGCGGCCTGCCGTACGCCGTGGACGTTGGCCAGCCCGTAGACCGGGGCGACGTCCACGTGGGCGCGCCAGCCGCGGGCGCCGCGCGTGACGGCGTGGTCCATGAGCGCGCCGGCGCGCTCGGCGACCGGTGCGGTCATGAGCGCCCGGGCGGCCACGTCGCCGTCGATGAGCTCGCGCAGGGTGGTCGCGGGCTCCCGGCTCAGCCAGGGCTGCCCCCAGGTGGTCTTGTCCGGGTGGATGTGCGCGTCGACCGGCGCCGGCAGGGCCAGCCCGCCGCCGCAGTCGACCGTCTCGGCCCCCGGACGTGCCAGAACGGGGTCGGCGATGCGACCATTCTCGACGAGCAGGTCGTGGGGCCGGACGTTTGTGTAGAGCACCTGGGTCACGGCGCTTAGATTTATCAGACATCTGATGTTTGGAGAAGGGGATCGATGCGAAGCGTTGCGAAGCCGTCGATTGTGGACAGCGTGCTCGCAGAGCTGCGCGGCAAGATCCACAGCGGTGACTGGCCGGTGGGCGAGAAGATCCCCACCGAGCACCAGCTCGCCGCCGCGCTCGGCGTGAGCAGGCTCTCCGTGCGGGAGGCGGTGCGGGTGCTGGTCCACTCCGGGCTGCTGTCCACCCGGCAGGGCGACGGCACCTACGTGGTGGCCACCGACGAGTCGGAGGTGGCGCTCACCCGGCGGCTCGAACGCGCCGCGCAACTCGACATCATCGACGTACGGCGGGGCCTGGACCTGGTGGCCGCGCGGCTGGCGGCGGCCAAGCGGACCGAGGCCGACCTGGCCGGGCTGCGAGAGGCCGGGGCCCGGCGGGCGGCGGCCTCACGGGCCGGGGACCTCGACGAGTTCGCCGACGCGGACGTGGATTTTCACCTGCGGGTGGCGCATGCCGCGCACAACCCGGTGCTGGGCGACCTCTACCGCAGCCTCCACCAGTCGATCCGGCAGAGCGTGCGCGACGACCACTGCCTGGAACGGGCGGTGCGGCCTGGCGAGAGCAGCCACGAGGACCTGCTGGCCGCCATCGAACGCGGCGACCAGGCCGCCGCAGTGGCCGCCGCCCTGGGCATCTTGGACCAACAGGAAAGCGACCTCTGACCGCTGGCCGATCTCACGACCAGCCGAGACCCCCGACCCGCAGGAGACCCCCACCCGACCCGCAGGAGACCCCCACCCGGCCTGCAGGAGACCCCCCTGGCCCGCGGGAGGCCCGGCCAGGGGGCGAGCACCCCTCCGCCACCTCGCCCTCCACCTGCAGGAGGGCCGCACTCCCCCCGCAACCCTCCTCCACCTGCAGGAGGGCCGCCCCCACATCCCCCTTCCTCCACCTGCAGGAGGACCGCCCGCCACCCCGTCCACCTTCCTCCACCTGCAGGAGGACGGCGCCGCGGGGGTGGTCGGTGGGGGCCACCGGGTGCGGCGGCGGTGGTCTGGTGCCCCGCGGAAGGGTCAGCGGATGCGGGGCGGTGGTCTGGTGGCCGCCGGAAGGAGTCTCAGCCGCAGCGGTCTCTTGTCCCTCCGAAAGAGGTCAGCGGATGCGGCGGCGCAAGGCCGGGTCGATCTGGACGTTGCGTCCGGCGTCCGGGGGCACGACAACCTCCTGGGCGGCGGCGACACCCCCGGCCAGCAGGGTGGCGTCCACCGGGACGGTGCGCTTGACGACCGCCAAAGCGATGGGCCCGAGCTCGTGGTGCCGCGCCGCCGACCCCACCTCACCGACCTGCTGCCCGTCGAGCTCAACGGGAGCGCCGTGCTTGGGCAGGGTGTCGACGCTGCCGTCGAGGTGCAGGAACACCAGCCGCCGCGGCGGATGCCCCAGGTTGTGCACCCGGGCGACGGTCTCCTGCCCGCGGTAACAGCCCTTGGTCAGGTGGACGGCATCGCCGATCCAGCCGACCTCGTGCGGGATCGTCTTGTGGTCGGTCTCGAACCCGAGCCGCGGCCGATGGTCCTCGATACGGAGCGCCTCGAAAGCCCAGAGCCCGGCCAGCGGCCGGCCCAGGTGCTCGGCGAGCTCGGCACGCGGCACGACGAAGTCCTCGTCGCGGTTGGACAGCACGGCCAGCTCCGGCTCGTGCGACACCTCCACCCGCAACATGAACCGCATCCGGTCGAGGTACCCGACCAGCGCCTCGGAGGTGCCCGGCTCGACGTGCGCCAGCACGGCCTCGCCGTCGTCGACCAGCGTCAGGTGGTGCTCGACCCGGCCCTGCAGGTCGAGGATGAGGGTCTGGGTCCACTCGCCGGGCTTGAGCGTGTCGAGCTTCTGCGAGGTCAGGTCGTTGAGCCATTTCAGCCGGTCGGCCCCGGCGATCCGGACCACTTCACGGTTGCTGCGGTCGACGATCGCCTCACCCTTGAGCAGGGCACGCTGTTCGGCGAACAGGTCGCCGTAGTGTGCCGCGACGTCGGAGTCGGGGGCCTCGGCCGCCACGGCTCCGGGGAGATTGAGCAGAGGGCTGCGCATGCCCCCAGGCTACCGGCAGTCGGAACAGCGGCCGAAGACGGTCAGGTGATGCACGTCGGCGGTGAAGCCGAACTGCTCGTCCAGGCTCTTGACCAGCCCTTCGGCCAGCTCCGGGCTGACCTCGAAGACCTTCTCGCAGGCGCGGCAGACCACGTGCACGTGGTCGGCGTCGGCGGTGAGGTGGTAGGTGGGGGCGCCGTGGCTGAGGTGGGTGTGCGTCACCATGCCGAGCTCCTCCAGGAGCTCCAGCGTGCGGTAGACGGTCGAGATATTCACCCCCCGCGCGGTCTCGCGCACCCGGGTGCAGATCTCCTCCGGGGTGGCGTGCTCAAGCGCCTTGACCGCTTCGAGAACTAGCTGCCGCTGGGGGGTGACGCGGTACCCCCTGGCCCGAAGTTCCTCGTGCCATGACGTCTCGACCATGCCCCGAGAATAATCGCTTGCCGCACCTCGGAGGCTTCGCATAGCTTCTGGAGTACGCGGAAAGGAGGTGGTCCTGACAATGGTGATTCATAGTTGGGCTAGCGAGGTGGCCGTCCGCTAAGGGCGCGAGTCGTCTCGCGCCTCCGACAGGCGAATACGAGACAGCCACCGGGGCCCCGGGTCGCTGGAGGGCGGCACACCAGTGCCGTTCATGGTCCATCCAGCCCGTCTTCGACGGAGCAGACCCGGGGCTCTTTTCATGCCTCGACCCGGTTCACGGCCCGTGCCTCGGCCCCGGTTCACGCCTTCCGGGCGTCGACCTCGATCTCGATCTTCATCTTGGGGTCGGCGAGCCCGCACACCAGCATCGTCGCCGCCGGCCGTACATCCTGGAAAGTACGGCGGAGCGCCGGCCAGCACGGCTCGAAGTCGGCCGGATCGGTCAGCAGGTACCGCACCCTGACCACGTCTCCGAAGCCGCACCCCGCCTCGGCGAGCGCGGCCCCGATGTTGCGCAGGCACTGCTCGGCCTGCTCCACCACGTCGTCGGAGATGGTCATCGTGGTGTAGTCGTAGCCCGTGGTGCCCGACACGTAGACCCGGTCGCCCATGACCACGGCCCGGGCGTAACCGATCTGCTCCTCGAAGGTCGAACCACTCAGGATTGCACGTCGTTCCGTCATGGCCGCGGACGCTAGTGGTCCGGCGGCCTGACGGGCAACACGGTCTCAGTCCCCGGAATCTCAGTGCTCGCCGCGCGGCGTGACCCCGAGCTTGGCGCACGCCTCCTGGTAGAGGCGGACGACGGCCACCCGGACCTGGGGGCGCTCGGTGAGGGTCTCGCCCCACGGCACCCGGACGGGCTCGCCGTCGGCCAGGAAGTGGATCGCCTCGCCGTCCACGTCGACGGTGGTGACCTCCGCGGCCTCGGGCCGGCCGCCGAGGGCGCGGACGATGAGCCGGGCGTCGTCGGTGTGGTCGTCGTTCATGTGCCGCTTGATCTGGGCGACGACGTCGGGGGTGAACGGAGTGCTCATGCCACCTTCTTCAGCTCGGCCGACATGTGGGAGGTCAACGGCTGGCCTTCGGCGGCCATGTCGTAGGCCCACATCAGGTTCCCGTTGACCAGACCGTACAGCCGGTGCCCCGCGGTGTACTCCTTGGCGGAGGTGGTGCGGGCGACCACGTCGGTGGTGAGCTCGATCTTGTGGAAGACGACCTCGCCGACGTAGATCTCGACGATCCCGGTGGGGTGCGCGAGCAGTACCTCGACCTGGCGGTCGGGCTGGGCGCGCCAGTAGCCGGTCTCGGTGGCCAGCGGGCGGACCTTCTCGCCGGCCTCGTCGAGCAGCCAGGTGCGGCTGGTGTAGGTCAGGAACGGTTTGCCGTTGTGGCCGAACTCGATCTCCTGGCCGAAGTTGAAGCTGTCGATCGTGGGATAGCCGCCCACGCCCGCGCCTTCCCACCGGCCGAGCAGGAAGGAGAGGTGCTGCAGGTCGGGATGTACCTCAGGTGCTGCCTCCATGGTCACCAACCCTAACGCGGGGCTGGCGTAGGGTTACCGCATGGCTCGATCACTGGTGATCAAAGTAACGGCGGGCGCCGACGCGCCGGAGCGGTGCAACCAGGCCTTCACCGTGGCCGCGGCCGCGCTGGCCAGCGGGGTGCCGGTCTCGATGTGGCTGACCGGCGAGGCCTCGTGGTTCGCGCTGCCGGGCAAGGCCAAGGAGTTCAGCCTCCCGCACGCCGCGCCGCTGGACGACCTGCTGCAGGCGGTGCTGGTGGGCGGGCGCCTGACGGTCTGCACGCAGTGCGCCGCCCGGCGGGACATCACCGTCGACGACGTGATCGACGGGGTCCGCATCGCGGGTGCGCCCACGTTCGTGGAGGAAGCGGTCGCCGAGGGCGCCCAGGCCCTCGTCTACTGACCGCCCGAGCGCCCACAGCAACTCGTGGGCGCCCGGCGGAAGGCTAGGGAGCGACGGCGGCGAGGCGTTCCCGGCGGAGCGCCTCGTAACGCGAGTCGTCCAGCGGGGCGAGCTGGTCGGCGCCGGTGGCCCAGCGCAGCAGCAGGTCGGCCAGCGCGGGGTTGCGGGCCAGCGCCGGGCCGTGCAGGTAGGTGCCGACGACGTGCCCGGCGTAGCAGCCTTCGTACCCGTCTCCGTTGCCCACGCCGACGACCGTCTTGGCCAGCGGCTTGACGCCGGGACCGAGCCGGGTGACGCCCATGTGGTTCTCGAACCCGGTGAGGGTCGGCAGGTTGAGCGCGCTGTCGACCTCGGCGACCAGCTCGCCCACGCCACGCACGTTGCCGCGCCCGCTGGCGATGTCGAGCAGGCCGAGCCCGTCGACCGGCTGCCCCTCCTCGCCGCCGAAGGTCGAGCCCATGATCTGGTAACCGGCGCAGACGGCGAGCATCGCGGCCCCCCGGTCGAGCGCGCGGTGCAGGCCGCCGTCGCGGCGCAGCCGCTGGGCGGCCAGGATCTGCGGCCGGTCCTCGCCGCCGCCGATCAGGTAGATGTCGCCCGACTCGGGCACCGGGTCGGCCGAGCGGACCCGGATCGACTCGAACGGGATGCCGCGCCGCGCCGAGCGCTGCTCCAGGACGAGCAGGTTGCCCTGGTCGCCGTAGGTGCTGAGCAGGTCGGGGTAGATCCAGACGATGCGCAGGGTGCTGTCAGACGGCACGGTCGAACTCCCGTCGGATCTGCTGGAAGGCGGTGTAGTTGGCGATCACGTCCACCCGGCCGAGCGGCTGGCTCGCCAGCGCGTCGTTGAAGGTGTCGGCCAGCGTGAACGGCACGTCGGCGACGTCGAGCCGCAACGCCAGGTCGAGCCGGCGCTCGCCGGTGACGCAGACCGGCCGCCCGCGCAGGATGCGGTAGTCGACGTCCCACAACCACGAGGTGTCGCGCCCGTCGGGGCCCTGCGCGTTGACCGACAGGATGATCGGCTGCGACGGGTCGGAGACGTCGAACGCCTCCAGCCAGCCCGCCGGGTTCTTGGCCAGCAGCAGCCGCGCCTCGCGCCCGTCGCGGATGACCGTGGTGTAGCGGCCGGCGACCGACTTGACCTCGCGCAGCCTGGGCAGCGCCCGCTCGGGCGGCAGGCCGAAGGCGGCGGCGACGGCCAGCGCCATCACCGCGTTGGAGCGGTTGGCCAGGCCGGGGAGCTGGATGTCGAGCGGCCAGCGCTGCCCGGCCGGGTCGATCGCGATGGTGTCGTCGAGCACCCAGTGCGGCTCGGGCCGGTGGAAGGTGCACTCGCGGCAGGCCCAGGTGTCGCCCTTGCGGTCGAGCGGTCCGCCGCACTCGGGGCAGCACCAGGAGTCCTCCTTCCAGCGCTGCCCGCCGGCCACCCAGGTGACCTTGGCCGCGGTGGAGGCGCCCCAGGTGACCAGGGGATCGTCGCAATTGGCGATGACGTGGGTGGGCTTGCCGGACAGCGCGCGCCGCCACTTCTGCGCCAGCAGCCAGATCTCGGCCGCGCGGTCCATCTGGTCGCGGCTGAGGTTCATCAGGCAGAGCACGCTGGCGCCGGTGGTCTCGAGCACCTCGGGGAGGTACTTCTCGTCCACCTCCAGCACGCCGTACGGGGCGTGCTTGCCCTGGGAGAGCGCCGAGACGTGCCCGGCGGGCATGTTGGCGCCGAAGGCGTTGGTGGCGACCTCGCCCATCTCCAGCAGGGCCGAGGTGATCAGCCGGGTGGTGGTGGTCTTGCCGTTGGTCGCGCTGACGAGGGCGAGCTTCTTGTCCTGGGCCAGCTTGCGGAGGAGGTCTGGTTCGAGCATGAGGCCGACCCGCCCGCCGATGACCGATCCGTCGCCGCGGCCCGTGAGGCGGGACAGGGTGGCGGCGCTGCGGCCCAGCGCGCTGGCGAGTTGAGCCCGCAGGGGAAGCTGCGTCATGTTGACCGAGCATAGTCGCCAGCGGGGCCTGGGAGCGGTCACCGGGCGCAGGCGCGTGCCGCGCTCACCCCGGTTCGGCGAACGCGAGCTCCGGCTCGCCGTCGTGGTCGAAGGGCAGGACGAAGCGCCGAGGCCAGGCCAGGACGCTTTCCAGCCATCCGGCGCCCATGGTCTGCCCGACGTGCCGCACCCGGCCGGCCGCCTCCACGCCGATCGCGACGGTGGTGATGTCGGCCAGCAGGGCTTCGCCCTCGTCCTCCCCGAGTACGGCCCGCCAGGCCAGCTCCCGGTTGCGCTCGACCTCCATGGACAGCGGGTGGTGGCGCAACGACCGGGCCCGGTGGCCGAGCAGCTCGCTGCCGTTGGCGGCCAGCAGCGCGTACTCCAGGGGCGGCGCGGGGCTGCGCAGGTCGGGGGCGGGCCTGCCGTACGGGAAGAGCCGGTCGACCTCGTGCAGCCAGCGCACCTGGGGGATGACCCACGGGTGGCCGGGCAGCGCGCCCCCGCCCGTCTCGCCGGCCAGCAGCCGCGCGGCGGCGGTGGCGGCCTGCTCGACCAGCAGGGCCGGGTCGTACCACGAGCGCAGCGCCCAGGCACGGCGGCGCACGGCACGGTCGACCAGCGTGGCGAGCAGGCAGTCACGCCGCCGGGCGGGCAGCTCGGCCCAGGTGGTGGCGAGCGAGCGCGGCACGCCGGGCAGCGGCCGGTTGGCGACGTAGGCCAGCACGACGGTCTCGATCCAGACCCGCAGCCAGGCCGACTCCGGCGCGTCGGCCAGCACGTCCGCCTCGCGCAGTTCGACCAGCGTGCACGCCTGGCCGCTCCGGCAGTCGCTCCCGCAGGCGGCCGAGCGCCGGCCGCGGACCGGTGGCGGCGGGCTGGGCAGGACGCGCTCGCGGTCCTCGCCGAGCGGGACGCGCACGCGCAGGGGCCGGTCCATGCCGTCGGCGAAGACCGCGGCGATGCCCGGCGGGAAGGAGACGACCTGGCGGGACTGCTCCTCGCCCAGGTTCATGGCGGCGCCCACGAGCTCACGGTCGTCGGCGGCGGGCAGCCGGTGCACGATCTTGAGCGCGGTGTTCTTGACCACGTCGGGGATGAGTTTGGTGGGGATCTGCTCGGCCACCACCAGCCCTTCGCCGTAGGCGCGGATCTCGGCGAGCATGCCGGCGAACAGCTCGACGGCGTGGGTGGCGGCCCGGCCGTGTCCCCGGTCACGCAGCAGGCGGTGGGCCTCCTCGATGACGATGACGTGCCGCAGCTCGGTGGTCTTCGCCACCCGGGCGCGCATCCGCAGGTGCTCCACGATCCGGATGATCAGCGTGCCCATGAGGAAGGCCTTGTCCTCGTCGTTGGCCACGTCCTCGATGGCCAGCACGACGTTGCGCCGCAGCAGCCCGCCGATGTCGGCCGGGTGGCCGCCCTCGAAGAACCGCCCGGCCGAGCCGACCCGCAGCGAGCGCAGCCGCACGCCGATGAAGCCCTCCACGTCGGCCTGGACCTCGCGGCCGTAGCCGATCTCCTTGATCACGTCCATCGCGTGCCGCTGGAGCTGCTCCAACGTCGGCACGGTGGGCGGCACGCTCGCCCCCGGCGCCGCGCCGCCGGTGACCACGTCCCAGCCGTTGGCCTCGTAGAGCCGCTGCAGGGCCATCGAGACGATCTGCGGGAACGGCTCCTCGGCGTCGAAGGCGGCCATGAACAGCGCCCTGACCATGTCGATGTGCGCCTGCACCGGGTAGCCGGGCTCGGGCTCCAGCGGGTTGACGCTGAACGGCACGCTTTCCGGCGCCGAGGGCCGCACGACGGTCACCGGCGCGTCCACCCGGCCGGCCATCGCGGCGTACTCCGACTTGGCCGGTTCGATGGCCAGCCACGGGATGCCGCTGCCGGTGAGCTGCTCCAGCAGGTGCCGAACGGTCTGCGACTTGCCCGAGCCGGTGGCCCCGGCGACGAAGGCGTGCCGGTTGAGCGTGGCCAGCGGCACCTGGAAGGCGCCGACCGCGCGGTCCTGGCCGTCGAGGATCGCGCCCAGGTCGAGCTCGCCGCCGAGCGTCTCGGAGGTGACGTCGAAGAACCCGGTCTCCAGCACCCGCACGCCGGGCACCTCGCGCCGCGGCAGCCCGGCCAGCGCCGCCAGCGCCCCGGCGGTCGCGGCGAACGGTACGGCGGCGCCGTCCCCGGCGTCCTGGAGCACCGCGGTCAGCGCCTCGGGCAGCGCCAGCACCTGCCCGCCCGCGCTGCGCAGCCGGTACGGGTGGTGGGCGAGCTCGGCCGAGCCCACCAGGACGGGCGCGATGCGCCGCAGCTCCTCGGCGGTGGCCGCGCCGGCCAGCACCCGGACGTTCCACAGGCCCGCCTCGCGGAAGGCGTCGAGCTCCTGCAGCCGCCGCTCGGCCCGCTCGGCGTCGAAGCGTGAGCGCTCCGAGGCTTCGCCGTACTGCCGCAGGACGGTGAGCTGGGTGCGCAGGTGCGCCACCTCGGCGTCGAGCTGGTCGGACGGCTCGGCGACGACGAGCCAGGCGAACGGCCGGGACATGAGGGTGACGAGGGTGGATTCGAAGAGCGAGGGCTGGCCCGGGTCGCCGGGCTCGCGCGGGCCGAAGACCGGCGCCTGGCGGCCGGGGCACGGCGCCCACACCAGGTCGGCCAGGTCGGCGAGCCGCTCCTCGGCCAGCAGGGTGCCGCGGGCGCCGGCCGGGAAGAGCAGCGGGTCGGCGGTGGCGGCCTTCGGCGCGTGCCGGGGCGGCTGGGTGAGCGGCCCGGCGTTGGTGATCAGCTCCAGTGGCGATCCGGAACCGCGCGAGAACCAGCCGATGACGAAGGGCCTGCCCTGCTGGGCCGCCGAGAGGGCGGCGGGCAGGACCGAGACGAAGTCACCCTCCGCCGAAGGTCCGCGCGAGGCCGCCGCGATCGACTGGATCCGATACCAGGGTCCGCTCAGATGCATGCCATCCCCCCATGTTCGTCCCCCAGTAAAGTCCGCCGATGATCAAGTCACCACCCCGGTCTTGGCGGGCTCATTGCCGGTTCTTGCGCCAGTCCAGACGCGGCGGGGGCGGGCCGAGATTGGGCGGGGGCTCGTCGGCGTCGGCCTTGGGCGCCAGCGCCAGCACGGCGTCGCGGCAGTCCTCCAGCTCGCCGAGGGTGGTCTTGGGGAAGGCCAGGATCGCCGGGTTGGCGTCGGCCAGCCGGACCCGCCGGCCCTGCGCGGTGGCGTCGGTGACGATCACGGCGGTGGTGGGGAGCTGCTGGAGCTGGTGCGGCTCGACCAGGAACTCGCGCGAGCGCTGCAACACGCGTTCGGTCTCGCCGATGGTCTGGCCCCAGACGGTCGACTCGGCGATGTCCTCCTTGAGGTCCTCCCTGCGGTTCTCCCCGGTCGCCTCGGGGTGCTCGTCGGCGATGGTCGAGGTGTAGGCGCCGTTCAGGCCGGACAGCGTGGCGCCGATGGTCTCGGTGAGCTGGGCGAGCTCCAGGCGGTGCTCGGTGCCGACGTGCTCGCTGGCCACGCGGGCGTCCTCGGCGTTGCCCAGGCGCATGAAGGCGACGGCGGCGTGGCCGCGGCCCAGCCGCTCGCGCACGGTCGGGGTCAGCGACCGGTAGGTGAGCACCAGGCCGGTGCGGGAGGTCTCGCAGGCGTCCATCAGCCGGTCGAGCACGTCGCCGCGGAGCTTGTCCGCGCCCGCCACGATGATCGTGTGGTACCACGGCCGGTCGGAGGCGGGCGACTGGCGCAGGATGTGGGTGAGCGCGGTGGCGATGTAGGTGCCGAGCACGCGGTTGCCGAACACCCCGGCCTGGCGGTCCATGCTCACCACGCGCAGCCGGGCCGGCGGCAGCCGTACCGCCTCGGTGCCGAGGTTCTCCAGCTTGCGGAGCTGCGACTCCAGCGCCCAGGCGCGCTTGATGACGACCTGGTCGCTGACGCCGCGCCCGAACAGCGTGCTGAGCTTCTCGAGCTGGGCCGGGCTGATCAGGCCGAACCTGATGTCCTCGCGCGGGTCGCCGACCTGCGCCAGCGCGCGCAGGGCGGCGTTGACCTGGGCGATGGTCACGTTCTCGCCGAGCACCTCCAGCACCCGCTCCAGGATGGCGTGGTCGAAGCTCAGGTCGGTGCGGTCCTCCTCGCTCACGCTCACCACGTGCGCGAGCACGTCGGCGAAGGCCTCGGGCTTGAGCGTGGCGCCCAGGTCGAGCCGCGGCAGGTCCACCGGCAGCACCCACACCAGCGGGTCGTCGCCGCCGCGCCGGGCCAGCTCGATCAGGTCGGTGGCGATCGCGCCCTCCGACAGGTCGAGCACGGTCAGGTGGCCGCCCGAGTACAGCCGGGTCGCGCCCAGCAGCGTGATCAGCGCCGACCAGCCCGGCAGCGTGCCGCCCGCGACGTCCACCCGGTCGATCTCGTCCGGTACGGCTACCGCGTACCAGGTCATCTGCTGCTCGTGGCGCTCCTTGCTCTCCTGCCACTCGCGGTAGCGGGCCGCGTGCTCCTCCTGGGCGTGGAAGAGCTCCTTGTCACGTTCCTGCCGGACCCGGTCGTCCTTGGCCTGCTGCTCCAGCACCCGGTAGCGCACCGCGCGGTCGCCCTGGAGCAGCGCGTAGGTGCAGATCCCGGCCACGCCGCCGGTGGCGGCCATGCCGATGATGGCGAACGACCAGGTCAGCAGCCCCGACAGGCCCAGGCCCAGGATGAGCACGGCCAGCAGCACCATCAGCCAGCGGAAGATCCGCACCGGCCGGTTGAGCATGTCCTCCTGGAGGCGTTCGCGGCGCAGCAGCTCCGGATCGGGCTCGTCGCTCGGCGGCTGCTCCTCCACCGGGGAGGGCCGCTTGGGCGGAGGTCCCGGGTCGGGGTGCAGCAGGACGTACTGCCAGCCCAGGTAGATGCGGTCCGCCTGGAGCTGCGCATGCTCGGGATGCACGTCCGCCACGTGAACCCTCCGGCCGGCCCTATGCCATTAGTAGGCCAACAGCCTAAGAGCTAAGCCATGGATCGCGCAGCTTTTCCCCAAGCGTCTGGGATGAATGGGGCGGGTGTGGCCATTAGCATGCATACCCATGACGGAACCCGACGGCGGCACCACCCCGAAGCGGCCCGTTGCGGTGCCCGTGGTGGCCCTCCTGGCCGCCACCGCACTCGGCATCACGGCGCTGTTCGGCGGGCTCGCCGAGGTGCCGACCGACCCTCCGGCGAAGCTGGCCGAGGGGGCGAAGGTGGACCAGGTGCGCTTCGAGACCGAGTTCCTGGGCGCGCGGTCCGTCCTGCAGAAGGCGCCCAACGAGTTCGCCGAGGACCACCGCTACCTGGACGTGCTGGTCAAGGTCACCAACAAGACCGACTCCACCGAGTACGTCGGCAAGCCGTGGGTCAGCGAGAGCACCCGCGGCAGCGGCTGGGGCGAGTCCGTGCGGCTGATGGAGCCGCAGGGGCTCACCGACGTCATGGCGTACGTGGACAACCCCGAGCGCACCAGCCAGCTCTTCCCCGACGTGCCCGCCACCGTCGTGGTCCGCTACGAGCTCGACGTGGCCGCCCAGCCGCCCGCGCAGGTGGCGCTCAAGGTGGCCGCCTTCGAGGAGGCCGAGGACGAGTTCGACGGGCACGCCTACTGGGACCTGGCCGGCGAGCAGGTCACCAAGCCCGACCCGCTCACCGTCGAGGGCCTCACCGCTCCGCTGACCGGGGACGGCCGGCCGCAGATGTACAACATGGTCTCCTCCGTGGCCACCGTGACGCTCAAGGTGAAGCAGGAGGTCCAGCAGTGACCGCCAGCCGGCAGGAGGTCCCGCAGTGACCGCTACCCAGCAGGAGGCGCCGCGCAGCGCCGCGCCCGCCGGACGCCGTTCGCGGTCCCGGCGGCGCGAGCGGCGCGGCTCCGGGTTCCTGGGCGTGCTCGTCGGCCTCGCCCTCGCCGGCGGGGCCGTCGGCATCCAGTCGCTCGCGCTCGACTCCGACGACATGGCCCTGCCGCTCACCTACACCGGTGACCGCGGCGAGGAGGTCGACGCCGGCCGGTTCTCCGCCCGGGTGGACAACGTCGAGACCGCCAAGGGCATCCAGCAGTCGGACGGGGTCGTCGCGACCGACCAGATCTTCCTCGTGGTCACCCTCTCGGCGACCGTCCCCGACGAGCCGATCAAGCTGACCAAGGACCCGGCACCCGCGATCCTGCTCACCGCCGAGGGCAAGCGTTTCGCGGCCACCAAGCGGGTCGACTCGACGCTCACCCTGGCCAACCGGTGGATCCAGCCGGGCTGGTGGGCGCAGGGCCGGGTCGTCTTCGAGGTGCCGCCCGCGGTGCTGCCCGGCTCGAAGGTGATCGTCTCCGCGCCGAACAGCGCCATCTACAGTGAGCCGCTGACCCCCGAGGCCGAGCTCGACCTGGGGCTCGACGAGGAGAAGGCCAAGCAGCTCACCGCGGCGCCCAAGGACGTCTATCCGCTGGCGGAGAAGAGAAGATGAGCAGTAACGACCCCGAGCGCGGTTGGTTCGCGCCGTCGGCCGGCGGACCCGCCCAGCCCGACCCGGCCCAGCCGCAGCCCGACCCCGCCGGTCCCCCGCCGGGCGTGCGCCGCCCGCAACCACCCGCCTGGGGCCCTCCCCAGCACCCGGGCCAGCCTGGGCACCCCGGTCAGCAGGGCCATCCCGGCCAGCCTGGCCATCCCGGACAGCAGGGCCAGCACCCCGGTCAGCCTGGCCATCCTGGGCAGCCCGGTCAGCCTGGCCAGCAGCCTGGGGGGCCGTTGCCGCAGCGGCCGGCCCGGCCCGCGCCGCCGCAGCAGTTGCCGAACTACCGGCGGCCCGCCATCCGGCCCGACCACCAGGTGTGGCCCCCGGCCGCCCGGGAGCCCGTGGGCAGCAGCACGCAGCCCATGCCCGCGCTGCCCAGCGCCGGCCCGCTGTTCACCCCGGCCCAGCAGCCCGCCCCCGCCACGCAGACCGGTCAGAGCGGTCAGGGCGGCCAGGGCGGCCAGGGCGGTCAGGGCGCGGTCCCGCCGGAGCCGCCCGCGGCCGAAGAGCCCGCCGCGCCGACCCCCGAGCGCCCCAGGCGCAAGGCCCTGTACGGCGTCGCAGCCGTAGCCGCCCTGGTCGTCGCCCTCGGCGCCCCCACCGCCGACCGGTACCTGTTCTACAAGTCCGGCCAGCCCACCGACATCGTGCACGTCGCCGAGCCGGGCGGCGAGGTGACGTTCAACCACGTCTCCTGGCAGGCCAGCGTCGAGCGCTTCGTCCCGCCCGCCGGCACCGTCGTGGACCCGGGCAAGCAGTGGCTGAAGGCCGTGATCACCCGCAAGGCCGTCGACGCCGACGGCGCCCAGTTGATCGGCCCTCCGGAACTGCAGTTCGAGGACCTGCGCGGCCGCCGCTGGCAGGTGGAGATCTCCGACGACAAGAAGGTCCCGCTGGAGAACCACGAGATCGGCCGGCCCTACCCCTACGAGGCGCTGGCGATCGTCCCCGCCGACGTGGCCGACGAGGTGCGGCTGCGGTTGCGGCCGAGCACCTACCGGGCGGACACGCCGACGTCGGAGCTCATGCGCCCGGCGACCGAGGAGGAGATGGAGCTCCAGAACCACCTGCTGCTGTTCAAGCGCTGAGGTCCTCGCCGCGCATCCGGGCCCGGGTGGCGGCGATGTCGTAGGCGGCGGCCAGGACGCAGAAGCTGAGGCTGGTCAGCAGCAGGCCCTTGACGAAGGTGACCGGGTAGCTGACCACCAGCCACATGAACTCGACGTCCGAGCCGATGAGGGTGCGGACCGCGCGGTCGCCGTAGTCGGCGCCGACCCGCAGGCCGACGTAGAGCAGGCAGACCATGCCGAACAGCGGCAGGCCGCCCCGGTTGGTGACGCGCCAGGCGTTGAGAACGGGGACCCAGCGGTCCTGGAAGCCGCCGATCACCCGGTTGGCCGAGCGCTGGGTGAGGGCGTGGCTGCCTTCGAGGCGCTGGAGGCCGGCTTCGATGCGGCTGCCGCGGAAGGCTCGGCGGGCGTCGTCCACGGCTCCGCCGTACGCCAGGATGGCCAGGGCCAGCCAGGCGAAGGGGGTCATCAGGGCTTCGATGACGTACGGCCAGACGGTGGCGAGGAAGTCGGAGACCGTCTCCCAGCCGGGAATCGTCGACTTGGCCTGTTCGAGCTGGTCCTTGGCGCCGGCGACGACCGCGCGGTGCTCGGTCCAGCCGCCGCGGAGCCGGCTGAGGATCAGGACCGCGTTCAGGCCGCAGAACATGAAGGCGAACTCGGCGAAGGCCATGCCGACGCCGGCGTACTTGTTGCCGCCGCGCTCGACCAGCTTGCTGAACAGGAAGCGCAGGCCGAAGGCGACGCCCGAGGCGATGAGGGACAGCCGCCAGTCGAGGTCCATGAGGCCTCGCGCCAGGGTGGTCTCCTCGGCGTCGTTGTTGTTGGCGACGTTGGTGAGGATCGGCACCCAGAAGTTGTCGTCCAGGTTGTGGAAGCGGTCCATGTCGCGGAAGGCGGCCACGTCGGTGACGTGGAAGCTCCAGGCCAGGTAGATCACCGCGAAGGTGGGCGCGACGCGGTTGAGGACCGACCAGAAGCGCTCGTCCTCCTCGCCGGCTGCCATCCGCGCCTTGTGCTCCCACATGGCGCCGCGCAGGGCGTGGAAGGTCCCGGCGGTGATGACCATCGACAGGAGCACGATGCAGGTCATCAGGGTGACGGTGGCGACCAGGCGGGCCTGGCGGTAGTCGCCGTGGGAGATCTCGGTGGCCAGGTAGAGCAGGCCCCAGCGGAGGAACTCCCCGCAGGAGAACCACAGGATCAGCGGCAGCGCGCACTTGCCCGCCAGGCGCAGGGCGTGCAGGGGCAGCGAGTACGGTGACGGCATCCGCTGGGCGGGCTGAGGAGGTGCCATCACTCCCGACGAACCGGACATCCCGTGAATGGTAGCGGTCTGTCCCATATGTCGCAGCCGCAACAGGGGGAATGCCGTGGCGATAGTTTATTGTTCAACTAACCATGAGCACCCACGTCGACCGTTACCGTTTCGCCGAGCGCCTGCTGGCCCAGCGGGATGCCCTCGGCGCTCTCCGGCTTCTCGAGCCCCTGCTGCACGAGCACGGGGACGACCACGGAGTCCAGCTCCTGGCCGCCCGCGCCTACTACCACTCCGCCCAGCTCGGCCGCGCCCGCGAGGCACTGACCGCGCTGGTGGAGCGCGATCCGAGCGACCACTACGCGCGCTTCCTGCTGGGGCGGACGCTGGAGCGGGCCGGCCGGGCACGCGAGGCGCTGCCGCATCTGCGGATGGCGGCGGCGATGGCGCCCGAGCCGGACTACTCCGACTCCGTCGCGCGCGTGACCCGCTCCCTCGGCGAGGCCGGTTCCGAAGCAGGCTGAGGGCGGAGCAGCAGGTGCATCAGCCCGCCCGCCAGCAACCCCCAGAAGGCTGAGCCGATGCCGAGGTAGGACAGCCCGGAGAAGGTGACCACGAAGGTCACCACCGCCGCCTCCCGCCCCTCGGCCTGCCGGAAGCCTTCCAGCACCGCGTTGCTCATCGCGCCCAGCAGCGCCAGCCCGGCCACCGCCTCGATGAGGACCGGCGGCGAGAGCACGATGAGCGCCGCGGCCAGCCCCGACAGCAGCCCGAGCACGATCATCGAGGCGCCGGCGGTCACGGAGGCGATCCACCGGCGCCCCGGGTCGGGCGAGGCGTCCGGCCCGGCCGCCAGCGCCGCGGTGATCGCGGCCAGGTTGATCGCGTGCCCGCCGAAGGCCGCCCCGGCGACCGAGGCGGCGCCGGTGGCCAGCAGCACCGGCCGCAGCGGCGGGTGGTAGCCGAAGCCGGACAGCACGGCCATGCCCGGCACGTTCTGCGAGGCCATGGTGACCAGGAAGAGCGGCACCCCGATCCCGGCCACGGCCGCTAGGTCGAAGACCGGGGCGGTGAACTCGACCGGCGGCCAGGGGTCCAGCGTGCCCAGTCCCTCGGTGGTGAGCGCGATGGCGGCGATCGCCGCGACGAGCGCGCCGGGTACGGCCAGCGTGCGGGCGACGCGGTAGAGGAGCGCCCAGACCAGGATGACCGGGACGGTGAGCAGTGGCGCCTGCGTCAGTCCGGCGACCGGCGCCAGGCAGAGCTTGAGCAGCACCCCGCCGAGCATCGCGCTGGCGATCGGCTTGGGAATGGCCCCGATGAGCCGCCCGAGCGGCGGGAAGAACCCGGCCAGCACGATCAGCACGCCACAGACGACGAAGGCCCCGACCGCGGCGGCGAAGTCGGTGTTCGGGGTGGTCAGCAGCAGCGCCGCGCCGGGTGTGGACCATGCGATGCTGATGGGCATGCGCAGCCACAGCCCGAGCAGGATGGCGACGACGCCCACCGACACGCACAACGCCATCAGGCCGGAGGCCGCCTGGCGCTCGTCGGCCCCGGCCGCCCGCAGGCCGGCCAGCACCACGGCGAACGAGCTGGCGAAGCCGACCACCGCGGTGACCAGGCCGGCGATGAGCGGCTGCAGGCGTTCCATTTACGGAACACTAGTCGCATGACCGGCGAGCCGGGAAGACCCTCCGATCCCGCACAACTCGGCCGGCACGTCCGGCGGCTGCGCGAGGCGCGCGGACTGTCCCTGTCCGAGCTCGCCCGCCGGGCCGGCCTGGGCAAGGCCACCCTGTCCGGCATCGAGAACGGCACCCGCAACCCCACCCTGGAGACGCTCTGGGCGATCACCGCCCAGTTCGGCGTCCCGCTGACCGCGCTGCTCGAAGGCCAGGGCGAGGTGTACGGCACCGCCGTCGAGGCCAAGCTGCTGCAGGTCTTCGACGACGGCGAGGTGAGCTACGAGCTCTACCGCATCCGCGTCCCGCCCGGCGTCACGCAGTCCTCGCCCGCGCACCACGCCGGGGTCACCGAGCACATCACCGTCTTCCGCGGCACCCTGCGCGCCGGTCCTCCCGGGCGGCCGATGACCGCCGGGCCCGGCGAGTACCTCACCTGGACCGCCGACGAGCCGCACACCTACGCCGCGCTGGGCGAGGAGGTCGTCGAGGCGAGCCTGCTGATGCGTTACGTCGCGCCGCAGGCGGAGCTCACGGCCAGTCCCAGCTCAGACCGACCAGGCCGGGCGGCAGCGAGCTCTCCGCCAGATGCGCCGAGCGGTGCGCGCTGAGCGTCAGCTCCTCCTCGCGCCTGCCGTACCGGCGGATCCTGACCGGTAGCGCGGCCGGGTCGAAGGCGACGCGCAGCGTGTAGTGACCGGCCGGGAAGCGGAAGCCGCGCTCGTACTCGCGCGCCTCGGCGCCGCTGGCGTCGGTCAGCTCGTAGCGCAGCACGTGCGTCTCCCCCACCGCCAGCGCCCGGTCGAACAGCAGCTCGGCGACCACCAGGTGGGTCGGCCCGTCGCGGCGCACCCGGCCGACCCGGCAGTCCTCCAGCGCCCGCACCTCGACCTGGTCCACCCGGCAGCCGGCGTCGGCGCGGTAGATCATGATGTAGCGGTCGGCGCGCTCCTCGTGCGCCTGCACCACCTGCAGCGTCTCGCGCCGCGCGATGCTGCGGTCGGGTCCGATCCGCACGTTCTCGAACATGCCGCTGATGTGCAGCCGCCGGTCGTCGGCGGTGGCGCCGAGCTCCTCCAGCATCCCGGCCAGCGCCGCCGCCGGCTCCATGATCGTCGAGTAGGGCGCCGGCCCGCGCTGGCGGGGTCTCAGCAGCGAGGTCAGCGCGGTCGGCGGCAGCGCGAGGATCTCCTCCAGCGCCGTCACCGCCCGGATCGACTCCTCGCGCTCGGGGCGGCGCAGCCCCGACTGCCAGTAGCTCAGGCTGGTCACGCCGACCTTGAGCCCCCGCTCCTCCAGCCGGTGACGTAACCGCTCCAGGGTCAGCCCGCGCGCCTCGACCGCCGCGCGCAACGTGGTGTGGAACTCCGGCACAGGTGAATTTTCCCACCCGTTCACAGCTCCACAAGCTCGCGGCCTCCTGAATTTCACAGTAGCCGTGCGCCCGTTCTGACCCGTCTTGTACGGCTCTCGCGGCCCGGCGCACCATGCCAGGCAACACCCCCCAACCGAAGGAGCACTTCATGCGGAGGCTCTTCCGCCTGGCCGTGGCGCTCGCCCTGGCCGCGCTCACCCTGCTCGCCACCACCGCACCCGCGCACGCGTGGACGTGGCGCCGGCTCAACTTCACCCAGCAGGCCCAGCAGTACTCCAACTGGTGCTGGGCGGCCACCGGCAACTCGATCGCGGCGTGGTACGGCTACTCCTACTCGCAGAACCAGTTCTGCAACCTGGCCTTCAACCGGTCGATGAACTCCAGTTGCCCGAACAACCAGGCCACCCTCGCCAACGACCAGAACGCCTTCCGGCAGATCGGCATCAACCCCGGCACCTACGTCTACAACTACCTGACCTACGCGGCGATCATCCGCGAGATAGACGCCGACCGGCCGATCATGACGCGCATCCAGTGGACCTCGGGCGGCGGCCACATGGAGATCATCTACGGCTACGACCAGAGCCAGTCGCTGGTCTACTGGAGCAACCCCTGGCCGTCGAGCACCCGCTACAACTGGACGACGTACAACTACTACGTCTCCAACGGCTCCTTCTTCTGGACCCACTCGCTCAACTACATCGGGGCCTGACATGAAGCGACTCCTCCTGCTCACCGCCGTCGCGCTCGCTCTCTTCTCCGGCACCGCCCATGCCGACCCCGACCCGGCCTCGGTCGCCGCCGACCCCGCCCCGCCCTCCGCGGCCGACCTCAGCGCCGCCCAGGCCGCCGTCGCCAAGTCGCGCACCACGCTCGGCCGGTTCTTCGGCGCCAAGGGCGGACCGGCGAGCGACGCCACCGTCTCCTCGCGCCTGGCCGACCGGCCTGTGCCGGTCTACGACCTCAACCCGGCCTTCGTCGCCGGGCAGGCCCCGCAGATCGCCCGCTTCGCCTTCCTCTCGACCCGGGCCCGCGCCGCCGACGGCCAGCTCGCCTCGGTCTGGACCACCCGCACCCCCTCCGGCGGCTGGACGGTCAGCAACATCGCCAGCGGCGACGACGAGCACAAGTACGGCTCGCAACCCGGCACCGTCTTCCGCGAGCCCCAGCTCAACGCCTGGTACGCCCTGCGCGACGGCATGGTCGTCCCCCTGAACGGCGAGGCGACCTCATCGGTCGGCGCGGCGGGCCTGCCCGTGGCCGACTACCAGCGGCTCGTCCACGAGCGCTACGCCGCCAAGCTGCCCGGCTCGTCCTACGCGGCCGAGGGCTACGCCGGCGGCTACGGCGCCCCCACCCCGGACGGTCCGGCCCCGAGCTGGCCCCTGTGGCTGGCCGCCGGGGCAACGGCCCTCGCCCTGATGACGGCGGGCGGCTTCGCCCTCAGAAGAGGCACCCGCTAGAACCGGGCCCCACGATCAGAGACGGCCGGACGACACCCCAGCCTCCGCCCGGCCGTCTCCTCGACTCCGGCCTTCATGACGAAAGCGACCCGTCGAAGCGCCGTGACGTCGGCCAGCGGATCACCCTCGACCGCGACCAGGTCGGCCTGCCTGCCCTCGGTGACGCTGCCGGTGACCCCGGCCATCCCGAGGGCACGCGCCGCGTTCAGCGTCAACGCCCGCAACGCCGCCACCGGGGGCAGCCCGGCCCTGACCATCTCGATGGGCTCGTCGGCGTTGTCCCCGTGAGCGCGGTACGGCACGCCGTAATAGTCGGACCCCGCGGCGATGAGCACGCCCGCCTCGTAGGCCAGCAGCAGCGAGCGCCGCATGGCCACCCGTGCCTCCCGCTGCTTGGCCCGCCGCCACTCCGGCAACGCCGGATCGTCGCGCTCGAAGAAGCGCCGCAGGTCGAAGGTCGGCACGTACACGGTCCCCCGCGCGGCCATCTCACGCACGCACTCCTCGTCGAGGAAGTAGCCGTGCTCGATCGAGTCCACCCCGGCCCTGACCGCGTTGAGCACCCCGGCACGGCCCTGGGCGTGCGCGGCGACCCTGCGCCCGAGCCGGTGCGCCTCCGCCACGATGGCGGCGATCTCCTCGGGCGTGTAGTGCTCGTCCTTGGGATGGTCGCGCTCGGAGCTGACCCCGCCGGTCGTGCAGATCTTGATGAAGTCGGCGCCCGCCCGCACCGCCTCGCGCACCGCGCTCCGGCACGCCCACGGCCCGTCGGCGATCGCCGCGCCCCGCACCAGGCGCGCCCGGTCGAGCGGCAGGTGGTGGTGGTCGCCGTGCCCTCCGGTCTGCGACAGCACGGGACCCGCCGCGACGATCCTGGGGCCGCGGATCGTCCCGCCGGCCACCAGGTCGCGCAGGCTGAGCGCGATCATGGAGCCGCAGTCCCTGACCGTGGTGAACCCGGCTTCCAGGAGCCTGGCGCAGTCCACCGCGGCCCGCACCGCCAGCACGTCGCCGTCCGGCTCCCTGACCTCGTCGGCGTGGCTCCACACGCCGGTCAGGTGCACGTGGACGTCGAAGAAGCCCGGCAGCAGCGTCCGTCCCGGCAGCTCGACGACCTGCCCGCCGTCCAGGTCGGGGCCGACCGCCGTGATCAGGCCGGACTCGACGGCGACGTCCGTGCCGGTGAGCATGGTGCCGCGCTCGGCGTCGAACACCCGGTCCGCCCGCAGTACTGTCCTCATGCCCGCCACGCTAGGAAGCGGGCGCGACGGTGACGATGTCGCGGCGCACCAAGGATTCGGACACCCGCCGTGCCCCGGCGCAGCCCGCGCTCAGTGCTTGAGCCCCGAGCCGCAGAGCGGCGCGGCCACGGGCCCCTCGTAGTGCCGTGCCCGCGCGGCCGCCGCATAGGCCACCGCGCCGGTCGGCTCCACCCAGAGGCCGCGCCGCGCCAGCTCGGCCCGCGCCGCCCCGATCTCCGCCTCCGTGACCGTCACCACCTCGTCGACCGCCCGCAGGATGCCCTCGCGCCTGGCCGGGTCCGCGATCGCGATCCCCTCCGCCACCGTGGGAAGGAAGCCGGTCCGCCCGGCGAGCGGCGCGCACCGCTCGGCCTGCACGGCCACGACGCGCGGCATCCGGTCGATCACCCCGGCGGCCCGCAACTCGGCGAACCCGCGGTGGGCGCCGAGCACGAGCGTGCCGTTCCCCGCGGGCAGCACGACGGTGCCGGGAGCCCGGCCGAGCTGCTCGACAAGCTCATAGGCGTAGGTCTTGGTGCCCTCGTGGAAGAACGGGTTGTACACGTGGCTGGCGTAGAACGCGCCGCCCTCCTCGACCCGCTCGATCGCCGCGGCGGCGGTGTCCTCACGCGTGCCGGGGACCACGGTGACCTGCGCGCCGTGGCCTCTGACCTGGGTGAGCTTCTTCTCGCTCGTGCCGGCGGGCACGAAGATCTCCGCCTCGATGCCGGCGCGGGCGGCGTAGGCGGCGACAGCCGTACCCGCGTTGCCGCTGCTGTCGGCGACCAGCCTGTCCGCGCCGGCGAGCCGCGCGAGCGCCACCAGGACGACGGCCCCCCGGTCCTTGAACGACCCGGTGGGCGCCACGTACTCCAGCTTCAGGAACAGCCCGGGCCGCTCCTCGACCAGCGGCGTGCGCCCCTCGCCCAGGCTGAGCGCGGCCCAGTCGAGCGCGCCGCCGGCGATGTCGGCCGCGTAGCGCCACATCGAGCCCTCGCCGCCCGGCTTCCAGACCAGCTCGTGCTCGGGCAGTTCCAGCAGCCCGCCGCAGTCGCAACGCCACCTCGAAGCGACGACCTCGTGGGACAGGCCGCAGGCGCAGGTGTAGTTCGGAAGTGTCATGCGCCGATGCAAGCACAACACCCCTGGTGCGCGGGGACGACGCTTTCGCGCAGGCTTGGGCGCGCAGGCCGAAGTATCGCCCGGGCGGGCGCTCGCACCATGCACCCATGAAACTCCGCCTCATCCTCGCTACCGCAGCGACCGTCCTGACGCTGCTCCCCGTCACCGCCGAGGCCGCCACCCCCGACGACACCCGGATCCAGCAGGTGCTGGACGAGATGGCCGGCGTGGGCGGGCTCGCCGCCCGCATCGTCGACGGCGGTCAGGTCCGTGACTTCAAGGCCGGGGTGGCCGACCCGATGAACCCCGCCAAGCCGCCCGTGCCCGACCGCGCGCGCTTCCGCGTCGGGAGCACGACCAAGAGCTTCGTCGCCACCGTCGTCCTGCAACTGGTGAACGAGGGCCGCCTCGACCTCGACGCGCCCGCGCGCGGCTACTTCCCGCACCCGCTGCTCAAGAACCGCGCCATCACGATCCGCCACCTCCTCAACCACACCTCCGGCATCCCCGACTACGACGGCGAGCTCTACCAGGACGCCAAGGACATCCAGGACCTCCTCGACCGCGTGCGCTACACGACCTACACCCTGCGGGACGTGCTCAAGCTGGCGAGGAAGAGCACCGACGACGTGCCTCCGTTCGGCTCGTTCGGCTACGCCAACACCAACTACACGCTGCTCGCCCTCGTCATCGAGCGGGTCACGGGACGCGCCTACGCCGAGGAGGTCACGCGCCGCGTCCTGCGTCCGCTCGGGCTGAGCGACACCTACTTCCCGGGCACCGACCCGACGATCGTCGGCCCGCACACCGAGGCGTACATCCCGGTGGGCCCGGACGTGCCGCTCGCCAACGTGACCGACTGGAACCCGTCGGCGTTCAACGCGGCGGGCGAGCTGATCTCCACCCCCGCCGACCTGGCCGCCTTCACCCAGGCGCTGCTCTCCGGCGCGCTGCTCCCCGCGCACCTGCTCCGGCAGATGGTCACGGGCGCCGAGTGGGGGCTCGGGATCGAGTTCTGGAAGACGTCCTGCGGGAAGGACCTGTTCGGCCACACGGGCGCGGCGATCGGGGTCTACTCCATGATGTTCGGCACCCGTGACGGGAGCCGTCAGTTCGCCGTGGCGTTCACCCCCGGCGGCTCCAAGGGGGCCAGCATGGCGAACGCCCAGAAGATGGTCGACGCGGCCTTCTGCTCCTGACCCCGAAGAGGCCCTGTCCGGTCGGGGCAGGGCCTCTTGGCGTGCGGTCAGTCGCAGAAGGTCTCGTACACGAGCTCGCGGACCCTCGCGTTCTGGGGGGCCGTGGCATTGCTGTCGTGCGAGGCGAGGCTGAGGGCCAGTTGCTCGTCCTTGCCGTCGCCGGTGCCGAAGAGGGCCGAGTACGTGCCGAGCACCCGCCCGCCGAAGCCGTAGATCGTCTTGCCGCAGGGCGGCAGCGTCCAGCTCATGTAGCCGAGTCCCATGCTCTTGGTGGGATCGTCGGCGACGGTGGCGAAGGTCATCATCTGCCGCAGGAGCCGCTTGCCGAGGAGCTTGCCCTTCAGCAGGGCCCGGTTGAAGGTGATCAGGTCGGCGGGCGTGCTGACCAGGGCGCCGGCCGCGCCCAGGTAGGTGGTGTTCTGGTCGCTGATGTCGTGGTGGGTGCCGGGGTCCTGGGGGCTGATCGCGTACTGCCGGGCGTGCGGCCCTCGGATGGCGACCTCCTCATAGGGGAAGTACGTGTCGCGCAGGCCGAGCGGCTTGGCGATGCGCTCGTCCACCTCCCGCTGGTACGGCCGGCCGGTGACCTTCTCGATGAGCATCCCGAGGATGACGTAGTTGGTGTTGGAGTAGGCGTATCCCGCGGGCCTGGGCAGGGTCTTGGCGAGGTCGACGAGCTCCTGCGTGCTCCACGAGCGGAACCGGTGGGTCTTGAGCCAGGCCAGGTCGTCCTGGTGGAGAGCCCAGTAGGCGGGTACGAAGTCGGCCACCCGCGCGTTCATGTCGAGCAGCCCCCGCACCGTCACCTCCGACGAGTACGGCAGGCCCAGCCCGGTCAGGTAGCGGTCGATGGAGGCGTCCAGGTCGATCCTGCCCTCGCCGACGAGCTGCAGGACGGTGACGGCGATGAACGGCTTGGAGATGCTCCCCACCCGGAAGAGCGACCCGGCCGGAATGGGCTCGCCGGTCTGGAGGTTGCCGATCCCCGACGTGACGGTCGTGCGGCGGTTGCCGTTGAGCACCTGCAGGACGGTCGAGCCGCCACCTCGGGCGATGATCTCGTCGGCGGCCCGCTGGAGGGTTGCGGGGTCGGTCTGGCCGGCGTGCGCGGGGGTCGCCACCGTCAGGAGTGTGAGGGCCGCCGCGGTGGCGACGATGCGTGATCTCATGCCTGGATCGTCGCTCTGACCTGCGGTTGCGGGCTTCATCGCGGCCGCTGAAGGAACGGCGGAACCTTGGTGTCAGCGCCCCAGGCGCAGTTGGAACATCGCGTTGAAGCGGGCGTCGGGGTCGTCGAGGTCGATGCCGCCGACCTCGGTGAGCCGGCGCAGCCGGTAGCGGAAGGTGTTGGGGTGCACGTTGACGGCGTGGGAGGCGGCGTTGACGTCGCCGAAGGCGTCGAGCCAGGCGGCGAGGGTCTCGGTGAGCCGCGTCTGGTGCCTGGCGTCGTAGGCGCGCAACCGGACGATGGGTCCGAGCGTGGGCAGTTCCTCGTCGCTCACCCGCTCGGCCAGGTCGGCGAGGAGCGACTCCATGTAGACCTCGCCGAAGGAGGCCACGCGGCGCGGGAGCCTGCCCCTGCGTAAGGCGCGCAGGGCGCGGTCGGCCCCGGCTTTGGAGAGCGGCAGTTCCGCGGGTCCGGTGGCGGCGCGTCCGACGCCGATGACGGCCGGCACGCGCTCGCCGATCCTGGAGACGAAGCCTTCGGCGATGCGCAGGGCGCGGCGTTCGGCGTCGACGCGTCCCGGCGGGCTGGGCAGTACGGCGTAGACGACGCCGTCGAGCAGGGCGGTGGCGGTCCCGTGGTGCATGGCCGACAGGTGGACGGCGAGCGCGTCGGCCATCCGCTGCTCGTCGGCCACCCGGTCGGCGGCGAGCGGGTCGCCGGTGAGCGCGAGGGCGAGGACGCAGCAGGAGGTGCGCGCGTCGAGCCCCAGCCGTACGGCGGCGTCCGCGGCGGTGGGCCCGCCTTCGAGCGCGGTCGCCAGCAGGTCGGCCCGCAGCCTGCGCTGGACGTCGCTGTCGGCCCTGAACCTGAGCAGATGGAGGGCGACGAGCTTGGCCGCGTCGCGCAGCGCGTTCTCCCGCTCGGGCGAGAGCGGCCCCGAGACGGCGGCCCAGACGGAGCCGAGGATCTCGTCGCCCGCTCTGACCGCGATCGCGGCCCGCGGCATGGAGCTGAGCCCGTCGAGGTAGAGGGGCGCGCCGCTCTGGTAGAGGGTGCGGAAGACGCCCTGCGCCTCCAGCACCCGTCTGATCTCGGACGGCACCTGCCGCCCGAGCACGGTGGCGATGCGGGAGGAGTCGGCCTCGTCCTGGCGGTGGGAGAAGGCGAGCACCCTGCTGTCGCGGTCCTCGATGGTGACGGGCGCGTCCATGAGCGCCGCGACGGCGTTGGCGAGGGCGAACAGGTCGCCGGACGGGATGCCCCCTGGCGACTCGCCCGGTTTCGGCCACGCCTCGTCGACCCACAGGACGGTCCGCAGCAGCGCCGCGACCTGGGTCCATGACGCGCCCCTGACCAGGGAGAGCACGGGGAGTCCCGCCTGGTCGGCGGCCTCGCGCACCTCGTCGGCGTGGCCGGGGCGCAGCGCGGGCGAGCGGACGATGACCGCCGCCGCCGCGAGCTTGCCCGCCAGGCGGACGAGTTCGGCGACGTGGTCGGGGCCGTGGACGCCGACGCCGAGCACGACCGAGTCGCGCCAGCTCGACGGGTCGTCCTGGGGGTCGTGGATGACCACCCCGCCCACCTCGCGGGTGGGGTCGGGGGTGCCGATCACGCTGTCGAACAGGGTCGAACCCAGATCTCCGAGAATCCTCCCCAGCCGGGGACGCGGGGCGCTCACAGGTTCGACGCTAGGTTCCTCCATGTTCATCCCCAGTCCTCCTAGTGGCCGCAATCGCTCCTCCTAGAGGGTGGGAACGGCCTCGACGAGCTCTCTGGTGTAGTCGTGCGCGGGCGCGGCGAGCACCTGGGCGACCGGTCCCCGTTCGACGATCGCCCCGCGCCGCATGACCGCCACCTCGTCGCACACGTACCGCACGACGGCGAGGTTGTGCGAGATGAAGAGCATCGACAATCCCAGCTCGGTGCGCAGGTCACGGACGAGGTTGAGCACCGCGCCCTGCACGGACACGTCGAGCGCCGAGGTGATCTCGTCGGCGATGAGCACGCCGGGATCGAGGGCGAGGGCTCTGGCGATGGCGACGCGCTGGCGCTGGCCGCCGGACAGCTCGCGCGGGTGCCTGGCGGCGGTGGCGGGTTCGAGGGCGACCAGGTCGAGCAGGCGCGCGATCTCCGCCGGACGCCCGGCGCGCGGCACCCCGGCCAGCATGGCCGCCTCGGCCAGCGCGGCGCCGACGGTCATCCTGGGGTTCAGCGAGGCGTACGGGTCCTGGAAGACGAGCTGCCTGCGCGCGGCGCCGGTGATGGTGCCCGCCGACGGCTCGACGAGACCGACCACGGCCCGGGCGACGGTGGACTTGCCCGAGCCCGACTCGCCGACCAGCCCGAGCACGCCGCCGGGCGGCACGGAGAAGCTGACGTCGTCGACGGCCAGGAAGGACCCGTACCGGACGCTCAGCCCCTCGACCACGAGCGTCATCGCACGGCCTCCTTCGTCTTCAGCGGGTGGTGGCAGGCGACGCCGCCGGTGAGCGAGGGGCGTTCTGCCCGGCACCGGTCGCTCGCCGCCTCGCAGCGTGGCGCGAACGGGCAGCCGTCCAGGCGCTCGCCCGGTCCCGGCTGGCGGCCGGGGATCGTGCGCAGCGGTTTCGACCGGTCGCTGTCGAGGGTCGGCAGCGAGTCGAGCAGCGCCCGCGTGTAGGGATGCGCGGGCCCGGCCCGGAGTTCCTCGACGGTGAGCTCCTCCACGATCCGTCCCGCGTACATGACCAGCACCCGCGAGCAGAGCTGCGCCACCACCGCCAGGTCGTGCGAGATCAGCACGCCGGCCCGCCCGTCGGTGACCTCGCGCAGCAGCCGCAGGATCTGCCGCTGCACGGTCACGTCGAGCGCGGTCGTGGGCTCGTCGGCGACGATCAGGCCGGGCTCGGCCATGAGCCCCATCGCGATCACCGCCCGCTGGCGCATGCCGCCCGAGTACTCGTGCGGGTACTGCCGGGCCAGCCGTGCCGGTTCGGGCAGCGCGACCTCGCCCAGGCGTTCCACGGCGAGCTCACGGGCCTGTGCCGCGCTCGCGCCCCGGTGCGTGGTGGCGACCTCGGCGAGCTGCGCGCCCACCCGCAGGGCCGGGTTGAGCGCGCTCATCGGGTCCTGGAAGACCATCGCGAGCTCGGTGCCGAGCAGGTGCCTGCGCTGCCGCTCGCCCAGGCCGAGCAGGTCGTGCCCGGCCAGTTCGAGGCGCTTGGCGGTGACCGTGCCCGGGTGCGGCACCAGGCCGGCGACGGCCGAGGCGGTCAGGCTCTTGCCCGAGCCGGACTCGCCGACGATGCCGACGATCTCGCCCTGCCGTACGGTGAAGGACAGGCGCCGGACCGGCCGCAGGCCGCCGGGGAAGGTGACGGTCAGCTCCTCGACCCGCAGCACCGCACCCGGTTCCGGAGGCAGCGACACGTGCTCGCGTACGGCGGAGCGCCCGCGGGCGGCACGCCGGCCGGAGGCCGCCTGCGACAGGCTCTCGCCGAACAGGGTGAACCCCAGCGCCGCCACGCAGATCGCCGCGGCGGGGCCGACCGTGGTCATCGGCGAGATGTACACCCCGGTCATGCCGTCGCTGACCAGCCGGCCCCAGTCGTACTCGGGCGCCTGCACGCCCAGCCCCAGGAAGGAGAGCCCGGCGAGCGCGAGCAACGACTGGCCGAGCGAGACCGTGAGGTTGAGGATGAGCGGTTCGGCGATGTTCGGCAGCACGTAGTGCGTCAGCCTGCGCCGGCGCCCCACCCCCAGCACCTTCGCCGCGGCCAGGTAGTCGGACCCGGCGACCGACGCGGCGAGCGTCTGGGTGAGCCGGGCGAACCCCGGCGCCATCGCGCACCCCAGCCCGAGCACCGCACCGCGCGACCCGAGCCCCACCACGACGGCGAGCGCCATCGCCAGCAGCAGCCCCGGGAAGGCGACGAGCAGTTCGACGACGGTGGTCATGCTGCGGGCGCCCCGCCGGCCGAGCACCATGGGCAGGGCGCCGAGCACGATGCCCGCGCCGACGCCGAGCAGCGTGGCGAGGGTGGCGAGCAGCAGCGAGAGCCGGGCGGCGACCATGGTGCGCGCGAACACGTCGCGGCCGAGCGCGTCCGTCCCGAACCAGTGCTCGGCCGAGGCGGGCGCGTTGATGCCGCCGGTGTCCATCCGCGCGGCGGCCTCGCCCCAGAGCGGCGGGCCGGCGATCGCGAGCAGCAGGACGACGGCGATGAGCGCCGCGCCCAGGAGGCCGGTGGGCGAGATCCGGCGGGCCATCAGTGCCTCCTGATCTGGGACCGCGGGTCGGCGAGGCCGAGCAGCACGTCCACCCCGATGTTGACGACCAGCACGACCGCTCCGTAGAGCAGCACGATGCCCTGCGCGACCGGGTAGTCCTTGCTGACGATCGCCTGGACCACCCGGGAGCCGACGCCCGGCCAGGCGAAGACGTTCTCGACGATGACGCTGCCCGCGATCAGCCCGGCGAGCAGCAGCCCGGCGATGGTGAGCGTCGCGGTGAGCGTGTTCGGCAGCACGTGCCGCAGGTAGAGCCGGGCGGGCGCGAGCCGTTTGGCCCTGGCCACCCGCACGTACTCCTCGCCGAGCACCCGCAGCGTCTCCAGCCTGATCAGCCGGGTGATGAGCGCGGCTGGCCCGAGCACGAGCGCGGCCACGGGCAGCACGTACGTGGACGGGTCGCCGCGCCCGGCGGGCGGGAGCACGCCGAGGGTGACGGAGAAGACGACGACGAGCCCGATCGCCACCAGGAACTCCGGCAGCGCCAGCACGAACCCGGACACCGTGGTGAAGACCAGCTCGGTGCCGCGCCGCCGGCCGTTCTCCGTGCGCGCCGCCAGCCACATGCCCAGCGGTACGGCCAGCAGCAACGTGAGCGGCACGGCGGCGAACGCCAGCTCCAGCGTGGCGGGCAGCCGCTCCCCCACGATGTCGGACACCCGCTCGCCGGTCGCGATCGAGACGCCGAGCTCACCCCGGAACAGCCCGGTCAGGTAGTTCCAGAACTGCTCGTGCAGCGGCAGGTCGAGCCCGAGCGTGGCCCGGCGCGCCTCGATGAGCTCGGGCGAGGCGGTGGGGCCGAGCGCGGCCCGCACCGGGTCGCCGGGGATGAGGTGCATCATGCCGAAGGAGGCCGTGACCACCACCGCGAGGGAGAGCAGCAGGCGGCAGAGCCGTCTGAGCACGAAGGCCATCGTCAGCCCTTCAGCAGCCGGATGCTGGAGGGGACGAGCGCGCCGCCCGCGAAGCGGATGCTCGCGCCTCGCGTGGCGATGAGGGCGGTCCGCTCGACGATCGGCAGGAGGTCGGCGTTCTTGAAGAGTTCGGCCTCGGCCTGCCGCCAGAGCTCACATCCGGCCTCGCCGGGGGTCTCGACCGCCCGCGCGGCGAGCCGCTCGTACTCGGCGTTGGCGATGGAGGCGAAGTTGACGCCCTTCGGCACGCTCTTGCCCGACAGGAACGGCACCAGCTCGCTGGGGAAGGAGACCGAGATCGGCATCCAGGTGGCGTCCCAGTCGCCCGCGCTGAACACCAGCCGGTCGATCTCGCTGTCCAGCACGCCCTTCAGCTCGGTGCGCACGCCGAGCTGCTTCCACTGGGCCGAGGCGTACTCGGCGATCGCTGTGCCGCCGGCGTCACTCGCCTCGTAGACGAAGGAGAGGGCGAGCGGCTTACCGTCCTTGACCCGCACGCCGTCGGGTCCCGGCTTCCATCCGGCCGCCTCCAGCCCGGCCGCCGCCGCTGCCGGGTCGAAGGCCGGCCGGTTGCCGGTGACCGCGTCGTAGGTGCAGGTGCGCGGCACGATGGTGACGAGCTGGCGCTGCAGCACGCCGGAGCCGCCGCTGGCCACCTTGGCCAGCTCGACCGGGTCGGTGGCCTGCACGAGGGCCTTGCGCACGGCCGGGTCGGCGCCCGGGCGGCCCTCGGCGTGGTTGAGGAAGACCTGGCCGGGGCCCGTGGTGACCTTCTGGAGCTCGACGCCCGGTGTCCTCTCCAGCCTGGCCCGGTCGGGTCCGGTGACGGCGAGGGAGTTGGCCTGGCCGGAGATCATCAGGTTGACCTGCGTGGACTCGCTGGTCACCTGCTTGATGGTGATCGTCTGGGGCAGTCCTTCCGTCTTGGCCGTCACGCCGTCCGGGCCCCAGGCGTACTCGGGCCTGATCGTGTAGGTGCGGTGGTCGCCGGGCACGAACTCGGTCAGCCGGTAGAGCCCGGTGCCGACCATGCCCTTCTCCAGCAGCGAGCGGTCCTTCAGCCCCGCGCCGCAGACCAGGTAGACCTGGGCCGCGCTCTCGGCCAGGAAGGAGTACGGCTTGGGCGTGGTGAGCGTGACCGTGCCCGCGGCGTCGTCGGCCGTGGCGCTCAGGCCGACCGGCGCGAGGATCTCGCGTAGGGGCGACTCGTTCTTCGGGTCCATGATGTAGCTGAAGTTCTGGGCGACCTGCGAGGCGGTGAGCTTGCTGCCGTCGTTGCAGAGCACGTCGTCGCGGATCCGGTAGGTCACCTTCGACGGCTCGATGGTCCAGCTTTTGGCGATGCGCGGCGTGAGCGTGCCGTCGTCGCGCTGCGAGGTGAGGGTGTCGTAGGCGTAGGCCAGGGCGGCGTTGGTCGCCGAGCCCGTGGCGGTCGCCGGGTCGAACTTGCCGGGCTCGGCGGAGGTCACGACGGTGAAGGTCCCGCCGGAGACGTACCGGCCGGCCGGGCCGGAGGCCGCGGGGGTGCCCCCGCACCCGGCGACGAGCAGGAGCACCAGCGCTGCCATGGGCTTTTTCATGCCGCAAGGGTCATCCCGGCGCGGCCAAGGGTCTTCGTCGCCCGCGACTAGAGATTCGCCGAAGGCTCGTCCCCGAACTCGAACGGGATCGTGACCTCGCGCAGCGTGGGCCGGCCGCCGGTCAGGAACTCCGCGACCGCCTCCCGCACGCCGGGCAGGGCGGGCAGGAACTCGTGGGTGGCGTGCCGGACCAGGATGAAGTGCCCGTGGGGCAGCCCGTCCAGGACGGCGAGCGCGTTGGCGGGCGGGGTGCGGCCGTCGAGGCTGCCGCACAGCAGCAGGGCGGGCACCTCGGAGCGGAGCGGCGCGCGGAAGTCCTCCCCCGCGTCGCCCGCGCCGATCGCCGGGCAGACCAGCGGGAACGGCAGGTTCATGGCGTCACCGAGGAGGGAGTCGGGCGCCTCCTTGCGGATGCGTTCCCAGCGCTCGGCGCTCGCGCCGGAGGCGCAGTCCATGGCGGTGGCCATCAGGTTCGCCGACTCGGCGGTGCGCAGCGCCCTGGTCTGCTCGGCCCAGAAGGTGTGGTCGCCGCGCTCGGCGGCGAGGTAGAGCTCCGGCAGCCGGCGGATGAACCGCCGCGAGCCCAGGTTCGCCGCGGTGATCATCTTGACGTCGAACTCGCCGATGACCACGCCGTCGAAGCTGACCGGCAGCCTGGCGAAGACCCGGCGCATCAGGCCGATGAGGTCGGGGGTGACGCCTCGCGCCGCGGCGAGCGCGGCGACGCCGGCCAGGTGGCGGTCGGTGTCGCTGGGCAGCTTGTAGGTGTCGCCGGGGCCCTCGACGCCGAACATCACCGCGCGCTCCACCCGGTGGCCGTGCCGGCGCAGCACGGCCAGCGACAGGTGCGAGCCGTACGAGCCGCCGAAGGTGCGGAAGCGGTCGTAGCCGAGCGCGGTCATCACCTCGGCCACGTCGTCGGCGCTCTCGGCCGTGGTGTAGGCGGCCGGCTCGACGCCGCGCTCGCGCCAGAACCGCGCGGTGCGTTCGGCCAGGTCGAGCACGGCGGCCAGGTGTTCCTCCCGGCCGACCAGGCGGTCGAGCGGCAGGTCGAGCCGGTGGGGGCTGGTCAGCCGCGGCCTGGACAGGCCCAGGCCGCGCTGGTCGAGGAGCACGACGTCGCCGAACTCCCGGTAGGGCTCGTAGCGTTCGGGCGCCCGCTCCCAGATGCGGGTGCCGGACTCGCCCGGACCGCCCTCCAGGAAGATCATCGGCGGTCCGTCCCCGCCGCGCAGCCGCGCGAAGGCGACCTCGATCCGGCGGCTCGCGGGGTCGGCACGGTTCTCGGGGACGTCGAGTCGTCCCAGTTCAGCGGCCTGCCGGACGGTGCCGTCGGCGCTGACCAGGACGTGCGGGTGAAGGTTCATGCACCCGAGCCTCACCCCGTACGGCAGGCGAGTCCATGGCGGCCGGCACGAGAGAACGGCGGTTGCTTGGGGTTGCGGGATGAGCCGCGTGACCAGCGAGGGTTGCATAGTCATGCGGTGGAGTGTATATATTTCTATTGTGTCTAAGGTGCTCACCTCCCTACCTGTCGGCGCCCGAGTGGGAATCGCGTTCTCCGGCGGCCTCGACACTTCCGTGGCCGTCGCGTGGATGCGCGCGAAGGGTGCAGTGCCCTGCACCTACACCGCCAACATCGGCCAATACGACGAACCCGACATCGAGTCCGTGCCCGGCCGGGCCGAGGCCTACGGCGCCGAGATCGCGCGCCTGGTCGACTGCCGCGCCGCCCTGGTCGAGGAGGGCCTGGCCGCCCTGGCCTGCGGCGCCTTCCACATCCGTTCCGGCGGGCGCGCCTACTTCAACACCACGCCGCTCGGCCGCGCGGTCACCGGCACCCTGCTGGTGCGCGCGATGCTCGAGGACCAGGTGCAGATCTGGGGTGACGGCTCGACCTTCAAGGGCAACGACATCGAGCGGTTCTACCGCTACGGCCTGCTGGCCAACCCCTCCCTGCGCATCTACAAGCCGTGGCTCGACGCCCAGTTCGTCAGCGAGCTCGGCGGGCGTAAGGAGATGTCGGAGTGGCTGCTGGAGCACGGCCTGCCGTACCGTGACAGCGTCGAGAAGGCCTACTCCACCGACGCCAACATCTGGGGCGCCACCCACGAGGCCAAGTCGCTGGAACACCTCGACACCGGCATCGAGATCGTCGAGCCGATCATGGGCGTCCGCTTCTGGGACCCGTCGGTCGAGATCGCGGCCGAGGACGTCACCATCGGCTTCGAGCAGGGCCGGCCGGTGACCATCAACGGCAAGGAGTTCGCCTCCGCGGTCGACCTGGTGCTGGAGGCCAACGCCATCGGCGGCCGGCACGGCCTGGGCATGTCCGACCAGATCGAGAACCGCATCATCGAGGCCAAGAGCCGCGGCATCTACGAGGCGCCCGGCATGGCCCTGCTGCACGCGGCCTACGAGCGGCTGGTCAACGCCATCCACAACGAGGACACCCTCGCCGCCTACTACACCGAGGGCCGCCGGCTCGGCCGGCTGCTCTACGAGGGCCGCTGGCTCGACCCGCAGGCGCTGATGATCCGCGAGTCGGTGCAGCGCTGGGTCGGCATGGCCGTGACCGGCGAGGTCACCCTGCGGCTGCGCCGGGGCGAGGACTACTCGATCCTCGACACCCGCGGCCCGGCCTTCAGCTACCACCCGGACAAGCTGTCCATGGAGCGGGTGGAGGAGCCGGCCTTCGGCCCGGTCGACCGGATCGGCCAGCTCACCATGCGCAACCTCGACATCGCCGACTCGCGCTCGCGGCTGGAGCAGTACGCGCGGCTCGGCCTGGTGGGCAGCCAGCACCCGATGTTGCTCGGCGTGCAGCAGGCTCCGCCCACCGCGCTCATCGACGGGATGACCGAGGGCGGCGCCGACGCGATCACCTCCAGCTCGGCCGACCCCGAGGCGGAGGCGCTGCTGGACAGCGCCGCCATGGAGTTCGGCGTCGACTAGGCCGCGCCGCTCAGCGGGAGCAGGGCCTCGACGGTGGTGCCGCAGGGGCCCGAGCTGATCACGCAGGAGCCGCCCAGCTCCGCCGCGCGCTCGCGCATCGAGGCCAGTCCCACCCCCTTGCGGTGGTGGGACGGCACGCCCGAGCCGTCGTCGGAGACGGTCAGCCGCAGCTCGCGGCCGTTGGCCGCCAGGTGGATGCGGTAGTTCGACGCGCCCGAGTGGCGGCGGGCGTTGGTCAGCGCCTCCTGCGCGATCCGGTAGGCGGCCACCTCCACCGCGGCGGGCAGGCCGTCGAGCTCGCCCTCCGAGGTGACCGTGGTCGCCGGGTCGGGCCCGGCCAGCTCGGTGATGGCCCCGGCCAGGCCGAGGTCGTCGAGCGCGGGCGGGCGCAGGCCGTACACCAGGGCGCGCAGGTCGCCGCTGACCGCGTCCATGCCGCTGCGCAGGTCGCCGAGGAGGATGTCGGCCTCGGCGGGCGAGCGGCGCAGGTTCACCCGGGCGATGTTGAGCGTCATGGCCAGCCCGGACAACGTCTGGCCCAGCCCGTCGTGCAGGTCGCGGCGCAGCCGGCGGCGTTCCTCCTCGCGGGCGCTCAGGATGCGCTCGCGCGAGCGTTGCAGGTCGGCGGCCATCCGCACCGCGTGCGCGACGTCGGCGACGTACGGCAGCAGCGTCCGCACCACCCGCTCGTCGTGCGCGTCGGCGAAGCGGCGCGACTCCGGCCGCCCGATGGTCAGGCTGCCGACCAGCTCGCCGTGCCACACCAGCGGCAGCACCCGGGCGCCGGGCCCCGGCTCGCCGCTGCGCACCTGCGAGGGCACGCCTTCGGGCACGTCCACCGACACCCCGTCCACGGCCAGGCCGTCCCGCACCACCGAGATGACCGCGGCCAGCGCCTCGGCGGGGTCGGCGGTGCGCAGTTCCTGGGTGAGCCGCTGGGCCAGCAGCGCGGGGTCGCCGACCGGCCCGTACATCGCGCGGTCCACCGCCCGTTGCAGCGCCTGCCGGAGCGGCTGGAAGAAGGCGCCGGCGAACAGCGCGGCGGTCAGCCCGGCGATCTGGTGGTACTCGGCGACCAGGAGGCTGGCCACCGCGCCGACCGCGAAGTAGACCGCGCCGACCACCAGGACCAGCCCGGCGGCGACCAGGGTCCGGCTGATCACCGTGTCGATGCCGAACAGCCGGTAGCGCAGCACCGAGAAGACGATCGCGACCGGGATGAGCGCGGTCCAGATCGTGGTGGCGAGCCAGAACTCGCCGCCCAGGACCAGGAAGAGCACGTAGATCGCGAAGGCGGCCAGGGGCCAGGCGATCTGCCGGCGCATGGCCGGGTCGGCCCGGCGCAGCCGCAGCGCCAGCGAGACCAGCGCGGTCACCACGCACGCGTTCACCGCCCAGAACAGCACGACGGTCGCCGACAAGTACTGCTCCACGGTGAAGCCGGGCAGCGCGAGCGGGTTGGGGATGAGCTCGGGATACGGGTAGCGGGCCAGGTCGGGATCGGGCCGAACCACCCGGTTCAGGGCCTGCAGGACGCTGATCACCATGGCCGCCACCACGAACCACCGCCAGCGCGGCGACGGCAGCCGCCCGGTCGGCGAGTAGAGCGGCAGCACGATCGCCGAGAGGCCGCCGCCGAGCGCCCAGAAGGTGACGCTGATCGGGCGCAACCAGCCCGCCGCGACCACCTCCCCGGTGGAGGCGAGCTGGAGCATGACCGTCTGGATCAGGACCATGAAGGCCATGAGCAGGCCGCCGGCCAGCATCAGCCGGCCCAGGATCAGGTCGGGACGGCGGCGCAGCAGCAGCGCGCCCAGCACCGGGAAGGCCAGGCCGGCCGGGTAGTCGGGCGTGACCGGCGGGTCCGGCGCCCAGGCGGCCGGCAGGCGGAGCTGGATGAGGACGGCCAGAAGGACGGCGACGACGGCCGCCGCAGCGGCCGTCCCGGCGACAAGGGGGTGTCTTCTGTCCATGTTGGTGGCGATTATGGCCTTTGACGAGGGTGTTCGTCTCCCCCGTCTCACCGGAGCCGCTCCAGCCGGGGGAAAACCGGCAGGGCCGGCGCGTCGCCGCACCGGCCCTGCCAGAAGAAAAGGATCAGACGGCGACCGCGAGCTGCGCGATCTCCCCCTGCTTGGCCTGGACCGCCACGTCACGGGTGACGCCGCCGCCGGCGATGATCCGCACCGTCCAGTCGCCGGGCGCGGCGAAGAAGCGGAAGATGCCCTCGTCGGAGACGACGACCTCGCCGGTGAACTCACCGGAGTGGTCGAGCAGGCGGGCGTAGGCCGTCCCGCCGGTGCCGGTGACGACACCCTGGATGACCGCCTGCGTCGACAGGTCGATGCCGGCGGGGAGTTCGATGGTCTGCTCGGGCGCTGCGCAACCCTGGGCGACAACGGACATCAGCGGGCCTCCCCCAACTCGATCGGCACGCCCACGAGCGAGCCGTACTCGGTCCACGAACCGTCATAGTTCTTCACGTTGGCCTGGTCGAGGATCTCGTGCAGCACGAACCACGTGTGCGCCGAGCGCTCCCCGATGCGGCAGTAGGCGATGGTGTCCTTGCCGAAGTCGACGCCCGCGCCCTGGTAGAGCTCGGAGAGCTCGGCGTCGGACTTGAAGGTGCCGTCGTCGTTGGCCGCCTTGGACCACGGGATGTTGCGGGCGGTCGGCACGTGGCCGGCGCGCTGCGCCTGCTCCTGCGGCAGGTGGGCCGGGGCGAGCAGCTTGCCGGTGAACTCGTCGGGCGAGCGCACGTCGACCAGGTTGAGCTTGCCGATCGCGTTCACCACGTCGTCGCGGAAGGCGCGGATCGCCACGTCCTGGTCCTTGGCCACGTAGGTGGTGGCCGCGCGGGCCGGGACCTCGGTCACGAGCTCGCGGGAGTCGAGCTCCCACTTCTTGCGGCCGCCGTCGAGGAGCTTGACGTTCTCGTGGCCGTAGAGCTTGAAGTACCAGTACGCGTACGCGGCGAACCAGTTGTTGTTACCGCCGTAGAGGACGACCAGGTCGTCGTTGGCGATCCCGCGCTCGGACAGGAGGGCCTCGAAGCCCGCCTTGTCGACGAAGTCACGGCGGACGGGGTCCTGCAGGTCGTCGCGCCAGTCGATGCGGACGGCGCCGCGGATGTGGCCCTTGGCGTAGGCGCTGGTGTCCTCGTCGACCTCGACGAGCACGACACCAGGGGTGTCGAGGTTGGCCTCGACCCAGTCGGCGTCCACCAGTGCGGCGGAACGGCTCATGAGACTCTCCCGGGTTGTAGACGGCGAATGATCAGGTACATCTCGCAGCCGAGGCAGAATCCGAAGGCTGCGTTGAGGAAGGCGGCGAGGAGAGCCGCTGCCGTGGCCCCGAAGGCCAGCGGCGTGATCCCGGCGACGAATCCGATCAGCCCCGCGACCGCGAAGACGAACCCGACGGCCTGCGCGAACCGCGGCGGGCGAGGGTCTTCGGTCTCCTTCGGCGGGCTGGTGAGCAACCGCCTGGCGATCATCCCGTACGGCTGGCGCCAGAGCGCCCCGAGGGCGAACACCACGGCTTGGGCAGCGAGCAACCAGCCGCTCTCGAAGATCAGGACGAGAGCGAGAACGAGGGTCGTCGTGGCCGCGCCGAGGCGTAGTGCTCTGGGATCAGCACGCATCGGAGATGCTCCTGAAGGGGTCGGATGGGGCGGATCTCAATCCGCGCGGGACCGTCCTCAGGCAGCGCGACAGAGCGCGGTGGCCACGCGGCAGAAATCAACCGCGCGCCGCTTCGTGAGCAGCTCTGTCGTGGGGTTCATGTTGACGACACTACAGGGCGGTCTCGCCATCTGTCACTTGTCGTCCGATTGATGAGATGAATCATGAGACACCGCCAGGCCGAGCGCGGCGATGACGTCGGCCTTCCGGGGCTGGCCGGAGGCCTTTTTCACCACGTCACCGCGGGCGTCGAGGACCAAAACGGTGGGGGTGCGCATGATGTCGAGCGTCCGGACCAGGTCGAGGCGGGCCTCGGCGTCGATCTCGACGTGCCGCACGCCGGGGACCATCGCGGCCACCTCGTCCAGGATGCGGCGGGTGGCGCGGCACGGCTGGCAGAAGGCGGTGGAGAACTGCACCAGGGTGGCGCGCTCGCCCAAGGGCTCGCCGATGGCCGCCTCGTCCAAGCGCATCCCGCCCGCCTTCCTGTCGCGCAGCCTGCCGTCGCGGCTTCGCCGTACGAGGGCTATGGCCAGGCCGGCGGCCAGGGTGGCCAGCACGACCCACAGACCGTTCACGACCTCTCCAACCCCGCCGGGCCCGCCGCTATTTCACCGGGCCTTCCGCTATTTCGCCGGGACGACGGTGAGGACCGTTCCGGCGGCGTCGACCAGGCGGAATCCGGTGATCGCGGCCGGTGGGATCCGGGTCCGGAGCGTGAAGGTGGCCGAGGGCTCGCTGTAGCCCTGTTCGAGGCGCCAGGGCGCGGTGGCGTCCTCGGTGCCGTCGCGGCCGAGGACGACGACCCGGCACTCCACGCCGGGCGGCGCCCCGGCGACGGTGAGGCGCAGCCGCGAGCCGGTGCCCGCCGGCGTGGCGATCACGCTGGCGCTCACGCTCGCCGCTGCGGCGAACGTGTCGGCCTGGGTGGCACTCCGCTTGGACTCCGCGGCGGGCTCCTCGGGCGCGACCGCCACCGAAGGCGCGTCGTAGCTCTCCTGGCTCTGCGCGGCCGGCGCCCCGCCGGCGTTGGTGGACGCCAGCTCGCCGGAACGCTGGGCGGCGTTCCAGACCGTGCCGCCGACGACCAGCACCGCGGCCGAGGCGGCGACCGCCATCAGCCAGCGCCCGCGCCGGTTGCGCCGGGCCTTGGTGGCCAGCAGCCGGTCGAGCACCTGCGGCGGCGGGCTGGCGACCAGCTCGATGTCCTTCTCGGTGACCTTGGCGAGCACCGGCGGCAGCGACGCCAGCCCGGTGAACTCCTCCAGGCACGCGTCGCAGGTCGCCAGGTGGTCGTCCACCTCGGCGGCCTCCTCCGGCTCCAGGGCGCCCAGCGCGTGCGCGCCCAGCGACAGCCGTACCTCCTCGCAGGTCATCACGGTGCCAGCCCCCGCTCCTCCAGCGCGAGCTTCAGCGCGCGCAAGGCGTAGTAGGTGCGCGACTTGACCGTGCCCGGCGGGATGCCCAGCGTCTCCGACGCCTCCTTCACCGATCTCCCCCGGTAGTAGACCTCCTGCAGCACCTCGCGGTGGTCGGGCCGCAGCGCGGCCAGCGCCTCCGCGATGGCCCAGGACTCCACCGCGCGCTCCAGCTCGTCGTCGGCGGGGACGACGGCCAGGGCCTCGTCGCCCGTCTCCGGCGGGCGGGCGCGGCGGGCCCGGTGCTGGTCGACGACCAGGTTGCGGGCGACGGTGAACAACCACGCCCGGATGGGCCGCCCGGTGAGCGCGTCAGGGTGCCGCCAGGCCCGCAGCAGCGTCTCCTGCACGACATCCTCCGCTCGCCCGGCATCCCCGGTCAGCCGCAACACGTAACCGTAGAGCGGCCCGGCGTGTTCCTCGAACAGCGTTCTGACGAGTTCCTCGTCGGCTGTCCCCGCCGGGCTCACTTCTTTCCCCCCACGGTCCTCATCACGTACGGCGGGGCGATCCGGTTCGATGTCAGCCACGGATCGGCACGTCACTCGCCTCGGCCGAGAGCTCCAGCCCGCCCGGCACGCTCTTGAGCGAGGTGACCTTCACGTCGAAGGGCAGCTTGCCCTTGAAGTTGATGGTGTAGGACACCATCCGCGCCAGCGCGTCGGGCACGCCTTCGATCTTCTCGGCGATGACCTTGATCGCCCCGTCGCCGGCCAGCTCGACGCGCATCGTGGCGTTGAACTTGAAGCGCTGGGCGCCCACCGGCAGCTCGCCGGTGGCCATCAGGCGGTCGCCCTGGGCGTTGACCTTGATGCCCTCGGGGGCGAAGCGGTTGATGGTCTCGTTGGTGATCACACCCGTGATCGCGACCCGCTCGGCGATGATGTTGGCCCGGTTCTGGAGCACCTCCATCAGCGGCGCGCGCACGTTGAAGGCCGCGCCGCGCAGGTCCTTGATCGGCACGCCGGCGTAGGTGAGCGTGCCGAGGTCGAAGCGCACCTCCTGATAGAGGCCGGAGGCGGCCTGGGTCAGGAAGGGGATGCCCTCGATGGAGACGGTCGGCGTCCGGTCCACCTTGGTGGCGGCGGCGATCCGGTTGGCCAGATCCCGCTCCACGCCGGCGACGACGACTCGGTCGCCGATCGCCAGGAGGGCGATCAGCACAATCAGGAAGAAGAGGAACTTCCGCACAGTGACTGAGCCTCCCAGACAATCAACCGCCCGCGAAAGGCGGCAGAACTTCGACCGTCACCCCGTCCCCCAGGAGGACCTCTTCATGCGCCCGCCTGCCGACCGGATCGCCGTCGACGAGGAATGATGATCTTTTCACGACCGTGGCAAGAGTCTCACGATTCCGTGTGATTTTGGTCATGAGTTCGGCCAGCGAATTCGCCTCACAGATCTCCTCGGCCACACCCGCCGCCTCTTTCGCGGCCGCCCAGTATCGAATGGTTACCGTGGCCATGAATTCCTCACATCTCAATGGGTGGTCCGTGATGGGACGTGAACGACCCACTGGGTTATCCTCACCTACGGGACCTGGGCGATGCAGCCCCCGGGTCCTTCTGTGTTTACAGGGAGGTCACCTGCGATGAGCAACCTGCTCCTGCTGACGAACGCCCTCGAACCGTCCTCCGAGGTGCTTCCGGCCCTGGGGTTGCTCCTGCACTCGATCCGGGTCGCGCCGGCCGAGGCCGCGGCGCTGATCGACGCGCCTCCCGCGGACGCCGTCCTGGTCGACGCGCGCCGCGAACTGGCCCACGCCAAGAGCCTGTGCCGGCTGATCCGCACCACCGGCGTCGACTGCCCGCTGCTGGTGATCGTCACCGAGGGCGGCCTGGCCGCGATGAGCGCCGAGTGGGGCGTCGACGACGTGCTCCTGGAGTCGGCAGGACCGGCCGAGGTCGAGGCCCGGCTGCGGATGGCCACCGGCCGCCTGGCGCTGTCCTCCACCGAGGCGGCGCCCGACGAGATCCGCAGCGGCGACCTGTCGATCGACGAGGCGACCTACACCGCGCGGCTGCGCGGACGCGCGCTCGACCTGACCTTCAAGGAGTTCGAGCTGCTGAAGTACCTCGCGCAGCACCCCGGGCGGGTCTTCACCCGCGCCCAGTTGCTGCAGGAGGTCTGGGGCTACGACTACTTCGGCGGCACCCGCACCGTGGACGTGCATGTGCGGCGGCTGCGCGCCAAGCTCGGGCCGGAGAACGAGGCCCTGATCGGCACCGTGCGCAACGTGGGCTACCGGTTCGTGCCCGACCGGGGCGGCTCCGACCAGCGCGAGTCGCTCTCCCTGGCCTGATCGCGGCGCGGCAGCGTCTCCCGGCTCCACGAGCCGAGCACCATCAGCGTCTTGGTGCCGGTCACGTTCCCCGCCCGCCGCAGGTTGTCGATCACCTGCTGGAGGTGGTCGAGGTCGCGCGCCCGCACGTGGATGAGCGCGTCGGGATCACCGGCGATGGTGAACACCTCCTCCACCTCGGGGAAACCGGTCGTGGTCCGGACGATCTCCCCCACCGGCGTGCTGCCCGAGTAGCGCATCTCGGTGAAGGCCTGGATGCCCCAGCCGAGCTTGGCGTAGTCGATGCGGGCGGTGAAGCCGGTGATCACCCCGAGCTCCCGCATGCGGTCCACCCGCCGTTTCACCGCGGCGACCGACAGCCCGATCACGCCGGCCATCTCCGAGAAGGTCCGGCGGCCGTCCTCGCGGAGCAGGCGGATCAGCCGGTGGTCGATGTCGTCGAGGTCCTCCACGCAAGGTAATCTAGCTATTCCCAGCAGCGAAGCAAACTATTTGCGTCTTTTTCCCAGTTTGTCGTGCGATACTTGCGCACCTGGTAGCGCGGTTGCTCCACTTGGCCCGTGACCGTGCACCTTGACGACAAGTACACCGCGACCGAGGGCCGTGTGCTCATCTCCGGCATCCAGGCGCTGGTACGGCTGACGCTGGAGCAGCGGCGCCTCGACGAGGCCCGAGGTCTCAACACCCGCGTCTTCGTCTCCGGCTACCAGGGCTCGCCGCTCGGCGGGGTGGACCTGGAGATGGCCCGGGCCGCCCGCTTCCTCGACCCGGCCGGCGTGGTCTTCCAGCCCGGCCTCAACGAGGAGCTCGCCGCCACCGCCGTGGCCGGCACCCAGTTGCTCAAGGAGACGCCCGGCGCTCGGCACCAGGGCGTCACCGGGTTCTGGTACGGCAAGAACCCCGGCCTCGACCGGGCCGCCGACGCCATCCGGCACGCCAACCTGGCCGGCACCTCCGCCCACGGCGGCGCGGTCGCCTGGATCGGCGACGACCCGGGCAGCAAGTCCTCCACCGTGCCGAGCTCCTGCGAGCCGATGTGCCAGAGCCTGGCCATGCCGCTGCTCGCGCCCGGCTCGGTCGCCGGGATCATCGAGTTCGGGCTGCACGCGGTGGCCATGTCGCGGGCCAGCGGCCTGTGGGTCGGGCTGAAGATCGTCGCGGACATCGCCGACGCCTCGGCCACCGTCGACCTCGCCCTGCCCGAGCTGCCCGGCGTCGACCGGCCGGACGCCCCCGCGCCGACGCTGGTCGGACCGGCCTCGCTCGACGCCGAGTACGACCAGCTCACCCGCCGGCTCGCGCTCGCCCGCGCCTACGCCCGCGAACACGGGCTCAACCGCGTCGTCGGCGACTCCCCCGGCGCCACCCTGGGCATCCTCGCCTCCGGCACCAGCTTCGCCGTCGTCCGGCGCGCGCTGTCCGACCTCGGGCTGCCGGAGGAGCGCTTCCGGCTCATCGAGCTCGGCATGCCGTACCCGATCGACGCCGACCACCTCGCCGAGCTCACCTCCGGGCTGAAGACCGTCCTGGTCGTCGAGGACAAGGTGCCGTTCCTGGAGAACCACCTCAAGGCCGCGCTGTACGGCAGGACCGACCAGCCGGACGTCGTCGGGCGCGAACTCCTCACCGCGCGCGGCACGCTGGGCGCCGAGGACGTGGCGGGGGCGCTGGCCAAGCTCGTCCCCGACGTGGCCGCGCCCAAGCGCCCTCGGCCGAGCCGCAGCCTGCCGCTCGTCGCCTCGCGCACGCCGTACTTCTGCTCCGGCTGCCCGCACAACATCTCCACCCGCACCGCCGACGACAGCCTGGTCGGCGTGGGCATCGGCTGCCACGCGATGATCGCGCTGGCCGGCGACGGCCGCGGCAAGCAGGTCGGGCTGACCCAGATGGGCGGCGAGGGCGCGCAGTGGATCGGCCTGGCGCCCTTCACCGACGACCGGCACTTCGTCCAGAACCTCGGTGACGGCACCTTCCACCACTCCGGCTCGCTGGCGGTCCGCGCGGCGGTCGCGGCCGGGGTGACGATGACCTACAAGCTGCTCTACAACGACGCGGTCGCCATGACCGGCGGCCAGCAGGCCGAGGGCAAGCTCGACATCCCCACGCTGACCCGCTGGCTGGCCCTGGAAGGCGTGCGGCGCGTGGTGATCACCACGCCGACGCCCGAGACCTACCGCGGCGTCCGGCTCGACCCGGTCGCCACCGTCCGGCACCGCGACGACTTCGCCGAGGTCGAGAAGGAACTGGCGGCACTCGACGGGGTGACCGTGCTGATCCACGACGACCGGTGCGCGGCCGAGGAACGCCGGCTGCGCAAGCGCGGCAAGGTGCCGAGCGTGCCGGAGAAGGTCGTGGTCAACGAGCGGGTCTGCGAGGGTTGCGGCGACTGCGGCGACGTCTCCACCTGCCTGTCGGTCCAGCCCGTGCAGACCGAGTTCGGCCGCAAGACGCGCATCCACCAGCCCTCGTGCAACTCCGACCTGAGCTGCCTCAAGGGCGACTGCCCCTCCTTCCTGCTGGTCACCCCCGGCAAGAAGGCCAAGCGGGCGATCCCGCCGGTCGGCGACCTGCCCGAGCCCACGCCGCGCTTCCACGGCGACGTCGTCGTGCGCATGCCCGGCATCGGCGGCACCGGCGTGGTCACCGTCTCGCAGATCCTGCAGATGGCCGCCCACCTCGACGGCCTGCACGCCGCCGGGCTGGAGCAGACCGGCCTGGCCCAGAAGGGCGGCCCGGTCGTCAGCGACGTGCGCATCTCCGCGAGCCCGCTGACCGGCTCGGTCAAGACCACCCGCGGCTCCGCGGACGTGCTGATCGGCTTCGACCTGCTCGGCGCCGCCGCCGACGGCAACCTGGCCGGAGCCCGCGCCGGGCACACGATTGCGGTGATCAACACGGCCGTCGTGCCCACCTCGGCCATGGTCACCGGCCTCACCCCGCTGCCCGGCTCACCGGACGCCGCGCTGGAGCGCATCGAATCGGCCACCCACGCCGCCGAGAATCTCTACGTCGACGCGCAGCGGCTTTCGGAAGAGCTCTTCGACGACCACATGCCGGCGAACATGCTGCTGATCGGCGCCGCCTACCAGCACGGCTGCCTGCCGGTCACGGCCAAGGCGGTCGAGGAGGCCATCCGGCTCAACGGCGCGGCGGTCGAGAAGAACCTCGCCGCCTTCAACCACGGCCGCGCCGCCGCGCTCAAGGCCGTGACCGACTCCTCCAGCGAGACTCCGGCCTCGCTGGAGGAGACCATCGCCCGGCTCGCCGACGACCTCACCGGCTACCAGAACGCCACCTACGCCCGCACCTACACGACCGAGGTCCGGCGCGTCGCCGACCTCACCGCCGGGTACGGCGACGCCATCGCCCTCGCCTACGCCCGCGGCCTGCACAAGCTCATGGCCTACAAGGACGAGTACGAGGTCGCCCGCCTGCACCTCGACCCCGCCGAGCAGGCCCGCCGCGACGCCGAGTTCGGCCCCGACGCCCAGGTCGCGGTCCTGCTCCACCCGCCGCTGCTGCGCGCCATGGGCATGAAGCGCAAGATCAAGCTCCGGCGTACGGCGGGGCCGGCCTTCCGGGCGTTGCGCGCGCTCAAGGGCCTGCGCGGGACGTCCCTGGACGTCTTCGGCTACGCCAAGGTCCGCCGCGTCGAACGCGAACTCATCACCGAATACCGCGACCTCGTCCACCAGGCCCTCGCCGCCCTGACTCCGGCCACCGCCGAACAGATCGCCGAGATCGCCGCGCTACCCGAGATGATCCGCGGGTACGAGGACATCAAGCTCGCCCGGGTCACCGAATACCGGGACCGAGCCCGTACGGCTCTCGCCGCCCTGCCCACCACGTAAGGGAGACACCATGGCCGTCGACCGCCTGCTGCCCACCCAGGAGGCCCGCGACCTGCTCGACCTCGTCCGCGACCTGGCCGACAAGGAACTCGCCACCCGGGTCGAGGAGCACGAGCGCAACGAGACCTACCCCACCGGCCTCTTCCGCACCCTCGGCGCCGCCGGGCTGCTCAGCCTGCCCTACCCCGAGGAGCAGGGCGGGGGCGGCCAGCCGTACGAGGTCTACCTGCAGATGCTGGAAGAACTCGCCGCGCGGTGGGCCGCGGTCGCGGTCGCGGTGAGCGTGCACACCCTCGCCTGCTACCCCGTGGCCACCTTCGGCACCCCCGAGCAGCGCGCCGAGGTGCTCCCCACCCTGCTCAGCGGCGACCTCGTCGGCGGCTACAGCCTCTCAGAACCCCAGGCCGGATCCGACGCCAACGCCCTCACCTGCAAGGCCGTGCCGGTCGAGGGCGGCTACCAGATCTTCGGCAACAAGGCGTGGATCACCCACGGCGGCATCGCCGACTTCTACGCCCTCTTCGCCCGGACCCCCTCCGGTGTCTCCTGCTTCCTCGCCCCCGGCTCCGCGCCCGGCCTGACCTTCGGCAAGCCCGAGGAGAAGATGGGCCTGCACGCCGTCCCCACCACCAGCGCCTTCTGGGACGGCGCCGTCCTCGAACACGACCGCCTCATCGGCGAGGAGGGGCAGGGGCTGCGCATCGCCTTCAGCGCCCTTGACTCCGGCCGCCTCGGCATCGCCGCCTGTGCCACCGGCCTGGCCCAGGCTGCCCTCGACGCGGCTGTGGCTTACGCCAAGGAGCGGACCACCTTCGGCCGGCGGATCATCGACCACCAGGGGCTTGGGTTCCTGCTCGCGGACATGGCCGCTTCCGTGGAGTCGGCGCGGGCCGTCTACCTCGACGCGGCTCGTCGGCGGGACGCTGGGGTGCCTTATACGCGGCAGGCCAGCATCGCGAAGCTGGTGGCCACCGACGCGGCCATGAAGGTGACCACCGATGCGGTGCAGGTGTTCGGGGGGTATGGGTATACGCGGGAGTTTCCTGTTGAGCGGTATATGCGGGAGGCGAAGATCATGCAGATCTTCGAGGGCACCAACCAGATCCAGCGCTTGGTTATCTCTAGGCACCTGTAGAGCTGCGGGAACGGCGCTTGGGCTGTCTGGGCGCCGTTGGGTGGCAGCACTCTGTTCCGTCGGTGTTCCGTGGGACGCCTAGGATCCCATTCTGTGCAGCGGCTCGCGCTCTTCGATCTCGACAACACGCTTCTGGATCTGGATGCGGCGTTCGCCGTGTGGGCCGAGGAGTTCGCGGCTGTCTATGGATTGGGGCCGGAGGCGGCTGCGTTCCTGATCTCGCTCGACCGTGACGGACACCCACATCGGGAAGCGTTCTTCGGCCAGGTGCGGGTGCGGTTTGGGCTCCCTGACTCCGTCTCGGAGCTGTGGGCTGGGTATCGCCGGCGGATGCCACACCTCGTGCGTGTGCGCCCCGAGGTTTTCGACGGGTTGGCCCGGCTGCGGGAGGCTGGGTGGAAGGTGGCGATCGTCACCAACGGAACGGCGGACAACCAGCTCGGCAAGATCCGTGAGACTGGCTTGATCGATGCTGTCGACGCTTACGCGCTGTCCGGGTTGGAGGGTGTGCGCAAGCCGGACGCCAGGCTTTTTGAGATCGCTGCGCAGCGGTGCGGGATGGAGCTGGCCGGCGGTGGCTGGATGGTTGGCGACAACCTCACTGCGGACATCGAGGGGGCTTCCGCGGTGGGGTTGCGGACGGTCTGGGTTGATCGGGGCGCGTGGCCAGGGTGGAAGCACGAAGCGGACCACGTCGTCACTGACGTGGTCCGCTCGTTTGAGATCTTGCTGGCAGGTTAGGCGGACTCGATCTTCCTGGGGTGGAAAAGTCGCTTGTCGATGGCTTTGCGGGCACGGTCGTGGGAGCCGGGCATCATGTGGGCGTAAACGCGGAGCGTGAAGCCGGGGTCGGCGTGGCCTAGATACTCGGCGAGTTCCTTGACTGACACTCCCCCGGTCAGCATGACGCTGGCGTAGTAGTGCCGTAACTGGTGGAGGCCCTCCTTCCTCGTCGTGGTGTAGCGCGCTCGCTTGCGGGCGTCCTGCGCTGGAGGTGGGATGACCCCGGCCTTGACGAGTGCGGGTTTCCAGACGAGTTCGCTGTAGCCGCGTGAGCGGATGTAGCGATCATCTGTCCAGCGGAAGAGCAGGTTGCAGGTGCGCGGAGTGCCGGTCAGCTTCTCCCAGGGGAGGGTGCAAGGTAAGGGCGGGAACTTCGCCACGTGTGCGCGAACGGCAGCAGCCGCCCAGTCCGGCAGGGGAACGATGCGCTCCTTGTCGTTCTTGGGCAGGGCGAACACGAACTTCGAGCCGAGGCGCTTGAGTTGCCGGCGGACTCGGACGAGGCCCTCGTCGAAGTCGATATCCTCCAGGGCCAGGCCGAACAGCTCCCCCTGGCGGAGTCCGCATGCGGCACCGATGATCGGCAGGAGCCGGAAGAGCTCGCTGTGGGCGTCGATCACCGCCAGAACGCGCTGATCTGACCAGGCGATGATTTCCTCAGTGGTTCGCTTGGGGACTTGGACGATGGGCGACTTGGCGGGGCTGCGCTTGATTGCCTCGTCAGCCACCGCGAGACTCAGCGTGCCCTGGAGGACGAGGAAGGCCGTGTAGACCGTCGACGTCTCGAAGCGGCTGCTCAGATCGCTGATCCAAGCCTGGATCTGTGAAGGTTTGATGCTCTTCACTTGGCGCTTGTCGAACACGGGGGCAACGTGCAGGCGATGGATGTACTCGTAGCGGATCTTCGTCGAAGGGTCGACGACGCGAGAGCCCAGCCAGCGCGCCGCCACTTCCCCGAAGAGGATCTTTCCGGCATGAGGATCGACGTACTCACCGCGGATGACGTCCGTCCGCATCTCGTCGGCCCTCTTGTCAGCGTCTGTCTTGCGCTGGAAGGCTTCCGAGACCTCCTTACCGTTGGGGTCGAGCCAGACGGCCAGCCAGCGTTTGCCTCTGCCGTACCGCGTAGTTCTTGCCTTCTCGGTTCGGCCGTCCGCGTGGCGGATGGTCTTGGTCCAGAGATCTTTTACATATGCCATTGCTCTACTCCTGCTCGTTGACCCAGGCCAAGACGTCAGCGGGGAGGTATCTGAGATGGCGGCCGATCTTGCGGCCACGCGGACCAGTGCGGTGGTGGCGCCATTGGTAGAGAGTCGCCACAGGAATTCCAAGAAACGTGGCGACGTCGTCGACGCTCCACATTCGGGGTGGGGTGCTGGTCATCCAGAACCTCCCGATAAGGCCGCGGCGATGATCTGGTCGGCCCTGGAGAGGCCCTTGCCGACGTAGACCCAATGCGAGATCACGAGCACCGTGTCGTGGTCGAACAGTGGGAGGCGGCCGGTGGTGATGGCTTCGGCACGCTCGTGGTCGATGCGCTGCGTGTGGAGGTCTTTCCTGGTGAGGGAGTAGGCGCGGGATTTGGTGGCGAAGTGGCCGCGGAAGCCGAGCATGTGCGCCCATTGGATGAGCCGGAGGTCTGCCAGGTCGTCGAGCTGGCCGAGGCGCATGCATTCGGCGATGAGGCGTCTTGCGTGGTTGCGGATGGGCAGCGCGGTTAGGTCTTCTGCGGGACTGATACGTCGGTCGAGGGTGCCGACGCATTCGGAGGCTTTGGTGGCGTACTTGGCGATGTAGCTGGCGACCGCCTGCTCGGTCAGGTCTCCGGTTGTGGTGATCGGGCGTATGTCGAGCTGTCGGCCCCAGCGGAAGGGGCGGACGACGGTGGGGATGATGACCGAGACGGCGCCGGCCGCATGCTGTACGGCATCGGCGAGCGCATCGGCCGTCGCCCAGGGCGGGGGCGGCGTGGTTGGGCCGTCTGGCCCGTCGAGGCGGATGACGGCGTGGAAGTGCACGACGCCGCGGCGCTGGTATTCGGCGACTTTGGCGAAGGAGATGCGGACGTGGTCGCGCAGTTCGCGGAGGGTCAGCCCTGCGGTTTTGGCGAAGCGGCGGCGCAGGGCTTCGGTGAAGCGGCGCCAGAGCTCGGGGGCGATGGCGTTGAACAGGACGGCGGCCGAGTAGTTGTAGCAGTCGGGGCACAGTGGTTCGCCGAGGCGGGGGTCGTTGATGCTGTGGCGCGTTGAGCAGGTGGTGGAGCGCCCGTGCGGGCAGGACTGGGCGTTGCGGCGAGGGCGGCAGGGCAGCAGCTTGCCGTGGCGTTGGCGACGGGTGTGGACGCTGCCAAAGCTGGGGGCGGTGAGGGTCACGAAGAGCGCGGGGTGAGTGGTGACGGAGGTGGGAACGCCCTTACCGCCGGCCAGGCCCGCACGGATGAGCTGGTAGGTGTCGGCGCGGTAGGTCTCGGCGCAGGAGGGGCAGCGGGAGGCGCGGCGGGTCTTGCAGGGCAGTCGCAGGGTTCCGTAGGGCTCGGTGGCGGTGGTGTAGCTGTGGATGCGCTTGCCGGTGGCGGGGTCGATGTACAGGACGTGGCCGCGCATGTGGATGGGCTGTCGGCAGCCGCCGGTGCGGCGGATTTGGCCGGCCCAGCGGCCGAATTGGGGATCGCGGAGCCGAGCGATGATCTCGGCAGCCACGGCGGAGGTTGGCATGATGGGGAGGTCCCTTCCGGGCTGTGAGGTTCGGTGCGGGATGGCCCCCGACGTGACGGACGTCTTGGCGGATGTGTGGTCACGCCGGGGGCGCTGGGGTTCAGCAGAAGCCTTGGCCGTCGCAGTCGAGGCAGGTGCCTCCTTCTCCTGCTACGCCGGTTCCGCCGCAGCTGGAGCAGCGGTCGTGTGGTGGGAGCGGGGTCATTTGCTCCACCAGCCTTCGCGTTGAGCGGGGGCGGTGTTGAGGTAGACGCATCGGGCGTAGGGCCGGCCGCTGACGGGGGCAATGTTGGAGACGGTTCCGATGGGCAGGGTTGCGCGGAGCCGGGCGACAGCGTAGGCGATCTCTGCCTCGGTGCCCTCAATGCGGATACGCATGGTGATCAGTCCTTTCAGGCAGGGTCCACGTGGCCGTAGTAGGAGGCTTCGGCGGCGTATCGAGCGGTTGCGGCGGCGCTGATCGCGACGACCTTGTAGCTGACCCGGCCGAGGTCGAGCGCCGTCTGGTAGTGGTCGCCGGGGTTGACCTCGGTTCCGAGCCGGCCGGCGACGCGATCGACTTCGGCGCGCATGGCCTCGTCGGTGTCGTGCTGGGGGAAGACCAGGACGTTGATGGAGACGGGTGCGGGAATGTCGGGGTTGGCCTCCAGGAGTGCGGCCAAGTCGAGCAGTCCGTCGATGATCGTGGTGCGGCGGTCGGGGGTCATGACGGTTCTCCTTTGGGTGTTGTGGTGTCGCGCAGCGTGCGCAGCAGCTCTGAGGCGAGCTGGCTGGAGACGCCGAGCCGTGAGCGCAGTGCGTCTCGGGTGATGGGCTTGCCGTGCCGGGTCAGGTGTTCGTCAGCGAAGCGGCGTGCGTAGTCGAGGAGTGCGTCCGGTGCAGAGCGCTCGTTCTCGTCGTTCTCGCGGTCGTTCTGGCTGGGGGCGTCGGGATCGGGCTCGTCGTTCTGTTCTGGCTCCGGTACGGCCGGCCGTACCGGAGCGGTGACGTTTTCGAAGGCGCGGCGCTCGATCATGGAGACAGCGGTCAAGAACGTGCCCGCGGGAGTTGCGGCGGTGATCCATCCCCACGCGGTGGGGGCGGCTTGGGCCAGGTTTGCGGCCAGGGAGAGGGTGATGCCGCCGACCAGGACGACAGTTGGCCAGGAGATCCAGCCGTGTCGTTCTCGGCTGTTCCTACGGTCTCGCTGCCGTTCTCGGGCAGCCATCACGCAGGTCAGGTCAATGCAGATGGCCACGGCCCAGGCCATCCAACCGGTCTGACCGTGCTCGGTGGCTGTCTGCCGGATGTGGGTGAAACTGCCGGCGCCGGCGATAACGGCCAGGATCAGCACGGGGACGGTGTCGGCGAGACGGGCCAGCGGTGTGGTGCTCATCGCGATCTCCGTCTCGCGTCAGGGGTTGAGTGCGTGGTGGGAGGGGTTGGGCAGTTCGTGACCGAGGCCGCTGGCTGCAACTTGCGCCCAGGAGGGGGTGAGCTCGGCGTAGGTGTGGGCCGCCTGCTCGGCCGCGTAGTCGGACACATAGCCGGAACGGGCACGTGACCAGCGGCCGTCGCTCCCGGTGACGACGGCCACGCCGGGCAGTTCAGGGGCGATCGACCGGGCCGCCACCAGCGCGTCAGGGTCGAGATCCCCGAGGGTCATCACGGCGGTTTCCGGGTCGTTGACCCGGTGGCAGACCCGACCGCCGATCTGAGCGCGGAGCGCCGTCACACCGGGGCCAAGGTCTGAGCCGATCCGCTGGCCGGACAGCACGAGATGGATGCCGAGCGCACGGCCGAGCTGGGCGATTCGCAGGAGGGCGGTAGCCGTACGCGTGACCTGGTCCTTCTCCGCCTTGTCCGCAGTCAGGAACAGCTCGGCCAGCTCGTCGACCAGGACCACGACCGGGATGGGCCGCGCGCTGTCGGGGAGTTGCCAGATGTCCCGTGCCCCGTGGCGGCGGCAGGCCATCATCCGCGCCCCCATGACCGCGATCAGGTCGCTGAGCAGGTCGAGACATTCGCCGCGCGTGGTGGCCAGTGCCGACAGTCGTGCCTGGTAGGCCGACAGCTCCATGCCGCCCTTGAGGTCGAAGCCGACTAAGGCGACCGGTTGCGGCGCAAGGCCGACAAGCAGCGCGTTGATCAGGTTGGACTTGCCGGATTGGGTCGCGCCGGCGTTCATCCAGTGCGGGATGAGCCTGAAGTCCATCCGCCAGGCAGCGCCGGTTTCCAGTACCCCGACAATCGGCCGGAGCAGATCATCAGCGCGCCATCCGCCGGGAGGTGCGGCCGGCGGCATGGCGGCTGCAACGCGCGTAAGTGGGTCGCTGGTGATCCCTTGGAGGGTGACGCGGCCTGGCCGGGAGCCCACCACGCGAACCGCCTCGATCCGCCAGGCATGCGCCAGCCGCTCGCACACTTTGGCGTAATCGTCGGGGATCTGACCATCGAGAAGGTGGAAGGTGATGCGGAAGCCGTTGCGGGTCGGCCGGGGCAGACCCATCCAGGGCTTGGTGTCAACCGCCACGCGCTGAAAGCGCCGCTTGACCTGGACGACGCCGGTGGAGGCAACCAAGCCGGGAACAGTGGTGAACCACCAGCGGTGACGCTTCTTGGTCAGTCCGCATCCGGAGGCGACGTGCCGCCAGGTCCAGCGCAGCGAGATCACTTTGCGCGGGAAGACCAGGACGTACCAGTACGAGACGGGAGCCCAGCGCCGCCAGGCGAGCAACGCCAGCAGAACGAGGAGGATCTTGATGAGCGGGTGATGGGGGTCGATCATCTCTCGACCGCCATCCTGGCCGCGCCGGCGGAGACGAAGGCCTGTGCTCGGTAGGAGATGCCCCACCGGCCGCCCTGCTCCCAGACGTAGCCGACCAGGCCGATCGGGACGGTTTCCTCACCGGCGATTACGGACGGTTCGGGCGTGGTGGCGACCTTGACGAGCTCCATGCGGTTGAACTCGTCCTCGATCAACAGCGTGAGTTCGTACATGACGTTGCCGTCCTTGTCGCGCTTGATCTCGCCGGTGTCCTTGTTGACGATTCGCGGCTTGGGCGGCTTGACGCAGGTGATCTGAAGCTTGCTGGTGTCAACGGGGATCGGGATGGTGCGCATGATCGATTCCTTTGCTTGATGACCTCTTAGACCTCATGGAACACTTGGTATTCTAAGTTGTCAAGGCATACTTCGGCTGCTTGGTTGGTTTCGATGACGGCCTGTGCTGAACTGGAGGCGAGTAGAGGAGAGCACCGATGGTGGAGAAGACCGGCCGACCGGCCTACTTGCAGATCGTCGACGAGCTGAGCGAGCAGATCCGCGCCGGATCACTGGCCCCCGGTACGGCCCTGCCGTCCATCGCCCAGCTGGGCGAGCGGTTCGACGTCTCCGCCAGCGTGGTCAAGGCCGCGATCAGCGTGCTCCGGACACAGGGACTGGTTATCGGCCAGCAAGGTAAGGGCGTGTTCGTTTCCGCCCAGACCCCCGCCGCCGCCCCCGAGGCAGCGGCGAGCGATGAGACCGGCGAGATCCTGAGCCAGTTGGCGCAGATGCGGGAGAGTCTCAAGGATCTCGGAGATCGGCTCGCTGCTCTGGAGGCGGCGGTGTTTCCAAGGCCGAAGTGATCTCACCGATCCGGCAGGCCAGCTCGTCCAGCTCGGACCGGATCGAGGCCAATTCCCGGAGGATTCGCGCTCTGTCCAGTTTCATAGCCGTTGCCCTTACTCTGCGGTTCTCTCGCCTTTCGAGATGGCCCAAGTTCACCGCGAGTTGAGGGTTTCGGGTATCACGCGGGTCTAGTTAAGCTGCTTCAGTCCGTCTCAACGACCGTTTACACATGCGTTTTCACATGCACGACCGCACACCCGCGCACGACCCCCCAAAGCGTGAAGGCGAAGGTATGCAATGAAGACGACCCAGCGACCCGGCTGGACCCCCTCCCGCCTGCGCGAACATCGCGAAGCCCACGGGTTGACCCTGGAGGCCGCAGGCGAGCGGCTGCGCCAGGCGGCCGGCCGTCACGGCCTGAGCGTTCCCGCCGCCAACTTCCAAACCCTTTGGGCTCATGAGCAGGGGACCGTGTTCCCAGGGCCGCACTACCGCCGTGCTTACTGCCTGCTTTACCAGGCAACCGAACCTGAACTTGGCTTTCGTCCTCCCTTGCCCGGTGAATCGCAGAAAGCGGAAATCGTGATTTCTGATTTGCCAGCGCCAACCGACCCAGAAGCCGACCGCGCCGCCGCTCAGGTCATCGAGGAGGCGTTCACCAAGGTCTCCGTAGGCGGCATCGAACCGGGAGACTCACCGCAGGCTCTACTCCGGAATCGAGTCGTAGACGCCTGGAGACGACGGCACGGCGGAGGCAGTCCCAAGCCCATTCTCGTTCTGGTCGGCGGGTACGCCGGATCAGGCAAGACCGAGTTCTCCCGATTTCTCTCCGACGTCACCGGCTGGGCGTTCCTGGACAAGGACTCGCTCACCCGCTGCATAGTCGAGCGGCTGCTCATCTCTCTCGGCGGTGACCCCAACGACCGGCACACGGACCTGTACCTGAAGGAGGTTCGGCCGCTGGAGTATCGGTGCCTGATGGAGACCGCATGGGACAACCTCCATGTCGGCACCTCCACCATCCTCTCCGCGCCGTTCATCGCGGAGTTGAAGGATGAGAGCTGGTTCGCCCGCCTGGAGAACCGGTGCGCAGCCAAGGGCATCGACGTGGCCGCCATCTGGGTCCGCTGCGACCCGGAGTCCATGCGCGAGTACATCGAGTTCCGGGGAGCGTCCCGCGATGTGTGGAAGCTGGAGAACTGGCAGCAATACGCGGAAAATCTCGACCTGGAGACCAGCCCGCCCACCGCGCACGTCACCATCGACAACCGGCTCGGTGCGGCGATCAGTCTCGCCGACCAGACCCGCGAATCGCTCAAGCGGATCCTGACATGAGCGTGCGCGGGATCGTCCTGTACGGCCCGCCCGCCAGTGGCAAGGACACTGTCACTGCCGCCCTCAGCAGGGCCGATCCGCGGTTCGTCCAGGTGCCCAAGCTCAAGGTCGGCACCGGCCGGACGGCGGGGTACGAGTTCGTCTCGGCCGAGCAGTTGACCAAGCTGCGAGATGCGGGCCGCCTCCTCGTCGAGAGCCACCGGTACGGCAACGTCTACGCCGTCGACCGTCAGGCGATCGAGGCCCGCCAAACCGCCGGCTACGTGCCGGTAGTGCATATGGGCAACCTCCCCGATCTACGCAAGGTCATCGGCCAAGAGCCGGACGGATGGTTACGGGTGCTGCTGTGGATTCCCCAGGAAGTCACCGAGCAGCGGTCGAGGTCCCGCGGCGACGCAGACACCGGCAAGCGCCTGGCCGCATGGAGCGAGACCGTCGCCGACCTGGAGGCCAACAGTGACGCGGGGTTCTTCCACCTCCGCATCCACACCGACAGGCTGAGCCCCGACGCGGCGGCGCACGAGATCATGACGGCCTACGACCGGTTGCGGACGGCCGGGTGTCCTCACGGCGAGGAGTGCCCCCAGGGAGCCGGGCAGCCACCGCGTCCGGGATGAGGTCGAGTCGCCACCACGTCGAGCAGGACCGGCAATGCGCCCCGTTCGGGAAGGGCCGTTCATAGGTCCATTCGACGTCGTCGTGCTCACACGCATAACTGCGGGCGCAGCGCTCCGCGGTGATCGACGACTCATTCACCGTCGCGATCACCGTGGCTTCCCCAGGGCCACGCCCGCAGTGCCTGCACACCCGCAGGAGCAGGGCCTCATTGTTGGGCGTTGGCGCGCGGGTCTCATCGTCCACATCCGGTACGGCTGGCTGTGCGTTGCCTCCAGGCATGAAGCATCCTCCGTTGTCAGCAGGCAAGTCCTTTGAGAATCGCGGCCCAGAGCTCTTCAGCGTCAGCGGAGCGCACCCACTCGGACTCCCATACGGTGACCGTGTCGCCCTCGTGGCAATACCGCCTGACGAACGCCGCCCCGGCAGATGCGCACAGCTCATAGACCACCGATTGACAGGTGCACGTGTAGGCCCGAACCCGGACCCGATCCGCCCGAGGAACGCTCAGGCTCCACTCCACCGGCTCATAGCCGACCTGTGCAGGGGCGGCATGAAGGCTGCCACATGACGTGGGGGCCGCTGACTTTCTGGCCAAAGCCGTCCTCCTGCCGCGCCCCGAGACCTGGTCGACGAGTACGGACCCACTATAGAACTGCCTTCCTACCCTTCCATACTTCTGACTATCGGTACATGCCGGTACGTCCCTTGACCTGGGGCTACCGGTCGATTCCTATCGTTACTTACGTGATCCACTTTCGGCCTGATCAGCCAAAGTCAGAGCAAGTCCTTGACGAGATGCGCCGCCGCATTCGAGCCGGCGACTACAAGCCCGGCTATCCCATCCCTGGAGAGCCCCGGATGGCCGAGGAGTTCGGGATCGCACGCCGGACCGCCCGGAAGGTCCTTGACGCCCTCATCGCCGAGGGCCTGGTCTACACCGTCCGGAACATCGGCACCTTCGTCGCCGACCCCAAGACCGGCGGCCCGCCCGAGCACATCGAGCCCCAGGACGATGATCAGGAAGACTCCGAAGAGTAGGCCGCAATTCGTGTCAGGTCTCAGGACCCGTGTGACAGATCCGGCTCAGGAGGTGGGTGACACTCCGGCTAGGTGATCTATCGTTCTTCTGCGGCTGAGGATACGGCCGGCCGCCGTTGCTTCTCCAGATGGGAATGATCGTGACGGAAGACGAGGTGGAGTCGCTCACCACTGCGTGGCGAACGCGGTGGGGCAGAACCCCGATCGCCTATCAGCTCCGCGGCTGGTATGCCGACCGCTGGGTCCGCTTCCACAGCCTTCCCGGGTCCACGCGGTATGCCGAGACCGAAGACGAGTACGAGATCATCCTTGATCGTCATCACCGGGTGCTCGCCGAACTCGGAGCATGGGAAGGCCTCTACGTGATCGCCGTCTACTTAGAAGATGAGGAGGGGAGGGTCTCACCCGATCCGCGCCATCCAGGCGCCGTCCCATGGTTGACGATCGAGCCTGGCAGCGACTCGCCGTTCGAGGACGCGGTGAGGCTGTATGCCAGCATGATCTCCTTCGACCGGCAGGCTTTGGATCCGCTGTTGCGGGGTGTGGCCGACGAGGAGATCATCGACGTGATCATCGCTCCTTTGGATCTTCGGTGGCTCTATCACCCCTATGACGGCGGAGCCGACGTCATCGCTCCCACTGTTCACGACCGTGACGTCTTGAAGAATCGCCACCCAGACTGGTTGTCTGCGCATCCCGCCGGACTGTAGTGGCACGCCCGGTGTGATCTTCTGTCAGCGCTGGGGCTTGCGGACTTTGAACCGGGCGATCGGTTTGGTGGTGGTGCGGGCGACCTCGGCGACGACCTGGCCGGCGTGGGCGATGCGGAGGGTGCCGTCGGCTGCTTCGACGGTCACGGTCGCTCCGGCGTGGCCGATGCCGACGCCGATGCGCTGCCCGGCGATGGCGATCCAGCCGCGGCTGCTGACCCGCCGCTGCACGCGCGATCACCTCGGCCTGGCCCTGCAGCGCCGGACCGGTTCAGTGGACGGTCGGGGCGCGGGCCCAGCGGGGCGGGCATCGCGCAGCCGGGCCGCCTCATCTTCGGTGAGCGGGTTGGGCAGGGTGCGCAGCAGCGTGGACCCGTCGCTCAGGTGCAGCAGGGCGCCCTCCAGGCGGACGGTCAGCCGGCGTCCGGCGAACGGGGAGCCGACCGGGTATTGCCGGCCGCCGAGGGAGACCAGGCCGGAGGCGTTGACGATCCGCTCCACCTCAACCGCCTCGCCGGTGCCGGGGCGGGCCGGTACGGCGGCTGTCTGGATGCGGGTGCCGCCCTCGGCGATCAGCTGCCGCAGATGCTGGATGGTGAGCCGGGACGGCACCTTCTTGATCCGGGCCCCGGCGGCCAGCAGCTCGACGGTGCCGGCGTCGGCCCGCAGTGTGAGCGTCAGGCCGGCGCGGTGGGTGCCGAGCCAGAACTGCTGCCCGCAGACGGTCAGGTTGCCCGAGGCCGGCACGGAATTACCGGTGCTTGTGGTTGCGGCGGCAGCGATGCCACTGCCGGTTCGGGAAGGGTCTTCGGTTCTGCCTCAAGGGCGGGGAGTGCTCCGGCGGCGCGCAGGTCCGCCGGCAGGCGGGCGGGTCAGCCTGTGGGTGATGCCGTTTTCGCGGCAGATCCGGTCGAACAGCACCTCTCCGCCGCGGCCGAAGCGGGCGGTGAACTGCTTGCCGTTGTCGGTCAGCAGCTCATCGGGGATCCATAACGGCCCAATGCGTCGGCCAGGGCCAGGCACACGGCCCGGCCGGTGGGACGGGCCACCACGGTGGCGGCCACGCAGTAACAGGAGTGGCCGTCGATACCGGTGACGATCTTGCATTCGGTGCCGTCGGCCAGCAGGATCCCGCCGACGATGTCCATCTGCCACAGCTGCATCGGCGCCGAGCGTTGCCAGCGCGTGTAGTCCTCGCTCCGCCGGCCCCTGGAGACGGGCTGCACCAGGCCGTGGCGGATGAGCACCCGGTGCACCGTTGCCCGGGATGGCATCGGCCCAGGGCAGGCCCGGCGGGTCAGCTCCCACACAGCCGACGGGCGCCCCACCGAGGATGGTTTCGCCGCAGCTCGCAGATCAGTGCCTCCACCGCGGCCGGGGACCGGGTCGGCGAAGTGTGCGGGCGAGAGGAGCGGTCGGCCAGCCCGTCCAGGCCCTGATCGCGGTAGCGGCCCAGCCATCGGTGCACCGTCTGGCGGGAGAACTCCGAACCTTCGGGCGACCTCGGTGACGCTCGCCCCGGATGACACCTGCAGCACGGCTTGGTACCGCTGCTCGACCACGCTCAACTCCGCCAGCACTCGGCGAAGTGTCACACAGGTCCTGAGCACGATCTGTCACGCAGATCATGAGACCTGACACATAGGCCGCAATTCGGCCGATGAGAACTTTCTTTACGTCTTCAAGGCAGCCCGCCTGCGGCGGCCTGCGGGGCGTCGGGCGGTCGCTGGCCGCGCTGCGGCTCTCCGGCCGGTCGCGGCCAGAGCCGCCACGCCCTAAATGTCCTCATCGGAACCGCTCGGCCGTATAGCGGCGATATCTGGACAAGCCTGCTACAAGGGGCTCACCTACGACAGGCACTCCTCCTCGCCCTATCACCTGCGTGATGTCCTCATCCAGGTCATCTACGACGTTGGCGAGCAGAAACACCGGTGATACGTCGCCGCTCGTGGCAGATCTAGTCGTGCGCGAGATACTGGGACCAGTCCGCTCCTTCAGGCAGGTGGAGCGGGTCAGTCAGTGCGTCGGGGGTGGTAGACGTGCTCTCGGTGGTGAGCACGTCGATCGGGAGGATGGTACGCGACCCGGCCCCCTGCTCTTGATTGTCTGTCGTAGACAACCCACAGTTAACCAGGGGTCACGTTTGTCATTCACAGTCCTCAACCACAGGCCTCACTGAGCTCGAGCAGGTTCCACCAGCCGAGAACGCTTCTACCTGCACGGACGCAAAGTTCGGCGCTTCCCTCGAGGGACTGTACGTTTACTGGACACACCCTCCATCGAGGCATCAAACATGGTAATTCCGACGTCCTTGGATGGGCCGGGGCACGCAGCGAAGTTGCGATACCGCTGCCAACGAGATGCATGCTCTTCAGGAGCGGACCGTCGAACTTGTTCGCAGAACCGATTTGCTCTCATATGATGTTCAGCACCCGGAAGGCGTGACATATCCGTGCGCGGAGTGAGCGAAAGTGACTGCGGTCGAGGCGAGGGGGTACGCCAGTGGATCCTTGGCAGCCCTTGCAGGCCGAGGACCCAAGCGAATGCGGTGGATTCCAGCTCACGCACTTTCTTGGGCGGGGCGGCTTCGGTGCGGTCTTTTTGGGATTCCGGCCTGACGTTTTGGGAGCTGCGGCTGTCAAGATCTTCAAAACGGACCTCGCCTCCTCCCCGACCTGGCTGGCCCGATTCCGCCGGGAGATCGAAGCCGTCCGGGACATGGGCGGCGTACACACGGCCGCGCTGCTGGACGCTGGCGCAAACGACGATCCCCCGTGGGTTGCCACCCGTTACGTCCAGGCACCCTCGCTGTACACGTTGATCCGCAGCTGCGGTCCGATCGATTCGATCGGCGGATGGTGGCTGGCCGCGGGGCTCGCCGAGGCGCTGACCGAGATCCACGCGAAGGGCATCGTCCACCGCGACCTGAAACCGCAGAACATCCTCATCGGGCCGGAGGGCCTGCACGTCATCGACTTCGGCATCTCCCGCTATCTAGGGGAGACCGGCGTCACCACAGCAGGCACGCCTTTCTTCGGCTCCCGACAGTTCGCCGCGGTGGAGCAGCTGATCGACCCCCGCGATGCCGACGAGCGGACGGATGTCTTTGCGCTGGGCGGTGTCCTGGTGTACGCGCTCACGGGCCGTCCGCCGTTCGTCGACGTGACGGACGGCCAGCGCCGTCAGGGATGGTCACCTGATCTGGACCTGATGCCGGACGAGCTTTATGAGATGACCGAGGCGTGCCTCGCGTTCAATCCGGAGAACAGGATCCGCTGCTCCGCAGTGCTCACGGAGGCGGTGGACCGGCTCACAGATTTCGCCGTCCCGCTGGTCGCCGAGACAGGACCGCCTCTGCCCACCGCCCATCGTGACCTCATAGACCTGTGGGCCTCCGCGGTGCTGCCTAATCCTTTCGGGTTGCCGACAAACGGCGGGGTGCAGCTGGATACCAGTGGTACGTCTGGCCCAGACGGCGGAGTTCTTGTCTCCAGTGGCTCTGGTGCGGGTTCCGGCTCTGGCGGGGGGCGAGCCCGGCAGAGCTACGACAGCGACTGGCTGCGGCAATGGCATGGTACGGCGAAGCGCCGCCGTGACCAGTACGGAGGCTGAGCAGCCTTGGAACGGTCGTGAAGTTAGCGGTGGAAATCATTAAGGGTCAAAGGCCAGGTGAATCGATGGATAACGGTACGGCCATGGGCGGACAGCGGTTCGCTTCAGGGATGACCGTGCTGGTCCGTGGTGAGGAATGGCTGGTCACCGAGGCCCACGAGCTGCCCGGACCAGAGGACGTCGCTCCGGTGACCCGCTTGGTCGTGACCGGAACCTCCCCGCTCGTCCGTGACCACACCGCGATCTTCTTCCATGCGGAAGGACTCGACAGGATCAAGCCGCTCCTTCCCGAGCACACCTATCTCGTCAAGGATTCCACGGAGGGCTTCCGCCGTTCTCGTCTGTTCATCGAGGCGCTGCTGCGCAAGACGCCGCTCCCGCAGGGAGAACAGAGGCTGGCCACTGTCGGGTCCCATCTGGTGGACGACCTGCTCTACCAGCGGGAGCCGTCGAAGCGCGCCTTCGCCAACTTGCGTCCTCGTCTCCTCATCGCAGACGCGGTCGGGCTCGGCAAAACCCTGGAGATCAGTCTGCTCCTCTCCGAGCTGATCCGCCGCGGCCGCGGAGATCGAATCCTAGTGGTGACCCCGCGGCACATCCTGGAGCAGTTCCAACACGAGCTGTGGACGCGCTTCGCGATCCCGCTGGTCGCGCTGGACTCAACGGGGATCGCGCGGATGCAACAGCGCCTGCCCGCCGGCCGCAACCCCTTCGACTACTACAAGCGGGTCATTGCCTCGATTGACACGCTCAAGAGTGCCCGCTATCGCGAGCAGTTGCGCGGAGTGGAGTGGGACGCCGTCGTCATGGACGAGTCGCACAAGCTGATTAGCAAGACCTCACGGAACAACCAGCTCGCCCGGGTGCTCGCCCCGACCACGCACGCGTTCATCTTGGCCTCGGCCACCCCGCATAACGGTGACGACGAATCCTTCAATGAGCTCATCAGTCTGATCGACCCTACGGCGATCGTGGACGTGAAGCAGCGCGCGACGCGTGAACAGCTGGAGCATCTCTACGTCCGGCGGCACAAGATGAGCCCAGACGTCGCGGCACAGATTGGCGCGGAGTGGGCGAAGCGCGCCCAGCCGAAGTTCGTGAACTGCCCGGCGACCAAGGCGGAGGAAGCGGTCCTCGATGAGCTGTACGGAACCTGGATCAGCCCTCCCAATGGGCGGACCGCTCCACTCACCGGGCAGGGCAGCCAGCTCTTCCCGATCACGCTGCTCAAGGCGTTCCTCTCCTCGCACACGGCACTGCTCGCGACCATCGACGAGCGGATCAAGGAAGTCGGGAAACGGATCAAGAAGGACCCAGGGCGCACCGGCCAGTACCTCCTCGAACGTGAGGCACTCGAAAGATTACAGACCCTTGCCGAGGTGGTCAGAGCCGAGGCGGCGGCGGAGGGCAGACCCGATCCCGCGAAGCTGACCGCGCTGGTGACGGAACTGAAGGAGATTAGAGTCGGGCCCAAGTCACCGACGCGGGTAGTGATCTTTTCCGAGCGGAAGGCCACCATCAACTGGCTGTACGAGGTGCTGCCCGGCAGGCTGCACTTGGAGCAGCCTGCCGCGGCGGGCAAGGAGAAGGGTGTCACTGGCCCGATCCGCATCCTGCACGGCGGACAGTCCGACGACGCCCAACAGCGCATCGTGAAGGACTTCGCCCTAGAGAACAGTGATGTGCGCGTCCTGCTAACCAGCGACATCGCAGCCGAGGGCGTGAACCTGCACCGCCAGTGCCACAACCTTGTCCACTACGACATCCCGTGGTCGCTGATCACCATCGAGCAGCGCAACGGTCGGATTGATCGGTACGGCCAGCGGGTCTCACCGCAGATCAGGGTGTTGATCCACCGGTCGGCCGATCCGGCGCATGAGGCCGACGAGACCGTCTCGAAGGCGCTGGCGAGGAAAGAGGACGCCGCGCACCGCACGCTCGGTGAGGCCGGTGCCCTCATGGGCTTCCGCGACGAGGAGCGCGAAGCCGAGAGCATCAAAAAGGCCTATCTGGCCGGTCGGGACATCGATGACGTCGCGCCCGACGAGCCGGACGAAAACGACATCTTCCTCGCCGCGGCTCGGTCCGCCGCGGCGGACGCCAGCGCCGCGAGTTCATGGTCCGAGGACGAGGTGCTGCGGCAGCCACGGCTCTTCCCCTCTATGAAGGAGTTCGTGAAGGACGCCTTCACAGAGGCGTACGGTGATCCGTCCGCGACCATCGGACTGACCTGGTTGGACCCCGCCGACTACCCGGACACCTTTGAGTTTGAGCTGAATCGGGACACCTGCCGGTTGTCCGATTTGCAGCGCCGCCTTAGCGCACTGCCCCAGTCGTATCTCGACGAGCGCCAGGTGCTCACGAAGATGACGTTGACGTTCTCCGCAGATGTCGGCCGGCGTCGGCTGGAACTCGCCCGGAAGAACAGCGGCGAGAAGCCAAAGCGCAAAGGCGCGGCGACCAAGGAGCAGAAGGCGCAGGAGTCTGGATGGCCGGACATCTCTTACCTCACCGATCAGCATCCAGTGGTCGAGTGGCTCGTCGACAAGGTGCTCGCGAGCAACGCGGCGGAGAACGCAGGGACTCACAGACTGACCGCACCAGTCATCGCGGCCGACGTCCCCGAGCCGGTTTTCCTGGTAAACGGCCGCTACTCCAACCGGCAGGGTAAGCCCACCGTCATGGCATGGATGGCGTTCCGGGCACTGCCGACCGGGTTCGTCCTCGATCCCCGTGAATTCGTCCAGGTCCTGCACGACGCGCACGTCAACGGTGAGATGCATCTGCGCGACGTCGGTGACCTCACCGCGCTCCAGGCCCAAGTGCCCGCCGCAATCGACGCCGCCCGAGCTGAGATGCGCCGGCGGCGCACCGCCGAAGAGGACCGGTTGATGGCGCCTCTGCAGGAGTACGCGGAACGGCTTGCGGTGTGGGAGAAGGAGAACGCGGTGCGGTTCGAGCAGTTAACGCTCACCGGGATACGCACCCGGGCGGAGAAGCGGGTCAGGAAGACCGCGACGGCGGTCAAGGAACTGATCGAGGAGCTTGCCACCGACGGCGAGCCAATGCTCCGGCTGGTCGCCGTACTCGTCCCCGTTCAGAAGGGGGAGTAGAACACCATGACGTTCAAGTCGATCGTCAACCAGGGCGAGTACATCTCCTCGCACTACCTGGCCGCCCTACTAAAGAACGACCTTGAGGGTCTCCGCAAGCGCTGGCGCCAAGCTGAGAAGACCGGGGCGGAGAATTCGGCTCCCGGCCCGTTCAGCTCGGCACAGGGCCTCAAGGGGTTCGGCAAGCGGTTCTTCGAGCGCCGTACCCAGATCACCGAACGGCTCGGAGAGAACCCAGGCATCGACGCGCTGCGCGACCCGTTGGTCACCGAACAGGTCCGAGAGCTGAATGACGAGATCCTCCGGGCCCTGTGCTTCGCCGCGCCGGACGGTGACCCTGAAGGCTGGCTACGCCGGGCGGACCTGGACCTCGTCTTCCTCGATCAGCCACGTCAGGTGCCAGTAGCACTAGCGGTGACCGGCCCGTCCGGGCTTGAACTCGTCGCGTTCGACGCCACCTGGGCCACCGACCCGGAGGGGATCCTCGACAAGGACGGCGGATGCCGCCTTCTCACCCCCATCCGGCTCGACGGCAGCGAGGAGATCGACCACGCGGGCAAGGCCGTCGAGTTCCTCTTCGGCTGCGAGGAAGCACCCCGCTACGTACTGCTGCTCGCAGGCAACGTCGTCCTTCTCGCCGACAGTAAGGCCTGGCCGGGTGGATACTTGGCGGTCGACCTGAGCCAGGCGCTGCACGCCCAGGACGACAGGCCGGGCGGGGAGCTGGAAACGGTTGCCGCGTTGTTCGGCGCGGAGTCCCTGATCACTTATGACGGGCAGAGCGTCCTCGCCGATCTGGTTGGCAATGGGCGCAAGCACGCGGTAAGCGTCTCCAAGGAACTGCGCGAAGCACTGCGCCATTCGGTAGAGCTGATCGCGCAGGAGATCCTCGACCGGGTCCGCGAGCAGGGAGCCGACCACGAGGACCTCGGCGACGACCTCGCCCGACGGCTCACCGAGCAGTCCTTGCGGTATCTCTACCGAATCCTCTTTCTGTTGTACGCCGAAGCCCGGCCTGAGCTCGGCATCCTGCCAAGCAAGAGCGAGGCGTACAAGGAGGGGTATGGCCTGGCGCGGCTCGGCGAGACCGTCAGCTACGACTTGCCTGAAGAGTCCGAGCACGGGCTCTACCTACACAACTCCCTGGCGCTGCTCTTCTCCCTCGTCGACCAGGGGTATGAGCCGCCCGCTACGACGGGGCTGGTCCTCGACGAGGATGGGAACGAGATCGCCCTCGGCCGCGAGGGCATCCGCTTCGAGGCGTTGAAGTCAACCCTGTTCGATCCTGGCAGCACACCGCTCATAGGGGAGCATATCCGGGTCGGCGAGAAGCTAGTGGACACTCGACTGCGGAACAAGTGCCTCTGGCGAGTGCTCAACATGCTCATGCTCAGCCCGGAGTCCCGGCGGGGTAGGAAGAACGGCCAACGCGGATTCATCTCCTACGCTCAGCTCGGTATCAACCAGCTCGGCGCCGTCTACGAAGGGCTGATGTCCTACACGGGGTTCTTCGCTCCTGAGGATGTGAACGAGGTCGCCCAGACGGTGAAAGCCGCGGGCCGCGCCGGAGGCGGAGAGGAGAAGGAGAGGCCCGACCCGTCGAAGGGCACCTGGATCGTCCCGACCCGGGAGTCGAGCCGGTACGCCAAGTACATCGTCAAGCGCCCTGACCCGATCACCGGTGAACCAAAACCGATCGTCCATGAGAAGGGCTCGTTCGTCTATCGGCTCTCCGGCCGCGAGCGGCAGCGATCGGCCTCTTACTACACACCCGAAGTCCTCACCGAGTGCACCGTGCGGCACGCCCTAGAGGAACTGCTCACCGAGACAACCGATCCGCGGCACATCCTCGACATCACCATCTGCGAGCCGGCGCTGGGCTCAGGAGCGTTCCTCAACGAGGCCATCAACCAGCTGGCCGACCGCTATATGCGGCTTGCGCAGGAAAGAAAGGGCGTCAAGCTGCTGCCCGAGGAGTTGGAGCGGGAGAAGCAGAGGGTCAAGGCCTATATCGCGCTACACAACTGCTACGGGGTCGACCTTAACGCCACCGCCGTCGAGCTCGCCGAGGTCTCAATCTGGCTCAACGTCATGCACCACGGTCTCGAAGCGCCCTGGTTCGGCCTGCATCTGCGGCGGGGCAACTCGCTGATCGGCGCTCGTCGGGCCGTTTACCACGTCGACCAGCTCAAGAGCGGCGTCTGGCGAACGACTCCGCCACTCGATCGGGCTCTCACCTGCGACCTGACCAACGAGGACGACCCCAACGAGGTGATCGACCGACTCGCCGAAAGCGAGGTCCACCACTTCCTGCTGCCGGCCGAGGGCTGGGGCGCGGTCGTCGACGCGAACCAGGCTAAGGAACTCGCCCCGGACGAGCGGGCGGAGGTGATGGAGTGGCGGAGGAAGATCCGGTGCTCCATCGGCGACGCGGCGGCGCTGAGACGGCTGACCGCGCTGGCCCAGCGAGTGGAGAGGCTCTGGGAGCTGACCCGCAAGCGCATCGCTGCCTCGGAGGACGAGATCCGGCGGCGGATCCCCATCTGGGGGCTCGGACCCGAGGACTGTGCGCTACCCGCACCGGCCTCCGGCACGGTAACCCGCGACGAAGTCGTGAGAGCGCTGTACGAGGACTGGGAGTCACCGTACAACCGGCTGAAGACCGTGATGGACGCCTGGTGCGCCCTCTGGTTCTGGCCAGTCGGCCAGGACCTCGACGTCGCGCCGCCGACGCTCGGCCAGTGGCTCGACTTCTGCGAGGCCGTCCTCGGCATCCAGCCCGAGAAGGCGAAGTCGCGCGGGAAGAAGGGCAATGCGCACATCGACGACGTCTACGGGCTGTTCACTCCGGCCCCCGGGTTCGCCTCGCGAGCGGAGGAGGACGCTCAGGACCGGTTCATCGCCCGATGCAAGCCCATCGCGGAGATCGCCGTTGACGAACGGTTCGCATGGTGGGCGGTTCTGAACGAGATAGCCAAGCGGGAGGGCTTCTTTCACTGGGAGCTCGAATTCGCCCAGGTCTTCGCCAAGGGCGGCTTCCACCTCCAAGTGGGTAATCCCCCATGGAGAAGGCCGGAGTGGACCGAATCTCAGTTCCTGGCGGAATATGAACCGCATGCCTCTCTAGAAATGTCTAAAGGTTCGTCAGATTTTATCTCGCTGCGAAGGCTGTTGCTCGCAACCCCGAATATCAGAAGAGAATTCTTGATGGACCTGGGAGGCAATGAGGCGATCAGAAGGTTCATTAATGATAGGTGCTTGTGGCCAGATCTAGAAGAAGATCAGGCCAATTTGTATCTCTCCTTTATTGAGCTGACGAGGCGAAATTCTCTACAGCCGGGAATCGTTGCACTTATTCACCAAGATGGCCACATAGAGGGAGTTTCCGGGTCAACCTATAGAGATCTATGCTACAGGCGACTGCGGAGGCACTTTGCTTTCGTTAACCAGGCATATCTGTTTGAAGACCTTGGGAATACGGAAGAATTCTCAATCAATGTTTACGGGACTCCGAGGGCTGTCAGTTTTGTGCATGTCTCGGGAATTCATTTAGCACAGACGCTGGATGGATCTTTCAGTGGCGACGAAGGCGGGGAGCTTCCCGGGGTTAAACTCCTCAATGGGAACTGGGATCGCAGACCTCACCCTGAGCGACGGGTTACCGTGGACGGCCACGTCCTCTCCGTCTGGAGCAGATTTCTAGGTTTGGATTGGCAGAAAACGAGTCCCGGGCTGTTGCGCCCTATATCAACCTTCGATGCGAGAATGATTGAGGAGATTACCTCTCATTCCAGGCGATGTGGAGATCTTGGCCTTTCGGCCAGCAGCGGATTCACTGAGACCTCCGCCAAGACCAAGGGGTACATTAGAAAGCGGACTCATCGTCCAAGATCTTTGAGGAAAGTCGTATTTCAGTCTCCATTCATTGGAATCGCTAACCCTTTCGCAAAGGAGCCAGGGGCGCTCGGAAAGAATCACCGAGACTATTTCAAAGTCGACATGAGTAGAATCGAGGAATATTTCACGCCTCGAACCAACTTCGAATTACTGGATCCTACCGCAGCGCGCAAAAGCCACGCAGCCGAGGGGCGGCCTGACATGTGGTGCGCATGGCGTGTTTTGATACGAGAATTCGTTGACGTAAATATGGAAAGAACCCTTTCTCCCGCACTCCTGCCTCCGCATGTGAGCCATGTTCACATGTGTCGTTCTCTTGCAGCATCAACTGATGAAGACAGCGTTCTCCTTGCTGGCCTACTCTCGTCGATGCCCTACGACTTTATGCTTCGAGTGTCCGGTGTCGAGCATATTACTAAAGCTGAAATTGACAGGCTTCCCTTGCCTGTCGACTTAAGGCTAACTCGTCCACTGAAGCTTAGGGTGATGCGTCTCAACTGCCTCACCGTCGACTATTCCCCACTGTGGGAATCGTTATTCGATCCTGCATGGACCAAGGATTCTTGGACACAGGAAGATCCATTTGGTGTTGGGCTCGGAGATGTTAGCGACTCCTGGGCTGGAGATACCCCTCTTCGAGTCGATTTCCATCGTCGATTGGCGTGCCTGGAGATTGACGTTATTGTCTCAATGATGCTCCGTCTTAAGATAGAAGATCTATGCACGATGTATCGGACTCAATTTGGGCTCATGAGGCGGTACGAGCAGGGTCTTCTTTTCGGTGGCGATGGTCATGCGGTAGCGGCTGAAGCTGCCCCTAGCGGGGCGGCGCAGACCGCAGCGGAGGGAGAAGTGGCAAAGAAGTGGAGGGCCTTCAAGCTTGGGGAGTCCGAATCGCCCGTGATTCCAAACGGGTGGGTCATGCCTGACAGGGAGAAGGAGATGACTCGTGCCTACAAGGAGTTCCAGCGCCGTCTGGAGGCGGGCGAGTATCCCGAGGTGACCGGGCCATGATCCCCTCACTCGCGGTCGAGGACCTCATGAAGAGCCTCATCCAGTACCTCACGACCTCATTCGCGCTCGCCGACGACGATGTCCGCACTGAGCTGGAACGCTTCCTCAATGACGAGAAGAACGGTGTGTTCCGTGGGCCGTACTTGAGGGTTAGAGCTGGCTTCAGGCCCGCCGCGGGCGCCTATGAAAAGGCTCTCGACTGGTACCCGGAAAATTTCGCGCCGTTCCGGCACCAGGAGCTGGCATGGATGCGGCTCTCTTCCAAGGGGCAGGTGCCTAGGCCGACGATCGTAACGACCGGGACCGGGTCCGGTAAGACCGAGTCGTTCCTTATCCCTATCATCGACCACTGCGTTCGCATGCACGACCGGAAGGGCGTCAAGGCCCTGCTGCTTTACCCGATGAACGCGCTTGCCGACGACCAAGCCCGCCGGATCAACGACCTGCTCAGCCGCGACGCCCGACTCGCCGAGGTGACCGCCGGGATCTACATCGGCGGCCGCCCCGGCGGACGAGACAAGCAGGGCGGGAACGACTCCGGTGACGAGAACCCCGGTGAGTTTGCCCGGGACTACGGCTCGTCGAACCTTACCGACCATGAGTCGGTCCGGTTGCTGCGCGACCGGGAGGAGATCCGGGCCAACCCACCGGACATCCTGCTCACGAACTACAAGATGCTGGACCTGCTCCTGCAGCGGGTTCCGGATCTTGTCCTGTGGCGGAACCGCACTCTGCAGTACGTGGTGCTTGACGAATTCCACACCTACGACGGCGCCCAGGGAACCGACGTGGCGATGCTGCTGCGCCGCCTGGGCGCGGCGACCGGGATGAACGAACCGGGCCGGCCCCTGGGTCGGATCACGCCGGTGGCCACCTCCGCGACGCTCGCCAGTGACCACGCGGCGGACGTCGGTTTCGCCGAGCAGGCGGCCGAGAGTGACCAGGACAAGCTGCTGAGGTTCGCGACAAGCGTGTTCGGGACGCCGTTCGTCGAGGACTCGCTGATCGGCGAGGAGCGGCTCACCCCGGCGGAATTCTGCCCCGACATCGACTTCGAGCTCCCGTTCCCCACCCCGGACGAACTGGCGAGAATCTCCGACCCGCTCGGCAGCGAACGCGACCTCGACGAGATCGCCATGCTGACGGTCGGAGTCGGCACCGGCGACCCGGTGGAACTGGGGAACAAGCTCCGCAGCCACATCCTGGTGAAGGCGCTTTTAGAGTCGGCGTCCGACGCCCCGATGACCATTGAACAGATAGCCAAGCCGTTTGCGGTGCACGGCGGCGGACCGGCGTGGGCGGCACGGCGTGACGGCACACCCAAGCCATCCTTCGGCCCTGCGCTGTTGCGGCTCCTCGCCCTGGTCTCCAAGGCGCAGAAGTCTGACGGCTCGCCGCTGCTGAAGGTCGAGGCTCAGATCTGGGTTCGCGAGATCACCCGAGTGATCCGCGCGGCGACCCCTGAGCCCCATTTCCGCTGGTTCGACGATGACGGCCCGACCGGTGACAGCAAACCCAACCGGTTGAACCTCGCGGTCTACCGGTCGCGCGAGCGCGACGCCGCAGCCGAAGACAGCGACGCCGACACCGACATTGAGGCTCTTCCCCCCGCTCCACTCCGCTGCCATCTCCCGGCCGTGTACTGCCGCAACTGCGGGAGGTCCGGATGGGCGGCGCTCTCTAAGGACGCGGCCATGGACTGGCAGGAGCTCAAGACCCGGCCGCTGGAGATCTACCGGGCGGCGGCTCGGCGCGAGGGCAAGGTGCGGTGGATGCTCCGCGCCTCCACCCACGAGCCGCACATCCTCCACCTCGACGCCGAGGGCCGTCGATTAGAACGCAACCCGAACAGCCGGACTGTGCCGGTCATCACCGAGGAGGGACCGATCAAGAAGGGCGGCGACACGTGCCCATCCTGCGGCCTCGACGACGGGATGCGCTTTTTGGGCGCCGGCACGGCGACACTCGCATCGGTGACGACCACGCAGCTCTTCTCCGAACGACACCTGGGAGGACAGGAACGCAAACTCCTGGCTTTCACCGACTCGGTGCAGGACGCCACCCACCGAGCCGGGTTCATCGCGCACCGGTCATTCTCGTTCACCTTCCGCGGACTGCTGACGGCCGCCCTTTCGGCCTCGGGGACGACGGCCGTACACGCGCTGGCGCTGGACGCGGCCGAGTCCGTGGTGAAGGAGCACGCGAACGTCGGCATGACCGAACGGCTCGCCTCGCTGATCCCGCCGGACCTGCGGCGGCTGCCCGAGATGTTCCGGTTGCTGGAGGGCGAGCCGGTGCAGGCGGCGATGGACATGCTCCAGGATCGGCTTATCTTCGCCACCCAGTTGGAGTTTGGTCTGCGCTCACGGCTCGGCCGCACGCTGGAGTTGACCCGTACGGCGGCAGCCCAAGTCGAAATTCCAGACCTAGACGCGCTGGGCGCGCTGCTGCGAGAGGCGCACGGCCATATCCCGGGAAAGGTAACGCTGCAGGACGATCCGGAGGCCTATGTCATTTACGCGCGTGGTCTGCTGGAACGGCTCCGAATTAGGGGCGGGCTCTACCATCCATGGCTGCGCAGGTACATCGAGCAGTCCGGGACGCGGCGCTGGCCAATCTGGGGCGGCCGGGAGACCGGCATGCCCGCCTTTCCCGACGGGGTCGCCAGACCCCTCTTCTTCGTCGACGGAGGACATGGCGCTACCGGATTCGACACACTCGCTAAGCGGCAGACCGCCACCTGGCTGACCGACTGGGCGCAACGGACGGTCGCGGGCAGTGCCGAGGAGGCGGCCCAGCTGAACCGGCGGGCGCTGCGCATCCTCGCGTTGCAGGACATCGTCGACGAGTACCGAACCGAGAACGGCGGGACCGTGTACGCGCTCGCCCCTCGGCGGGTCCTGGTGTATCCACTAGTCGGCGCGGACGCTGACGAGGTAGTCGCCGAGTGCGGAGTGCGCTGCCGAACGTGCACCTGGCAGCAGACCATCCCCCCCGACGAACTGGACGCCTGGGTGGGCATGCCATGCCTGCGGTTTCACTGTGACGGTCGATTCGAAGCCGACCCACGACCCGAGGCGCGTGACGACTTCTATCGCCGGCTATACCACCGCGACCGTCCGGGCAACGTATTCACCGCAGAGCACACCGGGGCGCTGTCGCGGCGGGACCGTGAGCGGGTCGAGAAGGCGTTCAAGGACCGGCCCCACCCGTACGACCCGAATGTGCTGGCCTGTACGCCCACGCTGGAGTTGGGCATCGACATCGGCGATCTGTCGGCGGTGCTGCTCACTTCCGTGCCGCCCGGCCCGGCGCAGTACGCCCAGCGGATTGGCCGCGCCGGCCGTGCCACCGGCAACGCGCTGGTGACCACATTCGTGCCGCGCGACGCGCGCAACCATTACTATCTGCACCGGCCGACGGCGATGCTGGCCGGGCGGATCGTCCCTCCGGCCTGCTACCTGGACGCCGTCGAGATCCTGCAGCGGCACTACTTCGCCTACCTCTTCGACCGTGCCGCCGACGGCTCGCTGTGGCAAGGCACCTCAATGCCCTCCCGGCCGCGGCCCCGATGGATCGGTGAGCTGTTCCAAGCCGGCCTAGACGACGCGGACGGGTGGCTACGCCGCCTGCTGGAGGTGTCGGTCGCCCGGCACGAGGAACTGTCCACCGCCTTCATCGCGCTCTTCCCCGAGATGGACGCGGTGTTCCTTCGCCGGTTCCCGGACAAGACCGCCGACGACGGGCCCGCACAACAGGCGGTGCGCCGTTTCGCCGCCGGGGGCATTCACACCGAGGTCGGCAAGGCCGTCCAGGCGTGGCGGCGGCGCCGTGAAGAACTGCAGCAGCGCCTGGCCGCCATCAATAAGGCCTTCGACGCCATCCCGATGCACACCACCGAGCGCGACAGGCAGGAGGACAGGCGGGCCCTCTTTGCCGAACTGCGCGCGGTACGCCGGCGTCTGGACGACCTGGTGAAAGAGAACTCCCTCAACGCTCTCGTGCGGCTGGGCCTACTGCCCAACTACACACTGCACGACGACGCAGGCTGGCTGGAGGCGTCGCTGTGGTGGCGGGATGCCGACGGCGAGTACCAGGAGGAGAAGGCCGAGTACGGCCGGGCGCCCAGATACGCGCTGACGGAGTTCGCGCCCGGCAACACCTTCTACGCGGCCGGATCCAAGTACATCGTGGACGTACTGGACATCGGGACCGCGAGGCACGAGGCTTACACGGCGTGGAGGTTCTGCCGCGGCTGCGGATACGTGCAGCCCGACGCGGAGCAGGCCCCAATCGACCGGTGCCCGCGCTGCGGTGATGGCGGGATCTCCGATCCGGCGGCCTCCGGACTGAAAGTCCTGCGCCCGGAGCGGACCTACGCCCGCGAGCGGCGGGAGGACGCCCGTGTCACCGACGAGCGCGATGAACGCGAACGGCAACATTATGAGGAGTTCACACTCGTCGACATCGACCCGGCGCAGCCACAGGGACTACGAGCATGGAAGACAGGCCGGTTCTTCGGCGTCGAGTTCGCCCGGGAGGCGGTGATCCGGCGGATCAACTTCGGCCCTCGTGGGGTGGCCGGCGCAGACTTCGCCGTCGCAGGTGAGCAGGTCACCACCCCCGGGTTCCTCGCCTGCCCCCACTGTGGCGCCGTGCAGGGCGTCCACCCCGCCGCGTACGACCGGGAGGCGAAGCGGATCGGCACCCGGCACTCCCGCTGGTGCCCACAGCGGGACAAGGGAGTGCTCAAGGAGCGGACCATCAGGCTCATGACTGGGTATGAGCTGCGGACGCAGGCGCTCCGGGTACTCCTGCCGTTCTCCACGACACTGGTGCCCAGACGACTGGTGTCCTTCAGAGCCGCACTGCTGCTCGGTGTCACCAAGCACTTCGGCGGAGAACCGGACCACCTCGACGTGGTTGTGGCGACCATGCCGGGTGAGGACCGGGACGTGCCGCGCCGGTTCCTGGTGCTGCACGACATCATGCCCGGCGGCACCGGTTACGTGGAGCACCTGGCCGACGAGGACACGATGCACCGGGTACTGTCCCTCTCCCTGGCGCACATGCGCGCCTGCCCGTGCGGCAAGGAGGACCGGCAGCCCTGCCACCGGTGCCTGCTCCCGTTCGTCCGGCCCGACGAGTACGAACTGGTCTCCAAGGATACGGCGATCGAGCTCCTGTCTGATCTCGTCGAAGGGTGGGACGTCGAGCCGGTTGACACGCTGGCTGACATCTCGCTCGATGCGCTGGCAGACAGCGAGCTGGAGCGGTTGTTCGTCGAGACCCTGCGGATCAAGGCGGACAAGGCGCAGGAGGACAAGGCCGAGCGGGACCGGTTCTCTCTTGTCCCCCGGGCAGGGTCACGCGGCGTCGAGTTCGAGCTGAAACTCAAACCGCGGCACGGTGAGGCGGTCCGCTGGCGAATGCGTGACCACGTCGTCGAACACGCTGCGGTGCGCAGCGAGCCCGACTATGTGTTCGAGACCGAGAATGGACCGAAGGTGGCGGTCTTCCTTGACGGGTTCGATTACCACGCGAGCCGGAAGAACAACGAAATCGCCGTCGACGCGGCGAAGAGGTCGTCTCTCCGAGACGGAGGGACCTGGGTCTGGCAACTCACCTGGGATGACGTCAAGGCCTGGGCGAAGGCCGTCGACGAGGGGGTCCATGTCCGCGCGGAGCGGCCAGTGCTCCTGACAAGCCAGGGGCTCGACAACGCCCTCGCGCAGTATCAGAAGCTGGGCCAGAAAGACGAGTCCTCCTCAGGCCAGCTGGACGACGCCCTGCTCAATCCCGTGGAATCGCTCCTGGCCTTCTTGGAGAACCCAGAACCGGAGCAGTGGGCGAACCGCGCGGTCGCGCTGCTGAGTGGGCTGATCGGGAGCGGAAAGGTCACCCTGTCGTCCAGGAACGAGATCGGAGCACACCTTCCCGACTTGGTCTCCGGGCAGAAGAACGCACCTGGGGCCTCGGGCACGGATGACGTCGTTGTACTGGAAGCCGCGACTCCCACAGGCTGCCGCATCATCGGCTTCCGCGACGACAGACCCGGCTCCTCGGGCAGAAGGGACCCGCGGGCATGGTCGGTGTTCACCTGCCTGGACGATCAACCGGAGGCGCTCGGTGAGCACGACCATCGCGCCCGCTGGGCCGAATGGCTTGCCTGGTCCAACCTGCTCCAGTTCCTCACAGGCCCGCGCCGCTACTTCGAGCAGACCGCGCTATCCCAGACCGGGATGCTCGACTGGCACCGGGTGCCGCTGCTCTCCGCGGTCGTGGCAGAGGACGATGCTCAGGAACTACCACCGGCCTGGGCCGATGTGGCGGAGCTTGCCTCGTCGGTACTGGAAGGCATGCTCCGTGCTCTCGCCCATGCACAGGCGCCCCTGCCGCAGGTGGGGTACGAGCTTGGTGATGAGGCATTCCTGGCCGAGCTCGCCTGGCCCGACAGGCGCATCGCCGTCATGGTGGACGTTGATCCAGAAAGAAACGAAGCTTACGGCCTTGCGGGGTGGCGGGTCCACCACGTGGAGCCCGATCGTGTCCCTGACCCTGCCAATCTCATCGAAGAACTGAGGAGCCTCGGTGGCTAAGGCCAATGTCCTGTTCGCGGACAGTTTTGAGAAGGCATACCAGGGTCTGGACGCGACGATCCAGCGGAGAGTCATCGACTTCATGCTGAAGCTCCGAAAGGACCCCGATGGCAACGGCCTGAACCTCAAACAACCGCAGGGCGCGCTGAGCAAGGAGATCTGGACGGCTCGGGTCAACGACAACTTCCGAGCCGTGTTGTTCCGCCCTACCGCCGACACGTTCTACTTGGTGACGATCAGACCCCATGACGACGCGTACACCTACGCAGCCCGCATCGTCTGGGACATCAACAAGGTCACCGGTGGCGTCGACTTTTGGGACCACGGAGCCATCCGGGAGATTCTGGTCCGCAGTGGCGACACCGACCCCGGAATCGCGACCACGGGTTACTTCGACGCGATCTCAGATGCGGACTTCGGGAAGCTCGGCGTCAATGCCTCGCTCGTCCCAGTGCTCCGTGAGATCCGCAGCGAGGACGCGCTACTCGGCATCACCGAGACCATTCCCAAACTCGCCGCGCAGGTGGTGCTGGCGCTCGCCGACGGCCACACCGTCGACCAGGTCTGGGAGGACATCGTCGCGGGATCGAAAGCCGAGGACGAGATCGATCCGGAGGACTACAGCGCCGCCGCGGAACGGCCCGCGACCCGCGAGACATTCGCCGTCGTCACCGATGACACCGAAGAACTGGAGCGGATGCTACTCAAGCCGATGTCGGAGTGGCGGGTCTACCTCCACCCCGAACAGAGGAAGATCGCCTACCGGGCGAAGCCTTACAACGGCCCAGTCAAGGTCACAGGTGGCCCTGGCACAGGAAAAACCGTCGTCGCGCTGCACAGGGTCAAAACGCTGGCCGATCGGATCCCGGCCGGCACGGGGAAGAAGATCCTGCTGACGACCTACACGAACGCCCTCTCCGAACTGCTCGGGCGGCTTCTCGACGACCTCGGAGGGCCGGAGCTGACCAGCAAGGTCGAGGTGCTCAACATCGACAAGGTCGTACGCGATGTGCTGCGTCGGGACTCGGAATCCCAGTGGGCGGGGGTTGAAGTCCTCGGTGACGCCGCCATCGCCGTCCGGTGGGACGACGTCGTGGCCACCTCCGGTCAGACGACCTTCGACCGGCTCTTCCTCATCGGCGAGTGGGAACAGGTCATTCTCGCGCAGAACATCCGCACCCGTGACGAGTACTTTGCGGCGCGCCGATCCGGACGCGGACGGCGGCTCACTCGTGCTGAGCGTCTCCAGGTGTGGAAGCTCGTGCAGGAGTTCGAGCGCCGTCTGGACCGGGACAAGGCCATCGGGTTTAAACAGGCCGCGGTCAAGGCCAGCGATGTCGCCGCAACCTGGAGCGACACGGACCGGCCGTACCGGCATGTCGTCATCGACGAAGCCCAGGACCTGCACTCCGCACATTGGAAGCTGCTCCGTGCCCTCGTCCCCACCGGCCCCGACGACATGTTCCTCGTCGGTGACACGTTCCAGCGGATCTACGACAACCGGGTGACACTCGGCAAGCTCGGCATCGACGTCCGCGGCGGTCGTTCGAAACGGCTCACACTGAATTACCGCACCACCCGGCAGATTCTCGCCGATGCGCTCAGGCTTTCCGGAGACGAGCTTCCCGATGATCTCGACGAGGGTTCGGCGACCCTGAAGGGGTATCGATCGGTGCTGCACGGCGGGAAACCGGATATCAAGGGATACCTGTCCACGGCCGCCGAACTGGCCGCGCTGGGCGAGAGGGTCCGTTCCTGGCATAACCGTGGGATCCCACTTGAGGAGATCGCGGTCTTCGCCCGGACAGGTGCGATGGCATCGGCTGCGGCCGATGCGCTCAACGCCGCTGGAATCACCGCCATGCTCGTGAGGTCCGGACAGAAGCCGGCCTCGGCCCCAGGCGTCCAGACCATGACCATGCATCGCGCCAAAGGGCTGGAGTTCCGTGCTGTGGCCATTATCGGCGCCGATGCTGCGCATGTCCCACTTGGTATCGCGGTCACAGCAGAGACGGTCGACCATCTCGACCACAGGCGTGATCTGCAGAGGGAGCGGTCGCTGCTGTTCGTCGCTGCCACTCGCGCTCGAGAAGCGCTCTCCATCACCTGGGCGGGTCAGCCGAGTCCATTTCTTGAAGGGCTGCTTGCATAAACAACGGCTGAGGAGAAGGCCCATCCCTCTGGGCCAGTCTCAAGTGAGACAAACAGGGACCAGCCGACCAGGATGTTCGCCGACAACAGCCCCCGGCACGGTAGTGTCCCGCCGAGTGGTGGATCAACGATCTCGTCGTGCATTGCCCACCTGGGCAAACAGCGCTGAGCGGGTGAGAAACTACACCGCTCTGCGGGACGTCACCCAGCCCCCCGATCCTGGAACCGGCCCCATTTTCCTGCCCTCCTCGGCAACAGCACCCACCGCCGTCCACGAGGAGCAGGTCAACGTGGTGCGCCCGCAGCGAAGCGAGGACGTACAACGTTGACGCGCGAGGAGTGACGGCCATCCTCAGCCGACGAGACAGGGCCAGGAACTCCGGCAAGAGGTTGACTCAGGGAACTGCCGCGGCCCTCCTTTGTCTTTGTCGGGCCTTGCACCGGAATACCGGCTCGCCCCCCGATTTCATCCACGCCGGTGATCCCATGCTGGCGGCTCATCCAGCTTGGCAGCCATGGCCGTGGGGCCGCGCGGCTGGTCCAGAGTGCCCGCATCCGATCTCGCGTTCCACCGGCGCCACCATCTGCTCGCTCTCCAGCACTATGTGGACGGCCTCAGCCTTGAACTCGGGCGAGAACTGGCTGCGACGCCTTGTCACGTACCGACCTCTTCCACGCTTCTGTCAGCCGCCGCTCTCCTAAAGCGGGTGTCTCTAGTGCTGCCGCGCCGCTTCCGGTGCTCTGGCCTTGATGGCCCTGCGCTCCGGGTCGGCTTGCCATCGATCAACGTTGTACCGCTCTGCCATGAATCCCGTTCAGCGTGGACCTCTAGAGGCGAACGGTCTGCTCCGTGGCTGTTCTGTGGGAGGTCGCAAAGCAGCCGAAGAAGGCGGAAGACGCTGAAAGGCATACGCGCTGATCAGAGGGCTGATCAGGAAGAATCGCCAGGTGAGCGAATCCCGAATCGGAGATCATGCAGATCTTCGAGGGGACCAATCAGATCCAGCGGCTGGTGATCTCACGTCACCTCTAGCTCCGGGCCTGCCCGTTCCACGGGTGTTTGTGATCATGGATGTGTGCAGCGACTCGCGCTCCTCGACCTCGACAACACACTCCTGGCCCTCGACGCGGCGTTCTTGCTGTGGGCCGAGGAGTTCTCGACCGCACGCGGATTAGGGCCGGATGCCACGGCCCTCCTGATCGCCCTCGACCGTGACAGCCCCACCCGCACCGGGAAGCCTTCTTCGTCCAGGTCCGGGAACGGTTCGGCCTGTCGGCTTCCGTCTCGGACCTGTGGGCCGAGTACCGCCGGCTGCGTACGGTCGGCTGGAAGGTGGCGATCGTCACCAACGGGCCTGCGGACAACCAACTCGGCAAGATCCGCCAGACCGGCCTGATCGACGCGGTCGACGTGGTCGACGGCTACGCCGATCCGGCCTGGAAGGCGTCCGCAAACCAGACCCCCGCCTCTTCGAGCTCGCCGCCCAGCGCTGCGGCGGCGGCTGGATGGTCGGCGACGACCTCACCGCGGACATCCAGGGAGCGGCGGCGGCCGGGTTGCGGACGATCTGGGTGGACCACGGTTCGAGCGTGGGCGATGCGTGTTGGCGAGCTCGGAGGCAGCCGTTCCAGCTCGCTATCTCTCCGTCACACTGTGTGAAGGTCTCGTATTGTCCATCCTGCCCGACTGCCGCCTACGTGCAGATGCGCATGAGACCTTTGACAATGGACGATTACGAAGCGTCATCAGAGGTGGCTCGCCAGCGGGTACAGGGAAGTCCACGGCGCTGCTCCTGCGAGTGAGCACGTCTGGGTACAGGCTGAGCTCATGCCTTCAGGCTGAGGGCGGCGTTCATGGTTGAGCAGGTCCGGCGCAAGAGCGTGGGCAGTTCGCCCGGGGTGCAGGCAGGCAGCCATTCGTCCAGAGCGCAGCGCCAGGCGGCCACGAAGAACTCGATGAGGAGCCGCAGTTCGAGACGGTTCTGTCCGTCAACGAGGCCGGCGATCTTGGCTTGGACTTCGGCGCAGTACCGCAGCGTGTAGCCGTCGAGTGCAGGTGAGTCGGCGATCAGCCGGAGGGTGAGGGGGAAGCGCCGGTACCAGTCCTCGTCCATGCGCTCCAGAGCGGTCAGCATGGCGGCGAGGAAGACGTCGGCCAGAGGCCCGGACTTCTGGATGCCGTCCAGGACTTCCAGGTAGGTGTCCCAGAGCTGCTTGACGGCGGTGAGTGCGACGTCCTCCTTGGAGCGGAAGGTGCGGAAGAAGGTCCGCCGGGACACCTCCACCTGCTCCAGCAGCGCATCCAGCGGGGTGTTGTCGAAGCCGTGTTCGCCGAAGAGCGTCAGGGCGGTGTCGATCAGTGCCTGGCGAGTACGCAGCTTTTTGCGTTCACGCAGGGTGGCGGGCTGTTCAACGATCGTCATCACCACAACTGTACCAAATCACGCATATGCTCTAATGGAGCAAACGCCACACTGTGGCACTTTATCGAAGGGTAGCTTCCTGTGCGTGCACTCGTCGTGGATCACACCTCACCTGGACACTTGTCGCTGACGGACGTCCCTGCCCCGCAGCCCGCCGCCCACGAGGCGCTCGTGCGGGTCGAGGCGGTCTCGCTGAACTTCGGCGAGGTTCATGCGGCCACCCGTCCAGAGCTGCCGGACGGCACCGTGCTCGGATGGGACGCGGCCGGCGTGGTCGTCCAGGCGGCCGCCGACGGCTCGGGTCCGGCCGAGGGAGAGAGGGTTGTCACTCTCGGAGGGGAGGCCGGCTGGGCCGAGTTGCGTGCCGTACCCGCCGCCCTGCTGGGCACCGCGCCAAGGGACGCCGATCCCGGCGCGTTGAGCACCGTTCCCGTGGCCGGGCTGAGCGCCTTGCACGTGCTACGCCGGATGGGGCCGTTGCTCGGTCGCCGTGTGATGGTCATCGGCGCTTCCGGCGGCGTCGGCCGCTACGCCGTCCAGTTGGCCGCCCGCGCCGGCGCTGACGTCGTGGCCATCAGCCGGAGCCCCGCCCAGGCGGACGAGCTGCGTGCCTTGGGCGCCCGCGAAGTCCACCCTGAGCCGGCCGCCGTGCGGCAGCCCGTGTCGGCCGTCCTCGACAACGTGGGCGGGCAGTTCCTCGTCGACGCCTTCGCCTCACTGTCGGCCGGCGGCACCCTTTTCAGCGTTGGCCGCTCCTCCGAGGCCGACGCGGTGCTGTCACCGGAGGCCCTGCTGGGCACCGAAGGACGGCACGACCGGTCGATCCGCACCTTCTTCCTCTTCGGCGACCCCGCCACCGACTTTTCCGCGGACCTGACCTGGCTGGCCGGGGAGATCGCCGCAGGCCGCCTCGACCCGGGCATCAGCTGGCGCGGCCCCTGGACTCGCCACTCCGAGCCGGTCGAGCTCCTGCTCGACCGTCGCCTCCACGGCAAGGCGGTCCTCGATCTCAAGTAGCCGGCTGGTGCCACGCCGTCCGGCCGCTCAGTCGCGGCGCCGGGCTCCTGCCGTACGCGGTGGTCGGTGCGCCGAGCTCGCGCACCACCGCTGCGGCGGTCGCGCCGGCGTGCTCCTCCGGCGCGGCCACCGCCGCACTGTTGTTCTGCGGCTGCTAGACAGTGATCTTCGCTCTCGTGAGCAGGCCGCTCACCTCGCGGGCGAACGCCTGCACGTTGTCGATCATGATGTTGTGGCCGGTGTCCGGGATCGCGATCAGCCGTACCCCGGAGGCTGTCAGCTCATCCGCCCCGGTGAGGTCGCCGCTCGCGGCCGGGTACAGGTAGGCGCGCGGGATCGGCAGCTTCCGCAGCCGTTCCCGCACGTCAGCCCGCACGAGATGCATCGCGCTCCGGTGCAGCGCCTCCCGTCCGGCAAGCCTCATGGTGGCTGCCCAGTGCGGGCCGACGCGGGTCAACGTCTCGTCCCAGCCGTGCCGTACGAACTCGTCCTCGGTGTAGCTGGCGATGGTCGGCTGCGGCGTCGGCTTGATCGGGTCCAGGTTGGCGTCCACCAGCACCAGGTCGGCCACCAGTTCGGGGTGCCGCTCGGCCAGGTGCACGGCGATCGTCCCGCCCATGCTGTGCGCGACCACTTGCGCGGCCCGCACGTCCGCCGCCCGCAAGGCGGTCGCCAGCGCGTCCGCGTGCTCCTCCATGCTGTAGCCGAACGTCGTCGGCCGGTCGCTGGTCCCGAACCCTAGCAGATCGACGAACAGGCTCCGGTGTCCGGCCAGCTCCGGCCTGCTCGCGGCTTCCAGGAAGTACGGCGCCGCCGCCGCGCCCAGCCCGTGCACATAGACCCGGATCGGCTCGCGACCGTCCACCTCGGCCCAGCGGATCCGGCTCCCGTCCGGCAGCACCTGCGCACTCCTCATAACCATCTCCTCCGATATACCTCGCCTTCGAGGTATTAAGTCGTCGATGTATCGTAGCGGCATGATTGAGCTGTCGATCCTCGGGTTCCTCTACGACGAGCCGCTCCACGGGTACGAGCTGCGCAAACGCGTCGCCGCCCTGACCGGCCACGTCCGGCCCATCGCCGACGGCACTCTCTACCCGGCGATCAAACGCCTGGAGCGCGACGGCCTGCTCGAACGCGACCTGCAGCCCGGCGCTCAGGCCGCGCCCAGACACGTCCTCACCCTCACCGACGCCGGACGCGCCGAGCTGCAGCGACGGCTGGCCGAACCGGACGAGCCGTTCATCACCGACGAGAACCGCTGGTTCACGATGCTGGCGTTCCTGCGCCACCTCGACGAACCTGCGCTCCAGGCGCGAGTGCTGCAGCGCCGACTGACCTTCCTCACCGAACCGGCCAGCTTCTTCTGGGACGGCGACCGGCCCTTGCGCGCCGCCGACTTCGACGACCCGTTCCGCAAGGGACTGTTCACGATCGCCACCGCGACCAGCAGGACCGAGATCGGCTGGCTACGGGAAACCCTGGCTGCGCTGGCACCGCGAGATCGTGAAGCGTAAGCGGGGGTCAGGAGGGCTACCTGACAGGGGTCGGTCCGGCGGGCGTGGGCTCCGTACCGGAGGTGGCGGTGTCGGAGGTGGGTGAGGTCGAGGGTTTGCGGGAGAAGCGGGCGCGGAGCCAGCCGATGACGGAGGGGCCGCCCGCGAAGCACCACAGCGCGATCACCGGGTCGCAGATGGCGCAGCCGAACGAGGAGTGCTCGGCGAAGGGGAGGATCGGGGCGCCCTTGAGGTGATGGATGACGTCCCACACGGTGTGCAGCAGCCAGCCGACGCCGATCCAGGCATAGCTGGTCAGCCCTCGGTAGGCGACGTACGTCATGACGATCGGCAGCACGAACTCCGCGTAACCGAGGCCCCCGCCGCTGAGGTAGGCGGCGCCCGCGCCGGCCACGATCACGGCGTTGACCGTGCGCCGGTGCGGCTCGGGGATCAGGGAGATGAGGGTGACGGCGATCAGGCCGATCAGGATCGGCATGAAGATGGACATGAGATGCGGCGTACCGTTCTGCGAAAAGTGAAGGAGAAGGAGAGGGGGGCGGCGCCAGATTAGGGCGGCTGCCTCCAGCGCCCCATGGGCTGAATCGACAATTTCCTCCGGGTTCCCGCCACCGGTCTTCTTCTGCGCGTCGGCTCTCACCTTGCTTCGTCCGGCCGCCATGGCTCGGGCGAGGGGTCCCAGGTCGTCGTCTTGTTAACTCCGGCGTACTGCTTCAGGCGCCGCTACGGTGTCCGTTATGCACACGATCGTCGTCCTGGCCCAGGATCACGTGGTGCCGGCCGACCTGGCCACGCCGGTCGAGGTGTTCGGACGGGCCACCCTCGCCGACGGGCGCCGGCCGTACCGGGTCCGAGTGTGCGCGCGGACGCCGCAGGTGCGCAGCGAGGCGTTCACGATCGTCGCCCCGCACGGGCTGGAGGCGTTGCGCGAGGCCGACACCGTCATCGTGCCCGGCCTCTCGGAACCGGCCGCTCCACCCGACCCGGAGGTGCTCGCGGCCCTGCGCGCGGCGGCGGCCGGCGGCACCAGGATCGCCTCCATCTGCGTGGGCGCCTTCACCCTCGCCGCGGCCGGCCTGCTGGACGGGCTGCGCGCCACCACTCACTGGACGGCGGCGCGGCGGCTGGCCGAGGCGTATCCGTTGATCGACGTACGGCCGGACGTGCTGTACGTCGACAACGGCCAGATCCTCACCTCGGCCGGGGCGGCGGCGGGGCTGGACCTGTGCCTGCACCTCATCCGCCGCGACTTCGGCTCGGCCGTGGCCGCCGACTCCGCCCGGCTGTCGGTGGTGCCGCTGGAACGGGAGGGCGGGCAGGCGCAGTTCATCACGCACGCCCTGCCGCCGGTGCCGCGGGGGTCGCTGCTGGAGCCGGTGCTGGTGTGGATCGAGGAGCACCTCGCGCAGGAGATCACGCTGGCGGAGCTGGCGGCGCGTAGTGGACTGGGCGAGCGTACGTTCAGCCGGCGCTTCCGTGAGCAGACCGGCACCACGCCGCTGCAGTGGTTGCTGCGGGCCCGGGTGCGCCGGGCGCAGTTCCTGCTGGAGAGCACTGATCACGGCGTGGAACGGGTCGCGGCGCAGTCCGGGTTCGGCTCGGCCACCGCCTTTCGCGAGCGGTTCAAGCGTGTCGTCGGGGTCACGCCGCAGTCTTACCGGGCCGCTTTCAGGTCCGGTGGTCCTCGTGCGGGCGGGGTCCGGAACTGAGGGAGCGGGGCGGGGCTCTGGCGAGGTGGCGCGGAAGGCAGGTTGCGACGAGGGCCGGGGGGCGATAGGGCGGGATCGGGGGTTGGGGGTCGGCTAGGGCAGGTGCGCAGGTTTGGGTCTGACCAGGGGAAAGAGCCGATTCATCCAGGCGTGCGGTGGTTGGGATCTCGCGGCATCCTTGGGCCTTTCCGCGGAGGGGCTGCGCTTTCAGGTCGGTGAAGGTCAGCTCGCGCGTGACCAGGCAAGTGAGGGAGGGTGGAGCTGAGACACCGCCCGCAGAGGGCACGTGGCGGCCTCAGGCCGTACACCTGTGGCGTCTGTGGCTCATGAGCCAGAATGGCCTGCATGTCTGCTACGCCCGAGAAGCACATAGAGACCGCAGCTTCGTCGCGAGTCAACGACTACGACCGCATCGCCGAGGGGTACACGGCGGAGAACGAGACCAGTCTCGTCAACGCCTACTACGAGCGGCCCGCGATGCTGGAGCTCGCCGGGGATGTGGCCGGGAGGCGCATTCTTGATGCGGGGTGCGGGTCAGGGCCGTTGTTCGCTGCCCTGCGCGATCGGGGGGCCATCGTGAGCGGGGTCGACGCGAGCGCCGGGATGTTGGAGATGGCCCGGCGGCGGCTCGGTGACGACGCGGATCTGCGGGTCGTGGATCTGGCTGGGCCGCTGCCGTTTGAGGACGGGGCGTTCGACGATGTCGTCGCGTCGCTGGTGCTGCACTATCTGGAGGACTGGGGGCCGACGCTGGCGGAGATGCGGCGGGTGTTGCGGCCTGGGGGGAGGTTGCTGGTTTCGGTCGATCATCCTTATATGAGCACGCTCATGCAGCACATGGCTGGGGAGAAGCCCACGTACTTCGCGATTCGGAATCGGGTCGAGGAATGGACGATGGGTGGGCAGACGGCGCGGATGAGCTTCTGGGATCGGCCGTTGCATGCGATGACCGATGCCTTCGCGGCGGCCGGGTTTCGGATCTGCGTCATCAGTGAGCCGCCGTTTGTGCCGGAGGCTCGGGAGCTGTTTCCTGAGGAGTTGCGGGAGATCACCGGGGCGCGGTTTCTGAGCTTTTTGTTCTTTGTTCTTGAAGTCGGCTGATCCTGCCGGGCTGCGGTTCTCCTCGGTACGGCGGTATGGGGCCGCCGGCCAGGCGGCCTCGCTCGAGGTGCGGGCTCTGGGGCGTCTGTACGAGGCACTCCACGTCACCTGCGTGGCCAGGGTGTCCGGGGCGGCTGCCAACCAGTTGGCTCTGTCTACGGCAGGTGGCCGGATGTATGGGGACACGGCCGAGGAGGAGGTGGTAGCCCGCGTGAAGGGTGGCGCTCTCCTAGAGGTACGGCTCGGTTTCGTTCATGGCTTCTCTGGGCCGGGCGGCCAGGCGCTTGCCTAGCTGTTGGGCGGGGAGTTCCACCCAGCGCCAGGTCAGCGCGCACAGGCCGAGCAGCGCCGCACATACCGCGACCAGCAGCGTCAGGCGCACAGCCAGCGGTACGGCAAGCGGGTCCGGGAGGAAGAACTCGACGCTCTCCAGCAGTAGCGGGTGCAGCAGGTAGATGGAGTAGGACACCAGGCCCAGCCACGCCAGCCAGGACGGCATCGTACGGCGGCGCAGCGCCATTCCGGCGGCGAAGGTCAGCCAGGCCGCCGCCATCGCCACCTCTACACCCAGGTCGTCGCGGGACAGCCACAGGCCCGCTATCGGGACCAGCGCCACCCATGCGAGGTGTCGGCGGCTTAGCTGGCCGGACTCGACTCGGTACAGGGCGGTGCCGGCGAACATGGTGGCCAGGATGAACAGGCCCTGCCATGGGCCGGGGTAGCTCTGGTTGACCGCCAGGAGCAGGAGGATCGTGGCCGCGATGAGCACTGCGCCCAACTGCTGGATCCGCCTGGCGCCGGCCAGGACTGCGGTCAGGCCGACGGCGAGCACGGTGGTCACGACGAGCACGACGGTGAGCATGCGGCCTGCTCCGCCGGATGACAGGAGGGCGACCGGGAGCAGTCCGGCGCCCAGGGCGGCGGCTGCGGTGAACGTGAGGGCGGCTGCGGTGCTGCGGCGGTGCACGCCCAGGGTGAACATCGCGGTCAGGAGCAGGTAGAAGGCCATTTCGTAGGACAGGGTCCACAGCACGTTGGCCAGGTTGGGCGCGTACAGCAGGTTTTGGAGCATGCTCGCGTGGGCCAGGGCCAGCGCTACCGGGCGGCCGTCCCACCAGGTGTGCAGGCTGTCCCAGCCCGCTGCCGCCAGGAGCAGCATGCCGACGACGCATACGGAGAACAGGGGCCACAGGCGGAAGAAGCGCGAGATCCAGAAGGCTCGCAGGTCCCCGCGGCGCTCCAGGGATGCGGGCACGATGTAGCCGCTGACCAGGAAGAAGACCAGCACGCCGTACCAGCCGGGGTCGAAGGCCGCCTTGATCGGTGTGCGTGCTTCCGGCCAGAGCGGCTGGAGGGCGTGCTCGAAGACCACCACCATCGCGGCCAGCCCGCGCAGCGCGTCCAGCCAGGCCAGGCGCCGGGGGTGCGGCGGTGCCGGGTCTGCGGCGGTGGAGGGGGCAGACAGCATCCGGACATCGTAGTAAGGGCGCCAGCTACCGTTCTTCGGCCGGCAGAGGCTCCTTCCTGGCAAACCCGGTCTCTGCTGCGGTCGCGTCGCCGGCAGAGCGGCTGAAGCGACTATCTAGGCTTCGTGCAGTTCTTGGACGCCCTGTTGGGGCTGGCTAGCTGTCGAGCTTGAAGTACCGGGTGGCCTCGTCGATGCTGAAGCCGGAGCGGAGTCTGCAAGCTGAGTTCTGGTTGGCGAACATGCCCAGCTTCCACAGCGCCTGAGCGCGTGGCACCGTTGCTAGCCACTCCACCTGCACAACCCATTCGCGACGGTCTTGCCCGTCCTGGGGAGCGTCCGCGTGGACGTAGGTGCCCGCGAGGTCCAGTTCCGCCATCCGGCGGGTTACGCCTCCTGTGGTCAGGAAGACCTCGGGGTAAGGGCGCGCTTCGGCGGTGACAGTTCCGACTCCGACGTATCCCGACTGCGGGATGTGCACGAACACCCGGGCCCCGATCGGGAGGGTGCGCAGCGTCCTGGAGTAGAAGTCTCCGCCGCCGGCGGAAACGAAGCCGTAGCGGCGGGCATCCTCCCAGGAGCGTCCTGCTGGTTCCTCGCCGAAGGCGACGTACCAATCCTGGCCGTTCCAGGCCTCCTTCTTACTGCGGCCCGGGGAGCCGGCGGCCGGATTCGCGGCCTTGGCTTCGTCCATCAGCCAGGTCCGAGCCAGATAGGACCTGCCCTCGTCCTCGAAGTAGCGGAAGAACAGCACATTCACTGGAACCTGGTGTTCCGTCGCCAGATAGGTGACGATCCGCTCGGTGGCCGCGTCCAGTTCGCTGGCGACCACGGTCAAAGTGTGGCTCGTATTGAGTGACTCGGGAGGAGTCGCGCCGAACCATTCCGCGAAAGCTCGGTCGAACCCTTCTGCGCGCCCTTGTCGTCTCGCGTAGTCGTCATAGATGGCGCGGACCTCTTCGTTGGCGAGGTTTCGTACCCACGAGCCGTAGTCCAGTACCTGCGCAACGACGTCTCTAGAGGTTCGATCCCGTTTCAGCTCCAGGACGTGAAGGGTCCCTTCGGCGTCGATGCCGAGGAGGTCGATGAACTTGCCGTGCGCGGTGGAGACTTGCCGGCCGATCAGGAGCACGGCGAGCCCTAGCATGCTCGGGTCGGTCTCGAGGAGCTCCTCTAACCGGGATTCCAGGGGCATCATCGACGTGCCTAGCTTCGCTGGTTGGCCGTCGACTCGCCACAGTCCGATCTCCAACGGCATGGCACCCACCTCCGCATGCCCTTGTATGCGTCGACGACGGTCACAAGGACCATAACCCCGCTTCCAATGAGTCAGGGGCTGTGATTCCGCGTACGTGTCCGCGATGGCGGGGAATGTCCGCCAATTGATCGCTCAGGGGCCGTTGGAGCGGGCGGTTGGTTTTGGGAGCGTCGGGGGTTGTGACTTTATGGGGGCATGTCCCCCATGTCGGGGGTGGGGGGTCCTTCAATACTGGCCCCATGACCGACCGTTGGTGGGAAGCGGCGCTGATCCCTGGGGAGGAGTGCGGCGGGGTGCCGTCTTGGGCGGCCAGGGTGGAGCGGGTCGGGGCTGGGGAGGCGACCGACGAGGACTTCGCGGGGGTGGTGTGGCCGCTGGCGGTGCAGGCCGGGGAGGATCTGCGGGCGGCGATGGGGGGCGGGGTCGACGCCGAGGCGGTGCGGGAGCGGTTCGTGGCCGGGCTGGCGGGGAGGTTGGCGGGGCTGGCGGCTCGGGTGCTGGTGCTTGAGCTGAACGTGATGCGGGTGAAGGGGGAGCTGGCGGGGGGTACGCCGGAGGAGCGGTTTCGGGAGTTTGTGGCGCGGAGCAGGGAAGGGTTGCCGGCGCTGCTGCGGAGGTATCCGGTGCTGGCTCGGGTGCTTGGGCAGGCTTGTGAGCAGGCGGTTGAGGCGGGGGTGGAACTGCTCGGGCGGTTCGAGGCCGATCGGGAGGAGCTGGCCTGGCTGATCGGCGAGCCGCAGGGAAACGGCGTCCACCAAGACAGCGAGCCCGCGGGGAAGGGCGTCCAGCAAGGGAGCGGGCCGGCCAAAAAGGGCGCCCAGCAAGGGAGCGAGCCAGCCAAAAGGGGCGCCCACCAAGGCAGCGAGCCGGCGGACGCTGGGCTAGGCGAGCTGGTCGGGTTTGTGGCGGCTGGGGATCGGCATCGCCAAGGGCGGGCCGTGTGTGTGCTGGAGTTCGCCGGTGGGGGAAAGGTGGTGTACCGGCCAAGGCCGGTTACGGCGCATCTGCACTTCAACGAGCTCGTGCGCTGGCTGAATGAAAGGGTGCCCGGGCTGGAGCTGGGGACGGTCAGGGTGCTGGCGCGGGACGGGTACGGGTGGGTGGAGTTCGCCGAGGCGGCGCCGTGCACGACGGCGGAGCAGGTGAGCCGGTTCTACCGCCGCCAAGGCGCCCTGCTGACGCTGCTGGACGTGGTGAACGGGACGGACATCCACTACGAGAACCTGGTGGCGTGCGGGGATCAGCCGCTGGTGGTGGACGTGGAGACGGTGCTGCATCCGACGGGCCTGGCGGGGCCGGACACGACGGATCCGGCGTTGCGGGTGCTGCGCGAGTCGGTGCAGCGGACGGCGCTGCTGCCGCAGTTCGTGATGGGCGATCAGGGCGTCCTGGACGTGTCGGGGCTGGGCGGCGACAAGATGGGGGTGGCGCCGTTCTCGGCGGCGACGTGGGAGGACGCGGGCACGGACACGATGCGGCTGGTCCGCAGCGCGACCCGGTTCACGGGCGCGGCGAACCGGCCGATGCTGGCGGGTGTGGAGGTGGATCCGGCCGAGCACGTGCGGAGCCTGATCCAAGGCTTCCAGGCCGCCTACCACGCGATAGCGGCCAGTCGGGAGGAGCTGCTGGCCGGGCTGCTGCGGCGGTTCGCCGGGGACGAGGTCCGGGTGGTGGTACGGCAGAGCCGCCTGTACGCCGAGCTGCTGAGCGAGTCGACGCATCCGGACGTGATGCGCCAGGCGAGGGTCCGGGACGCGGTGTTCCACCTGCTGGCCGGGGTGTCGGGCGGCGATCCCCTGCTGCTGGCGGCGGTGCCGTACGAGGTGGGGGCGTTGTGGGCCGGGGACGTGCCGATGTTCTCCACCCGGGGCGACTCGCTGGAGCTGGTGGGTGACGACGGGACGCCGCTGGGGGTGTCGCTGAAGGAGTCGGGCCTGGACGCGGTGACCAGGAAGGTCGCCACGATGGGTCCGGCGGATCTGGCGGACCAGGAGTGGATCATCCGGGCGTCGCTCGCCGCCCGGGACACCGGCGACCAGCATCCGGTACCGACACCGGGGGCGGTACGGCTGGCTCCGACGCCGCCGCTTCCGGAGACGCTGCTGGCGGCGGCGCGGGGGCTGGCCGATCAGCTCTGCGCGGACGTGCACAGCGACGGGGAGCGGGTGAACTGGCTGGGTCTGGAGCCGATCGCGCCGGGGCACTGGTCGGTGATGCCGCTGGGCGGTGGATTGGCGACGGGGTATTCGGGGGTGGCGCTCTTCCTGGCGCAGGCGGGTCTCGTGACGGGGGTGGAGGAGTATCGCGAGGTGGCGCTGCGGGCGGTGGCCGGGTTGCCGCCGCTGCTGGAGGGGCTGACGCCGGAGCTGGCGGTCGCGGTGGGTCCGGGCGGGTTCGGCGGGCTGGGGGGCATCGTGTACGCGGTGGCCCGGTTGTCGGTGCTGTTGCCGGGCGCGGGGCTGGAGGCGTGCCTGGAGCGGGCGCTGGAGCTGCTGGACTTCGCGATCGGCGAGGGGACACCGCCGGTGGACGTGTACGACGGGCTGGCCGGGGGGCTGGCCGCGTTGTGCGCCGTCGCGGAGATCACCGGGCTGGAACGGGCGAGGGCGGCGGCCGATCGGTGTGCGGAGGTGCTGGCGGCCCGGGTTCGGGAGGTGGAGCTGGCCCCGGGGTTCGCCTTCGGGGGGTGCGGCGTGGATTGGGCTCTCCGCCGCGCGAACCGAAAGCACCAGAAGAGCCGTAATACCCACGAGAGCCATAGAGGCCGCGACAACCCTGTAGACCACCAAGGTCGCACGCTCGGGTTGTCCTGGTGCCGGGGCACGCCCGGCAGGTTGCTCGCCCGCGTGGATGACGGGCGGTACGGCTGGAAACAAGTACGGAAGGGCATCGGTGACACCCTCCCCCTGGCGACCCACGACCTGTGTCACGGCGAGCTGGGCCGGATCGAGCTGCTGACCACCCTGACCGCCCGCGGAGACAAGGAGGCCGCAAGTGCGATGAACCGGTACGCGGGGCACCTGCTGGCCTCGCTGGAACAGTTCGGCCCCCGCTGCGGGACGCCGAACCAGGTGCCCACCCCAGGGCTCCTGACCGGCCTGGCCGGCATCGGCCACGGCCTGTTACGCCTGACGGACCCGGAGCGGGTTCCCGCCGTCCTGCTCCTTCGTTAAGCCCCCTCGCCACCCGCTCACGACAAGGGAGAAAGCATGACCGAACACTCCTGGATTGACAGCGTGGACGAGCACCCCTCAGGCAAGATCGTGATCAGAGTCTCCGGTGTCACCGCCTTCAGCCGTCCCTGGATCCTGACCGGAATGATTCCCGGTGCCCGCCCCGCCCTCGACTCCCCTACCGGTTCCCTGGTCAACCTCCCAGCCTGCGACGATTTCGGTCCGGCCCTAACCACGTGCACAGACGTGCCCGGTCTAAACCAGCCGCGCGGGTGATGATCCCTTCCGCCCCCGATGCCTAACCTGGCGCCATGCGGTTTCGCTCGCCCTTGCTGATCGGCCGGGATCGGGAGAGTGCGCTTCTCGGCGCGCTCCTGACCGCCGCGCGGCAAGGGCGCGGCGGAGCCGTCTTCCTCACCGGTGACGCCGGCATCGGCAAGTCGAGGCTGGTCGCCGACTGCACCTACCAGGCGCTCGACGACGGGATGGTGGTCCTGCGCGGGCGCGGCAGCGGCTCCAGCCGGGACGTGTCGTACAAGCCGCTGCGCGAGGCGCTGTTCTCCTTCGCCAGGACGAACGGGCCGCCCAACGACCCCGCCCTCGACGCCTACCTGCCGGCCTTGACCACGCTCCTGCCCGAGTGGCGCACCACGCCGGGCGCCGAGCACCTCGAGTCGCTCATCGTGCTGTCGGAGGCCGTGCTGCGGCTGCTGATCGCGATCGGCCGCGACCGGGGCGTCGTGCTGGTCCTGGAGGATCTGCACGACGCCGACACCGAGACGCTCGCGGTGGTGGAGTACCTCGCCGACAACCTCGAAGAGCTGCCGATCATGCTCCTGGCCAACCTGCGCGGGCACAGCAGCCAGGCGCGGCGGGTGGCCGACGACTGCGCCCGGCGGCGGACCGCCACCGTGCTCGGGCTCGACCCGCTGACCGGGGCGGACCTGGGCGCGCTGGCCGCCGCCTGCCTCGACTGCGCGCCGGACGAGGTGCCGCCCCGGCTGTTACGCCACCTGGAGCGCACCGCCGACGGCAACCCGTTCGTGGTCGAGGAGCTGCTCAGCGCCATGGCCGGGACCGGCGCGCTGGAGCTGGCCGACGGGCGCTGGCACCTGACCAGCGATCCGGCCACGCAGGTGCCGGTGACGCTGATCGAGAGCATCGCGGTGCGGGCCGAGCAGATCGGCCCGGCCGGCCAGGAGATCCTGCGCGCCGCCGCGATCTTCGGCCGGCGCTTCCCGGTCGCGCCGTTGCAGGCGATCGTGGGGCTGTCGGACCGGGACATGCTGGCCTTCCTGCGGGCGGGCGTGGCCGCGCAGCTCATCAAGCCGGACGAGACCGAGACCGGCTGGTACGCCTTCCGGCACGCGCTCACCGCCGAGGCGCTGCTCAGCAGCCTGATCCCCACCGAGCGCACGATGATCGCCCGGCGGGCGGTCACCGCGGTCACCCGGCTGCAGCCCGGGTTGCCGGGCGAGTGGTGCCAGGTCGCGGCCGGGCTGCACCTGGTCGCCGGGGAGGAGGCGGAGGCCGGGCGGCTGCTGGCCGACGCGGGGCAGCGGCTGCTGGACAGCGGCGCGGCCGGCTCGGCGATCAGCCTGCTGGAGAACGCCTACGAGCGGCTGCGCGACGACCAGCCGCAGGTGCGCGCCAAGGTGCTGGCCTCACTGCTGTACGCGCTGTCCGAGGGCGGGCAGGCGGAGCGCGCCGCGGCCCTGGCCGGGGAGCTGTCGGAGCTGGACGGCCCGGCCGTGCCGCCCGCCGATCGGATCGGCCTGCGCGTCACCATGGCCTGGATCGCCGCCGAGGCCGGCCGCTTCTCGGAGGGCATGGCACACGTCTCCACGGCCCGGGAGGTCCTGGAGGCGCACTGGGAGGAGGCGCACTCCACGGCCCTGGACGTGGTCGAGGCCCAGCTCATGACCCGGGTGTCCGACCACGCGCCGGAGCGGCTGGCCCGGCGGGCGGCGGAGACCGCCGAGCGGCTGCCCCTGCCCGGGGTGGCCTGCCAGGCCTGGGAGCTGCTGGCCTACCTCGTGCGCCCGCGCGGCCTGGCCGAGGCCGACCAGTGCCTGGCCAAGGTGCAGGCCATCGCCGAGGAGCACGGGCTGGGCCTGTGGCGGATCCGCGCGCTGGTCCGGCTGGCGATCAACGGCAGCCTCCGGCACGGCGACACCACCGCTCTGGAACAGGCGGTACGGCAAGCCGCCGCGGCCGGCGCGGTGACCTCGATGCACACCGCCCAGGCGACGCTGGCGATGTTGCTGGTCCTGCGCGGCGACTACGAGCAGGCCGAGTCGCTGGCCGCCTCGTGGGCCGAGACGAGCATCCGGCTGAGCCACGCCGACTACACCCAGTACGTGCTGCTCACCCAGGCCACCTCGGCCGCGCACCAGGGCCGGCGCAAGGAGATGGACAAGGCGCTGGGCGCCTTCCGCCGCTGGGGCGGCGAGGACGGCGAGTACGTGGCGCTCTCCCACGGCCTGTGCCAGGCGGTCTGCGCGCTGCTGGAGGAGGATCGGGAGGCCGCGGTCGAGTCGCTGGGCCGGGCCCGGGCGTGGGAGGACGCGCACCCGAGCGTCTACTCGCTGACCGGTCGGTTCGGGCTGGGCGTGCTGCTGGACGCGCTCGCCGACCGGGCGGGTCCCGAGGAGTGCGCGGAGATCGCCGCGACCCCGGCGGGGACGTTGCGCTGGAACCGGCACTTCCTGCTGCTGGCCGCGGCGGTGGCGATGGGCAGGTCGGGGCGCGGGGACGAGGCGCACACGCTGGTCGAGGCGGCCAGGGAGGCGGCGCAGCCGTACCGGATGGCGGCGAACCTGGGACTGCGGCTGGTGGCCGAGGCCGCGGTGGCCGACGGCTGGGGTGACGCGCCCACCTGGTTGCGGACCGCCGAGGAGTACTTCCACGAGGCGGGGATCCCGGCGGTGGCCGGGGCCTGCCGGACGTTGCTGCGCCAGGCCGGCGTGGCGGCGGCGCACCGGCGCAGCGGGCACGAGCGCATCCCCGAGGAGCTGCGGCGGCTGGGCGTGACGGTGCGGGAGTACGAGGTCTTCGTGCTGCTGGCCGGGCGGCGGGGGAATGTGGACATCGCCAAGCGGCTGTTCATCTCGCCGCGCACCGTGGAGAAACACGTGGCCAGCCTGCTGCTGAAGACCGGCCAGGCCGATCGGGCCGCGCTGTGCGACCTGGCGGCGGGGACTTTCTGGGGGCATCCGCCCTCATGAACCCCGAAATATCGGGATTTATGGGGTGGAAGCGCCGATGTCTCCCCCGAAGGCCGGTCCCACAGTGGGGTGGTGATGGAGTTCCGAATACTCGGTACCGTCGAGGCTTACCACGACGGGCGCCGCATCGGGCTGGGGCCGCGCAAACAGCGCCTGACCCTGGCCATTTTGGCGCTGGAGGCCAACCGGCCGGTTCCAGTGCGCCGCCTGGTCGAACTGATCTGGCCGGAGTCGCCGCCGCGCACCGCCGAGCACGCGGTCCGGGTGGCCGTGTCCCAGCTTCGCACGGCCTTCAAGGAGATCCCCGAGGTCGACCTGGTCTCCCAGGGCTCGGGCTACCTGCTGCGCACCGACCCGGCCTCGGTCGACGTGCACCGCTTCCGCGACCTGGTCCAGCAGGCCCGGCTCGCGCCCGACGACCACGTCCGGGTCACCCTGCTGGAGGCGGCCCTCGGCCTGTGGCGCGGGCCCGCGCTGGCCGGAGCGGCCCTTCCCGAGGTGCAGGAACGGCTCGGCGGCGGCCTGGAGGAGGCCCGGCTGACCGCATTGGAGGACAGGCTCACCGCCGAGCTGCGCCTGGGCCGCCACCTCGACCTGCTGGAGGAGCTCACCGAGCTGACCCGCGCGCACCCCTTCCGCGAGCGGCTGACCTGCCAGCTCATGACCGCGCTCTACCGCAGCGGCCAGGCGGGCGTGGCGCTGGAGGCGGCCCGGGCGGCGCGGCGGCGGCTCGCCGACGAGATCGGCCTCGACCCGGGGCCGGACTTCCAGCGGCTGGAGCTGGCGATCCTGCGCAACGACCCGGACCTGCTGGCCGGCCCGCCCGCCCCGCCACCGCCTTCACCCGCCAGGCGCCCGCCCGCCCAGCTCCCGCCGCCGGTCTCCGCCTTCACCGGCCGCGCCGCCCAGCTCCGCTGGCTGGACGAGGCCACCCGCGAGCTCACGACCCCGCTCACCGCGGCGCTCCTGGGCCCGGCGGGCGCCGGCAAGACCGCGCTCGCGGTGCACTGGGCGCACCTGGCCCGCGAGCGCTTCCCCGACGGGCAGCTCCACCTCGACCTCCAGGAGTACGGCTCCCGCCGCGCCCTCTCGCGGCTGTTGCGCGCACTGGGCGGCGGCGAGGACGACCGCGGCCTGGACATCGAGGAGGCCGCCGCGCTCTACCGCACCCAGACGGCCGGCCGCCGCCTGCTGGTGCTGCTCGACAACGTCGCCGCCTCCGAGCAGGTCAGGCCGCTCCTGCCGGGCGCGGGCGGCAGCCTCACCCTGGTCACCAGCCGCGCGAGCCTGAGCGGGCTGATCGCGCTGGACGGGGCCAGGCCGCTGCGTCTGCCGCCGCTCTCCCCCGCCGAGGCGCGCGAGCTGCTGGGCCGCCTGATCGGCCCGGACCGGGTGCGCGCGGAGGCCGCCGAGGTCGACCGGCTGGCGGAGCTCTGCGACCACCTGCCCGCGGCGCTGCGCCTGGCCGCCGCCGACGCCTGTGCCGGCCGTACCGTGGCGGAGCTGGTGAACGAGCTCGAAGCCGAGCAGGAGGAGCTCGTCCTGCACGCCGCGCCCCCGCCCAAGCCGGCCGAGCGCCGCAAGCTCGGCCGGGCCGGCCGGCACTGTAACCGGACTATGAGACAACTCTGAACGGCAGTGCCGACCATGCGCGTATGACGGGTACGCGAGTCGTCGAGGACGCACTCACCCAGAGGTTCCGGATCGCGCACGCCTCGCGTGGCGCGGCCATGGACTCCGCGCGGCTCGCCCTGCCCGCCGAGATCACCCGCGAGTGGGCCTGGGGCTCCTCCAAGGGCTCCGGGGTCCGGGTCTGCCTGATCGACAGCGGGGTGGACGCCACCCACCCCGAGCTCGGCGGCCCGGTCACCGCGCTCACCGTGACGAACGGGCCCGGCGGCCTGCGCGTCGTCCCGGACGCCGAGGGCGACCAGGCCGGGCACGGCACCGCCTGCGCGGGGGTGATCCGCACGGTCGCCCCCGACTGCGAGCTGACCAGCGTGCGCGTGCTCGGCGGCGGCCTGCGCGGCAGCGGCGAGGTGCTGCTGACCGCGCTGGAGTGGGCCGTGGAGGAGGGCTTCCACCTGGTCAACCTGAGCCTGTCCACGCGCCGCACCGAGCACAAGGAAGCCCTGCACGACCTGGTGGACCGTGCCAGTTTCGCCGGGGTCACCGTCGTCGCCTCCGCGCACAACCGGCCGGTGCGCTCCTACCCCTGGAACTTCGCGAGCGTCATCTCGGTGGGCTCGCACAGCCGCCTGGACAGCGAGTACCTGGAGGCCAACCCCGAGCCGCCGGTGGAGTTCTTCGCCCGCGGGGTCGCCGTCGAGGTCCCGCAGCCGGGCGGCGGCCGCTCCCGGCTGTCCGGCAACAGCTTCGCCACCCCGCACGTCACCGGCATGTGCGCCCGCATCCTGGGTCACCACCCGGGCCTGCCCACCGGCCAGCTCAAGTACGTGCTGGCCGCGATCGCCGACAACAGGATCTGAGGAGAACGACATGGGCCTGGAGATGCCCGACTCCCTGACCGCCTCGCTCGGCCGGGTGCTGCTGCCCGGCGCGCACACCGAAGTCATGCGCTCGACGGTACGGCTGGGCCGGCTGACCTTCTCAGCCGCCGCGGCCTCGATCTTCCTGCACGACGAGCAGACCGATCAGCTGATCTTCGAGGCCTCCTCGGGCGAGGGCGAGGACCGCCTGGTGGGCCTGGCCATCCCGTCCGGGCACGGCGTGGCGGGGTGGGTCTTCCAGACCGGCGAGACCGTGGTCTGCGACGTGCGCCAGGACCCCCGCTTCGACCGCGAGTTCGCCGCGCGCACCGGCTACGTGCCGGAGACGCTGATGGCCGCGCCGCTGGAGCTCGACGAGCACATCATCGGTGTGCTGCAGGTGCTCGACCCCGCGCTCGACCGGTTCGGCGAGCTGGCCGCCATCGACCTGCTCACCGAGCTGGCCAACCAGCTCGCGATCACGCTCGCGCTGGTGACCGTGGTCCGGGGGCGGGAGGTCACCCCGCTGCACCGGCTGGAGTCGGCGCTCAGCCGGGCCGACGCGCCCAGTTCCGCGGTGGACGAGCTGCTCGAGGCGCTCGGCAAGTTCGTGCTGACCAGTTCCGGCCGGCTGTAGGAAAGGATCGCCATGTCGTTCGATGCCCTGACCGCGCTGCTGGAGGCCGGTCACCCGCTGGAGTTCCTCACCGACGGCCAGCGGGCCGTGTTCGCCGGGTTGTCGGAGTCCGAGGTCGAGGTGCTCAACTCGATCAAGGCCAAGCTGGAGGAGGCCGACGACGCCGACGTGGAAGGCCACGAGGTCAAGGTGCTCTGATGTGCCCCGGCTGCCGCGCGGAGACCACGGCGCAGGATCGTTTCTGCCGCAACTGCGGCGCCCGCTTGGCCGAGGTCCCCGCGCTGAGCAGCCGCAAGAACGTCGTGGTGCTCTTCATCGACCTGATCGGCTCGACCACCCTGGCCGAGTGGCTCGATCCCGAGCCGCTGCGCGTCCTCATGGACCGCTACTACCGGGTGTGCACGGAGGCCATCGGCGCGCACGGCGGGGTGATCGAGAAGTTCATCGGCGACGCGGTCATGGCGGTCTTCGGGATGCCGGTGGCGCACGAGGACGACGCGGCGCGTGCCGTACGGGCCGCGCTGGAGGTGACCGAGGGCGTGCGCGGGCTGGGCGGCGGGCTCGACGTGCACTCGGGGATCTTCTCCGGCGAGGTGATCGCCACCTCGTTGCCCACCGGCGACCTGCGGGTGGTCGGGGACGCGGTCAACACCGCCGCCCGGCTGCAGTCGGCCGCCGGGGCCGGCGAGATCCTCATCGGCAAGAGCGTGGCGCGTGCCGTACGGGACCTGATGGAGCTGCGGCCGATGCCGCCGCTCGCCCTGAAGGGCAAGGCCAAGCCGGTGCCGGCGTGGCTGGTCACCGGGCGCAAGGCGGCGGTCGAGCGCGACCGCGCGCCCTTCGTCGGCCGGGCCGCCGAGCTGGCGGCGCTCCGCCGAGCCTTCGACCGGGTGGTGCGCGAGCGCGAGTGCCGGGTCGTCACCGTCCTGGGCGTGCCCGGGCTGGGCAAGACCCGGCTGGTGCGCGAGTTCCTGGCCGCGCTGCCGCCCGGGGCGGCGCGCGTGCTGACCGGCCACTGCCAGTCGTACGGCAAGGGCATCACCTACCAGCCGATCGCCGAGCTCTTCCACGAGCTGCCCGGCGGCGCGGACCTGGCCGCCTGCCTCGGCTCCGACCGCGGCGTGGAGGAGATCGCGTGGGTGGTGCGCCGCCAGGTGACCGAGCTGGCCACGGAAGGCCCGCTGATCGTGGTCTGCGAGGACCTGCACTGGGCCGAGCCGACCCTGCTCGACCTGCTGGAGGAGCTGGCCGCCGAGGTGTCCGGGCTGCCGGTACTGCTGATCTGCGTGGCCAGGCCCGAGCTGCTCGAAGCCCGTCCCGGCTGGGCGTCGGCGGTGACGATCGAGCCGGGCCCGCTCTCGCCTGAAGAGCTCGACCTGCTCCTGGCGCACCTGGAACCCGACCTGGTGGCGCACTCGGCGGCCGAAGCGCTGGAGCGGGTCGCCGAGGCCAGCGGCGGCAACCCGCTGTTCGCCGAGCTGATGATGGACATGCTGGCCGAGGGCGAGGAGGACGCCATCCCGCCAACCGTGCAGGCGCTGCTGACCGCGCGGATCGACCGGCTGTCCGGCCGCGAGCGCCGGGTGCTGGCCCGCGCCTCCGCCTTCGGCCGCCGCTTCAGCCGCGCCGGGGTGGCCGCGCTGCACGACGCGCCGGAGGAGGTGCCGGAGGCATTGGCCCAGGTGCAACGCCGCCGCCTGGTGGAGCCGGCCGGGCGTGACCTCCGCTTCGCGCAGGCCCTCACCCGGGACGTCGTCTACTCGATGAGCCCCAAGGCCGAGCGGCGCGAGTGGCACCTGCGCATCGCCGACCAGCTCGCGGACGGGCACGAGGTGGCCTACCACCTGGAGGCCGCCTGCCTGCTGGCCCGGGAGGTCTCGCCCGGCGCCCCGGCCAACCTGCCGCTCGCCCGCCGGGCCGGTGCGCACCTGGCCGAGGCGGGCACCCAGGCGCTGGCCCGCAAGGACCTGTCGGCCGCGGTCAACCTGCTGGAACGGGCGCTGGTCCTGATGCCGGTCGAGGAGCCCGAGCACCGGGTGCTGGTGCTGCGGCTGTGCGACGCCTACCTGCTGCTCGGCCGCCGGGAGGAGGCCGCCGCGCTGCTGGAGCGCGGCGCCGCCGCCTTCGCCGACCCGCGCGGGCGGCGCACGCTCGCCATCCAGCGGCACCTGCTCGCCCTGCGGTACGGCTCGGCCGGGCCGTACGACGGGCCCGAACCCGACCCCGGCGACCATCTCGGGTGGTGCCGGATGCAGCAGGTGCGGGCGCTTACCTGGCTGGCCGCCGGGCAGGTCGGCAAGGCCGAGCGGGCCATGCGGGCCGCGGCCGAGCACGCGCGGGCGCTGGGCGACCTGTACGAGGAGAAGCGGCTGCTGATCGCGCGCTGCGAGCTGGCGCAGTGGTCGCCCGCGCCGCTGGAGGAGGGGCTCGCGCTCTGCGCGGTGCTGGCCGAGCGGTTCGCCGGCGACCGGGCGCTGCTGGTCATGGTGCGCTTCACCGAGGCCCGGCTGCGGGCGCTGCGCGGGGAGATCGCGGCGGCGCACGAGCTGCTCGACCGGGCCGCGTCGCACGCCCGTGACCTCAACCTCAGCCTGGCCGGCACCGCCGTCGTCCAGGCGCGGGCCCTGGTCTGCTCGCTGGCCGGCGACCACACCCGCTCCGCCGCCCTGTACGGCGAGGCCGCGCGCGCCCTGGAGTCGATGGACCTGCCCGTGCCCGCCCAGACGCTCCGCGTGTACGCCGCCCGCGAGCACTTCCACGCCGGCCGGCCCCTGGGCGAGCTGCCGGACGAGGGGCTGGAGCTGCGGGCGGAACTGGTCGCCCGCTGCCTGCGCGCCCGCGCCGGCCGCCGGGAGCAGGCCGAGGCCGTCCTCGGTCTGCTGGACGGCACCGACGACCCGTGCCTGCGCGGCGACGTCCTGGCCGAGCTCGCCCGTGCCCGGCACGAGCAGGGCCGCACCGCCGAGGCCCGGGACTTGGCCCGGCGGGCCGAGGAGCACTACCTCGGGCGTGGGGCCACGCTGCCGGCGGGCCGGGTGGCCGCCTGGCTGGCGAGCCTGGACCGGTGAACGGGCCGCCGCTGGAGTGCCAACTCGGCGACCCGTCCCGCGTGATCGACCTGCGGCCCCGCTTCGACAACGTGGGGGCGGATACGCCTGCCGTACCGTGCCCGGTCTTCCTGGCGCGGGAGCGGGACCCGGAGGTGGACGCGCTGCGGGCCGGGCTGTGGCGGCTCGGCATCCCCTCCCTGCGCGCGGGGCTGGACACGCCGGTCCTGGTGGACGACGAGGGCCTCCGCTGCGACGGCATGCGGCCGACCGTCGTGTGGCTCAGGCACCTCTCACCCCGCGCCGCCCCCGAGCACCCGGCCACCGCGGTGCGCCGCTACCGCAGCGACGCCTGGCGCGCCCTGCTCGGCCAGCTCGCCCTCTGCGCCGGAGCGCCCGTCCTGGGCACCGGTCCCGGCCTGCTCCACCAGCTCGCCACCGCCCGCGACCTCGGCATCCGGGTGCCACGGACGCTCGTCACCACCCACCCCGCCACCGACGTCGACCGGCTGCGCTCCGCCCGGGTCGTCGCCAAGGCCCTCGACAGCCACGCCGTCGAAGCCGCCCCCGGCCTGCTGGCCGCCGCCTTCGCCCGGATCGCGCCCCGCGACGAGGTGCGTGCCTGGCCCCGGCAAGCGCCCCTGGTGCTGCAGGAGTACGTCCCCCACTCCACCGAGCTGCGCGTCTACCACCTGCGCGGCGAGCTGCACGCCTTCCGCGTCGTCAAGGACTCCCCCGAAGCACTCTGGCTCGCCGAGGAGACGGTCGAGGTGACGGCCTGTCCGGTTCCCCCGCCGGTCGCCACCGCCACCCGCCGCCTGGCGGAGGCCCTGGGGCTGACCTACGCGGCCTTCGACTTCCTGCTGGACGGCTCGCGCGAGCCGGTCTTCCTCGAAGCCAACGTCACCGGCGACTGGCGCTGGTTCGAGCACCGAGCCGGGACGAGGGCGGTCACCCGGGCCGCGGTCGCCATGCTCGCCCGCCTGCACCAGGCCGCCGGCGGCACCCGCGTCCGCCCGCTGTCGCTGCTATGAGCGGACTATGACCCGGCTCTAAAGACCCCGGCCGACAGTACTCATGTGCGACTGATCGAACCGAAGGCCCCGCCGGAGCACTGGCTCCAGTACGGACTCAAGACCCACCGCGACGTGTACGCGGAGCTGGAGTCCCTCGCGCGCCCCGCGCTCGCCGAGGGGTCGGCGACCGAGTTCTTCTTCATGCACAAGGCCCCCGGGCTCCGCATCCGCTTCCAGGCCGCTCCCGGTTTCGGCGACCTGGTGACCGAGCGGCTGGCCGGCTGGCAGCAGGAGGGCCTGATCGAGCAGTGGCGTCACGGCGTCTACGAGCCGGAGACCTACCTGTTCGGCGGCGAGTCCTCGATGCGCAGCGTGCACCGGGTCTTCACCGCCGACTCGCTGGCCTGGCTCGGCTTCCACCGCCTGGACGCGCCCGGCCCGGCGTGGGCGATGTCGCTGCTCATGATCCAGTCGCTGCTGGCCACGCTGAAGGTGGTCGGCTGGGAGGACCTGGACGTCTGGGACCGGCTGCGCCGCCACGGCCGTGCCGCCCCCGGCGCGCTGGACGACCCCCGGGTCAAGACCCTCGCCGCCGCCCTGCGCTCGGCCTGGCCGTCCAGGGAGAAGCTGGCCGCCAAGCTCTCGCCCGAGGCGATCGCGCTGGCAGAGGAGTACGACGCGGCGGTGCGCGAGGAAGGACCTCGCTGGTTCGAGGAGTACTTCGAGAGCGGCCACGCCCTCATCGGACCGCGCGAGGTCGCCGCCTTCGTGATCATCTTCCACTGGAACCGCGCGCGGCTCCCCGGCGCCCGGCAGTCCCTCCTCACCGAGGCCCTGCTGATCCGTGGCGTGGAGGGCAGCGTATGAGCCGCCTGACCTGCCGGGCGGGGGCGGCCGGATGAGCGCCCTGCTCCGGATCGCCGGGCTGCCGATCAGCACGTGGCTGGCCGGCTCGGCCCCCGCCCTCTTCGACCTGCTCCGCACGCTGGACCAGGCCGAGACCCGCTACCGCGAGCACGCCGCCGCGCTCGCCGACCGGCTGGCCGAGCTCGTCCCGGCCCTGGCCGTCGCCGAGCGCCGCCTGATCCTGTCCGTACGGCGAAGCCTCCACCAGGGCAGACACCCCGCCGTCACCGGCCTGCGCCCGATCGTCCCCGACGCGCTGCAGCCCGCCCTCGACGAGCACGAACGCCTCTCCGGCCTGGTTCACGACCTCGGCCGGCAGGCCGCCCGCCACCTCGACGCCGAGCACGAGCGCCTGCTGTCCCTGCCCTGGGACCTGATCGGCGCCCGCCTCACCCACGACCGCGAGAGCTTCGACATCGCCGCCGACATCCGCCGCCGCCTGGCCGCCGGCGAGCCCTGGACCTCCAAGCGGCTCCGGCGCAGCAGCGAGTACCTCTGGCGCATGATCGCCCGCGGCACGGTCAAGACCACCCCGCGCGGCTGGCTCGGGCACGTCGCCCTGCTCCACCTCGCCGACGTGGAGACGCACGGCGTCGCCGGGCAGATCTCGGTGTCCGACGAGGCCGCCGTCGAGTGGACGCAGAACGTGCACACCCACCGGGTCGACCTGGCCGGCGCCGAACCGCTCGACCCCGAGCACCTGATCTCGCTCACCCCGCTGCACTGGCTCGACGACGGCCGCCTGGCCATCTGGACCCGCGACACCACCAAGCCGGGCTCGCGCGACATGATGACCTGCAAGGTCCGCCTGGCCGCCGGCCTCGACCGGATCGTCGAGACCCTCGGCCCGCGCGCCCGCACCGTCGGCGACCTGACCCGCGAACTGCCCCAGGTGTCGCCCGCCTTCCTCGGCAAGCTCGCCCGGCGCGGCATCCTCGACGTGTCGGCTCCCCCGCACCGGCAGCGCCGTCCCTGGCGGACGATCACCGAGCAGGAGACGCCGCCCGAGACCGGCTTCGTGGACGTGTACCGGCGGGCGAACGAGCCCCTGTCGGCCGACCTGGCGACGCTGCAGCACGCCTTCGAGCAGTGCCGGCGGATCCACGCGCTGATCAAGGCCGAGCATCCGCAGACGCCGCCCGCCTTCCTCGACCGCCTCGGCGAGCAGCCGCAGCCGCTCATGGACGTCTTCGTGGCCGAGGCCGCCGGCCGGGTCGAGCAGGAGTCGCTGGCCTCGCACGGACGCAAGAGCGGCTGGCCGCCCGCGACCAGCCCCGACTCGGCCTACGGCCGGCTCCTCGCGCTGATCGCCGCGGCCGACGGGCCCGTGGACATCGGCGCCGGCCTCCTCGACGAGCTGGGCGCCCCGCAGGCGCCGCTCACCTGGCCGACCGACGTCATGCTCAGGCCGCTGGCCTCGGGCGGGTGGGTGCTCGACGGGTCCGGCCCGGCCGGCGTGCTCGACGCCCGCTTCGTCGACGCCCTGCGCTGGCTGCACGGCTCCGTGCCCGCCGCCGACCACTACCGGGCCTTCCTCGACGAGCTGGACCGGCTGACCGGCCTGCCCTCGGTGGAGGTGCTCTACCCGCCGCTGTCCGAACGGGCCGCCAACGCCGTCCGCCGTCCCCGCTACACCAGGCTGTGGACCGGCGACCCGTACTGCGGGCAGTACTGGCCCTCCTGGGACCCCGACGGCTTCCTCCCCCTGGGCGAACTCACCGTCCACCAGGCCGACGGCCGGGTCGTCATCTCCCACGCCGGCCGCCCCGTGCGCATCGTCCAGCACGTCACGCGCACCGCCACCGCGCCCTGGACCGTGCTCACCGAGATCCTCAACGCCGACTCCATGGCGCGGGCCTCGCACACCCGGCGGCTCGGCTTCTCCCTCGCCGCCCACCCCGGCCGCACCTTCGTACCCCGGATCACCGTGGCCGGCGCCCTCGTCGTCTCCCCCGCCCAGTGGTCCCTCGACCCCGCCCGCCTCGCCTTCCTCGGCGGCGACGCGCTGTCCGAACTGCGCGCCCTCGACCGGCTGCGCACCGAACTCGGCCTGCCCCGCTGGGTCTTCCTCTCCCACCACCAGTACGGCACGCAGCCCGTCGGCTGCGACCTGGAAAGCGTCCGCGCCCCTCGAGTCCTCGACCAGATGCTCAAGGCCCTGGCCAAGGCCGACTCGGAACCCCGGCGCCTGATCATCACCGAGATGATCCCCTCCCCCGACGCCCTCCCCGTCCGCGCCGCCACCGACCCGGTCGCCGCCGAACTCATGATCCGCCTGCCGTACGACCTCTCCCCCCAGGACCTGGCCGCCCGAGCCGTGTCAGCCCAACCGCAGAGGAGGCTCCCCATGCCCGACCCCATCACCCCCGAACCCGACGACGTCGACGACCTCATCGACGACCTGGAGCTCCACTCCTCCCCGGCCATCGAGGAAGCCACCGTCAACTGCACCCGGATCTGCCCGTTCGGCTAATCGAAAGGACCCGCGTCATGTCAGACAACCCCGCACCCGAGCCCGAGGACCAGGTCGACGAACTGATCGACGACCTGGAAGTCCACGCAGTCCGCGAGGGCGGATCGCTGTCCGTCGAGTGGTGCGTCACCATCCTGGGCTGCGAGCCGGGCTGAGCAGGGCGGACCTCATGTCAGACCGCCCCACGCCCGACGAGGAGCAGGTCGACGAGCTCATCGACGAGCTCGAGACCCACTCCACCGCACCGGTCGCGTCCGAGTTCACCCGGGACTGCACCGCCCTCACCTGGGACTGCGGATAGCCCACCCAAGCCCCCGTCACACCCACAACCGAAAGGAAAACCCCATGTCCGAGAACACCGCACCCGAGCCCGGCCAGGACAAGGTCGAGGAGCTCATCGACGACCTCGAGGTCCACGCCATCCGCGAGGGCGGCACCGTCACCGAGGACTGCAACCTCACCAGCACCTGCAACTGCTGAAACCGAAGGGAAACCACCATGTCTGAGAACACCGCACCCGAGCCCGGCCAGGACCAGGTCGAGGAGCTCATCGACGACCTCGAAGTGCACGCTGTCCGCGAGGGCGGCACCGTCACGGAGGACTGCCAGGTCACCAACACCTGCAACTGCTGAGCAGGGAAGGCGCACCGTGTCCGAGAACACCGCGTCCGAGCCGGGTCAGGAGCAGGTCGACGAGCTCATCGAGGACCTCGAACTCCACGCCCTGCCGGTCGGCAGCGACGACACCAACAACTGCACCCACACCTGTCCCTGCTGATGAGGGGATTCTCGATGGCCGAGCAGACCACGTCCGAGGACCACACCGAGGTCGAGGACTCCGGTGACGATCTGGAGATCCACGCCGCACTGCCGGTAGAACCCGAGCTGGTGGTGGTGCGGAAGCAACAGCCTCCGCACCGCACCTCGCTGATCTGATCAGCCGGCCTCACCCAAGGGACGGCACCCCCTGAGCCCCGTCCCTGATCCACCCAGGAAGTGATGGCGGCGCACCCCCTCTGCGCCGCCATCCTCTGCGAAAGGCCCCCCATGCCCCACGTGACGGAACGATCACCCAGCCTGGCGCGCCTCGGACGGCTGCTGGGCGAGCTCCCGCAGGTCGCACCCGACGCGGCCATGGCGATCGTCGGCGGGGCGCTGTCCGGGCCGGACGCCACTCGTGCCCTGACCTCATGGCTGCGCGGGCTGAAGCACGCCCCGCGTGGGCTGGGCCTCTTCGGCGGGTCCGCCGAACGCCTGCTCAACCTGCGGATCGCCGCGACCGCCCTGCCCAAGCTGGCCGTACCCGCCGCCGCGCAACGCGAGGCGCTGGTCGCGCAGTTGGCCACCACGACCTGGCGCGACAGCGAGGTCGGCTGGGCGGACTACGACCTGATCGTGGGCCCGTCGGGCACCCTGGTGGCGCTGGCCTCCGATCCGGAGGTGCCCGCCTCGGTACGAGCGCCCCTGACCGGCCACCTGCTCGGGCTCTGCGCCGCACCGGACCTGGCGCGGCTGCGAATCGGCGCGCAGCAGGACGACCACCTGCGCCGGTGGAACATCGGCCACGTCAACCTCGGCCTGGCGCACGGCCTCCCCGGCATCATGATCGCCCTGTGCGCCGCGGCGGAGGCCGACGGGCTGAGCGACGAGCTGGCCACCACCCTGGCCCGCCTCGCCGGCCGCCTGATCGCCGAGTGCCGCCCTGACGGCCGCGGCGTCTACGCCTGGCCGCACGCGAGCGGCGTCGAGTTCCCGAGCCGCCCGCTCCAGGCCTGGTGCTACGGCTGTCCGAGCAACGCGTGGGTGGTGTGGGAGACCGCCCGGGTCCTCGGCGATCCCGAACTGGCCTCCTTCGCGCTCGAAGCGGCGGCCTCCTTCGTCACCGCCTACGACGACGAGCGAGACCTGCGGAACCTGGCCATCTGCCACGGCGCCGCCGGCGTTCTGCTGGTCTTCGACGCCTTCGCCCGGCACACCCCGCTCGCCGGGGCCCAGGCGCTGGCCGCCCACCTGCACGGCTACCTGCTCGACCGGCACGAGGAGGTCGCCGAGCTGGCGGCCACCGACTGGTCGTTGATGAACGGCGCCGGCGGCGTGCTGGCCGCCCTGCTGACCGTGGAGGGGGGCGACCGCCGATGGCTGGCCACGCTGGGGCTGCGATGAGCGCCGACACGACCAAGAACCACACCAGCGTGCTGGCCGTGGTCCGCGCGCTGCCCAAGGTGTCCCCGGGGCTGACCGCGGCGCTGTCGTTCCTGGTGGTGCTGGACGCGCTGCTCAGCGCGGGTTTCATCCTGGCGAGCGGCGCTCTGGTGGCGGAGCTGGCAACGCGCTCGGGCGCGGTGGGCTGGTACCTGGCCGCCCTGGGGACGATCTACGTGCTCCGGCTGGCGCTCGACCCGGTCGAGACCGCGCTCGGCAACTCGCTGGCCCGCCGTTTCACCGCGATGCTCAACCAGACCACCCTGGAGGGCACGCTGCGGCCGATCGGGATCGAGCATCTCACCGATCCGGTCGTCTCCGACCGCATTCAGCTCGCGCAGGGCCTGAACACCGGCTACCCGCCGGGCAACGCGGTGACCTCGCTGGCGCGGCTGGTCTCCAGCCGGCTGGGCGGGCTCGCCGCGGCGATCACCCTGGCCACGGTCGAGTGGTGGTTGCCGTTCCCGCTGGCCGCGGTGTGGATCCTGCTGTCCCGCTGGCGGCTGCGCGACCTGAAGCAGACGGTCGCCGCGAGCTCCGGGACGATGCCCCGGCTCCGGCACGCCGCCTACGCCAGGGACCTGGCCATCGGCGACGCCGCCGCGAAGGAGATCCGCGTCTTCGGCTGGCAGGACTGGCTGCTCGACCGGTTCACCCGGGCCTGGCACGAGGGCACCGGCACGGCGGGGAGCATGGGCAGCACCCTGGTGAAGACGGCCAGCCTCGCGCTGGTCGGGGCCGCGCACGTCGCAATCTTCCTCTACCTGGCTTTCGCGGTCGCCGGCGGCCGGCTCGGGGTCGAGTCGATCGTGGTCGCGCTCCAGGCGATCACCGGGCTCTCGCTGCTGGGCTTCCTGGGTGACGTGCAGTGGATGTTGACGCATGCCAGCACCGCCGTCCCCCACGCGGTGGCCGTCGGGCGGCTCGGCGTCGAGGCCGCGCATCGGCGGCCTGCCGTACAGCCCGGGGAAGGGGTGCCCACGCAGGGCATCCGGCTGGAGAACGTCAGTTTCGGCTACCCCGACCGTCCCGTGCTGCAGGGGCTCGATCTCGACATCCCCGCCGGGACGTCGCTGGCCATCGTCGGGGTCAACGGCGCGGGCAAGAGCACGATCGTCAAGCTGCTGTCGCGCCTGTACGAGCCGGACAGCGGCCGGATCACCGTCGACGGCACGGACCTGCACGAACTGGACGCCAAGGCGTGGCGCAGGCAGCTCGCGGTGGTCTTCCAGGAGTTCCTGCGCTACGAGCTGCCTTTGCGCGACAACGTGGGCTTCGGCCGGCTCGACGCCGACCGGTCCGATGCCGCGCTGGAGCGGGTGGCCGCGATCTCGGGGCTCGACCAGGTGCTCCCCCGGCTGGCCGCGGGCTGGGACACGCCGCTGAGCCGCCGGTTCGAGGGCGGCACGGACCTGTCCGGCGGGCAGTGGCAGCGGGTGGCGCTGGCCCGCGCGCTCCTGGCGGTCGAGCACGGCGCGAAGGTGCTCGTCCTCGACGAGCCCACCGCCAACCTCGACGTCCGCGCCGAGGCCGAGATCTACGAGCACTTCCTCGACCTCACCCGCGGCCTCACCACGATCCTCGTCTCCCACCGCTTCGCGACGGTACGGCTGGCCGACCGGATCTGCGTGCTCGACGGCGGCCGGGTGGTCGAGTACGGCTCGCACGACGAGCTCATGGCGCTCGGCGGCCAGTACGCCCACATGTTCACCCTGCAGAGCGCACCGTTCCGGGAGGCGCACCGTGTCTGAGCTGGTCGACGACCGCATGACCCCGCGCAAGCTGGCGCGCAGCACCGCCCTGCTGATCGGCGCCGCCTTCCGCGCCGACCCGCGCAAGGCCCTGCTCGTGCTGGCGCTGACGCCGGTGAGCGGGGCCATCGCCGCGGTGACCGCGATCGGGCTGCGCCTGATGGTGGACTCGGCGACCGCCGCCGACCTGGCCGGCATGACGAGCGCCGCCGCGTTGCTGGCCGGCGCGCTGGTCGTCGCGTTCCTGGCCGGCACGCTCGTCGCCGAGGCGCGCATCCAGTTGCAGTTGCGCGTCGGGCTCGTCCTCGACCAGCGCATCATGACCCTCTGCGGCTCGCTGCCCCAGCTCGACCACCACGAGAACCCGGCCTACCAGGACCGGCTCGACCTGCTGCGCAACCACCGGCAGGGCCTCGGCGGCGCGTTCGGCATCATCGTGGAGAACGCGCGCACCCTCATCACCTTCGGCCTGACCGTGTCCCTGCTGATGAGCGTCCGCCCCGAACTGCTCTTCCTGGTGCTGCTCGCCTTCCCGACCGTCCTCGCGGTACGGCGCGGCGAGCGCGCCACGGCCCGGGCCGAGGAGCACACCACCGAGCCCAACCGGCTGCGCAAGGCCCTGTTCACCCTCGTCACCTCGCCCCTGTCGGCCAAGGAGATCCGCGTCTACGGCCTGCAGGGCGAGCTCGCCGAACGCCACCGCGACCTCCAGGAGCAGGTCGACGGCCCCAAGCGCCGCGCGGAGTGGCGGAGCGCGCTGTGGACGAGCGGCGGCTGGACCCTGTTCGGGCTCGGCTTCGCCGGCGCGCTCTACCTGGTCGTCTCCGCCGCCCTCGCCGGCAAGGCCACCCCGGGCGACGTCGTGCTCACCCTGTCGCTCGGCTCGCAGCTCACCTCGAACGTCTCCGGCATGATCACCATGCTGTCGTTCCTGCAGCGCTCGGTCCGCACGGTGGGCTACTACCTGTGGCTCGACGACCACGCCAAGGCCGTGGTCCAGGCGCGGAACGGCTCGGCCGTGCCGCCGCCGCCCGGGCACGACCTCGTGCTCGACCGTCTCACCTTCAGCTATCCCGGCGCCGCGCGGCCCATCCTGGACGACCTGTCCCTGCGCCTGCCCGCCGGGAGCACCGTCGCCATCGTGGGCGAGAACGGCGCGGGCAAGACCACGCTGGTCAAGCTGCTGTGCCAGATGTACCAGCCCACCTCGGGCCGGATCACCTACGCCGGGCGGGACATCACCGACTACGACCTCCAGGCCTGGCGCCGCCGTACGACCGCGTGTTTCCAGGACTACCTGCGCCCCGAGTTCCTGCTGCACGAGTCGGTCGGGCTCGGCGACCTGCCCCGGATCGACGACCTGCCCGCGGTCGAGGCCGCCCTCGACCGGGCCGGCGCCGCCGCCATCCCCGGCCTGCTCCCGCAGGGCCTGCAGACCCAGCTCGGCGCCACCTTCCCCGGCGGCACCGACCTGTCCGGCGGGCAGTGGCAGAAGCTCGCCATGGCCAGGGCCGGTCTGCGGGAGGCCCCGCTGCTCCGCGTGCTGGACGAGCCGGCGGCCAATCTGGACCCGGCCGCCGAGTACGAGATCTTCCGCAGCTTCCAGGAGACCGCCGCGCGGTCGGGGGACGGGACGATCACCGTCTTCGTCTCCCACCGCTTCGCCACCGTCCGCAGCGCGGACCTGATCGTGGTGCTGGACGACTGCCGGATCCGCGAGGTCGGCAGCCACGCCGACCTGATGGCCGCCGGGGACCTCTACGCGACCCTGTACGCCCTGCACGCCAAGGGCTACCAGGAGTCGGCTAGCGCTTCAGCGGCCACGCCATGATCAGCACCTCCGGCTGCGCGCCGCTCCGCACGTAGGCGCGCAGCCGGTAGCGCCCCGGCCCACCCACGGTCACATCGCCCAGCAGCTCCCCGCCGTCGCCGAAGAACTCCACCACGCCGGTCCGGCTGCGGAAGGAGAGCTCCCCCGAGCGCGTCCACCCCTTGAGCGCCGGTGGCCGGCTCCGGTGCGCCTCGCCCGTCACGCAGACCGGCCCCGCCTGCTCGCCGCCCCAGGTCAGATGGACGGTCCCCGTCCCGGCACGCAGGAACCGGCCGGAGTGGTCGAGCGCGCCGTACCCCGCCTCCCACGCCTGGATGCCGCCGGTGTCCACCCACATCACCGCCCACGACCGCCGCACCCCCGCCACGGTCGGCCCGCGACGCGGGCACGTCCCCTTGGCCGCCGCCATAAGCGCGACATGGTGCCGCAGTTTACGGCTCCGTCGATGTGCTGACCGCATGGCAGGCCTGCGACCTGGGCACGATGGCCAGGAAGGACGATCGAGGAGACCGCCATGCAGCTCTTTCCCGCCATGCCGTACGAAGACTGGCTGGAGACCAAGGACACCATGCACCGCTTCACCCAGATCGTGGGCAAGGTGCGCCTGGCGGCGAGTCCGAGGCGGAACCACTGGTGGAACGTCCCCTTCCACCTGACCGGGCGGGGGCTGACGACCCGGCCGATGGGCGGGCCGACGGACCAGTTCTGCATCGACTTCGACCTGGTCCGGCACCGGCTGGTGGTGGACAGGGGTGACGGCAGGAGTGCGGAGTTCGCGCTGGTGGGGCAGTCGGTGGCGAGCTTCCACGCCAGCCTGTTCGAGATCCTCGACGACTTCGGGATCGACGTGGAGATCCAGGCGGTGCCGTTCGACCTGACGGATCGCACGCCGTTCGCGGAGGACACCAAGCACGCGGCCTACGACGCCGCGCTGGTCAACCGGTACTGGGTGATCCTGTCGCAGGTGGCGAGCGTGCTGGAGCGGTACGCGGCGGACTTCTGCGGCAAGACCAGCCCGGTGCACCACTTCTGGCACACCTTCGACCTGGCGGTGACCAGGTTCACCGGCAAGACGGTGGAGGTGTCGCCGGAGGCGGATCCGGTGACGCGGGAGGCCTACAGCCAGGAGGTGATCTCCGCGGGCTTCTGGTTCGGCGACGAGGAGCGGCCGTGGCCGGCGTTCTACTCCTACACCGCGCCCGAGCCGGCCGGCCTGGACCGGGAGCCGCTGTGGCCGGACTGGGCGGTGTGGATGCCGTCGCGCGGCAGCCATCTGGCGGTCCTGAAGTACGACGACGTGCGCGCGGCGGATGATCCGATCGCGACGGTGCTGGGCTTCCTGGAGAGCGCGTACAAGGCGGGCGCGCGGCAGACCGGCTGCGACGCGGCGGGGCTGGCGAGCATCGACGGGGTCACCGACCCCTATCTGCGTCACCGGTGAGGCGCGCGGTCCGGATCTGGGGGCGGGCGCTCGCCGCGACCGTGCTCGTGCTCGGCCTGTACTTCTTCACGCCACTGCCCGGCGGCGGGGAGAGCGCGACGGGGCCGGTGCGCTGGGTGGTCCTGGGGGCCAGCGTGGCGGGACTGGTGAGCCTGGTCGGCTTCCAGGTCAGAAGGGCGCTGGGCGCGGGCGGGCTGGCCGAGCAGATCGCCATGCTGCTCACACTGGTCCAGGTGGTCGCGGCGGGATTCGCCGCGCTCTACTTCACGCTGGCCGACCAGTTCGACGGCATCGAGACGCGGCTGGACGCGCTCTACTTCTCGGTGGTCACACTCTGCACGGTCGGGTTCGGGGACATCATCCCGATGGGTCAGGCGGCGCGGGCGGTCGTGAGCGTTCAGATGATCTTCGACCTGGTCATCGTCACCACCGGGATCTCCATCGTGGTGAACGCCTTCCGGCGCCCGGTGGCACGAAACTGACACAAGTCAACTCTGGTCAACCCGCACGTGCGCTGGCAGTGTCCAGTCCATGAAGTCTCCCTCCCCGTACGGCAGGCGGCACCCCCTGGCCGCCGCCGTCGTAGCCCTGACGATGGCGGCCACCAGCCTGTTAGCCGTCTCGGCCCCCGCCGGCGCGGCGACCACCGTTTCCACCGGCACGGTGGCCGACCCGGGCCGGTACAAGTCCGCCGATCCCGGCACGCAGGCCCTCATCGACGCGGTCCTCGCCAAGCTCCCGGCGGGCTGGGAAGCGTCGGCGAAGGCGGCCGCGGCCAAGGCCGGACGCACCCAGACCACCGGCCTGCGCGACAAGGCGATCAACCCCGACGACTACGAGTGCGAGGACACCGCCCTGGTGGCCTACGTCGACCAGCAGCTCGCCGGGGTGGACCCCAGCGCGTTGTTGCTGCTGTTCATGCTCGGCGTGCTCGACTACCCGACCTACGACGCCCTGCTCTTCGAGACCAGCGCGACGCCGCAGCACTTCGGCCGCTCGGGCGAGTACGACATCCCGATCACGCACAACATGCGCGACCTGCGCCGCTTCTGGGACATCCGCAACGACGACATCCAGCTCGTCGCCATGCACGGCTCGATGCTGCGGGACGTCAACCGGGTGGCCCGGATGGTCAAGATCTTCTTCGGCGTGGGCGACGCCCAGGCGCTGCAGCTCGCGCAGAGCATCATCGCGCTGATCGCGAGCCAGCCGACGTTGCGCAACGGCGACAACCCGATCTTCACCCTCAACGCCTTCGCCTTCACCGCCGAGGGCGAGACCGACCCGCTCTTCCAGGGCGTCCCGGACAAGATCGTCATGGGTGACGGGGTGCTGGAGGCGATGACCGCGCTCGGGCTCGGCGACATGGCGGCCAAGGCGATCCTGGCTCACGAGTACGGTCACCACGTCCAGTTCGAGAAGGGCCTGTTCGACAGCCCGCTGACCGGCCCGGAGGCCACGCGGCGGACCGAGCTGATGGCCGACGCGCTCAGCACGTACTTCCTGACGCACGCCCGCGGGCAGGCGATCAACAGCAAGCGGCTGCTGGCGGCCTCACGCTCGTTCTTCGAGGTGGGCGACTGCCAGTTCACCTCCAACGGCCACCACGGGACGCCGAACCAGCGGCTCCGCTCGGCCACCTGGGCGGCGGACGTGGCCAACTCGGCCCGGCCGCAGGGCAAGATCATGCCGTCGCTGACCTTCGCGGGGCTGTTCGACGCCAAGCTGCCCGAGCTGGTGGCGCCGGACGCCTGAACCGGTCCGGCGTAACGGCGGCCGGCCACGCACACCGGCCGGCCGTCTCCCTGGACAGGGCCCGGCCACGGTCGGTGGCTGGGCCTTGCCCATGCTTGCCGTACGAGATTATTCGCCGCGCGCCCGCTTACGGCGCTTGCCCTCGTGCATGGCCTGCACCCGGGCGACGGGGATGGTGTGGCCCTCGGCGACGAGGTCGGCGGGCAGGTCCTGCGGGGCGGGCATGAGCTCCTGCCACGGGTCGCCGGCCAGGTCACGCACGGTGTGGACGGTGAAGTCGAGCGGCTTGACCCGGTCGAGCTCGTCCCAGGCGACGGGGAAGGAGACCGGCGAGCCGGGCCGGATCCGGGGGCTGTAGGCGGCGACGACGGTGGCGCCGCCGGCCCGGGTGGAGTCGAGGAAGACCCGGCCGCCACGGTCCTCGCGGATGAAGGCGGTGGTGGCGAGCTCGGGGTCGAAGCGCTCGGCCCGCGCGGCGAGGGCCCGGGTGGCGGCAGCGACGTCGTCGACGGGGATCCCCGGGGTGATCGGCACGAAGACGTGCACGCCCTTGGCCCCACTGGTCTTGACCGCCCCGGCCAGCCCGGCCTCGTCGAGCGCCCGCCGCACCAGATGAGCAGCCCGTACGGCAAGCGAGAAGCCCCCACCCTCGGGCGGGTCGAGGTCGAGGATGAGGTGCGTGAGCCGATCGCCCTGGAAGAGCGCGGGGTGGTACTCAACGGCCCGCTGGTTGCCGAACCAGAGCAGGGTCCGCCGGTCGTTGCAGAGCGCGTAGGAAACCTCGCGGTGGGAGGTCTCGGCCCAGTGCCGCACCCGCTCGACCCAGGCGGGGGTGTACTTGGGCAGGTTCTTCTGCATGAAGGGCGGCTGCCCCGGCCGGACCCGGATGACCGAGAGCGGCCGGTCGGCGAGCACGGGCAGCAGGCGGGACGAGGCCGCGTCGAGGTAGTCGAGCAGGTCGCGCTTGGTGGCCTCGGACCCGTCGAACAGCGGCCCGTCGAGGTTGGTGAGCGAGACCCCGTCCCGCGTTTCATCGCCGCTCATCCCATTAGCCTAGATCGTGAATCAGCGGCTACTGTGGAAGACGTGACTGCCGGGTCGGCCTTGGGCCATACACGAGTCGGGTTCCCGGCCGCTGCGTGATGCGGCGGCGGGCGCGCGGACCGCCCACGCACTTCTCCCTTTCCAGCGAGATAACCCCTTTCTGACATGGAGAAGTGTTGTTCAACCAACAGATCATTGACGAGTTCCGCGCCAACCGCGGTCAGGTGGGCGGCCCGTTCGAGGGCGGCCGGCTGATCCTGCTCACCACGAAGGGCGCCAAGTCGGGCGCACCGCACACCACTCCCCTGGGCTTCCTGCCGGACGGCGCCGAGCGCATCCTGGTGATCGCCTCGGCGGGCGGGTCGCCGACCAACCCGGACTGGTACCACAACCTGCTCGCCGAGCCGACGGCGACGGTCGAGACCGGCTTGTTCACCTATGAGGCCGCGGCGACGGTGTTGTCCGGCGAGGAGCACGAGCAGGCCTGGGCTCGGGCGGTCGAGGTCGACCCGGGCTGGGCGGAGTACCAGGCCAAGGCGGGCCGGCCGATCCCAGTGGTGGCGCTGACCGCGGTGTCCTACGACGGCCCGCCGCCGGGCCGCTCGTTCGGCGAGGCGCTGCGCACGATCCACGACGGGTTCCGGCGCGAGCTGGCGCTGGTGCGCGCGGAGGTGGCGGCCTCGGGCGGGGCGACGCTGGGCGCGCAGCTCCGGATCAACTGCCTGACGATGTGCCAGGGCCTGCACGTCCACCACACCAAGGAGGACGAGGGGCTGTTCCCGGCGATGCGCGCGCAGGGACCGCACATGGAACCGGTGATGGACCGCCTGGACGAGGAGCACCGGCGGATCGCCGAGCTCCTGGCCGAGCTGGAGCGGGCGCTCGACGCGGACCGGGAGACGGTGCTCGCCGAGGTGACCCGGCTGACCCGGGAGGTCGAGCGGCATCTGGACTACGAGGAGGAGCAGCTCATCCCGATCCTGGACGCCGCGGCCGGTCACTGACAGAAGATGGCAGTGACCGGCGGCGAGGATACCGGTCATGAGCATCGAGAACGACGGCCGGCACGACTTCGACTTCCTGCGCGGGCGCTGGCACATCCGCAACCGCTACCTGGCCAAGCGGCTCCAGGACAGCACCGAGTGGCTGGAGTTCGAGGCGACGGGTGAGCTGCACCAGACGCTGGGCGGGCTGGGGAACGTGGACACCTTCTCCACGCCGGCCGGAGCGGACGGCCTGCCGTACGAGGGGATGACGGTGCGGGTGTTCGAGCCGGAGACCCGGTTGTGGAGCATCTACTGGGCCTCCGACCGGACCGGGCGCCTGGAGCCGCCGGTGCGCGGGCGCTTCGAGGACGGCCGCGGCGAGTTCGTCGGCGAGGACGTGCTGGACGGCCGGCCGATCGTGTGCCGGTTCGTCTGGTCGGAGATCACCGGCGACTCGGCGCACTGGCAGCAGGCCTTCTCCGCGGACGGCGGGGCGACCTGGGAGACGAACTGGCACATGTTCTTCACCCGCCGATGAGAAAGCGGCCCGTGCCACAGGGGCACGGGCCGCTTCACGGCGAGAGTTACTTGATGATGGTGATCCGGCCGCCGGCGGGCGGCGCGACCGGGGAGTTGGCGGTCAGGTAGGCCGAGAAGGCGTCCAGGTCGACCGGGCCGCTGAACAGGTCGGTGGACTCGGTGAAGACCGAGAAGCCGTCACCGCCGCCCATCAGGAAGTTGTTCGCCGCGATCTTGATGGACTGCGTCGGGGTGACGTCCTGGCCGTTGATCTTGATGTTCGACACCCGCTGGCCGACCGGCTTGGTGGTGTCGAAGGTGTAGGTCAGCGACGAGGAGACCTGCAGGATGCGGTGGGTGACGGTGCCGTTCGGCGCGACACTCCAGACCTGCTGCTCCAGCAGCCGCTTGAGCTGGTCGCCGGTGTAGGTCTTGACCTGCACGATGTTGCCGAAGGGCTGGACGGCGAAGGCCTCGCCGTAGGTGACCACACCGGGGCCCTCGCTGCCGCTCTGCTCGAAGCGCAGGGCCGTGCGGATGCCGCCGGGGTTCATGAGCGCGATCTGCGCGCCCGTGGACTGCACCGCGGCGAGCTGCGAGTCGGCGATGACGCTGCCGAGCGGAGTCTCCGGGTTGGCCTTGGCGGGCGAGGTGTTGTCGACCGAGTTGGACAGGTCCGCGGTGATCTTGCCGATCGGCTTGTTGGCGACCGGGCCGACCTTCTCCTTCCAGTAGGAGACGGCGGTGTCGATCTTGTCGTGGGGGGTGATCGACGGGCGGATCACGTGGTTGTCCGCGGTGACGGTCGAGCGGATGACGTCGCGGGTGCGCTTGTCGACCTGGAAGTCGATCTGGGTGAGCACGCGGCCGAAGGAGGAGCCCTGCGTGTACAGGCGCTGCTGGCCGGCCGGGTCCGGCGTCTTGCAGATGTAGGCCTGGTGCGAGTGGCCGCTGACGACCACGTCGATCTCGGGCGCGGCGGCACTGGCGATGCGCGAGCCGGCGCCGACGACGACGGGGCAGGCGTCCGGGCTCTGGCCCTGGGTGACCTGGTCGCCCTCGTGCATGAGGATGACCTGGGCCTTCACGCCGCGCGCGGTCAGCCACCTCGAGGCCTTGTTGGCCGCGGCGACCTCTTCGGTGAACTGCAGGCCCTTGATGCCCTCGGCGGTCACGATGGTCGGGGTGGTCGCGGTGACCAGGCCGATGAAGCCGACCTTCACCCCGTTGATCGTCTTGATGTAGACCGGGGGCAGCGCGTAGTCGCCGGTCGCTTCCTTCAGCACGTTCGCGGCGAGGAAGTCGAAGCTCGTGCCCTTCCACTCGCCGCGCGGCGAGCACCCGTCGACCGGGTGGCAGCCGCCGTCCATGACGCGCTGCAGCTCGGTGTAGCCCTCGTCGAACTCGTGGTTGCCGGCCGCGGAGGCGCGCAGGCCGATCTGGTCGAGGATCTCGAGCGTGGGCTCGTCGTGGTAGGCGGCCGAGATCAGCGGGGAGGCGCCGATCAGGTCGCCCGCGGCGACGACCGCGGTGTTCCTGGTGCGCAGCTCCTCGATCTTGGTCGCGAGCCGGGCGACGCCGCCGGCGCCTTCCACGACGACGCCGTTCTCGTCGGTGATGCGGCCGCTGGAGCCGGTGGGGGCCTCCAGGTTGCCGTGGAGGTCGTTGATGGTGAGCAGCCGGACCGGGACGGTCCTGGTCGGCTTGGCCTTCTCGGCGGGACCGGCGGTCGCGGGGACCGTCGCGAGCGCGAACCCGCCAGCGGCCACAGCTCCGGCCACGGCGAGCCGGAGGAGGGTACGAGGCATCATGCGGGAGACGTTACGGCCCCCAGACAAGCATGAAGCGTCGCAAAGGTAACGATTCATCGGTGCTGCTTATGGCCATGTTTGCCAGTCCGCCGCCTAGAGTGCGAGCTGTGGCAGAAGACGTGAAGATCAGGGAACGACTTGATGACCGGGAAATCGCCGCAGTCCTGAGTGTCGTGGACGAGGCGACCGAGCGCGACGGGGTCCGGCCGCTCAACGAGCACGTGATGTTGCACCTGCGCTACGGCGGCGACGACCGGGCGCGCTCGCTCTTGCTCTACGACGGGGACGCCTTGGCCGGTTACGCCCACGTGGACCCGACCGACGAGGTCGAGGGCCCGAGCGGCGAACTGGTGATCCGGCCCCGTTTCCGAGGCCAGGGGTACGGCAGGCGGTTGCTGCGGGCCATGCTGGAGGAGACCGGCGGGCAGTTGCGGTTGTGGGCGCACGGCGGGCTGCCCGGCGCGCAGGCGCTGGCCACCTCGATGGGCCTGGAACGGGTCCGCTCGTTGTGGCAGATGCGCCGCTCCCTTTACGCGCCGCTCGGCGCGGTCGAGTTGCCCGACGGGGTACGGCTGCGCACCTTCGTGCCCGGTCAGGACGAGGAGGCGTGGCTGAAGGTGAACGCCGCGGCCTTCGCGCACCACCCCGAGCAGGGCGCCTGGACGTTGGAGGACCTTGCGCGGCGGGAGCAGGAGCCGTGGTTCGACCCGGCCGGGTTCTTCCTGGCCCTGCGCGGCGACCGGCTGGTCGGCTTCCACTGGACGAAGATCCACGGCTCCACCGAGCACGGCCACGAGCCGATCGGCGAGGTGTACGTGGTGGGGGTGGACCCGTCCCAGCAGGGCACCGGGCTGGGCAAGGCCCTGACCGTGGCCGGCTTGTGCCACCTTCGGTCGAGAGGCCTCGCCCAGGCGATGCTCTACGTGGACGAGGCCAACCCTTCGGCGATCCGGCTCTACACCGGGCTCGGGTTCAGCCGGTGGGACGTGGACGTCATGTACTCCACGCCCCGCTGACCGGCTGCTACCCGACCACCCAGCCGACCGGCTGCTATTCGACCATCCAGTAGAGCGGGAAGAACACCAGCGCGGCGACGAACGCGGCGGCCGGGATCGTCAGGACCCAGCCGGTCACGATGTTGCCCGCCACCCCCCAGCGCACCGCCGACAGGCGCTTCGTCGCACCCACACCCATGATCGCGCTCGTGATCGTGTGCGTGGTGGAGATCGGAGCGCCGAAGCCGATGGCCGCGCCGTACAGGACGGTGGCCGCCGCCGACTCGGCGGCGAAGCCCTGCGGCGGGTCGAGGGCGATGATCCGGCGGCCCAGCGTGCGCATGATGCGCCAGCCGCCGGCGTAGGTGCCCAGCGAGATCGCCCCGGCCGCGGCCAGGATGACCCACTGCGGGATGGCGTCGTTCTCCCCGACGTACCCGCCGACGAAGAGGGCGAGGAAGATCACGCCCATCGTCTTCTGGGCGTCCTGGAGACCGTGCCCGAGCGCCATGGCGGCGGCGCTCACCGTCTGGGCGTAGCGGAAACCGCGGTTGGCCTTGCCCGGCTGCGCGTTGCGGAACACCCAGTAGATGCCGATCATGATCAGCGCGGCGAGGGTGAAGCCGACCAGCGGGGAGAGGATCATCGGGATGACGACCTTCTCCAGGATGCCGACCCACAGCACCGTGCTCTCCTGACCGGGCGGAGCCGGCACCAGGGCCGAGGCCAGCGCCGAACCCACCAGGCCGCCGATCAGCGCGTGGCTGGAGGAGGACGGCAGGCCGAAGTACCAGGTGATCAGGTTCCAGGTGATCGCGCCGATCAGTCCGGCAGCCACGATGACCAGTCCGTGGTTGCCCGAGGGCGTGGTGATGATGCCCTTGCCCACGGTCTGGGCGACCTGCGTGCCGAGGTGGGCGCCGATGAAGTTCATCGCCGCCGCCATGAACAACGCGGCCCTGGGAGTCAGCGCCCGGGTCGAGACCGAGGTCGCGATGGCGTTGGCCGCATCGTGGAAGCCGTTGGTGTAGTCGAACACCAACGCCACGATGACCACGCCGATGACGAGGGCGAGCGTGAGAGACACTTAGCTTTCCTTGACCGCGATCGACTCGATCGTGTTGGCCACGTGCTCGAAGGCGTCGGCGGCCTCCTCCAGCCGGTCGATGACCTCCTTCATCTTCATGACGGTGAGCGCGTCGTACTCACCGCTGAAGAGCTTGGCCAGCAACCGCCGGTAGACCTGGTCGCCCTGGTTCTCCAGGCGGTTGACCTCGATCCAGTACTCGTTCAGGTTCTTCATCGAGCGCAGCCGGGGCATGGCCTCGGCGGTCAGCTCGGCTGCCCGCTCCAGCACCTCGACCTGGCGGACGACGTCCTTCGGCAGGTGCTCGATCTGGTACAGGACGATGAGGTCGGAGGCCTCTTCCATGAAGTCCATGACGTCGTCGAGGTTGCTCGCGAGGCGGTAGATGTCCTCGCGGTCGAACGGCGTGATGAAGCTCTCGTTCAGCCGGTTCATGATCGCGTGAGTGCGCTCATCACCGGCGTGTTCGCAGGCGCGCATCTTCTCGGCCAGGGCTTCCCTGTCCGAGCCGTCGCTGATGATCTCCACCAGCAACCTCGATGCGGTGACCAGGTTGTTCGCCGAGTCGGCGAACAGGTCGTAGTAGCTGTCCTCACGGGGCGTGAGACGCAGGCGCACGTCGATCTCCAGATGTGCGGGGATGGTCCGCAGAGAAGGGTACGGGTAGCCCGCGCAAACGCGAACTTCACCCACTCTTCTACCCCTGGCTACCCTCTGTGTGGTTTCTGAACACGCTCTTTAGCCGAGCCTTTAGGGGTTTCGGCCCGTCCAAGGCACCCACTCCCGTCAGCCGCTTTGCCTGTTGTTCACCTGTTGTTCATCTTCTGGACGGCAAGAATTCAGATAACGGTCCGGTGGAAGTTCAGATACGACCGGCTCGGGGTGGGTCCCCGCTGGCCCTGGTACCGCGAGCCGTACAGTGACGATCCGTAAGGATGCTCCGCCGGCGAGCTCAGCCTGAACAAGCAGAGCTGCCCGATCTTCATCCCCGGCCACAGCTTGATCGGCAGCGTCGCCACGTTCGACAACTCCAGCGTCACGTGCCCCGAGAACCCCGGGTCGATGAACCCCGCCGTGCTGTGCGTCAGCAGCCCCAGCCGGCCGAGGCTCGACTTGCCCTCCAGCCGCGACGCCAGATCGTCCGGCAGCGTCACCACCTCGTAGGTGCTCGCCAGCACGAACTCCCCCGGATGCAGGATGAACGGCTCATCCCCCTCCGGCTCGACCAGCCGGGTCAGATCCGGCTGCTCCGTCGCCGGATCGATGTGCGGGTAGCGGTGGTTCTCGAAGACGCGGAAGAACCTGTCCAGGCGCACGTCCACACTGGACGGCTGCACCATCGTCTTGTCGAACGGATCGACCACCAGACGTCCGGCATCGATCTCGGCGAGGATGTCACGATCGGATAGCAACACGGTGAGCAACTTACCGTGTGGGAGTTGTTGGCTTGGCGTGGCGCTGGAATCCGCTAGAGTGGGGGCGCGGCTCCGGCCATGCGGGTGTAGTTCAATGGCAGAACATCAGCTTCCCAAGCTGACAGCGCGGGTTCGATTCCCGTCACCCGCTCCACATGTAGAAGCCCAGGTCGGGATAGGCTTCCCGGGCCTGGGCTTTGATCTTGCTGGGGCTTGATTTCGCTGTCGTGCCAGATTCGTGCCAGAACAGTTGATCTTGGCGCTTCAACCGACCGGCGCGAGGGCTTCCGGAGGGCCGTTGTCGCCGTCGTCCTTGGGCTTGAGGCCTTCCTTGACGATCTCGCCGAGGGCATCCGCGATCGCTCGGTCGCGGTCCTTGGCGGCGTGTAGATAGATCATCGCGGCCTTGGTGCTCGTGTGGCCCATCCGCGCCATGAGCTCCTTGAGCGACGCTCCGGTCATGGCGGCCAGGGTGTTGCCGGTGTGGCGAAGGTCATGCACGTGAATTGCCGGAAGCTTGGCCTTCTTGATCGCCTTGGCCCAGATCTTGGTGAAGGCGCTACGGCGGAGCTGAGCGCCGTGCTCGCCAATGAAGACGAGGCCGTCAGGCTCTTGCTCGCTGAAGCGCTGGAGGTGCCACGTCAGGTCGCTGATGATGACCTCTGGCAGAGTGACGACGCGTACCCCGGCATCGGTCTTGGGGCGTCCGGTGATCAGCTCGCCGGACTTCATCTCGGAGACCGATTCCTCGATCCGGACTGTCCGCGCGTCGAGATCGAGGTTGTGCTGTCGCAGGGCCGCCAGTTCGCCCCACCTCAGACTGCCGAAAGTCGCGAGGAGGACCAGGGCGCGGAACCGAGGTGGTACGGCTGACGCCAGCTCGAAGACCTGCGGCACAGTCAGCACGGGCCGTTCCTCGGGGCGTTCGACCCCGGCATTCTTGATCTTGCACGGGTTCTTCTTGATCAGCTCGTCCTCAACGGCGGTGTTGAGGACTCCACGCAGCAGCCGGTACGCCTTGGCGACGGTCGAGGAGCCCGGTCCATCGTTCGTGAGCTGGGTGTGCCACTGCCGGATGAGGCGCGCGGTGATGTCGACGAGCAGCTTGTCGCCGAGGGTTGGGTTGATGTGGAGTCGGAGAAGGCCCTCGTAGAGCTGAACCGTCTTGGGACGGAGGGTTCTCTCGGTCATCCAGGTTGCCGCGTAGTCGCGGAAGGGGATCTTCCCCGCGTCCGGGTCGGTCCATTCCTGGTTGATGATCTCCGCTTCCTTCTTGGAGAGCCAGATCTCAGCGTCGGTCTTGGTGGCGAAGGTGTTGGGCGCGGTGTGTTCCTGGTCATCGGGGCCGGTGTAGCGGGCCTGGAAGCGTCCGGACGGAAGCTTGCGCACCGCCCCGAAACGACGGCGGTTGCCCTTGTTGTTGCCGCCCATCAGGCAGCCCTCCTCTTGCGAGTGGTGATCGGTTCGACGACACCGGCCCGGATGAACTCTTCGAGGGCCGACTCAGGGATGCGCACGTTTCGCCCCACGCGGACGAACGTGATCCGGCGCTCTGCGATGAGCCGCCGGGGGAACCTTGTCGAGGTGTTAAGCCTGATAGCCGCCTGTTTGACGGTGAGCAGGCGATCCTTGACGACGTCGGGGAGGGGCGTGGCCGGCCTTCTCTCGGTTCTACTCATGCCGCTCTCCCCTCTGGCGGTGCCTCAGTTGCCGAAAGAAGTTGGTCGAGGTGTGCTCGCCAGCGTTGGCGCTCTTTGATGGATCTCAGGAGGCGTACGGCCAGCGGTGGGATGTTGGCGTCGTTGGTGGGGACGGGTCGCCAGATGTAGCGGTGCGGGTCGGGTGTCTCGTCGGCCAGGCCGAGGGCTTCCATGACCCAGGTGCGGCGGTCTTGCTTGTGTTCGGCGAGGGTCTTGTTGCTCCACTTGCGGGAGACCAGGACGCGGCGTCCGGCGTAGCCGAGGTGTTCGGGCTTATGGGCCTTGGAGCGGCAGCAGCCAGGGATCATGCCAGCCTTGGCGCCCTTGGGCTGGATGCCGTAGCGGAGCCAGTTCGGGCAGGTGGGCGAGCAGGGTTCGTAGCGGAGCGCGTCGACGAAGCGGGCCGCGTGCTGGCCGTGGCCTTCGGCGGTGTCGCCGATGCTCTTGGTCAGGTACTTGGACAGGTAGCGGATGCACTGGTCGGCGTCCTTGGTGCCCGACAGGACGCCCTTGACGTCGACCTGATCGCCGAAGCGCACCACGTGCAGCGGTTCGGCCTCCTCGTCGGCGTCGATCTCGTCGAGGGCCTCGCCCCAGGTGAGGAGATATTCGCCCGTGTCGGGGTCGAGGTAGCCGTCTTCCGCCCAGACGGGCAGGTGGTCACCCTCGTAGATCACCTGATCTGCCTGGGGCCACCACACCTGGTGGTAGGTGGCGGCGGCTATCTGCTTGATCTCCGCGCGTGGGAGCGTTCCGCGGATGGCCATGTGCAGGTGCGGGGCGAGCCGCTTCTGTGGCTCCACGGTGGCGAAGTACTGCACGTCATAGCCCGCCACGCGGCGAAGGTTCTGCACGAAGCGGTCGACGAGCTTGGAGAAGTGCAGGGCGTCGCGGGCCGCGCGGGCGTAGTCGTACGTCTCGGGGTCGACCGGGGAGCCGTCGCGCACCTTGCCGTAGGACGGCAGCGTGAGCGTGACGAACAGCGAGGGCCGGTAGACCTTGCCGTCCGAGGCTGCGAAGGTGCGGCCGAGGGTGGTGCTGGTCATCTTGCGCTTGGGCAGGTCCGGGGCGTCCTGACGGCGCTTGGTGGAGCGGACCCGCTTGGGTGCCCTCCGGCCGAGGACGTGGCCGCGCATCCCGGCCTCGTTGATCTCGTGGTCGAGTCCGGTCAGGACGGCGTCCAGGTCGGTGGTGTCGTCACCGCGGCTTTCCGCCTCGTCGCGCTGGGCCTGCGTGTCGGCGCGGAACTCGATCAGCCAGCGCTGTTCGTCGGTGGCCTCGTCTGGCGTGATGATCGGTTCGGCGTCGAGGTGCCAGCCTTCCCGGCACTGGGCCATGCGGAGCTGCTTGTTGCGCTTGGCGCAGGGCGGACACTTGCTCTCCAGCGTCGAGCCGCACGGCACATCGATGATCTCGCTCTGTCCAGTCACGGTGTCGAGGCGCTTGAGCGGCACCGGGCGGATGCACACCCCGTGAAGCTTGGCGACCTCTTCCATGACCTCTCGGGCGAGGGGCTGAGCCATGCGGACGGCGCGTGGAGTCTTACGGTCGGTCATTCGTTGGACCTCCTTTCGTCGGGGACGGCGAGCGCGGCGGAGCCGCATTCTGTGCACTCGACCAGCGCGCGAACCGGGTCGAGCCAGAGGACATTGAGGGTCTGGCAGTCAGAGCAGCGCAGGCCGTCGAGGAAGTGGGCGAGGCTCATGCGGCCCTCCCGAAGAGTTCAACCATGTCGCGGATGTCGGAGTCGGAGACGTAGGCCGCACGGACGCGGATCGGGTCCGGCGAGGTTTCGAGCCGCATATAGGCCACACCCGCGCCCAGCTCCGGAACGGGCGAGATGTAGTCCGCGTGGGCGCCGCGATCACGGGCGCCATCACCGAGGACCATGGCCACTTGCTCGGACTCGTCGAGTCGGAGGGCGATCTTGTCGGGGAACAGGTTGCGGATGTTCATGACCTCCTTGCGGGGGTCCTGAAGGGCGGCCATGACGCCGACCCCGACCGAACGGCCCTGAGTGGCAAGGGTCGCCAGAGCGGCGGAGATGCGTTGCCGGAGTTGCTTGTCTTGTTGGTAGGCGGTCAGGAACGCCACCTCGTCGACGAGGACCAAGACGAACGGGTCTTCCACGGTCGCGACGTGGTTGCGCCGGTGGCCGGAGAAGCGGGCCGCGCGCTTCTGCATGACGCTCACTGCCTCATCGAGCAGCTCGGCACAGTCGGCAGGGCCAGCGGCGTACCGGCCTTGGAACAGCTCCCTGCCGAACGACAGCTCCATCAGCTTGGGATCGAGCGCCCAGACCTCAACCAGGCCCGCCATCATCGCCGGGAGCAAGCCGCGGATCGTGCTCCACAGGAACGAGCCCTTGCCGGCCCCAGTCGCGCCCGCGATGAGCACATGGGTCCCGTGGACCTTGAGCTTGAGCGGGGAGCCGTCTTCCTGCTTGCCGATCTCGACCGGCCCCACGGTCGGGATGCCGGGGATGGGTAGCGCCGGGATCGGGGAGGCCAGGGGATCGGTTCGTGGGAAGACGAGCAGCAGACGACCGCCCTTGATCATGGAGATGCGGCAGCTCGTCACCCCGAAGCCGTGGGCGAGGTTGTCGGTGCGGTCGGTCCAGTCCTTGACCGCCTGGCCCTTGAGCATCTTGACCGTGACCCGGTCGGCCCAGCCGTCACAGGTGACCTTGACGAGCCGAGGCAGGTAGCCGCGCCCGTGGACCCGCTTGGCCAGTCCGGAGACGTCCATGACGGATTGCCAGTGACGCCGATAGGTGGACATGAGCCGCCACCAGGCCAGCAGCCGGAGGCCTGCCCATCGGTTGAAGCTCGGGCGGTGCAGGAACGCCCAGGAAGCCAGGGCCAGGACGATGAAGCCGAGCAGGCTTGCGGCGTACGGCCAGCCGTACCGGGTCCAGGTGAGGCCGAGGGTGACGGGGACGGCGCAGGCGATCGGGTGTCGGTAGAGGGTGCGAACCAGCGCGATCAGCCCGCGCAGGCCGTAGAAGAGGAAGGTGAGGATCGCGGGGGTCTCGATGACCGCCGGTTTGAAGACCACTGCCGTGTCGGGAGTGGTGGAGACGATGCGGTGCGGCTCGTCGCCGGGCATCTTCTTGAACATTAGGCTGGAAACCTCTCGTGATTCGCGTCAGGGGAGATGGGGGCCGCCGGAAGGACCAGTTCCGAGCGGCCCCGCTTACGTGTCAGGCCGCAGCCCTCAGTCGCTCGCAATCGGCGAGGAAAGCCGTCGCGGCGTCGAGGAGCTGGCGGGCGAACTTGACGTGCTCGTCGGTGACCTTGGCGGTCTTGGTGGCGCCGATGGAGACGTGCGCCGCGCCGTACTCGATCGACAGGAACGGGTGCATCTCCGGGTTGGCCGTGTAGTACTCGACCCGCGCCCGGGCGTCCGGGTAGATCGAGACTCCGATGCGGGGTTCGTCGCCGGGGCGGACGCTGATCGTTGTGTAGCTGTATCCGGTGCTCATGCTGCGACCTCCTTGGTGCTCGGCTTGGCGCTGGTGCGCGGGGCATGCATCTGGGTTGCCTTGATCGAGTAGGCGAGGCGTCCGGACCCGTTGACGTACGGGGTGATGGTCAGGCCGTCGAACTCGACGGGCGTGATGGGCAGGCCAGCCACGGGGGCCGGGGGCACCGGCTGCACAGGGCTGAGGACCTTGACCGCCACGGTCTTCTGCGCCGCCTTGAGCGAGGGGTCGGCGTCCATGACGGGGATCTGCCAGACGAGTTCGCCCGTGTGCTTGTCCCTTGCCTGGACGAACCGCCCGTTGCTCGAAGCCTCGAAGTCCTTGACTGGCTCGACCTCCCCGACGGCGTAGCAGCCGTGCGGGAAGACCTGGTTGAACGTCACCGGAATGGGTCCCTGGATTGCCATGTCTACTGACTCCCTTCTCTTGAGCGGCCAGCCAGCTTGACTGGCCAAGTAGCTTCATTAAGCAGCACGCATACTTGGTCAGTCAAGTGCTCTAAGTAGTTAGAGGTGGAGAAGTTGGAGCCCCAGCCCCCTTTTCGCCTCGGATTGGGCGAGCGGGTGACGGTCTGTCGGAGATGCGATCTGCGCTGTCAGCAGCGTTGCGCCATCTCTTGTCGTAGGGGGTCGCTATCTTCCGACTGTGACCATTGATTGGGGCGATGTTCCCGCCTGGGCGGCTATCGGGCTGTCGTTCGCGTTCTCGCTGGCCGCGCTAGTCGTGTCGCTGCGAGGTTTGAAATGGCAGAAGGTGTCGGCCGAGGCCACACTGAAGGCTGCAAACGCGACCGAGAAGGCGACAGCGCTTGCTGAACTCGCAAACACGCTCCGGACCGAGAACGGAGCGTCGCGACAGCAAGGGCATGTTGAGTGGGATCTTGCGCGCCACAAGGACCGTTTCGTGCTCCGAAACAGGGGCTCCGCCATTGCGACGGGCGTCGCTGTGCAAGGTGATGGCATCGATAAGGTTGTTATGCACCGGCCGGAAAACGCGGCTATCCGCCCTGGGGCATCGGTGAGCTTCTACATGGTGGGCTCCTTGGCCCACTCCGTGCCGGACGAAATCGAGGTGGTCTGGGATGGTCACCCTGACCCGACCGTCCTCCCCGTTCCACCCCGTTGATAGCGACTACTGTCCTTATCGAATGGGGTAGGCGTCTTCCAGTTCGTGACGATCGCCGGGAAGTACCGACTCGACGACGACCCAAGGTTTTCCGGTCGCATCACAGGCCACGGCGTAGACAGTGAGCAGCGCGGCGGAGCCCTTGACGCCGAGCAAGCCAGACTCTTCCTTGGTGGGGTTGCGAGCGGTGATGTGCTCAATGATGTGGTCGAGGGCCGCGCCGGCCGCAGCCTCCACATAGCGCCGCACGCCTTGCCGCAGCTCGTCGGCATCGACGAGAGCCGTACCCTCTGCCACTTGGACCGGCAGCCACGTCGAAGAGATCTCGGTCGGCTCGTTGTCGTGCTCCACCAGGTAGCGCCGCAGCACGACCGGCGACTTGGGAGCGAGCCCGAGATAGGCCGCGATCCGGTTGGGCGCCTCGATCTCGCCCGCGTGGAGCAGGCGACTCGAGACCTGAACCTCACGCCGGTCGAGCAGTTCGCGCCCCGTTCTGACCTGCTGGCCGGTGGGGATGGCCGGACGGCCCCGGACGAAGCGGCCCTTGCCTTGGTGGGTGACGATCCAGCCTTGATCGCGCAGGACGCCGAGGGCCTTGACGACGGTGGGCCGTGCCATGCCGAATTCGGCCATGAGCTGGTGTTCACTGGGCAGCGGAGAGCCGGGCGGATACTCCCCGGAGTCGATGCGCCGCTCTAGTTCCGCGATCAGTTGCGCGTACTTCGGGGGCGTGTATTCAAATGACATCAGATCCCCACATTCAACATGCCTGTCTAGCCAAGCAGGCTATCAGCGCATGATGCCTGTGTAACCCCCTTCGGGAGAGACTTGCTTGTCACCCCCGAGACGCGACGGCGCGGGACACTTCCCGGAGTCGACCACGCCGCCGCGCCCGCCTACCGGGCCTGACCGTCGAGAAGCGCCCTCCATACGGCATCTGCCTCCCGGAACGACCACCGGTAAGTCTCGTGAACCCCATCGCCACCGGTGCGCCGGACGAAGATCTGTCCCGCCGCGTGGCACAGCTCATAGACCGGCGACCGGCAATCGCACGTCCACGCCACCACGCGCACCCGTTCCTCTGCGTGGTACGGCTTCCGCCAGACGAGCACCATGTGATCAGGTACGGCGTCGCCAACATGCGGACTCAAGCAGCCCGCCGCCAGAGCCGTCATGCCGCACTCACCATGCCAACCCCGGCGCACTCGAAGCAGTCGAGCTGCACCAGGTCGATGACCGCGCCGTCAATACGTCGCTGTGCATCGGCGCGGCTCTTCCGGATCCAGCGCCAGCCCTTCCCCCGGCAGGCCCGGCACTCTTCGTTGGCAATCTCGTCGTTGGCGCTCATGAGGACAAGCGTCCTCACCTGGCCATACGTATCCCATCCCGAGACGGAATCCCCCTACCGGATCAGCAATATCCCTTGACGGGATAACTCCGAGGCGTGAGCGTGGAGTAACCGGCAGTCTCAGGGCGCAAGGTGATGCGGCAGATGTCCACAGAACCGGTCGTAGTACCGGAAACCCTCTGGCGTCGCTCCGAGATGGTCTCAGCCCTGACAAAACGCGATATCGGCCACGTCTTCCGGCTTGTCCGGCAGTTCGCAGGCATCAGCCAGACCCGCATGGGGCGTAGCGGTCGGTCTCAGCCAGGGCAAAGTCAGCGAAATCATGAACGGCGCCGTCCAGGTCACCTCATTCGAGGTCATCGAGCGCGTCGCCGAGGGCCTAGGCATGCCCGACCCCGCCCGCATGACACTCGGCTTGGCCCCGCGCGTCATCACAGGCGTCCCACTCCCACGCACACCCATCCCGGCTCGGGATGGAACCCCCGCGATCCCCGAACCTAGCGTGGAACAAGTCAGACAACTTGTTCCCAGCCCCGAGGACGTCGACGTCCTCACGCTGGCCTGGGTAGTGGGAAGGCTGGATGCACACGTGGACCGCCGAACGATGCTGTTGCTCGCCGCAGGCATGACCGCCGAAGCCGCGGCCTCCATCGCCGACCCCTGGGAGCGCCTTACTCGCGCCCTGTCCGGTCCTCAGGCACTCGACGAGGACACCGTTGAACACCTCGAAGCCCGCACCATCGGATTCCACCGCCTCGAATTCGTCCTCCCCGCCCGCGCCATCTACCAGGGCCTGACCAGCCACTCCACGAGCTGAGCAACCTTCTCCAGTCCGCCCCGCCCGAGCGCTTTCGCCGCCGTCTGGCCGCGACCGCTGGAGAGGCATCCGTCCTGGCCTCGTGGATCGCCTGGGACCTCAAGCAGCCGGCGCAGTCGGCATCGTTCGACCGCGTGAGCGCCCTGGCCGCCCGTGAGGCCGGTCATCCGGTGATCCAGGCATGCACCTACGCCTACAAGTCGTACGCCGTCGAGGGCGTCGAGGCGATTCAGGTTGTACGGCAGGCACAAGCGTTCCTCCCCGCCGAAGGAGACGACGCCACCCGCGCATGGCTCCTTGCCCGCGAAGCCGAGGAACTCGCCTCACTCGGCGACCGCCAGGCCGTCGAGCAGCTACGGCAGGCCGAGGAAGCATTCCACCGGGCCAAGCCCCACCGAGAGCGCGTGTGGACCCGGTTCCTTGACTCGGGTCGTATGGCCGCCTTCCAACTCTCGACCTACGTACGGTTCGGCGACGAACGCCACGTCACGGAGGCGGGACAGGCCGCACTCGACTCCATCAGCCAGAGCACCGACCACAAGCGGGCTGCCGTCATCTACGCCGACGTGGCACAGGCGCAGTTCCAGATAGGGGACAGTGCCGGAGGCGTCTCCTACGCGCGTCGCGCCCTCGAAGCGGCCCAGCGCACCGAATCGACTTGGGGCCTCCAGCATCTGGGCACCATCGAGAAGGCCCTTGCGAGTCAGCAGGACCAGGCCGCCCGCGAACTACTCGGCGACCTGATCGCTACTCGCCGGACTCTGGGGACGTCTCCTGCCTGATCCACTCCAGGTAATCAGGTGTTCCCGCGGTGATGGGCACCCCGATGATCTCCGGCACCTCGTACGAGTGCAGCGCCCGGACACACGCCGCTAGAGCCTCGAAGTGCTGACTCGTCGTCTTCATGAGAAGAAGCCACTCTTCCGCCCGATGAACTTCATTTCTCCACCAGTAGACCGACGTCATGGGCGAGATGATCTGCACGGCCGCAGCCAGCCGCCGCGCGATCACCTCGGAAATGATTCGCTCGGCCTCGTCCAGGGACGACGCGGTCACCCTGACCTCTAAGCAGGGCTCCATCACTTCGGCCACTCGCGCAGGCCGTACACCTTGAGCGCCGCCGCTGTGGCGGCCTCAACGTCTCGCGCTCGGAACGCTGTCGCGAGAGCATCCTTGAGTTCGTCGCTGATTTCGTCGGGCCGTGGTACGGGGATGCGGCGGAGATACTGGGCCTGGAAGCGCAATGTCTTCCCTCGCATCTTCACCGCGTAGGCATCAACGAATCCTTCGGCCACCTTGGATAGGAGCAGGCCGCCGAGGACCTCCAGATCCCAGACGTCAGACGTGATGAAGTACAAGTTGTGATGCGGGTAGAAACCGCCTTCGTCCAGGACGGGGTGACTGCTGAGCTTCATGTCGGGGAACAGCAGTTTGGGCCGCGCCGTCAGCCCATGCTCCACCTTGTCGATCGTCTTGTACCACTTGTCAGGCGCCTTCTTGGCGACGTATCGGCCACTCAGCGCCGCCTCGTTCTGCCGGAACCAAGAGGCCAGACGTGGATACTGGTCGAGATCTACCAGCCGTCCCGCCTCGTCCCAGGGATTGACTAGGAAGTTTCCCGACCAGGTCAGGGTGCCGCTCGTTGTGTCTCGGACCATTGCGAGCGGAAGGAGCCGCTCGCTCTCGACCAGATCCGATTCATTGGTGATGAACACCTTGTCGGCCCCGGTGGCGATCCCGATGCCCACCCGAACGCCTGATTGCTTGTCTCCAAGGACGGTGAAACGCTCCGTCAGGTCTTCCAGAGCGGCAAGCCGAGCAGGAGATCCAGTTGGCCATAGATCGTCACCTGAGAACCAATGAGGCATCCGCGCCGCCTCATACGATGCGGAGCTCTTGGCGCCCTCGGCATCGCCGCACGCCCAACCAACCAGTTCCCGGGCGGCGCTCTCGTCGAACTCTCGCTTGGTGTCAGCGACCACAGCCGGACCTTGTTCGCCCCGCCGAAGAATGGTTACGGCGGGGTAGGCGGCAACTTGTTCCTCGAAGGCGTCCACGTCATGCATCGTCACGCAGGCATCGAGGGCGTAGCCGTCGCTGACCAGCTTGCGGAGCTCCCGACCGTACTGGTTGCGCATCCAACGGTCGGCACAGATGAAGCCGAGTCGACCGCCGGGCCGAAGAGACCGGAGGCCCGCCTCGAAGAACCCGATGTAGATGTCAGCCCTCCCGACCATGGTCGGCCAGAGGGAGCGATACAGGTTCGTCCGGTTGTCGGGTACGTCCTCCAACCGAATGTAGGGCGGGTTGCCCACCACCACATCTATGGCGGGTCGAGGTCCTTGCTCAAGGAGATAGTCGCCGCGGCGAATCCACGCTTCAGCCACCTTGGCGGCTTCGTCTGGTGTCCAGCCAGTGTCCGTCAAAACGCGCTCCACACGAGACCGAGCGGCCATGACGTTACGAGGGAGGAGGTCGAAGGCTGACACGGAGTGCAGGGCCTCGACGATGTTACGGTCGTGCTTCCTGCACGACTCGCTCACTCGCTGCGCGATGACCTCCAGGAACGCCCCGCCACCACAAGCAGGCTCCATGAGCTGGACCGCGGTCAGGTCATGGTCGGAACGGTAGTCGAGGAGGTCAAGGATCATCTCGACGATCCACCGGCGAGTGAAGACCTCACCATGCTCCACGGCCTCGTCGGGGATCTCGTCCAGCGAGCCGCGAGGGACAAGGTTGAAGTCGAGGGCGAGCGTTTCCACAAGCGCCACCTTACGGGGAGTGGGAGTAGGGGACGGCCCGCATGCTCGGACTTTGCATCCCACGCGGGCAGAGATCATGACGTACCCTTGATCAGATTCGGGGCCTGATGTGAAGGGTCGAGGGGAGCACCAGAGGTGCACAAGGACGAAGTTCGCCGAGCTATCGAATCGTTCTGGTCTACACGCGAAGCGCAGCGAGCGATGCTTGAGGACGAGGGCAAGTCAGGCGGAGCAGCACGGGCCAACGGTCACATGGGCGGTATCGAGCGGATCGTTGTGCAGGAATTCCTCAACGCAGACATTCCAGCCGAATGCATCAAAACGGGTCAGCCGTATTTGCCGGGATACTTCAGAGTTCGCAAGCAATGGGATCTGGCGGTCGTCCTGGGAGACATCCTAGTGGCAGCTATCGAGTTCAAATCACAAGTGGGCAGTGTCGGAAAGAACATCAACAACCGGTTCGAGGAAGCGCTTGGGACGGCGGCCGACACGCACGCAGCGCAGACCAAGAACCAGCCCTACGGTGAGGTTCCTCCGTGGTTGGGCTATGTGTTCGTCCTGCAAGAGACCGCCGAGACGGAGCAGAAGAACCGTTCAACGAAGGCCCTATTCCCTACCGATCCGGAATTTAAAGGGATGTCCTACAATGAGCGCTACCAGGAAATGGTCAAGCGTTTCATTGGCGAGAACATCTATCAGGCCGGTTGGTTCGTGACTACCAAGGTCACCGACGAGGGCATCGTGTACAACGAGCCGCTCGCCACCGCGACGGCAGAGGCTTTCGCCGTCCAGATTCGAGGCCGTGTCGAGTTCGTCAAGGCGGTCATGAAGGCGCGCGCAGACTAGGCGTTGCATTGCCGAATTGAGCTCATAGGGATCAAGGGCGGCGCTGCGCGCCGCCTCGCGGCCCGAGTGGCGGGCCGCAATCGGCGTTAGCGCTTCCTTAGCGCACCCGCTCGAATCCACTGCACGACCGTTACTGCAAGGTGCACCACGGCCTGAGCCTCTTCAAGGAGCGGGGGTCGTCCTTGACCGTTCGCGTGACGATCAGGGTTGGGCCACAGGAGCTTCAGAATCTCTACCAGCGGCTCAACCTCATGGCCCTGCTGGGGGCCAGGGATCTCGAAACGCCAAGCGCCGCCTTGCCCCTTGAGCTGGCCAAGCGCGTGTCCGAATTGTGGTTGATTCTGATTTGGCACTACGAGTGGAATGAGAACTGCCTCCACGGCCTTGATTGAGTGATCCCAGGCGTCAGAAGGGTTGGGGGAACGGTCATAGGCGGCGGCCCACGCTTCCCGGAGCTCCTCGCTAGCAAGATCGTTAGGAGACATTGCGGCCTGGGCAGCAAGCCGAGCGGTCTCGTTGACCCGCCGTTGCAATGCACGGTTGTGATCGGCCACGGTCCATGCCGAACCCGCCAACTCCAAGGCATCGCGGAGATCTTGCGCAGAACCATTGGAGGGGGAGAGACGAAGCGTGGCGTCTACTACGTCCAGGAAGACCTCTTGGTCGCCTGAGCAGGCAGCGAGAATCTGCGATTGGATCTTTACGCCGTCGAGATGGCCACCATTCCCCGCCCGAAGCGACACCCGGGCGGCCATGGCGACGTCCAGCATGAGCGCAGTCCGCATGCCGCCCCTGCCCCGATAGCCGAACTCTCCCTGGAGCCAGTGTGTGAGAGGGAATGCAAGGTGCGCTGGGACGCCCTCATGAGGTGCATCGACGGCAGCATTCCCGATCCGAACCGAAAGCCTTTGCCATGTCATGGAATCATCCCCCGAAGTGGGTCGATCACGGGTCGCAGAGTAGCAGCCAGGTACGACAGATCTGTCTTCAAATCGGATGCCTCCGGCGGGGGTACTCCGGCTCCGGGATGGTCCCGCGTCGGGGGTGAGGTCCGTCGTGGCTGAGATGGAAGCCTGATCATCCCGCCCACCGTCGCCCCGGGCAAAGCCGAGCAGACCAGGGACATGGGGCCAAGGTCGTTCGTCCGGTGGGGCGCTCCACCTTGACCCCATGGCCCTGGCCCGCTTCCCCTTCGGGCGGGACGACGGCAGACGGGATGATCAGGCGGGCGGGGTGCGTGCGGCGGGCTCAAGCCCCAAGTCGGAGAGCTGATCGTCGTGCCAGATGCGTGCCAGAACGGACGGTAAGTCGAGGTCATTCAGGGTCACTCACGGTCACTCGTCACGCTCTGACGAGGACCCCCGTCTCCCAGCTCAGAGCACCAAGATCAGTAGCCGGTTCCCAAGCTGACAGCGCGGGTTCGATTCCCGTCACCCGCTCTCATGTTGAAAGCCCAGCTCAGGGCGATGATCCTGAGACTGGGCTTTCGTTGTTCCTGGGGCCGGGTGATCTTCCGTGCAATCGGGATCGTGGGCGGGTCTTCCTGGTCGGGGCCGGCGATGTGGCGGTCGATCGCGTCCGTGATCGCCTGGTCTACCCCGCGAACGGCGTGCTGGTAGATCATCGCGGCGCGGATGTTGTCGTGCCCCATCCTGGCCATCAGGTCCTTGAGGCCCACTCCCGAAGCGGCGGCGAACATGTTGCCGGTGTGACGGAGATCATGGAAGTGGAGATTCGGGACGCCGATGGCCCGGACGGCTTCCGGCCAGACGGGCGCTCGGTTGAATCCACTTCGCCGCATGGGGCCGCCCTTGGCTGCTGGGAAGACGAGGGCGTTGGGGTCGTCCCCGACCATTGGTCCCGAGATCCCAGAAAGGGTAAGGAGCTTCGCGCACCGGCCCACCCCTCCATCTCCCGGATCTTCGCCCGTGAGGTCCGTACAAGGGGCACCCTTCCATCCAGTATCCGCAGGTAAGAGGCGTCAGACATACGGATAGGGTGACGCAGTGCTAAATCACATTGAGACCGAGCGGTTGCTGCTGCGCCGCATCACCGCAGACGACGTTGACAATCTGGTGGAGCTGGACAGTGATCCCGAGGTCATGCGCCATCTGAGCGGAGGTGTTCCGACATCACGAGAAAAGATCGTCGGCGAGATCCTCCCCCGCATCTTGAGCTACACCGGCGACCAAGGGTTCTTCGCCGCGATCGAGAAATCAACCGGGGACTTCCTAGGCTGGTTTCTCCTGCGTGCCAAGCATGGTGAGCCCGAGGATGAACCGGAGCTGGGTTACCGGTTGCGCAAGATCGCTTGGGGGAAGGGCTATGCCACCGAAGGATCGGTTGCGCTGATCACGAAGGCTTTCACCGAGCTGGAAGCCCGTCGTGTATACGCGGAGGCCCTGGCAGCCAACATCGGATCGCGCCGGGTGATGGAGAAGGCAGGGCTCCAGTACGTGCGCACGTTCCAGATCGACCAGCCCGAGATTCCCGGCTCAGAGCAGGAAGTAGTGGAGTACGAACTGCTCAGAGAGACGTGGGAGGAGACGCCTCCGGCGGGGGCACTCCGGCTCCGAGAGGCTCGCCGAGCCTGACCGAGGGGCCCGTCAACGGCTGAGGTGGAAGCCTGATCACCCCGTCCGCCATCGTCCCGAGACAAGGCGAGCGGAACGGGGCCACGGCGCCACGGTCTTTCGTCCGGTGGGCACTCCACCTTATCCCCATGACCCCGGGTGTCAGCCTTGAGCCGGAACGACATCATCAGCGCCGGCCGGTCATCGAACCGTCGTTGTTTGATGACCGCATCCGGCAGGGAGTACACGGTGGCTTAGGTGGAAGCGTGGTCGCCCCGCCTTCCATCGCCTCGAGCAAAGCCAAGCGGGACCCGGGCTGTGGCCCGCTTCCCTTCAGGGGTGGCTGACCACAGATCAGACAGGCGCGGACAGACGGCAGTATGCGCGTCGCCGGGCCACGTTTATGACCCTTGGCTGAGAGAGTCCACGGGGCGCTCCGGGCATTCCAGGCAGACGAACAGGTAGAGCGATCCAGCGTCCTGGATCATGAGACCCGTGGGCTCCTGTAGCTCCAGCGGAGCGCGTGGAGCGAGCAGAGCACGCTCTTCGAGGGGAGCCCAGCGCTTCCCGCTTTCGATGTCGAACTCCTGAGTAGCAATCGTCAGCAGATGCGCCATCTCATGACCTTCACCGCATTCGACGTGCGCAGGATCTTGGATCCAGGACACCCAACCCCCGACCTTGCTGCCTGGAGCGCTCGAGAGGTGCGAGAAGTAGCTCCAGCCGTCAGAGTTGGGAGATTCGTCCTCCCAGGCCCAGATCCGCTTTGCGAGGTCAGCGGGGAGTTCCCAGCCCGCGGGGTACTCCTGCACACGCTCCGGCGATAGCACGCAAGCCGTAGGGAGGTAGGAGGCGTCGCTGTCTGAATCCGGCGCGGGGGCATCGACGAGAGGATTACCGACCGTTTCCGCCCTCCGCCAGCGCACGATCGGGTGCGGCTGGAAGTACGGCTCATGATCGAGCGGGCACCACAGAACTTGAAGGGCGTCGGCGTCACCCGGGAAGGGCAGCTCGGGAACATCTCGAGCGAAGAGCTGCATGACGGAAACGAGCGGAAGCGGGTCCCATCCTTCTGAAGGGTCATGAGTCTGGGGGACGGGGCAGACAGGCCACGGTTCAGCCGCAGGCCACAACAACGGCCCTCCGATCGAGCTGTCCGTGATAGCAGGCTTTCCTCGACGCGGATGCAGACGAACTGCAGTCCTGCGTTGCCCTGCCAGCTCAGGAAAGAAAGCCGCTACGTCGAACGGTTCCGAGGGAGTCGTCAACCCCATGCTCACCACTCCGATCACAACGGAGAACGTCGTAACGGCACACCGTAGAGCAGACCACCGACAGAATGAAGCCTTGCTCCACATTGAGATCGTCGCGCCATCAGCCGGAGTTATGAGAGGTCAACCGCCGTCACTCACGACCGGCCTCCGTCGCAGGCCGACGCCTCTACGAGCCAAGATCCATTCATCCCCGGCGCTGGCGGCGCGGGTTGTTTCCACGGCCCACCCGCTCACTGCTTGGGGTGTGCATACTCCCGTCCTTCGCACTTGCTCGGATCGTTGGACGCTTGGGTCAGGGCCGCCGTGGAAGAAGGCCATCGTCATCCTTGCGTCGTCCTCGCTGACCATCTAGCCCCTTGGATCGCTCATACGCACCGCTCGATCCGCCGCGACGTCGAAACCCAGATCAGGCCTCCCGCAGCCCTCCGGCGTCATCAACACCGACTTCCCAAGGGCGCGCCCGATTGCCTTGAGGAACGCCACCAGGATGTCCAGACGCTCCTGACCCTGCAACTCCCGCAGATCAACGTCGAAATCGATGGAGACTGCTCGATAAACCCTGAAGATTGCCAGCACGTCGGGAACGGGCCAAACTCTCAGTTCCGACGCTTTGCCCTCGGCCGCAGCCGCCACCATTTCGGCAGCCGCGGGAAGCCTTTTCGGTTTACCGCTGAGCGAGTATGCATGCCGCCAGCCTCGAGTCCGAACGAGGTCAATCAGCGTCTGCCAGTCGTCCACAGTCGTTCTCTCGATGACCACGTCCGGCAAGGCGCCGTCGTCTTGAGATCAAACAGGGACCTCACGTCTTCCCAACGCAGGTCAGCCACCCCAGACGCACGCCCATGGCGTTCTCGATCCATCAATCGAACCAGACCACCAACCGGACGCCGTCGGGCCCGAAACGCTCCGCCAAGGCGAGTCCTCAAGGGGCGGTCTGCGGTTCTTGCTGTCTGGTCGCCATGACCAGCTCCTCATTTGGTGGAGCTCTGATCGCCGAGCGAGGGATCCTGCGCCTGGAGTCCCACGCTTGCTGGGAAGCGGGATATGGCACCTGAACCGGGTGTGGCACGGACCTGCGTCCGGCTCATAGAGCAGGACGGCAGGCGGCTGGACGTGGCGAAGGACCGGATCAGCCTCGAAGGGCCGACCAGTTACGCAGGCCCATGCCTGGAACGGGGCGCATGCCGAGCTTCTCGTAGTACGGCTGGAGCTGCGGGTCGCACAGGAGGTCGACCGAATAGAAGCTCTCGGCGGCCTTCAGTGCCCGGCTCACCAGCTCGCGGCCAATGCCCTGGCCCTGGTGTTCCGGGAGGACCTCGAGCCAGGGGATGAAGGCCGTCAGCACGCCGTCGCTGATCATGTTGATGAAGCCGACGGCGCGGCCGTCGCCCTCCATGGCTACGACGGCGTAGTAGCTTCCCCGCAATACGGCGAGGTGCTGCTCCGGCGAGGGTGGTGCGGGCCAGCCGACGAAGAAGCCGCGCAACTGGCTGGCTTCGAGGGTGCTCATGTCGTCCGTGTAGCTGATCATTTCTTGCCGTTCTCCCGGTCTGCGGATCTAGCGAGCGAAGGTATCAAGTGGCCATGGGAGCCGTTGCTGGGCTGAAAGGGTCGGGGGCATGGGTGCCTGGATCTATGTGCGCGGGTGGCTGGAGTTCTACGGGCAGCGGGCCGCGGCTGAGCGCATCATTCGGCGGGGGGAAACCAAGGGGTGGGCTTTTCCTGAAGGTGGGTGGCTGGACGCAGTTTGTTATGCCCGCGGCGTTCGGGATGCCGGTGAGGTCCTCGGTCCGCTGCGGGAGATCGCGGCGTTGCCGGCCGTGGATGCGGACGGGGATCGGGTGTGTGGCCTGTTCTTCGCGTTTCACGAGGCGGGCGGGCAGGAGGAGTGGCAGGTGCGGGACGGTGAGGTCTTCGTCACGCCTGCTTCGTCTCGCTACGACTATCTGTGGAAGTAGCGCTTGCCGTACCTGGAAGGAAACGGGCGGCTACCACGGCTAGCAGGGTGAGGCCCAGGGCGGCCGGCCAGGTGGTTGCGACGGGGTGGCCGGTGAGGGTGGCTACTGCGAAGAGGGCCCAGTTCACGCTGTTGTGGCCGAGGATCGCGAGGAGCAGGCTGCCGCCGGAGCCGTTGGTGAGCCACGACAGCACCACGGACAGGGAGACGGTGAGCACCAGGTAGGCGAGGAGTTGGCCGGGGTCGCTGCGAGCGGTGTCCCATTCGCGGATCAGGAACAGGAGGGCGTGCCAGAAGCAGTGGACGACGCCGAGGAGGAGGGCGGCCGGGAGGGGGTGGAGGCGGCGCTGGAGGTGCGGGAGGGCGACGCCGCGCCAGCCGGGTTCTTCCTGGATGGGGCCGCCGATGAGGTAGGTGGCGTAGGTGATCGGTAGGAGGGCGGCGGCTGCGGTGGGGGGCAGTGGGGGTGGTCAGGAGGTAGCCGAGGGCGGTTGCGACTGGGATGGCGAGGAGGGCTAGGGCGTACCAGCCGGGGTGGGCTCGCCAGTGGACCAGTCGGCGGAGGAGGGCTCGGCGGCCGGCGGGGCCGGCGGTCAGGTGGGTGACGAGGAGGGCCGCGGCGAAGGGGCCGGCGAACAGGCCTAGTTGGTTGATCGCTGCGATGGCTGGGAGGGGGAGTTGGTACGGCAGGGCGGCCAGGCCGCTCGCCGAGAGCCACCAGGGGCTCCAGCCGATCCAGGAGCCCAGGTAGGCCAGGGATAAGAAGGCGACTAAGGGGTGGCGGCGAATCCAGGCGGTCATGGGTGTCCTTCTCGGTCGGCGGGGCCTTTGGGTGTCTCGGGGCCCAGGTTGTCGGGGGCGTGCGGGCGAAAGGGGCGTCGGGAGCGCGGTCGTCCCGGGTGTTGTGGGAGGAGAGGTCGTCAGGGGCGCGCAACTCCCGGTCGTGGCGGGCGTCGGGGCTCTTGGACGTCGTGGGCGTCGGTGGCCTGGTCGTCGCGGGCGTTGCTAGGGCAAGGGGTCGTTGGGGGCGGAGAGGTCGTCCAGGACGGATTGCCAGAAGGCGAGGTTGGCGCGGACGGTGGCTCGGCCCCAGGTGAGGACGCGGCGGTGGCTGGGCTGGTCGCCGCCCAGGCCGGGGTGGTCGAGGAAGCGGGCGGTGGCGGCGAGTTCGGCGGTGCGGCGGCGGGCTAGGGGTTCGATCAGCTCGGGGGCGGCGTCCATGAAGAAGAGCTTGAGCATGGCGGGGTCGCGTGGTTGGGATGGTTCGGGTGGTTGGCCCAGCCAGTGGACCAGGGCGGTGCGGCCTTCGTCGGTGATCGCGAAGGTGCGGCGGCGGCGGCCGGTTTCCTCCTGCGTTGCGGTGACCAGGCCGAGGGTGGCCAGGCGCTGGGGTTCGGCGTAGAGCTGTGAGCGGGGGACCTGCCAGAAGAACTCGACGGAGAGTTCGACGTTGCGTTGGAGTTCGTAGGAGGTCTGGGGGCCGGCGGTGGCTAGGAGGCCTAGGGCCTGTCTTCAAAGGTGATCTAGATGGTGGATCATCGTGAGGTGATCCGGCGTCATGAGCTCAGTGATGAAGAGTGGGAGCGGCTGCGGCCGCATCTCCCCGCAGCGCGGTTAGGACGTCCGCGCGAGGATGACCGGCGGGTGCTGAACGGGATCGTGTGGAAGATCCGTACCGGGGTGGCCTGGCGTGATGTCCCGCCCCGATACGGGTCCTGGCAGAGCCCGTACACCCGGTTCCGGCGCTGGGCGCTGGACGGCACATGCACGGCGATGCTGCAGGCGATGCAGGCCCAAGCCGATGCGCGCGGGGACATCGACT